>NZ_JAQZAL010000052.1 GCF_028737205.1 Actinomycetospora lutea | reverse complement strand
GGGCGGTTGCTCCGGGGGCGGTTGCTCCGGGGGCGGTTGCTCCGGGGGCGGTTGCCCTGGGTGTGGGCGGTCCCGGTGGGGTGGGCGGTCCCGGTGGGGTGGGCGGTCTTGGTGGTGGCGGCGCAGGTGGCGTGGCGGGTGTCGCCCCCGGTGGTGGCCGCCCCCCGGGTGGCGGCGCAGCCCCCCCGGCCGGTGGACTTGCGTTCTACCCCCCGGCAAACAACGGGGCGTTCATCAACAGCGCTGCTTCGCTCGACGACGCGATAACTAACGTCCTTCAGAACGAAAATCGGCCGGAGCCGGCACCCCCGGAGCCTTCGGAGCCCTCGGAGGAGCCCGTCCTAGATCCCTTGTGCTACCAACATGAAGACTGTCTGCAGGGTGCCGTCCAGCTCTTCCTCTTCGCTCCCTTCTGTCCGGACGAGTCTGGGGGCGGCTGGAACGGCGGCTGGGTGGCCAACGCGTCCGACGGGTGCCGCGAGGCGCGGGAGCCGAAAGAAATCTCCCTAACGGAAATTTTGACGCCTGGCCGCGTGCCTTGCGGGGCACGGCCAGTCTTCCTATACGGCCGCGCGCAGCCGGGGTTCCGCGACGCCGGAGGCCCAGGGAGTCCACAGCGCGTCCGGGCAGTAGTGGGCTCCGCGCTACAGGTGTTGGAGAGAAATAGCGCGCCGCCGGGCACGGTGAATGGTTTTCTTCAGGGACTGTTGGAGAGGGGAGTCACGCGTCCGCAACTCCAGAACGCTGCGGAAGGTACGCCTGTAGCGAGGGATGCTGTGGCCACGCTACGCACGCCTACGCCTACGCCTACGCCGCCGCCTCCCTGCACTGCCCGCGTGTACAACAACTCGACGACCCCCGGTCTGGCCGACCGCGCGGCCAACGAGCTGCGCCAGCGGGGCTGGAACGTCCCTATGGTCGGCAACTACAACGCTGTCGACGTCCCTGAGAGCGCTGTCTATTTCCGCCCCAGTACCCAGGAGGAGGACGCCGCCCGGGCGCTCGCGGTACAGTTCGGGCTGCGCGCGTTGCCGCGCTTCGAGGGCATCCTGAACGCTTCGCCCGGCGTGATCATCATGACCAGGGGAGAACTGGGGGCGAACGAGAATTAGCGCGCCCTCTGGTCGTTGACCCGTGGATCGCCCCGGGCATGGAACGCCGTCGCGGGGAAACATCGCGGCCACCTCGGTCGCGCTGCGGGTCTGCATCGAGGCCGCATCCGCCGTGTTGTTGATCTTGCTAGGCGCGACGCCCTCATCTTCGGTGGCTCGTTGACGGAGGCACGGTGGTCATCGCGGCGGTCGTGCCGTCTCTCATCGGGTCGATGATCATGGGTTCGCTAGACCAGCCCTTCCCAGTACAGGAACACCCGGAGCTTTGACCTCGCGCTGGCCTGCTCGGTGCTCGCGGCCGCGCGGACGGTGCCGGTGGCGGCGCTGCGCGGGGTCGTGCTGATCGGCGAGCTGGCCCTCGACGGGCGGGTGCGCGGGGTCCGGGGCGTGCTGCCGACGCTGCTCGCGGCCCGGCGACTCGGGGTGGAGCAGGCCGTGGTGCCGGCGGCGGCCGCGGTGGAGGCGGGTCTGGTCGACGGGCTCGAGGTGCTCGGCGCCGAGCACCTCTCCGACGTCCTGGCGTGGCTGCGGGGCGACCGCGGGCGGCTGCTCGCGGTTCGCGGGGGAGCACGCCGGCGGGGCGGTGGCGCGCGGGAGGACCTCGCCGACGTCGTCGGGCAGCTCGCGGCGCGCCGGGCGGTGGAGGTCGCGGCGGCCGGCGGCCACCACCTGCTGATGGTGGGACCGCCGGGATCGGGCAAGACGATGCTGGCCCGGCGGATGACCGGCCTGCTGCCCGACCTCGACGTCGACTCGGCGCTGCAGGTGGCCGCGGTCCGCTCGCTGGCGGGCGCGGTCGACCCCGAGGAGGCGCTCCCGGCGGCCCCGCCGTTCGTCGCCCCGCACCACTCGGTGTCGTCGGCGGCGCTGGTCGGGGGCGGCAGCGGGCTGGCCCGCCCGGGCGCGGTGTCCCTGGCCCACTCCAGCGCTGACCTATGTACCTTGATGCGTGTCGCGAGGAACTTCGACCACGGGAAGTCACGAGCTTGCCGGCAGCGATGGCAGGTGCCTGGCGCGAGCTGGGGTGTGGAGTGGTGCACAGCGGGCCTCCTTACGATCTCCGCTGTGACGTTCAGAGCTCGGGAGGTGTTCGTCCCAGGCGGCACGCCGACGGTCACCTACCAGTCGCGTGGCGACCTCGAAGATCAAGTTCGCCGGCACCTGGAGTACGGCACCGAGATTCTCGCGGTTACTGGTCCAACGAAGACCGGCAAGACGGTTCTGATTCGTCACGTCATTCCGGATTGTTTGTACTTCCGAGGTGGTCAGGTAACCTCGTTCGACGACTTCATCTCGGCGGTACTCGATGAGCTGGTGGTGCCCACTGAGTACCAGCGTTCGCAGAAGAACGAGGATTCGTCGGACAAGGATCGAACCACTCGGGTTGCAAATTCCCAGGTCGGCGGCAGGGAATGGAAGACCTCGTCCGGCGCGAAGTCTGAAGATCAAGCGTCTCACACTCACTACCGATCAAGCAATACCGCCGCGCAAGAGGCACTACTTCCAGCCGGGGCAAGGTCTGTGTCCCACCAGACTAACCAACCGCATCCAAAATAATACCGGCTCTTCGTCATGAAGCGTGGAGGTGGCCTCGCAGCATCGTGGTGGCGGGAGCGTCCCACACGGTTCCGCAGTGCAGGAGCAGTCGCAGCCGGTAGTTGGCGAAATTGCGGAAGCCGTGACCGACTCGCTTCACCTTCTTGATCAGCAGGTTGATCGCCTCGGTGGGGCCGTTGGACACGTCGGCGGCGGTGAAGCGGGCGAGCAGCTCGTCGCGCCACGAGTCCAGGGTGCGAGCCAGGCGCTGGAGTTCGGGGACCTCGGAGTCGGCGCAGAAGGTCAGCCAGCGGTAGAACGCCGCGGCGGCGCGGGTCGGGTCGGTGTGGCGGTAGAGCAGGCGTAGCTCCTGGGCGGCGATCCAGGCGGCGGCGACCTCACCGTCGGGGTCGCCGAGGTCGAGCCCGTGCAGCAGCCGGGTCCAGGACAGGTCGGAGTGGTGGTCGTGGCCGCGGCGCAGCACCCGGCGGATGCCGTAGAGCGGGTCGCCGGCGCGGCCGCGGTGCCCGAGGGTCTCCTGCTGCACGCGGCGGCGGACCTGGTCGACCGCGTCGAAGCCCAGCTTGACCACGTGGAAGGCGTCCAGGACGCGGACCGCGCCGGGCAGGTGGGTGCGCAACGCGGTGGCGTACCCGCGGAACGGGTCCAGCGCCGCGACCCTCACCCCCGCGCGCCAGCCGGCGTCCCGGCCACGCAGCCACGAGGAGAGGACCGTGCCGCTGCGACCAGGCACGACGTCGAGTAGCCGCGCCGGACCATCGGTGCGGGTGAGGTCGACCAGACCGGTCGCGAACTCCGTGCCATGCGTCGAGGTGGCGGCCAGGTAGGCGGTCTCGTCGACCCCGAGCGCGGCCACACCCTCGAGCCGGGCCGGATCGTCGACCAGCGGGGCGCCGTGCTCGGCCACCGCGCGCATCACCGTCCCCCAGCCCAGACCCAGATCCCAGGCCACGGCGGCCACCGACTCCCCGCCCTGGCCGACGCGCCGGCACGCTTCCCGTGCAGCACGAGCGGTCAGTGAGGCCCGCGGGGCGATCTCGGGGCTCGTCTCCGACCAGGTCCCCATCTCGCAGGCCTCGTACCGACAGCGCCACAGTCGCTTGATCCAGATCAGGCTCGTGGGACGTCCGGCGACCGGCAGATCACGGACCCGCACCGGCCGGCGTCCGTGCGCTTCGGCGACCGCCCCGCAGACCAGGCAGCCGGTCAGATCGGCAGTCGTCTGCACGGCCAGCTCGAGCTCACCGTCATGCTCGTCGACCGCGACCAACTCGAAGCCCTCAAGCCCGAGCACCACCGCCCCGAGGTCGCGCGCACCAGTAGTCTCCGTCCCCACCTGGGGCCTCCCTCCGAAGTGTCCAGACACCACGAAGAGTGAGGCCCCAGGCCCATCACCAGGCCGAAGCCGAAGATCGTGTCGCGGTCATCCCTCCACGCTCAATGACGAAGAGCCGCATAACGATCACGACGAGCCGGAACCGCCAGCGCGGATGATCGACCTTTCGAGCTGTTGGGCGCCAAAGCCCCTGACGCGATGTAGCCGAGCAGTCACTCGTTCGGCTTCGGGCTGAGCCACCGATAGGGTGAACACTCATCAGCTTCACGTCGTCACGTACCACACTCGGTGGTGGCGGCACAGACGGCAGCCCGCCCATCCGCGACGAGTTGACCTTGGGAAGGTCAGCTTGCAGCCGCGAAGTTGCAGGGGTTTCCGAAAGGGGGACAGCACGTGACGATTGATGACCAAATCGCACTCGCCCTTGCCCGAGCTGTGTTGGTGGGCACTCGGCCTGCTGAACTTCCCTTACTCGACGCTATGGGAGAAGAGCTACTAAGACAGAAGACGCGCGCTCGAGATGGTGCATTGGGATTCGGAGACGCCGAGCTTACTTGGTTGATGGCTGTCGTACCCGTGTCATCTGTAGTCGGCAACCTCCTGCTGGACTCCCTAAAAGGAGTTGTCGAGGACTCACTCAAGGAATGGATCAGGTCTACCATCGAGCGTCTGAGGAGCGGATCCGAGGACAATCCACAGCCTCCACCCAAATGCGCAGAGGAGCTTATTGAGCTAGCCCGCGAGAAATCGTACCAGAACGCGCGAGCGGTTGGACTGGACGAGCAAAGAGCCAGGCTTTTGTCTGACGCGATCGTGGGAGCACTGCGGTCCCCTAAGGGACCGTATTCATCAGGCCAGAGACACAGCTAGGACCGGAACCACAATCTGTATTGGAGGAAGCCGCTTACAGAGAGCCTTGCCGTGTAGGGAATTTAGATCGGGCGGGCCATGAAGAATTTAACACCAAGTCGTTCACCAAGTGGTCAATATGTGAGACATAGATCGTCTCTACTTGATACCAACATTCGTTTCGCACTCGTAGTATTCGTCGCAATAGCAGCTATCTTCGTAACTGGTATTGGCTTTTGGAGCGCATGGTTCCTTGAGGGCTTCATCGATGGGCTACCGCCGACATGCTTCAACGGGAGCGAGCTCGCTCGTGCGTGCCTTCAGCTAATAACCAGCACCAGTCTGCTGTGGTCACTCTCAGCAAGCCTAACGCTACTCGGAGCCCTCATAGTACTAGCGACCATGATCCCCGTCGTCCGGCGATTTCTGTTCTTGCGGCCCGTACCATACATAAAGGCGTCTCACGAGCTCGTTGTATCTCCCGTCCTTGCTGCGTCGTCACTCCAGCATGTACGCCTCCTTTATAATCCGCGCCGTCCTTTGCCGCAAGCGAGGGCTGACGGCGTTCTGAAGCGATACATAGAAGTCGGGCCGAACTGGTTGGCTTTGAGTCTCAGTGACCCGGCAGCGGCTCGAGCAATCTTGGCGCACGAGTGCGCTCACCATACTTACCACGACGTTCTGCCGGCGAGAGTTGCATGGTGGTCCGGTCCGGCCGTGCTCGCGTGGACGGCACTGTACGTATACGGGGCAGGGATTGAAGGCTGGAACCTGCTCGCGCCCCTCACTCTAGTCGCCGTCCTCTTAGTCGTGCGCCTGGGAGCTTTGCATGCCCGAGAGTACGCAGCAGATAGAGCCGCGAGCTCTCTGGAAGCCGACGCGCTCAAGCGAATACTGAACAGGGACTCCCATCGGTCTGCTACTCCCCGGTTGTGGAAGCTCATCGTAGACCCACACCCGCCGACCTCGCGCCGGGCCCGAGCCGTCGAGCGCGACGCAGTTGAGGTGCTGCAGCCTCTGCAGGGGCTGGCAGTTGGGACGCTTGCAGGAATCGCTGCGCCCAACCTGCAAATTGGTGCACAAGGTCTGGACATGAGCGCCCGTAGTACTGGCGCATACCTGGTCGCTTCGCCGATTGTCTTCGCCATCCTTGCCTGGTGGCTGGTAGTGCATATTCGAAGATACGCGAGCGACGACTCGGCATTGGTCGACCCGCAGGTAAATCGCGGTGCGCACTTTGCGCTGTTCGTGGCATTTGGAGTGGCAAACGGGTACGTCATTTTCAGGTACTCAATCTATGCGCAGGGCGAGTACAGTCGGTACCCATCTTCGGCCTTCGGATGGTTCTCCTTCATAGCCCTTGTAATCGCGGTCATGGCCAGTGTGCAGCTGTTGCTCGAGACTTCGACCCTCTCCTTTCGACGCGCGAAGTTCATGTTCGTGGCGGTACAGGTAGCCGTAGTAGGGTCCATCTGCGCCATCGCCTCAGGCTGGCTAGACGTCGCTCGCTTATATGATGCCCACATTCGCGACGACACAAGGAGCGCAGTGGCGACCGCGCTGCTCCTATTCGGTAGCTCGGAAGTCGGAAAGGTTGCCGCTGCCGCCTATTGCGCATTATTCCTCACAATCTTTTTAACAGGGCGCAGGGCCGCCCGAAAGGCAGAGTTCAAGCCTGCATTTATTGGCGGCCTCCTGTCTGGGACGACCGCGCTGATAGCCTACTCTGCTTACCGCTTTATCTTAGTCCCTAACGGAAAAGACAGCGCAGCGCCAAACTGGCTTGCACGGGAGTTAACTCCGCTCTCAGCGCTCCTGCTGCCAGCCGTGGTCGTCTCTATTGGAACAAGCGTGACAGCTCTCTTAGCTTCGCGAATGCCTCACCGGCGCGGCGGAATCGCCAGCCTGATCGCCGCCCCGCTTGCGGCGGCGGGGCCCACGATGGTCTCTATATATCGTGGCGCTGCACCTGTGGACGCATTTGATCAATTCGTGACGGTCTTCTCCAGCACGCTTTTCCTCTCGCTTCTTGCAGGCGGGGTAACTGCGCTCGCGGCCAGCTATCTACCGTCGATCAAATTGCGTAATGGCATCGTTTCCACGGGGACCGCTGCAGCGACGCTGATGCTCGTTGCGTGTTGCGCCAGCGCCGCGGCGGCGGCCGTCTCTGCCCCCAAGGCTGTGCCCACCATGCGTGAAGATCTACAGCAGATCTTCTTCCATATGGACCGGATTGATTTTTCTATCTGTCGCGTGGGAGGGGGGCAAGTAGTTGAACGACACATCTCTGAGATCGAGAAGAGCGAACGATGGCTACTTGATCCTGACCAGCAGCCCGGCACTTTGCAGGGGGTACGGTACCAACAAGAGTATCTCGAACTTATTCGAGCTTGTCGGCAAGCTCTAGCGAATGCCCTGGGAAACGACGCAGGCACAGTCGATGCAGCGGACGCCGCAGAGGTCGAACACGCATGGCAGAGGGTGTTCTCTATCGCCGAGGAGTATGATCTCCGGTGGTCTTGATCACCGAGGATGTGCAGGCGCAATACCTGACTGTCCGGCTGCGACATCGGGTCCCCGGGACGTTGAAGCTGACTGGCATAGGAACCGTCATCATCAACTTCTCGGGGCCCGCCTCACCACAGCGACACGGCCCCTGCTCCCGGGTCGGTCACACCCTCAGCTGCACTCCGATTCCGGAAGAGCCGCGAAAGGCTTCCAGGTGCTGCCCCGCCGGTGGGTGGTGGAACGGACCTTCGGCTGGCTCTCGAGGTGCAGACGCTTGGCGCGCGACTACGAACGCAGGACCGATCACGCTGAGGCGATGATCCAGATCGCGATGATCCGGTTGATGGCCGCCCGGCTGGCCGGCGAGGAACTCCCCGAACCCCGTAGTGATGTTGAACGGGAAGCAGCCCGCCGGTTCGCCGATGATCTCAACCAGGACTGACTACTCCGTTTCCAAAAAACACCCTCTGAGAGTAGAACGCCGAGTCCGCGCGCACCGTCAGCGGCCCGCACGCGCCCGCTTCGCGCAGCCGCGAGACGGTCTCGGTCAGGAACGACTTCGCTCCGCGGGCCGCCCCGGCCGACCCACCCCGGAGTCGGGAGAAGATCACCTGCCCGGTCTCGGCAGGGTGGCCAGCTGCGGGTGATACCGGCGGACCTTGGTGTAGCCGAACCCGGCGCCCTGCTTGCTCCGCCCGTAGACCTCGCAGATCGTGGAGTCCAGATCGATCGTCAACGCCCGGCCGGGTCGGCCGGTCCGGCGCCGGCGTCCCAAAACCCTCGCAAGCAGCCCGCGAGTGACCGCGTCCAGCTCGCGGACGTTGGGAGAACGCCACGAACAGCGGTCTTCCGTGGAGGCTGAGGCTTGATCTTCCGCCACACTTCCCGCCTTTTGATCCGCCCCCAGGGCCGTCCGACGCTGCAGCTCACCGGCATCCGTCATTCCCAGGGCGCCAAAGCAGCATCGCCCTCTTCATGATCGCGGGACGCCTTTCCACCCTGAGCAACTAAGCGGTATCGTTAGTTGGCTACACATCGCGTCGATCTCCGGGGGCCGCCGTGTTACCTTCTTCCCAAGTAGCAGAATCAGCACTGCAGTTCTCGAACTTCTCCTACCCGACAGAAGATCTGCAGATCGTGCGCATGCGCATCAAGAAATGCAAGGATGCAGTGCAAGCGGTCCTTAATGATAATGAGCTATGGAGCAGAATACCGGCGCCCAACAACAAGGCTCACAGTCAGCCAGACTTCAGGGACTGGGACGGGCTCACCGATCTGCTTGATGGGAAGTTGGCGCACCTGATGACCCGAGTCGGGTATCGGTCAACCGACGAGGCTCAACGCTCTATCCAGACGCTGCGCGACACGATTTCCTATGCTCGACGGCCTGACCTGCCCACGCTGACACGTCAGGAGGTAGTTGGCGGGGTCAAGACTGGTCTGCGCGAACTATACCGAGCCCTCGACGGCCTCCAGATTGAAGGCGCGGTTACCGGTATGGATGGCTTCTCGTGCGACCATCCCCTGAACCGAGTGAAGCCCGCGCTCGTCGATATGATGATCCTCGGGGAGATTGTGGGACAGGACGGCAGCAGCGTTGTTCTTCGCGTTGATGAGATTGAGGCCGTCGATATAATGCTGGACGACGCATTTCGGTGGCTCACCTGCCACGGGCATAGACAGGACCCTCGATCCAGCGCCTCGGCGGACTGAGTACTATGCACTTTCGACTCCCAAACGTTCTGCGCCAGTACGAGTCGGACGCGCTTCCGCGATCATATGTGTGGACAGGTGTCGCAATAAGTGTCACATCGGCAATCTTTGGCTTCTTCTGCCTTGGTACTTGGACCGGCGAAGTGCGGGAAACGTGGGGTGATGATGCAGTAGGCTTCGCAGTGAACGCTCTAGCCGCACTCGTTCTACTCGGCCCCGGATTGTTCTTCACGAACCCCGTAGTTCGCGAGTGGCAACAGCGACGCCTTCGTCCCTATGTCGAAGAGGCGCGCAGGTACATCAACAACATCTTGGTTGACGTGGCAATGGACTGCAACCTTGAATGGCCTTCCGGCAACAATCGAACAAAAACAGTCAAAGAACTCCGCAAGGATGCCTCTGACTTAGTTGCGCATATTGAGCAACTAGATAGGGGACCTAGTCAGATAACGCTACCGTTCCGTCCTCTCGTCCCACCGGTCAGGCGCCAGGTAGACCAGCTGAGTTTCTACGTCCGACGGTTCCTGATACTTACATCTTCTCCCAAGGGAGAAATCTACCTGGAGGACGCCTCCCACCTGGCGGCTGACTGGGACGAGCTGCATGGAACCCCGGCGGACCCCAATGAGATCTATAAGGTGGGAAGCAGTCTCGTTTGCAAGATCAATGACTTGATGACCGAGCTACAGAAGGCGGACCACCCATTGCTCGAGTAGGAGACTCGCAAGCTGGGGTTGAGTTGGGGGCTTAGCATCAAGAGCGGCCTTGCTACGGCACCGCAGTGTTGCTCTATGTACCCTGAACAGGCTGGCCGATCTGCTCGACCTCGCCGGGCGTGATGGGCAGAGCGCGGCCTCCGCGTGGCTCGACGTGCGCGGCGTGCACTGGTCACGATGCGCAGTCGGCTGTCGATCAAGAGCGACGCCGGTGACGACCACCGAAGCCGGGGAGCAGCGCGGCTGCACCCCAGAGTCCAGCTACAAACCTTGGGTCACCTCGACTTGGACCCGTGTTCGTCGCCCTCGCCGCCTTCCGGGCGCGGTGGCGCGGTGGCAGGGTAATACGGGAGAAGACGGCGGGGGCGCTCAAACAGTTGCCCATTCGAGTCGACCGCAGTCGATAACACGGGTGCGGCCCAGGGGTGGTTTCTTAGGAGACGAATCCTATGGTACTGCTTCCGATACATAAGGTTTGTAGCACTCTCGATGGGCGCCCCAGCGGTTAGTTGACTCAGAAGATCTACGTAGCTCTCAGAGTTCTGATAGAGCTCACTTAACCTAAGCGCATATGCAACCCCGCGGATGTTCAGCGCCTCGCCGAGGTCGGCGTAACCACGTTCATGAGGACGTAGCCGTCGAGCAGATCGCGTAGCGAATCTGCGACTCTCAGTCTGACACTCTTGCATGATTACAAAGAGTGGCTTTGTGGATTCCATCTGCTCCATGAGCTCAGGTACCCAAGAATCGTAAAAGGCATCCTCGAGGTCGTCGTAGGGCAGCCCGGAGACTTCCCACCGATGGACTGGGATCGGTACGCCGAGTAGGATGACAATGTGTGGCTCAAGACCTTCCATCCTGCCTAGAGCGGAGTCGATATCAAGGCCGTCTTCACCGCCATCCACAACCGAACATACCGACCAGTCCGCTAACGTATAACCCATCCGGCGGAGAAGGACTCGCCTCTCGTCACGTTGCTCGTAGCCAGCGCTCGACGCACCTGGAGGGATCGATGCGTCGATCAGCAATACCCTTGGTGGACCCTTACGCTCAAATACACGGCGTTCCGCTAGGTCGCCTTCAGAATAAGAGCGCATGCAGGCGAACTCCAAACCGAGGGGCCGCCCGCGGGTAATGGAGCAGTCTTCCCACGGGAGGGGGCGCAACCGCTCATCGTCGACCTGCAGAAGGAGTCGCGGTGATGATCTCCTCTCATCTGATCGTGCGAGCGAGCTGAACTCGCGAAGGAGCTCTCCTACTCCGCCACCAAGTGCAGCTCTGCTGAGATAACTGAGTAATGGACTGGGATGGTCGCGAACGTGGGCGCTAGCAGACGCCGCGGCGATAAACGAGTCGAGAAGCTCTTCATCGAGTTGCAGCGGGTCATGAGCTTGGCCAATCGAACAGTCTAATTGGATGTCCCATAGCTTTGGTTCGTGCCCGACGATCCGAACGGTCGCATCGGTGGGGGCACTGGATGATGTTCGGCGGAAGAGCTTGCGACTATTCCAGACAAGTGCCAGCTTGCCTGCGCTGTTTTCATTTCGCTGTTGGGGAGTGGGGAGCTGGGACTCCCGCATCCTGCGCGAAACTTCATAGAACGCCTTCTCCAAAGGCAACGTCTGATCATCAATCTGTAGTCCCGACCTGAACACGGACAGCAACTCACCTGTGAATGCTGTATATTCGTGACCCTCTGGCGCAAGTGCTCGCTTAGTCTTACTCGTCGCGGTCATCACGTACGTGCCCGCGATCTCAATTTGTTCGGTCGCCGCAGTCGCGCTGTCGCTTGCACCCATAAAGCCCAACGCCCTCCCGCTGTAACAGCAGTCGAGGAGAACGACCTTAGTGCGTGCGGAACTTCCCAATACAAGTCTGGCTACATTGTTGTAAGGTAGGCACGTCCAGAATTTGGACAAATCGCTCCTAGTCAGAGCGAGATTAAGCTCATCCGATCGTTGGCCGAGCAAGACACCGTGTCCGGAAAAATAAAAGAGCAAGAGGTCTTTGGCCCGTTGGCTCGCCTGATCTAGCGCTGCGAGGACCGCATCTGGCGTCTCCGGGTCGACGATAGAGGTACAATTTTCCTCTGTAAAACCCGATCGGTTCTGATCTGTAAGGAGCGCTGCAAAGTCGAGGACATTCTTCTTAACTTGAACCAGGTCGTCTAACGTCTGATCTGCATAAGTGGAAGTCCCAGCTAAAACTGCGCACGAATTCTCGAAGTCCGGGAGGCTCATATGCCTGCCGCCCGATCAACCCTCGATCTCTTCCATCAAACTCTTCGCCGCTTGTGCGGGGTCCTTGATACTTGCGCTCTCCACCTCCACTTCCCGATCGCCGCTCTTGATGTGGATCGTTGTGGTTTGCCTACGGGCCGTCAGCCAGGCGGCAACGGCAGTTAGTGTGGCACTCGTTGTTGTTGGATCTAGCAAGAGTTGAACGATGTCTGTGACGGGTCCCATTTCACCCTTCGCCGTGGGTGTACGGGCGAGACTAATCGCAGATTTCGGCACATCCTCGTCTGCCCGAAGCCACTCGGCTAACGAAGACGCCTCGCTGCCCGCTTCGTCACCCAGAACTGTAATCAGGATGTCCATCGTGACTTCCTCACTCGGATGTTGCCGGAACGCACGCTCGGCAGGCGACGCGTGGTGTACGCACCTCTAGGGTTATAGTACTATACTGCCCCCTCGCTTAGGAAAGCAAGCTGCCCGCGCTCATGCAAGCACTACGGGGTCTAACAGCAACCTTGGGGTGTTAATTCATACGAGAGCCTTCCTGTAAACGGAGCCCAAATGGCTTCCGGTCCAACTAACACCGACTCCGACACCACCTTAATGGTCGTGGTTGTACATGCGGCCTAGCCGTGCCCGCGTTCTTCGGGCTGCCTCAGAAGTTCACCGACACGACCGGTCAGACGTGCCAGTGCTGGCCCACCATGCAGGCCGGTATTCCGGACGGCGAACCACGGTGCTCGCGGCATCCTTATCATGCAGGTCAGCGCTCCCCACCCGGCCACAGCAAGGGCGTTCGTGTGTTTGCCCCACGGTGGCAGCGCCGCAGTATGGCGAGTTCGATACGAGTTGGAGGCTAACCTTCAAGAGCGGCGTTGCTACGGCACCGCGGTGTGCTCTTTCTCGACGAGATCTACGAGTTCGGTCCCCACGTGCTGGAGATGCTGCGCACGCCCCTCGAGGACGGCGAGGTCCGGCTGGCCCGCACCGACGGGGTGGTGCGCTACCCGGCGCGGTTCCAGCTGGTGATGGCCGCGAACCCGTGCCCGTGCGCGCCGCCCCGGCCCACCGACTGCACCTGCTCGGGCCAGGAGAAACGCCGGTACACCCACCGCCTGTCCGGGCCGATGCTCGACCGCGTGGATCTCCAGGTCACCCTGAGCTCGGTCGAGGCGCTGTCGTGGGACGGCGCCTCGTCGGTGCCGCTCGAGGAGGTCCCGGAGGACACCGCGTCGGTCCGGGCCCGGGTACTCGCCGCCCGGGCGGCCGCCCGCGAACGCTGGCGCGACGCCGGGTGGCGCACCAACGCCGAGGTGCCCGGCCCCGAGCTGCGCCGCCGCGGCCACCTGCCCCGCACGGCCGCCGAGGTCCTCGAGCGCCAGCTGCGCTCCGGGGCGATGACCGCCCGCGGGGTCGACCGCGCGCTGCGCGTCACGAGAACCTGAGATCTAGCTGACGTCGTCAGCCGCTCGCTGATCGGTCAGCGAATTGCTGGGCGCACGCCCGGGGGACAGGTGTCTTCGAATGCTAGGTCCGGCGCGGCTGCCGCCCACTCGTTCGGATCGAGGCCTCGCCCGACGACTGCACAGGCTTCTGCTGTGGGGTGGGCGCGGAGGTCGTCGAGCGCGGAGATGTCCCAGAGCCTCACCATCCCGTCCGCACCGGCGGCCGCGAGCCAGGGTTGATCGTGCGGAAGCCCGAGCGCTGTGATCGGTGACCCGGCGGTCGGGATCGTCGGCCCCAGAGCTCGCGGCCCCGCAGGAACCGACACGTCCCACAGCGTGACGGAGCCCGACGACCCGGCCGCAGCCAAGATCGCATTCGCGCCGGCGAACCCGACGGTGTAGATGGCTCCGCCGTCGGTGGATGGTGCCGGTGTCCGGCGAGGAGCACCGGGCGTTGATCGATCCCACAGCAGGACCGAGCCGTCCCACCCGCCGCTGGCCAGGGTGCCGTCCGGGGCGAAGGCGACGGCGAACACCGGGGGGCCGCCGGCGGCGAGCCCCGGCGGGATCGGCCGGGGCTCACCCGGGCCGGAGACGTCCCAGTCCAGCACCGCGCCCTCCGCGCCGGCGGTGACCAGGGTGCGCCCGTCCGGGGAGAACGCGGCGGAGTACACCGGGCCGGTATGCACCAAGACCGGGCCGCCGTCGGACGCCGGGCGCGCCGGGTCGGTGATGTTCCACAACGAGACGCTGCGGTCCTCGCGGGCGACGGCCAGCCGGGCCCCGTCCGGGGCGAACGCCACGCCGTTGACGGCGCCACCGACCGCGGGCACGGTACCGACGATCCGGGGCATGCCGGACCCCTCCAACACCACCAGCGCCACCGACCCGTCGTTCGTGCCCGCCGCGAGGAGCTGGCCATTGGGCGAGATGGCGAGGCTGCCGACGTCGGCCGGCATCGGGATCGGGGGCCCGGAGGGGCGGGGGTGGGCCACGTCGGCGAGGTCCCAGAGTCGGACGGCGGGCTCCTGCCCGCCGGTGGCGAGCAGCCGGCCCGAGGGCGTGACCGCGACCGCTTGGCCGGCGCCTGCACCGCCGGAGGTCAGCGTGCTCAGGAGTACGGGATGCGGTGGTCCGGCGAGGTCCCAAAGCACGGCGGTGCGGTCGGGCCCGGCCGAGGTGAGCCAGCGACCGTGGGGGGCGAAGGCGACCGTGTACACCTGGTCGGCGTGGGCGCGCAGTGGCTCACCGATGCGCATCGGTCGGGTCAGGTCGGTGGCGGTGAAGAGCCCGACTTCGTGGTCGGCGCCGGCGGTGGCGAGCATCGTGCCGTCGGGGGAGAACGCGAGTTGGTAGGCCGCCCCGGCGTGCACGCGGACCGGCGCGCCGACGAGGCGCCCGGAGCCGTCCGTGGACCAGGTGACCAGCTCGCCGGACTGGTCGACCGCCGACACGGTGGCGCCGGCAGGCGCGAACGCCGTGGACCACACCGCGTCGTTGGCCCCGGCCAGCGGCGCGCCGAGCGGGGACGGGTGCGACCGGTCGGTCACGTTCCACAATCGCACGGTGTGGTCCGCGCCCGCGGTGGCCAGGGTGCGTCCGTCCGGAGCGTAGGCGACGTCGTAGACCTGGCCGGCGTGCCCGGTCGCGGCCTCAGCTGTCGTCGCGGAGCGGCGGGGGTCGGTGACGTCCCGCAGGATGAGGCGGCCGTCGAAGCCGACCGACGCCAGGGTGTGTCCGTCCGGGGAGAACGCGACCGCGTGGGCCTCGGCGCTGTGACCGGTCAACGGCGTGCCGAGCGGGCGAGGCGCGGCCCGGTCGGTGATGTCCCAGAGGCCGATGGTGGTATCAGACCCGGTGGTGGCCAGCGTGCGGCCGTCGGGGGAGAACGTGATGTCGTAGACGTAGCCCCGCTGCACCGGCATGGCTCCGATCTGAGTGGGGCGACTCGGGTCGGTGAGGTCCCAGATGGTCGCGCTGCCGTCCATTCCGCCGGTGACCATCGTCGATCCGTCGGGTGAGTACGCGGTGGTGGTGACCTCGCTGGTGTGGGGGAGGGTGCGGGCGTAGCGGGTGTGGCTCAGGGTGTCGACGAGGTTGGCGTCCGCCGCGGGGTCGGGTGCGATCTGGGCGGCGGCGAGGCCGAGGCGCAGGGCGGTGCGGGTGTCGGTCGCACGGGCGGCGTCGGCCTGGGTGAGCAGTCGCTGGGCGACAGCGTCCCGTTGCGCGGAGGTGCCCGCCCGCGCCTGGAGGAGGGCGGCCACGCCCGCCAACACCGCGACGAGCAGCAGGATCGCCAGAACCGCCGTGCCGCGGCGCTGGCGACGGCGACGGCGACGGTCGTGGTTCACGCTTGATAACAGGAACTCTCGTGCGCTGGAACTCAGCGCAATTCGATCGATGGCGGGGGTGGCACGCGGGCCGAGTCGTGCTCGGCGTGCGCGCGCACCGAGGTCTGCCACGGCCCCGGCGAGCTGTGCGCCTTCCCAGAGTCCGATGGTTCCGCGTCCACGTGCGGCCCAAGCGCCCGCGGCTTGTTCGACCATCCGTCGGGCCCGCAGAGCTGTGGACTCGCGGTCGATGGCCTGGGTCAGTGGTGGCCACGCAGTCAGAAACGCCTCGTGCGCAACCTCTACCACCGCGGCTCCCGTGGCGGGATCTGTGTCTGTAGTGATGAGGCGTCGGTCGACGAACGCCTCGAGCTCCACGGTCGTTGGGGCGGACAGCTCGTCCCAAGGTACGCGCCACCGGATTGGGCGCCCATGCTCGTCAATCACCACAAGCCGCAGTAGTTCTTTGATTACCGCGGCGCGGTCTCTTCCGCCCGCGTCCTTGGCGGCCTCCAGAGCTTGATCGGCCTGTCGCGCGAGCGCTCCGCGCACACCGCCAAGCTGGTTGTACTGGGTGTGGGTCAGGCGGGCGTGCCGATAGGTCCCGTTGCGGGCTGCGCCTTCGGTGAGCTGCGCGAGAGTGTAAGCGAGAAGGGGAAGGGCATCACCGCTATCGGTGTCGGCCGCAAGTCGAGCGACCAACCCGTCGTCGAGCTGGAGCCCTGCAAGCTGCGCGGGCTTCTCGATGACCGACGCCAGATCGTCCCGACGCAAAGGCTCGATGGCGAGAACCTGCTTCGGTAGCTCGGCGAGCTCGGTACTTGCCAGCAGCCCATTGAGGAATTCTGGGCGCAGCGTGGCGACCAGCTGAAGTGGCCGGCCCAGCGCTGGCGACACCAGGCGAGCGAAGTCAGTGCGGGCCGCCGCGTCGGCCTGGGTCAGCAGCTCCTCGAACTGATCGACGACCAGCAGTAGGCGGGTGCGGCGGCCTCCCGGTACAGCCAACAGCAGGTCGTCGATAGCGTCTGCGAGCCCCCCGACGTCCACCAGCCTGCGCAGATCGCTTATCGAGAGCTCCGGCCGTCCGAGCGCGCGAGCGCCCGCCTGGAGCTCTCGCACGACCGCGCCCACCGGATCGCGGCCCGGGCGGCACGGGGTCAACGTCCAGGCGTCCGCCTCGCCAGCGACGGCGGGTACCAGACCCGCCCGGACCAGGGACGACTTGCCGCAGCCAGACGGTCCCACCACCACAAGAACCTGACCTTTGTACTGCATGGCCGGAGTGCGCAGGACGGACCTGAGGTGGCGGACGTCCTCCTCCCTGCCGAAAAAGGCCCGGTGCCGGTTGACGTCGAACGCGTCGAGGCCGGGGTATGGCGAGACGTCGTCGGGCCAGCCCAGTCCGCCGGCGGCATCGATCTCCCGCAGTTTCCCATCGAGCCGGTTCCGGGCGGCGGCCCGATCCTTGGTCAGATCGACGTTCTGCAGCGACTGCAGCAACTCATGTCTCACCCCCGGCTCGGCGAGCATCGGAAGCAGCCGCGCTCCCTGCGAACGGGCGATCACCACCTCCGCTGTGCACCAGGCAGACCGGCAGTAGGCCTCGGTCACCACACAGACCACCGCGTCCGCCCATCTCAAGCTCGCATACAGGCGCTCCTCCCATTTCTCCCCCGGCGTGATGCCATCCTGCGGGTCCTGGTCAAGAAAGACGTTATGACCTGCGTCGACCAGCCACTGACGCAACCGCTCGGATAGCCCCTGGTCAGCGCTCGCATGGCTGACGAACACCCTCGCCATGGGACCGTCCTCTCCATCGAGGAGCCGTGCCGCACTCCACGCCTGCGCAAACGGGGAGCGCGACCGTCCAGCCCGGCGTCGAAGACAGTCTCCAACTGGCCCATCGAGTGCGGCCACCCCTGCACCCTCACTGGGTGCTGGGGTGGGGGCGCTCTATCAGTCCGCGAGCGCCCATACGTCTGCTCCAGACCCGACAGCATGCCCGTGCGGCGCGTCGCCTCGATCGGCAGTCCCAGTAGTGCTCTCATGCCCCAGCCTCGACACACGATCGAGTGAACGCGGGGCCGAGCCCCCGTCGTCAGGGGGAGCAGGAGAATGACAGGACCCGGGAAACCCGACGCTTCGCGCCTGCGGACCGCGGGCATCGTTCTCGCCGTCGCCGCCGGGGTCGCCGCCGTCGCGGTCTTGATTGCGCTCAGCGGCGGCGGGGGGCCGGTGCCCCCCAGCGCGACACCGTCCAGCTCGCCCGGCACGACGCCGGGCTTGACCTCCTCGACCGGCCCGGTACCCGGCCCGCCGCCAGAAACCGTTCAGCCCGGTGCAATACCGCCCGGTGCCGGCAACCCGGGTGCCCTGCCGCCCGGCCCCGGACCCGTCCCCGAGGGCGCTGGTGTGCCCAGTGGTGTGCCCGGTGGTGCGCCGGGCACACCACCGGCCGGCGGGCCGCTGGCGGGCGGGCCGATCGCGCCAGGCAGCGCCCCAGGGGCGGTTGCTCCGGGGGCGGTTGCTCCGGGGGCGGTTGCTCCGGGGGCGGTTGCTCCGGGGGCGGTTG
>NZ_JAQZAL010000051.1 GCF_028737205.1 Actinomycetospora lutea | reverse complement strand
GAGTCACCCTCGACAAGGTCGCATAGGTCAGCTGCGGTCAATTCTCTTCACAGCGGGTGGTCGCCAGGCGTACCGGGGGATTCAGTCGGTGTGCCGCTGGACGACCTGATCAGCCCGCTCCCGGAAGACGCGCCAGCGGCGTTGGTTGTCGTGCACCAAGCGCGATGACTCGCCGCAGAGGTCTGCCGCCCGAGAGATCACCTCGGCGGCCGAGTGCAGGCGCCGAGGGCTGACACGACCGCCCGCCATGTCGGCACGCAGGGCACCCGGAGTGAAGTCGACGTGATCGAGCATCTCGGCCGCGCGGACGAGCATCTGCGCGATGAGCGTCTGCATGTTCGCGGCCAGCCAGTCGTTGGTGATGATGCGGTGCCGCTCGCCCATCACGTCGGCGAGATCGTCGATCTCGATCAGCGAAGCGGCGACCTTCCAGCTGCTCTGCATGGCGTCGGCGAGCCACTCGCCACCACCCGCGAAGCCCTCGGCGTCCGCACGCAACTCGCCGATCATCGCCGTGATCTCCGCAGGCCGGCCCTCACCTTCCATGAACAACGCCCCGTCGAGGGCGATCGCTGCCTCGCTGTTGAGGTCCTCGGCGCCCTCGTAGGGATTCCTGGCGGTCCGGACGGACGGAACGACCGTGCTCCAGCGGTCGGCGAGCGCCTGCAGGGTGCGCGCGTGGCGCTGCAGTCGCACGGCGGTCTCCAGAGGCGCCGAGGAGTAGAAACGTTCGTGCTCCTGGTGAAAATGCGCGAGGTTGAGAACCGCCTCGAGCAGCGGCGACGCCGCCTGGGGATCATGGGCCATCACAGCGACTCCCTCGACGTGGCTCCGCCCTCCGCCTTCCCGGAACCCTGGGCGCATGATGGCCACGGGCGTCACTCCGTCGTGAGGGACGGACGTCCCCTCCGCCCGGTCCACCGTGCCCTCGGTCGGGCCGAGCCTCCGATGCGCATCCTGGTGCACACGTGCAGGAGTACGCCCGGCATCTCGGTCACCTCGATCCCGGATCGGCCCGTGGTTGTCGGGGGTCGGCGCTAGCCTCGGCGCGTGTTCGAACAGGTGTTCGCGTCGTTGCCGGAGGGGGTCGCCACGACCCCGCCCGGTGCGGCGCTGGGCGCGCTGTTGGAACGGGTCGATCCGCGGGCGGTGTCCCCGCACGACGCGGTGGTGCTGGCCGCGGCGTGGCGCCGCCAGCTCTCCCATCACGAGGCCCGCTTCGCGCTCGCCGCGCGGGAGGCCGCGCGGGCCGACCCCGACGGCCCCGGCGGGCGCCGGGAGGGCTACGGCGAGTTCGGGGCCGACGAGCTGCGCGCGGTGCTGGCCGAGTCCCGCACCCGGGTGGCGAGGCTGCTCGGGCAGGCCGACACCGCGATCGTGGCGATCCCCGAGCTGTGGGCCGCGTGGGACGCCGGGCGCATCGACACCGACCGGGTCCGGATCTGTGTCACCTGGACCGCGGCGCTGTCCGCCGAGCACGCCCGCCGGGTCGTGCGCGCGGTGCTGCCCGAGGCGGCGCGGTCGACGCTGTCCGGGCTGGTCGAGCGCATCGCGCAGCTCGCTGCCGCCCTCGACCCCGCCTGGGCCGCCCGGCGCTACGACCGCGCCCGCCGCCAGCGCCGGGTACGGGCGCGGCGCACCGCGGCGGGCACCCTGAACCTCTCGGGGCTCGATCTCCCGCTCGATGCCGGGGCGTTGTCGGTCGCGCACGTGGAGGCCCTGGTGTTCCGGGCCAAGGCGGCAGGGCACCCGGGGCTGCTCGACACCATCCGCGCCGATGTCTACCTCGCCCTGCTCAGCCCCCGACCCCAGGGCTGGGACGACGACGCCCTCATCGCGCACGTGGTCGCGCACGCCGACCCCGACGATCCCCGCGGGCGCACCACACCACGCCACGTCGGCGCCCACGGCCCCGCACCCGGCGGCGGCACCAGCACCGAACGCACCCCCGACCACCCCGCACCCGAGAGGCCGGCCCCCGACGGACCCGCACCGGGCGGGCCGGCACCGTCCAGTGGTGGTGCCGCGGGCGGTGGGTCGCGGGCGGGGCGGATCGAGCTGCGGGTCGGGCTGCTCACGCTGCTGGGCCTCGACGAGAAACCCGGCACCATGCCCGGCTACGGAATCGTGCACGCACCCTTCGCCCGCCAGTTCGCCCGCCAGCTCTGCCACGCCGAGTGGCGGGTCGCGGTCACCGACGACCACGGGCACCTGCTCGCCGCGCTGATCACCCGACACCCACCCCACGGCTACCGCACCACCCCGCAGCAGCCGACGGCGGCGCGCCCGGTCCGAGCTCCACCCTGCGACCGAGCTCGACCGCGTCCGCGAGCCCGGCACCTGGGCCGAGGTCCTCACCGACCTGCGCGACCAACAGCAGGCCTGGACCGGCCCGCCGGCGACACCCCAGCACGCGCGGCGCCGGTTCCCGTCCGCGGCGCTGGCCCGCTGGACCCGGATGCGCGACCGCACCTGCACCTTCCCGCCGTGCCGGGCTTCCTCGCTGGCCACCGACATCGACCACACCCGCGCAGTCACCCACGGCGGGACCACTGTCGAGCACAACCTCGGGGTGGTGTGCCGACACGACCACCGCCTCAAGCACGACGCCGGCTGGCGCCTCGACCAACCCACCCCCGGCCGCTTCACCTGGACCAGCCCCACCGGCCACACCTACGACCGCCCCCGCCACCCGGTCACCCCGAACCCGCACCCCTCCGCCACCACTCGACCACCACCCCCACCGAGCACGCCTCCGAGACCCCCTCTGGACCGCCGACCCCTACCCCGCCGACCCGCCCACCAGGCCGCCTCCCCGACCCGCCGACGATCCGGAGGGCGACGACCCGCCCTTCTGAGGAGCCCGCGCGTCCGGCGCCGGCGCCCGCACCCGTCGCCGCCAGCGTGGCTCCGTGCTCGGGGGCCGGCGGTGACCGAGGGGTTCGCCAGCGACGCGCCCTCGCCCGCCCGGATGTACGACCACTACCTCGGCGGGCGGGACGACTTCGCCGCCGACCGCGAGGCCGCCGAGGCGCTCGTGGCCGTCCTGCACTTCTCCCCCGGTGACGAGCCCCGGCGCATCCTCGACCACTTCGCGCGGCGGATGGTCCCGGGCTCCTACCTGGTGCTCTCGGCCGGCAGCTCCGAGGGCCTCACGGACGCCGAGCTCACCGAGATCCACGAGGCCTACGCCCGCACCCCGCGGGGCGGCCACCTGCGGTCCCGCGGGGAGATCACCGCCCTGTTCGCGGGCTTCGAGCTCGCCGAGCCGGGCGTCGTCGACGTCAGCCGCTGGCGCGGGTTCAAGCGCCCGACCCACCTCTCGATCCTCGCGGGGGTCGCCCGGCGGACCGGCGGCGACGCGGGCCGGGAGCCGCCGACGTAGGGTGCCGCTCCGTGCGTCTGGTGCTCGCTTCCGCGTCCCCCGCCCGCCTGGCCGTCCTGCGGGCCGCCGGGGTCGAACCCCTCGTGGAGGTGTCCGACGTCGACGAGGACGCCCTGCTCGCCGAGCTGGGCGAGGAGGCCTCCCCGATCGACCGCGTCTCGGCCCTCGCGCTGGCCAAGGCCCGCACCGTGGCCGCCCGGGTCGCCGCGGCGGTTCCCGACGGCGTCGTCGTCGGCGCCGACTCGATGCTGCACCTCGACGGCGACATGGTCGGCAAGCCCGGCTCCGTTGACGCCGCGCGCGGGCGCTGGGACCAGATGGCCGGGCGCACCGTGGAGCTGTTCACGGGCCACGCGCTCGTCGAGATCGTCGGCGGCGCCGTGGGCCGCGAGGTCGCCGGGCACGCCAGGACGGCGGTCGCGTTCGCCCACCCCACGACCGGGGAGCTCGAGGCCTACCTCGCGAGCGGCGAGCCGCTGGCCGTCGCTGGAGCGTTCACCCTCGACGGCCGCGGCGGCTGGTTCGTCGAGGGCATCGAGGGCGACCCCTCGAACGTCGTCGGCCTGAGCCTGCCGCTGACCCGCCGCCTGCTCGGCGAGATCGGCGTGGGGGTCGACGCCCTCTGGGCGGGCTGAGGCCGGCTCAGGCCGGATCGAGGCGCAGCGAGCGGACCACCGCGTCCGCGGCCGACCCGTCGGCGCCGACGGTCGGCGACGGCCGCGCGACGGCGAGCACGGCCAGCGTGCGGCCGGGCGCCGCGATCGTGCTCACGCGCACCAGCGCCCCGTCGAGCGCGCCGCCCTCGACCCGGCGCACCGAGGTCCGGGTGGGCAGCTCCGCGATGGCCTCCGCGTCGTCGGTGAGCGCCGCGGTCCGCGCGCCGGGGGCGAGCTGGTCGGCGTAGGCGTCGGCCAGGCGCCGCGCCTCCGCGTCGAGCGCCGCCGCCCCGCGGGGGTCGGGCGCGGCCGGGTCCGCCCGGGGCGGCACACGGGACGGGTCGGCGACCCCGACCAGCACGACCGCGGTCGCCCCGCGTCGCAGGATCGTGGCGTCCTCGAAGCGGCCCGCGGGGATCTCGACGACGTCCTGGCTGGGCACGACCCGCCAGCCCGGCAGCACGGCCAGCGTCGTGGCGGTCGCGGCGTCGGGCACCCGGTCCGGGCCGGGCTCGCCGGGGCCCGGCGCTCCCGACGGCGTGGCCGCCGCCGGCGAGGGGCGCCCCGCGGGCGCCGCCACGACGTCGTCGTCACCGGACGTCCGCACGGCGGCGGCACGGTCGACCGCACGGTCGGCCCCGACCGCGCCGGCGATCACCGCGACGAGGCCCGCGAGGACCAGCACGGACGCGCACGCGGCCACCGACCGCCACCACCAAGGCTGCATCGGTCGCCGACCGTAGCCGCGCACCTGGTGTGATCCGCAGCCGGGCGAGCGGTCACGGTGCGTGGGACCCTCGGACCCGTGTGTGGTCATGACCACGCCCGCGCCCACGCCGTCCCGGCGTCGAGTACGAGAGAGTGACCCGACCGGGCACCCGTCCGGCCGCCCCTACACTGCCCCGACCGCCCCCGGTTCAGCGTCGCCCCCAGGAGGTCAACCGATGGCCGCGTCCGCCCCGACGGGGTTCGACCCGCTGCACACCGTCCTGGTGGCGAACCGCGGCGAGATCGCGGTGCGCGTGGTGCGCGCCTGCGCCGACGCCGGCCTCACGAGCGTCGCGGTCTACGCCGACCCCGACCGCGACGCCCCGCACGTACGCCTCGCCGACCAGGCCTTCGCGCTGGGCGGGGAGACCGCCGCCGAGTCCTACCTGGACATCGAGAAGCTGCTCCGGGCCGCGCGCGACTCCGGCGCCAACGCCGTGCACCCGGGCTACGGGTTCCTCTCGGAGAACGCCGACTTCGCCCAGGCCGTCATCGACGCCGGGCTGATCTGGATCGGGCCGGGCCCGCAGGCGATCCGCGACCTCGGCGACAAGGTCACCGCCCGCAAGATCGCCGAGCGCTCGGGGGCGCCGCTGGTGCCGGGCACGAAGGACCCGGTCGCCGACGCCGACGAGGTCATCGCCTTCGCCGACGAGCACGGGCTGCCGGTCGCCATCAAGGCCGCGTTCGGCGGCGGCGGGCGCGGCATGCGCGTCGCCCGCGAGCGCGACGAGATCGCCGAGATGTTCGACGCCGCGGTGCGCGAGGCGGTGTCGGCGTTCGGGCGCGGCGAGTCGTTCGTGGAGCGCTACCTCGACCGTCCCCGCCACGTCGAGGCCCAGGTCCTGGCCGACCAGCACGGCAACTGCATCGTCGTCGGCACCCGCGACTGCTCGCTGCAGCGCCGTCACCAGAAGCTGGTCGAGGAGGCGCCCGCGCCGTTCCTCACCGACGAGCAGCGCAAGCGCATCCACACCTCGGCCCGCGACATCTGTGTCGAGGCCGGCTACTCCGGCGCCGGCACCGTCGAGTTCCTGGTCGGCGAGGACGGCACGATCTCGTTCCTCGAGGTCAACACCCGTCTGCAGGTCGAGCACCCGGTCTCCGAGGAGACCAGCGGGATCGACCTCGTGCTCGAGCAGTTCCGCATCGCCGCGGGCCAGCACCTGCGGTTCAGCGCCGACCCCGAGCCGCGCGGCCACGCGATCGAGTACCGCATCAACGGCGAGGACGCGGGCCGCGGCTTCCTGCCCGCGCCCGGCACCGTCACCCGCTTCGTCGCCCCCGACGGGCCGGGCGTGCGCGTCGACTCCGGCGTCGAGACCGGGACGGTCATCGGCGGGCAGTTCGACTCGATGGTCGGCAAGCTCATCGTCACCGGCGAGGACCGCGAGCAGGCCATCGCGCGCTCGAAGCGTGCGCTGGACGAGCTGGTCGTCGAGGGCCTCCCCACCGTCATCCCGTTCCACCAGGCCGTGCTGCGCGACCCCGCGTTCGTCGCCCCCGACGGCGCCGAGTCGTTCACCGTGCACACGCGCTGGATCGAGACCGAGTTCGACAACCAGATCGCGCCCTTCGAGGCCGCGCCCGCCGAGGAGGACGAGGAGGCCGCGCCGCGCCAGACCGTCGTCGTCGAGGTCGGGGGCAAGCGCCTCGAGGTCACGCTGCCCGGCGACCTCGCCCTCGGTGGCGGTGGCGGCGGACGGGCCGCGGCGCCGAAGAAGAAGCGCCAGCGCTCCGGGGGCGGGGCGAAGGTCTCCGGTGACGCGATCACCGCGCCGATGCAGGGCACCGTGGTGAAGGTCGCCGTGTCGGAGGGCGACACCGTGTCCGCGGGCGACCTCGTCGTGGTCGTCGAGGCGATGAAGATGGAGAACCCGGTCACCGCCCACAAGGACGGCGTCGTCACGGGCCTGACCCTCGAGGCGGGCGCGAGCGTCAACCAGGGCGCGGTGATCTGCGAGATCCCCGACGCGGGCTGATCCACCGGATCCGGCTCCGCCCCGCGGCGCGTCCCCCACGCGCATACTGACGTCATGGCCGACGTCGGGGCGCACGAGCGGGAGCTCGCGATGGAGGCGCTCGACGTGCACCGCCGCGCCGGGCGCCTGGAGCGCGGCGAGCACGCCGACCGCTGCTCCGCCGCGTCGCGGGCGACGTCGCGGGCCGAGCTCGAGGCGCTCTTCACCGACCTCCCCGAGCCGCACCCGGACTACCCCGCGCCGCAGGCCCCGGCGCCCCGTCGTCCGGCGGTCGGCATGCCCGCCGCGCCCGAGCTGCCCGAGCTCGTCGCCCCCACCGGCGCGACGATCGCCCGGCACGCCGGGCTGATCTCGCTGCTGACCCCGGCCGTCGCCGCGCTGCTCTTCGCCGTCAGCGGCGGCCGGTTCCCGTGGATCTTCATCCTGGTGCCGATCGTCATCGCCGGCGTGGCGGTCATCTCCCACCGCCACGAACGCTGAGCAACCCTGCCCCGGACGGGAACACGCGCGGGGGAACGGGCGTTGGCCCGCTCGTCGGCCGGTGCGTGTCCGGTCACCCGTGAGCGAAACCCGTTCGCCTGTCAGGGGGGCGTGTGATGCTCTGGAGACCGGTCCGTGACCGTCACGGCCGCCGCCACGAGGGGGAACGATGACCGGCCCGTCCGGAACCGGCCAGGGAGCGCCCGCGCGGCCCATGGTGATCATCATGACGCTGGTCGTCTCGGCCTTCGTCATGATCCTCAACGAGACGATCCTCAGCGTGGCCCTGCCGCACCTCACCGGCGACCTCGGGGTGTCGGCGACGACGGTGCAGTGGCTGACCAGCGGGTTCCTGCTGACCATGGGCGTGGTCATCCCGACCACGGGCTACATCCTCAACCGCTTCACGCCGCGCCAGGTGTTCCTCGCGGCGATGACGCTGTTCAGCCTCGGCACGCTCATCTGCGCGCTCTCGCCCGGCTTCCCGCTGCTGCTCGCGGGCCGCATCGTCCAGGCGTCGGGCACCGCGGTGATGATCCCGCTGCTCATGACCTCGGTCATGCGGCTGATCCCGGCCGAGCGGCGCGGCGCCACCATGGGCACGATCTCGATCGTCATCGCCGTGGCCCCCGCCATCGGCCCGACGATCGGGGGGCTCATCCTCTCGTCGCTCGACTGGCGGTGGATGTTCTGGAGCGTGCTGCCGCTGGCGGTGGCCGCCCTCGTCGTCGGGTTCGTCCTCTTCCGGCTCTCGGGCGAGACGCGCCGCACGCCGCTCGACCTGCTGTCGGTGGCCCTGTCGTTCGTCGCCTTCGGCGGCATCGTCTACGGGCTCTCGACGCTGGGTCACGGCGACAGCGGCCTGGTCCCGCCGTGGGCCGCCCTCGTCGTCGGTGCCGTCGCGCTCACGGTCTTCGTCCTGCGCCAGATGAGGCTCCAGCGCACCGAGTCCGCGCTGCTCGACCTGCGACCCTTCAGTCACAAGCCGTTCGTCGTCGCGATCGTGCTCTCGGCGCTGCTGTTCATGTCGCTGCTGGGCGCCGGGGCGATCCTGCTGCCGATCTACATGCAGACCGTCCTGGGCGTCAGCGCGGCGGTGACGGGACTCGCGGTGCTGCCCGGCGGCCTCGTGCTCGGGTTCATGGGGCGCCCGGTGGGCCGGTTGTTCGACCGCGTCGGCGCCCGGCCGCTCGTCATCCCGGGCGCGATCGGCCTGGCCACCTCGATGTGGCTGCTCGCCGCGCTGGGCGCCGGGGCGGCCCTGTGGATGGTCATCGCGGTGCACATCCTGCTGATGGCTTCGCTCGGCCTCATGATGACGCCGCTGCTCACCGAGGGCCTCGCGGTGCTGCCGGAGCACCTGTACTCCCACGGCAGCGCGATCCTCACGACGCTGCAGCAGGTCGCGGGCGCGGCCGGCACGGCGGGCTTCGTCACCATCGCGGCCATCGGGTCGGCGAACGCCGCCGGCACGCCCGACGCGGCCGGCCTGCGGCTCGCGTTCATGGCGGCCGGCGTCATCGGCCTGATCGCCGTCGCGGTGTCGTTCATGGTGCGGCCCAAGCCGGCCACCACCCCCGTGGAGGCCGCCGACACCGACACCAGCGCCACCCCGTCGACGCCGGTCGCGGGCGCCTGATCGGCACGGTCACAGCAGCGGCGCCGCCAGCAGGGCCACGGCCCCGAGGACGGTGACCACGGTGCGCAGGCCGTGCGCACGCACCCAGGGACGCTCGAACGCCTCGCGGGCCCGGGCGACGTCGGTGACGTCGTCCGGGTCGGCGCGGTCGAGGGCGGTGTTCAGCGGGATGTTCACCACGGCCGTGATCACCAGGGACGCGATCTGCAGCAGCGCCCCGACCAGCACGGCGATCCCCGCCGGCGCGCCCGCGACCAGCGCCGACACCGCCGCCGCGACGGCGACCAGCGGGGCGCCGAGGAACAGCACCACGAAGCCCGGGCGCACGATCACCCGGTTGACCGTCTGCATGACCGCGACGAGCACCAGGTCCGCCAGCCGCGCCAGCGACGGCATGATCGCCAGCGAGAACGCGAGGTAGAGCCCCGCGAGCAGGGCCGAGAGCACGCCGGCGAGCAGTGTCGCCGCGGGGACCAGGGTCGTCATGCCCGTCATGCCCCCGAGTCCACCGCCCGGCCCCGATCACGACCAGTGCCGGGCGTCCGGCGTCCCTGCCCGCCCGTCCGCGGGGCGAGCCTCAGCCGGTGCCGAGCGCCGCGAGCCGCGGGGCGCGCGGGTCGGGCGCGGCGACGCGCAGCTTGTCGGCCTCGATGTCGGTGTCGACCGACTGCGAGTCGCGCTCGGCCTGGACCCGCTCGATGTAGGAGCGAACCTCGAGGTCGCGCTGCTCGTCGGTCCAGCCCAGCAGCGCCCCCATCTGCGCGCCGACGGCCTCGGCCGAGTCGACGCCGCGGTGGGCGTACTCGATCGAGATGCGGGTGCGTCGGGTGAGGACGTCGTCGAGGTGCAGGGCGCCCTCGTAGGCCACCGCGTAGGCGATCTCGACGCGCAGGTAGTCCGACGAGGCCGGGACCGGCTCGAGCAGCGACGGGTCCTCGTCGGTCATGGCGAGCAGACCGTGGAGCAGCGAGCCGTAGCGGTCGAGCAGGTGGCGCACGCGGTGCGGGTGCAGCCCGTGCTGCTGGCCGAGCTGCTCGGACTGGTTGACCAGCGCGAAGTAGCCGTCGGCCCCGATGAGCGGCACCCGGTCGGTGACCGAGGGCGCCACGCGGGTCGGGATGTCCTCGGCCGCGGCGTCGATCGCGTCGGCGGCCATGACCCGGTAGGTCGTGTACTTGCCGCCCGCGATGGCGACGAGGCCGGGCATGACC
Source organism: Actinomycetospora lutea (assembly GCF_028737205.1). Taxonomy (GTDB): domain Bacteria; phylum Actinomycetota; class Actinomycetes; order Mycobacteriales; family Pseudonocardiaceae; genus Actinomycetospora; species Actinomycetospora lutea. The sequence continues at coordinate 15,569 of NZ_JAQZAL010000051.1, read as the reverse complement.
CGCGAGACGGCGTGCTCGCGGGAGAGCTTCGAGGTCTCCTCGCTCTCGCCGGCGAGCAGCGGGCGCAGCCCCGCGTAGACGCCCTCGATGTCGTCGTGGGTCAGCGGCGTGACCAGCACCGAGTTGACGTGCTCGAGCAGGTAGTCGAGGTCCTTGCGCGTGGCCGCGGGGTGCGCCAGGTCGAGGTTCCAGTCGGTGTCGGTGGTGCCGACGATCCAGTGGTTGCGCCACGGGATGACGAACAGGACCGACTTCTCGGTGCGCAGGATCATGCCGGTGTCCGACGGGATCTTGTCGCGCGCCACGAGGAAGTGGACGCCCTTCGACGCCTTGACCCGGAAGCGTCCGCGCGTCCCGGCGGCGTGCTGCATCTGGTCGGTCCACACGCCCGTGCAGTTGACCACCACCGACGCGCGGACCTCGGTCTCGCGCCCGGACTCGACGTCGCGGATGCGCACGCCCGCGACCCGGTCGACCTCGTGCAGGAAGTCCACGACCTGGGTGGACGTGCGGACCACCGCGCCGTACTGGGCCGCGGTGCGCCCGACCATCATCGTGTGGCGGGCGTCGTCGGCCTGGGCGTCGTAGTAGCGGATCGCGCCGACCAGCGCGCTGCGCTTGAGCGCCGGTGCCATCCGCAGCGCGCCCGAGCGCGTCAGCTGTTTCTGGTGGGGCAGCGAGCTCTTGCCGCCCATCGTGTCGTAGAGCGTGACGCCCGCGGTGACGTACGGGCGCTCCCAGTGCTTGGTCAGCGGGTAGAGGAAGCTGACCGGCTTGATCAGGTGCGGCGCGAGCCGCGTCAGGCTCAGCTCGCGCTCGCGGAGGGCCTCGCGGACCAGCCCGAAGTCGAGCTGCTCCAGGTAGCGCAGCCCCCCGTGGAAGAGCTTCGACGACCGGCTCGACGTCCCCGAGCCGAGGTCGCGCGCCTCCACGAGGGCGACCTTCAGGCCCCGGGTGGCCGCGTCCAGCGCCGCTCCCGTGCCGACCACCCCGCCGCCGACCACGACGACGTCGAACTTCTCGGAGGCGAGCCGGTCCCACGCCTCGTCCCGCGACGCCGGCCCCAGTCGCGCCGGCTCGGCCGCCGCATCGAGCGCCTCGGCCTGTGCCGCTCCCCCGTCGTGCGCTGCGCCCACGTCCCGCCCCTCTCGTCTCGTCCGTCGTCACTCCAGCGTGCCGGGTGTGCCGCGATCGGCGTCCCGAGGGCGCTCACGGTCACGCTAACGCGGTATGTCCTGCCCTCACACCGAGCACGCGGGGCAGCCGCTTGCTCCGTCCTGGTGTCCGGGTGCCCGCGGACCCACCCCGTCACCCCCGAGATCCGCGGGGAAGATGGACACACGGTGAACCTCGCCACTAGCGTTCACGATCACGCCCGCCCAGGACCCGAACGGGGGGAGCACCGGACGAGCGTGTCGCAGGGGCCGGGTCGCCGTCGACAGGAGTCCTCGTGGGCGCTGGAAGCATCATTCTCTCGGAGTTCCTCGGCACCATGGTGCTGCTCCTCTTCGGCTGTGGCGTGGTGGCGAACGTGCTGCTCACACGCACCAACGCCGACGGGGACACCGCATCGTGGGTGCTGATCACCTTTGGCTGGGGCTTCGGCGTGTTCGCCGGCGCGAGCATCGCGGACGCCTCGGGCGGCGCGATCAACCCCGCCGTCACCCTGGCCAGCGCGATCAACGGCGGCACGCCGTGGTCGCAGGTGCCGTTCTACCTCATCGGGCAGTTCCTGGGCGCCTTCGTCGGCGCCGTCCTCGCGTGGCTCGTCTACAAGCTGCAGTTCGACCACAACGAGGACAACTCGGGCACGCTGAACATCTTCTCCACCAACCCGCCGATCAAGAAGCCGGCGTGGAACTTCGTCACCGAGCTCATCGCGACGTTCGCACTGGTGCTGTTCCTGCTGGTCAATCCCTACGGCAGCAGCCCGGCGATCTACGCAGGTGCTGCGGCGGTCGTCATGGGTATCGGCCAGGCCCTCGGTGGGTCGACCGGCTACGCCATCAACCCGGCCCGTGACCTCGGGCCCCGCATCGCGTACGCCGTCCTGCCGATCCGCGGCAAGGGCCGTCCCGACTGGGGCTACTCCTGGGTGCCGGTCGTCGCCCCGCTGATCGGGGCCACGCTCGCGGCGCTCGTCGCGCTGATCGCGCCCGTCAAGACGGGCTGAGCCGGCGTCCACACCGACCCCATCCGAAGCCCCCGACATCGCCAGGAGCACAGGCATGACGCAGTACGTCGCCGCGATCGACCAGGGCACGACGTCGACCCGGTGCATGATCTTCGATCACTCGGGCCGCGTGGTCGCGGTCGACCAGCTCGAGCACGAGCAGATCTTCCCGCGCGCGGGGTGGGTGGAGCACAACGCCGCGGAGATCTGGGGCAACACGCGCCAGGTCTGCGGCGGCGCCCTGGCCCGCGCCGACATCAACGCCGACCAGGTCGCGGCGGTCGGCATCACCAACCAGCGCGAGACCACGGTCATCTGGGACAAGGCGACCGGCGAGCCGATCCACAACGCGATCGTCTGGCAGGACACCCGGACCCAGGCGATCTGCGACGAGCTCGGCGCGCTCGGCGGCGGTGCCGAGCGCTACCGCGCGAAGACCGGCCTGCCGCTGGCCACGTACTTCGCCGGTCCCAAGGCCCGCTGGATCCTCGACAACGTCGAGGGCGCCCGCGAGCGGGCCGAGCGCGGCGAGCTCGCGTTCGGGACGATGGACACCTGGGTGCTCTGGAACGCCACCGGCGGCGCCGACGGCGGGCTGCACGTCACCGACCCGACCAACGCGTCGCGCACCCTGCTCATGAACATCGACACCCTCGAGTGGGACCCGCAGCTCTGCGAGGAGATCGGCGTCCCGATGGCGATGCTGCCGGAGATCCGGTCGTCGTCGGAGACCTACGGCCCCATCCGGGCCCGCGGCACGTTCGCCGACGTCCCGGTGGCCGGCATCCTCGGCGACCAGCAGGCGGCGACGTTCGGCCAGGCCTGCCTGTCGGTCGGCGAGGCCAAGAACACCTACGGCACCGGCAACTTCGTGCTGCTCAACACGGGCACGGAGAAGGTCGAGTCGAAGAACGGCCTGCTCACCACGGTCTGCTACAAGATCGGCGACGCGCCGCAGGTGTACGCGCTCGAGGGCTCGATCGCGGTCACCGGCTCGCTGGTGCAGTGGCTGCGCGACAACCTCGGGATGATCTCGTCGGCGCCGGAGGTCGAGACCCTCGCGAAGTCGGTCGACGACAACGGCGGCGCCTACATCGTGCCGGCGTTCTCGGGCCTGTTCGCCCCGCACTGGCGCTCCGACGCCCGCGGCGTGATCGTCGGCCTCACCCGGTACGTCAACAAGGGCCACGTCGCCCGCGCGGTGCTGGAGGCCACGGCGTTCCAGACCCGCGAGGTCATCGACGCGATGAACGCCGACTCGGGGGTGCCGCTGACCGCGCTCAAGGTCGACGGCGGCATGGTCGGCAACGAGGTCCTCATGCAGTTCCAGGCCGACCTGCTCGGCGTGGACGTCATCCGCCCGGTCGTCTCGGAGACCACCGCCCTCGGCGCCGCCTACGCCGCGGGCCTCGCGGTGGGCTTCTGGAACTCCGAGCAGGACATCCGCGACAACTGGGCCCAGGACAAGGTCTGGTCGCCGAGCATGGACGAGAAGCTCCGCGACGAGACCTACGCGGAGTGGAAGAAGGCGGTCACCCGCACGTTCGACTGGGCGTAGGGGCCAGGGCGTAGAGCTCGCCCCGGTCCTCGAGGTGGTGCAGCCGCCGCAGTGAGCGACGGACGACGGCCTCGTCGGGATGGCGGAGATACACCGTCCCGGCGGGGCCGTTGCCGTGCACGGGGTCGCCGACCTCGAGCAGGCCCTCGGCCCGGTGGAAGCCCGGCAGCGCCAGCAGCGCGGCGAGCCCGGGGCGGTCGGTGACCACCCCGGTGGTCGGGACGTGCAGCGGGACGGTCGCGACCGACGCGTCGGGCCGGTAGGGGTCGGTGAACCGCAGCGCGAACGCCGCCGGGTCGGCGAAGCGCTCGGCGGCGAGGTCGGCGTGGCTGTAGCCCAGCGCCGGGCGGTGCAGCGAGGGGTCCTGCGACGCCGGCGAGAGCGTCGGCGCGAAGCCCACGAGGCGCGGGCCCTCGGTGGTCATCCGGACCGAGGTGTGGGCGGGCCCCTCCCGCACGCCGAGCGCGTCCAGGCAGTGGCTGACGTGCGCGACGGCGGCGATGTGCACCGGCGTCGCGCGGCGGATCAGCACGGCGTGCCGCTCGACGACGCCTCCGGGAACCCGGCCGACCCGGTCGACCCGCACGGCCTGCAGGTCACAGAGCGCGTGGCGCCCGCCCGCGCTCACGGTGGTGACGACGAACAGCGGCCCCTCGGTCCGGCCCTCCGCGACCGGCAGGCCGGCGGCGCGCAGCGCCTCGGTCCGGGCGCCGTCGTCGCTGCGCGCGGGCGCGGTCGCGGCGTCGTGGTGAGGAAGGCCGAGCGCGTGGCACAGGGCGTCGGCCGCGTCGACCGCCCCCCGGCTGCCGGCGACGACCGCGGTGACGCCGCGGGCCGCGAGGTCGCCGAGCGCCTCGCGCGGGTCGTCGACGAGCAGCGCGTACGGGTGGGTGTCGGCGTCGAACGCGGGCGCACACCGGCGCTGGTAGAGGTGCAGCGGGAGGACCCCGCGCTCGACGAACGACGCGGAGAGCTCCCGGCCGGTCGCGACCGGATCGATGATCGTGATCATGGGGACCCTCCCGGTGCCAGGGTCTCCCGGACGGCGGCACGCGGCGCCGAGGGGGCGCGCCGCGCCGGCGCCCGCGGACCCGGGGTCCGCCCACCGCCCGTTTCCCGCCGCCCGGGGACGAGATCCAGCGTGCGGCGCCCCCGAACCGTGGACCCCAGGCAGATCCCCTAGTCCTGGCGCGCGGGACAGGCGACGATCGCGGGATGGGGGGAACGGGGGTGGTCGGGCGCCGTGACGAGCTCGCGCGCCTCGACGCCCTGGCCGCGCGGGTGCGGGACGGCGCCGCGTCCGTGGTGCTGCTCGACGGTGCGCCCGGCGTCGGCAAGACCGAGGTCGTCGACCGGCTGGCCGCCCGGCTCGCCGACTTCACCCTCGTCCGCACCCGGGCGCCTGCAGGCGGGGCACCGCCGCCCGGGGCCGTGCTGGAGCGCTGTCTCGCGGCGGCGGGCGGGTCGGGCGCCGCCGACGTCCCCCTCCTGCTCGGCACCGCGCTGCTCGCGGCGCTGGAGGACCTCGACCGCCGCGGGCCGGTGCTGTTCGTCGTCGACGACCTCGACCGGGCCGACCCCGAGTCGCTGGGCGTACTGCGGCTGCTCCTGCGCCGGCTCACCCCGCTGCGCGTGCTCGCCGTGCTCACCGGCCGGGACCGCCCCGACGGCTGGCTCGACCTGGCGGGCGCGGCCGGCGGGTGGGGCGACGACGCGGTGCGCCTGCACCTCGACGGGCTCACCGTCGCCGACGTCGACGACCTCACGCGGGCGGCGGGACGTCGCGGCACGGCGTGGACGGTGCGCCGCCTGCACGAGGAGACGGCGGGCAACCCGCTGCACGTCCGCGCGGTGCTCGCCGAGTCGGACCTCCCCGACCGCTACCGGCTCGGCCGGGCCCGCCCGCCGGGCACGCTGACCGCCGCGCTGCGCGCCCGTCTCGACGCCCTCCCCGCCGCGCCGCGCCGCGTGCTCGAGGCGATGGCGGTGCTCGGGGAGCCCGCCTCGCTCCCGGACCTCACGGCGCTGGCGGGCCCCGACGCCCCGGCCTGCACCGCGGCGCTCGTCGACGGCGGGCTGGCGGTCCGGCAGGCCGACGAGACCGGCGAGCACCTGGCGTTCCCGTCACCCGTGCTGCGCGACGCCGTGTACACCGGCACGCCCGCGGCCCGGCGGCGGGCGCTGCACCGCGCGGCGGCCGACCGCACCGGGGGCACCGCGCGCTGGCGCCACCTCGTCGGCGCCACCGACGGTCCCGACCGCGCGCTCGCCGACGGCCTCGACGCCGCGGCCGCGGAGGCGATCGAGCGGGGCGACCTCGTGCCCGCCGCCGAGTACCTGCGCTGGGCCTGCGAGTGCAGCGACGACGACCGCCTCGCCGGGCGGCGGTTGATCGACGCGGTGCGCCTGCTCGTCTACGCCGCCCGGGAGGGCGAGGCGCTCCAGCACGCGGACGCGATCGAGTGCCTGCCCGACTCGGCGGCCCGCTCGGAGATCCGCGGGCTGCTCGCGTTCGCCCGCGACGAGGTGGCCTCGGCGCGCGACCTGCTGCTCCTCGCCCGGGACGAGGCGTCGGCGGAGGGCGACACCGAGCTGGGCGCGCGCATCGACGTCGAGCTCGCCTACGTGCACACCCAGCTCGGCGCCGGGGAGGCCGCGACCGCCGCCGCCCGCCGGGCCCTGCGCGACCGCCCGGACCTGCCCCGGCTGTGCGCGGTCGCGCGCGCCTTCCTCGCCGCGGGCGCCGCGCTGACCGACGGCGCCCCGGCCGGCCTGGAGCAGCTCGCGTTCCTCCCGGCGCGCCCGGTCGACGCGGCGCCGCCCCAGCTCCCGGCCCTCATCCAGCGCGGCGTCCTCTCGGGCCTGCTCGGGCGCCTCGACCCCGCCGTCGCCGACCTCACCGTGGCCGCCCGCCGCCGCACGCCGTTCACCCGCTTCCTCGGGATGGCCGCCGACCTGCACCTCGTGTGGTGCCACTACCTGCTCGGCGAGTGGGACGCGGCGCGCCGGGCGCTCGAGGTCGCCGTCGCGGGCGCCGACCAGTACGCGCGCAGCTTCGACCACGCCGCGCTGCGGTCGCTGTCGGCGATCCTGCACGCCGGGCGCGGCGAGGAGGCGGCGGCGCGCGCGGACCTGGAGGCGGCCGTCGAGCACGCCGAGGCCGCCGACTTCCTCGGCCCGCGCGTGCACCTCGCCCTCGCCCGTGGCGCCATCGCGCAGGCCGCGGGGCGCCCCGGCGAGGTGGTCGCCGCGCTGAGCCCGCTGACACCCGGCGCCATCGAGGCCGACCGGGTGCGGCTGCTGTCGGGCTGGTGGCTCCCGGCGATCGCCGACAGCCAGATCGACCTCGGCTGGTGGGACGAGGCGCAGCGCACGATCGACGACCTCGCGCGCGTGCCGGTGCGCGGCAGCTGCCTCCCGGTGGCGCGGGCCTGGGTCGGCGGGCGCCTGGCCGCGGCGCGCGGCGACATCCCGCTCGCGTGCCGGCTGTTCGAGGACGGGCTGGCGATCCCGGCCGAGGGCGGTGAGCCGGGGTGGTACCGCGCGCGGCTGCGCCACGCCTACGGGTGCCTCATGCTGCGCGTCGGCGAGCCCGCCGTCGGCCGGGCGGCGCTCGCCCAGGCCTGCCGCACCTTCGCCCGGCTCGGCGCCCGCCCCTTCCTCGACCGCGCCCGCCTCGACGGCGAGCTCGCGAGCAGCGACCCCGGCGGGGACCCCGCCGACGACCCGGGGCGGTGGACGGACGCGCTGTCCGACCGCGAGCGCGAGGTCGCCGGCCTCGTCGGGCGCGGCTGGACGAACCCCGAGATCGCCGCCGAGCTGTTCGTGTCGGCGAAGACCGTCGAGTACCACCTGCGCAACGTCTACGGGAAGCTCGGGATCCGCGGACGGCGCGCGCTGCGGGACCGGGTGCAGCAGGTGGGGTAGCCGGTGTCAGTCGAGGTCGTCGTGCTGCATCAGCCGCCGCCCGGCCTCGGTGACCGACCCGGACAGCGACGGGTAGATCGAGAACGTGTGGGCGAGATCGCCGACGGTGAGGTTGTTCTGCACCGCCATGGCGAGCGGGAGGATGAGCTCGCTCGCCACCGGGGCGACCACCACCCCGCCGATGACGACACCCGTCGCCGGCCGGCAGAAGATCTTCACGAAGCCCTCGTGGAGCCCCGACATCTTCGCGCGCGGGTTGGTGCCCAGCGGCATGATCACCTCGCGGGCCGAGAACTCGCCGCTCTCCACCTGCGCGTGGCTGATGCCGACCGTCGCCACCTCGGGGCGGGTGAACACCGCCGACGCGACGGTCTTGAGCCGCAGCGGCGCGACACCCTCGCCCAGCGCGTGCCACATGGCGATGCGGCCCTGCATCGCGGCGACCGACGCCAGCGGGAGCAGCCCGGTGCAGTCGCCGGCCGCGTAGACGCCGGGCACCTCGGTGCGCGAGACCCGGTCGACCGCGATGTGGCCGCCGTCCTGCAGGGTCAGCCCGATGTTGGCGGCGCCGAGGTCGTCGGTGTTGGGCACCGACCCGACGGTCATCAGCGCGTGCGAGCCCTCGACCTCGCGGCCGTCGGTGAGCGTCACGCGCACGCCGTCGGAGGTGGCCACGACCTTCTCGGCGCGCGAGCGCGGCTCGATGCGCACCCCGCGCTCGGTGAAGACCTCCTCGAGCGTGGCCGCGGCGTCGGGGTCCTCGTGCGGGAGCACCCGGTCGCGGCTGGAGATCAGCGTCACGGTGACGCCGAGCTCGGCGTAGGCCGAGACGAACTCGGCGCCGGTGACCCCGGAGCCGACGACGATCAGGTGCTCGGGCAGCGACTCGAGATCGTAGATCTGGCGCCAGGTGAGGATGCGCCGGCCGTCGGGCTGCGCGTCGGGGAGCACGCGCGGCGAGGCGCCGGTGGCGATGAGGGCGACGTCGGCGGTGACCGTCTCGGTGCTTCCGTCGGGGTGGGTGATCCGGACGTCGTGGGTGGCGCTGCTGCGGTCGCTCTCCTCGAACCGGGCGCGCGCCGTGACCACGCGCACGCCCGCGGCCTGCAGCGTCGCGTGCACGTCGGCCGACTGGGCCAGCGCGAGGCCGCGCACGCGGCCGTTCACGCGCGGCAGGTCGACCCGCGGGTCGTCGACGTCGACGCCCATGTCGGCGGTGTGCCGGAAGCCGGCCCGCACGCCCGCCGAGGCGATGAAGGTCTTGGACGGCACACAGTCGTAGGCCACGCAGTTGCCGCCGAGGCTGTCCTGCTCCACGACCGTGACGTCGGCCTCGTGCTGGGCGGCGACCAGCGCCGCCTCGTACCCCGCCGGTCCTCCGCCGAGGATGACGATGCGGGTCATGGTGGTGGTTCCCTCCTGAGGTCGTCCCCTCCATCGTCCACGACGGGGACGGCGCACGCGCACCGGTCGTGTCCCGGCGATGACCGTTCCGGCGACCGGCGGCCCGGGCCCGGCCCCACGCCCGTCCCTCCTGGCTACCCTGTCCGCCGTGCCGCTCTACGCCGCGTACGGATCCAACATGGACCCCGCGCAGATGATGCAACGGGCGCCCCACTCGCCGATGTCGGGCACGGGCTGGCTCGAGGGCTGGCGCCTGACCTTCGGCGGCGAGGACTTCGGTCTCGAGGGTGCGCTCTCCACCGTCGTCGAGGACCCGTCGTCGCGGGTGTTCGTCGTGCTCTACGACGTCAGCCCCCTCGACGTCGACCAGCTCGACCGCTGGGAGGGCGGCGAGCTGGGGATGCACAAGAAGCTGCGCCTGCGCATCCAGACCATGGACGGGCCGCAGCTCGCGTGGGTCTACGTCCTCGACGCCTACGAGGGCGGGCTGCCCTCGGCGCGCTACATCGGCGTGCTCTCCGACGCCGCGGAGGCCGCCGGCGCGCCCGACGACTACGTGCAGGCCCTGCGCGAGCGGCCGTGCCGCTCCGTCGGCCCGGGGCCGGGCTCCGAGCTCTGAGCGCCCGCGCCGACCCGTGTCCCGGGGACACGGGTCGGCGACCTCAGCTCTTGTACCCCGCCCGGCGCAGGGCCTCGGCCATCGCGTCGTTGGTGGGCGCGGGACGCCGGTCGCGGCCCTGGCCGCCACGGTTGCCCTGACCGCCCTGCCCCTGGCCACCGCGGCCCTGGCCACCCCGGTCCTGACCGCGCCCGCCGCCCTGGCGCTCGCCGCCCTCCTGGGGCCGGCCGCCACGACCGCCACGGCCGCCCTGACCCTCGCCGCGCTGGCCCTGGCCCTGCTGGCCCTGGCCCCGCTGGCCCTGACCCCGCTGGCCCTGACCCTCGCCCGGACGCCCGCCGCCGCGCCCGCGCCCGCTCCGGCCCCCGCGCCCGCCGCCCTGGCGCTGGCCGGTCTCCGCGGGGGCCTCGGCCGTCGCCGCCGCGGGCTCCGCCGTGGCCGGAGCGGTCGCCGCCGGCGCCGGGTCCGGAGCGGTCGGGGCGCCCTGCCGGCCGCCGCGTCCGCGTCCTCCGCGGCTGCGGCCGCCGCGGCCCCGGCCGCCGCCCTCGGGACGGGCGCCGTCGCCGGCCGCCTCCTCCTCGTCGAGCCGCAGCGTCAGGGAGATCCGCTTGCGCTCGACGTCGACGTCGAGGACCCGCACCCGCACGACGTCCCCGGGCCCGACGACGTCGCGCGGGTCGGCGACGAAGTCCTTGGACATCGCCGAGATGTGCACGAGGCCGTCCTGGTGCACACCCACATCGACGAACGCGCCGAACGCGGCGACGTTGGTGACCTGGCCCTCGAGCACCATGCCCGGCGTCAGGTCGGTGATCTGCTCGACGCCCTCGGCGAACTCGGCGGTGGTGAACTCGGGGCGCGGGTCGCGGCCCGGCTTGTCGAGCTCGGCGATGATGTCGATCACCGTGGGACGCCCGAAGCGCTCGTCGGTGAAGTCGTCCGCGTCCAGCCCGGCCAGCACCGTGCTGTTGCCGACGAGCGCGTCGACGCCGGTGCCGGTCGCCTCGACGATCCGGTGCACGACGGGATACGACTCGGGGTGCACCGCGGAGCGGTCGAGCGGGTCCTCGGCGCCGGGGATGCGCAGGAAGCCCGCGCTCTGCTCGAACGCCTTGGCACCCAGGCGCGGCACCTCGCGCAGCGCCGTGCGCGACGCGAACGGGCCGTGCTCGTCGCGGTAGCCGACGATCGTGGTGGCCAGCCCCGCGCTGATGCCCGACACGCGGCGCAGCAGCGGCGCCGAGGCGGTGTTGACGTCGACGCCGACCGCGTTGACGCAATCCTCGACGACCGCGTCGAGCGAGCGCGACAGGGCGGTGCCGGCGATGTCGTGCTGGTACTGGCCCACACCGATCGACTTGGGGTCGATCTTCACGAGCTCGGCCAGCGGGTCCTGCAGGCGCCGCGCGATCGACACCGCGCCCCGCAGCGACACGTCGAGGTCGGGCAGCTCGGCCGAGGCCTGCTCGGAGGCCGAGTACACCGACGCGCCCGCCTCCGACACCACCGCCGCGGTGAGCCCCAGGTCGGGCTCGCGGGCGATGAGGTCGCGGACCAGCGCGTGGGTCTCGCGCGACGCGGTGCCGTTGCCGATGGCGACGAGCTCGACGCCGTGCTCGCGCGCCAGCTCGCCCAGCCGCGTGCGCGAGGCCTCCCACTGCCGGCGCGGCACGTGCGGGTGGACGGTGTCGGTGGCAACGACCTTGCCGGTGCCGTCGATCACCGCGACCTTCACCCCGGTGCGCAGGCCCGGGTCGAGGCCCATGGTCGGACGCGCCCCGGCGGGGGCGGCGAGCAGGAGGTCGCGCAGGTTGCCGGCGAACACCAGCACGGCGCCCTCCTCGGCGACCTCGCGCAGGCGCACCCGCAGGTCGACGATCAGGCGGGACAGGATGCGCGTGCGCCAGGCCCAGCGCACGGCCTCGCCGAGCCAGCGGTCGGCGGGGCGGCCGCGGTCGGCGACGCCGACCGCGGCGGCGATGCGCGCGAGGTACACCTCGTTGATCGCGGTCTCGTCGTCGTCGGCGGCCAGCGGGTCGAGCGTGAGCGCGAGGACCTCCTCGGTCTCGCCGCGCAGCACGGCGAGGATCCGGTGGGAGGGCAGGCGGGTGAACTTCTCGTCGAAGGCCCCGTAGTCGGAGAACTTCGCCGCCGCGGTGTCGCCCTCGCCGCCGCGGCCCTCGCGGTAGGTGGCGGTGAGCCGGCCCCGGCGCCACATCTGCTCGCGCAGCTCGCCGACCAGGTCGGCGTCCTCGGCCCAGCGCTCGACGAGGATCGCGCGGGCGCCCTCGAGGGCGGCGTCGCGGTCGGGCACGCCGTGGTCCGGGTCGACGTAGCTCCCGGCGGCCGTGCGCGGGATGTGCGTCGGGTCGGAGAGCAACGCGTCGGCCAGCGGCTCGAGCCCCGCCTCGCGGGCGATCGCGGCCTTGGTGCGCCGCTTGGGCTTGTAGGGCAGGTAGACGTCCTCGAGGCGGCTCTTGGTCTCGGCGCCCAGGATGCGCGCCTCGAGCTCGCCGTCGAGCTTGCCCTGCGAGCGCACCGACTCGAGCACGGCCGCGCGGCGCTCCTCGAGCTCGCGCAGATAGGTCAGGCGCTCCTCGAGCGTGCGCAGCTGGGCGTCGTCGAGCCCGCCGGTGGCCTCCTTGCGGTAGCGCGCGACGAACGGGACGGTCGCGCCGCCGTCGAGCAGCTCGACCGCGGCTGCCACCCGCCCCTCGGCGACGCCGAGCTCGTCGGCGATGCGCCGCGTGACCGGCGGCAGCACCGGGGTGGACACAGCGGACACACCGCCCCCGTCCGGGGTCGGCACATCCGTGGCGGTCGCCGTCGCTTCGCTCACGGCGCCATCGTGCCGCACGGGTCCGACGGCCCGCGACGGAGTACCGCCTCCGGCGCGGCAGCTCCGCAGGCTCCGTGCCGCCCGATCCGGGGCGGTCAGCCGCCGAGCGACGCCAGCGCGGCGTGGACGAGGGTCCGCACACCGACGGGCAGGGCACGCTCGTCGAGGTCGAACGTGGGCTGGTGGATGTCGGACATCCCGCCGACGCCCGACCACACGCCGAGCCGGCCCATCGCGCCGGGCACGTGCTCGAGGTACCAGCCGAAGTCCTCGCCGCCGCTGGACTGCTCGGTGCCGACCGCGGCGGCCGGCCCGCCCGCGCGCTCCGCGGCGCGGGCGAGCAGGTCGGCGGAGACGGCGTCGTTGACCACGGGCGGGACGCCGCGCCGGTGCTCGAGGACGTAGCCCACCCCGGTCGGGGCCAGCAGGGCGGTGACCAGCGAGCGCACCAGCGGCTCGAGCTCGTTCCACGTCGCGTGCTCGGCGGTGCGCAGGGTGCCCGCGAGCATCCCCTGCTGGGGCACCGCGTTGGCGGCGTGGCCGGCCTGGACCGTGCCCCACACCAGCACGGTGCCCGAGCGCGGGTCGACGCGGCGCGAGAGCAGGTCGGGCAGGCCGGTGATGACGGTGCCGAGCGCGTGCACGAGGTCGGCGGTCAGGTGCGGGCGCGAGGTGTGCCCGCCCGGCGAGGTCAGGCGCAGCTCGAGCATGTCGCACGCCGAGGTGATCGCCCCGGTGCGCGTGCCGACCTTGCCGACCTCGAGGCGCGGGTCGCAGTGCAGCGCGAAGATGCGGTCGACGCCGTCGAGGCCGTCGGCGGCGATGACGTCGAGCGCGCCGCCGGGCTGCACCTCCTCGGCGGGCTGGAAGATCAGCCGCACCCGGCCGGGCAGCGACGGCGCGGACGCCAGCGCGAGGCCGGCGCCGAGCAGCATCGCCGTGTGCGCATCGTGACCGCACATGTGCGCGACGCCCGGCACGCGGGACGCGTACGACGCGTCGGTCTGCTCGGTCAGCGGCAGGGCGTCGAGGTCGGCGCGCAGGGCCACGGTGCGCGGACCCTGGCCGATGTCGCAGATCAGGCCGGTGCCGGGCAGCAGCCGGGGCGCCAGGCCCGCGGCGGTGAGCACCTCGGCGCACAGCCGGGTCGTCTCGAACTCGCGTCGGGCCAGCTCGGGCCGGGCGTGCAGCGCCCGGCGCCAGCCCACGACGTCGTCGGCGTGCGCGGCGAGCCAACCATCGATCCACTCCGGGCCGTTGCCGGCGCCGAGGTCGGCCACAGGGGCAGACGTCACGCGCGGCTCCGCCAGAGTCATCGAACACACCTCCCGTGCCGGGCCCTGTGATGAGTCCGACTGTCCGGCCCAGCATGCCTGCGCCGGTCGGCGGTTGCGGGCGATCGAGCCGCCTCGGCGCCGAGGGGTCGCGATCGCGCTGTCGGCGGCGACCGGAGTCACCTCCCGCACCGACGAACGGCCGGTCTGCGCAGGTCACCGGCGTGCCGGGCCGTTGCCCGGCGTTCGCTGGCCGCCCGGCGCAGCTGATCTGACATCGGGTACCCCGGGGGCGACCCGTCCAACGGTCGACGTTGCCATGATGGTCGGGTGAGCCCCGCACCCACCGACGCGGCCGGCCCCCGCCGGATCGTCGGTCGCTACCGCCTCGAGCACGAGCTCGGTCGCGGCGCCATGGGCACGGTGTGGTCGGCCTACGACGAGGTCCTGCACCGCCCGGTCGCGGTGAAGGAGGTGCGGCTCTCGTCGGTGCCGGTCAACGAGCGCGGCATCGTCCGCGAGCGCACCCTGCGCGAGGCGCGCGCCACGGCGATGCTCAGCCACCCCAACGTCGTCACCCTCTACGACGTCGTCGAGGTCGCCTCCGAGCCCTACGTCGTCATGGAGCTCCTGCCCTCGCGCAGTCTCGCCAGCTACATCGGCGAGCGCGGACGGCTGACGCAGCCCGAGGCCGCCGAGATCGGGTCGGCGGTCGCGTCGGCGCTCACCACGGCGCACCGCGCCGGCATCACCCACCGTGACGTCAAGCCCGGCAACGTCCTGATCGGCGAGAACGGGCAGATCAAGCTCACCGACTTCGGCATCGCGCGCAACGCCGCCGAGCAGTCGATGACCCAGACCGGCACGGTCCTCGGCTCGCCGCCCTACATCGCCCCCGAGGTGGCGATGGGGCGCGCCGTCGGCCCAGCCGCCGACCTGTGGGGCCTCGGCGCCACCCTCTTCGCCTGCCTCGAGGGCCGCCCGCCCTACGACGCGGGCGATCCCGTGGGCACGGTCACCGAGGTCGTGCACGGCGACGTGCCGGTGCCCGCCGGGCGCGGCCCGGTGGTCGACGTCATCCGCGGGCTCATGGTCAAGGACCCGGCGCTGCGCATGCCCCTGGCCGCCGTGCGCCGCCGCCTGCGCCCGCTGCTCTCCGACCCCGAGGGCCCGGTGCTCGCGGTGTCGTCCGCGCCGCGCACCGCCGCGTTCCGCGTGCCCCGCCCCGGCCCGGCGAGCGACCAGGCGGGGCTCATCCCCGCCTCGTCGTCCCGGGGCCCGACGGGCACGCTCGCCGACGGCACGCCGGTCGCCCCCGACCAGCCGCCCGCACCCCGCCCGCGGCCCACGCCCGGTCCCCGCACCGGGCCGGAGGTGCCGGCGGCGGGCGAGGACGCCGAGGGCGCCCCGGCCGCCGCGGTGGCGGCGCCCGAGGAGGCGGCGGAGAAGGAGTCCGGCGACGCCGGGTCCGCGGGCGCGGTCGCCGGTGCCGCGGCAGGGGCCGGCGCGGCCGCGGCCGTCGCGGGTGCCGCCGCGACGGGCCGGGCGGAGGAGAAGCCCGCCACCGGCGAGTCCGCGACGGCGGACGAGGAGCCGCCCGCCGCGGCGCAGGACGCCGAGGCGGCGGACGTCGCCGAGGCCGGCGACGAGGAGGCCGAGCCCGCCGACGGTGAGCCGACCGAGGGCGAGCAGGCCGCCGACGAGCAGGCCGACCACGAGCAGGCCGCCGCCGAGGACGCCGCCGCGGGCGCCGCCCCCGCCGCCCGCGCCGGCGC
>NZ_JAQZAL010000050.1 GCF_028737205.1 Actinomycetospora lutea | reverse complement strand
CCACGGCCAGCATGCTCGCCGACATCACGCTCAAGATTCAGGAGACACGCCCTAGCCACGTGCTCACACAAAGGTCGTGAGCTCCTCCTGCGACGGCTCCTGCTCCCGGTGCCGCGCGACGTACCCGTGGACCTCCGTCATCGCCGCCAGGTCGTCGTCGTCGAGCTCGGAGCGGATCTGACCGGTGCTCTTGTCGGTCACCGGCCCGGTTACCCACGCTGACCCGGTGCAGGCAGGTCCGGGCGGTGCACCACTCGTCGGGCGCGACGACGAGCTGGGCGCACTCGTGGCCGCGGCGCTCTCGGGCGGGGGCGGGGTCACCCTGCTCGCCGGCGAGGCGGGCAGCGGGAAGACCCGGCTGCTCGACGAGGTCGCGGGCCGGGCCGCGCGGGCGGGGGCCCGGGTCCTGCGGGGCCACGCGGTCCCGGGCGGCGGCGCGTTCCGGCCGCTCGCCGAGGCGCTCGCCCCGGCCGCGGATCCGGCGCTCGGGCGCGACGAGCGGGTCGCCGCCTTCCGCCCGGTGCTCGCCCGCATCCTGCCCGCCTGGATCGCGGGCGCGCCCGACGCGTCGCACCTGGTCGACCCGGTGCTCGTGCTCGGCGAGGCGGTCGGCGAGCTGCTCGGGGTGATCGCGGGGGAGGGCCGCGTGCTCGTGGTGCTCGACGACCTGCACTGGGCCGACCGCGACACCCTCGCCGTCCTGGAGTACCTCGCCGGCCGCCTCGGGGGCAGCCGGGTCCGGGTGCTCGGGTCGGTGCGCTCCGACGAGCACCCGCCGCCGGGACTGGCGCCGCTGCGGCGGGCGACGGGGGTCGCGACGGTGAACCTGGGCCGCCTCGACGCCGGCGACGCCGCACGGCTGGCGGAGGCGGTGGTCGGCGGCGCGCTGTCCGCCGAGGTCCGCGAGCACGTCGTCGGCGCCGCCGAGGGCCTGCCGCTGCTGGTCGAGGAGCTCGCCGCCCGGCTGGCCGAGCTCGGTGCGATCGCCTGGCGCGACGGCCGCTGGCGGGCGCCGGGCCCGCTGCCGACCGAGGTGCCCGAGGCCTTCGCGGAGACGGTCGCCGAACGCGTCGCCGCCCTGGACCCCGCCGACCGCGACGTCGTCCGGGTGGCCGCCCTGCTCGGGCGCGAGCTCCCGTGGGACCTGCTGCCCACCGCCGTCGGGGCCGGCGCCGACGCCGCCGCGGGGGCACTGCGGCGCGCCGTCGACGCCCGCCTGCTCGTCACCGGGCCGGACGGGGCGCTGCGGTGGCGCCACGCGCTGACCCAGGACGCGGTCCTCGCCGGGCTCACGGGCCCCGAGCGCGCGGTGCTCGCCGCGCGCGCCGCGGCCGCGCTGGACCGGCCGGACCTCGCCGGGCCGGCCCTGGCGCGGGTCGCCGAGCTGCACGCCCGCGGCGGCGACCCCGACCGCGCCGCCGCCCTCCTGCTCCGCCACGCCCGCGAGCATCGCGCGGCCGGCGCGCCCGCCGCCGCCCTCGGCGTCCTGGAGCAGGCGACGGCGCTGGCGGGGGAGGGCCACCGCGTGCCCGTCGCGGTGGAGCGGGTCGAGGTGCTCGCCCTGGCCGCGCGGACCGACGACGCGCTCGCGGTCGGTGCGCACCTGCTCGGCGCCGCGGCCGGCGGGCCCCGCACCGCGCTGGCCGTGGCGCTGGCCCGCGCCTGCGTCGCCGCCGAGCGCCTCGACGAGGCCCGGGCCTTCCTCGACGGCGCCGGCGACCCCGACGACCCGCGGGTGCTCGCGCTCGCCGCGCACGTGGCGCTCGACGCCGGCGCGGTCGGCGAGGCGCTGCGGCTCGCCGCGCTCGCCGTCGAGGACACCGAGCACCCGGAGGCCGCGTGCGAGGCGCTCGAGGTCGTCGGCCGGGCGCACCGGCGCGCCGACCCGGAGCGGTCGGCGGCGGCGTTCCGGCGCGCGGCCGACCTGGCCGAGCGGCACGGGCTCACCGACTGGCGCATCCGCGCGCTCTCGGAGCTCGGCGTGGCCGACCTGTTCGGCACCGGTGACGGCGCCTCGCTGCGCCGCGGCGCGGAGCTCGCGCGCGAGGCCGGGATGCTCGCGACGGCGACGATGCTCGAGCTGCAGCTGATCGCCGTCGAGAACGGCACCCGGGGCCCCGTCGCGTCGGGCGTGGAGGCGCAGCGGTGCGCGGAGCGCGCCGGCCGCCTCGGGCTGCGCGGCCTGCGGGGGCACGCGCTGGGGTTCGTCGCGCGCGGGCTGGTGTTCGCCGACCGGATGGCGGAGACCGACGCGCTGTTCACCGAGGCGGCCGCGCTCTCGGCGCACCCCGTGCACGTGGAGAGCGCCCGCGCCCTCGCGCAGGCCCACGACCGCTGGCTCGCCGGCGACACCCCGGGCGCCGTGCCCTGGTTCGACGCCGCGGTCGACCTGCTGCGACGCGCCGAGGGCGCGAACGCGCCCCCGTCGTGGGGGGAACGGGCGCTGCTGCGGACCGCGCTCGCGCCCGACGACGACGGACCGCGCGAGGAGCTGCGGGCCTCCGACGTGCTCGTCCAGTCGCTCAACCGCGGAGCCCTGCACTACTGCGACGCCGTGGCCGCCGCCGCGCGGGGCGCCGACCCCGCGCCCGAGCTCCTCGCCGGCGACGAGCTCCTGGTCCACCGGCCGTTCTTCCGGCACCTGCTGCGCGCCTACCTGATCGAGCACCCCGTGCTGGGTGACCCCGTCCCCGTCCTGCACGAGATCCTGGCCTGGGCCGCCGGCACCGACGAGGTCCGCCTGACGCGCTGGTGCCGCGAGCGGCTGCACCGGCTCGGCGCGCTCGTGCCGCGCCCGCAGCGCGACCGCACCGACGTCCCACCGGACCTGCGCGCGCTGGGCGTCACCGGGCGGGAGATGGAGGTCCTGCGGCTGGTCGGCGAGGGCCTGGCGAACCCGGAGATCGCGAGCCGCCTCTACCTGTCCCGGCGCACCGTCGAGACCCACGTCGGCAACCTGCTGGCCAAGACGGGCGCGGCGGATCGGGGGGACCTGCGGAGCCGGCTCACGGACTGACCCCG
This sequence comes from Actinomycetospora lutea, assembly GCF_028737205.1. Lineage (GTDB taxonomy): Bacteria > Actinomycetota > Actinomycetes > Mycobacteriales > Pseudonocardiaceae > Actinomycetospora > Actinomycetospora lutea. The sequence goes on along the minus strand of NZ_JAQZAL010000050.1, from coordinate 23,636 downwards.
CTGGATCCGTGTGCCGCACGGAGTCGCCCGCGCCGCCGTCTCGCCAGGCTCGACGCCATGACCACGACACACGACATCACCACGGGCACCGTCGAGGTCGAAGGTGTCCGCCTGCGCTATCGCGAACGGGGCACGGGCGCGCCCGTGCTGCTCCTGCACGCCGGGGGCTTCGGCGAGTGGTTCTCGCGGGTGTTCGACGAGCCGGCCCTCGACGGGGTGCGTCTCGTGGAGATGCAGCGCGCCGGCTACGGCGAGAGCTCGACCCCCGAGGGCCACGTGACGTTCGCCGACCACGCCCGCCACGCCCGCGGGCTGCTGCGCGGGCTCGGCATCGAGCGCGCCACCTGGGTCGGGCACTCCTCCAGCGCGAGCATGGCCCTGCAGGGCGCGATCGACGCGCCCGGGACCGTCGAACGCCTCGTCCTGCTCGAGCCGGCCCCGAGCCCGGCCGGGCCGTCGGCCGAGGAGCTCGTCCGTACCGCGGTCGGGCCGGCGATCGGGGCGGCCCAGGCCGGGGACTTCCGCGGCGCCACCGACGCGTTCATGACCGGCGTGTGCGGCCCCGGATGGGCGGATCTCGTCCGGGAGCGGCTCGGCGCCGACGCGGTGGAGCGGCTGCTGCGCGACTCCCGCTTCTTCCTCACCGACGAGGTCGTCGCCGCGATGGAGTGGCCGATCGACGAGCCGACCGCGGCGCGCGTCACGGCACCGACGACGCTGGTCTACGGGGACAGCCCCGCGACGACGGCCCACGAGGAGACCACCCGGGCGCTCGCCGGGTGGATCCCGGGCGCCGAGCTGGTCGTCCTGCCCGGCGTCGGGCACGCCATGACCCTCGAGGACCCGCCCGCGGTCGCCCGTCTGATCGCCGACGCCATGTGAGTGCTTTCCGGGGCCATAGCCCCGGAAATCACTCACAGGGGCTGCTAGTCGAAGCTGTGCTCGGGGCCGGGGAAGGAGCCCTCGCGGACCTCGCGGGCGTAGGTGCTCGCGGCGTCCGCGAGGACCGAGCCCATCTCGGCGTAGCGCTTGACGAACTTCGGGGTGCGCCGCGACGGGTCCGACAGCCCGACCATGTCGGTCCACACCAGGACCTGCGCGTCGGTCTCCGGCCCGGCCCCGATGCCGACGGTCGGGATCGGCACCTCGGCCGTCACCCGCTTCGCCACGTGGGCCGGCACCATCTCGAGCACCACCGCGAAGGCGCCGGCCTCCGTGACCGCGCGGGCGTCGGCGAGGAGCCGCTCGGCCGCGTCGTCACCGCGGCCCTGCACCCGGTAGCCACCGAGGGCGTGCTCGCTCTGCGGGGTGAAGCCCACGTGCGCCATGACCGGGATGCCGGCGTCGACGATCGCGCGGATGCGGTCCGCGTAGTGCGCGCCGCCCTCCAGCTTCACCGCGTGGGCGCCGCCGGCCTTCATGAACTCGACCGCGGTGGCGACGGCCTGCTCGACCGAGACCTGGTAGCTGCCGAACGGGAGGTCGGCGACGACCAGCGCGTGCGGCGCGCCGCGCACCACGGCGCGGGTGAGGATCAGCAGCTCCTCAGTGGTCACCGGGACCGTCGTGTCGTAGCCGAGCACGGTGTTGCCCGCCGAGTCGCCGACGAGGAGGACGGGCACACCCGCCTCGTCGAAGATCCGCGCGGTGTTCACGTCGTATGCGGTGAGCATCGGCCAGCGCTCGCCGCGGGCCTTCATCTCCCGGAGGTGGTGCACGCGGGTGCGTCGCGGGCGCGCCGGAGAGGGTGACGTCATCGTCGTCCGTCCTTGCCTCGAGGCCCGCCGAGAGCGGCGGGTCCCCGGGTCGTCGGGGTGGATGAGCACACGGTGTCACCGCGCGAGCGCGCCGACCGCTCGCTGGGACCAGCCTCACAGCGGCGACCCGGTCAGGACCCGTCCCACGTCACCGGGAGGTCGGTGAGGCCGCGGAACACCCAGCCGAACCAGGCCTCCTCGCGGCGGGTGTCGGTCCGCAGGCCGGGCAGCGCCGCGTACAGCCGCGGCACCGCGATCTCGCCGACGCCGATGCGGGCGGCCCAGTGCCCGGGGCAGAGGTGCACCCCGCTGCCGAAGCCCAGGTGCGCGCGCTCGGAGCGGGCGGTGTCGAAGCGCTCGGGGTGCTCGAACACGGCCGGGTCGCGGTTCGCTGCGCCGACGACGACACCGAGCACCGTGCCGCGGGGCAGTTCGACGCCGTCGAGCACCGTGTCCCGGGTCGTCTCGCGGGGGTACATCCCGATCGGGGAGAGCCACCGCAGCGCCTCGTCGAACACCGCCGACCACCGCGACGGGTCGGCGAGGACGCGGTCGCGCTGCTCGGGGTGCCGGCTCAGCGCCCACACCATGTTGGTGATCATGTGCTGGGGCTCGTTCATGCCGCCCGAGATCGTCAGCTTCACGTTCGCCCGCACCGCGGGCTCGGGGAGCCCGGCGTTGACCAGCGCCGAGGTCATCGACGGGTCCGGGTGGCGCCGCAGGTGCGGGAGCAGCGCGTCGAGGTGCTCGTCGACCTCCCGCTGGGCGTCGTCGCACCGGGCCCAGATGTCCGCGTCGTCCCCGAGGTTGCCGACCCCGGCGATGAACGCGTGGGACCAGCGCTGCATCTGCTCGGGGGTGACCTCGGGGAGCCCGAGCAGGTCGACGAGGTTCCGGGCCGCCACCGGCGCCGCGTAGTCGCGGTTGAGCTCGGCGCGGTCCGGGCCGCGCTCGCGCAGCACGTCGAGCTGGGTCGCCGCGTTGTGCGCGAAGCGCGGCGCCCAGGACGCGCGGACGCTCTTGGCCCGCAGCCCCGGGTTGATCGGCGCGCGTTCCGTCTCGTGCGCCGGGTCGTCCTTGCGCAGCATGGGCTTCGCGCCGAGCGCCCGCGCCATCGTCGCGCCGCTCCCGCCCACGTCCGCCGTGTACGTCACCTGGTCGGCCTCGACGGCGCGGCACGCGGCGAACCCGGTGACGAGGTGGCGCCGCAGGGCCGGCACCCGCACCACGGTGCCCTGCGCCCGGAGGCGGTCGTAGGTGTCGTAGGGGTCGCGGAGCATCGCCGCGACGTCGACCCAGTCCGCCGTCGCGGTCATCGCACTCCTCGGATCGCACCACCAGGGGAGGCGACCAGGGTCGGGCGGCCGCACCGCCGCTGTAAAGGTGCCCGTCACCGGACGATCACGGTCGCCGTGGGAAGGTGACCGCCGTGCGCGCCACCTCCCGCCGACGCCCCCTCCGACGCCGGGGCAGCACCCTCGTCACCGCCGTCCTCGGGGCCGCGACCGTGGTGCTCGGGGCGTGCGCGCAGGTCGTCCCGGGGGTCGCGGTGCCCGACGCGGCCGCGAGCGCCCCGCCCGGGCTGGAGCGCTTCTACACCCAGCAGCTGGCCTGGGGCCCGTGCGCGCCGTTCGCGGCCACCGAGGAGGACCGCCAGATCTACGCGGACCCCGCGCTGCAGTGCGCGCGGATGGAGGTCCCGCTGGACTACGCGCAGCCCGACGGGCGCACCGGCACGATCGCCGTCCTGCGTCACGCCGCCCCGGCCTCGCCCCAGCGGATCGGGTCGCTCGTCATCAACCCGGGCGGACCGGGGGCCTCGGGCATCCAGACCGCCGCGTACCTGTCGACGTCGCTGGCCCCGACCGAGGTCGGGCGCCGCTTCGACGTCGTCGGCTTCGACCCCCGGGGCGTCGGGAAGAGCGAGCCCGGGATCCGCTGCCTCGAGGGCCCCGAGCGCGACGCCGACCGTCGCGACGACGACACGGACTCCTCGCCGGCCGGGGTGGCGCAGACCGAGGCCGAGGAGCGCCAGACCGTCGACCGCTGCGCCCAGCGCACCGGGGTCGACGTGCTCGCGAACGTCGGCACCCGCGACGTCGCGCGCGACATGGACGTGCTGCGGGCGGCGCTCGGGGACGCGCAGCTGTCCTACCTCGGCTACTCCTACGGCACCCGGATCGGCTCGACGTACGCCGAGCAGTTCCCGCGCAACGTGCGGGCGATGGTCCTCGACGGCGCGCTCGACCCCGACCAGGATCCGACCGTCGAGCTGATCGAGCAGGGCCGCGGCTTCCAGGGGGCGTTCGACGCCTTCGCCCGCGACTGCACCACCCGCCCGAACTGCCCCCTGGGCCAGGACCCGGCGCAGACCACGGCGGCCTACCAGCAGCTGACCCGCCCGCTGATCGACGCGCCGCTCCCGCTGCCCGACGGGCGCGTGCTCTCCTACGGCGACGCCCAGCAGGGCACGATCAACGCGCTCTACGTCGAGGCGTACTGGCCGCGCCTGAACCGCGCGCTGACCGACCTGCGCGCGGGCCAGGGCGCCCAGCTGATGACGCTGTCCGACGAGTACTACGAGCGGAACCCCGACGGCACCTACGCCTCCAACCAGGACGCCTTCGAGGCCATCCGCTGCGTCGACGACCCGCGGGTCACCGACCCCGCCCAGTCGCTCACGCGCGCCCAGGCCTACAACCAGGCCGCGCCGTTCCTCGACAGCGGGCGCGGGGCGTCCGCGGCGCGCGACAGCTGCGCCTTCTGGCCGGTGCCGCCCACCAGCCAGCCCCACATCCCGCAGGTCCCGGGCCTCGCGCCGCCCCTGGTCGTCTCGACCACCGGCGACCCGGCGACGCCCTACCAGGCCGGCGTCGAGCTGGCCCGCGCGCTGGGCGGCTCGCTGCTGACCAAGATCGGCGACGAGCACACGGCGGTGTTCCAGAACTCGCCGTGTGTCGACGACATCGCGACCCGCTACCTCGTGGACGGCACGCCGGCGCCGCCCGGCGCCACCTGTCCGGCGACGTGACCCAGCCCCGCCTTCCCGGCGTCACACAGCGCGCTTAGGGTCGGCCCCATGGATCGCCAGCAGGAGTTCGTCCTGCGCACGCTGGAGGAGCGCGACATCCGCTTCGTGCGGTTGTGGTTCACCGACGTGCTCGGTTACCTCAAGTCGGTGGCCGTCGCGCCCGCCGAGCTCGAGGGCGCGTTCGCCGAGGGCATCGGGTTCGACGGCTCGGCGATCGAGGGCTTCGCCCGCGTCTACGAGTCGGACATGGTCGCGAAGCCCGACCCGGCGACGTTCCAGGTGCTGCCCTGGGAGACCGCGGGCGGCGGGCACTTCTCGGCGCGGATGTTCTGCGACATCACGATGCCCGACGGCTCGCCGTCCTGGGCCGACCCGCGCCACGTGCTGCGCCGCGGGCTCTCGCGGGCCGCCGAGGCCGGGTTCACCTGCTACGTGCACCCGGAGATCGAGTTCTACCTGCTGCGCGACCTGCCGGGCGACGGCACGCCGCCGGTCCCCGCCGACACCGGCGGCTACTTCGACCAGGCGAGCCACGACGCGGCGCCGCACTTCCGGCGCCGGGCGATCGAGTCGCTCGAGGCCATGGGCATCTCGGTGGAGTTCAGCCACCACGAGGGCGGGCCGGGCCAGCAGGAGATCGACCTGCGCTACGCCGACGCCCTGACGATGGCGGACAACATCATGACCTTCCGCTACATCGTCAAGGAGGTCGCGATCACCCAGGGGGTGCGCGCGTCCTTCATGCCCAAGCCGTTCACCGAGCACGCGGGCTCGGCGATGCACACGCACATCAGCCTGTTCGAGGGCGACCAGAACGCCTTCCACGACGCCGCCGAGCCCTACGAGCTCTCCAAGACGGGCAAGGCGTTCGTGGCGGGCATCCTGCGCCACGCCCGCGAGATCTCCGCGGTGACCAACCAGTTCGTCAACTCCTACAAGCGCCTCATCGTCGGCGGCGAGGCCCCGACCACCGTGTGCTGGGGCCACGCCAACCGCTCGGCGCTGGTCCGCGTGCCGATGTACTCGCCGGGCAAGGCGTCGTCGCGGCGGGTCGAGGTGCGCACCATCGACACGGCGGCCAACCCCTACCTCGCGTACGCGGTGATCCTCGGCGCGGGCCTGCAGGGCGTGGCCGAGGGCTACGAGCTGCCGCCGGCCGCGGAGGACAACGTCTGGATGCTCTCCGAGGGGGAGCGCCGGGCGATGGGCTACGAGACGCTGCCGCAGAACCTCGACGGCGCGCTCGCGGCGATGGAGCGCTCGGAGCTCATGGCCGAGATCCTCGGCGAGCACGTCTTCGACTTCTTCCTGCGCAACAAGCGCGCGGAGTGGGACGCGTACCGCCGCAACGTCACCCCCTACGAGCTGGCGACGTACCTGCCGACCCTCTAGACCGGGCGCTCGAACGTGACCAGCAGCCCGTCGACGCCGCCCGGGCCGACCCGCCCCTTGACGTCGGCGCTCGTGATCGTCTTGAGCTGCCAGCCCTCGGAGGCCTCCTTGTTGAGGACCTTCTCGAGCCTGTCGTCGGACAGCTTGCCGCCCATCAGGCTCTCGCGGAGCTGGACGACCTTGTACTCGAAGCGCTGCATGTCCTCGATCCTGCCAGCGGGCGCGCCGGGTCCCCGGCGAGCTGGAATCCTCGGGGCATGACCGAGGCCGCGACGGGGAGCCCACGCCGGGACCGGACGGGACGCGCGCCCGCGCGGCTCGGGCTCACCGATCCCGACGCCGGCCCGCGCCTCGCCGCGCTCGGGTTCTGGGACGGCGACGCCCCCGTCCCCGACGCCGAGCTCACCGTGTGGGCGCTGGCCCGCAGCCCGGACCCGGACCTCGCGCTGCTGGCGCTCGAGCGGCTGCGCGAGGCGATGGGCGAGCAGGAGTGGTCCGCGCTGGCCGAGGCGCTGCGGACCGACCAGGGCCTGCGCGGGCGGCTGTTCGGCGTCCTCGGGGGCTCGACCGCGCTCGGGGACCACCTCGTCGCCCGCCCCGACCGCTGGCGCTCGCTGCGCAGCCAGGGCACCCCGGGGCGCACGTACGACGCCTCGGAGCTGCCCGACCTCGACGACCGGACGCGCACGCTGCTCGACGCGGTCGGCGCCGAGCGCACCGGGGACGGCCCGCCGCGTGCCGGCGTCCTCGAGACGGACGGCATCGGGGTGCTGCGCCTGGCCTACCGCGACGAGGTCCTCCTGCTGGCCGCCGCGGACCTGCAGGCGGTGTGCGAGCCCGACCTGCCCGTCGTCCCGGTCGAGGTCGTCGCCGCCCAGCTCGCCGACCTCGCCGCCGCGGGCCTGCGGGCCTCGCTCGCCGTCGCCGACGCCACGATCGCCGACGCGCTGGGCACCAAGGACGACCGTGAGCCGGGCGATCCGCTGCCGTGCCGCCTCGCGGTGATCGGCATGGGCAAGTGCGGCGGGAGCGAGCTCAACTACGTCAGCGACATCGACGTGATCTTCGTGGCCGAGGGTGCCACCGACGTCGCCACCCGGCTCGCCTCGACGATGATGCGCATCGCCACCGAGGCGTTCCTCGAGGTGGACGCCAACCTGCGTCCCGAGGGCCGGCAGGGCGCGCTCGTGCGCACGCTCGAGGGCCACGTCACCTACTACGAGCGCTGGGCGAAGACCTGGGAGTTCCAGGCGCTGCTCAAGGCCCGCCCGGTGGCCGGCGACGACCCGCTGGCCCGCGAGTACTGCGAGGCGCTCGCGCCGATGGTGTGGAGCGCCGCCGACCGCGACGACTTCGTCGCCGACGTGCGGGCGATGCGCCGCCGGGTCGTCGACCACATCCGCGCCGAGCACGCCGACCGCGAGCTCAAGCTCGGGCGCGGCGGGCTGCGCGACGTCGAGTTCGCCGTGCAGCTGCTGCAGATGGTCCACGGCCGCGGCGACGAGACGATCCGCAGCCAGAACACCCTCACCGCACTCGCGGCGCTGGCCGACGGCGGCTACGTGGGTCGCGACGACGCCGCCAACCTCGCCGCGTCGTACCGCTTCCTGCGCCTGCTCGAGCACCGCGTGCAGCTGCAGAAGATGCGCCGCACGCACCTCTTCCCGCCCGACGACGACACCGCCGGCCTGCGCTGGCTCGCCCGCGCCGCCAAGCTCCGCGCCGACGGCACGCGCGACGCGGTCGGGGTGCTGCAGCACGAGCGCTCGCGGCACACGGTGCGCGTACGGCGCCTGCACGAGAAGCTCTTCTACCGCCCGTTGCTCGAGTCGGTGGCGCGCGTGCCGGGCGAGGACCTCGTCCTGACCTCGGAGTCGGCGATGCGCCGGCTCAAGGCGCTGGGCTGGACCTCGCCGCAGGGTGCGCTCGGCCACCTTCAGGCGCTGACCAGCGGCGTCAGCCGGGCCAGCCGCATCCAGCGCGCGCTGCTGCCGGTGCTGCTCGACGAGCTGGGGCACTCGGCCGACCCCGACCACGGGCTGCTCGCCTACCGCAAGGTCTCCGAGGCCCTCGCCGACACGCCCTGGTTCCTGGGCTACCTGCGCGACGAGGGCATCGCGGCCGAGCGCCTGATGCGGGTGCTGGGCACCTCGCGCTGGGTCGCCGAGATGATGCCACGCACCCCCGAGGTGCTGCGGCTGCTCGCCGGCGACGGGCCGAACGCCGACCTCGTCGCGCGGCGGCCCGAGGACGTGGCCGCCTCCCTGCGCCGCGCCGTCGCCCGCCACACCGACCCCGACTCGGCGGGTCAGGTCGGGCGCTCCATGCGCCGCATCGAGCTGGTCCGCGTGGCGTGCGCCGACCTGCTCGGGCTGCTCGACGTGTCGGCCGTCTGCACCGCGCTGTCGAGCATCTGGGTGGCCGTGCTGCAGGCCGCGCTCGCGGCCGCGGAGCGGGGCCAGGTCGGTGACGGCGAGGCACCCGCGCGCATCGCGGTCATCGGCATGGGGCGCCTCGGCGGCGGCGAGCTCGGCTACTCGTCGGACGCCGACGTGCTGTTCGTCTGCGAGCCCGCCGACGGGGTCGACGACGCCGAGGCGGTCCGATACGCGAAGGCCGTCGCGGAGGCGACCGTGTCGGCCCTGGGCGCGCCGAGCCCGGACCCGCCGCTCGAGGTGGACACGAAGCTGCGGCCGGAGGGCAAGAGCGGTCCGCTCGTGCGCACCCTCGACTCCTACCGGCAGTACTACGCGAAGCTCGCCGACACCTGGGAGTTCCAGGCGCTGCTGCGCGCGAGGCCGGTGGCGGGCGACGAGGCCCTCGGCGCCGCGTTCGTCGAGGTCATCGACCCCTACCGGTACCCCGCCGACGGGCTGCCCGACGAGAAGGCGCGCGAGATCCGCCGGATCAAGGCACGCGTCGACAACGAGCGCATGCCCCGCCGCGCGGACAAGGCCCTGCACACCAAGCTCGGCACCGGCGGGCTCGCCGACGTCGAGTGGACCGTGCAGCTGATCCAGCTCCAGCACGCCGGCGCGGTCCCGTCGTTGCGCACGCCCTCGACGCTGGAGGCGCTCGCCGCGGCGGCGAAGGCGGGCCTGATCGAGCCGGGGGACGCCGACGAGCTCGCCGCGGGCTGGACGATGGCCACCCACGCCCGGGGCGCGGCGACCCTGGTCCGCGGCCGGCCGACCGACGAGGTCCCGCGCTCCGGCCGCGACCTCGCCGCCGTCGCCTCGGCGCTGGGCCACGACCCGGACGACGACCCGGGCGAGTTCCTCGACGAGTACCGGCGCCTCACCCGCCGCGCCCGCGCCGTCGTCGACCGGATCTTCTACCTGGTCGACTGAGCGCCGCCCCCGAAGCGCCGCCCTGTCCGGTGTGCGTGGAGCTACCCGGTCGGGGCAGGGGTCTCCCCGGGCGTGTCCGCCAGCCGCGCCCGTCGCGTCTCGAGGAAGGCGCGCTCGGTGTCGTTCGTGGCGAGGGCGATCGCCTCGGTGTAGGCGGCGACGGCGTCCGCGGGGCGGCCGAGGCGCGCGAGCAGGTCCGCGCGGGTGGCGGGCAGCAGGTGGTAGCCCGGGATCTCCAGGGCGTCCACGGCGGCCAGCGCCGCGGCCGGCCCGTGCACCTCGGCGACGGCGACCGCGCGGTTGAGCGCCACGATCGGGGTCGGCACGTGCTCGAGCAGCTGGTCGTAGAGCGCCAGCACCTGCGTCCAGTCGGTGGCCGGGCCGTCGGTGTGCACGGCGTTGATGGCCGCCTGCAGCTGGTAGGGCCCCGGGCGACCGCGGCGCAGGCACCGGCGCACCAGTGCGTGGCCCTCGGCGATGAGCTCGGGGTCCCACCGCGACCGGTCCTGCTCGGCGAGCACCACCAGCTCGCCGGACGGGCCGACCCGCGCGGGCCGGCGGGCCTCGGTGAGCAGCAGCAGCGCCAGCAGCCCGAGGACCTCCGGCTCGTCGGGCATGAGGTCGGCGAGCGCGCGGGCCAGCCGGACGGCCTCCCGGCACAGGTCGGTGCGGACCAGCTCGCCCGTGGTGGACGTGTAGCCCTCGTTGAACACGAGGTAGAGCACCGTGAGCACGGGGTCCAGGCGGTCGGGGAGCTCGGCGGCGCCGGGCACCCGGTAGGGGATCCCGGCGTCGCGGATCTTCTTCTTCGCGCGGACGATGCGCTGGGAGATCGTCGCCTCGGGCACCAGGTAGGCCCGCGCGATCTCGGGCACCTCGAGCCCGCCCAGCAGGCGCAGGGTCAGCGCGGTCTGCGCGAGCGGCGAGAGCGCGGGGTGGCAGCAGGTGAAGATCAGGCGGAGCTGGTCGTCGCGCACCGGTCCCACCTCCTCGGGCTCGTCGGGTGTCTGCAGCAGCAGCGCCTGGGCGTGGCGGGACTCGCGGGTCGACTCGCGGCGCAGGCGGTCGAGGGCGCGGTGGCGGGCCGTGGTGACGATCCAGGCGCCCGGGTTGCGCGGCGGCTCCTCCTCCCAGGCGCGCACGGCCGTCGCGAACGCGTCCTGCACGGCCTCCTCGGCGAGCCCGATGTCGCCCAGCAGCCGCGTCAGGGTGGCCACGCAGCGGCCGTACTCGGCCCGGTAGACGTCCGTGAGGTCGGCGACGTGCAACGGGGCTCCCCTCAGGCGATGCCGTCGAACGGGCGCACCTCGATGGGCACGCGGCACGCCTCGGCGCACTTCTCGGCCCAGGCCAGCGCGGCATCGAGGTCGTCGACCTCGATGACGTAGAACCCGCCGAGCTGCTCCTTCGTCTCGGCGAAGGGTCCGTCGGTCATGGCCGTCCGGCCGTTCTCGACGCGGACCACGGTGGCGCTGTCGGAGGGCCGCAGCCCGCCGCCGAACACCCAGACGCCGGCCGCCTTCATCTCGTCGTTCACCGCCCCGACCCGGGCGTAGGACTCCTCCATCTCCTCGTCGGAGTACGGGAGCACGCTCTCGTCGATCCGGACACCCATCAGGTAGTGCACGGCGCTCTCCTCGCGTCTCGGTGGGGCGGTGGTCAGGACAGCCGGCGCGCGACGGCCGGGATCACGATCGCAGCGGCCACGACGTGGGTCAGCATCAGCAGCACCTTCGTGGTCACCGAGGCGTCCGCGACGACGTCGGGCACCAGCGACAGCACGGTGAGCACGACGGTGGTGCGGACGAAGGTCGTGCGCGGGCGGCGCGCCCAGCGGGCCAGGCCCAGGGCGAGCACCACGCCGACCACCGAGAAGATCGCGGTGAGCACGGCGAACCCGGACGCCGGGATCGGCATGCCGCCGACCACGGCGCCGATGCCGGCGAGCTCGCCCGCGGCGGCGACGGCCGCGGTCGCGACGGCGGCGACGGCCGTGGCGGCCAGCCCGTCGCGGACCAGGGGCAGGGTGCGGCCGGCGGTGGGGGCGGTGACGGCGGGGGTGGCGGTGGTGACGGACATCGTGGCCTCCGGGTGCATGGTGACCGGCTCCGTACCGGTCCCTCACCCACGCGACGAACCCGGTCGCCGCCGTTCGACATCACCCGGGGAGAAACCCGGGAAGAATCTCTCGGACGGCCGTGAGCTGTGCCGCCATCTCCGGGGACACCCGGCCGTGCGGCTGGCGTGTCGGGCGCCGATGGCCGACCATCGAACACGTGTTCGATGACCGGGGGCCGGCGCAGCGCCGCAACGACCGTTCCGGCGCATTGCAGCGCGACGAGGTCAAGCGGGTCTGGGTCGACCTCGCGATCGCCTACCCGCGCCCGCGGGAGAAGCCGGTGCGCCCGATGCCCGAGGGCGTCGACCTCCAGAGCCGCGTCCCCGGCGAGCTGCTGGCCTGGCGGCGCACGACGACGGGGGAGTGGGTCGGCTGGGTGTGCCTGCCGGTGCGGCGCGGGGAGGAGATCCGCTACGTCTACCAGTACGTCGTCGCGGCGGCCCTGTCCCCGCGCGAGGACGTGCCCGACAAGAGATCACAGGACGGTCCCCGTGGTCGCTGAGCCGGTCGTGCCAGCATGGCGGGCATGTTCTCGGCTCTCGGCCTCACCACCATGCGCGGCTGCGTCATCGGCTGGGTGATCAGCGCCGTGCTCCTGGTCGTCGGCCTCGTCTTCACGTTCACGCCGAACCCGGCCGTCGGGATCGTGCTCTTCGCCCTCGGCGTGCTGGGCATCGTGCTCGTCACCCTCGCCGTGCTGCGGGTCCGCAGGGGCCGGGTGCGGTGACGCACGACGGCCCGGTCACCCCGCGGGGTGACCGGGCCGCTCGGTGCTGGTCGGCTACCGGCCGTCGGGCAGGATCAGCAGTTGTAGTACAGCTCGAACTCGTAGGGGTGCGGACGCAGCCGCAGGCCCGTGACGTCGTCGCGCTTGAGCTCGACCCACTTCTCGATGAGGTCCGAGGTGAACACGCCGCCCTCGAGCAGGTAGTCGTGGTCGGCCTCGAGGTTGTTCAGGGCCGCGTCGAGGCTCGCCGGGACCTGCGCGATGCTCGCCGCCTCCTCGGGGGGCAGCTCGTAGAGGTCCTTGTCGATCGGCGTCGGCGGCTCGATCTTGTTCCGGATGCCGTCGAGGCCGGCCATCATCATGGCGGCGAAGGCCAGGTACGGGTTGCCCGACGAGTCGGGGCAGCGGAACTCGAGCCGCTTGGCCTTCGGGTTGTCACCCGTGATCGGGATGCGGACGCACGCCGAGCGGTTGCGGTTCGAGTAGACCAGGTTGATCGGGGCCTCGAAGCCGGGCACCAGGCGGTGGTAGGAGTTCGCCGTCGGGTTGGTGAAGGCCACCAGGCTCGGGGCGTGGTGCAGGATGCCGCCGATGTAGTGGCGGCCCAGATCCGACAGGCCCGCGTAGCCGTTGGCGTCGTAGAACAGCGGCTCGCCGCCCTTGAACAGCGACTGGTGGCAGTGCATGCCCGAGCCGTTGTCGCCGGCCAGCGGCTTCGGCATGAAGGTGACCGACTTGCCGGCCTGCCACGCCGTGTTCTTGACGATGTACTTGAACAGCTGGAGGTCGTCCGCGGCGTGCAGCAGGGTGTTGAACTTGTAGTTGATCTCGGCCTGGCCGCCGGTGCCCACCTCGTGGTGCAGCTTCTCGAGCTCGAAGCCCGAGTTCATGAGGTTGGTGCCGATGGCGGCGCGCAGGTCGGAGCTCTGGTCGGTCGGCTCGACGGGGAAGTACCCGCCCTTCATGTTGACCTTGTTGCCCTTGTTGCCGCCGATCTCGTCGCGGCCGGTGTTCCAGTGGCCCTCGATCGAGTCGACCTCGTAGAACGTGCCGTTGGCCTTCGACTCGTAGCGCACCGAGTCGAAGATGTAGAACTCGGCCTCGGGGCCGAAGAAGCAGGTGTCGGCCACGTCGACGGTCGAGAGGAACTTCTCGGCCTTGCGGGCGACGTTGCGCGGGTCGCGGCTGTAGGCCTCGAGCGTGAGCGGGTCGTGGACGAAGAAGTTGACGTTCAGCGTCTTCTGCGCCCGGAACGGGTCGAGCCGCGACGTCGCCACGTCGGGCAGCAGCGTCATGTCCGACTCGTTGATGCTCTGGAAGCCGGTGATCGACGAGCCGTCGAAGGCCAGCCCGGTGGTGAAGACGTCCTCGTCGAACTCCGACGCCGGCACGGTGAAGTGCTGCATCTGCCCAGGCAGGTCGCAGAAGCGGACGTCGACGTACTTCACCCCCTCGTCGGAGATGTACTTGAAGACCTCGTCCTGGTTGTTGAACACCCTCGGTGGCTCCTTCACACGCTTGCCGGGGACGACGGGGGTCGAGTCGTCAGCGGATCGCACCGTACCCACTGATCGGGGGCGCCGACCGTGACCGATCCTGGTGATCCCGACGCTAGGTCGGCGCTGTTGCTCGGCCGTCACCGGCATGTTTCACAGCAGTTAACGAGCGCTGGGTGGTCGTGTGGTGACTCACCACCCCCCGCCCCCGACCGCCGTAGCCTGTCACGGTGGCGTGGTTCCGGGAATGGCTCGAGGGGTCGGGCGGCGACGGGCGGGCGCCGACCGAGCCGCCCGCAGCGCGGGAGACGACCCGGGAGACGACCCGGGAGACGGCGCCCGGGGCCCTCGAGGAGGGGTATCCCGGCGAGCGCTTCGGCCTGCCCGAGCAGGGGCCGGGGTCGGTGGCGACGCTGGGCCGCCGCGGCGCCCAGTTCCTGCTCGACGCGGTGCTCGCGGGCGTCCTCGCGGCCCTGTTCACCTACCCGGCGCTGCCGCAGAACTGGAGCCTGCTGACCTGGGCGGTCCTCATGGTCGTGCCGGTGGCCGTGGTGGGCGCGACGCCCGCGATGGTGCTGCTGGGCATGCGTGTGGTGCGCCTCGACCGCCCCGAGCGCCCGGGCGTCGGGCTGCTCTGGACGCTGGTGCGCACGGCGTCGCTGTTCTTCGTGATCCCCGCGCTGATCGTCGACCGCGACTCGCGCGGCGTCCAGGACCGCGCGAGCCGCACGGTCGTAGTGAAGTCCCGCTGACCGCCCCTTCGAGGGTCGAGCTCCCGCTCCGCTTCGTCTCCCTAGCGGCGACGAGCGGTGCGCTGCATGCCCTTGAGCTGCTGGGCGTTGCGCGGCACCGGGCCCTTCGGCATCGCCGGGCCGGCCCGGTTGGCCAGGGCGGCGAGGCGCTTCTCGACGGTCTCCATCTGGGCCTTGTCGATGTTGCGCGGCAGCTTGGTCATGTGGCGCTGCAGCCGGGCGAGGGGCACCTGGCCCTCCTCCTCGCCGACCATCACCTCGTAGATCGGCACCTGGCCGATGATGCGCGCGACCCGCTTCTTCTCCTGGGCGACCAGGCTCTTGGTGCGGTGGGGGGCGCCCTCGGCGACGAGGACGACGCCCGGCCGGCCGATGACGCGGTGCACGGCGTCGAGCTGGGTGGTGCCCGCGACGGCCTGGGTGACGCGCCACTGGCCGCGCATGTTGTCGAGCGCCCAGCCGGCGGCGCCGGGCTGGCCGGTGGCCTTCGCGTAGACGTTCTTCTGCACGCGCCGACCGAAGATGATCATCGCGAGGAGGACGCCGAGCAGCACGCCCGTGGGCAGCAGGAACCACTCCTGGCCGATCAGCAGGCCGATGCCGAACAGGACCAGCGCGGTGACGACGACCGCGCCGATCATCAGCGGGAGCAGCGCCTTGTCCTCGCGGCGCTGCATCTGGAACGCCTGCCAGATCTGGCGGAACCGCTCGCGACGGGCCGCCTTCGCGGCCTGCTTGGCGGCCTTCTTCTCTTCCTTGCTCGCCGCGCCGGAGCCCTGCTTCGCCATGGGCCCCATTCTGCCCTACGGGGGCCTGACGTCAGGCGTGCGTCCGGCCCGTCCGCGCCAGGACCTCGCCGACCTCCTGGCGGGCCGGGCCCTCGTCGGCGAGCTCGGCCATGCCCGCGGGGAGCTCCTCGCCGCGCGCCAGCTTCGCCTGGGCGTAGAGCCGCCCGGCCCGGTACGACGAGCGCACCAGCGGCCCGGCCATGACACCGGGGAAGCCCATGGCGAGCGCGGCATCGCGGTGCTCGACGAACTCCTCGGGCTTGACCCAGCGCTCGACGGGGTGGTGGCGCAGGCTCGGGCGCAGGTACTGGGTGAGCGTGAGCAGCTCGCAGCCGGCGTCGACCAGGTCCTGCATCGCGCCGGTGACCTCCTCGGGGGTCTCGCCCATGCCGAGGATGAGGTTCGACTTGGTCACCAGCCCGGCGGCGCGCGCCTGGCGGATGACGTCCAGCGAGCGCTCGTAGCGGAAGCCGGGGCGGATGCGCCGGAAGATGCGCGGCACCGTCTCGAGGTTGTGCGCGAGCACCTCGGGGGCGGCCTCGAAGACGGGACCGAGCTGGTCGGCGCGCCCGTCGAAGTCGGGGATCAGCAGCTCGACGCCGGTGCCGGGGTTGAGGTCGTGCACCTGGCGCACCGTCTCGGCGTAGAGCCACGAGCCGCCGTCGTCGAGGTCGTCACGCGCGACACCGGTGATCGTCGAGTAGCGCAGCCCCATCTGGTGGACCGACTCGGCGACCTTGCGCGGCTCCGTCGTGTCCAGCGGCGAGGGCTTGCCGGTGTCGATCTGGCAGAAGTCGCAGCGCCGGGTGCACTGCTCGCCGCCGATGAGGAAGGTGGCCTCGCGGTCCTCCCAGCACTCGAAGATGTTCGGGCAGCCGGCCTCCTCGCACACGGTGGCGAGGCCCGAGCCCTTCACCAGGCCCTTGAGCTCGGTGAAGTTCGGTCCGGTGGCCACGCGCGTGCGGATCCACTCCGGCTTGCGCTCGATGGGCGTCTGGGAGTTGCGGACCTCGAGCCGCAACATCTTCCGTCCTTCAGGAGCGACCGTCACGCCCCCGACCCTACGCCGCTCGGCGCACGCGGTCGGCGGACGCGACCCCGGGGGGACGGTTCGGAACGTGACGGGATGACTACCCTGATCGTGTGGACCTCCGGATCTTCACCGAGCCGCAGCAGGGCGCGTCCTACGATGACCTGCTCCGCGTGGCGCGTGCCTCGGAGGACGCCGGGTTCGAGGCCTTCTTCCGGTCGGACCACTACCTCGCCATGGGGGAGGCCAACGGCCTGCCCGGCCCGACCGACGCCTGGGTGACGCTCGCCGCGCTCGCCCGCGAGACGCGCACGATCCGCCTCGGCACGCTGATGACGGCGGTGACGTTCCGGCTGCCCGGCCCGCTCGGGATCGCGGTCGCCCAGGTCGACCAGATGTCGGGCGGGCGCATCGAGCTCGGCATCGGCACCGGGTGGTACGAGGCCGAGCACCGCGCCTACGGCATCCCGTTCCCGCCGCTGGGGGAGCGCTTCGACATGCTCACCGAGCAGCTGGAGATCCTCACCGGGTCGTGGCGCACGCCGGTGGGCGTCAAGTACACCCACCACGGCGAGCACTACACGTTCGACGACAGCCCCGGCCTGCCCAAGCCGGCCCAGACCCCGCACCCGCCGATCATCGTCGGCGGCAACGGCCGTCACCGCACCCCGGTGCTCGCGGCGACCTACGCGACCGAGTTCAACATGCCCTTCGTCGGGCTCGACGACCTCGTCGCCGGCCAGGAGCGGGTCGACGCCGCCTGCCGCGACCTCGGGCGCGACCCCGCGACCCTGGGCCGCTCGACCGCGCAGGTCGTGTGCGCCGGGCGCGACGACGCCGAGGTCGCCCGGCGCGCCGCCGCCATCGGCCGCGACCCGGGGGAGCTGCGCGCCAGCGGGCTCGCGGGCACGCCCGCCGAGCTCGTCGACAAGCTCGGGACGTTCCGCGAGCGCGCCGGCCTCGAGCGGGTCTACCTCCAGGTGCTCGACCTCTCCGACCTCGACCACCTCGACCTGATCGCCGCCGAGGTGGCCGCGAAGCTGTAGGGCCCGCTCAGCGTGACGTCGCGGCGTCGTGGAAGCGCTCGAGCTCGCGGCGGGTGTCCGGCCCGCAGGGCTGGAAGACGATCTCGGTGATGCCCTGCGCGCCGAGCTCGTCGAGGCGGTCGCGGACCTGGCTGCGGGTGCCGGAGAGCGTCGCGTCGCGCAGCATCGCGTGGCCGCCGGTGTCCCACGCCGCGCGGTCGGCGTCGTTGAGCTCCACGCAGTGCCCGACGTGGACGGCGAGGTGGCGTCGACCGTCGGGGGCCTTCTCGACCGTGTCCATCCACGCGTCGCCCCCGACCAGCTCGCGGACCGCGTCGGGCCCGCCGAACTCGTAGGCGCCGTGGTAGGCGAGCGCCCAGCCCGGGCCGGCGGCCACCTTCGCGTGGTCGGAGTCCTGCGCCTCGTCCTCGTCGAGCACGGTGCCCCAGGCCAGGTAGGGCACCCAGGAGTACGCCGTCATGAACTCCGGCTGCGCGAGGGTGACGTACAGCCCGTCGCCGAGTTCGCGCGCCACGGCGTCGCCCTTGGGCCCGAGGGCGCCGACCAGCACCGGGACCTCGACGGGCCGGGCGGGCGCGTGGCCGTCGGGGTGGAGCATCTGCATCTGCGCGCCCTCCCACTCCACGACCTCGCCGCGCAGCAGGGCGCGGTAGGTGCGGATGTAGGCGTCCATGAACGACCACGGGATCGCGCGGTAGCCCATCGCGCGGCGCCCGGTGAACCCGGTGCCGAAGGCGACGGCGACGCGGCCCGGGGCGAGCGCGGCGAGGGTCGCCGTGGCGGCCGCGTTGGTCATGGGGTGGCGCAGGGTCGGCACGAGCACGCCCGGCCCGAGCCCGATCCGCTCGGTGCGCTCGGCGGCGAGCGCGAGGGTCATCCAGACGTCGGGGCTCTGCTGCGGGGTGTCGTAGACCCAGGCCCGGGCGTAGCCCAGCTCCTCGGCGAGCGCGATGTCGTCCGGCGAGCTCAGGGCGGTGGGGAAGGCGACGGACACGTCCATGTGTTCTGCTCCTCGCGGTCGGGCGGATCAGGGCAGGCCGGCGTGCGGCACGTCCACGCGCACCGCGAGCAGCTGGGCCTCGCGGACCGGGCGCCGCTCGTGCTCGGCGAACGAGGGCGCCGCGCAGAGGAACAGGGTGCGACCGTCGTCGCCGCCGAGCATGCAGGCGAACACACCGGTGCCGGTGGCGATCTCCTCGACGACCTCGCCGCCCTCGCGGACCCGCAGCACGCGCCCGTGCAGGGCGTCCGCGACCCAGATGGCGCCCTCGGCGTCGGCGCACATGCCGTCCGGGGCGACCTCGAGCTGCCCGACGGCCTCGCCGACGTCGGTGGTGCGCGGGGGCTCGCCGAACGCGGCCCAGACCCGCCGCCCCGCGAGCTCGCCCTCGTCGGTGACGTCGAACGCGGTCAGGCGGCCCGCGAACGTCTCGGCCACCACGAGGACGCCGCCGGGCAGCAGCACCATGCCGTTCGGGAAGGCGAGATCGCTCGCCACGGTCGTGACGGTCCCGTCGGGGTCGACGCGGGTGAGGGTGGTGTCGCGCAGGGCCTCGCCGCCCATGAGGTCGAAGCCGAAGTTGCCGACGAAGGCCCGGCCGCGCTCGTCGACGAGCATGTCGTTGAGCACCCCGCTCACGGCGCCGGAGAGGTCCGCATGCTCGGTGAGCCCACCGCCGGCGTCGCGCACCAGCAGCCGGTGGTCGCGCATGGAAACGAGCAGCGGGCGTCCGTCGGGCAGGAAGCCCAGCCCGGACGGCTGCTGGGGGACCTCGGCCTCGACCCGGACGTCGCCGCGGGTGTCGGTGGAGACGACCTGCTCGGTGTAGAAGTCCGAGACCCACAGGCGGCCGTCGTGCCAGCGCGGGCACTCGAGGTACGACCAGCCGTCGAGCACGACGGTGAGCTGCCTGTCCGAGGTCCGACCGTGCGCCATCCGTGAGCCTCCTCGCGACCGCCCGGCCCTCGGGATCCCCTCGACGCTGGCTCGTGTTCCGGTCGCCGGAGGGCTGGTGCGCTACTGTGACTGAGCGCATAGTTACCTCAGATGGCGGCTGTGTCAACGGTCACGCGGGAGGGCACGTGGGGGCGTGGGAGGCACGGGAGGCGCGGGAGGCGCGTGACGAGCACCGGGCGGTCCCGGACGGCTTCTGGGGTCCGCGGACCACGCCGGCCGCCCGCGCGCTGCTCGACTCGGCGGTGCGCTGCTTCGCCGACCTCGGCTACCACGCGACGACGACCCGCCACATCACCGCCGGCGTCGGCCTGAGCCCGGGTGCGCTCTACGTGCACTTCGCCTCGAAGGAGGAGCTGCTCTACGAGATCACGCGCACGGGCCACGAACGGGCCCTGGAGGCCCTCGTCGCGGCGCCGGGCGAGGGCGACGCCCGCGAGCACGTGCGCCGGCTGGTCGCCGCGCTCGTGACCTGGCACGCGCGGCACCACACGGTCGCGCGGGTGTGCCAGTACGAGCTCGCCGCGCTGGACCCGCAGCACCGCGCCACCGTGCTGGACCTGCGGGCGCGCTTCACCGCGACGCTGCGGGCCGCGGTCGAGCGGGGTGCGGCGGAGGGCCTGTTCGACGTGCCCGACGTCAACCGCGCCCTGCGCGCGATCATGTCCCTGGGGATCGACCTCGTCCGCTGGTACCGGCTCGACGGCGCGGACTCCCCGGAGTTCCTCGGCGAGTGCTACGCCGAGCTGGCGCTGCGCATGATCGACGCGCCGGGGCTCAGCGCGCCGCGCCCACCCGGACCGTGAGCCCGCCGACGGTGACGTCGCGGGCCTCCTCGGCCGGGGTCGGCAGCGTGCGGTCGGTGATCTCCAGGGTGCCGTCGAGGGCGGCCAGCACGGCGTCGCGCGTGTCGTCGCGGACCTCGTCGACGGTGACGTGGCGCCCGAGCTCGGCGGTGAGGCTGGTGACGCCGGCGTCGCGGATGCCGCAGGGCACGATCGCGCCGAACGCGGCGAGGTCGGGGTCGGCGTTGAGCGCGAACCCGTGCAGCGTCACCCCGCGGGCCACGCGCACGCCGATCGCCGCGACCTTGCGGGCGGGGCCGCGATCGTCGGCGGGCAGCCAGACCCCGCTGCGGCCGCCGATCCGCCCGACGGCCAGGCCGTACCCGTCGCACACGGCGATGAGCGCCTGCTCGAGGCGCCGGACGTGCTCGACCACGTCGACCGGCTCCGCGAGACGGATGATCGGGTAGCCGACGAGCTGCCCGGGACCGTGCCAGGTGATCTTGCCGCCGCGGTCGACGTCGATCACCGGCGTGCCGTCGAGGGGCTTCTCCTCGGGCAGCGTGCGACGCCCCGCGGTGTAGACCGAGGGGTGCTCGAGCAGCATGAGGACGTCGCCGCCGGTGCCCGCCACCCGCGCGTCGGCGTGCGCGCGCTGGCGCTCCCAGGCCTCGAGGTAGTCGACGGTGCCGAGCTCGTGGACCTCGACGGGCTCGCGGGCGGCGCGGCTGGAGCGACTCACGGCGCCGACGCTACCCCTGCGACGGGTCCGGCTCCCCTATCGGCGTGGTCCCCTGACTGCTCCGCGTCCCGCCCAGGTACCGCACGGCCTCCTGCGCCGTTCGCCGTCCGCTGACCAGCGCGCCCTGGCTCGACGGGGTGTCCCGGTGGTCGCCGGCGACGAAGAGGCCGTCGCCGACGTCGACCGGCCGGCGCAGCCCCGCCGGGGTCGGCGGCACCGCGGCGGGCAGCGCGTGCGGCACCCGCACCGTGGTGAGCTCGTCCCACGCCCCGACCGGCGTGCCCCAGATGCGGGCGAGCTCGGCGCGCAGCGTGCGCTCGGGCAGGGGCTCGGCGCCGAGCACGGTGCTGGCGACGAGGTGGCGGTGGTCGGGGGAGTAGGACGGTGCGGGCGCGGTGAGCACCATGGTGTTGACGATCGGGCCGCCCGCCCCGTCGAGGTGCAGCAGCGGCCGACGGGTCGGCGGCTCCGCGGTGACGTGATAGTGGGTGGTCAGCGCGAACGTGCGCGGCGGCGGCACGCGCCCCGCGAGCAGCGCCGACGCGGACGTGCCCTCGGTCGCGACGATCACCGCGCCGGCACGCACGCTGCCGCGGGCGGTGCGGACCATGCCGGGCTCCACCTGCTCGACGGGCGTCCCGGTGAGCACGGTCCCGGCGGGCAGGCGCGCCGCGAGCTGGGCGGGCACGGCGCCGATCCCGCGCGAGGGCAGCGTCAGGTCGCCGCGGGCGAAGCTGCGCCAGAACAGCGAGAAGACCCGCGAGGACGTCTCCAGGTCGCGGTCGCCCAGCACGCCGGCGAGGAACGGGCGCAGGAACGTCTCGGTCGGCGCCCCGCCCAGACCCCAGTGGGCCAGCTCGTCGGCGGTCGTGCGCTCCGGCGCGCGGGCCTGGCGCTGGGGCGGGACGAGCAGCGAGCGCAGGGTCACCGCGCCGATGCGGGCCTTGTCGCCGGGACCGAGCAGCCCGTCGAGCGCGGTGCGCGGGGCCCAGGTCGGCACGCGGCGGGGGTCGGCGAGGCGGTGCAGGCGCCCGTCGCGGTCGCGCACGGCCGCGCCGGGCAGGAAACGGCGCAGGTCCAGCGCGTCGAGGTCGACGCTCGCGCGCAGCGCCGGGTACGAGGTGTTGAGGATCTGGAAGCCGCGGTCGACGAGGAACCCGTCGACGACGTCGGTGCGCACCCGCCCGCCGACCCCGTCCCCGGCCTCGCAGACGACGACCGAGCGCCCGGCCCGCGCCACCGTCCGCGCCGCGCGCAGGCCCGCGAGGCCCGCGCCGACCACGACGACGTCGACGGCGTCCGGCGGTGTCGATGGTCCGGCTCCCCCACCGGCGTGCTCCCCGGAACGCTCCGCGTCCGGGCTCATCCGTCCAGCACCGCCGCGAGGGCCTCGGACAGTGTGGCGTGGCGGAACGCGAAGCCCTCCCGCTCCAGCACCCCGGGCATCACCCGCTGGCTGACCAGCACGCCCTCGTCGGCGAACTCGCCGAGCGCCGCGCGCATGGCGAACCCGGGCACGAGCCACGGCGCGGGCCGGTGCAGCTGCGCGGCCAGCACGCGGGTGAACTCGTCGTTGGTGACGGGGTCGGGGCCGGTGGCGTTCATCGGACCGGCGACGGTGTCGTGCTCGAGCGCGTACACGATCGCGCCGACCTCGTCGTCGAGGGAGATCCACGGCCAGTACTGGGTACCGGGACCCAGCTTGCCGCCGAGCCCGAACTGGAACAGCGGCTTGATCCGCCCCATCAGCCCGCCCGACGGCGAGAGCACGAGCCCGGTGCGCACGAGCACGACGCGGGCGCCGGCCTCGGCGGCGGGCGCGGTGGCCGCCTCCCAGTCGCGGCACAGGTCGGCGAGGAACCCCTGGCCCCGGCGCGCGGTCTCGTCGACGGCCATCGCGCCGGTGTCGCCGTACCAGCCGACCGCCGACCCGCTGACCATGGTCGGGATCCCGTGCTCGGCGACCGCGCGCGCCAGCACGTCGGTGGGGATCATGCGGCTGTCGCGCAGTTCCTGCTTGCGGGCCCCGGTCCAGCGCTTGTCGCCGATCCCGGCGCCGCACAGGTTGACCACGGCGTCGGCGCCCTCGAGCGCGCCCGGCGCGAGGTGGCCGGCGGCGGGGTCCCAGCCCCGCTCGTCGGGGGCCTGCGGCGTCCGGCGTACCAGGCGGACGACCTCGTGGCCCGCCTCCCGCAGGCGGGGGACCAGAGCGGAGCCGATGAGCCCGGAGGACCCGGCGATGACGACGCGCATGGGGTGATCGTCGCGGAGTGTCCGTCACGCCGCGACCCGGGGTGGGTGCAGCGAGGGAGTCCTTTGCTGCCTGGCAGGCACTCCGGGAGTCACTCGCTCCCGGCGAGCGCCCGATCCCGCGACGAGCGAGGGGCGCCTTCGCTGCGTGCCACGCAGCCAAGGCGCCCCTCGGTCCTCAGGGGTGTCGCGGACTAGTACTACAGCCGGATTTCGGTGCGCGGGCTCGGCGTGTCGTCTTGGCCTGGACCGCCGGATGAGATCTTGTCTGGTGGATGGGCGATGATGTCGGAGTGGCCGAGGTCGAGGGCTGGGCGCAGGAGTTCTCGCAGGTCGAAGCGCTGCTTGGGCCGCGGTTCGGACGTCGTGAGCCGCGCGCTCGCGCGGTCGGGTATGTCCGGTCGTTGATGGCGCCGT
>NZ_JAQZAL010000004.1 GCF_028737205.1 Actinomycetospora lutea | reverse complement strand
CGCATCCGGTCGCTGCTGCACTGTGGATCTCTTGCACTCTAAATCCGGAAGAGCCAGTTTACAAGCTGGGCTTCTTCGCCGGGTTCTCGCGCCGGTCTCCGAGAAGCCCTCGGACCGGAACCAGGTGTTATCTTCCTTAAGCGACACCTTTGACTTGATGCTTGCCAGACTAGCACGATACCGAAACTCGATCGTGCACGGAACAGAGGTCCACGAAGCGACTGCAAGAACTGTGGCCAGCTTCGCGCTAACTCTAGGCTCGCTTGCGGTCGGTACTGAGTCCGAGGCTATTCTGACAGGACAAGATGCCAACGTTCGCTTGAGACTTCTGAACGGTGCAGCCGCCTGGCGCTTAGATAGAGTTCGCAACGGATTAATTGATGAAGCGTTCTCCGGCGTGACTCTGGGGTATCTCGGAGGTAGGAGCTAATGACGGACCGGACCGAGACGCCCTAGTGCACCGGAGCCTTCCGGACCAGTACTCTGAGTGCGGCACCGCACTCGGAGGATGACATGTTTGGCTTGACCGTCCGCTTTGACCTCAAGGACGAGGACGCGGCTCAGGGGTTCGACCAGCTCGTGGCGGAGACTGCACCCGGCATCCGGGAGCAGGAGCCGGGTACGCTCCTCTACGCGGTCCACACGGTCGAAGACGCTCCCCTGGCGCGGGTCTTCTACGAGATGTATGAGGACCGTGAAGCGTTCGAGGCGCACGAGAGCCAGCCGCACACAAAGCGCTTCTTGAGCGAGCGTGAGCAGTACATCGCCGACACCCGGGTGGAGTTCCTGACGCCCATCGGCGGCAAGAACCTGCCGAAGTGAGCACGCCCAGCGATCAGCGGGCCTTCGGCCAGCGCGTCGCGTTCCTGCGCAAGAAGCTCGGGCTGTCGCAGGCCGAGTTCGCCAGCCGGCTCGACCGGTCCGAGACGTGGCTCAGCCAGGTCGAGCGCGGCGCTCGCCGCATCGACCGGATGAGCGTGCTCGAGCGGCTCGCGGAAGCGCTCGGGGTTCCCGTCGCCGAGCTGGCACCGGAGCAGAAGGTCGTCCAGGCCGACGTCGAGCCGGCCGCGAGCGCCCTGAGCCTCGCGCTCTCCTCCAGCGACGCGCTTCATGCGGTGCTCGCCGGCACGCGGCCGTTCGACGTGCGGGACCTCGACCGGCAAGCGGTCAAGGCGTGGGAGTACGCCCACGGGTCGCAGTACGACGAGCTGGCGACGCTCCTGACCGATCTGCTCCCCGAGCTGGAGCGCTCGGCGCGGAACGCCACCGGCGACGACGAGATCGTCGTCAACGTCGCGAAGGCGCGGTCGTACCTCGCGGTGGCCGGCGTGCTCTCCAAGCTCGGCGAGACCGGCGCGGCCTGGGTCGCCGTCGACCGCGCGATCACCGCGGCGGAGAAGGCCGGCGACCCGCTGTTGATGGCCGAGGGCGCGTTCCGTCTCGCGATCGTCTTCCAGGTCGCGCGACGCTTCGATCTGGCGATCCGCGCCGCGGAGTCGGCAGCACACGCGCTCGACGAGCGGGCCGCCGACGGCGACTCCCCCGCCATCGCTGTGCGCGGTGCCCTGAAACTCCAGCTCGCGGTGGCCTCGGCTCGGCTTAACGATGCGCGCATGGCGTACCTCTACCTCGACGAGGCCCGGGCGGCGGCCGACGAGCTGGGCGAGGACCGGAACGACTACGAAACCGAGTTCGGGCCGACGAATGTGCTTCTCCACGACGTGGCGGTGGCGGTCGAGCTGGGCGACGCCGGTCGCGCGCTCCGGGTCGCCGAGACGGTCGACGCCTCCGGACTCTCCCCTGAGCGGCAGGGCCGGCTCCTCATCGACGTCGCCCGTGCGCAGGCCCAGCTTCGCCAGACCGACGCCGTCGTGGCGACACTGCGCCAGGGCCTCGACCTCGCTCCGCAGCAGTTCGAGAGCCACGCCCGTGTCCGCGAGCTGGTCGCCGACCTCGTCCAGAGTGATCGCACGGGCTCGCAGGAGCTTCGCGATCTGGCACAGCGAGTGACCTGACAAGACCACCCGAATGCACCCGCACTATTAGTGCGGCACCCGCACTTTAAGTGCGTACTCTCCTCGGTACCTGGGCACGCGTGCCCCTGTGACGAGGAGATGGTGATGGCAGTCCCTTACGGGCAGAGGTTCCCGGTCGAGTTCGAGACGGTGTTCCCGCAGGGCGGGCTGATGATGGGCGAGGTCTCGGCGGTGACCGAGTACCAGTCGCGCGAGGACCGGGCGAAGGGCCGGCCCGTCCGTCAGCAGGTCGACGAGGAGACCGGCAAGCGGATGTGGCGCGTGACGGTCTCGGACCCGTCGGCGACGCGCGAGGCCGACAAGTCGGTCTCGGTGACGGTGCTGGCCGAGCACCAGCCGGTGCCTCCGGACGGCATCGAGGTCGCGCCGGGCATCGTCGTCCGGCCGATCGAGTTCGAGGGCATGACCGCTGCCCCGAAGCTGGAGGGCCAGGGCGAGTACAAGCGCCTCGGTTACACGCTTCGCGCGACCGGCATGCGGACCCCGGCGGGTCAGGGGGCGCCGACTCCCCGCTCGTCGTCCCGCGGCTCTGGAGGGTCGGGCGCGAGTGCGACGCCTTCCAGCGCTCAGGACTCGACCGACGGGAAGGCCGCGTAATGGCCAGCGTCGAGTCGCCCGAGCCCGGGATCGCGATGACGGTCGGCGTGCACGTTCGGCCCGACGCGCGGATGGGGTTCACCGTCCACGCCGACGAGGACCGCGTGACGGTCGACGTCGACGAGCGCATCGGAAGCCGGCTGACGCTCTTCCTGCACTCCGGCGAGCTGATTCGTCTCTCCGAGTGCTTCGCCGCCGCGGTCACAGAGCTGCTCGCCGCGCAGCACGCCGTTCGCGGAGCCTGCGGCTCCGTCTGACTCGGCGCCGGGGCGGGTCCTGGCGACCAACCTCTCCCCGTCCCGGCGCCTTCGCCCCTCCGCACACGACGGTGCCGGAGCGCGTCGCCCACGGTAGTGACCGCGGGTCCCGCCGTCCCGGTCCGTCGTGTGCCTCCCGACCCCGGAAGGCACGACGATGAGTTCGCCACCTCAGACCCCGCAACCAGTTCACACGCCCGAACCGGTCCTCTCTCGCCTGCGACGCGACGTCGGACCGGGACGCGAGTTCCACAACCCGGCGACCGTCCGACTCGTGCTGCGCCGGGTCCTCTTCGACGGCGACGGACCGCCGTCCTGGCGACAGCACGCCACGTGCGACGGCCTCGACGACCTGTTCTTCCCCGAGCCCTCCGATCCCGATGCGGTCGCCACCTGCCGCGCCGTGTGCGAGTTCTGCCCCGTCCAGGCGGCGTGCCTGGACGACGTCATGAGCTGGGAGCGCTCGGGGCGACGTCACGGGGTCGTCGCCGGCTTGACGCCCGCCGAGCGGACCCGGCTCGCCCGTGAGCAGCGCGGCGAGCCCGACCCGGGAGGTGCGGTCGCATGAGCACCCCGAAGGCGGAACCGATCGTGTCCGACCGCTGCGAGGTCTGCCGGGCGCGGATCGAGCGACGCCGCAACGCACCTCGCCGGTGCCCTGACCACCTCGATCAGGCCGCCCTGTTCGACGCCGCTCCGCTGCGTCGTCGTGCGGCCACCCGTCGGGCCGTACTCGGTACCGCTCGTTCCCCGCGGACCCGTCGATCGTCCCCACAGGAGCCGTAGATGTTCACGCACCAGCCCTTCCGCGGCTCGACGATTCGACGTCGCGCCGACGTCCAGCGCACGGCGATCGTGCGGGAGCCCGACTCCCTCTCCAGCCGTCTCGGGCTCGCCGCCGGGCGCGGTCTGTTCCGCCTCGCTTTGCTGGCGGTGTGGGCCGCTGCGATGGCGATCTGGCTGCTGGCCTACGTGCCGATCCTCGGGGCCGTCGTCGCCCTGGCGGTACTCCTCGGTGCCGCGCAGGGCATCGCCGGCTTCCTGGCGGTCCCGGCGGTCGCGCTGGCTGCCGGCGTCACGTGGTGGCGGTCGCACGGCGCCTCGTTCGATCGCCTGATCTCGTCGCGGGTGTTCCGGTTCGGCCGGCGCATCCGGTACCGGAGTGGCTTCGCCGACCTCATGGCCTCGGCCGGCCTCCAGGCACGCGACGCCTCCGCCCGTCTCGTCGTGCCCCGGCTGCTGTGGTGCCGCCTCGGCCCGCACGCCGATCTGCTGACCGTCCAGCTCTGCCCGGGCGTGACGAGGGAGGACCTCGAGGAGCGGACCGACGAGCTGCGCTCCGAGTTCCGGGCCCTCGACGTCCGGGTGCTCGCCCATCGGCGACGCGGCTGGGTGTGGCTGCGCGTGATCTGCGCGGACACGCTGATGGAGCCGACCGCGCCCCCGAGCTCGGCGCACGCCGTCGACCTCGAAGCGCTCCCGCTCGGGCGCCGGGAGGACGGCTCGCCGTGGCGGCTGCGGCTGCTCGGGCGGCACGTCCTGATGGCCGGCGCCTCCGGCTCGGGCAAGTCGTCGATGGTCGCCGGCCTGCTGGTCGCGCTCGCCCCGGCGATCCGCGAGGGCCTGGTGCGCGTCATCGGGATCGACCCGAAGGGCGGCATGGAGTTCGGCATGTACGCCGAGCTGTTCCACCTCCTGGCCGCCGACAGCGACGAACACCTCGTCGTCGGTCTGGAGGCCGCGGCCGCGCTCACCGCGCAGCGCACCCGCGAACTGCGCTCCCGGACCCGGCAGCACGTGCCGACGACCGCCGAGCCGTTCTACGTCGTCCTCGTCGACGAGGTGGCTTCCCTCACCACCTACATCGCCGATCGCGGGCTGCGCAGCCGTGCTCAGGCCGCGCTCGGGCAGCTGCTGACCAAGGGCCGCGCCCCGGGCGTCTCCGTCGTCGGGTGCGTGCAGGACCCGCGCAAGGAGGTCGTCGACCTGCGCGGGCTGTTCACCACGCGCGTCGGGCTGCGGATGACGGAGAAGACCGAGGTCGCGATGGTCCTCGGGGACGGTGCCCGTGATCGCGGCGCCCGCTGCGACCAGATCAGCGCGCTGACCCCGGGCATGGGCTACGTGGTGGACGACGAGGACCAGACCCTGACCAAGGTCCGGTCGGTCTACGTGGACGACGAGCAGATGCGCTGGCTCGCCCGCACGTACCCGAGCCCGACCCGCGAGGACATCGGGGCGGTAATCCCGGTCCAACGTGACGAGCCCACCCCGCGGAGGAAGGCGAGAACGGGCGCGGCGAAGAAGGCCAGCGAGTCGAAGGAGGACTCGTCATGAGTGAGATGAGGGGCGGCCTCGCCGCACACCGGCGGGACGGCAAGAACGGCGAGACCTGGCCCGAGAGCACGTTGGGTGAACCAACGGACGTGACAACGGGCTTGCCCGTCGCCGACGGAGGCGCAAACGTCGGTGAGCAGCAGGCCGAACGCCGGACGCGTCAGGAGCGTGCGGTGCTCCCGATGGCCGCCGACGTGGCCCGGGCGATGGCCGCTGAGCACGGCGTCTGCATCCGCCCGGTGGCACTGCGCCGGATCGACATCGAGACCGGGCGCACCGAAGTCGTGCCCGTGGCGTGCGGGTCGACGCGGGAGGACGTCTGCGGCCCGTGCGCGGTGAAGGCCCGAACCCTGCGGATGGCTCAGTGCCGCGAGGGCTGGCACCTCGACGAGGAGCCCGACCTGTCCCCGCGCGAGCCGACCGACGAGGAGAAGAAGATCGTCGGCGCTCGGGCCGATCTCGTGGTGGCCTACCGCGCGGCTCGGGAACGCGGCGACGACGAGACGGCCGAGGAGCTGGCGGAGCAGGTCGACGACCTCGACGAGCAGTTGCGGGCGCTCGGGGTCCGCGGCCGGCTGGCTCCTCTCGATCCGCCTGAGCGGGCACCCCGCAAGCGGTCCACCCGACGACGTCAGGACGCCCCGAACCTTCCTCGGCGGCCGGTGGAGGACCGCACCGTCGGTCAGACCTTCGGCGCCGGGCGCTACCGGCCCTCGACGTTCGTCACGTGGACGCTGGGCAGCTACGGCCGGGTCCGCGAGGACGGGACGCCGGTCGACCCGGCGAGCTACGACTATCGGCGTGCGGCCCGCGACGCGGTGCACTTCGCGGCCCTGCTCGACCGGCTGTGGCAGAACACCCGGCGCTGCGTCGGATGGGAGGTCCAGTACTTCGGAACCGTCGAACCGCAGCGCCGGGGCGCTCCGCACTTCCACGCCGCCGTCCGGGGCTCGATCTCCCGCGCCGACCTGCGCGCGATCACCGAGGCGACCTATCACCAGGTCTGGTGGCCCGCCCACGACCAGACCGTCTACACCGCCGACAACCCGCCCCGGTGGGACGCAGTCCGGCGGGTGTTCACCGACCCCGACACGGGGACAGCCCTACCCTCCTGGGACGACGCCTGCGACGCCGTCACCGAGCCCGCGCACGTCGTGCGGTTCGGGGAGCAGGTGCACGTGAAGGGCATCCTCGGCGGCACCGAGGACGCCGGTCGCCACATCGGCTACCTGACCAAGTACCTGACGAAGAGTGTCAGCCATGCCGCCGGGCTGACCGCGGCTGCCAAGGGCGAGGAGCAGGACGAGCAGGCGCGGCCGGTGAGCGACCGTCAGCGCGCCCACGCCCGCCGGCTGCATGCCGAGCTGGCGCAGACGCCGTGTTCGCCGCGCTGCGCGGTGTGGCTGCTCTACGGCGTGACCCCGAAGGGTGCCGGCGCCCGCACGACGCCCGGTGTCTGTCGCGGCAAGGCGCACCGCGCGGAGACGCTCGGGCTCGGTGGGCGTCGGGTCCTCGTCTCGCGGAAGTGGTCGGGCAAGACCCTCGACGATCACCGAGCCGACCGGACCGCGTTCGTTCGGCAACTGCTCGCCGACGTCGGGATCACCCCGACGGCCCGGACCACGACCGGCGACCCCGCGGTGCGCTGGGAGCCGACCCGGCCGAACGATCCGGACGTGCCGGGACGCCCGGTGCTGCTCCTGGCCGCGATCGCCGAACGCCAGCGATGGCGCGCGGAGTACACCGCCGCCCAGCTCGCCGCGTCCGGAGACGTCCCGTGTTCGGCAACCGACGGAGCGGCGGCGTGACCGCCCGGGTTCCTGCGCCGCGCCGACCGGTGGAGAAGCTGACCGTCGAGCAGGTCTGCGACGAGCTGCAGGTCGCGCGCTCGACGTTCTACCAGTGGCGCCAGCTCGGGAAGGCGCCGAAGTGCATCCGGCTCCCGAACGGCGCGATCCGCATCCGGCGCGCCGATCTCGACGCCTGGCTGGACGGCTGCGAGGTCCCGGCCTGATGGCACCGAAACGAGAGACCACGCTGGACGTCCGGGTGTGGGGCGTGAAGAAGCGCGAGGGTGCCCGCGGCACGACGTACCGGGTGCGGTGGATCGTGGCCGGTCAGGAGTGGCACGACTCGTTCCGGCACCCCAGGCAGGCCGACGGGTTCCGCTCCGAGCTGGTGAGCGCGATCCGGCGCGGGGAGCCGTTCGACGTGGCGACCGGCCGGCCCGTGTCATCGGCGCCCGAGGTCGCCGCGGTCACGTGGTTCGCGCTGGCGTGCGACTACGTCGACATGAAGTGGCCGCGGCAGGCAGGCAAGAGCCGGCGCGGCATCGCGGAGTCGCTGACCACGACGACGCCAGCTCTCCTGACCACCGACCGCGGCCGGCCGGACGACGACGTCCTCCGCGCCACGCTCTACGCCTGGGCCTTCAACGCGCCGGTGCGCGCCGCCGGCCCGCCCGCCGACGACGACATGGCCGCGGCGGCACGCTGGCTGGCTCAGCACACGGTGCCGGTCTCGGCGCTGGCCGATACCGTGCTCGTGCGTGCCGTGCTGGACCGCTTCACGCTGCGCCTGGACGGCGCACCGGCCAGCGCGAGCACCGTGACCCGCAAGCGCGCCACGTTCTTCAACATCGTCGAGTACGCGGTGGAACGGGAGCTGCTGCCGTCCAACCCGCTGCGCACGATCCGCTGGAGCGCACCCAAACTGGCCGACACGGTCAACCCGCGGGCGGTGGTCAACCCGGCGCAGGCACGCTCGCTGCTCGAGGCGGTGAGGGTGCAGGGCAAGGCCGGGCCCGCGCTGGTCGCGTTCTTCGCCGCGATCTACTACGCCGCCCTCCGCCCGGCCGAGGCCGTGGAGCTCCGCCGCGACGCCCTGACGCTGCCTGACGCCGGGTGGGGCGAGCTGTACCTCACCGGCTCCGCCCCGGAGACCGGGCGCGCGTGGACCGGCCTCGCTACCCGCCGGGAGCCGCGCGGGCTCAAGCACCGAGGACGTCAGGACGTACGCATCGTGCCCGCTCCCCCGCCGCTGGTCCGGCTGCTGCGGGACCACATCGACAGCTTCGGCGTCGACTGTCAGGGCCGGCTGTTCCGCGGCGCCCGCGGCGGCCCGCTGGCCGGCAGCGTCTACCAGCGGGTGTGGCGCGACGCCCGCGAGAAGGCCCTGACGGCGGCCGAGGTCGCCTCACCCCTCGCGCGCCGGCCCTACGACCTCCGGCACGCCGCTGTGTCGACCTGGCTCAACTCCGGCGTTCCGGCACCGCAGGTCGCCGAGTGGGCCGGGCACAGCGTGAACGTGCTCCTGCGCGTCTACGCGAAGTGCATCGTCGGCCAGGAGGACGAGGCGCGGCGGCGGATCACCGAGGCGCTGGGCGAGGACCCGTGAGCGATCTTGTTTCTTGCCCGTGAATGGGGGCGTGACGGTCACGGGCGAGCCGGCCGGCTGTCACCGTTGGGTTCGCGTTCGAGTAGCGAGGAGACCGCACGCGGGAAGGGCCGCGATGGCCTGAAAGCGTTGTCCATCAGGGAGACGGAGGAGATGAGCACGGCACCGACTCCCTCGCCGACGAGATCGAGAAGGTCGGCCGTGACGCTTCGGCGACTCAAGGTGACCACGCGTCGGGGCCGTCGGGCCGGACTTGCTGGCAGGTCTGAACCATGGTGTTCCACAGTCGGCGGGCCTCGGGGTCGTGCGCGAGCCACTCATCGATCTGTGAAGACGCGGCGGTATCGCCGTGGGCGGCGAGGACCTGCAGGTCCACGAGTCGGTCGATCCAGGCTCGGTCGACGTGGTCGGAGAGGGTCGGTTCGGGAACGGGAGAAGTAGTGATGACGTGCGGCCTTCCCTGTGGAGGGGCCCGGTCGTGCCCGCCACCGGCCCCCCTGCGGGCGGTGGCGGGCACGACCGGCCCGAGACGCGCGGTGTCGGCCGCGGACTCGAGGAGCCGTCGCGACGCGCCGAGGAGCAACGTCGTGACGGCGAATGGAGCGCATGACTCAGCGCCAGGAGTGGTGGCGGAGCCGAATGCGGGGTGTGCTGGTCGCTTCCTAGGAGTGCCCAAGCCCCTGCGTGGGTCGTGCACTGAAGCCGAGGGTCCCTACGACCGGCGGCGGCGTTCCAGCTGCACAAGACTGTCCTCCGTGAAGGCCTCGGTACGCAAGCGGGGAGGCACAGGACTTGTCGCAGGTCGCCGACTGGGCCGGGCGCAGCGTGAACGTGCTCCTGCGCGTCTCTGCCAAGCGCATCGTCGGCCAGGAGGACGAGGCGCGGCGCCGGATCACCGAGGCGCTGGGCGAGGACCCGTCATGATCGACCTGTCCGTGCATCGTCCGTGGACACCCGCGCAGAGCCGGTCACAGTCGGACAGAGCCGAACACGGCCCTGATCATGAGTCAGCCCCGTCGTCGCTGGTCAGCGAGGTGACGGGGCTGGTGGTGGCGGGTGAAGGATTCGAACCTTCGAAGCTTTCGCGACGGATTTACAGTCCGCTCCCATTGGCCGCTCGGGCAACCCGCCAGGGTGTGCCACCCCGCAGGATGACGTCGTAGAGACTACAGACCCGGGTCCGCCGCCGGTGCAGGCGGCCCCCTCCGCAGACTCGCCGACACGTCAGGGAGGACGACGATGGCCAACCCCTCGTTCGACGTCGTGAGCAAGGTCGACCGCCAGGAGGTCGACAACGCGCTCAACCAGGCGAGCAAGGAGCTCACGCAGCGGTTCGACTTCCGCGGCACGGGCGCCGACGTGTCCTGGGCCGGCGAGGAGGCGATCACGATCAGCGCCGAGACCGAGGAGCGCTGCACCGCCGCGATCGACGTCTTCAAGGAGAAGCTGATCAAGCGCGGCATCTCGCTGAAGGCCTTCGACGTGGGCGAGCCCGCGATCTCGGGCAAGACCTACAAGGTCACCGGCTCGCTGGTGCAGGGGATCAGCAAGGACAAGGGCAAGGAGATCTCCAAGGTCATCCGGGACGAGGGCCCCAAGGGCATCCAGGCCCAGATGCAGGACGACCAGCTGCGCGTCACCGGCAAGAAGAAGGACGACCTGCAGGCGGTCATCTCCCTGCTCAAGGAGCGCGACTTCGAGATCGCGCTGCAGTTCACGAACTACCGCTGAGCCCGCGGTGGCCGCCGTGCGCGACCGCCGACCCGGGGACCTCGACGCCCTCGCCGCCGCGCTCGTCGAGGTCCACCGGATCGACGGCTATCCGGTCGAGGGCGTCGCCGACCCGCACGCCTGGCTCACCCCGCGCGGGACCCTGCACGCCTGGGTCGCCGTCCTCGAGGACGCCGTGGTCGGACACGCCCTGGCCATGACCGCGCAGCCCGAGATCGCCGCCGTCGACGCCTGGGTGCAGCGCGGCGGGGACATCGCCACCACCATCGTCGGCGCCCGCCTGTTCGTCGCCCCGGCCGGGCGCGGCCGCCGCCTGGGCACGACGCTCGCCCGCACCCTGACCGACTGGGCCGTCCACCACGATCTCGACATCGTCGGCGACGTCATGGCCAAGGACACCGTCGCGATCGGGATCTACGAACGCCTCGGGTGGCACCGGATCGGCACCGCGATGCACGACACCGGCCGCGGCGCCCACGTCCCGGCCTACCTGTACGCGAGCCGGGAGCCGTAGCTCAGACCCGGCGGTGCCGCCCCGGGCGGGCGTGGCGGACGGCCACGGCACCGGCGACCGCAGCCGAGCCCAGGAGGGCGTAGCCCAGGGCGTCGACACCCTCGGACGGGGCGGAGCCGTCACCGGCCTCGACGCCGCCGACGGGGTAGCGGTCCGCACTGTGCCCGGTCGCGGCGGCCGGACGGACGTCGACGTCGGAGCCGTCGTCGTCGCTGCCGTCGTCGCTGCTGTCGTCGCGGTAGCCGAACGACTCGCAGGCGACCCCGTCGTCGTCGGCGTCGAGGCGCTCCGGGTCGCTCGGGTCGTCGTCGAGGACGGCCTGCGCCTCGGCCTGCGAGGAGAAGTCCGCGCAGTCGCGGTCCTGCGTCGGCGCGGTTCGGGTCGAGGAGACCGACGTCTCGCGCGTGCCCGCGGAGGAGGACCCCGAGGACGACGACGCCGGCGCGTCGACGAGGCCGAGGTCCTCGCTGGCCGACCGGCTCGGCAGGCTCTCGCAGGCACGCCCGTCCTGGTCGTTGCCGTCGAGACCGTGCGGGTCCGACGTGTCGGCGTCGTGGACCTCCTGGGCGTCCTCCTGGTAGGTGAAGTCGTCGCAGTCCTTGTCGCCGGCACCGGCGGCCAGGGCCATCCCCGCCCCGGGACCGAACGCACCGAGCAGCGTCAGCGTCCCGAGGGCGGCGGCGCGGGTGCGGCGGGTCCGGCGGACGGCACGGTGAGCAGGCACGGAGGGTCTCCCGGGGAGGTGGTGGGCGAGCGCGGCGTCGCGCTCAGCACCACCGTCGCCGCGGCCCCCGCGATCGTTAGGGGAGATC
Organism: Actinomycetospora lutea; assembly: GCF_028737205.1. Lineage (GTDB taxonomy): Bacteria > Actinomycetota > Actinomycetes > Mycobacteriales > Pseudonocardiaceae > Actinomycetospora > Actinomycetospora lutea. Next base: position 281,791 of record NZ_JAQZAL010000004.1, on the reverse strand, counting down.
CGCGCGGACCACACGAGCGGGGTGGATCCGGACGACCGGGACAACCCCGCGCGGTCCGCCGCGTCCCTGCACGGAGGTCCACCCGACACCCCCGCCGAGGACGCGGACTCAGTCGAAGCGGACCACCAGGACGACGACGTCGTCGCCGCTGCGGCGCCCGAACTCGCCCATGACGGCGTCGGCGAGGACGCCGGGCTCCGTCGTCCCCCGCTGCGCCAGGAAGGCCCGCAGGTCCTCGGTCCGCTCGTCGATGTCGGCCCCGCGCTGCTCGACCAGGCCGTCGCTGTACAGGACGAGCACGGCACCGGGCGGCACGTCGACCTCCTGGTCGCCGCGTTCGTCGACGACTCCGGCGGGCAGCCCGAACAGCCGGCCGTGGCCCTCGAGGAGCCGGGTCTCCCCGGGTGTCACGAGGATCGGGAGCGGGTGGCCGGCGTTGACCCAGGTCATCGTCCAGCGGCCGCCCGCGCGGCGCCGCAGGTGCGCGACGACCATCGTGCCGGCGGCGTCGAGCCCGGCACCGGCGTTGGCGGTCTCGAAGGCGTGCACGATCAGCGACGGCGGGCCCGCCGCGCGGTCCCAGGCCGCCTGCCGCAGCATCGACCGGACCTGGCCCATGTCGATCGCGGCGTCGAGCTCGTGGCCGACGATGTCGCCGACCGAGATCACCACCGCCGTCTCCTGCCCGGGAGCGCGCAGGGGCGACACGTCGAACCAGTCGCCGCCCACGTACTCCTCGGCGTCGGCCGGCTCGTAGCGGGCGGCGATCTGCAGACCGGGGACGTCCGGCACCTGCGTCAGCAGCGCCTGCTGCATCTCGCGGGCGACCGTGACCCGGTGCTGGATCCAGCTGACGTGGTCGATGGCCCGGGCCGTGTAGGCGGTCACGGTGCTGACGAGCAGCAGGTCGGCCGGAGAGAACTCCCGCGGGCGTCGCCAGCCCAGGACGAGCGCCCCGGAGGCCCCGCGCGGGCCCAGGAAGGGTGCGGCGACGACCGCGTGCAGGTCGAGGTCCCGGAGCCGCCCGCGGGACCGCGCACCGAACACGTCGTCGAACTCGCGGCGCGTCGCGCAGTACACGGCCCGGCGCTCCGCCACGGCCAGGGCGGGCGGCGTGGGCTCCTCACCGCTCGGGTCCCACCGGTCGGCCCCGTCGGGATCGTCCGGCCCCGGCAGCCGCTGCAGGATCCCGTCGTCGCCGACGACGAGCACGTCGAGGTGGTCGGGCTCCAGCCCACCCCGGGTCAGCCCCGCCAGGCCTGCTCGCACGTCCTCCATCGAGGTGCTGTCCGCGACCGATCGCGAGACCTCCAGCAGCGTCTGGCTGCGGTCGACGGCGTCGCGCAGGGACTCCTCCAGGTCGTCGCGCCGCGCACGCTCGCGTTCCGCGCCCACCCGGGCGAGACGCAGCCGCAGCTCGATCGAGCAGGCCGCGGCGAGGTCGGCCAGTGCCTCCAGCTCGGCCGGCCGCCACGAGCGCGGTACCAGGTCGATCGCGCAGAGCGAGCCCAGGACGTGGCCCGACTCGTCCGTCAGCGGCATGCCCGCGTAGGCGACGACACCGAGGTCGCGGACGGCCAGGTTCTCCGCCACCAGCGGATCCGCGCGCGCGTCCTCGATGACGAGCGGCCGGCGGGTCGCCACCACGTGCTGACAGAACGAATGGGTCAGGGGCGTCCGTCGCGAGCTCGCCCAGGGCTCGCCCAGGCCGGCGGCGCCCGGGAAGACCTGCTCGTCGGGCCGGACCAGCGACACCAGCGCCACCGGCACCTCGAGCCACCGGCGGACCCGCGCGGCGAACCACTCCATGCGGTCGTCCACGCGCGGTCCGAGGCCGGACTCGGCGAGGTGGGCCAGACGCACCGGGTCGGTGAGGTCGCCGCAGCGCAGGGCGTCGTCCGTCGTCACCGAGCTCTCCGCCACGTCGATCCCTCCCCCCGGCCGGCAGATTCCGTCGCACGCGCCGAACCCAGCGTGACACGACCACGGGCCGGGGTGGGGTAGGCAGAACACCATGAGCGAACGCATCGTCGTGGTGGGTGGCGGCTTCGCGGGATCGGGTGTGGCGCGCCGGGTGGAACGGTTCGCGCCGGACGCGGACATCCGGCTCGTCTGCCCGGACGACTACATGCTCTACCTGCCGCTGTTGCCCCAGGTGGCGGCCGGGCTGCTGCCGGCCCCGGCGGCCGTCGTGTCGCTGTCGCGACGGCTGCGGCGCACGGTGCTCGTCCCGGGACGGGCGACCGGCATCGACCTCGACGCGCGCCGCGTGCTGGTCCGCAGCATCACCGGCAACCCCGAGGTCCTGGGCTACGACCGGCTCGTGCTCGCGCCCGGCAGCGTCACCAAGGTCATGGACATCCCCGGCCTGCGCGAGTACGGACGCGGCTGCAAGACCCTCGCCGAGGCGGCCTACCTGCGCGACCACGTGCTGGGCCAGCTCGAGGTCGCCAACACCTCCGACGACCCCGACGAGCGGGCGCAGCGCTGCCGCTTCGTCGTCGTCGGCGGGGGCTACGCCGGCGTCGAGACCGCCGCGAACCTGCAGCTCATGACCACCGCCCTGGCGCGGCGCTTCCCCCGCCTGGATCCCGGGCTCGTGCAGTGGCACGTCGTGCAGCACCACGACGGGCTCATGCCCGGCCTCGGCGACAGGCTCGGCGAGGACACGCGGCGCGTGCTCGAGTCCCGCGGCATCCACGTCGACCTCGAGACGAGCCTGACCGCGGTGGACGACGGGTCGGCGACGCTGTCCGACGGCCGCCGCCTGCCGACGCAGACGCTGATCTGGACGGCGGGGGTCTCCCCCAGCCCGCTCATGAGCCACCTGGACGCGGCCACCGACCACGGTCGGCTCGTCGTGGAGGCGGACCTGTCGGTGCCCGGGCACCCCGAGGTGCTCGCCATCGGGGACGCGGCGGCGGTGCCCGACCTCGCCACGGGCGGCGGCGCGGTGTGCCCGCCGACCGCGCAGCACGCCTCGCGCCAGGCCCCCGTCGCCGCCGACAACGTCGTCGCGGGCCTCACCGGGCAGCCGACACGGCCGTACCGCCACCGCGACCTCGGCATGGTCGTCGACCTCGGGGGCACCGACGCCGTGGCGAAGCCGTTCGGCGTCGACCTCACCGGCACCGTCGCGGCGGGGGTGACGCGCGCCTACCACCTCTGGGCGATGCGGGCGCCGGCCGCGATGGCGCGGGTCGCCTCGGCGTGGACCCTGGGGGCCCTGCACGGGACGAGCGCGGTCCGCCTCGGGTTCCTGACGGGCGCGAGCGGGCGGCTCGCCGAGTTCGAGCACACCGACGACTACCTCGACCCGGAGGCGACGCGGGCGGCGATCGCGGCGGTCTGAGCGGGGTTCGAGCGGGGGTTCGAGGGGGGTTCGAGGGGACGGGCCGCCTCAGGTCGCCGCGCGGCCCTCGAGGGTGCCGAGGCGGCGGTCGATGCGGCCCAGCGTGTCGAGGATGCGGTCGAGCTGGGGCAGGACGGGCCCGGCGGCGGCGTAGGGGCGCGGGCTGGTGTCCGCGGTGAGCTCGCGGCGGGCGCCGGCGCGCAGGCGGTCGACGTCCACGTCGCAGGCGTGCAGGACCTGCGCCGCGTCCTCGGCATCGTCGGCGAGGACGGCGACGAGCAGGTGCCGGACGCCGAGGGTCGGGTCCGCGGACTCGTCGGCGACCCGGACCGCGGCGTCGAGCGCGGCGACCGCGCCGGGGCTGTAGGGCCGGCGCCCGGTCCAGCCCACGCCCCGGAACCGGATGGCCGCCTCGGCGCGCACGTCGTCGAGGTCGAGCGGGTCGAGGAGGCCGCCGCCGAGGCCACCGCCCCGGTCGCGCTCCTCCCGGGCGAGGGCGAGCAGGAGGTGGACGGTCCGGACGCGGGCGTCACCGCCCCGGGCCGCCTCCTGGTCGGCGAGGAGGAACACGCGGGTGACCCGCTCCGTCTGGCGCGCGGCGATCGTCATGTCGACGACCGTCCCGCCCCGGGCCGTCCACCACCTCAGGGTCGACCCCCGGTCCGTCCCGGGGTCGTCACCACTCCTTGGCGTAGTAGTAGCTCGGCTCGGTCGCCCCCGGCTCGACGCAGGCGTAGCCGTGCGCGGCGTAGAAGCGGCGGGCGTCGACGTCCTCGCCGTCGACGTTGACCTCCACGATCCGCCCGCCGCGCTCCGCGGCCAGCGCCTCGACGGCGCTGATGATCGTGTGCCCGATCCGCTGCCCGCGCCGGTCCGGGCGCACGTAGAGCTCGTCGAGCAGCGCGACCGGGCCGTCGAACCAGACGGTCGGCCGGAACGACACCACGGCCAGTCCGTCGGCGGGCCCGCCGGGCGGCTCGTGCAGGAGGGCGACGAGGTCGTCGCCCCGCAGCCGCTCCGCGAGGCGGGCGGTCAGGACGTCCACACCCGGGGTCGGGGTGTCGAACTCGGTGTTGAAGTCGTCGAGCAGGGTCGCGACGGTCGCGGCGTCGTCGGGGCCCGCCCGCCGGACCTCACCCACCGGACCCGTACCGGCGGGTGATCACTTCGAAGTGGTGCCCGCCGGGGTCGTCGAAGTACAGGCCGCGCCCGCCGTCGTGGGTGTTGTACTGCCCGACCCAGCGCTGCTGCGGGTCGGCCCAGTAGGTGACGCCGCGGTGCTGCAGCGTGGCCAGGACGACGTCGAACTCGTCCTCGCCGACGAGGAACGCGACATGCTGGCCGGGCCACTCCCCGGGCGGGGTGGCGTAGTCGATGGTGAACGTCTCGTCCACGTCGACGGCGACGAACGGCCCCCAGGGGTGGGGGTCGGGCAGGCCGAGGACGTCGGCGAGGAACCGGGCGGACTCGCGGGCGTCGCGGGCGGCGAGCGCGAGGTGATCGATGCGAACGGCCATGGGGTGGGTCACTCCAGGGCTCCGGTGCCTCCATCCGCCGGTCTGGCACCGGCCCGGACGCGACGCTGCCGACATCCGATCGCGGCGCCCCGGCACCGTCAAGAGCCGTTGCGGGACATCGCCTCGAGGCGGGCGATGCGGTCGTCCAGCGGCGGGTGGGTCGAGAACAGGCGCGAGAGTCCCTCGCCCGGGCGGAACGGGTTCGCGATCATGAGGTGTGACTGGCTGACCAGCTGCGGATCCGGCGGCAGGGGCGCCACGGCCGTGCCGTACTGCAGCTTGCGCAGCGCCGAGGCCAGCGCCAGCGGGTCGTGGGTGAGCGTCGCGCCGCTCGCGTCGGCCTGGTACTCGCGGGACCGGCTGATCGACATCTGCACGATCGCCGCCGCGACCGGCCCGATGATCGCGACGGCCAGGGTCGCGAGGACGTTGCGGCTGCCGCCGAACAGCTGGGCGGCGAGCACGAGGTAGGACACGACGCTGGAGAGCGCCCCGGCCACCGACGAGATGAGGATGTCGCGGTTGTAGACGTGCGAGAGCTCGTGGCCCAGCACGCCGCGCAGCTCGCGCTCGTCGAGCAACCTGAGGATGCCCGTGGTGGCGCAGACCGCGGCGTTGCGCGGGTTGCGGCCGGTGGCGAAGGCGTTGGGCGCGTCGGTGGGGCTGACGTAGAGCCGCGGCATCGGCTGGTGGGCGTCGGTCGCGAGCTCGCGCACGATCCGGTACATCACCGGCTGCTCGGCCTCGCTCACCGGACGGGCGTGCATCGCGCGCAGCGCCAGCCGGTCGGAGAAGAAGTACGAGTAGCCGTTGACGCCGAGCGCGACGACGAGCGCGACCAGCAGCCCGGTGCGCCCGAACAGCGAGCCGATGATCAGGACGATCGCGCTCATCAGACCGAGCAGCGCGGCCGTCTTCAGCCCGTTGCGCACCGGTACCTCCCCTCGGACGGAGCCGTCACCGGGGACAACGCCGCCGGCGCCCCGCCCGTTCCCGCCGGTCAGCGGGCCGCGCGCGCCGCCTCGATCACCTCGCGGCTCGCCCCGAGCGCCTCGAGGTCCTCGGGGCGCCCGTGGCGCAGGAAGTGCTCGACGCCGACCTTGAGGAAGAGCGCCCGCGCGGTGCCGGCGACCTCGCCGGCGAGCCCGTCGAGGTGGGCGTCCCCGGAGACGAAGATCTTGCGGCCGACGACGGCGTCGACGCGCGAGCGCAGCCACAGCGTGGTGCCGACGGGCACCGGGCGCCGGAAGTCGGTCTCCAGGCGCGCGGTCACCGCGGACCGCGTGACCTGCGTGTAGGCGGTGCCGAGGGCGTCGTCGAACGCGGTCATGAGCATCCCGCCGTGCAGGAGGCCCGGCGCGCCCTGGTGCTCGTCGAGGACGTCGAAGCGGCTGACCACCGAGACGCCGTCGTCGCCGACCCACGAGCGCAGGCGCAGGCTGCCCGGCACGTCACCGCAGCCGCGGCAGCCCTCGAAGTGCGACGCGGTGCGCTCGCCGGGGGCAGGCGCCTTGGGGTTGCGCTGCGGCGCCGCGGCGTCCGCCGGCGGGTCGATCGGGATCGGCACGCGCAGCACGTTACCCATGGCAACGACTCCCGGGCCGCGAGCCGCGTCACGCCCACGGCATGCTGGTGGGCATGTCAACTGAGACAGGGTCCAGCTCCGCGGCGCGACGTGTCCCGGATGTCCGCGTCGAGCGCCTCGACGGTGTCGCCCTGCTCACCGTGTCCGACCCGAAGCGGCGCAACGCGATGACCGGCGCGCTCTCGGAGCGCCTGGTGGCCGTGCTCGCCGAGGTCGGTGCCGACGAGTCGGTGCGCGCCGTCGTCGTCACCGGCGACGACGACCCCAAGCCCGCGTTCTGCGCCGGCGGCGACCTCGACGAGCTCGCGGCCGCGGGCGAGGCGGGACCGGACGCGCTCGAGCACATCTACGCCGGGTTCCTCGCCCTCGCCGAGTGCCCGCTGCCGACGTTCGCGGCGGTCGACGGGCCCGCGGTGGGCGCCGGGCTCAACCTCGCGCTCGCCGCCGACGTGCGCATCGCCGGCGACACCGCCCGCTTCGAGCCGGGCTTCCTGCGCCTGGGCGTGCACCCCGGCGGCGGCATGACGTGGATGGCCCAGCGGCTGGTCGGGCCGCAGGTGACGACGGCGATGCTGCTCGGCGGCGAGGGGCTCGACGCCTCGCGGGCCGCCGAGCTGGGCCTCGTGCTGCGCGTGGCGACCGGCGAGGGCAGCGGCAGGCGATCGGGAGACGAAGCGGAGCGGAGCTCGACCCGACGATCGGCGGCGGTGACCGAGGCGCTGCGCATGGCGGGGATCGCGGCCGCGGCGCCGCGCGAGCTCGTGCTGGCCACCAAGGCCACGCTGCGCACCACCGCGCAGCTCGACCGGCACCGCGACGCGGTCGCCGTGGAGGTCGGCCCGCAGCTGGAGTCGCTGCGCTCCGAGGGGTTCCGCGAGGGGCTGGCGCGGGTGCGCGAGGCGACCGGGAAGAGGTGACACCCGGGGAGTGACCCGGGAGTGACCCGGCGAGTGACACAGTGCCGTCACCGGGAACGACGGCCGTGCGGAACATCCTTTTTCGGTCCAGCCTGTGACCCACGACCAGCCGCCGACCGGTCACGGAGCGGTGAGGTTAGCCTGGGTAGTCCGCCTCGTCCCGGGGGACTCACCACGAGGAGTTGCGAAGGGAAGCGATTGCTCCGATGAGCACTGACACCGCCGTCGGGCCGTCCGGTCGGGAGGTGCGCCAGACCCATCGGGTCGTCATCCGCTTCGCGGGCGACTCCGGGGACGGCATGCAGCTGACCGGCGACCGGTTCACCTCTGAAGCCGCGGCGTTCGGGAACGACCTGGCGACGCTCCCCAACTTCCCCGCCGAGATCCGCGCCCCCGCCGGGACGCTGCCCGGGGTGTCGAGCTTCCAGCTCCACTTCGCGGACTACGACATCCTCACGCCGGGCGACCGCCCCGACGTGCTGGTGGCGATGAACCCGGCGGCGCTCAAGGCGAACATCGCCGACCTCCCGCACGGCGGGATGCTCATCGTCAACACCGACGAGTTCACGAAGCGCAACCTGGCGAAGGTCGGCTACGAGTCGAACCCCCTCGAGGACGACTCGCTGGAGCCCTACACCACCCACCAGGTCGCGATGGCGACGCTGACCCGCGGGGCGCTCGAGCCCACCGGCATGAGCAAGAAGGACGCCGAGCGCGCGAAGAACATGTTCGCGCTGGGGCTCCTGTCGTGGATGTACCACCGCGGCACCGAGGGCACCGAGCAGTTCCTGCGCGAGAAGTTCGCGAAGAAGCCCGAGCTGGCCGAGGCGAACATCCTCGCGTTCCGCGCCGGCTGGAACTACGGCGAGACCACCGAGAGCTTCGCGGTCACCTACGAGGTCGCCCCGGCGCGGCTGGCCGAGGGCACCTACCGGCAGATCACCGGCAACCTCGCGCTCGCCTACGGCGTCGTCGCCGCCGGGCAGCAGGCCAAGCTGCCGGTGTTCCTCGGGACCTACCCGATCACCCCGGCGTCCGACGTCCTGCACGAGCTCTCGAAGCACAAGGGCATGGGCGTCACGACGTTCCAGGCCGAGGACGAGATCGCCGGCATCGGCGCCGCGCTGGGCGCGTCGTTCGGCGGCTCGCTGGGCGTCACGTCGACGTCCGGCCCCGGTGTCGCGCTGAAGTCGGAGACGATCGGTCTCGCGGTGGCCCTCGAGCTGCCGCTGCTGATCCTCGACGTGCAGCGCGGTGGCCCGTCGACCGGCCTGCCCACCAAGACCGAGCAGGCCGACCTGCTGCAGGCCATGTACGGGCGCAACGGCGAGGCCCCGGTGCCGATCATCGCGCCGCAGTCACCGGCCGACTGCTTCGACGCGGCGCTGGACGCCGTGCGGATGGCGCTGACCTACCGCACCCCGGTGTTCCTGCTCTCCGACGGCGCGATCGCCAACGGCTCCGAGCCGTGGGCGATCCCGGACGTGGCGACGCTGCCCGACCTGTCGACGACGTTCGCGACCGAGCCGAACGCCCCCGACGGGTCCGGCGAGTTCTGGCCGTACCTGCGCGACGCCGACACCCTGGCGCGCCCCTGGGCGATCCCGGGCACGGCGGGCCTCGAGCACCGCATCGGCGGCCTCGAGAAGGCCGACGGCCGCGGGACGATCTCCTACGACCCGGACAACCACGACCGCATGGTCCGGCTGCGCCAGGCCAAGATCGAGGGCATCGAGGTCCCGGACCTCACCGTCGACGACCCCGACGGTGACGCCGAGGTCCTGGTGATCGGCTGGGGCTCCTCGTTCGGCCCGATCGGCGCCGCGTGCCGCCGGGTCCGCGCGGCGGGGATGTCGGTGGCCCAGGCGCACCTGCGCCACCTCAACCCGATGCCGGGGAACCTCGGCGACGTGCTGCGCTCGTACCGCCGGGTGGTCGTGCCGGAGATGAACCTCGGGCAGCTCTCGATGCTGCTGCGCGCGAAGTTCCTCGTCGACGCGCACTCGTACACCAAGGTCGCCGGCCTGCCGTTCCAGGCCGAGGAGCTCGCCGGCGTCCTCACCGACGCCGTGAAGGGGGACCTGCCCGCATGACCGCAACGGATCTCGGCCAGCCGTCGTTCGGCGGCGGCCTGGACCTCGTCCCGACCACCGACGAGACGCAGAAGGCCAAGGACTACACCTCGGACCAGGAGGTCCGCTGGTGCCCGGGCTGCGGCGACTACGCCGTGCTCGCCTCGGTGCGCGGCTTCCTGCCCGAGCTCGGCCTCAAGCGCGAGAACATCGTGTTCGTCTCGGGCATCGGGTGCTCGTCGCGCTTCCCGTACTACCTCGACACCTACGGCATGCACTCGATCCACGGGCGCGCGCCGACGATCGCGACGGGCCTGGCGGTCACGCGCCCCGACCTGTCGGTGTGGGTCGTCACGGGTGACGGCGACGCGCTGTCGATCGGGGGCAACCACCTGATCCACGCGCTGCGCCGCAACATGAACATCACGATCCTGCTGTTCAACAACAGGATCTACGGCCTGACCAAGGGCCAGTACTCGCCGACCTCCGAGGTCGGCAAGGTCACCAAGTCCACGCCGATGGGCTCGGTCGACGCCCCGTTCAACCCGGTGTCGCTGGCCCTGGGCGCCGAGGCCACGTTCGTGGGCCGCGCGCTCGACTCCGACCGCAAGGGCCTCACCGAGGTCCTGCGCCAGGCCGCTGCCCACCGCGGCGCCTCGCTCGTCGAGATCTTCCAGGACTGCCCGATCTTCAACGACGGGTCGTTCGACGTCCTGCGCAAGGGCGACGACGTGGCCGAGCGGCTGATCAAGCTGGTCGACGGCGAGCCGATCCGCTTCGGCAACGAGGACGAGTGGGGCGTGGTGCGCTCCGCGACCGGCGGGCTGGAGGTGGCCCGCGTGGCGGACGTCGGCGAGGACGCGGTCGTCGTCCACCGCGCCGGCGAGGAGGACCCGACCCAGTCCTTCGCGCTCTCGCGCCTGTCCGACCAGGACCTGACCCACACCGTCACCGGCATCTTCCGCAAGGTCGACCGCCCGACGTACGACGACGGCGCGCGGGCGCAGGTCGCGGCGGCCACCGAGCAGGCCGAGCAGCGGGGCGACAACCTGCAGGCCCTGCTCTCCGGCAAGGACACCTGGGCGGTCCTGCCGGAGCCCGAGAACGAGCAGTAGCACCGCGCCCGACACCGCGCCCGCGACCGGGGCGCCGGTGTCGGGTGCGGGTCGGGGGTACGCGGCCGCCGTCACCGCGTACGCCCTCTGGGGCGTGTCGCCGGCCTTCTGGCCGCTGCTGGCACCCGCCGACGCCGTCGAGTCCGTCGCCCACCGCGTCGCCTGGACGCTGCTGGGGATGCTGGTCGTCATCACGGTGGCGCGCCGGTGGTCCGACCTGCGGGGCCTCCCGTGGCGCACGTGGCTGCTGATCACGGCCGGCTCGGTGCTCATCGGGGTGAACTGGGGCACCTACATCTGGGCGACCACCCACGACCACGTCGTGGACGCCGCCCTGGGCTACTACGGCACGCCGCTCGTGGCGGTGCTGCTCGCGGTGCTCGTGCTGCACGAGCGGCTGCGCCCGGCGCAGTGGGTGGCGATCGGGCTGGCGGCGGCCGCGGTCACCGTGCTGACCGTCGGGACCGGGCGGCTGCCGTGGATCACCCTGGTGCTGGCCGTGAGCTTCGGGGTCTACGGGCTGGTCAAGAAGCGGGTGCCGCTCGACCCGGTCCCCGGGCTCACCGCCGAGGGCTTCCTGCTCGGCCCGCTGGCAATCGTCTACATCGTCGTCATTCAGGTGATGGGCGTCGGGACCTTCACCGGCCACGGCGTCGGGCACGCCCTGCTGCTGATCGCCGCGGGGCCCGTGACCGCGGTGCCGCTGCTGCTCTTCGCCGCCGGGGCGAAGCGGCTGACGCTGGCCACGCTGGGCGTGCTGCAGTACCTCAACCCCACGCTGCAGTTCCTCTTCGGGGTGCTCGTGGCCGGCGAGGCGATGCCGGTGTCGCGCTGGATCGGCGTCTCGCTCGTGTGGGCCGCGCTGCTCATCTTCACCACGGACGCCCTGCGCGCCGGCCGCCGCGCCCCCGTCCCCTTGTGAGCGGACTTCGGGGCGATCGCCCCGAAGTCCGCTCACAGGGGTCAGCTCGTGCGGGCGATCGTGTAGTCGAGGAGGGCGGCGAGCGCGGCGCGGGCGGGGCCGTCGGGCAGGGTCGCGAGCTCGGCGCGGGCGGCGTCGGCGCGGGCGTCGAGGGCCGCGCGCGCCTCGTCCAGGCCCCGTGAGCGGCGCAGCAGCTCCAGCGCCTCGCCCACCTCGGAGTCGTCGAGCTCGCGGGTGCCCACGCCCAGCTCGCGCAGCCGCGGCACCTCGGGCCCGTCGCCGGCGAGGGCGTAGAGCACCGGCAGCGTCGCCACGCCCTCACGCAGGTCGGTGCCCGGGACCTTGCCCGAGTCACCGGACGGCGAGGCGATGTCGATGATGTCGTCGGAGACCTGGAACGCGGTCCCGATGATCTCGCCGAACCGGCGCAGCGCCGTCACCTGCTCCGGGGTCGCGCCCGCGAACATCGCCCCGAAGCGCCCCGACGTGGCGATCAGCGAGCCGGTCTTCTCGGCCACGACCGCCAGGTAGTGCTCGATGGCGTCCTCGCCCTCGCGGGCCCCGCGGGTCTCGCGCATCTGGCCCGTGACGAGCTCGGCGAACGTCTCCGCGATGATCCGGACCGCCTCGGGGCCGAGCTGCGAGACCAGCCGCGAGGCGTGGGCGAACAGGTAGTCGCCGGTGAGGATCGCGACGCTGTTGTCCCAGCGGGCGTTGGCGCTCTCGGCGCCGCGGCGCATGACGGCCTCGTCCATGACGTCGTCGTGGTACAGGGTCGCGAGGTGGACGAGCTCCACCGACGTCGCCGCGACCACCACGTCCTCCGACGTCCCGCCCGCGACCTGGGCGGCGAGCAGCGTCAGCAACGGGCGGAACCGCTTGCCGCCGGCCTCGATGAGATGCAGCGACGTGTCGGTCACGAACCGGTAGTCGCTGTGCACCTCGCGGCGCAGCAGGTCCTCGACGCGGTCGAGGCCCTCGCTCACCGCGGTGGCGAGGTCGGGATCGGCGATCGGCAGGCCGGCGACCTGGGTCAGGGCGGGGTTGGGTCCGGACACGGGCCTCAGCCCAGGAAGGACAGGCCGTCGGCCCATCCGAGGACGGCGGTCGGCACGACGCCGAGCAGCAGGGTCACCACGACCCCCAGTGTGATCGCCACCGTCGTGAACGGGCCAGGCACGCTGACGGTCGGACCGTCCGCGGCGGGCTCCGAGAAGTACATGAGCACGATGAGGCGCAGGTAGAAGAACGCGGCCACCGCGCTGACCACCAGGGCCACGATGACCAGCGGCGTCATGCCGTCGGCCAGGGCCGCGGAGAACACCGCGAACTTGGCCGTGAAGCCACTGGTCAGCGGGATCCCGGCCAGCGCCAGCATGAGGAACGTCACCGCGGCCGCGACCACCGGCGAGCGCTTCCCGAGCCCCGCCCACGCCGACAGGTGCGTCGCCTCCCCGTCCGGCCCGCGCACGAGCGAGACGAGCCCGAACAGCGCGACGGTCGTGAACCCGTAGGCGAGCAGGTAGAACAGCGTCGCCGAGAGCCCGGCCGGCGTGATGGCCATCGCCCCGAGCAGCAGGAAGCCGGCGTGCGCCACCGACGAGTAGGCGATCATGCGCTTGACGTCGGTCTGGGTGAGCCCGAGCACCGCGCCGATCACCATCGAGACGATGGCGACGGCCCACAACACCCCGCGCCACTCCCACACCGTGGAACCGAACGCGACGGTGAACACCCGCAGGATCGCGCCGAACGCGGCCACCTTGGTGCAGGCGGCCATGAACGCGGTGACCGACGTCGGCGCGCCCTGGTAGACGTCCGGGGTCCACGTGTGGAACGGGCCGACCGACGCCTTGAACATCAGGCCGACGACGAGCAGCGCGAGCCCGCCGAACAGCAGCGAGTCCGGGCGCAGCGATCCCGCGGCCGCCTGCGAGATGTCGGCGAGCTTCACCGAGTCCGCGTAGCCGTAGAGCAGCGCGAGCCCGTAGAGGAAGAACGCCGACGAGAACGCCCCGAGCAGGAAGTACTTGACCGCCGACTCCTGGCTCATCAGCCGCTTGCGCCGGGCCAGGCCGCAGAGCAGGTACAGCGGCAGGCTGAGCACCTCGAGGGCGATGAACATCGTCAGCAGGTCGTCCGCGGCGCAGAAGACGAGCATGCCGCCGAGCGCGAACAGGACCAGTGGGAAGATCTCCGTCTGTCCCTCGACGACGTCGCGGGCCCGCGTCCCGCGGCCGCGGGCACCGTCCCGGCCGCCGCCCCCGCCGGTCCGGGCGCGGGCCGTCGCACCGCCGGACCGGGCGCCCACGGCCACCCGCTCGCGCTCCTCGGCCTCGCCCAGCGCCACCGGGTCGGCGACGAACGCCCCGCCCGGCTCGACGGAACGGTCGGCGAGCAGCAGCACGCTCGGCACCGCGAGGGCGAGCAGCGTGCCCCAGAGGAACAGCGCCGGGCCGTCGACGGCCAGCGCCCCGGCCAGCGTCGTCACCGGTGCCGCGCCGGACGTCGCGCGGACGATCACGGCCACGAGACCCACGACGACGACGGTGAGCGTGACGCCGAGCTGCACCCGGCCGCGCACCCGCAGCGGGAGCAGGGCCTCGAGCAGCACCGACAGGCACGCCCCGCCGAGGACGATCAGCACCGGCGCGAGCGCGGCGTAGTCGACCGAGGGCATCGCGGGCGTCAGCGGGCTCATCGCGCCACCACTCCGTTCGGGGTCACCGGATCGGGCACGCCGACCTCGCTCATGGTCGCCGCCACCGTCGGGTCGAGGACCTCGAGAACGGGACCGGGGAAGAAGCCGAGCACGAGGATCAGCGCCACCAGCGGGGTGAGCAGCGCGACCTCACCGCGGGTCAGGTCACCGAAGCGGGCGGTGGTGCGCCGCATCCACGAGTCGTCCCCGGTGTCGGTGAACGTCGCCGCCGACGCCGCACCCGGGCCGTCCCCGACGACGGCCGCGCCGCGCAGCGGGCCGGTCATCGTGCGCTGGAAGACCCAGAGCATGTAGAGGGCCGCGAAGACGATGCCGACGGTCGCGATCACCGTGAACGCCGGCTGGCGGGCGAACGAGCCCAGCAGCACGAGGAACTCGCTGATGAACGAGTTCGTGCCGGGCAGGGCGATCGTCGACAGCCCCGCGACGAGGAACATGCCGGCCAGCAGCGGGGCGGCCCGCCCGACGCCGCCGTACTGCGTCAGGTCCGCCGTGCCGCCGCGCCGGATCAGCAGGCCGACGACGAGGAACAGCATCGCGGTCGAGATGCCGTGGTTGACCATGTAGAGCGCCGACCCGGCGATCGACTGCGACGAGAACGCGAAGATGCCGAGCGCGATGAAGCCGAAGTGCGCGATCGACGTGTAGGCGACGAAGCGCTTGAGGTCGGTCTGCGCGGCGGCCAGCAGCGCGCCGTAGAGCACGCCGATGACCGCGAGGGTCAGCACCAGCGGGGCGAGCTCGCGCGACGCGGCCGGGAACAGCGGCAGCGTGTAGCGCAGGAACCCGAAGGTCCCGACCTTGTCCAGCAGGCCGAGCAGGATGATGCTGCCCGCGATCGGGGCCTCGGCACCGGCGTCGGGCAGCCACGTGTGGAACGGCACCAGCGGCGCCTTGATCGCGAACGCGGCGAAGAACCCGAGGAAGAGCGGGATCTGGGTCGACAGCGGCAGCTGGGCGGCCATGCCCTGCAGCGCGGTCCAGTCGAAGGTCCCCTCGCCCAGGCGGTTCTCGCTCGCCACGAACAGCCCGATCACCGACGCGAGCATGATCAGCCCGCCGAGGAACGAGTAGAGGAAGAACTTCACCGCGGCGTACTGGCGGCGCGGCCCGCCGAAGCGCCCGATGAGGAAGTACATCGGGATGAGCATCGCCTCGAACAGGACGTAGAACAGGAACACGTCGGTCGCCGCGAAGACGCCGACCAGCACGCCCTGGGTCGCGAGGATCAGCGCGGTGAACCCTGCGCCGGTGCGCCCGGCGGGCAGCTTGTCGGCCGCCGCGAAGACCAGCACGATCGGCACCAGCACGGCCAGCAGGGCGATCATCGTCAGCGCGATGCCATCGAGCCCGAGGGCGAAGGACACCCCGAATGCCGGGATCCACTCGACGGAGAGGCGTCCCTGGAACCGTGGCGCGTCCGGGGCGGTGCTGTAGAGCGACCAGACGATGGCCACGAGCACCAGCGAGACCGCGGCGAACCCGAGACCGACGACCCGGGCCGCCCGCTCGAGGTCCTCGCGGGTGGCCATCACGCCGCAGACGGCGGCGCCGACCAGCGGGAGCAGCAGCAGGGCCAGCAGCAGCGCGCTCATCCGGCGCCGCCCACGACCAGCAGGGCCGCGACGAGCACGACGGAGCCTCCGAGGATGGTCAGGGCGTAGGAGCGGACGAAGCCGGTCTGCGTGCGGCGCAGCCGGCCCGACGTGCCGCCCAGCAGGGCGGCGATGCCGTTGACCGCCCCGTCGACGCCGCGGTTGTCGAGGTAGACCAGCGCCCGCGAGAGCCAGATGCCCGGGCGGGCGATGACGCCCTCGTTGATGGTGTTGGCGAACAGGTCGGCCCGGGCGGCCCGCACGGGCAGGCTCACCCGCTGCGGGCGCTCGACCGGGACCTCGCGGCGGCCGATCAGCACGTAGGCGAGGCCGGCGCCGGCGAGCATCATCACCGTCGCGACGTAGGGGACCAGCCCGACCGGGAAGGCCGCCGGCAGGTCGTGGGGGTCGACCGGCGCGCCGAGCGAGGCCTCCAGGTAGCGGCCCAGACGCTCGCCCCCGACGAGGAACGCCCCGGCGCCCACCGAGCCGATCGCCAGCAGCACCATCGGCGCCGTCATCGACGCGACCGACTCGTGCGGGTGGTAGTGCTCGGGCGGGTCCTCGAGATCGGCGCCGTCGACGCGCCGCGGGTGCAGGTCCTTCCAGCGCTCCGGCCCGAAGAACGTCATGAGCATCAGGCGCGTCATGTAGAACGCGGTCAGCCCGGCGGCGCCGAGGGTGGCGATCGCGAAGATCCAGCCGGCCACCGGGCCCGCGGTCAGCGACGCCTCGATGATGAGGTCCTTCGTGTAGAAGCCCGAGAGGAACGGGAAGCCGATCAGGGCCAGGTACCCGGCGGTGAACGTCCAGAACGTCACCGGCATGTGGCGCCACAGCCCGCCGAAGCGGCGCATGTCGGTCTCGTCGGCCATGCCGTGCATCACCGAGCCGGCCCCGAGGAACAGCCCGGCCTTGAAGAAGCCGTGGGCGAGCAGGTGCGCCAGCGCCGCGGCGTAGCCGACGGGGCCGAGCCCGACGGCCAGCATCATGTAGCCGATCTGGCTGACCGTGGAGTACGCGAGCACCTTCTTGATGTCGTCGTAGGCGCACCCGATGATCGCGCCGAGCACCAGCGTGATCGCGCCGATGATCGTCACCACGAGCTGGCCCACCGGTGCCAGGTCGTACAGCGGGTTCGCGCGGGCGATGAGGTAGACGCCGGCGGTGACCATCGTGGCGGCGTGGATGAGCGCCGACACCGGGGTCGGGCCCTCCATGGCGTCGGGGAGCCAGGCCTGCAGCGGGAACTGGCCCGACTTGCCGCAGGCGCCGAGCAGCAGGAGCAGCGTGATCGCGGTCAGCGCGCCGGGCGAGATCTCCCCGGCGCGGGCGAACACCTCGGCGTACTGCGTGGTGCCCAGCTCGACGAACAGCAGGAAGATCGCCAGCGCGAGCCCCACGTCACCGACGCGGTTCATGAGGAACGCCTTCTTGGCCGCGCTGCCCGCCGACCGGCGTCCCGTGTAGAAGCCGATGAGCAGGTAGGACGCGAGGCCGACGCCCTCCCAGCCGAGGTAGAGCGTCACGAACCCGTTGCCGAGGACGAGCACGAGCATCGCCGCGACGAACAGGTTGAGCTGGGCGAAGAACTTGCGCCGGTCCGGGTCGTGGGACATGTAGCCCACGGAGTAGATGTGGATCAGCGAACCGACACCGGTGATGAGCAGCGCGAACGTCAGCGACAGCGGGTCGATCCGCAGCCCGAACTCGACGTCGAGCGAGCCGACGGCGATCCACTCGTAGAGCCCGAGGTCGCGGACGCGCTCCTCGGCGGGCAGACCGAGCGACCCGGCGAAGAGGACGGCGGCGACCACGAACGACGCCACCACGGTGGCGACGCCGAGGACGTGACCCCAGCGGTCGGTGCGACGGCCCCCGACGAACAGCACGAGCGCACCCAGCGCCGGCAGCGCGACGAGGAGCCAGGCCGCGCCCGCGGCGCCCTCGGCGGGGAGCACCGGGGGGAGCGGGGCGGCGGCCAACAGAGGCGACACGTCTCTCGGACCCCCTTAGTACTTGAGCAGGTTGGCGTCGTCGACCGAGGTCGTCCGGCGCGTGCGGAAGATGGCCATGATGATCGAGAGGCCGACGACGACCTCGGCCGCGGCGACGACCATGACGAAGAAGGCCATGATCTGACCGCCGAGCGACCCGTTGATGCGGGAGAACGTGACGAGCGTCAGGTTCACGGCGTTGAGCATGAGCTCGATGCACATGAACACGACGATCGCGTTGCGGCGCACCAGCACGCCCACCGCGCCGATCGCGAACAGCAGCGCGGAGAGCAGAAGGTAGATCGTGGGGCTCATCGGGCTCCCTCACCCTCGTGCTCGCCCTCGCTGAGGCGGTCGTGGGTGCTGCCGGCGCCGTGACCGTCGCCGTCCCCACCGCGCAGGGCCCGCGCGTCGACCTCGCCGGCGGGACCGCTGTCGGACTGCACGTCGGCGATGTCGGCGTCGAGCCGCTCCCGCCGGGTCGCCTCGATGATCCGCGACAGCGAGGCCGGGGCGACCGAGCCGTCGGGCAGCAGCGCGGGCGTGGCGACAGAGTCGGCGGTCGCGAAGACGCCGGGGCCCGAGCGCGAGCCGTAGCCCGACAGCGGGCCGCGGAGGCGCTCGGTGACCCGCTCGCGCTGGCTGGCCTGCTTGCGGCGGGCCTGGCCGGCGAACGTGTAGACCATGGCGCCGACCGCGGCCGTGATGAGCAGCGCCGAGGTCAGCTCGAAGGGCAGCAGGTAGTCGCGGAAGATGCTCGTGCCGAGCGCCTGGACGTTGCCGCGGGCCTCGGGGCCGTAGGACGGGCCGAGCCCCACCGGCCCGACGGCCGTGAGCGTCTCGGCGACCGCGGCCACCGCGAGCCCGCCCAGCCCGACGCCGAGGACCGCAGCGGCCAGTCGCTGGCCGCGGAGCACCTCGACCACGGAGTCCGACGCGTCGCGCCCGACCATCATCAGCACGAACACGAACAGCATCATGATCGCGCCGGTGTAGACGATGATCTGCGTGAAGCCGAGGAACGGCGCCTGCTGGACCATGTAGAGCACGCCCAGCGAGAGCATCGTCATCACGAGCCAGAGCGCCGAGTGCACGGCGTTCCGCGAGAAGATCATGCCGAGGCCGCCGGCGAGCGCGACCGGGCCGAGGATCCAGAAGGCCACCGACTCGCCGGTGCTCATCTCCCCGCCGCCCGTCACGGGCGCGGCGGCCAGCAGGGCGTTCACCGCTTCTCCCCGGTGGAGGTGACCGAGCTCTGCTCCACGGCCGTGCCCGAGACCCCGTCCTGCGGCGCCGGCTCGCGCGGCGGCACCATCGGGACCTCCTCGCGGACCTGGTCCTGCACGTCGGGGCGCCGCGCCATCTCCGGGCCCTGCACGTAGTAGTCCTGCTCGTCCTCGCCGAGACGCATCGGGTGGGGCGGCTGCTCCATGCCCGGCAGCAGCGGGGCGAGGAGGCGCTCCTTGTCGTAGATCAGGTCCTGGCGGTCGTCGTCGGCGAGCTCGTACTCGTTGGTCATCGTCAGCGAGCGCGTCGGGCACGCCTCGATGCACAGGCCGCAGCCGATGCAGCGCAGGTAGTTGATCTGGTAGATCGCGCCGTAGCGCTCCCCGGGCGAGTAGCGCTCCTCGTCGGTGTTGTCGCCGCCCTCGACGTAGATCGCGTCGGCCGGGCATGCCCAGGCGCACAGCTCGCAGCCGACGCACTTCTCGAGGCCGTCCGGGTGCCGGTTGAGCTGGTGCCGCCCGTGGTAGCGCGGGGCGGTCACCTTCTTCACCCGGGGGTAGTCCTCGGTGACGACCTTGCGGAACATCGTCGAGAAGGTGACGCCGAACCCGGCGACGCCGTCGAACATGCCCATCAGCGGTCTCCTTCCGCGCTCGTTCCTGCGCCCACCGTCTCGCTGTCCTTCTCCTCCGCGCGGCCGGCGGACACCGCGCGCCGGCGACGCTTGGGCGTCGTCGGGACGGCGAGGTCGAGCGGCGGGACCGGGTAGTCGGTGATGACCTGCGGTTCCTTGTCCTCCTCGGGGGGTGCCTGGTCCGGGATCAGCAGCGCCGCGCCGACGAGCACCACCAGCGCGATGCCGCCGACCAGCAGGATCTGGCCGGTCGTGAGCTCGGAGCGCAGCACCCGCAACGTCGCGACGAGCATCAGCCAGACCAGGCTGACCGGGATGAGGAGCTTCCAGCCGAGGCTCATGAACTGGTCGTAGCGCTGGCGCGGCAGCGTGCCGCGCAGCCAGACGTAGACGAACAGGAACGCCAGCGTCTTGCCGAAGAACCAGAGCAGGGGCCACCAGCCCTCGTTCACACCCGGGATCAGCGACAGCGGCCACGGGGCCATCCAGCCGCCGAGGAACAGCGTGGTGGCCACCGCGGACAGGGTGACCATGTTGACGTACTCGGCGAGGAAGAACAGGGCGAACTTCAGCGACGAGTACTCGGTGTGGAAGCCGCCGACCAGCTCGGACTCGGCCTCGGGGAGGTCGAACGGCGCGCGGTTGGTCTCGCCGACCATCGACACCGCGAAGATCACGAAGCTGACCGGGAGCAGCCACACGTACCAGCCGGTCGACTGCGCCGCGACGATGTCCGCGGTCGAGAGCGAGCCGGCGTAGAGCACCACGGCGATGATCGACAGGCCGAGCGCGAGCTCGTAGGAGATCACCTGGGCGGCGCTGCGCAGGCTGCCGAGCAGCGGGTAGGGCGAGCCCGACGCCCAGCCCGCGAGCACGATGCCGTAGACGCCGATCGACGAGCAGGCCAGCACGACCAGCACGCCGACGGGCAGGTCGGTCAGCTGCAGGGCGGTCTGCTCACCGAAGATCGAGACCTCGGGGCCGAGCGGGATCACCGACCACGCGACGAACGCCGGCACCACCGAGAGCACCGGCGCGATGAAGAACACCGCCTTGTCCGCGAGGACCGGGCGGATGTCCTCCTTGAACGCGAGCTTGAGCCCGTCGGCGAGGCTCTGGAGCAGCCCGAACGGGCCGTTCCAGTTCGGGCCCGGGCGCTGCTGCATGCGGCCCACGACCCGGCGCTCGAACCAGATCATGAACAGCGTGATCAGCATGAGCAGCACGAAGATCACGAGGACCTTGACCGCCGTCAGCCAGAACGGGTCGTCCGCGATCAGCGACTGCATGTAGCCCGGCGGGGGGACCGGATTCACGAGGAGCTCCTCTCCGAGGCCCGGCTCCCGCCGGTCAGCCGGGCGGGGCCGCCGTGGGCGAGGCCGAGCCCGGCGAGGGTGACGACCCTGCCGTCGGGGTGCGGGACCCGCGCCGGGGCCCACACCACGTCGTCGGGCAGGTCGGCGATCTCGACCGGGAGGATCAGCGACCCGCGCGGCCCCTCGAGCTCGGCGGGGTCGTCCTGCGCGATGCCGAGGCGCAGGGCCGTCTGCGTCGAGACCCGGAACTTCGGCGGGCGGGCGGTGCCCGCGAGCTCCGGCTCGCCGGCCATCAGCGCGCCGCCGTCGAGCAACTGGCGCCACGTGGCGAGGCGCAGGGCCGGGGCGTGCGTCTCGACGTGCTGCTCCTCCGCGGGCGGCGACGCCGAACGCCGGGACGCCGCGAACAGGGCGTTCGCCGCGTCGCGGGTGCGGTGACCGGCGAGGGCGTCGGCGACGCGGGCGAACTCGGCGGCGGTGGCCTGCGGGGTCTGGGTGAAGAGGTCGACGTCCATCTCGACGGCCAGGGTGTCGAGCACCCGGCAGTCGGGCAGGGTCGTCGCCGCCGTGCCGCCGACCCGGCCCGCCGAGCCGCCGGACGGGTCGATGGTGGTGGTGAAGTGCCGGTCGCGGCCCTCCCAGTTGCGGAAGGACCCCGCCTTGTTGATCACCGGCGCCACCGGCAGCACCACGTCCGCGCGGTCGGTGACCTCGCTGCGGCGCTGTTCGAGGGACACGACGACGTCGGCGGCCTCGAGGGCGCGGCGGGCGAGGTCCGGGTCGGGCAGGTCGTCGAGGGCGACACCGCCGACGACCAGCCCGGCGAGCTCGCCGTCGGCCGTGGCCCGCAGGATCTCGCCGAGGTCGCGCCCGGCGTCGGCGGGCAGCCCGGCCGCGTCGGGGAGGCCCCACGACGACGCCAGCGCCGCGCGGGCCCCGGCGTCGGCGACGGGCGCGCCGCCGGGCAGCACGGTCGGCAGGGCGCCGGCGTCGAGCGCACCCCGCTCGCCGGCCCGCCGCGGGATCCAGGCGACCTTCGCGCCGGTCCGCGCGCCGAGGTCGGCGACCGCGGCGTAGAGCCCGGGCACCTCGGCGGCCCGCTCGCCGACGAGCACCACCGCGCCGGGCTGCGCGAGCCCCGCGGCGACGGCGTCGGGCAGCGTGCCGAGCGCCGCCACCTCGTCACCCGGCGCGCAGCGGACCAGGCGACCGCCGGTCTTCACCACGGCCGGCGTCGACCACTGCGAGAGGTGGTGCACCGCGGTCCCCGTCCGCGCGGCCTTGCGCAGCCGCAGGAAGACGATCGGCGCCTCCTCCTCCGGCTCGAGCGCCACGCACAGCACCGCGGGCGCCTCCTCGAGCGCGCCGAAGGAGACGTGGTCGGGCCCGGTGCCCGCGACCCGGGTACCGAGGAAGTCCAGCTCCTCGTCCGAGCCCACGCGCGCCCGGGCGTCGACGTCGTTGGTGCGCAGCGCGAGGCGGGCGAACTTGGCGTAGGCGTAGCCGTCCTCGACGGTCACGCGCCCGCCGGGCAGCACGCCGACGCCCTGCTTGCGGTGGCCGTCCTCGTCCTCGGGACCCTGCCCGTCGCGGGCGGCGACCAGCAGCTGCGCCGCGCGCTCGAGCGCCTCGGTCCACGAGGTCTCGGTCAGCTCGCCGTCGTCGCCGCGCACCATCGGGCGCAGGAGGCGGTCGGCGGCCTGGGTGTAGCGGAACGCGAACCGGGTCTTGTCGTCGATCCACTCCTCGTTGACCTCGGGATCGTCGCCCGCCAGCACGCGGGTCACCGTCCCGCGGCGCCAGTCGCGGCGGACCGAGGCCCCCGACGCGTCGTGCTCGGAGACGCCCGGGGTCGACACGAGGTCGAACGGCCGCGAGCGGAAGCGGTAGGACGCCGAGGTCAGCGCGCCCACCGGGCAGATCTGGATGGTGTTGCCGGAGAAGTAGGACTGGAAGTCCTCGCCCTCGCCGAAGGCGGTCTCCTCGGTGCCGATCTGCTGGTGCGCGCCGCGCTCGAGCAGCTCGATGAACTGGTCCCCCGCGATCTGGCGAGAGAACCGGGTGCAGCGCTGGCAGAGCACGCAGCGCTCGCGGTCGAGCAGCACCTCGTCGGAGATGGGCAGCGGCTTGGCGAACGTCCGCTTCTCCTCGACGAACCGCGACTCCGCCCGCCCCGACGACATCGCCTGGTTCTGCAGGGGGCACTCGCCGCCCTTGTCGCAGATCGGGCAATCGAGCGGGTGGTTGATGAGCAGCAGCTCCATGACGCCCTGCTGCGCCTTGTCGGCGACCGCGGAGGTCATCTGGGTGTTGACGACCATGTCCTGCGCGACGGTCATCGTGCAGCTGGCCTGCGGCTTGGGCATCTTGCGCCCGCCCATCTCCACCTCGACCAGGCACTGGCGGCAGGCGCCGGCCGGGTCGAGCAGGGGGTGGTCGCAGAAGCGCGGCACCACGATGCCGAGCCGCTCGCACGTGCGGATGAGCAGCTCGCCCTGCGGGGCGTCGACGATCCGGTCGTCGATGGTCAGCCGCACGTGCCCCTCGGGCACGGGCGGGAGGTCGTCCTGGTCCGAGGTCCGCTCCGGGGCCTGGGTCATGCGCTGGCTCCGCTCAGTTCCACGATGCGGTCGACCTCGGGGTGGCGGCGCTGCGCCTGGCAGAGGTCGACGAACTCCTGCCGGAAGTACTTGATGCCGCTGGTGATCGGCGAGACCGCGCCGTCGCCGAGGGCGCAGAAGGAGCGGCCGAGGACGTTGTCGCAGACGTCGAGCAGCGTGTCGATGTCGGCCTCGGTGCCCTCGCCGTCGACCATCCGGCGCAGGATGCCGGCGAGCCAGTAGCAGCCCTCGCGGCACGGCGTGCACTTGCCGCACGACTCGTGCTCGTAGAACTCGGTCCACTTCATGACCGCCCACGGCACCGACACGGTCTCGTTGAAGATCATGAGCGCGGTGGTGCCCAGCATCGAGCCGGCCTCGGTGGCGCCCTCGAAGTCCAGCGGGACGTCGAGGTGCTCGTCGGTCAGCAGCGGCGTCGACGAGCCGCCCGGCGTCCAGAACTTCAGCGGGATGCCGTCCTTCATGCCCCCGGCGAGCTCGAGGAGCTGGCGCAGCGTCGTGCCCAGGGGCGCCTCGTACTGGCCGGGACGCTCGACGTGCCCGGACAGCGAGTAGATCTTCGGGCCGGGCGAGCGCTCGCGGCCCATCGTGCGGAACCAGTCCTTGCCGCCCGCCACGATCGACGGGACGGTCGCGATCGTCTCGACGTTGTTGACGACCGTCGGCGCGGCGTAGAGGCCCGCGGTGGCGGGGAACGGCGGCTTGAGGCGCGGCTGGCCGCGGCGGCCCTCGAGCGAGTCGAGCAGCGCGGTCTCCTCGCCGCAGATGTACGCGCCGGCGCCGGCGTGCACGACGATGTCGAGGTCGAAGCCGCTGCCGTGGATGTTCTTCCCGAGGTGGCCCGCGTCGTACGCCTCGCGCACCGCGGCGTGCAGGCGCCGGATGCAGTGCACGATCTCGCCGCGCACGTAGATCACGCAGTAGTGCGCGCGGATCGCCCAGCTCGTGATGATGCAGCCCTCGATGAGCGAGTGCGGGTCCGCCATCATCAGCGGGGTGTCCTTGCAGGTCCCGGGCTCGCCCTCGTCGGCGTTGATGACGAGGTACTTGGGCTTGGCCGCCGGGCCGGTGGGCTCCTCGCCGGGCTTCGCCTGCGGGATGAAGCTCCACTTCATGCCGGTCGGGAACCCGGCGCCGCCGCGGCCGCGCAGGCCGGAGTCCTTGACCAGCGCGATGAGGTCGTCCGGGAACGTCTGCAGCGCGGTGTCCAGGGCCGCGTAGCCGCCGAGCTCGGTGTAGTGGCGCAGCGTCCACGACTCCGGGCCGAGCCAGCGCTTGGTCAGGACCGGGGTGAGGGGGTCGGTCATGCGTTCTCTCCCTCGTCGGGCACGGGCGGGGCGGTCCAGCCCCGCTCCTCGGCGAGCCGGGCGCCGGCCAGGCTCTCGTCGGCGGCCGACGGGCCGGAGACGGCGTCGAGCCCGCCGACGGCCGGGTCGTCGAAGAACCCGGCGAGCAGCAGCTCCACCGAACGGAAGTCGGTCAGCGGGGCGCCACGGGTCGGGTGGGGCTTCTCCCCGCGGCGCAGCGCGTCGACGATCTCGAGGGCCGAGTCGACGGTCTGCTTGTCGAAGAACTCGTAGTCGACGGTCAGCACCGGGGCGAGGTCGCAGGCCGCGAGGCACTCGGCGTGCTCGAGCGTCGCCGTGCCGTCGGCGCTGGTCTGCTCGTGCCCCAGCGGCCGTCCGTTCTCCCCGAGACGCTCGCCGACGGCCCGGTAGATGGCGTCGCCGCCCAGCGCCGCGCACAGCGTGTTGGTGCAGACGCTGACGAGGTGGCGCCCGGCGGGCTCGCGCTTGTACATCGTGTAGAAGGTCGCGACCGCCGAGACCTCCGCGGTCGTGATCTCCAGGGCCTCCGCGCAGAACGCGATGCCGGCGCGGGACACGTGGCCCTCGACGTGCTGGACGAGGTGGAGCAGCGGCAGCAGCGCCGAGCGCGGCTCGGGGTAGCGGGCGATGATCGCCGCCGCCCGGTCGCGCACCCCGTCGAACACCGAGATGCCGACGGCCGAGAGCGCCGCGTGCTGCGCGGTGGTGCCGCCGGCCTCGTCGATGGCGTGCTCGGGCTCGCTCGGCGGCGTGGCCGGCGCCCCCGGTCCGAGCGTCCTAGACATGGGTCCGCTCCGCTTGGTGTCCCATCATCGGTCACAACCCCCCATCACGGGATCCAGCGAGGCGAGCGCGGCGATGACGTCGGAGACCATCCCGCCCTCGGACATGGCGGGCGCCGCCTGCAGGTTGACGAAGCTGGGGTCGCGCAGGTGGACCCGCAGCGGGCGGGTGCCGCCGTCGGAGACCAGGTGGGCCGACAGCTCGCCGCGCGGCGACTCGATCGGCACGCAGGCCTGCCCCGCCGGGACCTTGAAGCCCTCGGTGACCAGCTTGAAGTGGTGGATCAGGGACTCCATCGACTGGCCCATGATCCGGCGGACGTGCTCGAGCGAGTTGCCCATGCCGTCGGCGCCGATCGACAGCCGCGCGGGCCAGGCGATCTTCGCGTCCTCGACCATCACCGGGCCGGGCTCGAGGCGCTCGAGGGCTTGCTCGATGATCCGCAGCGACTGGCTCATCTCCTCCACCCGCAGCAGGTAGCGGGCGAAGCTGTCGGCGGCCGTGTCGGTGGGGACCTCGAACTCGTAGTGCTCGTAGCCGAGGTAGGGCTCGACCTGGCGCAGGTCCCAGGCGAGCCCGGCCGACCGCAGGATCGGGCCGGTGACGCCGAGCGCGAGGCAGCCGTCGAGCGGCAGGTAGCCGACGCCCTCGAGGCGCTGGCGCCAGATGCGGTTGCCGGTGAGCAGCTTGTGGAAGCCGGGCAGCCGCCCGCGCATGACCTCGACGAACGAGCGGATGCGCTCCTCGTAGCCCTCGGGCAGGTCCTGCACGACCCCGCCGGGGCGGACGAACGCGTGGTTCATGCGCAGGCCGGTGAGGAACTCGAGCAGGTGCAGGACCTCCTCGCGCTCGCGGAAGCCGTTGGTCATGCCGGTGAGCGCGCCGAGCTCCATGCCGCCCGTCGCGAGGGCGACGAGGTGCGAGCCGATCCGGTTGATCTCCATGAGGAGCACGCGGATCGTCGCGGCACGCTCGGGCACCTCGACGCCGAGCAGGCGCTCGGTCGAGAGGCAGTAGGCGGTCTCGTTGAACAGCGGGGCGAGGTAGTCCGCGCGCGTCACGAAGGTGACGCCCTGGGTCCAGGTGCGGTACTCGCAGTTCTTCTCGATGCCCGTGTGCAGGTAGCCGATGACGAGACGGGCGTCGGTGACGACCTCGCCCTGCAGCTCCAGCACCAGCCGCAGCACGCCGTGCGTGGACGGGTGCTGCGGGCCCATGTTGATGACGATGCGCTCGTCGCCGGCGGTCTGGTCGACCATCTCGTCCCAGTCGCCACCGGTGACCGTGTAGACGGTGCCCTCGGTGGTCTCGCGACTGGTCGCGGCGTACGGGTCCTGGGTCGTCTGGTCGGACGTGGTCACGTGTACGCCCTCCGCTGGTCGGGCGGCGGGATCTCCGCGTCGTGGTACTCCACGGGGATGCCGCCGAGCGGGTAGCTCTTGAGCTGCGGGTGGCCGTTCCAGTCGTCGGGCATGAGGATCCGGGTCAGGCTCGGGTGGCCCTCGAAGACCACGCCGAACATGTCCCAGGTCTCGCGCTCGTGCCAGTCGGCCGTCGGGTAGATGTCGACCAGCGACGGGCAGCGCGCGTCGTCGAGCTCGAGGGCGATCTCGAGGCGCAGCCGGCGGCGGTAGGTCATCGACAGCAGGTGGGTCACGACGTGCAGCTGCTGCGGCACGCCCTCGCCGTAGTCGACGCCGGAGACGCCCGAGCAGAACTCGAAGCGCAGCGCCGGGTCGTCGCGCAGGGTGCGGGCGAGGCGCACCAGGTGCTCGCGGTCGACGTACCAGGTCATCTCGCCGCGGTCGACGGTCACCTGGTGCACGCAGGTGTCGAAGTCGGCCCCGCCGTCGTCGGCCAGGGCCGCGGCCGCCTCGTCGGCGACCTCGTCGAACCAGCCGCCGTAGGGCCGCTCGGCGGGGGCCGGGGCGTAGCCGGGCAGGCGCAGGCCGCCGAAGCCCGACGTGTCGCCGGAGCCCTGGATGCCGAACATGCCCTCGCGGGCCCGCCCCGCGGCGGAGCCGCTGACGTCGCGGCGCGCGATCTCCTGCGGGCCGAAGGCCGTGCCGGCCGAGCCGGGGTTCGACGCGCCCGTGGGGCCGCTCGCGCCGCCGGCGCCCGTCCCGGGCGTCTCGGGCTTCTCGGTGTTCTCGTCCCGGCTCGAGCTCCGCTTCGCTGCGTCTCCCGCGTCACCAGACATGCTCGGCCTTCACCTCCCCCGTCTTGCGGTCCTTCTTGGCGTACTTCTCCGACGAGGGCAGCAGCTCGAGCTTCTCGCCCTGGGCCCGGCGCTCGGCGGCGAGCTCGGCGCGCACCGGCCCGAGCGGCTCGTTCTGGATCTTCTGGTGGAGCTTGAGGATCGCGTCGATGAGCATCTCCGGGCGCGGCGGGCAGCCCGGCAGGTACATGTCGACGGGCACGACGTGATCGACGCCCTGGACGACCGCGTAGTTGTTGAACATCCCGCCCGACGACGCGCAGACGCCCATGGCGAGCACCCAGCGGGGCTCGGCCATCTGGTCGTAGATCTGGCGCAGGACCGGGGCCATCTTGTTGGTGACGCGGCCCGCGACGATCATCAGGTCGGCCTGGCGGGGGCTCGGGCGGAACACCTCCATCCCGAAGCGGCCGAGGTCGTAGCGCGGGGCGCCCGAGGTCATCATCTCGATCGCGCAGCAGGCCAGCCCGAAGGTCGCCGGCCACAGCGAGGCCTTGCGTGTCCAGTTGACCAGGCTCTCGACGCTGGCCAGCACGATCCCGTTCGGGAGCTTCTCTTCCAGTCCCATGCTTCTAGCTCCAGTCCAGCCCGCCGCGCCGCCACACGTAGGCGTAGGCGAAGGCGACGGTCGCGACGAACAGCACGATCTCGACCAGGCCGAACAACCCGAGCGCGTCGATGTTCACCGCGAACGGGTAGAGGAAGACCATCTCGATGTCGAAGAGGATGAACAGCATCGCGGTGAGGTAGTAGGCCACCGGGATGCGGCCGCCGCCGGCGATCGGCTGCGGCGACGGCTCGATGCCGCACTCGTAGGAGTCGAGCTTCGCGCGGTTGTAGCGGCGCGGGCCGATGAACGGTGCGGCGGTGACGGAGAACAGCCCGAACGCGGCCGCGAGCACGAACATGACGATGAGCGGGACGTAGAGGTCCAGCATCGTCGTCTCCTTCCTCCCCGGTGCAGCGTCGGGAGTTCGGGTGGTGGTGGGGCCCACGGACGGGGCCACGTGGTGGATCACGCTCGGCGGGCGGACGCCGACCTTAATGAGGACGGTGCTCCCGTGCCCTGATCAGGGCGTCCTAACCCGCGCTGCTCGGGCGGCTCCTCAGGCCGCCGCGGACTCCCCCTTCCGCCGGCCGGGGTCCGACGGTCCGTCGGACAGCGGCGGCACCAGCCGCAGGGCGAGCTCGAGCACGCGGTCGCCCGCGTCCCCGTCCCGTCCGTCGGTGAGCCCCGCGAAGAGCCGGAGGGCGGCACCCATCACGCGGCGCCGCGGGAGCCCGAGACGCAGCGCGTGGTGCATGAACCGCGGCCGGCCCAGGGCGCCGGCCGCCCGGTTGCCGATGCGGTAGTAGCCGCCGAGCTCGCGGCGGACGGCCGTCGGGTACGCGCCGAGAGCCCGCTCGCGGGAGGGGCCCTCCGGCCGCGCCATCGCCTGCACGACGCACTCGGCGGCGAGCGCGGCGGACTGCAGGGCGTAGGCGATGCCCTCGCCGCTGAACGGGTTGACCATCCCTCCGGCGTCGCCGACGAGCACGAGACCGTCGCGGTAGACCGGCGTGCGGCTCAGGCCCATCGGCAGCGCGGCACCGCCGATCGGGCCGGCCGCGTTCTCCTCGCGCAGGCCCCACGCGGCGGGCAGGCCGTCGAGCCAGGAGCGCAGCATGGCGCGGTAGTCGCGCTTGTCGCTCTGCTGCGTGGCGAGGACGCCGAGACCGACGTTGGCGGTGCCGTCACCCATGCCGAAGATCCAGCCGTAGCCGCCATGGAGGTCGCTGCCGACGCCGGGCCGGTCGTGCAGGCCGAGGTGGGTCTCGAGGTAGGCGTCGTCGTGGCGCGGGCTCGTGTAGTAGCGGCGGACGGCGACGCCGAGCGGGCGGTCGTCGCGCTTGGCGATGCCCAGGCTCAGCGCGGTGCGGGCGCCGACGCCGTCGCAGGCGACGACGAGGGGCGCGCGGAAGCCCACGGGCGTGCGCTCGGGCCCGCGGCGCGCCTCGACGCCGGTGACGCGTCCGGTGCGCTCGTCGCGGGTCGCCCCGGTGACCGAGACGCCCTCCTCGACGCGGGCGCCGGCGGCGCGGGCGTGGTCGGCGAGCATCTGGTCGAAGTCGCGGCGCGGGCGCACGAGGCCGTAGGCGGGGTAATGGGCGAGCTCGGGCCAGTCGAGCTCGACGCTCGCGCCGCCGCCGACCACGCGCAGGCCGCGCTGGTGGCGCCAGCCGGCCTCCTCGCGGGTGTCGACGCCGAGGTCGACGAGCTGCTTCACCCCGCGCGGCGTGACCCCGTCGCCGCAGACCTTCTCGCGCGGGAACGTCGCCTTCTCGAGCACGAGGACGTCCAGGCCGGCGCGCGCCAGGTAGGTCGCGACCGTGGAGCCGGCGGGCCCGGCCCCCACGACCACGACGTCGGCGTCGCCGTCGGGGCTGCGGCGCGCTCCGGTGGTGGCGGACACGGCGACACTGCTCCTTGTGAATCCGTTCACTAGCTCGGTACGGGGGAGTCTAGGGATCGCGTGGCGAGAACGCCCGCCGAGGGTGGTTTGGATCCGGTGGCGAGCGGTCATCGGGACGCGATCCCCGGCGTGTCGCGCCCGCGAGGATGTGGCGATCCTGGCGTGGGACACCAGCGCTGCCGCATCGCTCGCACCCCCCGGGTGCGGTCCCGGTCCCGGGTGCTTAGGAGGGCCTGGTGGCCGTGTGGAGGGCGACGATGCCGCCGGAGAGGTCGCGCCAGGCGACCGAGCGCCAGCCCGCCGCGGCGATCCGCTGCGCGAGGGCCGCCTGGTCGGGCCAGGCGCGGATCGACTCGGCGAGGTAGACGTAGGCGTCCGGGTTGGAGCTGACCGCGGTCGCCACGCGGGGCAGGGCGCGCATGAGGTAGTCGGTGTAGAGCCGGCGGAACGGCGCCCACGTCGGGCGCGAGAACTCGCAGACCGCGAGCGTGCCGCCGGGGCGGGTGACGCGGGCGAACTCGGCGAGCGCCGCGTCGACGTCGACGGTGTTGCGCAGGCCGAACGAGATCACGACGGCGTCGACCGAGGCGTCGGGCACCGGCAGGTGCAGCGCGTCGGCGGCGACGAAGGGCAACCCGGCCGTGGCCGGTCGCGCGCGCCCCGTACGCAGCATGCCGAGCGAGAAGTCGGTGGCCAGGCAGCGCGCCCCGGTGCGGGCGAGCTCGACGGTCGACACCCCGGTGCCGGCCGCGACGTCGAGCACCACGTCACCGGGACCGACCGCCAGCGCCGCGCGGGTCGCCCGGCGCCACCGGACGTCCTGGGCGAACGAGAGCACCGTGTTGGTGAGGTCGTAGCGCGCGGCGACCCCGTCGAACATGCGGGCCACGGCGCGCGGGTCGCGGTCGAGCTCGGCGCGGGTGCCCCGGGACGCGGAGCGCAGCGGAGACGGACCCGTCGATCTCCTCCGGAAAGCGTTCACCGGGGCACCGCCCCGGCCATCTCCGGCTCGCCGTCCTCGTGCTCGTCGGTGCGGGTCGCCGCCCGGTCGCTGCGCCACCGCGCGGCGGACGCGGCGGCCTCGCGGCGGCGCCGCCGGGCGCGGGCGAGCGCCCACGCGGACGGGCCCACGACGGCCCACAGCACGAGCAGGCCGAGCAGCACGGGCACGAGGCCCTCGGTCCAGGTCCGCCCGCCGACGCGGACGAGCTCGGGGTCGGTGCGGTCGTACTCGACCTCGACGAGCTGGCCCGGCTCGAGCCCGCGCGGGTAGAACACGCCCTTCTCGGGGGTGAGCACCGCGCCCTCGACCGTGGTGAACCGGACGTAGACGTGCGGGCGCGACCCGCCCTCGAGCACCTCGGCGACGGCGTCGCCCCGCGCGGCGTCGATGTGCGCGTCGTTGCGGGCGGCGGCCACGAGCACGAGAGCGAGCAGCACGCTGACCACGACGCCCACCACGACCACGATCTCCGGCGCCCGCCGGCCGGCCGGGCGGATCAGCTCCAGGGCGTCGGCGAGGAACGGCGCGACCCGCGCACGGGCCCGCCGCACGAGCGCGCGCAACCAGGTCACCACGCCGATTCTAGGGAGCCGCCTCACGCCCCCTCCGGCCGCCCGCCGCCCCGGGGCGCCGGGACGTCGGTGTCCTCCGCGTCCCCGGGTGCGTCCGGGTCCTCGGTGTCGGGCTCGTCGGGCTCGGGGCGGTCCGGGCCCGGGTCCGCGGTGTCCGGGGTGTCCACCAGCTCGTCGACGTACAGCAGGTCGCGGCGCACCCCGTCACCGCGGTGGGCGAGCCGGCCGACGACGTGCGCGGTCACCGGCGCCGTGACGAGCTGGAACGCCCCGACCAGCACGAGCATCCAGACGTCGACGCTGGTCCGCAGGTGCAGCGCGCCCCCGATCACCACGAGCAGCAGCCCGAGGACCTGCGGCTTCGTCGCGGCGTGCATGCGGCTGAGCACGTCGGGCAGGGAGAGCAGGCCGATCGAGGCGACGAGGGTCAGCAGCACCCCGAGCACGATCGCGACCGTGCCGATCGCGTCCAGCGTCACCGCGAGGCCGTCCCGGCTGCCGGCGCTCACCGGTCGGTCCCCCGGCGCACGAAGCGCGCCACGGTGGTCGAGCCGAGGAACCCGACCAGGCTGATCGCCACCACCACCGGGACGAGCGCGGAGTCGCCGGTCAGCGCGGCGTAGACGACGAGCCCGCAGAGGAACTCCGCGACCAGCACGTCGAGAGCGACGAGCCGGTCGAGCCCCGTGGGGCCGCGCAGCAGGCGCACGACCACGAGGAGCGCCGAGATCCCGAGCAGGACGAGGCAGACGACGAGCACGGCGTCGAGCAGGGCGGGCAGTCCGGTCACGGGATCTCCTCGGACGGGGCGCCGGCGGCCGGGGGACGACCCAGCGCCTCGACCAGGTCGGTCTCCAGGACGGCGACCTGCGTCCGGAAGGCGGCGACGGCCTCGGCGTCGTCGGCCCCCAGGACGTGCGCGTAGATCGTGCGCTCCTGCGGGCGGGCCTCGATGACGACGCTGCCGGGCACCAGCGAGAGCATCCCGACCGCCATCGCCATGACGAACTCCGACGACGACGCGAGGCGGACCGCGACGACCGAGCTGCGGATCGGCGGGCCGGGGCGCAGCGCCTCCAGCGACTGCCGGGCCACCTGGACGCTCGACACGAGGAGGTCGGCGACGAACCGGCGCACGGTGCGCAGCGTCGCCCCCGGGCGCAGCCAGTTCCGCCCGGGTGCGGGCGGCAGCGGGAACACCAGCAGCACGACGAGGGCCACGACGAGCCCGCCGAGCACGTTGGCCCAGGAGAACGTGCCCCACAGCAGCACCCAGACCAGCACGAGCCAGACCACGGGGACCGCGCGGCGCAGGAGGCCGCCGCTGTCGGGCGGGGCGGGCCGCGGCGGGACGGGGGTCCGGTCGGTCATCGCGCCACCCGGTCGTCGACGGTCTGGGCGAACACGGCCTGGATGTATGGGGTGCGCGCGACGAGGTCGTCGGCGGCCTGGTCGGCGACCGCGTAGAGCGGGCCCGCGACCACGGTCAGGGAGAGCCCGAGGGCGACCAGCGCGCCCGTGGCGCCGGCCATGACCTTGGGCAGCCGGCTCGACACCCGCTCGCCCGGGGCGCCCAGGAGCCGGCCGCTGAGCATCGGGGCGCCGTCGGCGGGGGCGAGGCGGGCGACCGGCCAGTCGACCTCGGCGCCGGTGTTCGCCTCCTGGCGCGCGATGGTGCGCGCCGTGCCGGCACGCACCCCGGTGAGGGTGCCCGTCCGCGGCGCGGGGGCGCCGGGCAGGCCGCCGTCGCGGGAGGGCCGGCCGGCGCCGTCCTCCTCGTCCTCGTCGCCGTACTCGTCCTCGCTCTCGGCGGTCTCGTCCGGCACCTCCGGGACCGGGATCTGCTCGGCCGGGCGCCAGAACGCGAGCACCCAGACCTTGGTGACCGCGTAGAGCGTCAGCAGGCTGGTCAGCACCGCGACGGCCACGAGGATCCACGCGAGCGCGGAGCCGTCGACGACGCCGGCCTGGACCAGCCCGAGCTTGCCCACGAAGCCCGACAGCGGCGGGATGCCGCCGAGGTTGATCGCCGGCACGAACCACAGCACGGCGAGCACCGGCGAGGCCCTCATCAGCCCGCCCAGGCGGGTCACCGACGTCGAGCCGCCGACCCCCTCGATGAGGCCCACCACGCAGAACAGCGTGGCCTGCACGGTGATGTGGTGGACGACGTAGAACACGGCACCGGCCACGCCGAGCGGCGTCGCGAGCGCGATCCCGAAGATCATGTAGCCGATGTGGCTGACCAGCGTGAACGACAGGATCCGCTTGATGTCGGCCTGCGCGATCGCGCCGAGCGCCCCGATCACCATGGTCAGCCCGGCGGCCACGAGCAGGATCGTCTGCGTGACCTCCGAGTCCGGGAAGATCAGCGTCTCGGTGCGGATGATCGAGTAGACGCCGACCTTGGTGAGCAGGCCGGCGAACACCGCGGTGACCGGGGCGGCGGCGGTCGGGTAGCTGTCGGGCAGCCACGCCGAGAGCGGGAAGACCGCGGCCTTGATGCCGAACGCCGTGAGCAGCACGAGGTGGATCGCGAGCGCCGTGCCCGGGGGCACCTGCTCCATGCGCAGGGAGATCTGCGCGAGGTTCAGCGTCCCGACCGCGGCGTAGACCAGCGCGATGCCGACGAGGAAGACCAGCGAAGACACCACGTTGACGACGACGTAGGTGATGCCGGCGCGCACCCGCGAGCGGCTCCCGCCCAGGGTCAGCAGCACGTAGCTCGCCATGAGCAGGACCTCGAACCCCACGTAGAGGTTGAACAGGTCCCCGGACAGGAACGCGTTGGCGACGCCCGCCGCGAGCACGAGATAGGTCGGGTGGAAGATCGTGATCGGCGTGGCCTCGTCGCGGTCGTAGACGCCCTGGCCGATCGCGTAGACGAGCACGGCGAGCGTCACCGTCATCGACGTGAGCAGCATCAGCGCCGAGAGCGGGTCGACCACGAGCGTGATGCCCAGCGGCACCGGCCACGACCCGACCGTCACGACGATCGGCCCGTTCTGCACGGCCGCGACGAGCAGCAGCGCGGCGATGACCACCACGACCGCGAGGACGACCACCGAGAGCGCGCGCTGCAGCGTCGGGCGCCGGGAGAGCACGAGCGTCGCGCCCGCACCGAGCAGCGGCAGCAGCACCGGCAGCGGGATGATGGTGGCGAGCAGGCTGGACCCGGGGTTCATCGGGTGGCCTCCCCGGCGGCGGTCGTGGCCCGGGCGGGGGCGGGCGCGGACCCGGCGTCCTGGTCGTCGGGGTCCTCGGGGTCGGTGTCCGAGGTGTTCTCGCACCCGGTGGTGTCGAGTTCCTCCTCGTCCTCCTGCTCCCCCCGCTCGAGGCGCCGGCGCACCGAGCGGTCCTCGACGTCCTCGGTGAGGTCGTCCTCGCGCTCGAGGGTCCAGGTGCGGTGAATGAGGGCCAGCAGGAACGCCGTCACGCCCAGGGTGATGACGATCGCGGTGAGCACCAGGGCCTGGACCAGCGCGTCGCTCATCTCCGCCTCCGGCGCCGTGCCGACGAGCGGCGGGGCGCCCGCGCGGCCCCCGGCCACGATGACGAGCACGTTGGTGGCGTTGCCGAGCACCAGGATGCCCAGCAGGACGCGCGTGAGGCTGCGCTCGAGGATCAGGTAGACGCCCGCGGCGTAGAGCACCCCGATGAGGGCGAGCAGCACGATCGGCGAGGTCACGACGGCACCTCCTGCCGTGTCACGGCGGCGGCGCGCCGTCGGTCGAGCTCCGCGCCGAGGCTGCGCAGCACGTCGAGCACGAGCCCGACGACGACCAGGTAGACGCCGATGTCGAAGATCAGCGAGGTCACGAACTTGACGTCCCCGAGCACCGGGAGGGTCGCCTCGACGACCGCGGTCTGCAGGACCTCGCCGCCGAGCAGCAGCGCCCCGACCCCGGTGCCGCCGGCGAAGAGCAGCCCGAGCCCGAGCAGCACGCCGGCGTCCACCGGCACCGCCTCGCCGAGCTCGTAGCGTCCGCCCGCGACGTAGCGCACGACGAGCGACAGGCCCGCCACGAGCCCGCCCGCGAACCCGCCGCCGGGCGCGTTGTGGCCGGCGAACAGGAAGTACAGGGAGACGACCATCATCGTCGGGAAGACCAGGCGGGTGACCACCTCGAGCAGCAGTACGCGGTCGTCGTCGCCGCGGCGGGCCGACCGCAGCCAGCCGCCGGCCCGCGTGGTCGGGGTGACCACGGGCTGGGGCTCGCCGCGGGGCGGCGCACCCGAGCGGCGGTGCAGGAACACGAGGCTGGCGACGCCGGTGGCGGCGGCGACGATCACCGACAGCTCGCCCATCGTGTCCCAGGCGCGGATGTCGACCAGGGTCACGTTGACGACGTTCGCCCCGGCCCCGAAGCCGTAGGCCTGGGCGGGGTACGCCGCCGACACGGCGGGCGCGTTGCGGGCGGCGAGGGCGACCGCCCCGAGCCCGGCCATCAGCAGCCCGACCGGCACCGCGACGATGAGGCGCCGCACGCGCCGGCGCGGGGTGTCGCGGTCGGCGATGTCGCGCGGCAGCGTGCGCAGGACGAGCACGACGACCACGAGCGTCGCCGTCTCGACCAGGGCCTGGGTGAGCGCGACGTCGGGCGCCCCCGCGAGCGCGAAGATCAGTGCGGTCGCGTACCCGACGCCGCCGACGATGAGGACGGCTCCGAGCCGCCGGCGCACGCGGGTGGCGACGATCGCGCACGCGGCACCGATGACGGCCGCGAGCACCTGGAACGGCGAGTCCGCGAGCCGGTCGATCCGGACCTCGCCGAGCTCGGGCCCGACCAGCAGCACCAGGCCCGGACCGATCACCAGGACCGCGAAGACGGTCGAGAGGATCCACGGCAGCGACCCGCGCTGGGTGAGCGCGGTGACGCGCAGCGAGGTGTTCTCCAGGGCGTGGACGACCCCGCGCCACGTGATCTCCGCGCGGACCCCGGCCAGCGGGTGGCGGGCGGTCAGGCGCGCGCTGACCCGCGGCAGGCCGACCACGAAGCCCAGCGCCACGGCGAGCACCGAGAGGCCCAGCGCGAGCCCGAGCGAGGGGATCAGCGCCAGCTCGAAGAGCACCGGGTAGGTCACGGGCAGCGTGTCGGCGTAGGGCAGGAGCAGGGGCGCGAGGCCCGAGACCCCGAAGCCCGCGACGAGCCCGCCGATGCCGAGCAGGACGGGCGCCGCAGAGAACAGGACGCCCGGCGCCTGCCAGCGCACCTCCTCGACGCCCGGCTTGCGCCAGAACGCGCCCCAGACGAACCGCGTGCTGTAGCCGACGGTGAGCACCGACCCGAGCACCACGAGCACGAGCAGCGGCACGGCCGCCGGCCCGTAGGCGTCGTGCAGGAACGCCTCGAAGGCGCCCTCCTTGGTGACGAACCCCAGCAGCGGCGGCAGCCCCGCCATCGACGCCGCACCCAGGACGCCGGCGGTGGCCAGCACCGGGGCCCGGCGCCCGAGGCCGGAGAGCTCGCGCAGGTCACGGGTGCCGGCACGGCGGTCGATGACGCCGACGACGAGGAACAGGCAGGCCTTGAACAGCGCGTGGGCCACGACCAGGCCGAGCGCCGCGAGCGCCGCGTCCCGGGTGCCGGCCCCGGCGAGCAGCACCATGAACCCGAGCTGCGACACGGTGCCGTGCGCGAGGACGAGCTTGAGGTCGTGCTGGCGCAGGGCCTGGATGCCGCCCAGCAGCATGGTCGTGACCGCGAGCGTGGCGACCAGCGGGCGCCAGGGCTCGACGTCGGCGAGCCCCGGGGCGAGGCGCAGCACGAGGTAGACGCCGGCCTTCACCATGGCCGCGGCGTGCAGGTAGGCGCTGACCGGCGTCGGGGCCGCCATCGCCGAGGGCAGCCAGAAGTGGAACGGGACGAGCGCGGACTTGGTGATCGCCCCGACGAGCACGCAGACGACGCCGGCGGTCAGCGCCGCGGGGGTGGCCGCGGGGCCGGTGAAGTAGGCGACGAGGTCGGAGAGCCGGGACGTCCCGGCGGCCTCGGCGAGGACCACCAGCCCGACGAGCATCGTCAGCCCGCCCGCGGCGGTGACGACGAGCGCCTGCACGGCCGCCGCGCGGCTCGCCCGCTTGGTCGCGTCGTGGCCGACGAGCAGGAACGAGAAGACGGTCGTGAGCTCCCAGCACACGTAGAGCACGAACACGTCGTTCGACCAGACGAGCGCGAGCATCGCGCCGGCGAAGGCCGTGAGGACGCCGGCGAAGCGCCCGAGCCCGCGGGCCCCGGCCGGGAAGTACCGCGCGCAGTACAGGAGCACGAGCGCGCCGACCCCGGTGACCAGCAGCGACACCGTGGCCGCGAGCGCGTCGAGGCGCATCGCGATGTCGATCCCGAGGGCCGGGATCCAGGACACCTGCTCCTCGACCGGCATCCCGGCGACGACCCCCCCGGGGAGCTGGGCGAGGATCCACGCGAAGGCGGCCGCCGGGACGAGCGCGAGCACGAGGAACGCGCGCCGGTCGAGCACCCGGACGAGCGCGGGCGCGGCCAGCGCCGCCACCGCGTGCGCCACCACCAGCACCAGCACGCCTGCCGCACTCCCGTCGTCGCCGTGGTCGCCCCGCCCGAGGCGGCTGCATCATTCCTGATCGTCCGTGGTGACCGCGTGCGGAGACGACCGGGTCACTGTCCCGGTCCACCCGTGGCGCACACGGCCCGGTCGCTAGTCCGCGGCGCTGAGGGCCTCGCGGACGGCGGCGGCGGAGCGTTCGCCCGCCGCACGCCGGGTGCTCCGGTCGATGGCCACCTCCACCACCCGGGTGCCCGGCCGCCCCGTGGGGGTCAGCGCGTCCGCGAGCTCCGCGGGCGTCGCCCGCCGGTGGAGCACGTGGTGGGCGGCGCAGAGCGAGGCGAGGTCGGTGCCGTGCGGGGTGCCGAAGACCCGCTCGAACGCCGCGGCGTACCGCGGGGCACCCTGCTCGAGGGTGGTGAAGATCCCGCCGCCGTCGTCGTTGGCCACCACGACGGTCAGCTCGCCCCGGGGCTCCTCCGGGCCGACGAGCAGGCCGTTGGTGTCGTGGAGGAACGTGAGGTCGCCGAGCAGCGCGTAGGTCGGCCCCCGGTGCCCGAGCGAGACGCCGACGGCCAGCGAGACCGCGCCGTCGATGCCGGAGACGCCGCGCGCGGAGTGCACGGTGACGTCGCCGCGCGGGACGGCGGCCAGCGCGACGTCGCGGATCGGGGCCGACGAGCCGACCACGAGGTGGGCACCGGAGGGGAGCGCGGCGACGGTGGCCGCGGCGAGCGCGGGGCCGTCCTCGCCGGGGTCGGCGGCGATCACCGCGGCGGCCCGCTGCGACGCCTCGGCCCAGGCGCGGGCGAAGTGGAGGTCGGGCTTCCAGTCGTCCGGGTCGGGCAGCGCGCCGACGGCGGAGACGGCGCCGGCCACATCGGTCCACCCCGGCCGGGGTCGCCCGCCGGTCGGGGCGATCGCGGGCACCGCGAGGACCTCGATGCCCGGGTCGGCGAGCAGCCGGGAGATCGAGCGGTGCAGGGTCGGGCGGCCCAGGACGACGACCTGCTCGGGGCGCAGGTCGTCGCGCAGCCCGTCGAGCGCGGCCGGGAGCACCCACGTGCCGGCGTGCAGCACCCGCCCGCCCTGCGCGTCCGACCACAGCGGCGAGGTGGGCTCGGCGATCACCGGCACGCCCTCGGGCAGGCGGGTCCCGGCGGGCACCGCGGCGCCGCCGTAGCCGGCGACGACGAGCGTGCGGGCCCCGGCGCGCAGCGGCAGCGGGGCGAGCACCGACGTCGGCGGCGCGGCGATCGTGCGCGTCCACGGGGCCGCGTCGGCGCGGCCCGCGAGCGTGGGGTCGGGCTCGCCGGGGGCGTCGTCGGCGGGGTCGAGCAGCGGCTCGCGCAGGGGCACGTTGAGCTGCACGGGGCCCGGGTCGCCGCCGCTCGTGCCGGCGGCGCGGTCGAGGGCGCGCGCCACGACCGCGCGCCAGGTGCGCGCGGCGCCGGCGCGGTCCTCGGCGACGGGCATGGTGATCGAGGCCCGAGCGGCCTCGCCGAACAGGCCGGCCTGGTCGATGGTCTGGTTCGCGCCGCTGTCGACGAGCTCGACGGGCCGGTCGGCGCTGACCACGAGGAGCCCGACACCGGCCCGCGAGGCCTCGAGGACGGCGGGGTGCAGGTTCGCGACGGCCGTGCCGGAGGTCACGACGACGGGGACCACCCGCCCGGACACCGCGCCGAGGCCCACCGCGAGGAAGCCCGCGCCGCGCTCGTCGATGCGGACGTGGAGGCGCAGGCGCCCGTCGCGGTCGGCGGCGTCGAGGGCGACGAGCAGCGGCGCGTTGCGCGAGCCCGGGCACGCGACCGCGTCGGTCACCCCGGCCCGCACCCACTCGTCGACGACGACGTGGGCCTGCGCGGTCGAGGGGAACACGCTCTCCACGGTAGGGGCGTCGGGCCCGGCGCACCCGCCCGGCGGGGGTGATCCCGGCCCTTGATCGGGTTCGGAGGGGACGTCTCGGCGGTGCGAGCGATGCGGCATCGCTGGCGTGTGACGCCAGGATCGCCACATCCTCGGTGGCACGACACGCCGGAGTGGCGGACGCGGGGTGGGGTCGGGACGAAGCGGTGGCCGTCGGGCAGCTCCGGGTCGAGCAGGCCCGCCAGGGCGTCGTCGGGCGCAGGACAACCGCCGACCGACGTCGAGCTGGACGTCGGCGCCCCGTGGTCGGAGAAGGCCGTCGCCGCGGCCGGACCGGGCTCACCGCCCCGCGCGCAGCCGGCGCAGGGTGGCGCCGCCGGAGGAGTGCTTGAACAGGTACTCGGCGCGCTCGTAGGACAGGCGCGCGCGGCCCGTGTCGGGACAGCGGTCGGCCGGCTCCGGGGTGCGCGCGGGGCCGGGGCGGCGGTCGGCGAGGAACACCGGTCCCCGCGCGCGGCCCGCGAGGAGCTCCTCGAGCAGGCGGGCGGTGCGCGAGCGCCACGTCACCGCGCGGTCGTGGGTGCTGCGGTCGTCGCGGTCGAGATCGCCGACGTCGAGCGCCAGCACTGCC
Organism: Actinomycetospora lutea; assembly: GCF_028737205.1. Lineage (GTDB taxonomy): Bacteria > Actinomycetota > Actinomycetes > Mycobacteriales > Pseudonocardiaceae > Actinomycetospora > Actinomycetospora lutea. The sequence goes on along the minus strand of NZ_JAQZAL010000004.1, from coordinate 240,820 downwards.
CGCACCGGCGCGCCGGACTCGTGCAGCAACGACCACAGCGCGCGCTCGCGCACGGGGACGGCGGGGTCGTCGCAGAGCGCGGCCACGCGGTCCGGGGTGACGGGCGGCGTCGGCACCGACGAGGAGGACCGGCGGACGAGGTCCGACGCCAGCTCGGGCCGCCCGCACCACGCCGCGAAGGAGCGCACGGCCGCCCGGTGGCGGTTCCACGTGGCGGGCGCGGCGGTGCCCCACGAGGTCGTGAGCACCCGGGCGACGTCGGCGGCCGTCGTCGCGGCGAGCGGCGTCGTGCCGCCGAGCCCGCGGACGAGGCGGCGCAGCGTCTGCCCGTAGGCCCGGCGCGCGGGAGCGGCGAGCCCGTCGAGGAACCGCGCGGCGACCTCCTCCAGCGTGGGTCCGGCCGGCGCGGCGACCAGGTCGGCCGCCCGCGCGTCGAGGAACGCGCGCTCGGCGTCGTTGCGCGTCAGGGCGGCCGCGCGGGCGTACTCCCGGCGGGCCTCGGCCTCGCGCCCGAGCCGGGCGAGCAGGTCGGCGCGCACCCCGGGCAGCAGGTGGTAGTCGCGCAGGCGGGGGTCGTCGCGCAGCGCCTCGACCAGCGCGAGCCCCTCGGCGGGTCCGCGGGCGCGGGCGACGGCGACGGCCCGGTTGAGCGCCACCACGGGCGTGGGCAGCTGGGCGGCGAGGCGGTCGTAGAGGGCGGCGATCGCGGCCCAGTCGGTGTCCTCCGCGCGCCGCGCCTGGGCGTGGCAGACGGCGATGGCGGCCTGCAGGACGTAGGGCCCCGGAGCTCCGCCGAGGTCGCGCGCGCCCAGATCCCGCGCACGCAGCATCGCGGTGAACCCGCGGCGCACGTGGACCGGGTCCCAGCGGCCGCGGTCCTGCTCGTGCAGCGGGACCGGCTCGCCCGCCGGACCGGTCCGCGCCGCGGCGCGCGAGGCCTGCAGCTCCATCAGCGCGAGCAGCCCGTGCACCTCGGGCTCCGACGGGGCGAGCGCGGCGAGCCGGTGGCCGAGCCGGAGGGCCTGCCCGCACAGGTCCGGGCGCAGCAGGTCGTGCCCCGCGGTCGCGGCGTAGCCCTCGTTGAACAGGAGGTAGACCACCTCGAGCACCGACGACAGGCGCGCCGCCAGCTCCTCGCGGTCGGGCATCGCGAACGCGGCGCCCTCCTGCGCGAGGGTGCGCTTGGCGTCGGCGATGCGGCGCCCGACGGTGGCGGCGTCGACGAGGAACGCCCGCGCGATCTCGTCGACGGACAGGCCGCCGAGCAGCCGCAGGGTCAGGGCGAGGCGGGCCGCGGTCGGCAGCACCGGGTGGCACGACAGGAACATCAGCCGCAGGACGTCGGCGTCCTCGTCGGCCGGGACGTCGTCGGCCTCGGGGGTCGCCGCGAGTGCCGTCCGCGCCCGCTCCGCCCGGTCGGCGCGCCGTAGGTGGTCGACGGCGCGGCGCTTGGCGACCGAGGTCAGCCAGGCGCCGGGGTTGTCGGGCACGCCCTCGGCCGGCCACTGCTCCAGCGCCGCGACCAGCGCGTCCTGCGCGAGCTCCTCGGCCAGACCCACGTCGTGGACCATCCGCGTGAGGGCGGCGACGATGCGGGCGGACTCGAGCTTCCAGACCGCGTCCACCTGCGCCGGCAGGCCGCCCCCACGCGCGGGGGTCACGGACCCATCACCCGGTGCAGGACGCTCGACCCGTCACCGACGATCCGCCGGAAGCGCCGCGAGACCTCGAGGGCCTCCTCGTGCGACGAGACCTCGACGAGCGCGAAGCCCAGGATCTCCTCCTTGGCCTCGACGAAGGGGCCGTCGGTCACGGTGATCTCGTCGCCCTGCGAGGTCATCACGACGCCGCCGGGCTCGAGGCCCCCGGTCGCGATGAGGATGCCGGCAGCGGTCATCTCCTCGATGAACGCGCCCATCTCCGCGAAGAGGGCCTCGTCGGCCGCGCGGCTGTTCTGCCCGGTGGTCATCAGGTAGCGCATCTCGGTCTCCTCGGTGCGTGGTGCGGAGTGCTTCCGGCTCCACGTCGATCGCGCCGATGTGGCAGGGAACGGCCAGTGTTCCCTGTCGTACCAGCTCCGGCGACGTCCCGGCGAGAGTCCGATCCACCCCGCCGAGGAGGCACCCGGGATGACCACACCGACCGTCACCGCCACGAGCACCACCACCCGCACCCGCCTGGCCGCCCTCGCCGCCGGGCTCCTCGGCTGGAGCGCCGTCTCCCTCGCCCAGGCCGCCACCCGGGAGGGCTTCGACCTCCGGGTCCACCCGCTGAGCCTGCTGTCCACGGGGGACCTGGGCTGGCTGCAGATCACGAACTTCGTGCTCGCCGGCCTGCTCACGATCATCGGGGCGAGCGGCCTGCGGAGCGCGCTGCAGGGGACACCGGGCGGCGTGTGGGCGCCGCGACTCGTCACCTCCGCCGGCGTCGGGCTCGTGCTGGCGGGCGCCATGGTCATGGACCCGGGGGCGAACTTCCCCGTCGGCGCCCCGGCCGACCTGCCGCTCGTCACCTGGCACGCCTACGGCCACATGATCGCCGGCACGATCTCGTTCACGTCACTGATCGCCGCGTGCTTCGTGCTCGCCCGCCACGTCGGCCGCGGCGGGCGCCGCGATCTCGCCGTCGTCTCCCGGGCCGCCGGCCTGGCGCTCGTCGCCGGATGGGGCTGGGCCATGACCGGCGGCGCCGCGGGGACGCTGACCCTCGCGATCGGCGCGATCGCCGCCATGGCCTGGATCGCCGTCGTCGCCCTACGGCTCCGCCGGGCGAGCTGACCGCACCCACACCTCACCCAAGCTTCACCCACAGGGACCTCGGATGCCCCGCACGTCTGCACCACGCACGCGTCGCCGTCGAGCCGACACGCCGAACGGGTGGCACACCACTCGACCGGATGACAACCCATCGAGCGGATCCCGCGGCGGAACCGTCATCCCGACCCGGGGCGGCGCCGTTGGCGGGAGGTGCGCATCGCTCCGTCCCGTTCCCTGGACCGGGTCGTCGCGACGCCGCGGAGGCGACGGACCGGACTCGTCGTGGCCGCCGGCGTCCTGACGACCGCCCTGACCCTCGCCGTCGCCGCGCCCGTCGCGGTGGCCGACCCCGTGACGCCACCCGGCCCCGGCACGTCTGAGCCCGTGCCCCGCGACGACCGCGGCACGCCGGAGGAGGACGGCCCGCAGCGCTGGGCCCCGCCGCTGGCGGGCGCGACGACCGGCGTCGAGGTCACCGCGGGCACCGCGCGCCTGTCCACCTCCCGCGACGGCACCGAGACCGGGCCTGCCGCGCTGCGCGGCGCCGAGCGCCAGGGCCTGCTCGACCTCGGCGCCCACCAGTTCGCGACGCCGGTGAACCGCATCGAGGCGCCCGTCACCGGCGACGTCCCGCCCGGCACGCAGGTCGCCGTCGACGTCCGCGGGCAGGGTCCCGACGGGCAGTGGACCGAGTGGATCCCCGCCGCGCCCGGCACGCCGGCGATCCTCCCCGAGCCCACCCGCACCGTGGCCGCGCGCCTCGCGCTGATCGGGCCCGCCGGCGGGACGGGGCCGGCGGTGCGCAGCCTCGAGATCCGCGCCGACGAGGTGCCGACCGACGCCCGCACCATCACCCCGCGGGCCAGCTACCGGGTGTTCGCCACCCGCGAGGGCCTCGTCGGCGGGACGACCGCGAACGGGCACCGGATCGTCGCCGATGACCAGTTCGTCGCGCTGCCCTCCCGGCGCGCCCTGTCACCGAACGGCAGCGGCGACTACAGCGTGCGCGTCTGCACCGACGCCGGCCGCTGCGCGACCGTGCCGGTGTGGGACGTCGGGCCGTGGAACACCAAGGACGACTACTGGAACCCCGCGGACCAGCGCCAGCAGTGGAAGGACCTGCCGCAGGGCCGCCCGCAGGCGCAGGCCGCGTTCGAGAACGAGCACAACGGCGGGCGGGACGGGTTCGGCCGCCAGGTCAGGAACCCCGCGGGCATCGACCTCGCCGACGGCACCTTCTGGGGTCTCGGGCTGCGCGAGAACGCCTTCGTCACCGTCGACTACCTGTGGACGGCCCGGGCGGCCGCGCTCGGCCGGGCCGTCACGGGCGGCGCCGGGCCGGTCGTCGAGCGCACCGGCGCGGACGCGGCGGCCGCGGACGGCGGGGTGGTCGGCGACGGCGCCCAGGTCGAGATCCAGTGCCAGGTCGCCGGGACCCCGGTGGCGGGCAGCCAGGGCACGAGCAACCTCTGGCTGCGCACCCGGCCCGACCACTACGTCCCGGCGGCGTGGATCCAGGGCGCACCTCCCGTCCCTCCCTGCACGTAGGACCGACGGCCCGGGCCCACTAGGCTCGCGGCCCGTGGCGACCGTCGCGCAGTGGGTGGAGGGAGCGCGGCCCCGCACGCTGCCCACGGCCGTCGCGCCGGTGCTCGCGGGGTCCGGGGCGGCCGCGGGCGTCGCCGGGTTCGACCCGGTGGCCGCCGTGCTGGCGCTGGTCGTGTCGGTGGCGCTCGTCATCGGCGTGAACTACGCCAACGACTACTCCGACGGCGTGCGCGGCACCGACGACGACCGGGTCGGCCCGCTGCGCCTCGTCGGCTCCGGGCTGGCGCAGCCCTACAAGGTGCGGCAGGCGGCCTTCGTGTGCCTCGGGCTCGGGGCGCTCGCGGGGATCGCGCTCTCGCTCTACAGCGGGCACTGGTGGCTGATCGTCGTCGGCGCGGTGTGCCTGCTCGGCGCGTGGTTCTACACCGGCGGCTCGCGCCCCTACGGCTACCGCGGGCTCGGCGAGGTCGCGGTGTTCGTGTTCTTCGGCCCCGTCGCCGTGCTCGGCACCGAGTTCACCCAGACGGGTCGGGCCAGCGGGCTCGGCGTCGGCGCCTCGGTGGGCGTCGGGCTGCTCGCGTGCGCGGTGCTCGTCGCCAACAACCTGCGCGACATCGGCTCCGACGTCGAGACCGGCAAGCGCACGCTCGCCGTCGTCCTCGGCGACCGCGACACCCGCGTGCTCTACGCCGCGCTGGTCGTGGTGCCGCTCGGCATGACGCTCGTGCTGAGCCTGCGCGCCTGGGGCGCGCTCGCCGGCCTGCTCGCGCTGATCCTGCTCGGCCCCGGCCTGCGGCGCGTGCTCGCCGGCTCGACCGGCCCGCAGCTCATCCCGGTGCTGCGCGACACCGCCCTGGGCCTGCTCGTGTGGTCGGCGGCCACGGCGCTGGGCCTGGCGCTCACGTAGCCGGGCCGTCGTCGGTCCCGACGTCACCGCGCAGTTCCGCTCGCAGGCGCTCGCGGCGGTCGCGGCGGGTCGCGGTCGCGGCCTCCACCTCGGCGTTCAGGCGCGCGCGCAGGCCACGGAAGAGCACGAGCGACAGGGGCAGGGCCACGACGATCGCGACGAGCAGTCCCACGAGCAGGGGGAGGCCGACGGCCACGAGCACGCCCGCGATCACGGCGACGACGAGCAGGCGCGCGCCGACGTAGAGCACCACCGCCAGCGCGACGCTGGCGGGCGTGCCGGCGGCGGGCGGGGTGGACGTGGTGGTGGACCCGGGTTCCTGGGAGGTCACACCCCCAGGGTAGGCACCGGCCGACGCCACCGTGCGGGCTCGTGGGACGCCCACCTCGTCCGGTTTCGCCCTTTATGGTCCCTTTACCTGGATACAAGCGTTCGAGTACGTACGGGGTCCGGTGTCACGATTCGCTGCGTTACGTCCGCTCCGCCCGCCGGACCGGTGCGGGCCAGGTGTGAGGGACAGGGAAGGTGGAGTGACATGACCATCACTCACGACGCCAGCGAGCGACTGATGACCCCGGGTGAGGTCGCCGCGATGTTCCGCGTCGACCCCAAGACCGTCACGCGGTGGGCGTCGGCCGGCCGCATCGGCTCCATCCGCACGCCGGGTGGGCACCGCCGCTTCCGCGAGTCCGAGGTCCGCACGCTGCTCGACGGCCTCACGAGCGAGGCGCACCACTAGTCTTCGTCCGACGATGCCGGGTGGCCGGCGGCCGCACTGCCGCCGGTCACCGACGGTTCCCGGTCGACGCGCGCTGCGCCGTCCCGGGGCGTCACCGGCACCGCCGGTGACGCGCGTCCCGCTCGTCCCCGGCACCCGACCGTCACCCGACGGCCACCGCTCGCACGCCACGCGGACTTCCGGTCCGACCGGTAGCGTGGTGGATGCCCGGTCCGCAGTCCCACCCGTGGACCGGTGACGGCGAGATGCTGGAGGCGTCCGAGTGATCCCGTTCCTCGTGGCCGTGCTGGTCCTGGTCGTCGTGGGGACGTTGCTGTGGAAGGTGATGGCCGCCCAGGCGGCCCAGGCCGGCCACGACGGCGGCCCCGGCGGCATGGTCCAGGACGCTCCCACCGGCCCCACCCGGCAGGCGACGCCGCGGCGCCCGCAGCGCCCCCGCCGCCCGGTGGCCCCGGACGACGACCCCGAGTTCCTCAAGGCGCTCGACGAGAAGATCCAGCGCGAGGACCCGCCCTCCCCGTAGCGGGCGCGGATCAGCGCGGGAGCACGGGGCGCCGCACGCGCGAGCCGGCGCGGCCGAAGTCGTCGGCCACCGTCGCCGCGAGCTCCAGCAGCGCCGAGCGGGTGCGCGCCGCCAGCTTGTCCAGCTCGATCTCCGCGCCCTCCTCGAGGTGCGGGTCGAACGGCAGGCGCACCACGGCGCGGCAGCGGGCCGCGAAGTGGTCGGAGACGCGGTCGAGGTCGACGTTGCCCGACGAGCGCCGCACGTAGTTGATGACGGCCACCGAGCGGGACACCAGGTCGCGGTAGCCGTGCGCGTCGAGCCAGTCCAGGGTCGCCGACGCGCTGCGGGCCCCGTCGATCGACGCCGACGACACGATCAGCAGCGAGTCCGCGACGTCGAGCACGCCCTTCATGGCCGAGTGCATGAGGCCGGTGCCGCAGTCGGTGAGCACCACGTTGTAGAAGTGCTCGAGCAGCGTGACCGTGCGCCGGTAGTCGACCTCGCTGAACGCCTCGGACACCGCCGGGTCCTGCTCGCTCGCGAGGATCTCCAGGCGGGACGGGCCCTGCGAGGTGTAGGCGCGCACGTCGGAGTAGCGCCGCACCCGGTCGGCGTCGCGCAGCAGGTGGCGCACCGTCGCCGTGGTCTCGAGCGGGATCTTCTGGCTGAGCGTGCCGCGGTCGGGGTTGGCGTCCACCGCGATGACGCGGTCGCCGCGCAGGGACGCGAACGTCGAGCCGAGCGTGGTGGTCATCGTGGTCTTGCCGACGCCGCCCTTGAGGCTCAGCATCGCGATCTTGTAGCAGCCGTGCAGGGGCTGGTTGACCCGCGCGATGAGCTCGCGGCGGGCGGCGTCGCCGAGGCTCTCCCCCGGGTTGATCAGCCCGCCGGAGCCGACGAACAGCGCGCGCCGCCAGCCGGTCTGCGGCGGGCGCTTGCTGGGCCGCAGGAGGTGGGCCGACGACAGGTCGTCGGTGCTCGGTCCGCCGGCCGGCGGCACGCCCGCGCCGCGGCCCGGCGTGGTGAAGCGCCCCGAGACGGGGGCGCGGTCGGCGGGCGGGGGGCTCCCGGGCGGGCCGGCGACCCGGCCGGTGGGGGCGGCGCCGACGCGCGGGGCGAAGGGACGGGGCTGCGCGGCGTCCCCGCGGGCGGCCTCGGCCGTGTCGACGCGCCGGGTGGTGTCCGGCGAGTCCGGCGCGGCCGCGGCACCGGGGGGCTCGTCGGTGCTGCTCACGGGCGCGGCGGCCGCGGAGGACTCCGACCGGTCCGTGGCGGGAGCCCCGGGGGTCGCCGTGGTGACCGGCGACGACTCGGACGCACCGGGCGCGGCGTCTCCCGCCCCGCGCTCGGCGCCGGTGTCGTCCCTGGCTTCCATCCCCACGGTCCTCCCTCGTCGCGTGCGCGCCGCACCGTATCCCGTCGGGAGATCCTGGACGAACGGGAGAACGGGATCGACTCCGAGGATCACCCCACGCCGGCGTAGGAGTGCAGTCCGGTGACGACGAGGTTGACGAAGAAGAGGTTGAAGACCATGACCGCGAACCCGACGACGTTGATCACCGCGGCGCGGGGTCCGCGCCAGCCGGCCGTCGAGCGGGCGTGCAGGTAGCAGGCGTAGACGATCCAGGCGACGAACGCCGTCGTCTCCTTGGGGTCCCAGCCCCAGTACCGGCCCCACGCCGCCTCGGCCCAGATCGCGCCGGTGATCACCGCGAACGTCCAGACCGGGAAGGCGATGGCGGTGGCGCGGTAGGCGACGCGGTCGAGGACGTCGGCCGACGGCAGGCGCGCGGTCCAGGTCAGCCGCGTGGGGTCGTTCTCGTGCACGCGGCGCAGCAGGTAGAGCAGGCTCGCGACGCCGGCGAGCAGCAGGATGCCGGAGGCGATCACGGCCGCGGACACGTGGATGGCGAGCCAGTACGAGCGCAGCGCGGGCACCACCGGCGCGGTCTGCGTGTAGAGCACCGTGCCGGCGAGGAACATCAGGACGACCACGGGCAGCAGCACGAACGCGCCGAGGCGGCGCAGCTCGGGGCGGCGGCGCAGCACGACCAGCCAGGCCCCCACCGCGACCAGGCAGATCGCCGCGGTGAACTCGTACATGTTGCCCCAGGGCACGCGCTGGGCGGCCAGCCCGCGCACCACCAGCATCGCGAGGTGCAGGCCGAACCCGAGCACGGTGAGCGAGACCCCGGTGCGCCCGAAACGCTCGGCCTTCGTGCGGGGCGGGCGGGTCGGCGTGGACGTGTCGTGGGAGCCGAGATCGGCGGCCGCGGCCGCACCCTCGCGCGAGAGCCCCGCGCCCGTGCCGGCGGTGGCCGCGGCCGCCACCGGCACCCGGGCCTCCTCCTGCTCGACCCCCGTGCGCCGCAGCAGCGCGTGCTCGACGGCGTGCAGGATCATGGCGAGCACGTAGACCGCGAGCGCGGACTCGAACAGCAGATCGCCGAACTGGCCCAACGCTGCGTCAACGACCATCGTCGTCGTCCTCCCGGTCATCGTCCTGCGGTCGGGGCTGCTCGGCGGCCGGCCCGTCGGGCCCCTCGAGGGCCTCGTCCGGGACGTCCGGGTCGGGCTCCGTGCGCCCGGTCGGGTCCCCGCCGGGATCACCGCCGGCACGCGGCGGGGCCAGCTCACCGGCGAGCCGCCCGAACTCCTCGCCGTAGCCCGCCCGGTCGGTCCGGGCGAGTCCGCCCAGGCTCACCACCGTACGACCTCCTGTCGTAGACGGCGCGCCAGGGCTCGCCCGCAGCCAGAAGCGCCGCCGGCGCACGGTCAGCGAGAGGGTCAGCCCGCCCAGGAGGGCGATCGCGGCGAGGAGCACCGCGGTCTGCGCCGGGTCGTGGGACACCTGCAGCGACACCCAGTTCTCGACGCCGTCGAAGCGGATGCGGGTGCCGTCGTCGAGCGCGATCTCGCCGCCGGGCTTGACGTTCTCGCGGGCCACCCGCACGAGGCGGCCCTGGTCGACCATCGTCCGGTCCACCTCGAAGATCGACTGCGCGCGGCCCGAGTCGAGGCCCAGGTCGCCGCGCATCACGTCGACGGCCGCCTCGGGGTCGTTCAGCGCCGGGAACACCGAGGTGACCAGGCCACCGCCCGACGAGGTGGGCGCGAACAGGCCGGTGATGGCGAGCTGCGAGCGCCGGCGCTCCGACTCGTCGGTCACGCCCGGCGGGTCGATCTTGGTGGCGCCCTCGGAGAGCAGCGTCGCCTGGTCGACGGGCCGCCACTGGATCAGCCCGACCCGCTGCTCGCCGTTCGGGAAGGTGACCGTGAACCGCGGGGCGTAGCCGTGCCCGAGCAGGTAGACGCGCTCGCCGTCGACACGCAGCGGGTCGTTGACGGCGAGGTCGTGCGACTGCCAGTCGGTGTCACCGCGCTCGACGGCGTCGGTGTCCTGGTAGCGGACGTTCGCGTCGAACGAGTCGGGCTGGCCGTCCGGGCGGAAGCTGGCCCGGAAGTCGTCGACGATCATGCAGAACGGATCGAGCCCGGTGCCGTCGACCTGGAGGCCGGGGCGGAACGAGTCGTAGGCGTAGATGCCGGAGTTGCAGAACTCGCTGCCGTCGGCCATGACGATGACCTGGCCCTCGTACCCGAAGAGCTTGCCGACGGCGATGCCGCCGAGCAGGGCGACGAGGCTGAGGTGGAACACGAGGTTGCCGACCTCGCGCAGCGCGCCCTTCTCCGCCGACAGCGTGCGCACGCCGCCGGGCTCGGAGCGCACCGCGACCTTCCAGCCGCGCAGGCGCCGGCGCGCGGCCTCGACGACGGCGTCGGGGTCGTCGTCGGACGTGCTCTGCGCGTGGTGGGGCAGGCGCGCGAGGTTGCGCGGCACCGACACCGGCTCGGCGCGCAGGCCCCGCACGTGCTCGAACGAGCGGGGCAACAGGCAGCCGATGAGCGAGATGAACAGCAGCAGGTAGATCGCCGCGAACCACGGGGTGGCGAAGACGTCGAAGAACCCGAGGTCGTCGAGGATCGGGCCGAGGGTGGGGTTCTGCGTGAGGTAGTCGTCGACGGCGTTCGGGCTGGGCGTGCGCTGGGGCAGCACCGCGCCGGGCATCGAGGCGACCGCGAGCAGGAACAGCAGGATCAGCGCGGTGCGCATGCTGGTCAGCCCGCGCCAGGTGTTGCGGGCCAGGGCGAGCGCCTGCCGCACCCGGGGCGGTCGCGCCGGCGGCGGGCCGGCGTCGCCCGGGGGCGCCGGGAGCGTGGTGGTCATCAGGCCTACAGGGGGGTGGTGAAGCCGGCGACGGGGCCGCGCAGCAGGGCGACGATCTCGGCCCAGAGGCCGGTGGCGAGCAGCAGGCCGACGACGACGAGCGCGACGCCGCCGACGATCTGGATGCGGCGGCTGTGGGTGCGCAGCCAGGCCTGGGCCCGGACCGCGCGCCCGGCGCCGAGCGCGATCAGCACGAACGGCACGCCGAGCCCGAGGCAGTACGCGAGCAGCAGGACGATGCCCCGGACCCCCGCGGACCCCGAGTCGGTGCCGCTGGCCAGGGCGACGACCCCGGCGAGCGTCGGCCCGAGGCACGGCGTCCACCCGAGCCCGAAGGTGGCGCCGAGCAGGGGCGCGCCGAGCAGGCCGGTGCGCGGGATCCAGTGCGGGCGGGTGTCGCGCTGCAGCGCGGGCACGAGGCCGAGGAAGACCAGCCCCATGGCAACGGTGACGACGCCCCCGATGCGCTGCAGCAGCGCCTCGTTGACGAGCAGCGCGTCGGCGAGCCACACCACCGACCCGAGCCCGACGACGAACACGACGGTGAACCCGAGGACGAACAGCGCCGCGGCCCCGGCGACCCGGAAGCGGCGCAGCCGCCGCGGGGCCGCGGTGGCCGTACCGGCGGCGGGGAGCTCCCCGGTGACCGCCGCGCGGCGCTCGGCGTCCTGGACGCGGACCTCGTCCTGCGTGACCGCCGGCGCGTCCGCCCCGACGAGACCGGCGAGGTAGGCCAGGTAGCCCGGCACCAGCGGCACCACGCAGGGCGAGGCGAAGCTGACCACGCCCGCCGCCACCGACAGCAGCACGGCGAGCAGGACGGGGCCGGACGTGGCCACCTCGGTCAGGTTCATGGCGCCGTCCAGGGTAGGACGCCGCGGTCGGGCGTGCGTGAGCGCGGGGACCGATCTCCGACGATGTGTCGTAGAAGACCGGCCAGCGCGACGATCAGCAGGCTGGGGAGCACCGCGCAGGGGCCCCCGGAGGTGCCTCTCGACCTGCTGATCACGGCGGGGCGAGCGGGCCCGCGGAAATTCGCTCGCGCCGCCCGCGGAGGGCTCCTAGCGTCTCCGTCGTGCTCGTCGACTCCTGAGGACGCCGGGACCGCACCGGTCCCCGTGTCCGACCCCGCTGCCCCTCATGCCGCCCGGCGCGGTGCCCCGCGCACCCCGGGTGACGCCGGCGGCGTCCGTCCGCACCCCCAGGAGGTCCCGTATGCGCACCACCGATCCCACGCCGCCGGCCAACCGCGCCGCGCGCCGCGCCGCCGCGAAGGGCCGGTCGGCCGGGTCGACCGGCCAGCCGGCCGCCCCGCGCGTCACCGGCCCGCGGCAGCGCACGAAGCCGGTGCACCACCGCACGGACTTCGCCGCACGGCGCAGCGGCTGACCGGCGAGGAGCGACTCGTCAGTTGTGCCTCGCGTGGCCGTTGCCGTTGCCGCCGCCCTGCGGCGGCGCCGGCCAGGGCGCGGCGCCGGGCATGCCCGGCGCCGCGTCCTGCTGCGGGTGGGGCTGCTGGTAGGGGCCCTGCTGGTACGGGCCCTGGTACTGCCCGGGCAGCGGCGGCGGGCCGGCCGGCGGCGCCGACGGCGCGGTCGCGAGCTGCTCGGCCTGCCCCTTGTCGATCCACATCAGGAACCCGCAGGCCGTGCACTGCGTGGCGTACCGGACGCGGACCGGGAAGAGCGGGATGAAGAAGAGCGTGAACCTGGTGACCGCCCGCAGGATCGCGGTGGCGGCCGAGCGGTGACAGTTCGCGCAGGTCAGGACGACCAGCGCCAGCTGCGTGACGGTGCGGCGGGTGCCGAAGATGAGCAACACGTACCCCCGGGGAGCGGTCCTGCCGGTGAGCTTCTCAGATGGCGCGCGACCAGTCAGCCGGCCGGCGCCGGCTCCGCCGCGACGCGGTCGACCACGGGCTGGAGGTCCTCGGCCAGGATCGCGGTGAGGAAGACCGCCGCGACGCGGTGCCGGCGGTCCAGCACGATCGTCGAGGGCACCGCGTTGCGCGGGTAGCCGCGCAGCGCGAGCAGCGAGCGCCCCGGCGGGTCGAAGATCGACGGGTAGACGACGCCGCGGTCGCGCACGAAGTCGGCGGCGGCGTCGCGCTGGTCGCGGACGTCGATGCCGAGGAACTGCACCCCGCGCGGCGCCGACGCCGTCGCGACCGCGTCGAGCGCGTCCGCCTCACCGCGGCAGGGCCCGCACCACGATCCCCACACGTTGAGCACGACCACCTGCCCGCGGTAGGCGTCGGTGGACAGCGTCCGGCCCGGCTCGAGGAGGCTCTCGCCGCTGATCGGGGTCAGCGACCCCCGGGTCTCCGGCGGGTCGTAGACGACGGTGGTGCGCCCGCCGGTGCCGTTGAAGACGAACTCGCCCTCCGCCGCCCCGGACGAGCACCCGGCGACGAGCAGCAGGCCCGCCAGCGCCAGCAGGAGCACGCGCACCTCACGCCCCCGTGGCGGTGGGGTCCGAGGTGCCGCCCGGCTCGGCGTAGGCGATGTCGACGAGGCTCTCGTCGTCGAAGACGAAGCTCGTCACCGACCCGAGCGAGCACTGCCGGTGCGTGGGGTTGTGCCAGAGCCGCTGCCCGGTGAGGAAGCGCCGCAGCGTCCAGATCGGCAGCTGGTGGGAGACGCACACGGCCTCGTGGCCGGCGGCCGCGGCGCGCGCCCGGTGCGCCGCGCCGAGCATGCGGTGCGCGATCTCCAGGTACGGCTCGCCCCACGACGGGCGGAACGGGTTGCGCAGCAGCGGCCAGTACTCGGGCTTGCGCAGCGCCCCGTCGCCGACGGACACGTGCTGGCCCTCGAACGCGTTGGCGGCCTCGATGAGCCGGTCCTCGGTCACCGGCTCCAACCCGAGCGCCGCGGCGATCGGCTCGGCGGTCTCCTGCGCGCGCTGCATCGGCGAGACGAACAGCGCGGTCACGTCGGCGCCCGCGAGGTGCACCGCGACGCGTTTGGCCTGCTCGCGACCGGTGTCCGAGAGCCCGTAGCCGGGCAGGCGCCCGTAGAGGATGCCCTCGGGGTTGTGCACCTCGCCGTGGCGCACGACGTGCACGGTGGTCCGGACCGGGCTCACGGGGCCATCGCCCCGGCCGCCGCCCGCGCCGCGTGGGGCAGCGCGTCGGCGAGCACCGAGAACGCGTCGTCGTCGAGCGCCGCGGAGACGAAGCACGCCTCGAACACGCTCGGCGGCCAGTAGACGCCCCGGTCGAGCAGGGCGTGGAAGAACGGCGGGAAGCGCCAGGTCTCCGCGGCACGCATGTCGTCGTAGTTGCGCCCCTCGTCCTCGGCGAAGCGCACGGAGATCAGCGAGGCGGCCCGCTGGATCGTGTGGACGACGCCGGCCCCGGACAGCGCGTCCGTGACGAGCCCGTGCAGCCGGTCGACGTGGGCGTCGAGCGCGGCGTAGACCTCGGGCGTCGCGTGGCGCAGCGTCGTCAGCCCGGCGGCCGTGGCGACGGGGTTCCCGGCCAGCGTGCCCGCCTGGTAGACGGGCCCGGCCGGAGCGAGCTGGGCCATGACGTCGGCGCGGCCGCCGAACGCCGCGGCGGGCAGGCCGCCGGACATGACCTTGCCGAAGCAGTAGAGGTCGCCGGCCACGCCCTCGAGGCCGTACCAGCCGGCGGACGAGACGCGGAAGCCCGTCATCACCTCGTCGATCACCAGCAGCGCGCCGTGGGCCTGGCAGAGCCGCTTGAGGCCGGCGTTGAAGCCGTCGTGGGGGGCGACCGCGCCCATGTTGCCCGCGGCCGCCTCGGTGATCACGCACGCGATCTCGGGCCCGCGCTCGGCGAACACCTGCGCGACGGCGTCGAGGTCGTTGTAGGGCAGGACGACGGTGTCGGTGGCCTGCGCGCCGGTGACGCCCGGGGTGGACGGCAGCCCGAAGGTCGCGACCCCGGAACCCGCCTCGGCGAGCAGCGCGTCGACGTGCCCGTGGTAGCAGCCGGCGAACTTCACGACGACGCTGCGCCCGGTGAACCCGCGGGCGAGGCGCACCGCGCTCATCGTCGCCTCGGTGCCCGAGTTGACCAGGCGCACCTGCTCGACGGGCTCGACGCGGCGCACGATCTCCTCGGCGAGCTCGACCTCGCCGCCGGTCGGCGTCCCGAACGACAGCCCGCGGGTCGCGGCCTCGCGAACGGCCTCGACGACGGCCGGGTGGGCGTGCCCGAGGATCATCGGGCCCCAGGAGCTGACCAGGTCGACGTAGCGGTTGCCGTCGGCGTCGGTGAGGTAGGGCCCGGAGCCGGACACCATGAACCGCGGGGTGCCGCCGACCGACCGGAACGCGCGGACCGGGGAGTTCACCCCGCCCGGGACCACCTGCTCGGCGCGGGCGAAGAGGTCGGCGCTGTGGCCGACGCTCGACGTGCCCGAGCCCGTCATCGCTGTACTGGTCACGGGCGCCAGTGTCCCAGCCGCTGCGTGACGGCGCCGTGGCCGGGATCAGGTCGGGAGCGCGTCCCCCGGCGGCGGCCCCAGCCCCGCGACGGTGCGGTCGACGGCGTCGCAGTCCGGCCCGACGATCTCGGCGGCGTAGGGCGCCGCGTCCCACCCGAGCAGCGCGCGGCACGTGCCGCCGTCCTCGGCCTGCACGTACGGGCCCTGGCGCGGCCCGTTCGGCGCGTTCCACGAGCTCACCGTCTCGCCCGTGCGCGACCCGCGGGCGTTGGCCTCGGTCGCGACGTCGCCCGGGCCGTTCCACCGCGACCAGGTCGTCGTGGTGCCGTCGGCGCCGATGCAGCTGCGCACCTGGAGCGGGACGATCCCCGAGGTGCCCGGGGTCGGGGTCGCGGGGCCGCAGCCGTCGCGGACCGCCCCGGGCAGGATGCGATCGACCGCCCGCAGCTGATCGCCGCCGGGCAGCCCGGAGGCCTGGAACGCGGTGGTGACGTCGGCGCAGCGGTCCGCCGGGGCGTAGAGCTGGACGTTGACGGCGAAGCCGGTGTACGCCGCGAGCGAGGTGCAGGACGCGCCGCTGACCGTCTGCCAGTACGGGCCCTGGGGCACGTTCTGGGCCGCCCACTGCCGCTGGCCGTCCACCGAGGGGGACGTCGAGTACGAGAGCACGCGGTTCGTGGCGTCGGCCGGCGAGGCCCACCGCGCGTAGGCGATCGCGACGCCGGCCGGCCCGGTGCACTGGACGGCCTCCACGGGCCGGGCGCCGCCGGCGCTGATCTCGTACGCGGCGACGTCGCCGGGCGCGCACCCGGCGGAGACCGTCTCCGGGAACAGCTGCGCGAGCGAGGCCGCGTTGCCGACGGCCACCGTCGCGGGCCCCGACGACGCGCCCACCACCAGCACCGTCGTGACGATCACCGCGGCGACGAGCACGAGGGCGCCGACGACGATCGCGATCGTGCGGCCCCGGCGCCGCGGGGTCGCGGCGGGAGCCCCGGGCGTGCCCGGGGTGGCCCAGGGGGCCGACGACGAGCTCCAGGTGCCCGCCGGCGCGGCGGGCGACCAGGGCCCCGAGGATGCGCCGTGGGGCCCGCTGTCCCAGCGCACCTGGCCGGGGACCTGCGCAGGTCCCGGAGCGTAGGGCGGCGGCCCCGGGGGCGCGTAGCCTGCCGGCCCCACCCAGGTGGCCCGCCCGTGCTCCGGCCCGCCGACCGGCGGGGTCGGGGCGGTCGCGGGGACGGGCGCGCTGCCGTCGACCGCGGCGCGGGCGGCCTCGGCGAGCTCGCCGGCCTCGGCGTACCGGTCGCCGGGGCGCTTGGCGAGCCCGCGCAGCACCACGGCGTCGAGCGCCGGCGGCAGCCCGGGGCGCCGCGAGGACGGCGGGGCCGGCGGCACCGCGAGGTGCTGGTGGAGCATCGCGGGCATGTCGCCGTCGAACGGCGGGCGCCCGACGAGCATCTCGTAGAGCACGACGGCGAGCGCGTAGACGTCGGCGCGGCGGTCGACGGCGGCACCCTCGAACTGCTCGGGCGCCATGTAGGCGAGCGTCCCGAGCGTGGTGCCGGTGCCCGTGAGGTTGCGCCCGCGCGTGCCCGAGCTCGCGAGCCGGACGATCCCGAAGTCGACGAGGTGCACGAAGTCCGGCCCGCGCCCCGAGGTCACCAGCACGTTGCCCGGCTTGACGTCGCGGTGCACGAGGTCGTGGGCGTGCGCGTCGTCGAGCGCATCGGCGATCTGCTCGACGATGCCCACCGCCCGCGCCGGGTCGAGCGGGCCCTCCTCGACGATGACACGGGCGAGGTCGCGGCCCTCGACGAGGCGCATGTCGAGGAACAGGCGCCCGTCGATCACCCCGAAGTCGTGGATCGGCACCACGTGCGGCGACGACAGGCGGGCGGCGGTGCGGCACTCGCGCTCGAAGCGCTCGCGGATCTCCGGGTCGTCGGCCAGCTCGGGGGTCAGGCGCTTGAGCGCGACCTCCCGGTCGCGGCGGGTGTCGTACGCGCGGTGCACCTCGCCCATGCCGCCGCGCCCGAGACGGCCCTCGAGGCGGTACGGACCGAAGGACCCCTGTGCTCCCTGCGGCGGAGCGGACCCGTCCGGAGACGGTCCCGACAGGTGCGTCATTCGTCCTCCCCCCGGTCGGGCGGACGGTCGTCGACCCGGCGCCCGGTCGGAGGATAGAGGGACGAGGGACCCTCAGGCGATCACGTGTCGCGCCCGGATCCCGGCGCGACCGACGCGGGCGCGCTCCCCGTGGACGCGCTCGGCGCGGGCGCGCTCTCCGGAGCCGCGTCCTCCCCCGGCACCGGGCGCGTGGCGCGCCGGACGGGGACCGCGGCGAGGGCGGTGAGCACGGCCGCGACCCCGACCACCGTCCCGGCGACGAGGAACCCGCCGACGAGGTGCAGTTGGCGGATCGGGGTGACGAGCAGGCCGCCCGTGGTCTCGCGCACCTGCACCCCGGCGACGAGCAGCGCCACCGCCGCGACGGCGAGCACCCCCGACACGATCACGAGCAGCACCGGGCGCCTCACGACGCCGCCCGGGTGCGCAACAGGTCCTCGAGCGCCGTGCGCAGGCCGTCGCCGTCGCGGGCCCACGCCACCGCGCGCGTGCCGTCGGTCAGGCGCAGGACCACCGGCGACAGGCGCCGCGGCACGACCGGCCCGTCGCCGAGCACCCGCACGCCGTGGTGCTCCTCGTCGACCGGGCGCAGCGAGGTCACGTGCGACATCGGCAGGCTCGTTGTGCCCTGCTCGAGCGTCGACGGGGTCAGGCGCACCCGCAGGTAGCGGCGCCGCGAGCGCACGAGCAGCAGCGTGTAGAGGAGGACGAGCAGGCCCACCCCGAGCCACAGCGGCAGCGAGGCGCCGCCGGGCGCGAAGCTCTCGAGCCCGATCCCGACCGCGGCGAGCACCGGGCCGAACAGCAGGAGCCAGGGCCGGGTGCCCGACTCCTCGAAGAGGACGGGCGCCTCGGTGCCGGTCACGACGACCGGCCGAACCACGCCCGTGCCGCGGGCAGGTGCAGCAGCACCGCCCCGACGACGAACGCGACGAACCAGACGCCGCCCACGCCGAGGAAGGTCACCTGCACCAGGCCGACCACCCCGAGCACGGCGCCGAGCACCGTGAGACCGATCCGGGCGGTGCGCGACCCGTCCCGCAGCCGGCGGGCCCCGACGACGGTGCCGACGCCCGCCGCGGCGAGCACGATCATCGCGGCGACCACGGCGATGGGCTCGGTGGTCGGGTCGAGGCTGCCGAAGAGCAGGCCGACCGCGAAGAGCACCGCGGTGCCGATCATCAGCACGCCCAGCACGATCCAGACCACCACGGCGGCCGTGACGAGGCCCGGGCGCCCCGGCTCCTCCTCGGGCGGGGTGACCGCGACGGGGTCGACGGGCGCGTGGTCGGCCACCGTCACCGATCCAGCCAGGCCGTGGCCTCGGTGGCCCAGTACGTGAGGACGACGTCGGCGCCGGCGCGGCGGATGGAGGTCAGCGACTCGAGGATCGTGCGCTCGCGGTCGAGCCAGCCCCGCTCGACCGCGGCCGAGATCATCGCGTACTCGCCGGACACCTGGTAGGCGGCGACCGGGACGTCGGCGCCGTCGGCGACCCGGCGCAGCACGTCGAGGTAGCCCATGGCCGGCTTGACCATCACGATGTCGGCGCCCTCGTCGAGGTCCAGCGCCACCTCCCGGGCGGCCTCGCGGGCGTTGGCCGGGTCCTGCTGGTAGGTCCGGCGGTCGCCCTGGAGCTGGGAGTCGACGGCCTCGCGGAACGGGCCGTAGAAGGCGCTCGCGTACTTGGCCGAGTAGGCGAGGATCGCGGTGTCGGCGAACCCCGCGTCGTCGAGCGCGGCCCGGATGACGCCGACCTGGCCGTCCATCATCCCGCTGGGCGCGACGACGTGGGCGCCGGCGCGGGCCTGGGCCACCGCCATCTCGCCGTAGATCGGCAGCGTCGCGTCGTTGTCGACGGCACCGTCGGCGTCGAGGACCCCGCAGTGGCCGTGGTCGGTGAACTCGTCGAGGCACGTGTCGGCCATGACCGGCAGGGCGTCACCGACCTCGGCCCGGACGTCGGCGAGCGCGACGTTGAGGATGCCCTCCGGATCGATCGCCCCGGACCCCACCGCGTCGCGGCGCGCGGGCACGCCGAACAGCATGATCCCGCCGACCCCGGCCGCCGCCGCCTCCGCGGCCGCCTTGCGCAGCGACTCGCGGGTGTGCTGGACGACGCCGGGCATCGACGTGATCGGCCGCGGCGCGTCGAGGCCCTCGGCCACGAACACCGGCAGCACCAGGTGCCGCGGGCGCACCTCGGTCTCGGCGACGAGACGGCGGATGCCGGGGTTCACCCGCAGCCGGCGGGGGCGGTCAGCCGGAAACGATCTCGGGGGGAACATGGGCCTTCGTCCTTCCGGGGCCGGTCGGCACCGAAATTAGCGCTTGCGGGCCTTCGTCTTGCGCGGCGGGGGCAGCGCGCCCTCGGCCCGCAGCTTCGTGGCGTGCGATGCGAGCGCCTCGACCAGCGACGGCACGTCGGCCACGTCGGGCTTGACGTCGACGCGCAGCCCGAACTCGACGGCGGTCTCGGCGGTCTTCGGCCCGATGCAGGCGACGATCGTGCGGGCGTGCGGCTTGCCGGCGATCCCGACGAGGTTGCGCACCGTCGACGACGAGGTGAAGCAGACCGCGTCGAACCCGCCGGTCTTGATCGCCTCGCGCACCGGCGCGGGCGGCGGGGCCGCGCGCACCGTGCGGTACGCCGTGATGTCGTCGATCTCCCAGCCGCGCTGCTGGAGCCCCTCGGCGAGGGTCTCGGTGGCGATGTCGGCGCGCGGGAGCAGCACCCGGTCGACCGGGTCGAGCACGTCGTCGTGCGGCGGGAAGACCTCGAGCAGGCCCTCGGAGGACTGCTCGGTCTCCTCGTCCGGCACGAGCTCGGGGTGGACGCCGAACGCGCGGACGGTCTCGGCCGTCGCCTCGCCGACACAGGCGATCTTGACGCCGGAGAAGGCGCGGGCGTCGAGGCCGAACTCGCCGAACTTCTCCCACACCGCGCGCACCGCGTTGGCCGAGGTGAACACGACCCACTGGTAGCGCCCGTCGACGAGGCCCTTGACCGCGCGCTCCATCTGCGCCGGGCTGCGCGGCGGCTCGACCGCGATGGTCGGCACCTCCTCGGGCACCGCGCCATGGACGCGCAGGCGGTCGCTCATCGCGCGGGCCTGGTCCTTGGTGCGCGGCACGAGGACGCGCCAGCCGTAGAGCGCGCGCGACTCCCACCAGGAGAGCGTGGCGCGGTCGGTGACGGCGTCGCCGAGGGTGACGACCAGCGTGCCCTCGAGGTCCGCGCCGTCCGCGGCGAGCTTGTCGAGGCTCGTCTCCACCGTGCGCTGCCGCGAGCCGGTGCCGGCCGCGGTGACCAGCGCCGGGGTGCCGGGCTTCCAGCCGTTCTCGACGAGCTGCGCCGAGGCGCCGGCGAGCTCGGCGGCGGTGGCCTGCAGCACCAGCGGGCCCGGCGCGACGGCCAGAGCCGCGTAGTCGACGGCCTCGCCGGCGGTGAGGTCGACCGAGGTGTGGGCCGGGCCGAGCGCGACGCCGGCGTAGGTCGGGACCGCGGTGTCGGCCGGCATGCCCGGGACGACGTCGAACGGCACGGCGGCCGCCGCGACGGCGCGGACCTCGGTGACGACGTCGGGGCGGACCAGCGGGTCGCCCAGGACCAGGCGCACCACCGAGTCGCCGCCGCGGGCCGCCGCGACCACGGTCTCGGCCAGCGTGGCCGGATCGGCGGGGGCCGGGCCGTCGCCGGTCGCGGCCGGGTCGTCGGCCGCGAAGCCCGGGGCGACCACGGCGTCGGTCGCGGGGCCGCCGGCCGCGGGGTCGTCGCCGACCTGCCCGACCGGGCGCACCGTCACCGACGACGGGAGCAGCGCGAGGACGTCCGCGGGCACGCCGCGATCGGCCACGACCAGCGTGGCGGCGGCGAGGGCGTCGCGGGCCCGCACGGTCAGCAGGCCGGGGTCACCGGGCCCGCTGCCGACGAAGGCGACCCGGCCGGCGGTCGTCGAGGGTGCTGTCATGTCTTCCGTTCCCATCGTGGTGTTCAGGAGGCGGGCGGGGGCTGCACATCGTCCTGCGCAGATCGGGTCGAGCTCCGCTGCGCTTCGTCTTCCGCGAGCCCCTTCGGCTCCGCCCCGTCGGCGAGCAGTTCCGCGGCCAGTTCCCGGCCGATCCGCTCGGCGTCCTCGGTCTCTCCGGTGGCGGAGCCGCGCACCAGTGCGCCCTCCGCCGTGGCGGCCACCGCGCGCAGCGACAGCCGTTCGACGACGTGACCGTCGTCGTCGAGGTCCTCGACGACCTCGGCGAGCGCCCCGATCGGCGACCCGCAGGGTGAGCCCAGCCCGCCGAGGACCGCGCGCTCCGCGGACACGGCCGTGGCCACGGACTCGTCGTGCAGGGTGGCGCGCAGGAGCCCCTCGAGCGGGGCGTCGTCCGCGCGGCACTCGCAGGCGAGCGCCCCCTGGGCGGGGGCCGGCAGCACCTGCAGGGGGTCGAGCACCTCGGTGGCCTCGCCGACGCGGCCCAGGCGGGCCAGCCCGGCACGGGCCAGCACCACGGCGTCGAGCTCGCCGCGGGCCACCTTGCCGATGCGGGTGTCGACGTTGCCGCGGATCGGCACGAGCTCGAGCCCCAGCCCGAGCGCGGCGATCTGCGCGATCCGCCGCGGCGACCCGGTGCCGACCACCGCCCCCGGCGGCAGCTCGCCGAGCACCATGCCGTCGCGGGCCACGAGCGCGTCGCGCGGGTCCTCGCGCGCCGGGACGGCCGCGAGGACCAGCCCGGGCACGGCGGCCGTGGGCAGGTCCTTGTACGAGTGCACCGCGACGTCGATCTCGCCGGCGAGCACGGCGTCGCGCAGCGCGGTGACGAACACCCCGACCCCGGTCTGCGGGATCGGCGTGTTCGCGGCCTGGCTGCGGTCGCCGTCGGTGGCGATCGTGACGATCTCGACGGTGGCCCCGGCGTCGGTGAGCGCGGAGGCGACGAGGTCGGTCTGGGTGCGGGCGAGCAGGCTCGCGCGCGTCCCGATCCGGATCGTGCGGGCGCCCTCGCCGGTGAGCGGGGCGGTGGTCTCGGTCGCCGTCACGAGCGTCCCCGCCTCGGGTCGACCGACAGCGCCTGGCCCATGCCGTCGCCGGGCTCGACGCTCGCGGTGGTCTCGGTGATCGTCTCGGTCGCGGCCAGCGCGGCCGGGGTCTGCGGGTCGAGCTCGAACAGCTCGCGCAGCGCCTCGGCGTAGGTGTCGCCGCCCGGGGACTGGGCGAGCCGCTTGACCTGCACGGTCGGCGTGTGCAGCAGCTTGTCGACCACGCGGCGCACGGTCTGGGCGACCTCGTCGCGCGTCTGCCCCTCGAGGTCGGGCAGGCGCCCGTCGAGGCGCAGCAGCTCGGCGTCGACGACCTCCGCGGCGCGGCGGCGCAGCGCGGTGACCGTGGGCGTGACCTCGGCGGTGCGCTGCGCGGCGAAGTAGGCGCGCACCTCCTCGGCGACGACCGAGCGGGCCTCCTCGACCGCGCGCCCGGCGCTCGCGGAGCGCAGGCGCTCGCCGAGGGCGGCGAGGTCGACGACGGTGACGCCGGGCAGCGCACCCACGCGCGGGTCGACGTCGCGGGGCAGCCCGAGGTCGCAGACGACGAGCCCGGGGCCCCGCAGCGCGAGGGCCGCGCGCACGTCCTCCTCGCCGACGACCGTGCCGACCGCGCCCGTGCAGGCGACGACGACGTCGGCGGCGGCGATCTCGGCGTGCAGGGCGTCGAGGCCCGCCGCGCGGGCGGGCGTGCCCTCGGCGCGCAGCGACACCGCGAGCCGCTCGGCGTTGGCCTCCGAGCGGTTGGCCAGCACGATCTCGGCCACGCCGCTGCGCCGCAGGTGGGCGGCGCTCAGCGCGCCCATCGACCCGGCGCCGACCACGAGCGCGCGCCGCCCGCCGAGGCCGCCGAGGGCGACGTCGGCGTCGACGAGGGCCTCGGACACGACCGAGGCGCCCGCGGCGTCGATCCCGGTCTCGGCGTGGGCGCGCTTGCCGACGCGCAGCGCCTGCTGGGCGAGCTCGTGCAGCACCCGGCCGGCCGACCCGAGCTCGCGGGCCTCGGCGTAGGACGCGCGGAGCTGGCCGAGGATCTGCGCCTCGCCGACGACCATCGAGTCGAGCCCGGCGGCCACGGAGAAGAGGTGCTCCACCGCCGAGCCGGCGTAGTGCACGTAGAGGTGGTCGGTGAGATCGGAGACCTCGGCGTGGGCGTGGCGGGCGAGCACCGAGGACACCTCGGTGAGCCCGCCGTGGAAGGTCTCGACCACCGCGTAGATCTCGACGCGGTTGCACGTGGAGACGAGCATCGCCTCGGTGACGTGATCGCCGGTGAGCAGGTCGTCGAGGACCTTGCGGGTGTCGTCTCCGGACACGGCGACGCGCTCGAGCACCGGCACCTCGGCGGTGCGGTGCGAGACGCCGACCAGGAGCAGGCTCATCGGGAGACCGCCTCTCGCGGGGTCTGTCGCGGGCCGGCGGCGGGTCCGGCGGCGGGTCCGGCGGGTCCGGCGGCCGGGACCGTGCCGTGCCGGCGGGCGACGTGGAACGACAGCACCTGCATCTCCACCGCCAGGTCGACCTTGCGCACCTCGACCCCCGCAGGCACCACCAGCACGGTGGGGGCGAAGTTGAGGATGCTGCGCACACCCGCGGCCACGAGGTGGTCGCAGACCTGCTGGGCGGCGGCCGCGGGCGTCGCGACCACGCCGATGGTGACGCCCCGCTCGGCGCACACCCGCGGGATGCTGTCCGCGTGCTCGACCTCGACGCCGTCGAGGGTGGTGCCGACCAGCGCGGGGTCGACGTCGAAGAGCGCCGCGACGGGGAAGCCGCGGGCCGCGAAGCCGCCGTAGCCGGCCAGCGCGTGCCCGAGGTTGCCGACCCCGACCAGCGCGACCGCGTGCGGGCGGGTCAGCCCGAGGGTGGCCTCGACCTCGGCGACCAGCCGGGAGACGTCGTAGCCGACCCCCCGCACCCCGGACGAGCCGATGTGCGAGAGGTCCTTGCGCAGCTTCGCCGAGTTGACCCCGGCCGCCGCGGCGAGCTCCTCGCTGGAGACGGTGCCGCGGCCCTCGGCCAGCAGGGTGGTGAGGACGCGCAGGTAGACGGCCAGGCGGGCGACGGTCGCCTCGGGGACGGGGCGGGCGGCGGTGTCGGCGCCGTCGGCGCCGCTCTCCGGGCCGCCGACGACCCCGCTCGGCGTGAGGTCGTCCTCGCGCGCCCGAGTCGTGGGCACCGGGCGGCGGGCAGGCCGGGTGCCACGATCGACCGTCACTTCCGGGCGCCTCCTGTCATCCCTCGCTGCGTGCCGCGGTCGGCACCCGGCGGCCTGCACCACGCGGACGTCCCGGACCCTGTTCCGGACAACGCTAGCGCTCGTGAACGCACGCACAAAATCGCCGCGAGCCGCCGGGCCGTGGGCTCTGACACCCGCCGCGCCGACGCGGACCGCGCCGTGTCGTGCTGGCGTCGTGCCGACCGGCGGAGGCCTCCAGTCTGCCCGATCCGACCGCTGAACGCCTGCTCCCGCGGTGTCGCGGGCGTCGCTCCGCGGTGCCCGGCGTCCCCCGTGCGCCGTCCGGTGGACGCAGGTGTCAGACGGTGAGCGCGTCGGGACCCAGCGCTCCGGCGGTGGGGTCGTCCGGTGCGGTGGGCGGACGTCCGAGCAGGAAGTCCGCGCTCGCCCCGTGCATCGCCGCGACCGGTCCGACGCCCGCCGCGAGCGCGACGGCCGACGCCTCGGTGACCTGACCCGTGATGGCGGTCACGGTGGCCGTGACCGTGCCGGTGAGGTCGGCGGCGAGACCCAGGAGGTCGACGGGGGCGCGCGCGGCGTCCAGGCGTCCGCGCAGCGCGGGCTCGACCGTCAGCGGGGCGCCGTCGACCGCGGGCCGCCCGGCGACGGTGAGCAGCCGGTTCCACGCCTCGGCGTGCGCGACGTGCTGGGCCGCGGCGCCGGACAGGTAGGCGGCCACGGCGCCGGGCACCGCGCCGTAGCGGCCCTGCCCGGCGCCGGACGCGGCCTCGCCGAGCAGCTCGCCGGCCAGCGCGGACACCGCGGCCCCGAGCGCGACCAGCGCCGCCTCGCCCGTGTAGGTGGGCGCCGCGGCGGTCGTGGTCGCCGGGGGTGCCGGCGGCGCCTCGGCGGGCGGCGCGCCGGCGGGCGCCTCGTTCGAGCAGGCCGCCAGGGCCCCGGCCCCCGCGAGGGCGCCGAGGCCGAGCAGGAACCGCCGCCGGGGCAGGGCCGTCATCGAGGCGGCACGCCGCGGCTCGGAGCTGATGCGTTTCATCGAGGCGGCACGCAGCGAAGCGGAGCTGACGCGTTTCATCGAACCGCCCCCTCGGTCGCCGGCGACGCCTTCTCGGTGGGGAAGAGGACGTCGGGGAAGCCCACGGTGCCGGCGGCGGGCGGCAGCGCCGCGAGGTCCGGCGGGGAGGCGACCAGCTCGGCCCGCCCGGTGGACAGCAGCGACTGGAACGTCAGCAGCAGGGCCTTGCGCCGGGCCGCCGCGGCGGCGTGCCCGGCCACGGTCTGCCGCACCTCGGGCGCGGAGAGGTCGACGACGTCGCTCACGAGCGTCTGGGCGAGGACGTCCTCGAGGGTCAGCGCGAGCCCGACGACGTCGCCCGGCCCCCGCACCGTGGGCAGCGCCTGCTCGACCACGGGGGCGTACCGGGGGTCGGCGTTCGTCTGGGCCCGCCCGCCGGCCTGCCGCGTGGCGGTCGCGAGGTCGGTGCGGGCGCGGGCCAGTTCGTCGAGCGCGGCGGCGAGGAGGTCGCGCAGCGGCGCCGGCGCGGAGGGCCCGCCCCCGAACGCCAGCGCCTGCAGGGAGGAGTAGGTGTCGGCGGCGAGCACCACGAGCGACGAGGCGGTCTGCAGGATCGGCACGTCCGCGGGCGCCGGCGCGGTCACGGGGCCTCCCCGCCGAGGGCGCGGACGAGGTCGGCGGGCTCGAGGCGCCAGGACGCGATCTCCACCCCGTCGACGAGCGTGACCGGGATGCGGTCGCCGTACTCGGCGCGCCACTCCGGGTCGGTGCCCGGGGCGTCGACGTCGACGACCGTGTGCTCCTCGCCGGCGCGTCCGCAGATCTCGCGCACCACGCCCTCCACCCGGTCGCAGGTTCGGCAGTCGGCCCGCACGAGCACGACCACACGGACGGGTTCGTCGTCCGGGACCGCCGACGCGCCCGCGAGACCGCGCGCACGACCGCCCGTCGCACCGCCCACCGAGGCGGTCGCCCGCTCGTCGGACCGTTCGTCCGCCACGGCTCGTCGCCTCCCTCCGGCACCCCCGCGGTGCACCGCCCGGCGGCAGTCTCGCACGGTCGTCGGGGCCCCACGCGGAGCCCCGGGATACGTCCGAACGGCCGCTCGTCGCACCGTCGGTGCAGGTCGGAGAGGGTCCACCCGGTCGGGGGCGCGCCGATGTCAGGGGAACTCACGCCGCACGTATGCTCCCCCGGCGACGCCCCCTCCGCGGGGGATCGATCCGGATCGGGAGACGTCGACCGAGGGAGAGGGCATGTCCGACGCAGCCGGCCGTCACGGCCGGACGTGCGCGCGCGACACCGCCTCCGCCGCGCCCGACCCGACGACCGTGCCCGGAGCGCCGTGAGGCGCGCGGCACCCGATCCCGCCGACGAGCCCGGGCCCGGCCACGTGCCGGCGCGGGGCGGCCGGGGGCACCACACCGGCACGACCGGGCGGTCGCGTCTGGCCACCGGCACCCCGCCCGACCCGGTGATCGACGCGCGCGCGCACGGCGCTCCGCCGACCGCGCCCTTCTACCCGGCGCAGCGGCGACGCGAGGACACCTGGCCGCCGCCCTCGGCCGAGCCCCCCAGCGCCCCGAACGGCCATCCGCGCGCCGGGCGTCCCGGCCGGCCGACGCCGCCGATGGGCGTCCCCCAGCCCGAGCCGCAGGCCCCGCCCGCCCCCCGCCGCAACGGCACCGGTCCGCTCCCCCCGGTGCCCCCGGACGTCCCGCCCCCGGCCGACGTCGCCGCCGCCACGACCTCCGTGCCGATGCAGCCGCCGGGCGACCCGACCGCCACCCTCGCCGGCCCGCAGCCGCTGCCCGAGGACGCCGGGTCGGTCGAGGAGCCCCGCGAGGACCGGGTCGACGAGGACCTCGCCGACGACCTGCCCGACGACCTGCCCGACGACCTGCCCGACGACGACGACGGCACGAAAGCCGAGGGTTGGGCGCTCGTCCGCGCTGCGCAGGACGGCGACACCGAGGCGTTCGGGCAGCTGTTCGACCGCTACCACGACACCGTCTTCCGGTTCGTCCTCTTCCGCCTCGGCGACCGGCCCGCGGCCGAGGACCTCACCCAGGAGACGTTCGTCCGCGCGTACCGCCGGATCACCTCGGTGAGCTACCAGGGCCGCGACATCGGTGCGTGGTTCGTCACCATCGCCCGCAACCTCGTGCTCGACCACGTGAAGTCCAGCCGCTACCGGCTGGAGAGCTCCACCGCCGAGGTCGCCGACGTGGCGCCCAGCAGCTTCCGTCCCGGCCCCGAGTCCGAGGTCATCGCCGGCGCGACCCACGCCGAGCTGCTGCGATGCGTCGCCCGCCTGGGTGACGACCAGCAGGAGTGCATCGCCCTGCGCTTCCTCCAGGGCCTCTCGGTGGCCGAGACCGCCGAGATCATGGGCCGCAACGAGGGAGCCGTGAAGGCCCTCCAGCACCGTGCGGTGCGTCGTCTCGCTCAACTGTTGCCCGAGGGGCTGCGGTGAGTCACATCGTTGTGGTTCGAACCGCACACCGCATCGTCGTAACCGGTCGGCCCTCCGTTCGTTTGCCCCTGCGACGAGCACGGCGCGTACGGACCGTGACGCGCGGACGATGAGGACGGACGGCATGTCGAGCGGGCACGACGGGGACGACGAGCGGTTCGCTCGCGTCGGGGAGGAGCGCGACGCCACCGGGCGTCCGGCGCGTCCCGATCGTGCGGGGGACCGCGCGGCCCCGGCGGACCCCGAGCTCGCCCGCGACCTCGAGCTCACCGCCGCGCTGCGCGCCGCCGGGCGCGACGCCGTCGGCCCCGACCCCGCGACCAGCGCCCGCATGCGCGCCGCCGTGATGGCCGAGATCACGGGGGGTGCCGCCACGTCGGCGGCCCCCCGCGGGAGCACGCGCGTCCTGCGCACCCCGGACACCGGTCCGGCCGGCGGTCGGGGGGCCGGCCGGGCCGGGCGCGAGGACCGCGCCGCGTCCGACCGCCGCCGCGGGGGCACGCGCCCGGCCGACGGGCGTCCCGCGGGCCGCGCGTCGTCCCGGCGCTCGTCCTCCCGGGTGCTGTCCTCGTTCGTGACCGGGGCGTGCGCGATCCTGCTCCTCGGGGCCCTGACCGTCCTGCTCAGCCGCGGCTCGCTGCCCGGCGAGATGCTCTACGGCGTCAAGCGGGCCTCGGAGAGCGCCGAGATCGGGCTGACCAGCGGCCAGGAGGCCAAGGGCCGGCGGCACCTCGACTTCGCGGCCACCCGCCTCGAGGAGGTCTCCGACCTCATCGCCCGCGACACCACCACGGCGGCCGGCACCGGCCCCGCGGCGGCGGGCCTCGGCCCCGACGAGTCCGCGCTCGTGATCGAGAACCTGCGCGCGTTCGGCGAGCAGGCCCGCACCGGCTCGCGGATGATCCTCCCGCTCGCGTCGCAGCCCTCGGGCCCGCGGCCCGCCGAGCTCGCGGAGTGGGCGCGCTCGCAGTCGTCCCGCCTCGACACGCTCAGCCCCTCGCTCGACGGCGACGGGCGCGCCGCGGCCACCGACTCCCAGCAGATGCTCCAGCGCCTCGGCGAGCGGGCCACGGCGCTGAGCGGGCCCACCCGGTGCGAGACGGGCACCGAGACCGACGACCTCGGCCCGGTGCCCTCACGCGAGTGCGACACCTCCCGCGAGCAGGCGACCGCGTCGCCCGAGCGCACCGAGGCCGCCAGCACCGCCACGTCGAGCACGACGACGACCACCACGACGACCACCTCGCGGAGCAGCAGCTCCACCGAGGAGTCGTCGAGCCGCAGCAGCCGTGACTCCGACGACGACTCCGGGCCGGTGGACGGCCTGCTGCCCGGCGGCGAGAGCGACGGCTCGCCGGACCCGGTGCGGGTCCCGCTGCCGGTGCCGCTGCTCCCGCAGGTCGACGTCCCGCCGCTCCTCCCCGGCCTGCCCGGTCTGAGCCTCGGCTGACGACCACCCGTCGCCGGGTGTGAGCCCGGTCGGGGCGCGCCCGCGGTCGGGGGTCGCGTCTAGGGTGATGTCGCACCGCGCCGGGGCCGAAGACCGTCCCGATCCCGGCGGCGTGGTCCCGGGACGGACACGACGGGAGGGTCCGGCGGTGGCAGGACGGCGCGAGCGCCGGTTGCAGGCGGAGCGGGATGCGGCACGACGTGCGGGTGAGGCGTCCGCCGAGGCCGCGCTGCAGGATCCGGCGCTGGGTGAGCCCACCGCGTCCGAGCTCCTCGAGACGGTGCCCGAGAGCGCCGGGCCGACCACCGACCCGACCGCGCCCGGCGAACCATTCATCGAGGGCGCCCCCGACGGCGAGCTCGCCGGCGGCGGGCCCGCGGCCGCCGCCGCAGCCGCCGACGCGCCCGACATCCACCGGGTCCCGCCGTCGCCGCGGGTGCCGCCCGACCTCACCGCCGCCGCGTTCTTCGACGTCGACAACACGATGATGATGGGCGCGTCGATCTTCCACTTCGCCCGCGGGCTGGCGGCGCGGAACTTCTTCTCCGGCTCCGACCTGCGCGGCTTCGTCTGGCAGCAGCTGAAGTTCCGCCTCGGCGGCGAGGGCAGCCCCGACGACGTGCGGGCCCACCGCGAGCAGGCGCTGTCGTTCGTGGCGGGCCAGTCGGTGTCGGAGCTGGTCGCGCTCGGCGAGGAGATCTACGACGAGCTGATGGCCGACCGCATCTGGGAGGGCACCCGGGCGCTCGCCCAGATGCACCTCGACGCCGGCCAGCGGGTCTGGCTCGTCACCGCGACGCCGCTCGAGCTCGCCCGCATCATCGCGCGGCGCCTGGGGCTCACCGGCGCGCTCGGCACGGTCGCCGAGAGCGAGGACGGCGTGTTCACCGGGCGCCTCGTCGGCGAGCTCCTCCACGGGCCCGCCAAGGCCCACGCCGTGCGCGCGCTCGCCGCCCGCGAAGGCCTCGACCTAAGGCGTTGCGCGGCCTACTCCGACTCGGTCAACGACGCGCCGATGCTGTCGGTGGTCGGCACGGCGGTGGCCGTCAACCCCGACTCGGACCTGCGCGCCATGGCCCGCCGGCGCGGCTGGGAGATCCGCGACTTCCGGTCCGGGCGCAAGGCCGCGAAGATCGGCGTGCCGTCCGTGCTCGGCGCGGGCGCCGTCGCCGGCGCGGTGGTCGCGGGCGCGGCCTACCGCCGCCGCCTGGTCGGCTGACCCGAGCGGCGTCCCGACCCGCCGCGCACGGCGCCCCGACAGGGGCTCGCTCGTCGACGCGGCGAGGCGTGCAGAGCCTCAGAACGGAGGCTCGTCCTCTGCAGGGTCGGGCGGTGGCCGTCCCGGTGACCGGCCGGCGGGGTAGGGGTCGGCGGTCCAGACGGGGTCGTCGGTGGCGAACTCGGTGGGGGTGGTGGTCGAGCGGTGGCCGAAGGCCTCGGGGTCGGGGAGGTGCGGGGTGACCGGGCGGCGGGGGCGGTCGTAGGTGTGGCCGGTGGGGCTGGTCCAGGTGAAGTGGCCGGGGGTGGGCTGGGTGAGGCGCCAGCCGGCGTCGTGCTTGAGTCGGTGGTCGTGGCGACACACCGCGCCGAGGTTGTGCTCGACGGTGGTCCCGCCGTGGGTGACTGCGCGGGTGTGGTCGATGTCGGTGCCCTTCGCGGAGGCCCGGCAGGGCGGGAACACGCACGTGCGGTCGCGCATCCGGGTCCAGCGGGCCAGCGCCGCGGACGGGAACCGGCGCCGCGCGTCCTGGGGTGTTGATGGCGGCCCGGTCCACACCTGGAGCTGCTCGCGCAGGTCGGCGAGGACCTCGCCCCAGGCGCCGGGCTCGCGGACGCGGTCGAGCTCGGAGCGGCTGATGTGCAGCTCGAGGACCGGGCGCGCGGCGGTCGGCTGCCCGGGGGTAGTGCGGTAGCCGTGGGGTCGGCGTCGGGTGGTGAGCGCGGCGAGCAGGTGCCCGTGGTCGTCGGTGATCGCAACCCGCCACTGCGCGCCGCAGAGCTGGCGGGCGAACTGGCGGGCGAAGGGGGCGTGCACGACGCCGTAGCCGGGCATGGTGCCGGGCTTCTCGTCCAGGCCCAGCAGCGTGAGCAGCCCGACCCGCAACTCGACCCGCCCGGCCCGCAACCCCCCGGCCGGTGCCGGCCCGTCAGGTGCGGGGTCGTTCGAGGTGCGCTCGCTGCGGCTGGTGCCGCCACCGGGGCCGGGGCCGTGGGCGCCGACATGGCGCGGGGTGGTGCGCCCCGGAGGGTCGGCAGGGTCGGCGTGCGCCACCACGTGCGCGATGAGGGCGTCGTCGTCCCACCCCTGCGGGTGGGGGCCCAGCAGCGCGAGGTAGACATCGGCGCGGATGGTGTCGAGCAGCCCCGGATGCCCCGAGGCCTTCGCGCGCAGCACCAGGGTCTCCACGTGCGCGACCGACAGCGCCCCGGCATCCAGGGGCAGGTCGAGCCCCGAGAGGTTCAGGGTGCCCGCCGCGGTGTGCCGCGCCCGCACCCGGCGCTGGCGGCGGGCGCGGGCGTAGAGCCGGGCGGCCCAGGCGGGGTCGAGCGCGGTGGCGATCTGCTGGATGCGCTCGATCAGCCCGGACAGCGTGAGTCGCGGCGCCTCAGGCAGCACCGCCAGCACGACCCGGCGGGCGTGCTCACCCGACAGGGACGCGGTCCAGGTGACACAGATCCGGACCCGGTCGGTGTCGATGCGCCCGGCGTCCCACGCCGCCCACAGCTCGGGGATGGCGGCGATCGCGGTGTCGGCCTGCCCGAGCAGGGTCGCCACCCGGGTGCGGGACTCGACCAGCACCGCGCGCAGCTCGTCGGTGCTGAACTCGCCGTAGCCCTCCCGGCGCCCGCCGGGACGGTCGGGTTCGGCCAGGGCGGCCTCGCGGGCGGCCAGGGCGAAGCGGGCCTCGTGGTGGGAGAGCTGGCGGCGCCACGCCGCGGCCAGGGTCACCGCGTCGTGCGGCGAGACCGCCCGCGGGTCGACCCGTTCCAACAGCGCGCCCAGCGCCGCGCCGGGCGGGGTCGTGGCGACCCCCTCCGGCAGCGACGCGAACACGTGTTCGAACATGGGTCGAGACTAACTCCGACCCCCGACAGCGAGGGGCCGATCCGGGAGTTCTACCCCAGGAACGCGTTCCGCCGGCCCGCGAGCAGGCGGTAGAGCGTCTGCTGGATCGTCTCGCGCACCTGGTCGGTCAGGTTGAACACGAGCATCGGGTCGTCCGCGGCGCCGGGCTCGTAGGCGTCGGTGTGGATGGGCTCGCCGAACTCGATGTACCACTTCGACGGCAGCGGCACGAGGCCGAGCGGGCCGAGCAGCGGCCAGGTGGGCGTGACCGGGAAGTACGGGACGCCGAGCAGACGGGCCAGGGGCCCGATGTCGGCGATCTTCGGGTACGTCTCCTCCGCGCCGACGATCGAGCACGGGATGATCGGCACGCCCGAGCGCAGCGCGGCCGAGACGAAGCCGCCGCGACCGAAGCGCTGGAGCTTGTACCGGTCGGCGAAGTCCTTGCCGATGCCCTTGAACCCCTCGGGCCACACGCCGACGAGCTCGCCGGCGGACAGCAGCGCCTCGGCGTCGGCGTTGCAGGCCAGCGTGTGCCCGGCCTTGCGCGCGGCGGCGCCGACGCCCGGCAACCCGAAGACGAGGTCGGCCGCGAGCATCCGCAGGTACCGGGGCACGGGGAGGTCGTCGTGCGCCGCGACCGTGGTCATGAGGGCGTCGAGGGGCAGCGTCCCGGAGTGGTTGGCCACCAGCAGCGCGCCGCCGGAGAGCGGCACGTTCTCGGTGCCGATCGTCTCCACGCGGAACCAGTGCTCGTAGAGCGGGCGCAGCAGCGGCATCACCACGTTCTCGGTGAGGTCGCGGTCGAAGCCGAAGTCGTCGACGGTGTAGCGGCCGGTGAGGCGGCGCTGCAGGAACTCGCCGACCTCGGCCACGCGCGCCTCGAGGTCGGTCGGACCCTCGGCGGTCGGCAGGGCGGCGATCTCGCCGCCGCCCTCGACGGCGTCCACGACCTCGCCCCGGGGCTCGATGCCCCGCGCGGCGTCGGTGCGCTCCTGCAGCGACCCGACACCCGGCCGGCTCGCCCGCCGCGGCGCGGGGCGCGTGCGGGGTCGGGGGCGTCCGCCGTCGGAGCGCAGCGGGATCACCCGGGCCTCGGGCATGACGTCACCTCTGGTGGAGCGAGGAGCGGACGGGCGGTCGGGGTCGGGCGGGCCGGTCACGTGCCGGAGGGCAGGGCGCGGGCCACGGCGAGTGCCACGTCCTGCGCCCGGCCGAAGGTCGCCGGGTCGATCACCGGGCGCAGGTTGCGCCCGGCCACGAAGTCGTCGAAGGCCTGGACCGTCGTCCATCGGGGCGTGAAGCCGAACTCGTTCTGCAGCTTCGTCGTGTCGACGACCCGGCCGAAGTTGAGCAGGCGCAGCTGCTCGGGCGAGAAGTCGACGAGCCGGGCCCGGCGGGTGAAGCGCCCGATCAGCGGCACCGCAGGCTGTGGCACCGGCAGCGAGATGCGCCCGGCCCGCCGGATGGCCTGGGAGAGCATCAGCACCCCGGCCGCGCCGACGTTGAACACCCCGGGCAGGTCCTCCGCGGCCGCCCGCTCGAGCACCGCGACCGCGTCCTCCTCGTGCAGCAGCTGCACGCGCGCGTCGTACCCCAGCACGACGGGGACGACCGGCAGCGAGAAGTACCGCACGAACGACGTGTCGATCCGCGGGCCGATGAGGTTGACGAAGCGCAGCGTCGTCACCGGGATGTCGGGGCGGCGCCGGGAGAAGCTCCGGACGTAGCCCTCGATCTCGACGGCGTCCTTGGCGTAGCCGCCGGGCGGGATCGCCTTGGGCTCGGTGGTTTCGGTGAACGTCGCGGGGTCACGCCGGCTCGCGCCGTAGACCGCGCTCGTGGACTTCACCACCAGGCGGCGCACCGTGTCGGACCGCTGGCAGGCCGCGAGCAGCTGCATCGTCCCGATGACGTTCATCTCCATCATCATCGAGCGGCCCCCGGACTGCGCGGGGTTGCCCGAGAGCGACGCGTGGACGACCGTGTCGACCTTCGCCGTGGAGATGACCTTGCCGATCAGCGGGTTGCGGATGTCCACCCGCACGAACTCGGCACGCCCCATCCGCCGCCGCATCTCCCGCGACGGCGGCGTCGTGTCGACCCCGAGGACGCGCTCGATCGACGGGTCGGCGGCGAGCCGCGCCGCCAGGTGGCCGCCGAGGAAGCGGCTGACCCCGGTGACGAGGACGACGGACGGCGCCTCCGACATGAGCTGGCATCTCCTGCGGTCTCGCGGACGGGCGGGCCCTCCCGGCGTGGAGCCGGGGCCCCGGCCCCTACTTGCCGAGCTTGCGACGCTGCACGCGGGTCTTGCGCAGCAGCTTACGGTGCTTCTTCTTCGACATCCGCTTGCGACGCTTCTTGATGACCGAGCCCATAGGAAACCTCTCGTGAACCGCTCGTGATGTCAGCAGGCGACCGACCGGTCGCAGACACACCACCGTACCGGCCGCCCCTGTGACGACCGGTGGTGGAGGGGTGCGGCGATCGTCTCGCCGCGGCCCCGACGCCGGCCGTCAGCCGGCGTCGAAGTACGAGCCGCGCAGGTACTCGTGGACCGCGTCCTCGGGCACCCGGAAACTGCGGCCCACCCGGACCGCAGGCAGCTCGCCGTTGTGCACCAGCCGGTACACGGTCATCTTCGACACGCGCATGGCGGCGGCGACCTCGGCGACGGTCAGGAACTGCACCCTCGCCAAGTTGTCCCCTTCCGCCCGTCGCGGGCCGGAACCCGTCGTGTTGTTGGGCATGGGTCTCACGCCTTCCGTGCACAGGCCGTGCCGCCGGGCTTCCCCTCCCGGCGGTTCGACACGCCGTGCTGTGCGGGTGAGGGTAGCGGGACGGGTGTGACGTCTGGTTCGAGTACACCCGCTCGTGCGGCAGCCGCGCAGGCAGACGCGTCAAGCGTCCACGCCGCGACCGCCCGACACGATCTCGTCACGACGAACGGGACCCCTGGTCCGCCCGGCGCGATCGGCCGCGACATCACCCGTGGGCGCGCCCGAGCTCCACGGAACGGTCGCGCGCGGCGGTGACGGCGCGGGCGAGGGCGGCACGCAGCCCGTCGGCCTCGAGCGAGCCCAGCGCGGCCGCCGTGGTGCCGCCCGGCGAGGTCACGGCCTCGCGCAGGAGCCCCGGGTGCGGCGCCGCCCCCTCGCGCCCGTCGCTGCCCGGGGTGGTCAGCAGACCGCCCGCGCCCTCGACGGTGGCCGTGACGAGCTCCGTCGCGACCGGGCGCGGCAGGCCGAGCGCCACGCCGGCGTCGATCATGGCCTCGGCGAGCAGGAACACGTAGGCGGGCCCGGAGCCCGACAGCGCGGTCGCGAGGTCCTGCTGCGTCTCCGGCACGCGCACGGTGCGCCCCACCGCGGAGAGCAGCTCCTCGGTGGCCGCGAGCTCCGTCTCCCCCGCCGCGGTGCTGGGCGAGAGCACGCACATCGCGCGGCCGACGAGCATCGGGGTGTTGGGCATGACGCGGACGACGGGGGTGCCCTCGGGCAGGCGGGCCTCGATCGCCGCCGTCGGGATGCCCGCGGCCAGGGAGACGACGGTCGCTCGGTCGCCGCGCCCGGCGAGCACGTCGCGGACCTGGTCGAGCGCGGCGGGCACGTCCCCGGGCTTGACCGCCACGACGAGCACGTCGGCGCGGCGCGCGGCCTCCGGCGCGTCGACCGCGGCGATCCCGTAGCGGTCGGTGAGCTCGGCGGCCCGGGCGGCCACGGCCTCGACGACGAGCAGCGACCCGGGCGCGCGGCCGGCGGACACCAGCCCGCCGAGCAGCGCCTCGCCGATCTTCCCGCCGCCGAGGACGGCCACCGTGGAGGTGCTCATGGGGGCGATCCTGCCGCAGCGCTCAGACCCGCGAGCGGGGCAGGTCGGTGCCGAGGTGCAGGCGCGCGAACAGCAGCGACTCGGCGAGCATGTCGAGCCGCTCGTTGCGCGAGCGCGCCCGCCGGGTGCTGATCTCGACGACCACCGTGCCGTCGAACCCCGACGCCCCGAGGCGCCGGCACACCTCGGCGCAGGGCTGCGTGCCCCGCCCGGGGACGAGGTGCTCGTCGCGATCCAGGCCGGTGCCGTCGGCGAGGTGGAGGTGCACCAGCTTCTCGCCCATGCGGTCGAGCAGCGCGAGCGCATCGTCGGCGGCGGTCGCGGTGTGCGAGAGGTCGAGCGTGTACCACCGCGAGCCGGGCCTCGTGGGGTCGTGGCCGGGCGTGTAGCTCGACCAGCGCAGGCGCCCGCGGCGCAGCGGGAACATGTTCTCCATCGCGATGCGCACGCCGTGGGCCCGCTCGAGCTCGTCGACCTGGCGCGCGAGCCCGAGCGCGTAGCGGCGCTGCCAGCGGAACGGCGGGTGCAGCACGACCGTGGGCGCACCCAGGCTCGCGGCGAGCACGGCGCTGCGGCGCAGGCGCTCGGCGGGGTCCGGCGTCCACACCCGCTGCGTGATCGCCAGGCACGGGGCGTGCACCGCGAGCACGGGCATCCCGGTGCGCTCCGAGGCCCGCGCGACCGACGCGAAGCGCTGGCTGTCCGGGTCGGTCCACACCATGAGCTCGACGCCGTCGTAGCCCAGCTCGGCGGCGATCTCGAACGCCGAGTCCATGTCCTCCGGGAACACGGACGCGGTGGACAGCGCGACCGGCGGGCCCCCACGGGGCGAGGAGCGGGGAACCACGGATCAGCGGCTCAGCAGCACGATCGCGGCCGGGGACACCGTGACGACCAGCCCGACGACGACCGCGAGCACCGTGGTCTGCAGGTCGTCGGACTTGCGCAGCGCGCGCACACCGAACACGAGGCCGGTGGTGGCCGCGGCGGCGAGCACCAGCGCGACCACCGGTTGCTCCTGCCACAGGTAGGAGAAGACCGTCCACAGCACGGCGCCGAGCAGGGCCCCGAGCACCAGCTGGACGATCATCACCGCCCAGTCGCGCGCCGAGCTGCGGGGCGCGTCGCGCTCGTCGTCCTCGAGGTCGTCGTACTCCTCGTCCTCGAGGTCGTCGGAGAACCGCGTCCGCCCGGGCGCGCGCCCGAGCCCGGCCGGGGCGTCGTCCCGCTCGTCGTCGAAACGCTCGTCGTCGAAGCGCTCGTCGTCGAACCGGTCGTCATCGCGCTCGTCGAGGTCGTCGTGGATGTCGTCGTCGAGGTCGGGGCGCGCCATGGCGGACGCCGCGGTCGGCGGGCCGCCCCGGTCGTCGTGCTCGCCGGGCACGGTCGCGGGCGACACGGCGGTCGACGGGCCGCCGTCGCGGGCGGCGGGCACGCCCGGACCCGCGGAACCGGGGACCACCCGCGGGGCCTGCGGCGTCAGGGGCACCTGGGGCGACGGCGGCCGCGGCGGTGCGCCGAAGGCCTGGGTGCCGGTCGCCGGCGGGCCGGCCGGGGGCGCCTGCGGTGCGGGCGGGCGCCCGGGCGGCGGCATCGGCGGCCCGGACGGGGCGGGCGGGGCCGGCGGCGCGGCGGGCGACTGCGCCCACGGGTCGCGCGGCGCGTAGTCGGTGGCCCCGCCGTTGCGCGGCGCGGGACCGCCGTACCCCTGGCCACCGAAGCCCGGTGACCCGTACCCCTGGCCGCCGCCGTACCCCTGCCCGTCGTACTGCGGGTTGCCGTAGCCCTGGCCGTCGTAGCCGGCGCCGTAGGGCTCGTAGCCCGTGCCGTACGGGTCCTGGCCGCCCCCGGGGTCGGACCCGTAGCCCGCCCCGTGGCCCGCCCCGTACGCGGAGCCGCTGTCGTACCCGCCGGTGTCGTAGGCCCTGGTGTCGTAGCCCCTGGTGTCATAGCCCCCGGTGTCGTAGCCGCGGGGC
The DNA here is from genome assembly GCF_028737205.1 of Actinomycetospora lutea. Classification (GTDB taxonomy): domain Bacteria; phylum Actinomycetota; class Actinomycetes; order Mycobacteriales; family Pseudonocardiaceae; genus Actinomycetospora; species Actinomycetospora lutea. Next base: position 202,542 of record NZ_JAQZAL010000004.1, on the reverse strand, counting down.
TCGTAGGAGGTGTCGTAGGACGTGTCGTAGGACGTGTCGTGGCCACCGGTCGCGGGCGGGGCCGGGTCGGGCGCGCGGTAGGCGTACCCGCCCCCCGGCTCCTGGCCGGCGATCCCGGCGGCCGCGGCGTCGTCGGGCTCGGTGCGGCGACGGCGGGGCTGCTGGGACTCCGCGCTGTAGGCCGCCAGCAGCTCGGCCACGCTGCGCTGGGTGCCTGGTCGGGGCCCGTCGTCCCTGTTCACGACACCTACCGTGCCTCGTGCAGTGTCGGTCGTCCAGTCGCCAGGGGGCCGCCGACCGACAGCATCCCACCGCCCGGCTGCAGCTGGTCGAGACGACCGAGGATGATCCCCTCGCGCAGCGCCCAGGGGCAGACCTCGACCTCCTCCAGGCCCAGGGCGTTCATGGCCTCGGCGGCGACGACCGCGCCGGCGACGAGCTGGTGGCTGCGGCTGGCGGACACGCCCTCGAGCTCCGCGAGGTCCGTCGAGCTCATCCGTGAGATGAACGCCACGACCTGGCGCAGCCCGGCGGCCGTCAGCAGGCGACGCACCCGCGGGCCGGCGCTGCGGGGCGCGGCGCCGGTCAGGCGGGCCAGGGACCGGAACGTCTTGGAGGTGACCACCGCGCGGTCGGGCGGGCCCTCGCCGAGCAGCGTGTTCGCGGCCGGGGCCAGCACCTCGTGGGCGTACTCGGTGAGCGTCTTGAGCTCGCTGCGCTGCGGCGGGTCGGTGGTGAACCAGTCGCGGGTGAGCCGCCCGGCGCCCAGCGGCACCGAGATGGCGTGCACCGGTGCCTCGTCGCGCCCGACCGCCATCTCCAGCGAGCCGCCGCCGATGTCGAGCACCAGCAGGTGGCCCGCCGACCAGCCCAGCCAGCGGCGCACGGCGAGGAAGGTCAGCGCCGCCTCGTCCGGGCCCGACAGCACCTGCAGGTCGACCCCGGCCTCCTCGCGCACCCGCTCGAGCACGGCGGGCGAGTTGGACGCGTCGCGCACCGCGGAGGTCGCGAAGGCCAGCAGATCCTCGCAGCCCAGCTCGATGGCCTGGCGTCGCGCGTCGGCCGTCGCGGCCACCAGCGCGTCCGCCCCCGCGTCCCCGAGCCGGCCGTCGCTGAGGTGCTCGGCGAGGCGCAGCGCTGTCTTGGTGGAGTGGGTCGGCGTCGGGTGGCCGCCGCTGTGGGCGTCGACCACCAGCAGATGGACGGTGTTCGACCCCACGTCCAGCACCCCGAGTCGCACGGCCCCCACCCTAACGGTGGGGCTCAGGCGTCCAGCTTGTAGCCCAGCCCCCGCACCGTGACCAGGTGCCGCGGCGCCGACGGCTCGGGCTCGAGCTTGGCCCGCAGGCGCTTGACGTGGACGTCGAGGGTCTTGGTGTCGCCGACGTAGTCGGCGCCCCAGACCCGGTCGATGAGCTGGGCGCGGGTGAGCACCCGCCCGACGTTGCGCAGCAGGTACTCGAGGAGGTCGAACTCCTTGAGCGGCAGCGGGACCTCGACGCCGCGGCCGTCGGACTCGAGCGTCACCACGTGGCGGTCGACGTCCATGCGGATCGGGCCGGCCTCGAGCAGCTGGCGCTCGCCGCCCGCGCCCGGCGCCGCCCCCTCGCCCTCGCCGTCCTGGCCGCGGCGCAGCACGGCGCGCACCCGGGCGATGAGCTCGCGGGCCGAGTACGGCTTGGTGACGTAGTCGTCGGCGCCGAGCTCGAGGCCGACCACCTTGTCGATCTCCGCGTCGCGGGCCGTCACCATGATCACCGGTACGGTGGAGCGCTGGCGCAGCGCCTTGCACACGTCCGTGCCGCTCATGCCGGGCAGCATGAGGTCGAGCAGGACGATGTCCGCGCCGTGGCGCTCGAAGTCGTCGAGGGCCGCCGCGCCGGTGCCCGCGACCGAGGTCTCGAAGCCCTCCTTGCGCAGCAGGTAGGCCAGCGGGTCGGCGAAGGACTCCTCGTCCTCGACGATGAGCACGCGGGTCATGGGGAACCTCCGGGGGCGGACGGGGCCGGGTCCGGTCCGGACCCCGCCGTGGTGAGGGCCAGGTCGGCCGCGAGGTCGGTGTCGCCCTCGAGGTCGCCGTCGAGGTCGTCGTCGGCGTCGTCGGGGGGCGCCGCCGGGACCCGCAGCGTGAACGTCGACCCGACGCCGGGCTGGCTCCACAGCCGCACCTCGCCGCCGTGGTTGGCGGCGACGTGCTTGACGATGGCGAGACCGAGGCCGGTGCCGCCCGTGGCGCGGGAGCGGGCCGGATCGACGCGGAAGAAGCGCTCGAACACGCGCTGCTGGTGCTCCGGGGCGATGCCGATGCCCCGGTCGGTCACCGAGATCTCGATCCGGTCGCCCTGCCGGCGGCGGCGGACCGACACCGACCCGCCCTCGGGCGAGTACGCCACGGCGTTCTCGAGCAGGTTGGACAGCGCGGTGACGAGCAGCGTGCGGTCCCCGGCGACCTCGAGGCCGCTCGGCGCGTCGAGCAGGAAGCGCTCCCGCGGGTCCGGGGACTCCTCAGTGCCCGCGGCGCTGGCCGCCTCGGCCGGCACGCGCACGCGCTTGAGCGCCTCGGCGAGCACCTCGTCGACGTCGACCCGCACGAGCTCGGGCAGCTTCTCCGCGCCCTGCAGGCGGGACAGCGCGATGAGCTCGGTGACCAGGGCGCCCAGGCGGTGGGACTCGTTGAGGATGCGGGTGGCGAAGTGGGCGACCTCGTCGGGGTCGTCGGCGTCGAGCACGGCCTCGGCGAGCACGGCGAGCGCGCCGACCGGCGTCTTGAGCTCGTGGCCGACGTTGGCGACGAAGTCGCGCCGCACGGCCTCGAGCCGCACCGCCGCGGAGGTGTCGGTGGCGTCGACCACCGCGAAGCCGTCCCCGAGCGGGCGGACGTGGGCGACGATCGTCTGCGGTGTCGAGCCCGGCGGGTGGGTCGCGGGCGAGAGGTCCACCTCGGCGGGCTCCGCGCCGGCGGCGACGCGCTCCGCCGCTGCCGCGACCCGGGGGTCGGGCCGGCCGTCGACCACGGCGCCGAGGCCCTCCGCCCGCTCGTTCGCGAGCACGACGTCGCCGAAGCGGTTGATGACGGCGATGCCCGACTGGGAGCGGCGCACCAGCCGGGCGAGCAGCTCGGCCACCGTCGGGCCGCGGGTGCCCCGGGCCCGATCGCGCGCCGGCTCGTCCCGCTTCCAGCGCACGAGGGCGGCCCCGGCGACGGCGCCGATCGCCGCGGCCGCGAGCGTCGCGACGACGGCCACCAGCACGGGGACGGTCACATCTTCCGATGGTAGGGCCGTCGTGGCCCCGACCGTGCGCTGCTCGTGAGCTGTCCAACGCCACCGGGGGACAGGGTTGGCCTGCTGTTCGGCCCCCGTTCACCGATCAGCGTCAGCGACCCTGGTTCGCGACCGCCGCGATGGCGTCCTTCGCGGCCTCGGGATCGAGGTAGGTGCCGCCCGGGTTGGTCGGGCGCAGGTCGCCGTCGGCGCCGGCCTCGAGGTCGTAGCGCAGCGGGATACCGGTCGGGATGTTGAGCCCGGCGATCGTCGCGTCGTCGACGCCGTCGAGGTGCTTGACCACCGCGCGCAGCGAGTTGCCGTGCGCGGCGACCAGCACGGTGTGCCCGGCGCGCAGGTCCGGCACGACCGCCGACCGCCAGTAGGGCAGCAGGCGCTCGAGCACGTCGGCGAGGCACTCGGTGCGCGGCATCGCGTCGCCGAGGTCGGCGTAGCGGGGGTCGCCGGTCTGGGCGTACGGGTCGTCGGGGTCGATCGGTGGCGGCGGGGTGTCGTAGGAGCGACGCCAGATCTGGAACTGCTCCTCGCCGTACTCCTCCATCGTCTGCTTCTTGTCCTTGCCCTGGAGGGCTCCGTAGTGCCGCTCGTTCAGGCGCCAGTCGCGCCGGACCGGGATCCAGTGGCGGTCGCAGGCGTCGAGGGCGATGTTCGCCGTGCTGATGGCGCGGCGCAGCAGCGAGGTGTGCAGCAGGTCGGGCAGGAGTCCGGCGTCGGCGAGCAGCTCGCCGCCGCGGCGGGCCTCCTGCTCGCCCGTGGCCGAGAGCGCGACGTCCACCCAGCCGGTGAACAGGTTCTTCTCGTTCCAGTCGCTCTGGCCGTGGCGCAGGAGCACGAGCGTGCCGACGGTTCCCTCCGAGGTCATGGCGAGAGACCATGCCAGCGGCTCGGCGACGGCACCACGCCACCGGGGGCCCCGCGCGTGAGATCACGCCGCGCCGGGTACGGCTGGCGTCGTCGGAGCTGCGTGCTCGCGACCCACCACCTCCCGGGTGGCCCGCACACCTCGCGGGACCTCCGGGATCGACGACGATCTCCAGGGAGACGACGTGAACGACGACGACATCACCCACGGCCCGGCCGACGGCGGAGCCGCCGGTGGCGGTGCGGACGGCGGCGCCGACGGCGGTGCCGACGGGGGCGCGGACGGCGGCGCGGGTCACGGCCCGGCCGACGGCGGAGCCGCCGGCGGCGGTGCGGACGGCGGCGCCGACGGGGGCGCGGACGGCGGTGCGGACGGCGGCGCCGACGGCGGTGCGGACGGCGGTGCCGACGGGGCTGCCGGGCACGGTCCGGCCGACGGTGGCGCCCGCGGCGGCGGCTCCGACGGTGGCGCCGACGGCGGGGCCTGAGGCGATCGTGACGACCGAGTCGTCCCCCGGCGCCGGGCGGTCCCGGGACCGCCCGGCGCTGCGGCGTCTCGTCGCCGGGGACCTCGACGAGTTCGCCGCGGCCGCCTGGGGGCGGGAGGCCCGCCTCTCGCGCGCCGCGGACCTGGCGAAGCACACCGACCCCGAGCACGCCGACCACCCGCCGGCGTTCGGCGACCTGTTCGACCTCGGCGCCGTCGACGAGCTGCTCTCCCGGCGCGGGCTGCGCACCCCGTTCCTGCGGATCGCCAAGCAGGGCACCGTCGTCGACTCCCGGCACTTCACCGGTGAGGGCGGGGTCGGCGCCGAGGTGGCCGACCAGGTGCAGGACGACCGCGTCGCCGCGCTGTTCGCCGAGGGCCACACCGTCGTGCTGCAGGGCGTGCACCGCACCTGGGCGCCGGTCGCCGATCTCGTCACCGCCCTCGCGGCCGAGCTGGGGCACCCCGCGCAGACCAACGCCTACGTCACGCCGGCGTCCTCGCAGGGCTTCTCCGCCCACTACGACGTCCACGACGTCTTCGTTCTGCAGGTCGCGGGCACCAAGCGCTGGCACGTCCACGCGCCCGTCCACGCCGACCCGCTGCGCTCCCAGCCCTGGAACGACCACGCCGAGGCCGTGGCCGCGCGGGCCGCCGAGGAGCCGCTGATCGACGAGGTCCTCGAGCCCGGCGACGCCCTCTACCTCCCGCGCGGCTACCTGCACTCCGCCACGGCGCAGGGCGAGGTCAGCGCGCACCTCACGATCGGCGTGCACGTCCTCACCCGCTGGGCGGTCGTGGACGCGCTGGTCAACGCGCTCACCGCCGACCCCGAGCTGCGCGGCTCGCTGCCGCTGGGCATCGACGCCTCCGACCCCGCAGCGCTCGCCCCGCACGTGGAGGCGGTCGCCGCCCGGGTCGCCGAGGCCCTCGCCGCGCCCGACCCCGGGCGCGCCGACCGGGTCGCCCGGCGCCTGCGGCGCCGCGCCTGGACGGGCAACCGGCCCGAGGCGATCGCCCCGCTGGTGCAGGCCGCCGCGGCGACCTCCGCCGACGCGACGACCGTCGTCCGGCTCCGGCGCGGCCTGCACCACCGGCTGCGTCCGAGCACCGGCGCCGGCACGACCGACGAGGCCGTCGTCCTCGAGCTCGCCGACCGCACCCTCACCCTCCCGGCCGGCACGCGGGACGCCTGCGCGCGGCTGCTCGACGGGCGGCCGGCGACCGCCGGGGACCTGCCCGGGCTCGCCCCGGAGGACGGCGCGGTCGTCGTCCGGCGGCTGCTCAAGGAGGGCGTGCTCGTCCCGGAGTGAGGTCACCCTCACCTCGCCCCCGCCGCGGGTGTCCACCGGCGCCCGGGCGGGGTATGACTTGGGGATGACCTCCAGCGAGTCGGACGGGGCGGCCAGCTTCCGCTGCTCGGACGCCGCCCGGGACCGCGACGACCCGTTCGTCGCGACCGCGCCGCCCGCCCGCTGCTGGCTGCTCGTCGAGCACCCCGGGCCGTGGGGGCACCAGGCGCTCGGCGGCGCGGGCTACGCGCCCGAGGTCGTCGACGCCGTCGACGCCTTCTGCCGTGCCCGCGGCGCGCGCTTCCAGCTGATCCGCCGCCCGCGGATGCGCGGGGAGCCCCTCGCCGACCGCGGGCGCTTCGCCGTCGTCGACACGACGCCGGGGGCCGAGTCGGTGCGCTGGGGCCGGGTCGCTTCCCCCGACGACCTGCCGGCCGCGCTGGCCGACGTCGAGGCCGTGACGACCCCGTCGCCCGAGCCGGTCTACCTCGTGTGCGCGCACGGCCGCCACGACGCGTGCTGCGCGATGCGCGGGCGCCCCGTGGCCGCGGAGCTCGCGATCGCGTACCCGGAGCGCACCTGGGAGACCACGCACACCGGCGGCGACCGCTTCGCGGCCAACGTGGTGCTGCTCCCCCACGGGCTGGTGCTCGGGCGCGTGCCGGCCACGGAGGCGGTCGCGGTGGCCGAGCGCTACGCCGCGGGCGAGGTGGACACGGTGTGGGTGCGCGGCCGCTCGTTCCTCACCGCGCCCGCGCAGGCCGCCCAGCACCACGCACGGCTGATCCTCCAGGAACCGCGCGTGGACGCGCTGCACGTGCTCGGGGTCGTGGCGGGCGAGGACGGCGCGACGGCGGTCCGTCTCGACGGCGGGCCGGAGCGCGGCCCGGTGCGGGTCGTGGTGCGCGAGCGCTGGGAGGCCTCACCGACGCCCCTGACCTGCTCGGCCGCGCGGGCGGCCTCGATGCGCGTGTTCGACCTCGTCGATCTCGAGCCCGAGCTCGGGGCCCCGGCGGGTGTCCCGGTCACCGGCGTCGCCGGGTGACGGTCAGGCGAACGCAGGAAAACGCCGACGAGGTACTGGTTGAGCCCGTCCGAACGCGGGAACGTGGCGGCTGCACGGCAGATACCCCTGGAACGGAGCGGGACCCATGATCCTCACCATCCTCGGCTGGATCGTCTTCGGACTGATCGTCGGCTTCATCGCCCGGGCCCTGGTCCCCGGCAAGGACAACATCGGCGTCCTCGCGACGATCGGGCTCGGCATCCTCGGCTCGGTCGTCGGCGGCCTGGTGTTCTCGCTCTTCAGCGGCCGCATCGAGCTCTCCAACCCGCTCGGCTGGATCGGCTCGATCATCTTCGCGATCATCCTGCTGGTGGTCTACAACAAGGTGACCGGCCGCAAGCGGGTCGGCCGATAAATTGTGCACGATGTAGTCGTGCGCTAGGTTCGTCGCGATGAGCACCGACGAGGGCGCGGAGGACGACCTGCTGCTGTCCGAGCAGGCGTGCTTCGCGCTCTACTCGGCGTCCCGCGCGGTCACCGACGTCTACCGGCCCCTGCTCGCCGAGCTGGGCCTGACCTACCCGCAGTACCTCGTCCTCCTGATCCTGTGGGAGTCCGAGCCGCGGACGGTGCGGGACGTCGGTGCCGCGCTGGCGCTCGACTACGGCACCGTCTCGCCGCTGCTCAAGCGGCTGGAGGGCACCGGCTTCGTCGAGCGGCGCCGGGAGGCCCGCGACGAGCGCACCGTCACGGTGCACCTGACCGACGCCGGTCGCGCGCTGCGGGGCCGGGTCGCCCACGTGCCCGCCACGATCGGCTGCGCGCTCGGCCTCGACGACCGCGCGCGCCGCGAGCTCATCGTGCTCCTCCGGAGGATCACCGCGTCGACGATCGCCTTCCGCGACGTCGACGGGGAGTCGACCGCCAGCTGAACCCACCGAACGCCACCAGGAGGCGACGATGCCGAGCCGCGACGCGACCACCCACTGGGAGGGCGGTCTGCAGGACGGGAAGGGTCACGTGACCCTGGACTCCTCGAACGCGGGCCAGTTCAACGTCTCGTTCCCGACCCGCGCCGAGGACCCGAACGGCCAGACCAGCCCCGAGGAGCTCATCGCCGCGGCGCACTCCTCGTGCCTCGCCATGAACCTCTCCGGCGTGCTCGGCGGCGAGGGCCTCACCGCGAACTCGATCGACGTCAGCGCCGAGGTGACGCTCTCGCCGGCCACGGGCGGTGGCTTCGAGATCAGCGGGATCGCGGTGACGCTGCGCGCCGACGTCGACGGCGTCGACGAGGCGCGGTTCCAGGAGCTGGCGTCGACCGCCGAGAAGACCTGCCCCGTCTCGAAGGCGCTCGCGGGGACGACGATCACGCTCGACGCCGCGCTCGGGCGCTGAGGGTCACCCGTCCCCGTCCGGCACGGGCAGGGGCCGGGTGTCGCCGGTGCGCCCCTCGCCGTCGGGGTCGTGCTCGGGCTCCGCTCGCCACAGGGCCAGGCCGGCCACGACCACGGCGGCGAACACCAGACCGACGCCCAGGTAGACCAGGGCGGACGTGACGCCGGGGCCGCCGGCGACGAGGTGGGTCAGACCGGCCTGCCCGGTCCACGCGAGCAGGAACCGGCGGACCCCCACGACCCCCTCGCGGACGGCGAGCAGCAGCACCACCTGCACGGCCGTCAGCACGACGACGGACGCCGCCGCGATCCCGCCCGGGCTCACCAGGAGCATCGTGGCGACGATGCCGGCGGCGGCGAGCGCGGCCGCCGCCACGGTGGCGACGGTCGCGGCGGGCGTCCGGTGCGGCTCCACGTCCCCACGGTACGAGCGCGGCGATGCCCCGTCGGCCACGCGGGGGGAGGGCGGCCGACGGGGCCCGGGCATCGACCGCCACCGGCCGCGCCGGCTGCGAGACACGCTCGCCGCCGGTGGTGACGGTCCTCCCTCGGAAGGTTCTCGTCAAGTGAGCACCACGTGCGTTAATCGTCCAGGAGATCCTGCCGCCGCCCGTCGACCCGGAGACAGCGACCGAACGAGTCGCCCGCGGAGCGCGCGGCGCGCGCGACCGCCGCGAGCCGCTCGAGATCCTGGTCCCCGAGCCACGCCGAGAAGGTGTCCGTCTCGGGCGGGTCGTCGGCGAGACTGTCCATGAGATCGCGTTCGCGCCGCACCCCCTCACCGCCATTCTCGTCCGCTCAGCCCCGCAGCGTCTCCTCCGGGGCCTCCCCGCCGGTGCTCATCGTGTAGGCGGCCGCGAACGTCCGGGCACTGACGAAGCCCCAGCGGGCGGCGATCTCCGCGACCGTGTCCCCCGCCGCCGGGTCGCCGGCCCGCAGGTCCCGCTCGGCGCCCCGCAGCCGCGCCCGCCACAGCTCCCGGGCCAGCGTGGTGTTGCGCCGTCGCCGCAGCGCCGCGTCCACGTCCCGGGTCGGCGCGCCCACGAGCTCCGCCACCTCGGCCGGACCGACGGGCTCGCCGGCCCGGGCGTGCAGGAGGTCCACGGCCCGGTCGGTGGCCGCCCCGCCGACGCCACCGGGTCCCGCCGCGAGCGGGTCGCGCAGGGCGTCGAGCGCGGTGTTCGGGAACGTCGCCAGCACGGCGGTGGCGAGCAGCCGGTGGACGCTGTCCCGCACCAGGACCTCGGCGGCCAGGTCGTCGTGGGCGAGGACACTGTCGCGCACGTGCGCGACGGTGCGGATCCACAGCGAGCCGATGTGGCGGCTGACCGGCACGAGCCCGGTGAACCGCACGGCGCCCGCCTGGATCCCGGTCCGCGCCGCGGCGTGGGCGGCGACCTCGCGGCGACCCAGCACGGTGACCGCGACATCGGCCCGATCCACCGTGGCACGGAACGTCCCGGTCGGCGGGACGAGCAGGACCTCGCCCGGACGGGCGGCCACGTCGTCGAAGTCGGGACTCCCGTGCACGTGGACCGCCCCGCGATCGACGGCGTCGGTGACGAGCAGGCCGTCCACGGGCTCGGCGTCGAGGTCCAGGCGCAGGGTGTGCCGCACGCGGTTGACCGCCACGGAGTGCGGGCCGGTCACGGCCCGGGTCTCGTGCGCGAACGCGAAGCCCTCGACCCCCGACGGGAGCGTCAGACGCTGGGCGACGTAGACCCGGCGGATGAGGTCCTCGGCCTGTGCCGGGTCATCGGTGGTGACGTCGGCGCGCACGACCGTCACGTGACGCCTCCCGACACCGCTGTGCCCGTCGCTGAACAAGACGTGCGCACAGTGTCCTCCATTCGGACGTCGGACACCAGCGGGCCGACGCGCCCGAGGAGTCAAGCCCGCGCAGCGGAACGACCCTGGCCTCGTCCGGATCTCGGGCGGCCGCGCGCGGCCGACTCCTCACGCGAGGTCGTCAACGGTCCCGACGTCGCGCGCGCCGATCTCGCGCTCCGAGGCCCGTCTCTCGCGTTCGATCTCGTCCTGCTCGCGGTCGGCACGCCGGCGCTCGGCGCGCAGCGCCTCGCGCGACCGTTCGATGTGCTCCCGGGCCCGGGATACCGTGTCCTCGGCGCGGGCCAGCGCCTCGTCGGAGCGCCCGAACCGCCCGACGGTCGCCAGTCCGCTGGCTCGCGCCAGATCGTCCAGGGCGGCCTCACGTGCGTCGGCCCGTCGCTCGCGCGCGTCGGCGTGCCGCTCCCGACGGTCGGCCTCGGCCTCCCTCCGGTCGGCGGCGTCATCCCGCTCGTCGGCCGCCCGGTCCCGGGCGTCTGCGGCGTCCTCCCGTTCGCCGACGGCCCGGTCGCGGTCCTGCGCCGACGACTCGGGTACTGCCGGGACCTCCAGTGGCTCGTCCATGTCTCCACCAACCTCGGGGAGCGAACCCGCCGCTCCCGGGTGTGGGTCGGGGTCGACCGTCGTCCGACCCGGCGGGCACGAGCACCGGGGCGCCCTGGTTCGACGTCCCGGCCGGTGCGGCGGTCCCGCCCCCGGATGACGCAGCGTCCCGGCACCTGCCCTGAACATACTCCGGACGACCTCCGTCCTGCCGTTCGCGCACCGGTGGGAGTCACCCGCCCCGGGGAGGTCGGTCCCGGGCACGCAACAGGCGAGTGCGACGCCGGCAGCGGCGACGGGTCTCGCCCGGAGGCCTCGGCGGCCGCGAGCCGTCGGCGTCGGCTCGATCGCGGACTGGTATCCGCATGGCATCCCTCCGGTCGACGACGAAGTCTGACGCTGGGTGACGACTTCGGTCGCGTCGCCGCTCCTCGGGCTGGTCCTCCGCCGAGCGCAGGCGGGACGAGCTCGTCGTCACCCGGCCCTGACCCTCGGGGGCACCGTCGTCGGCCGACCTTCGTGGGCACGAGGACTCCCTCGCGTCCTCGTCGGGAGCAGTCAGCTGTGGCTGCCGTCCCTCCGAGACCGTGCGCGAGACGCGCGCAGTCTTCGTCGCTCGGCGTCTCGCGCCGCGGCCCTGGCGTGGTTCCCATGGGCGACCGCGATCGAGTGTGCGTGTTGCGCTCTGGCCGCCGCCTCGCGAGCCTCGTCGATCAGTGCCTGCGCGTCGGTGGCGATGGAGATCGCCTCCCCGGGTCGAGCTCACCCTCCGTGGCTCGGAGGGTAGACCTCGGAGGATTGCCGTCGGTCCGACACCTGCAAACGGTTCGCGCTCGGGGTCTTCCCCAGTCGACGCGGACGGTCTCGCAGCCCTCGCGCGCGTCGTCGTGGATGACGCTCCCGCCTCGACCACCACCACTCCGCGCACGGCGTTCCGCACATACTCCACGACGCCGATACCACGTCGTCGCCGTGGAGAGACCCGTCCCAGCGGGTCGAGGACCTTGGGCCGAGAGCGTTCTCCCGGGCGCGGAGATCCGTGGGACCGTCAAGCAGGACGTGCAGCAGTTCCCACAAGCCGTGGCCGTGGGTGCGTCGGGGCGTGGGCGGTGACCTGCTCGATCCCCTCGCGGTCGAGGCCCTCGGTGGCTAGCTGGTCGAGGTTGAGCAGCACCGCGTCGGCGATGACGCACAACAGGCCCGCGTACTCAGTGAGAGCACTCCTCGAGGCCGCCGGTCTCGCCCGGTGTGCCCTCGTGGTTGGTTCCCCCAAACATCGCATCTCGGGTCCGGGTCTCTCGGTGCGGGCTCCGCCCTGCCGGGCGTTCGTGCGGGCGGTCCGGCAGCCCTCGGGCGCGTCGCCATGGTGCGGCCCCGCACCGACCACGACCGCTCTCCGGGGGCCGGTTCGCGGGGTCGATACGGCCGATGACCGGTCAGTCGTCGGCAGTACCGCAGCGTTCGGGTTCGAGATGCGCCGCTTCGGGGACGTCTCCGTCGCCGTGACCGCTGGCACGACGGGCCATCAACGCACTTCGGTCCACGGATTCGGCAACAGCGGGCAAGCCGCGACCGGAGGTGCCGGCTTCGACGCCGACACCGACCGAGCGCAGGAGGCCGGCGACCGCGTCGAGGGTGTCGGCGAGATCGGCGGCCAACACGTGGTGGTCGGTGACGGACAGCTCGGTGTCGCCGCCACCGCGGCGCACGCTCAGCGCCTGGGTGGCTTCGCGCAGTGCGGTGTGGGCGCTGGTTGTCTGCGAGGTACTCATGAGCTCTCCCCCTGGCGATGGTGGATGCGTCCTGCGTCGTAACCCGCCGTGGTGGAGGCCTTCTCCATTGTGCCCTCGCCCCGGCCCGGGTCGGGCGCGCGCCGCGGGTCGAGGACAGGAGCGGGAGCGTGTCGGCCCGAAGGGAGCCGGGCACCGCGCGGCCCGCGCTCGCTGGTGGTGCGGACCAGGGTGCCGAGTCCGCCCGAAACCGCTAGCAGGTGCCCCAGGGATCGAGAACCTCGCCGGTGAGGCGCCGCGCGTGCTCCTCGAGGACGTGAGAAGCGGCGACGTGCACGCTGACGCAGCGGGACGCTGCACGGTCTTGCAGCAGTCGGGTAGCACCGTCGACCGTGAGGTTGAACTGGGTCGCAAGCATGCCCTCGGCGCGCTGCACCTCGGGGGTCGTGCACGCCTGCTCACGGTCGGGGAGCTCGAGACCCACCGAGTACCCGTCCGGTGGTGTTCCCCAAGGACACTGGAACCGGACCCGCGTAGGCAACAACCGCGTATGCGGGCGGTTGGCGGCGCCGTTTCCGTCAACAGCCGCTGGGTGATCGGTGTCGTGCAGGGTGGTCCTGGTCGCCGAGGTCACGCCGACGGCCTCCGCGGACAGCTGCTGACGCTCACGGACGGGACGACAGCCAACCTCATACGGGCCCCGCCCGCTGAGGACTTGATCGGCCATCGCGCGAGGCGAGACCCCGGCGTGCTGGGCCGCCACGGCCAACAGCACCGGCGCGTGGTGGTTCGGGACATTCGAGCGAGCGCACAACACTCGCTCTGCTCGGTGAATGACGTAACTGAGGTCGTTTCCCACTGCGTCTGGCACGGCACTTCCGATCAAGAACGCTCGGGATGTCCCTGCTCCAGCTGGGGGGTACGCGGGAGTGGGAACATCCGGGACGGGCATACAGCAACCGCACCGCCACACCAGGGAGACAAGAACAGCCGGGCACGCCTCGCTAACAACGAGCGCACGCAAGGCGCCCGGAGCGCAGCTGTCCTAACAGGACCCAGCGGTCGTCAGACCGTTCCCGCGTCATCGTCGAGCGTTCCGGACGGCAGAAACTCGTCCGGTAACGGACGTACCGTAGCGTCGGAATCATCTACCCACCTAGGTGCATCTGGCGGATTCTCGCCTTGTTGTTCACCCCGCAGGGTCGCGGCCTCGCGCAGGCCCGTCCCGCGCGCGGCCTGCGCTCGGGGCCTCTCCCTCGGCGGCGCGGGCTCTGCCCTGCCGGGCCGCTCGTGCGGGTGCAAGCGCTCCGTTCCTCGATGACGGGCCCCTTCGTGCCTGGTGGCGCTTGCGGCTGTGCCGGCGGTCTGGCAGCCCTCGGGCGCGTCGTCGTGGGTGGGGCGCCGCCCCGACCACCCTCACTCCCGTGCAGTTCTGAAAGCTGACCACGCGCACGGGTCGCAGCCGGCCGTGGCGGGTGCGCTGGCGGACCGCCGGTCGGGAGCACTCCGAGTGGTAAGCCACCAAGATCTACTCGACGGAGAGGCTTGATCGACTGTGCAAGATCCGTTCCGTGACTGTTCCGTGGAAACCCGGACACAACGCCGCACCGCTGCGGAGCCTCACAGAGACTTCACATCGGTCATTCGGCGTTCGCGCAGGTCAGAGGCCCGAAATAGCGGGTCAGCGACCCTACGCAGGAGCCTGCTCACGAGCGCGGAGGTCCTTGCGCAGGATCTTCCCCGACGCGGACTTCGGGATCTGCTCGATGAACTCGACCACGCGGACCTTCTTGTGCGGGGCGATGCGTTCGCCCACGAACGCCATGACGTCGTCGTCGGAGAGCTCGGCCCCCTGCTGGAGCACGACGAACGCCTTCGGGATCTCCTCACCCTCGGCGTCCTTGACCCCGATCACCGCCGCGTCGGCGATGCCCTCGTGGGTCAGCAGCAGCGCCTCGAGCTCGGCCGGCGGGACCTGGTAGCCCTTGTACTTGATCAGCTCCTTGACCCGGTCGACGATGTAGAAGACGCCCTCGTCGGTGACGGTGGCGACGTCGCCGGTGTGCAGGAAGCCATCGGCGTCCAGGGTCGCGGCGGTGGCCTCGGGGTTGTTGAGGTACTCCCGCATGACGTTGGGCCCGCGCACCCACAGCTCGCCGCGCTCGACGCCCTCCTGCCCGGTGTCCGGGTCGACGAGCTTGCACTCCACGCTGGGCAGCGCCACGCCGATCGAGCCGAGGTCCATCTCGGTGCCGTCGTCGGGCATGCAGTGGCTGACGGGGCTGAGCTCGGTCATGCCGTAGCCCTGCAGCACCGTGCAGTTCAGCCGCCGCCCGACGGCGGCGCCCAGCTCGGCGTCGAGGGCCGCGGCGCCGGAGAACACGATGTCGACGCAGTCGATGTCGTACTGGTCGACCATCGGGTGCTTGGCCAGCGCGACGGCGATCGGCGGCGCGATGTAGACGCGGTCGACCCGGTGCTCGGAGATCACCCGGAGGAACTCGGCGAGGTCGAACTTCGGCATCGTCACGACCGCGGCCCGCGCGTGCAGGCCCTGGTTCATCATCACGGTCATGCCGTAGATGTGGAAGAACGGCAGCACCGCCAGGATCGTCGTGTCCGGCGAGACGTGCGTGCCCATCTTCTCGATCTGCAGCAGGTTGGCGAGCAGGTTGCGGTGGGTCAGCACCACGCCCTTGGCCCGCCCGGTGGTTCCCGACGAGTACGGCAGCGCGGCGACGTCGTCGCCGGACAGCGCCACCGACGGGCGCTCGGCGGTGGTCGACAGGATGTCGGCCAGCGCGGTCTCGGGCAGCGGTGTGCTCGCCTCGTCCCGCGCACCGTCGATGACGATGACCTCGGTGACGGCCAGGCCCTCCTCGCGCAGCGCGGCCCGCGCCCGGTCGAGGAACGCGGACACGGTGACGAGCACCTTCGACCCGGAGTCGCGCAGCTGGTACGCCAGCTCGTCGGGCGTGTAGAGCGCGTTGACCGTGGAGACCGCGAGCCCGGCGGCGAGCGCGCCGTGGAAGACGACCGGGTAGTAGGGGTTGTTCGGCGCGAACAGCGCGATGACGTCGCCCTGACGCAGGCCCCGCTCGCCCATGCCGGCGGCGAAGCGGTCGACGGCGCCGGCCAGCTCGCCGAAGGTCGTCCGGGCGCCGGACGGCCCGTCGATGATGGCCACCCGGTCGGCCGCGTCGCCCAGGTCGCCGAAGAGGAACTCGGGCAGGCCCATGTCGGGGACGTCGATGTCGTCGTACGGGCTGCGAACGATCATGCGGTGCGGGCTCCTCGTCGGGCGGGCGGCGCAGGTCGCGGTCAAACTACCCCCCGGTACGGCGTGGCGCGCACTCCGAACCGTGATCACGGCGGCACCCGAGGAGTGTCAGGTCACCCGTTCGGCCGCATGGGGAATGCTTGTCCTGCGCTTTGCGTGGTGGGAGGCTCCGTAACCGGACGCCGATCCAGATTCGTGATCGGTCCGAGTCGGCCGCCTCGCGCGGCTCCCTTACGCCCGTCGCCGGCGTCGGATGCCCCCCGTCCCACGCCGGCGGCGCGGCTTCTCAGCGGTCGTCCTCCACCAGGTGCGCGAACGCCGAGAGGTTCGCCAGCGACTCGCCGCGCGACTCCCGCCAGGCCCACTCGCGGCGGATCGAGGTGGCGAAGCCGAGCTCGAGCAGGGTGTTGAAGTCGCCGTCCGCGGCCTCGAGCACCTGGCCGAGGATCTTGTCGATCTCCTCGTCGACCACGGCGACGAGCGGCACCCGGCCGACGAGGTGGATGTCGCCGGCCCGGTCGATCGTGTAGTGCACGCCGTAGAGCCGGGCGTTGCGCGTGAGCAGGAAGCGGTAGACCTCCTCGAGGTTCTCGTCCGCGTGCCGGCAGACGAACGCCTCGACCAGCAACGCGTGCGGCGTGAGCACCAGCCAGCAGTGCGTCGCGAGCTTCTTCGTCCCGGGCAGGGTGACGAACAGCCGCCCCGGCCCGCGGCGCAGGTAGGTCAGCTCGCGCTCGTCGAGCGCAGCGACCAGCACCTTCTCCAGCTCGTCGAGGTCGGGCGAGGACTCGCGCGTGCTCACACCGCCACCCCCGCCGCGCGGTCGCGGGCCAGGGAGCGCGAGGCCTCGGCGTAGGTGGCCAGCAGCGCGTCGGCGGTGCGGTCCCACGAGAACATCGCGGCGTGCTCGACCGCGCCGGCCGCGAGGCGCTGGCGTTCGCCCTGGTCGAGGCCCACCAGGGTCAGGGCGTCCGCCCAGTGCCCGGGGTCGTGGTCGCCGACGAGCAGCCCGGAGCGGTCGTGGGCGACCGCGGTCGGCAGACCGCCCACGGCGGCCGCGACGACCGGCGTCCCGCACGCCTGGGCCTCGAGCGCGACGAGGCCGAACGACTCGGAGTGGCTGGGGACGGCGACGACGTCGGCGGCCCGGTAGACCTGCGCGAGCTCGTCGCCGCCGCGCGGGGGCAGGAAGCGCACGACGTCGGCGATACCCAGCTCGCGGGCCAGCGACACGAGCGACTCCGGCGCGGCCAGCCCGCTGCCCGAGGGACCGCCGACGACGAGCACGACCAGCCGCGCGCGCAGCTCCGGGCGGCGGGCGAGCATCGTCGCGGCCGCCCGCAGCAGCACGTCGGGGGCCTTGAGCGGCTGGATGCGCCCGACGAACGCGAGGGTCACCGCGTCGGGCCCGATGCCGAGCGCCGCGCGGGCCTCGTCGCGGTCGCGGGTCGGGGTGAACGTGCGCAGGTCGACCCCGGGGGCGATGGTGCGCACCCGGTCGGGGTCGGCGCCGTAGGCACCGATGAGGTCGTCGGCCTCGGCCTGCGTGGAGGTGACCAGCCGGTCGGCCTCCGCCACGACCTGCTCCTCGCCGACCACCCGCGACAGCGGCTCGGGGCGGTCGCCGTCGGCGAGCGCGGCGTTCTTGACCTTGGCGAGGGTGTGCGCGGTGTGCACCAGCGGGACGCCCCACCGGTCGCGGACCAGCCACCCGACCTGCCCGGAGAGCCAGTAGTGGCTGTGTACGACGTCGTACCAGCCGGGTTCGTGCCGGGCCTCGTCGCGCAGCACGCCCGCGGTGAACGCGCACAGCTGGCTCGGCAGGTCCTCCTTGCCGAGCCCCCCGTAGGGGCCCGCGGTGACGTGGCGGACGAGCACGCCCGGCGCGAGCTCGGCCACCGGCGGCAGGTCCGAGGACGTCGCGCGCGTGAAGATCTCCACCTGGACGTCGCGCTGGGCCATGCGCCGCGCGGTCTCGACCACGTAGACGTTCATCCCGCCCGCGTCACCCGTGCCGGGCTGGGCCAGCGGCGAGGTGTGCAGCGAGATCACCGCGACGCGCCGGGGTCGTCCCGGTTGGTGACGGATGACCCGGTTCTGGGAACGGGCTGCCGATGCCGTCGCCGTCGTCGCCGCCGGGGTCACGCCGTCAGCTTAGGTGCGCCGCCGTCGTCCGGCCGCGCCGACGGTGATCCGGGACGTCCTAGGGTGCGGGACGTGAGCACGCCGAACCCCGGATCCGACCGCCCCCTCGTCGTCGTCACCGGAGCCAGCTCGGGCATCGGCGCGGCCAGCGCGCGGGCCCTCGCGGCCGACGGCTGGCACCCCGTGCTCGGCGCCCGCCGCGTGGAGCGACTGCAGGAGGTCGCCGACGAGGTCGGCGGCACCGCCCTGTCCCTCGACGTCACCGACGCCGGCTCCGTCGCCGCGTTCACCGCCGCGGTGGGCGAGCTGATCGCCGGCGGGCAGCCGCTGCGCGGCCTGGTCAACAACGCCGGCGGGGCCCAGGGCACCGAGAAGGTGATCGAGGCCGACGAGGACAAGTGGCGCTGGATGTGGGAGTCGAACGTCCTCGGCACCCTGCGCGTGACCAAGGCGCTGCTGCCCTCGCTCATCGCGTCCGGCGACGGGCACGTCGTCACGATCACCTCGATCGCCGGGCTCGAGGTCTACGACGGCGGCTCGGGCTACACCGCGGCCAAGCACGCCGAGGGCGCGCTGCACCGCACGCTGCGCGGCGAGCTGCTCGGCGAGCCGGTGCGCGTCACCGAGATCGCGCCGGGCGCGGTGGAGACCGAGTTCGCGCTGGTGCGCTTCGACGGCGACGAGGCCCGGGCGGCCAAGGTGTACGAGGGGATCACCCCGCTCGTTGCGCAGGACGTCGCCGAGGTGGTCGCCTTCGCGATGAGCAGGCCCTCGCACGTCAACCTGGACACCATCGTGCTCAAGCCCCGCGACCAGGCCACGGGGATGCGCTTCCACCGGCGCAGCTAGATTCGGGCTAGAGGGCCGACATCGCCTGCCACCGGTCCCAGGGGATCGCCCAGTCGTAGATGTCGCCGTCGCGCTCGGAGTAGTCGACGCCGGACCCGGTGACCTCCACGGGGTCGCCGTAGAGGGTCGAGTCGAAGAAGGTCCGCGCGTCGCCCGTCGAGAGGTTCACGCACCCGTGCGTGACGTTGCTCGACCCCTGGGAGCCGACCGAGCCCGGGTTGGCGTGGATGAACTCGCCGTTGTTGCTGATCCGCACGGCCCAGCCCATGACGACGTCGTAGCCGAACTGTGGGCTGACCATCCGCTTGTTCTCGAACTTCTCGGTGACGACGTGGATGCCGGAGCGCGTCGTGCGGTCGGGGTCGGAGTCGAGCCCGTAGCTCGCGGGCACGTCCATCAGCTGCTGGCCGTCGCGCTCGACGACCAGGCGGAAGCTGTTGACGTCGGCCCGGACGATCTGGGCGCGCCCGATGCGGAACGACGTCGTGAGGTCCTCGCGCCCCCACGCACCGCCGCCGAACGGCACGCCGAGCAGATCGGCGCGCACGTCCACCTGGGTGCCCGCCCGCCAGTACTGCCGGGGCCGCCAGTGCACCCGCGAGCCGCCGTCCTGGTCGGGCAGCCAGGCCCACGAGCCCTCGGTCGGCACCGACGTGCGCACCTGCAGCGCCCGTTCGACCGCCGCCTTGTCCTCCACCGGCGCCGAGAACTGGATCGTGATCGGGGCGCCGACCCCCACTTCGCGGCCGTCGCCGATGTTCAGTGTCGCCCGCACGGTCTCGGCCGGTGCGAGCGTCGTGAACGAGCCGGTCACCGGCGTCGGACGCCCGTCCGGACCGGTGGCCGCGCCACCCCAGGTGTAGGTGGCGCCGTAGCCCAGCGGCCCGTTCGGCGTCCACCGCTTCCGGTCCGGGGAGAGGGTGCCGGCGACGGTGCCGCCGGCCGACGACGTGAGCGTGACCTCGGAGAACGTGCCCTCGGTGGTCGCCGCGACGGCCGCCCGCGGCGCGACGTCGGTGGCGTTCGCGGCCGGCTGGACCTCGACCCGCACGGGCGGGGGCGGCGCCGGGGGCGCGGCCGGTGCGCCCGACCCGCAGGCCGCGAGCACCACCAGCAGCAGCCCGCTCAGCAGCGCCGACGCGACGCGCACCGCCCGACCCATGCGTCCCCCGACCCTCGTCTCCCCCGGCACCACCATCGTGGCAGGGGGGAGCGACAGCCGCTCGCTCGTCCCCCGGCGACGGCCCGGCGGTCGCGACGGTCACGTCCACGACCCCGGGGCGCCGCGGGCGGGTCCGTCGCCCTCGAGTGCGCGTGTTCGGCCGGTCACCGCGCGGCCGCGGGGGAGGGACCTTCGGGTCCCTCCGGGAGGGACATCGACCCTTCCGAACTCCCCTGACCGCTCCTAGCGTCCATCACCGCCGGGCGGCGCGGGTGCGGCGCGGGGCGGCGCGCGGGGGGTCGGGGTGGCGGACATCGGCATCGATCTGGGGACGGGTACGACGGTGGTGTGCCACCCGCAGGACGGGGTGGTGCACGACGAACCGTCGTTGCTCGTGGAGTGGCCGGCACGCCGGGGACGGGAGCTGATCCTCGGGGCCGAGGCCGCGGCGCTCGAGGGGCGGACACCCCCCGGCGCGCGGGTCGGCCGGCCGGTCCGTGGCGGAGCGGTCACCGATCTCTCGCTCGTCCGGACCTACCTGCACGAGCTCCTGCGGCGCACGTCCCGGAGCCGGTGGCGCGTCCGGCGCCCGCACGCCGTGCTGAGCTGCCCGGTGGACGCGACACCCCTCGAACGCCGCGCCCTCGTCGAGTCGGCCGAGGAGGCCGGGCTCGGGCACGTCGACCTCCTCCCGGCGCCCCTGGCCGCGGCCCTCGGCTGCGGGCTCGACCTCACCGACGCCCGCGTCCAGGCCGTGGCCGACGTCGGCGCGGGCACCGCGGAGATCGCGGTGTTCTGCCGCGGCACCGTGCTCACCCGCGGTTCCTGCCGCCACGCCGGCGACGAGATGACGGCCGCTGTGCGGACCTACCTGCGCGAGCACCACGGCCTGCACCTCTCCGAGGCGGCCGCCGACGCGCTGAAGGTCGGGGCCTCGTCGACCCGCGAGCCCCTCGCGGCCGAGGGTCGGGACGTGGCGACCGGCCGGCCCCGGGTGGTCATGGTCGAGGTCGCCGAGGTCGAGGCGGCGGTGGCGCCGGTCGTGCGCCGTGCGGTGGCCGCGCTCGGCGGCTTCCTCGAGGAGCTCCCCGTCGCCGGCGTCCCGGACCTCCTGGCCGGCGGCGTCGTGCTGGCCGGTGGCAGCGCGCTGGCGCCCCACGTGCGTGACGACCTGGAGGCCGCGCTCGGCTTCCCGGTCAAGGTGCCCGAGCGGCCGCGGACCTGCGTCGCCGAGGGCCTGACCCTCGCCGCCGGGCGATCCGCACCGCGCTCCCACCCCGCCTGACCCCTCCGACCCGACCGAGCTCCCGGACGCCACGGTGACCACCGCCCCGGGCCGCCCTCCCGGCCCCCGCCCGCCCGCCCCCGCTCCCGACGTCGAGCGCCCCGTTCCCGCGGTCCCCGCGGACCGGCTGGTGCCCGCGCCGTCGTTCCCGCCCGCGCGCCCGCCCCGCGACGTCCGCGCCGCGGGCGCCCGACTCTGGCGCCGGACCTGGCCGTGGCTCGCCGCGGTGGCCGCGGTCGTGCTCGTGGTCGGCGTCGAGCTCGGGTTCCTGCGGGACCGCATCGAGGCCGACCTCGCGCGCCTCCACGCCGCGGGCGGCGCACCGGCCCCGACCGACACCGCCGCGCTCCCGGCGCTGCCCCCGGTGCCGGTGATCGCGCCGCCGGCGGCCGGGGACGTCGGCGCCGTGCGGCTCCGCGTGGTCGACCCGCCGTGCCACCCGGGCGCCGCCTGCACCGTCCTCGTCGGCGTCGACCGCCGCCCCGGCGCCGACGCGGTGCCGGCGGCGTGGACGCTCGTCGTCGCCGACCGCTGCCGCGGGGGGATCGCGCGGCTCGCGACGGGCACGAGTCCCGGGACCGCGTACGGGACCACGACCGCCCTCGTGCCGCCCGGTCGCGCCCTCGTCCTCGTCGCCGTCACCGACGGGCCCTCCCGCGCCGCCTCCGCGGCCGTCCCGATCGGGGAGGGATCGTGCTGAGCGACGAGACCACCGACGACTGGGGGGAGCCTGCAGCGCGCTGCACGGCCGGCGACGGCTGGGGGCGGGACCGCCGCCGGCCCCGCCTGCCCCGCGCCCTGCGCCGACTCGCCCGCCGACCCGGCCGCCCGGGGCGGGCCGACCGCGCGGAACAGCGCCGGGCCCGCGTCCGGGCCCGGGAGGAGCGGGGCGCCGAGCCGCCCCGGGCGGCATGGGCCGACGTCCTCGCGCTCCTGGCGGCCGTCGTGCTGGTCGTGCTGGGCGCGGCCAACCTGGCGGCCATGGGCGACGTGGAGGCGACCACCACGAAGCTCGTGACCGGCGCGCTGGGTCTCGCGATCCTGTTCCTGCTGGCCACGCGACGGCTCGCCGTCACGCCGACGCTGGCCTGGACGGTCTACGGCACGACGCTGGCGTTGCTGCTCGCCGTGCTCGTCGTCGGGCGCGAGGTGAACAGCGCCCGGCGCTGGCTCGCGGTCGGGGGGATCACCCTGCAGCCCTCCGAGCTCGCGAAGATCGCCGTCCCCCTCGTGCTGGCCGCCGTGCTCACCCGGGGCCGCCCCACGTGGCGGCGCTTCGCCGTGGCGCTCCCGCTCGTGGCCGTGCCGATCGTGCTCGTCGCCGACCAGCCCGACCTGTCCACGGCCACGCTGCTGACCCTCACCGCGGCCGCCGTCCTCGTGATCGCCCGGGTCCCCACCCGGTACCTGCTGCCGGTGCTCGCGGCGGCGGTGGTGGCCGCCCCGCTCGCGGTCGGGCTCCTGCGCGACTACCAGGTCGCCCGACTCGGGACCTTCCTCACCGGTTCCCAGTCCGCCGAAGGGCCGGGGTGGGCCGTGCGCCAGGCCCGGCTCGCGATCGCCCGGGGCGGCTGGTGGGGCGACCGGAGCGACCCGGTCCACCTCCTCGCCGCCCGCTACCTGCCCGAGCGCCAGACCGACCTCGCCCTCGCCTCGCTCGCCTCGGGGTGGGGCGCGGTCGCGGCGGCGCTCGCGCTGCTCGCCGGGCTCGTGATCGTGTGGCGGTGCGCGCTGGGGGCGCGGGCACCGCGCAGCGCCACCGGACGCCTGCTGTGCGCGGGCTTCGCCGTCCTGCTCAGCGTCGAGCTCGTCGTCTCGACCGGCGGCAACCTGGGGCTGCTGCCGGTCGCCGGGGTGCCCTTCCCCGTCCTCTCGGGCGGCGGCACCGCGACCGTGGTGCACCTCGCGGCGCTCGGCCTCGCCCTCAGCGCCCGCCGCGACGGCGCGCGCCGGCCGCTCTGGACGCCCGCCGCTCGAGGCCGTCCGCGGCTGGCCCGCACCACGGTGGCGGCGCTGACCGTCGTGCTCGTCGCCTTCGCCTCGTTCGGTGCGGGGGTGGTGCGCGACCCGGTGGCGGCCGCGGCGAGCGTCGACCAGATGACGCGGTGCGTCACGATCCCGGCGCCGCGCGGGAGCGTGGTGGACCGGCACGGCGCGCTCCTCGCGGCCGACGCCGGGGATCGCGGCGTCCGCGTCGCCCCGGCGCTGCTGCGTGATGAACCGGCGGCCGTCGACCGGCTCGCCGCACTGCTCGGTCGCCCGCCTGCCGAGCTCCACGCGCTGGTGGACCCGGCACCCGACACCGTCGTGGGGCTCGACGCCGGGACGGTGTCCGGGCCGGTCGGCGACACCGTGGCCCGGGCCGGGCTGCCGGGCGTCGTCGTCGTGCCGGCACCCCGGCGCTCCTACCCCACCGGCCCGGTGCTCGCCCCGGTGCTCGGCTGGGTCGGGCTCGCGACCCCGACGCAGACCGCGTGGCACCCCGACCTCGATCCCCGGGGCACGACGGGCCGCGCGGGCGTCGAGCAGAGCTACGACGCCGTCCTGCGCGGGGTGCCCGGCGAGCAGTGCTACTGGGTCGATCCGGGCGGGCGCCCCGTCGGCGCGGCCATGCGGCGGGACCCGGTGCCCGGGGCGATGCTCACCCTGACCATCGACCTCGGGGTGCAGCGGCGCCTGGTGGCGGACGTCGCCGCCTCCCTCGCCGGGAGCGCCCGGGGCGCGGTCGGCGGCGCGGTGGCGATGGATCCCCGCAGCGGCGCCGTGCTCGCCCTGGCCAGCTGGCCCAGCCATGACAACGCCCTGTACGGGCCGCCGCTCGACGCCGACGCCCTGCGGGCCACGTCGCGGGCACCCGGCACCCCGACGATCAACCACGCCATCGCCTCGGCCCTGCCACCGGGCTCCACCTACAAGCTGGTCAACGCCACGGCGAACATGGTGCACCCGGTCTTCCCCCCGGACCGGGTCGTCCCGACCGGCGGGAGCTTCACCTACGGGAGCCACACGTTCGGCAACTGGCGGGTGCTGCCCCCGCAGGACATGGTGGACGCCATCGCCTGGTCGAACGACGTCTACTTCTACAAGCTCGCGCTCGGGCTGGGGCCGGACGCCATGATCGACACCGCCCGCGCCCTCGGCGTCGGGCGTCCCACCGGCATCGACCTGCCCGGTGAGAGCCCCGGCTACCTCGGCACACCCGCGAGCGTCACGGCAGCCGGCGGTACCTGGTACCCGGGCTCGACCGTGATCCTCGGCATCGGGCAGGGGCCGATCCTGGCGACCCCGCTCCAGACCGCGCGGTGGACAGCCGCGGTCGCCACCGGCGCGCTGGTCACGCCGTACGTCGGGATGGCGGTGGGCACCGGTCCGGGGGCGACCGCCCTCCCGCACCCGGCGCCGACCCCGCTGCCGTTCGCCGACCGACTCGGACCGGTCCGCGACGGGATGCGGGCGGTCGTGACCTCCGGGACCGGCCGGGCGCTCGCCGGCGCCGGCATCCCGGTGGCGGCGAAGTCGGGCACCGCCGAGGACCCCTCGGTCCCGGGCGGCGGCGTGGACGACTGGATGACCGCCGTGGCTCCGGCCGACTCGCCGGACCTCGTGGTCACCGCGCTCGCGCAGCGGCCCGAGGCCGGCAGCTCCCGGACCGCGGGCGTCGTCGCCGCCACGCTCCGGGCCCACGGCGCGACCGCGCCGTAGCCCACCGGACGCGGGTCACAACGCGCAGGACACCAGCACGGGCTCGGGGCGCAACACGATGCCGAAGGCGCCGTCCACGTGGTCGCGGACGTCGCGGGCGAGGGCGAGCAGGTCGTCGGTGGTCCCGCCGCCGCGGTGGGTCAGCGCGAGCGTGTGCTTGGTCGACACGCGGACCGGGGAGTGCTCGCCGGGGTGGCCGCGCGGGATGCCCGCGCGCTCGATGAGGGCCGCGGCGGAGAGCTTGACCCGCCCGTCGGGCTGCGGCCACGCGGTGACGGGGACCTGACCGCGCTCCTGCGCCCGCGCCTCCACCCGCGCGGCGGTCCCCGGGTCGACCACCGGGTTCATGAAGAACGACCCGGCGCTGCGGGAGTCGGGGTCGTCCGGGTCGATGACCATGCCCTTGGCGCGCCGCAGTCCCAGCACGGCCTCGCGCGCCGCGGCCACCGGCACCCGCGCGCCCGGCTCGACGTCGAGCGCGCGGGCCAGCTCGGCGTAGCGGATCGGCGCGGAGAGCCCGTCGGTGGTCAGGCGGAACCGCACGCCCAGCACGACCTCGCCGTCGACGTTGCGGTCGCCCTTGAGCCTGCTCGTGCGGTAGCCCAGCTCGAGCTCCGCGGCCGCCACGGGCCCGCGCCGACCGGTGCGGCGCGCGTAGAGGTCGGCGCCGACGAGCAGGTCGGCGACCTCGACGCCGTACGCGCCGACGTTCTGCACCGGGGTCGCGCCGGTCCGCCCGGGGATGCCCGAGAGGCACTCGAGCCCGCCCAGCCCCGCCGCGACGGTGTCGGCGACGAGGGCGTCCAAGTCGTGCCCCGCCTCGACGTGCAGCACGACCGCGTCGCCGTCGCGCGCCACGATCTCGTGCCCGCGGTGGTCGAGCAGCAGGGCCGTCCCGGGCCACCCGGCGTCGCCGACGACGAGGTTGGACCCGCCCCCGACCAGCAGCAACGGCTCGCCCGCCCCGTCGGCGGCGCGGGCGCGCGCGACGACCTCGTCGGCCGTCGTGGCGCGCACCAGCCGGCGGGCCGGGCCGCCGAGCCCGAGGGTCGTGTGGGGGGCGAGCAGCGCGGTGTCGAGGGTCGTGCCTGCCGTCGGACCAGGTGTCACGCCGTCCGACGGTAACCTCCCGCCCGTGTCACGCCGCATCACCCACCGCGCCACCTGGGACGCCCCCGCCGAGGAGGTGTACGCGGAGCTGGTCGACGCCGACCACCTGCGCGAGCGCCTCGCCGAGCTCGGCGGGAACGACCCGGCGCTGCTCGAGCACGCCGTCGACGACTCCGGGGCCCGGCTGCGGCTGCGCCACGCGGTGCCCGTCGAGTTCCTGCCCTCGGTGGTCCGCCGCTTCACCGGCGACGACCTCGTGCTCGACCGCCACGAGACCTGGACGCCCCGCGACGGGGGCGGCTACGACGGCACGTTCGAGGTGACCGTGCGGGGCCTGCCCGGAACGATGTCGGGCACCCAGCGGCTGTCCGACAACGGCGACGGCGCGGTCACCGAGATCGACGGACAGGCGACGGTCAGCGTGCCGATGGTCGGCGGCAAGATCGAGGGCGTGGTCGTCGAGCAGGTGGGCGCGCTGCTCGAGGCCGAGGACGCGTTCACCCGGCGCCGCCTCGGCCGGGGTGGGGCGTGACCCGTCGGCTGGTCATCACGCTGAGCTGCCCGGACCGCACCGGGATCGTCGCCGCCATCACCGGCCGGCTCGCCGGGATCGGCGCCTCGATCACCGAGGCCGCCTACCACGCCGACACCGCCGCGGGCTGGTTCTCCACCCGCCAGGTGATCGACGGGGCGACCGTCCCCGGCGGGGCCGACATGCTGCGCGCGGTGATCGGGCAGGTGGCCGCCGAGCTCGAGGGGCCCGGGGGCGAGCCGGTGACCTGGCGGGTCCGCGACACCGCCGAGTCCCCGCGGGTGGTGCTGCTCGTCAGCAGGGAGTCGCACTGCCTGCACGACCTGCTGGGCCGCGTCTGGGGCGGCGAGCTGGACATGGACGTGCGCGCCGTCGTCGGCAACCACGAGGTGCTGCGCCCGGTCGCCGCCGCCCACGGCGTCCCGTTCCACCACGTCCCGTTCCCCGCGCGGGCCGACGACGACGAGCAGCGCAGCGGCCGCGACCGCGCGTTCGCCCAGGTCGCCGACATCGTCGACGAACACGACCCGGCGGCGATCGTGCTGGCCCGGTTCATGCAGGTCCTGACGCCCGCGCTGTGCGAGCGCTGGGCGGGCCGAGCGATCAACATCCACCACAGCTTCCTGCCCTCGTTCGCCGGCGCGCGGCCGTACCACCAGGCGCACGCCCGCGGCGTCAAGCTCGTCGGCGCGACCTGCCACTACGTGACCCCGGACCTCGACGCCGGGCCGATCATCGAGCAGGACGTCAGCCGCGTGGATCACGCCGACACCCCGGAGGACATGATCCGCCAGGGTCGCGACGTCGAGAAGCTCGTGCTGGCCCGAGGCCTGCGGGCCCACCTCGAGGATCGCGTGCAGGTCCACGCGGGCCGGACGGTCGTCTTCCGCTAGGCGCGTCCGGCGTAGCACCCGGCGCAGACCGAGATCGTTCTTTTCTGCGCCGGATGTCTCCTCTGCGGCCCGCGTTCGGGCTACCGTGCGCGCACAGGTGGTGTCGGTGCGGGCACGACGGGGTCATGGGGGCAGCCTTGGCGGGCGACGACGAGAGCCGGCGCGACGACCAGCACCCGGGCACGGAACCCGACTCCTCCGCCACGCAGGTGCACCGCACCTCCGCCACGGAGCACGCTCCGCCGGGCGAATCCTCCGCAGGGTCCGACTCGTCCGCCGCGGCGGAGGGTGAGGGCGCGACCGCGGTGCACCCGACGGCGTCGTCGGCGAGCACCGAGAGCGTCGCCACCTCGGACGTCGACACCTCGGACACCGCCACCCCGCCCGAGGGCATCCCGCAGGCGAACCGCGACACCCTGGGCGGGGCGGCCGGCACCCAGCGGTACGACGTGCCGACCGGGCAGACGCCCGGCCCCTGGCAGCCCGGCGCTGCCACGGGCACACCCGCCTCGCCGTGGGGCGCCGCGCCGGGCGCAGCGGGCACCGGGCAGGGCCCGTGGGGCACGGCGGCCTTTCCCGGCGCGGGCGGACCCGGCCATTCCCAGACCGGCCAGCCCCAGCCCGGCTACCCGCCGCCCGGGTACGGGCCGCCGCCGGGACAGGGCGGACCGGGTGGGCCGGGCGGTCCCTACGGCTACACCGGCCCGTTCGGACCGCCGCCGGGGGCGGGCGGCTCGGGCCCGCGCCGGAAGGGCCTGGTCATCGGGATCGCGGTGGCCGTCGTGCTGCTCCTGCTCGCGACCACGGTGGTCCTGCTCGTCACCCGCCAGCCCGCGCCGTCGGAGACGCTCGCGGCGTCGGTGGCCGACGTCCGCGGCTGGGAGGGCGCCACCTACCGGGGACGCTTCCCCGACGCCGCCGGCGCCCAGGCGAACCTCGAGATCACCGTCGACCGCACCGGCAACGCGGCCGGCACCATCGTCCGCGACGGCGGCGGGCGGGCGGAGTTCGTCCTGGCGGGCCGCGAGCAGGCGATCCGCGCCGACCGCGCCTGGTGGGAGGGCGCCGCGCCCCGCCCGGAGCTCGCCGACCGGCTGACCGACCAGTGGCTCTCCGACGCCTTCACCGTGCTGCCGCGCGGGCTCACGTCCTGGGTGCAGCCGCCGAGCGCGCTCGCCGACCGGCTCTCGGCGCCCGACGTCGGGGAGCGGGACGAGGTGGTCGTCGGCGGCCGCGACGCCCGGGTGCTCACCCCCGGTAGCGACGGCCGCAGCGTCACCGTCGTCGACGACGAGCCCCCGACGCTCGTGGCGTTCGACCTGCCCGGGTTCGGCACGGGCCGGACCTCGCCGGTCGCCGTCGACCGGGCCGCGCCGGCGGCCCTGCGCACCGTGGCGGACCTGTCGGGCCAGGCGCCGACGATGAAGAGCTACATCGTCGCGATCACCGAGCGCCCGCGTCTCGCGCTGAGCGTCGAGGGCGGCGAGAGCACCTGCCGGACCCCGACCTGCACGGTCACGGTGCGCCTGGTCAACAGCGGCACCATCGCGACCACCGGCACGATCGTCGTCACGCTCAACGACGTCGAGGTCGCCCGGCACCCGTTCAGCTCGGCGCCCGGGTCGAACCTCGCCTTCCCGACCACCGCGAACAACCCCGTCTACGACCAGCCGGGCGCGTCGATCTCGGCGCTCTGGCGGGCGCGGGTCGAGGGCGGGCGGTAGACCCCTCCCTGCGCCCCCTCAGCGGCCCAGGTCCTCGACGACCTCGGCGGCGCGCAGCTCGCCCAGCACGGCGCCGGGCACGAGCAGCTTGCTCTCGCGCAGCCCGCTGCCGACCACCACGGCGGGGGTCGCGGCCACGGCGGCGTCGACGAGCACCGGCCACCCCACCGGCAGGCCGAACGGGGTGATCCCGCCGTAGGCCATGCCGGTCAGCTCCACAGCCTCGTCCATCGGCGCGAACGAGGCCTTGCGGACGTCGAGGCGCCGGCGCACGACGTTGTTGACGTCGGCGCGCGTGGTGGCGAGCACGATGCTGGCGGCGAACCGGCGCTCGCCGGAGCGCGAGCCGGCGACCACCACGCAGTTCGCCGACGCCTCCGGCGGCGAGCCGTAGGCCTCGCAGAAGGCGGCCGTGTCGGCGAGCCCGGGGTCGATCGCGGCGACCAGGCAGTCGGCGGCGAGACCGGCGGGCAGGGCGCGCAGGGCGTCGACGACGGGGGCGGCGAGGAGATCGGGCCGGTCGAGGGCGGGCTCGGGCGTCAGCGACCCCGCGATCGCGCGGGCCGCGTCGGCGGCCGCCGTCACCAGCGCGGGCCCTGCTGGATCTCGACGACGCGCGGGCGCACGTCGACGATGTAGATCAGCACCGCGATGATGCCGACGAGCCAGAGGAAGCTGTAGGGGCCGCTCGTGGAGATCGCGAGGATCGCGAGGCCGACACCGGTGATCGCGCACCAGACCGGTTTGGTCAGCTTGTCGGCGGCGGTGAAGGCGTCGGAGCGCTGCATCAGGGCGTGCACGAACGCGTAGAGGCCCACCGGGATCCCCAGCAGCCACAGCACCAGCAGCACGTAGCCGTCGAGGTTGTAGAGGACCGACACGCCACCACGATACGTGCCCTCCTCGGAGGGGCGACAGGCGCGCGGTCGACCCCCGACGCGCGACGGCCCCGGGACGGCGGAGCGTCCCGGGGCCGTACGGAGCAGTGCTGTCACCACAGCGTCATGCCGGGGTGACCGGTGATCAGCTCTTCGGGGCCTTCGTGGCGTCCGCGGTCGCGGTGGCCGCGGACTTCGGCGCGTTCTTCGGGCCCTGCTTCTTCGGGGCCGTGCGGGCCGCGGCCTTGCGGGTGGCGCTCCGGGTCTCGGACGCCAGCTCGTCGCCGGCCTCCTTGATGTCCTCGGAGAGCTCCGACCCGGCCTCGGCCACCGTCTCGGCGGCCTCGGCGGCCACGCGCTGGGTCGCGCGGGCGGCGCGCTCGCCGACCGAACGGGTCTGCTTGGTGACCCCGGCGAGGACGTCCTCGCCGCGGACCCGGACGCCCTCGACGGCGTCCTCGAGGCGACCCTCGATCTCGGTCGAGACCTGGTCGACGGTGTCGAGCGCCTGCTTGACCTGCGGCTGCGCCTTGATGTCCTTGTAGGTCGACTCGCCGCGCCTGACGAGGTCGGTGTAGACGCTGCGGACGGCGGCGAGGTAGCTGTCCACCAGGCGGCGGAAGTCCTCGGTTGTCAGCTTGGAGCGCAGCTCCTGCAGCTCGGCCGGGAGGTCCTCGACGCGGGCCTGCACCTCGGTGGCGCCGGCCTGCACGCGGCTCACGGCCTCACGGGCGGACGCGACGGCCACGTCGCCGAGCCCGAGCACGGCGAGCGCCGGGTGGCGCAGCGGGTCGATGGCCTCGGAGACCACCTTGTTGGCCTGGTCGCGGGCCTCACGGACGTCGAACTTGGTCGGGAAGGTGACCGGCATGGTCTTCTCCACTCCTGGGTCGGTGGTCGTTCGTGCTGTCGTCCTCGGTCGCGGCGCTGGGCCCGACGACGGTCTCGACGGCCGCAGCCACGGCACTGCCGGCGTCACTGCCGGAGTCACTGCCGGCGTCGTCGGCGGCGTTGCCGCGGCGGAAGGACTCGTAGATGTCGTGGAGCACCTGCTTCTGGCGCTCGGACAGGTCCGGGTCGGCCGCCACGGCGTCCAGCACCGGCGAGGACTCCCTGGGTTCGAGAATCCCGGCGCGGACGTACAGCGCCTCGGCGGAGATCCGCAGGCCGGTCGCGATCTGGGCCAGGATCTCGGCGGACGGCTTGCGCAGTCCGCGCTCGATCTGGCTCAGGTAGGGATTGCTGATCCCCGCGACCTTCGCGAGCTGACGGAGGGAGACCTCCGCGCCCTCGCGCTGCCGGCGGATGTAGCCCCCGATGTCGTCGACGGCCTGGCCGATCTTCTCGACCCCGTCGCCTGCCACCGGGAACCACCTCCTCCGATCTCGCTGACACCCACGCTAACACGAGTGCTAGCTGATGCAAGCATTCTGCTTGCGCTGGTCACGTGGGCTGTCACACACACGGACGGGCGACGGAGCTAGGCTCTCGGGCGATGGCGGTGGGGCCCGCCGACAACCGCGCACCGGTGCGCCAACGGTCCCTGGACCCGCGACGACGCGCGTGCCCAGGAGGAACGACGATGATCGACCGAGAGCCCCCCGACCCCGACGCCGACCCCGACGCCGAGGACGTCGTCGCCGGCCGCCCGCCCGGCGCCGCGGTCCTGCGCGGCCAGGGACGGGCGGTCGCCGCGGTCGCCGCCGGCGGCGTCCTCGGCTCGCTCGCGCGCTGGGCGGTGGGCGTGCTCCTGCCGACCGCCCCCGGTGGGTTCCCGTGGGCCACCGTCGGCATCAACGTGCTGGGCAGCCTGCTGATGGGCGTGCTGGTCGTGGTGATCACCGAGGTCCGTGCGGCGCACCCGCTCGTGCGCCCGTTCCTCGGCACCGGCGTCCTCGGCGGTTTCACCACGTTCTCGACGTTCGCCGTCGACGCCCAGACCCTCCTCGGGAGTGGTCACCGGGCGACCGCGCTCGCCTCCCTGGGGGTCACGATCCTCGGCGCCGTGGGCGCGTGCGCCCTCGCGATGGCCGTGACCCGGCGGGTCGCGCGATGACCGTCCTGCTCGTCGCCCTCGGCGCCGCCCTCGGCGCCCCCACCCGGTACCTCACGGACCGGTGGCTGCAGTCCACGCACGGCACCGGCTTCCCGTGGGGGACGTTCGGCGTCAACGTCGTCGCGTCGTTCGTGCTGGGCCTCGTGCTCGGCGGCCCCGCCCCGCACGCCGCGGTGCTGGCGGTGGGCGTGGGCTTCTGCGGGAGCCTCTCGACCTGGTCGACGCTCGCCTACGAGACCGTCCGCCTCGCCGACGAGCGCGCCCGCACGACGAGCGTGATGAACGTCGTCGCCTCGACCCTCGCGGGTCTCGGCGCCGCCGGCCTCGGCCTCGCCCTCGGCGCCGTGCTCTGGATCTAGACCAGCAGCTCGCCGACCGAGTAGATGATCAGCCCCGCGAGGGCGCCGACCAGGGTGCCGTTGATGCGGATGAACTGGAGGTCGCGCCCGACCTGCAGCTCGACCTTGCGCGAGGTCTCGTGGCCGTCCCAGCGCGACACCGTGTCGGAGATCAGCGTGGAGATCTCCTTGGAGTAGTTGCCGACGACGTACGAGGCGGCGTCCACGATCCAGCCGTCGATCTTGTCGCGGAGGTCCTGCTCGGTGTCGAGGCGCTCGCCGAAGCGGGCGATGCCGTCGGTGAACCGCAGGCGCAGCTGCGAGGACGGGTCCTCGGCGGCGTCGAGCAGCATCGCCTTGCCGGTGGCCCACGCCCGCGAGATGAGGGCCTGGACATCGGGGTGCTCGAGCAGCTGCTGCTTGATGGCCTCGACCCGTTCGCCGGTGTCGGGGTCGTCCTGCAGGTCGCCGGCGAACGAGACGAGGAACCGGTCGATGGCCTTGCGCAGCGGGTGCTCCTGGTCGGCCTTCACCGCCCAGGCGAACGACAGCGCCTCCGCGTAGAGACGGTCGGCGATGATCCCGTCGACGAACCGCGGCGACCAGCTCGGCGCCTGCTTGCTGACCAGCGCCATGACGGTCTCGTGGTTGTTGCGCACCCAGTCGTAGGCGCGGTCGCAGATGAGGTCGACGAGCCGGCGGTGGGAGCCGTCGGCGAGCACGCCCGCCAGCAGCCGGCCCAGCGGCGGGCCCCAGGGCTGCGCGACGACCCGTCGCGTCACGGCCTGGTCGACCACGGCCTGGATCTCGTCGTCGCGCAGCACCGTCACCGCGCCGCGCACGACGGTGGCGAGCTCGGCGGTGACCCGCTCCGCGTTGCCCGGCGTGGCGAGCCAGCCGCCGAGGCGGGCGGAGATCTGCGCGGCCCGCAGCTTCTCGCCGACCACCCTGGGCGCCAGGAAGTTCTCGCCGACGAACCCGGACAGGCTCGCGCCGAGCTGGTCCTTCTTGCGCGGGATCAGCGCGGTGTGCGGGATCTTGATGCCCAGCGGGTGGCGGAAGAGTGCGGTGACCGCGAACCAGTCGGCGAGCCCGCCGACCATCCCGGCCTCGGCGGCGGCGCGCACGTAGCCGGTGAACGCCGGTCCCCCGTTGTTCTCCCAGAGCAGGAACACCACCCACACGACCGCGGCGCCGAGCAGGAAGCCGAGCGCGACGGCCTTCATGCGGCGCAGGCGGGCGCGCTTCTCGGGGTCGTCGACGAAGCCGGTGGGCGTGGCACCCGGCACCACACCGGGCCGGCGCGGGGCGTCCTCGTCGGCCGCGGGCAGGGCGGGTACCGGCCGGAGGACGGGATCCGTCGGCGGGTCGAGCTCCGGCGCGCTGCGGCCGGCACCGCGGTCCGGTCCGTGGGCGGTCTGCACGTCCTCCAGTGTCCCACCGGCGCGGCGCGGCGCCGGGTCGCGCGTCACCCCTCCCGAGCAGCCGTGATCGATCGGTGAGACGTGCGTCACACTCGTCATGTCCCCCGCTTCGGTGAACCGGACCACCGTTGGGCGCGAATCGCGGGCAGGACAGCGAGAGTGCGTATCGCCCGGACGACGTCGCTCGTTGGACTGGTGTCGTTGTCGCCGCTGTTCGCTCCGGAGTCGCCGCGGGTCGTCCGACCGGCGGTCCCGCCGGGCGACGTCGACGCCGACGGAGCCGCTGACCCCCGAGCCGTCCCGCTGGGGACGACCCGGTCCCCCCTGCGACCGCCCGCGCCCGGCCGCAGGGGGTCTCGCGTCCCCCGGTCGCCGTGCTGCCCCACGGTGACCGGGGGGCGCCCCTTGCTCCGGGTATTGGACGATCGTCCAAGTCGTGGTACGACGAGGGGGTGGGCAACGACCGGGGACGGAGCACGCGGGCCGCGGTGCTCGACGCCGCCGCCGACCTCGTCGCCGAGCTGGGCTGGGGCCGCGTGAGCACCCGCGCGGTCGCGGAGCGGGCGGGCGTCCGCCCCGGGCTGGTGCACTACCACTTCGCCTCCCAGCAGGAGCTGCTCGCCGAGGCCGCGCTCCTCCGCATCACGACCCTGACCGGGCAGGGCCTCGACGCCCTGGAGGACGCGCCGGATCTGCGCGCGGGGCTCGCGATGCTGCGGGAGTCCGTCGCGCACGTCGACTCCTCCGACCCGCTGCACCTGCTCATGGCCGAGACCCACCTCGCCGCCTCCCGCGACCCCGCGCTCGCCGATGCCCTGCGCCGCGCGGTGGCCGACTTCCGCCGGCGGCTCGCGGGATGGCTGGTCGGCCGGGGCGTGGTGAGCGCGGTCGCGGGCGACGTCGCCGCCCTGCTCACCGCGGTCCTCGACGGGATCGCGCTGCACCGCGCCCTCGACCCGGAGCTGTCCCTGACCCGCGTCGACGCGCTGTTCGAGACCCTCACGACGTCGGGAGGTGGGTCGTGCACGCCGTGATCAGCGGTGGCGGCATCGCCGGGCTCGCGACGGCGACCGCGCTCGCCGGGCTCGGGTGGCGCGTGACGGTGGTCGAGGTCGCGCCCGCCCCACGGCGGGGCGGGTACATGATCGACTTCTTCGGGCCGGGGTGGGAGGCCGCGGAGCGCCTCGGCGTGCTGGCCGCGCTGCGCCGCCGCGGCCGGGTCTACGCCGCGGCCCGGTACGTCGACGCCGGCGGACGCACGACCGGGCGGCTGCCGCTCGCGGCACTCGCCCCGGTCGCCGGCGGGCGGTACTTCTCGATCCTGCGCCCCGAGATCGAGGAGGCGCTGCGCGAGGCGCTGCCGCCGGCGGTCGAGGTCCGCCACGGGCGCACGGTCGTCGCCGTGGAGCAGCGGGCGGACCCCGGCGCCCCGGTCGCGGTGACCCTCGACGACGGTGCCGTCGTCACCGGCGACCTCCTGGTGGCCGCCGACGGCCTGCACTCCGGGGTGCGACGGCTCGTGGTCGGCGGCGAGGCGTCGCTGCTGCGCCCGCTGGGGTTCCGGACCGCCGCCTTCATCTGCACCCACCCCGACCTCGCCGCCCGGCTCGGCGACGAGGTGCTCCTCACCGACGTGGTGGGCGGACAGGTCGGGATCTTCGCCGTCGACCGCGAGCGGGTCTCGGTCTTCGTGGTGTGCCCCGGGGGCACCCCGCTCCCCGACGACCCCCGGCGGGCGGTCGTCGACGAGCTGCGCCGCCACGGCCCGTGGGCCGCCGCGGTCGCCGACCGGGTGCCCGACGCCCCCTGGCAGGACGTCGTCGCGCAGGCGGTCGTACCGCGGTGGGTGCACGGGCGGGTGCTGCTCGCGGGCGACGCCGCGCACGCCGTGTCGCTGCTCGCCGGCCAGGGCGCGTCGCTCGCGATCGCGGGCGGGGTGTCCCTGGCCGACCACGTCGCGGCCCACGACGACCTCGACACCGCCCTCGACGAGCACGAACGCGCCTGGCGGGCCGTGGTCGAACCCGTGCAGCGGTCGGGCCGGCGGGCCGCCGGCGCCTTCGTGCCCCGCCACCGCCGGGACCTCTGGGTGCGGCGGACCGTCCTGCACGCGGCACGGCTGCCCGCGGTGAGCCGCGGCCTCGGCAGCAGGCTCATCGGGGCCGCGACCCACTGAGGGCGGGGGACCCGGCCGGCTACAGCGCCAGCGTCGGGCGGTAGCGGCGCAGCCACGCGTCGATCTGGAGCACCGACTCCAGCTTCGCGCGGTCGGTGTCGATGCTCGGGCCGTCCTGCGGGGCGTCGATCGCGGTGCGCATCGCGTCGACGTCGAGGAGGTCGCGCACGGGGGCGTCGGGGTCGGACACCAGGTCCGCGATCGAGGTCCGCAGCGCCTTCTCGTAGCCCGGGTCCTGCGTCGACGGGTACGGGCTCTTGACCCGGTCGACGATCGAGGCCGGCAGCAGGTCGCGGGTCGCCGCGCGCAGGAGGCTCTTCTCCCGGCCGTCGAAGGTCTTGAGCGCCCACGGGGTGTTGAACACGTACTGCACGAGCCGGTGGTCGCAGAACGGCACGCGCACCTCGAGCCCGCTGGCCATGCTCATGCGGTCCTTGCGGTCGAGCAGGATCTGGACGAACCGCGTCAGGTGCAGGTAGCAGACCTCGCGCATCCGCCGCTCCTGCGCGCCCACCCCGTCGCCACGGGTCGAGCTCCGCGTCGCTGCGTCTTCCTCGACGTGCGGCACCTCGGCCAGCGCGTCGCGGTACGAGGCGTCGACGTAGTCACCCAGGTGGAGCTGGTCGCGCAGGTCGGGCGCGAAGTGCGAGGTCGAGAGGTCCAGCGGCCCGGTCCGCGCTGCCGCCATCCACGGGAACGTGTCGGCGTTGACGGCGTCGGCGTCGTGG
Organism: Actinomycetospora lutea; assembly: GCF_028737205.1. Lineage (GTDB taxonomy): Bacteria > Actinomycetota > Actinomycetes > Mycobacteriales > Pseudonocardiaceae > Actinomycetospora > Actinomycetospora lutea. Next base: position 165,812 of record NZ_JAQZAL010000004.1, on the reverse strand, counting down.
AACCAGCGGTAGCCGCCGAACACCTCGTCGGCCGACTCGCCGGACAGCGCCACGGTGGAGCGTCCCCGGATCGCCTTGAACAGCAGGTAGAGCGAGGTGTCCATGTCGCCGATCGACACGGGCACGTCGCGGGCGGCGAGCACGGCGGCGCGGGCGTCGGGGTCCGTCAGATCGTCGTTGGACAGCGTGATCGCGGCGTGGTCGGCGGCCACGTGCTCGGCGAGCTCGCGGACGTAGGGCCCGTCGGGGGTGTCGCGCATCGGGTCGGCGGAGAACGCGTCCTCGTAGCCGACGAAGTCCACCGAGAACGACCGCACCGGGCCGGCGTCCCGGGCGCGCAGCTTCCGGGCCGCGAGCGCGGTGATCGCCGAGGAGTCCAGGCCGCCGGACAGCAGCGCGCACAGCGGCACGTCGGCGATGAGCTGGCGGTCGACGATGTCGTCGAGCAGCTCGCGGACGTGCGCGACCGTCGTCTCCTGGTCGTCGGTGTGCTCGAGGGCCTCGAGCTGCCAGTACCGGTGGACGTCGATGCCCTCGCGGCCCACCCGCACCCACGAGCCGGGGCGCACCTCGGACATCCCGCGGTAGATGCCGTGCCCGGGCGTCTTGACTGCGCCAGGAGCTCGCGCATCCCGTCCAGGTCGAGCACGGCCTCGCTGCGCGGGTGGGCGAGGATCGCCTTGGGCTCGGAACCGAACAGCGCGCCGTCCGGCGTCGGGTAGTAGTACAGCGGCTTGACGCCCATGCGGTCGCGCACGAGGAAGAGCTCCTCGCGCCGGGTGTCCCACATCGCGAAGGCGAACATGCCGTTGAGGCGCTCGACGACCTCGGTGCCCCACTCGAGCCAGCCGACCAGCACGACCTCGGTGTCCGCCGCGGTGCGGAACGTGTGGCCGCGGCCCTCGAGCTCGCGGCGCAGCTCGCGGAAGTTGTAGACCTCGCCGGAGAACACCAGCGTCAGCAGCGTCTCGCCGCCGCGCTCGATCGTCATCGGCTGGTGCCCGCCCGGCACGTCGACCACCGCGAGCCGGCGGTGTCCCAAGGCCGCCCGGCCGTGGTCACCCCCGGACAGCCACAGGCCCTCGTCGTCCGGCCCCCGGCAGCTCATCGTCGCGACCATCGGATCGACCTCGGCGCGGTCCACCCCACGCGCCAGGTCCACGGCTCTCGCGATGCCACACATGGCCACGACCTCCCCGTCGACGGTGACGGAGGAGGAGTGCCCTGATAGTTAGCTCGTGTAACTAATCTTCTTCGTCGCCCTCGGGGACGTCCTCGCGGGCCGGGCCCTCGAGCGGCAGGCAGATCTCGAACGTGGTGCCGCCCGGGCCGGTGTGCACGCGGATGTCGCCGTGGTGCTTCTTGACCACGATGCGCCAGGAGATGTCCAGACCGAGGCCCGTGCCCTCGCCGACGTCCTTGGTGGTGAAGAACGGCTCGAAGATGCGCGGACGCACGTCGTCGGGGATGCCGGGGCCGGTGTCGCCGATCTCGACGATCGCGTGCGGGCCGTCGCGGCGGGTGCGGATCGTCAGCGTCCCGGTGCCGTCGCCGTGGGCGTGCATGGCGCCCAGGGCGTTGTCGATGATGTTGGTCCACACCTGGTTGAGCTCGGCGGCGTAGGCCGGGATCTTCGGCAGGTCGGGGTCGAGGTCCTTGACGACCTGGATGCCCTCGAACTTCCGGCTCATCATCACCATCGTCGACTTCAGCAGGTCGCGCAGGTCGACCTCCTGGAACGGCGCGCGGTCGAGCTGCGAGTACTGGCGGGCGGCCCCGACCAGGTTGCCGATGCGCGTGGTGGCGTCGGTGATCTCGCCCATGAGCGTCTCGGTCTCGACCGCATAGGCGATCCAGCGCACCGCCGCCTCGATGGAGCCCTCGGGCACGGCGCGCTCGACCTTGTCCAGCCACTCGGCGTCCAGGCCGCCGGCGACGAGCACCGGCGCGAGGTCCCAGGCGCCGCCCACGCCGCGCTCGTCGAGCCAGTCGCCCAGCTCGTCCTCGGCGTCCGAGGCCTCGAGCGCGGAGAGGTCCGGCGCGGTCTCGGCGCGGTTGACGGCGTCCTCCTGCAGCTCGACCAGCTGCGCCACGGTCGGGCCGTCGAGCTTGCCGCAGGCGAGCAGGCCCAGCTTGTGGCGCATGCCGGCCACGCGGCTGCGCAGCGACTCGGTGGCGCGCTGCGCGGCGGCCGCCGGGTTGTTCAGCTCGTGGGTCAGGCCCGCGGACAGCGAGCCGAGGGCGAGCAGGCGCTCGCGCTCGCTCTGGATGGTCGACGTGCGGCGCATGCCGACGACGAGACCCTCGAGCAGGTGGATCGGCAGCGGGAACCAGTTCCGCAGCGCCTCGGCCCACTCGGCGGCGGGCAGGGCGAGGAACGTCGCGTCCCTGGTGGCCCGCAGCGTGTGCTTGTAGGTCTGCTCGGCGTCGGGGATGTAGGCCTGGGTCGAGCCGCCGTAGGCGCCGCGCTGCGACGTGCGCGTGGTCTCGACCTCGTCGCCGCGCATCGTCTGCAGCATCGCCAGCTCGCCGGTGAGCAGCACCCAGAAGCAGCTGGCCGGCTCGCCCTCGCGGCAGACGGTCTCGCCGGCGGAGAACGCCACGACGTCGCCGTGCTCGGCGAGCCAGTCGAGCTGGGTGTCGTCGAGCTTCTCGAAGAGGAACAGCCCCCGCAGCTCGTCGCGGGTCATCTTCTCGGGGAGCTGCTCTGTCACACCCGCGGAGCCTGCGAAGCGGGACGCCGGAAGTTCAGTCATCGGTTCTCCAGCCATCGGTGCACCAGACTCACCGCCATCGCGCCCTCACCGACCGCGGACGCGACGCGTTTGACCGAATCGGCCCGGACGTCGCCGACGGCGAAGACCCCGGGCACGGACGTCTCCAGGTGGAACGGATCCCGGTCCGGTTCCCATCCCGCCGGGGCGCGTCCGTTCTCCTCGCGGGGCAGATCGGGGCCCGTGAGGACGAACCCGCGGCCGTCACGGGCCACCACGCCGTCGAGCCAGTCGGTGCGGGGCGCCGCACCGATGAACACGAACAGCCAGGACGCCTCGACGGTCTCCTCGTCGCCGGTGTTCCTGTCACGCAACGTCAGCTTCTCGAGGTGGTCGGTGCCGGCGGCCCCGACCACCTCCGTACTCGTGCGCACCTCGATGCGCGGGTTGGCCTCGATCTGCTCGATCAGGTAGTGCGACATCGAGGCGGTCAGCGACGGGCCCCGCACGAGCATGACCACCTTGCTGGCGTGCCGGGAGAAGTTCATCGCGGCCTGGCCCGCCGAGTTGGCCCCGCCGACGACGTAGACGTCCTGCGCGGCGCACGAGGCGGCCTCGGTGGCCGCGGCGCCGTAGAAGACGCCCTGCCCCGTGTGGTCGTCGAGGCCCGGGCACTCGAGCATCCGGTACGAGACGCCGGTGGCGAGCACGACCGCGTGCGCGGTGATCTCCGAGCCGTCGTCGAACCGGACGACGCGCGCCCGCCCGCGGGGCTCGAGGGCGGTGACCGTGCGGGTCGTGAGCACCTCGGTGCCGAACTTCTCGGCCTGCAACCGCGCCCGCGTGGTCAGCTGGTCGCCGGAGACGCCGTTGGGGAAGCCCAGGTAGTTCTCGATCCGGCTCGACGTCCCCGCCTGCCCACCGGTGGCCCGGGACTCGACGAGCACCGTGCGCAGGCCCTCGGAGCCGCCGTACACGCTCGCACCCAGCCCGGCCGGCCCGCCGCCGACCACCACGAGGTCGTAGACCTCCTCGGACGCGGTGGTCGCGAGGCCGGCGGCCTCGGCCACCTGCGCGTCGGTGGGCTGCACGAGCGCGCGCCCGTCCTCGGTGATCACCACGGGCAGCAGGTCGGGGTCGGCGCCCGCCGCCTCGAGCAGCCGCGCGCCCGCGGGCTCCTCGGCACGGTAGAAGTCGTAGGAGACCTGGTTGCGGGCCGCGAGGTCGCGCAGCTCGTAGGAGCGCGCCGACCAGCGGTTGCCGACGATGCGGATGGTCGCCGAGGGGCGGTCGGCCGACTCGCGCCACGCGGTGAGCAGCCCGTCGACGACCGGGTAGAGCTTCTCCTCCGGCGGGTCCCACGGTTTGAGCAGGTAGTGGTCGAGGTCGACCACGTTGATCGCGGTGATCGCCGCCTCGGTGTCGGCGTACGCCGTGAGCAGCACGCGCCGGGCCCGGGGGAACAGGTCCATGGCCTGCTCGAGGAACTCGACGCCCGACATCCGGGGCATCCGCTGGTCGGCGAGGATCACCGCGACCTGCTCGCCCCGCAGCGCGATCTCGCGCAGGGCGTCCAGGGCGGCGGGTCCCGACTCCGCGCGCACGATGCGGTGGTGCTCGCCGTACTCGCGCCGCAGGTCGCGGGCGACGGCACGGGACACCGCGGGGTCGTCGTCGACGGTCAGGATCACCGGGCGGGCCACACCCTCCAGCCTAGGCCGTCGGTGGTCGCTTCTCGATCGATTGAGCACCGGTTGCGCGCAGCGCGAACGGCTCAGTCGCCGCCGCTGCCGCCGCCGCTGTCGCCGCTGTCGCCACCCGACTCCGAGGAGCCCGTGTCCCACCACGAGGAGTCACCGGAGTCGCTCCCGCCCCCGCCGGTGAGCGGGGCGTCGCGAGCCGCGCGGATCTTCGCGTCGAGCTCGGCGGCGAACCAGACGACGAACGCGGCGGCGGCGGGCGAGAGCCGCTCGGGCACGCGCCCGGACGGCCGGACACGCCCGCGCCGGGCCCGGCCGAGCCGGATCAGCCACGCCGTCCCGTCGTCGTCGACGAGCGTGCGGCGCGGCACCGGGAACGTGCCCCGCACCTCGCAGTGCAGCCGGATGCCCTCGACCCCGATCTCCCACCGGCGCCGGCCGGCGGGCCCGAACCGGCGCGCGGTGAACACGGGGCCGTCGGGGCCGCTCGCCGTCATGAGCCCGGAGCGGGCGCGCAGGCGCAGGCGGCGCCGTCCGTCGTCGAGGAACGCCGCCCGACCGGGGTCGAGCTCCCCTGTCGGCGTGCTCCCCTGACTGCTCCGTCTCCCGGCTCCGCCGCGCTCCGGGCGGTCGCGGACGGTCACGGCGCCGGGCACGTGGTCGACCTCGACGAGGTAGCGGACGCGGTCCTGCTCGTCGCCGGCCGGCTCCTCCGGCGGGCGCACGGCGACCGGCTGGCCCACCCCGTACTCGCGGACGTCGTCGCGCACGCGGCGGCGCACCGCCGAGACCAGCTGGTGGATCAGCCCCCAGAGCAGGAACGGCGCCAGGACGATCACCGCGGTCAGCACGTTCACGGCGCCGTCGTCGGCGATCCCCGGGGCCGGCGAGGGGTCGGAGCCCACCGCGATCGCCGCGGCCACCCCCGCGAGCACGAGGGCGCCGAGCCACCACAGGTAGCGCTGGTGGCCCAGCCGGCGCGGCGACCACCGGGGCGCGGGACCACCGTGGGCGGGGCGCGCGGGGTCGAGCGTCGCGGTCACGGGCGGTCCTCCTGGGGCTCGAGCGTCTCGTGGGCGGCGGGGCCGTCGGGGCCGTCGGGCGGCGGGTGACCGGCCCAGGCGTCGGCCACCGGCTCCGGGCGGGCGGCCCCGTACTCGCGGCCGTACCTGCGCACCCGGTCCTGGTGGGTCTCGAGCTCGCAGAACATCCAGAGGCAGAACGCGACGGCGTCGGGCGTGAGGTCCTCGGGGAGCCGCCCGTGCGGACGCAGGCGCGCCGCGCGCCCGCCGCGCAGCTGGTCGAGCAGCGAGGGCGTCCCCATGTGCACGAGCCACGCCGTGCCGTCGGGCTCGAGCAGGGTGCGCCGGGGCACCGGCTGCAGGCCGTGGACCTCGACACCCAGCCGGCGCCCGTCCAGCTCGAGCTCCCAGCGGGCCCGGTGGTGGCCGGGACGCGCGTGGCGGGTGGCGCGGTGGCGGACGTGGCCGTCGCGGCCGGTCGCGGTGAGCGTGCCCCGCCCGCTGCGCAGCCGGAGGGTCTCGCGGCCGGTCTCGACGACGCGGTGCCGCCCGCCCGGCACCGCGCGCTCGACGATCCGGGCGGCGTCGGCGACGTGGTCGACGTCGACGTGCAGGAGCACCTCCTGCGGGGCCCGCGCCCACGCCCGCTCGCCGGGCACGACGGCCGGCGCGGCACCGCGGGCGGGCTGCCCGGTGCCGTGGACCCGCACGTCGTCGCGCACGCGGCGGCGCACGGCGGTGACGAGCTCCAGCCCGGTCATCCACACGAGCACCGGGGCCAGCAGGAAGACCACCACCACCACGGCGAGGGCGCCGCCGTCGGTGAGACCCGGTCCGGGCGAGGTGTCGAGCGCGATCGCGAGGCCCACGGCCGCGGCGGCGAGCACGAGGGACCCGGCCCACCACAGGTAGCGGTGGTGCCCGAGGCGGCGCGGCGACCAGCGCGGCGCCGGGCCACCGCCCGGCGGCCGGTCGTCACACGTCGTCGCGGTCATCGTCCCTCCCCCTGATCAGCGTGAACGCTACGGAGAGAGACGACAAGCCGGATCACTGGACCATCAGGGTGAACCAGCACGTGCTCCTGCGTCCCATGTGAGCACTTTCCGGTGCTCCAGCACCGGAAAGTGCTCACGCACGGGTGCGCGAAAGTGCTCACCGGCCCGTCGCCCACCTCCTACTCTCCGAGACGTGCGGGAGATCCTCGGGCGCGCGGTCGTCGTGGCGGTCGTCGCCGTGCTGGTCCTCGCGACGCCGGGCACGGCGGCCGCCGAGGCCCCCGTCCCGCCCCCGCCCGACCCGGCCGCGCTCGCGCGCCTCGACCCCGACCCGCGCCCGTTGCCCGGCGTCCGGTCCCGGGTGCCGTGCGTGCGCTCCGACGGCGGCGGGGCGATCGCGGGCGCGCCCTGGACCCAGCAGCGCCTGCGCTTCACCGACGCCTGGCGGTTCACCCGCGGGGCCGGGCAGACCGTCGCCGTGATCGACACGGGGGTCAGCGCGCACCCCCGCCTCGCCGGCCGCCTCGTCGACGGCGGCGACTTCGTCGGCGCGCAGGGCGGGCTGCTCGACTGCGACGGCCACGGCACGCTCGTCGCGGGGATCATCGCCGCCGCCCCCGACCCGGCCACCGGGTTCGTCGGCGTCGCCCCGGACGCGCGCGTGCTGTCGATCCGCCAGTCCAGCGCCACCGTCGCCACGACCGCGCCGGACGGCTCGAGCACCGACGGCGGCGGCAACGTCGACACCCTTGCCGAGGCCGTCCTGCGCGCGACGCGGCTCGGCGCGACGGTCATCAACATCTCGGAGGCCGCCTGCGTCCCCGCCGCCGACGCGGGCCGGGGGCTCGCCGCCCTGCGCGCCGCGGTGCGCGCGGCCGTGGACGCCGACGTCGTCGTCGTGGCCGCGGCCGGGAACGCCGGGTCGGGCGCCTGCGTGCAGTCCCCCGACGGCCAGAGCTCCGGGCAGGTGGTGGCGCCGGCCTGGTTCGGCGACGACGTGCTCTCGGTCGGCTACACGCGCCGCGACGGCCTGCCCGCGCCCCAGAGCATCCGCGGGCCGTGGGTGTCGCTCGCCGCGCCCGGCTCGGAGATCGTCTCGCTGGACCCGGCCGGGCCCGGGCTCGTCGACACCATCACCCCGATCGGGGCCGGCCGCCCGATCGCCATCGAGGGCACGAGTTTCGCCGCGCCCTACGTCAGCGGCGTGGTCGCGCTCGTCCGTGCCCGCTACCCCGGTCTCGACGCGCGCCAGGTCATGGCGCGCGTGACCTCGTCGGCCGACCGGCCGGCGAGCGGGCGCGACGACGCGGTCGGCGCCGGCACCGTCGACCCGGTCGCGGCCGTCGCCGACGTCCGTCCGGACGAGTTCGCCGGTCCCGGACCGGCCTCGGTCTCCCCCGCCGGGGCGGGGCGGGTCGACCTGAGCGATGCACGGGATGCACACTCCGGATCGCGCACCGTGGCGCTGGTCGGGTCGGCCGCAGCGATGGCGCTGCTGGGCGGGGCCGGCCTCATCGTCCTCGTCGCGCGACGGGCACGCCGGTCGCGCTGACGCGCCCGGCGTGGCCCGGTGTCGTGTCGTCCCCTCGCGCCGCCCGCGGCGTCGACCCCGAGGAGCCCCGAGTGCGCATCACGCTCGCCCAGACCGACGCCGCGCTCGGCGACCTCGACGGCAACCTCAAGCGCGCCGAGCGGGTCGTGAGCGAGGCCGTCGACGCCGAGTCCGACCTCGTCGTGTTCCCGGAGCTGTCCCTGTCCGGCTACCAGATCGGCGAGGTGCCCCAGGACCTCTCGCTCGCGCCCGACGACCCCCGCCTGCTCAAGATCTCGGAGCGCGCCGGCGACGCCGGGGTGCTGCTCGGATTCCCCGAGGCCGGCGGCCACGGCCTGCACACCTACAACAGCGCGGGCTACTACGAGGGCGGGCGCCTCGTGCACACCCACCGCAAGCTCTACCTGCCGACGTACTCGACGTTCGAGGAGCGCAAGCACTTCCTGCCCGGCCAGCACTCCCGCGCCTACGGCGTGCGGGGCGGGCGGCACCGCGCGGCCACGCTGATCTGCAACGACGCCTGGCAGCCGCAGGTGGCCTTCCTGTCGGTGCAGGACGGCGCCCACCTGCTGCTCGTGCCGGCGAACTCGGCGCAGTCGATGTCGCCCGAGCGCTACGACTCCAAGGAGTACTGGCGCAACATCACCACGTTCTACGGGCGCCTCTACCAGCTGTTCGTGGTGTTCGTGAACCGCGTCGGCGTCGAGGGCGGGCTGACGTTCTGGGGCGGCAGCCACGTCGTCGACCCCTGGGGCGAGGTCGTCGGCGAGTGCGGCGAGGGCGCGGAGGCCGAGGAGACCTGCACGATCGACATCGACCTCGCCGACGTGCGCCGGCGCCGCCGGGACATCCCGCTCGTGCGCGAGGCCCGGCTGGGCCTGCTGCGCCGCGAGATCGACCGGCTCCTCGACGAGGGCGGGGATCTCTAGAGGGCGATCCCTCGACGGGCCCGACGACGACCAGCACGCCAGCACTCGTCCACGCAGGCGGGGCCCGGACGCGAGGTGTCGTCGAGGACCGTCTCGCTGCGCTCGCGGCGCAACGATCTAGATCTTGGTCGCGGCTGCGGTCAGCTCCCCGCGACTGACCGTCACCGCGTCACCCCGCAGGTACACGCGCTCGCCGGCGAGCTCGACGCCGACCTCGCCGCCCCGCGGGGAGAGCTGCGCGCCGACGAGGCGGTCCCGACCGAGGCGCTTGGCCCAGTACGGCGCGAGGCAGCAGTGCGCCGAGCCCGTCACCGGGTCCTCGTCGATGCCGACGGCCGGCGCGAAGAACCGCGACACGAAGTCCGGCCCGCCCGGCCCCGCCTCCTCGGCCGCCCGCGCGGTGACGATCACGCCGCGCCCGCTGGCCGCCCGGAGCACCGACAGGTCCGGCTCGAGGTCGCGCACCTCCTCGGCGGAGGGGATCTCGACGAGGACGTCGTAGCGGCAGCGGGCCAGCTCGACCACCGCGGCGCCGAGGGCGTCGGCGAACTCGTCGGCCAGGTGCCCGTCCGGCAGCGCCGAGACCGGCTCGTCGACCGGGAAGTCGAGCTGGATGCCGCCACCGGGCAGCGCCTCGGCCCGCAGGACGCCCGAGGCCGTGCGGAAGGCGATCGGCGAGGTCGCGAGGCCCTGCTCGAAGAGCACGTGCGCGCTCGCCAGCGTGGCGTGCCCGCAGATCTCGACCTCGACGGTCGGGGTGAACCAGCGCAGGCCCACCTCACCCGTGGTCGCGAGCGTCGAGAGGTCGACGAAGGCCGTCTCGGAGACGTTGACCTCCGCAGCGACGGCCTGCATCCAGGCCGCGTCGTCGGCGTCGGTCAGACACACGCCGGCCGGGTTGCCGGTGAAGGGCGAGGACGTGAAGGCGTCGACGAGGAGGAGCTGCACGACCCCATCGTGCCGTGCGCATCACTCCGAGGGGAGCCGATGAGCCGCCCCGGGGCGCGGGCCTCACCCCACCACGCCCCGGGAGCGGGTTCCGGTCGGAATCGCTCTTGGACACAGACGGTCACATGCTTGGCGTGCGTCAGCCAAGCTTTGTCACCTCCACGACCGAAGATCGCTACGCTGAGCCACACAGGTGTCACCGCGCGCGGGCCGGGTAGCCGCCCCGATGCGGCTCCTGGTGCTGGGCGGTGGTGGCTTCCTGGGCTATCACGTGGCGGCCGAGGCGCAGCGTGCCGGACACGACGTGACGGTGGCGAGCCGGTCGGGCTCGGCGCCGCTGGACGGGGTCGAGGCCCTCGCCGTCGACCGGTACGGCGACCTCTCCGCCCTCGACGGGCGCACGTTCGACGCCGCGCTCGACACGTTCTCCGACCCCGACGCCGTGCGGGCCGCGGCCGAGCGGCTCCGCGGCGCCGTGGGCGCCCTCGGCTACGTGTCGGGCATGAGCGTCTACCACCCCGACGGCCCCGCGGTGCCCGACGAGGACGCGCCGGTGCGCCGGCCCGGCGAGGCGGCACCGGACGACCCGCTCCAGGAGCGCTCGCTGGCCAAGCTCGCCGCCGAGGACGCGGTCGCGAGCACCGTCGACGGGCCGGTGACCGTGCTGCGCGTCGGCGTCATGGTCGGGCCCCGCGACCCGTCCGACCGCTTCACGTGGTGGCCGGTGCGCCTCGCCCGCGCGCTCGCCGGCGAGGCGTCGCGCACCGTGCTGGCCCCCGGCGACCCGCAGCGCGCCGTGCAGTACAGCGACGCCCGCGACATCGCGTCCTTCGCGGTCCGGGCCCTCGCGGACGGGCGCGGCGGGGTGTTCGACACGGTCGGGCCCCTGCGTGCACAGCCCCTCGCCGCCGTGCTCGACGCCTGCCTGGAGGCCGCCGGGGGGCACCCCGGCGACGTGACCTGGGCCTGGGCCGGCGAGGACGCGCTGCGCGCCGGGCTGCGGGACGTCGAGGAGGAGCAGCGCCCGCTGTGGTTCCCCGAGGACCAGATCCCGCAGGACGCGATCGACTCCTCCGCCGCGCACGCCGCGGGGCTGCGGTTCCGGCCCGCCGTGGAGACCGCCCGCGACGTCCTCGCGTGGCACCGCGAGCGGGGCGGGGCTGCGCTCGCCGCGGGGTTCGGCGCCGCGCAGGAGGCGGAGCTGGTGCGGCTGTGCGCCCCGGGGACTGCGCCGACGGGGTGACGCCGGGGCCTCGCTACTGTGATCCCGCCATGAGCACGGTCTTCCTGGTCAGCGGAGCCTCCTCCGGGGTCGGGCGCGCACTCGCCCAGTTCCTCACGCGCCACGGCGTGTCGGTGGTCGGGCTCGACCGTCGCGAACCGCCCGACCGCGAGATCGCCCACGTGCCGTGCGACCTCGCCGACCCGGGCTCGATCGACACCGCCGTCGACCGCCTCGACGGTCAGGTCGACGCCCTCGCCAACGTGGCGGGCGTCCCGGGCACCGCGCCGGTCGAGACCGTGCTCGCCGTGAACTTCCTCGGCATGCGCCACCTCACCGAGAGCCTCGTCGGCCGCATCCGCCGCGGTGGGTCGGTGGTCAACGTGTCGGCCTCCGAGGGACGGCACTGGGTGGCCCACCTCGCGGAGCTCCGACCGCTGCTCGCCACGCGCACGTTCGCCGAGGGCATGCGGTGGTGCCGCGAGCAGCGCCCCGATCGGTCGGTCTACGACGTGTCGAAGGAGGCCGTGCTCGCGTACACGACGGCGTCGTCGACCCTGACCTGGAGCGACGGTGTGCGGATGAACGCGGTGGCTCCGGGCACGGTGCGCACGCCCTCGCTGCCCGAGGTGGAGCGCTCCACCGATCCCCGCCGTCTCGCGCGCCAGCGCACGGCCGCGGGCCGCGACGCGGAGGCGTCCGAGATCGCGTCGGTGGTCGCCTTCCTCATGTCGAACGAGAGCCGCTGGGTCAACGGCCAGACCCTCGCGGCCGACGGGGGCGTCGCCGCGGCGACCACCTGGGCGGCGCTGCAGTCCCGCTGATCGCCCCGTCACCCGATCGAGAGCTGTCCGTTGGACGAGGCGGATGTGCCCTCGGCTCACGGGAGACCACGCATGGGATCAGGACGCAGGACGGCGACCCTCGCCACGGGAGCGGCCCTCGCCGCAGCCGTCTGGCTGGGTGGTGCACCGGCCGTCGCGGCCCCCGGCGACCCGGCACCCACCGCGCCCGGCGTGCACCCCGGCGTCCAGACCCGCACCGACGGCGCGCAGTGCACCGCGAACTTCCTCTTCCGCGACGGCGAGGACGTCTACATCGGCCAGGCCGCCCACTGCTCGGGCACCGGCGCCGCGACCGAGACCGACGGCTGCGACTCCGGGTCCCTGCCGCTGGGGACCGCGGTCGAGGTCGGGGGCGCGAGCAGGCCCGGCGAGCTGGTCTACAACTCCTGGCTCGCGATGCAGGAGGCGGGCGAGACCGACCCGGACGCCTGCGCGTTCAACGACTTCGCGCTGGTGGAGCTGGCCCCGGAGGATGCCGCCACCGCCTCGGGCACGGTCCCGTTCTTCGGCGGACCGAGCGGCGTCGACACCGACGGCGCCCGCGTCGGCGAGGTGGTGCGCAGCTACGGCAACTCGGAACTGCGCGGCGGCGTCACGCTGCTCAGCCCGAAGGTCGGCACGGTCGCCGGCGAGACCGGCAACGGCTGGAGCCACGACGTCCTGACCGTCACCCCGGGCATCCCCGGCGACTCCGGCAGCGCGTTCCTGTCCGCGGACGGGCGCGCGCTCGGCGTGCTCTCGACGCTGCAGTTCGCGCCGCTGCCGGCGAGCAACGGGGTCAGCGACCTGAGCAGGATGCTCGAGTACGCCCGCGCGCACGGTGCCGGTGACGTCGAGCTGGTCACCGGCTGACCGTCAGGGCTGGAGGACCCGGCGCGGCCGCCCGCCGGCGGCGGTCGAGGGATCGGCGGAGGACGCCCGGCGACGGGCCTCCGCGGCGCGGCGGTCGGCCCGCCCGGACCAGGACCTCATCGCCAGGTACAGCGGCACCCCGATCACCAGGACCGAGACCACCGCGAACACCACCACCGCCACGACCCACTCCACGCCGAACCCCCAGCGCCGTGCCGACTCCTCGCGGAGAGGTCGCTCGATCGGGTGAAGTCGTTACGGCCCCGACGTCGGGTGTGACGGCGCGGCGCCGGTCGGTGGGCGGGGCAGGCCCAGCGGTCGGATCCCCGCTACGCGCGGCTGCGCGCCGGCGCGGTCCAGTCGAGCACCTGCTCGGGCGGCGGGCCCGCCGGCGGCTGCGCCATGTCCAGCCCGAGGGTGTCCAGCAGGAACCCGCGGAACTCGACGTCGAACGGCTCCTCCGACGTGGCGATCATCTGCAGGGCGCGGGCCGGGTCGTCGGCCTCCATCACCATGATCTCCATCGGCCCGTCCGAGGTGTGCGCCACGAACACCCCCTGGCGCGTGACGCCCTGCCGGACACGCGCCGCGGTGTACTCCTCCCGCCGGGGACCGCCGAAGGCCGCGAGGCCGGCGCGCCAGTCCTCGTACTTCTCCGGCGGGATGAGCCTGGTCAGCACCATCATCGGCATCGGACGCTCCCGTCGTCGCGGGTCGGGTCGACCGAGTGTGACAGCGGCCACGACCGACGGGCCCGCTCGTCACCTGATGCGCCTAGCAACTGCCCCAGGGATCGAGCACGCGGTGCGACCACGCCCCGGTGAGCACCTCGTGGGCGATCTCCACCATCGTCATCGCGCGCGACGTCGCCTCGTTGCGCAGCACCGCCGCGGCGGTCTCCACGTCCACGCCGAGACGCTCGGCCACCACGCCCTCGGCACGGTAGACATCGGCGGGGACCATCGATCGGTCGTTCTCGGCCGGCAGCATCACGGATGCTCCTCGGGGATCCTCGTCGAGACCTCTTCCGCGGCCGTCGGGGTCGACCACCGGGAAGGCTGTGACCAGGAGTACCCGTCCGAGTACGAACTGTCCATCGGCCTGCTGGCGGTACGGCCTACGACGACCCGAAGAGCACCGGTGAAAGGGCGGGGCGAGGTCGGTCCGGCGCTCGACGGCCGCTCCGGAGGCGTCCGGGGCCGCCTCGGGGTCCCGTGATCACCCGAGCGCGGACCGGCTGCGTTCCTGTCCCCGGCGCACGGCGTTGAGCACGGCCTGGAGCACGAGTCCGAGGACGAGCAGATCGGCGAGCATCTGCACGGCCACCACGAGACGGAGGGGCTCGGCGACCGGGCTGATGTCCCCGAAACCCACCGTGGCGAACACGGTGATGGTGAAGTACAGCGCGTCACTGCGGCTCAGCGGCTCGGAGAAGACCGCCGGATTCGCCTGCGAGGCCATGTAGTAGCCGGCGGCGAAGACCAGCAGGAAGGTCGGGATCACCAGGGCGAGCGTCTCGAGAGCGCGCAGCCCGGGGTGGCGGGCCCGCACGATGGCGCGGATCTGCCACACGATCAGCCCGGTGAGCGCCGCCAGCCCGACCAGCAGGATCGCGAGCGCGTACCCGCCGGGCCTGGGGGTGAGGGGCAGGACGTAGTACAGCGTCACGAGGACGACCACGGTCAGCACGGCCCGGACGGAGACGACGATGACCCGCCGTCGCGGCGGACGGACGGCGGGATCCACCGCGGACGGTGCGCTCATCGCCTGACGACCCCCATCAGCACGGCCGTGCCTCCCCGACCAGCGGACGCCCACACCACGGTGCTCGGGGACGGCACGACGATCGGGGAGGCAGGACCGCCACGGACGTCGTCCTCACGCCTCGACCTGCTGCCCCCAGGTGGTGACCAGGGCGTAGATCACGAGCACGTCGAGCACCAGGGCGATGATCGACCAGATCGGGTAGGCCGGCAGCCACGCGAGCTGCACGAGCATGTTGATCGTCACCAGCCCGATCCCGACGACGCGCGCCCAGCCCGGGGCGTTGCCCAGCAGGGCCAGCCCGGTCGCCAGCACCAGTGCACCGAGGATGATGTGCGCCCAGCCCCACGCGGCGAGGTCGATGGTGAGCACGGCACCGCCGACCGTGACGAAGTAGGTCGGCGCGAACAGCGCGACGAAACCCTCGATCACGCCGAATCCGCCGATCACCACCATGATCACGCCGGCGAAGCGCACCCAGCCCGTCCCCGCGCCCGTGTCCTCGATCGGTGCGGCGTCGTAACCCGACGGCGGTCGAGAACCGGCCCTGTGGTCCGTCGCGGTCGGTGTCCGCTGATCTGTCATCTCGTCCTCCAGATGTGAACCGTCGATGGCCCGGCCCGGTCAGCGGGGCCCTCATCCCGCATGGTTGCCTCGGTCGGCGAGTGCCCTCAGGGCCGGAAGGCCCGGCGGGGTGGCCCGACCGCCGCCCCGTCGGGGGGCTAAGGGGCTGAGGTGGAGGCGACATCGGCGGTTTCGGGGCGCTGGCCGTTGCCGGCGTGCTTCCGACGGACCTTCTTCTCCTTCGGAGCCGAAGGTTCGGCGCCGAGCAGGGCCTCGACCCATTGCGCGCGGGGGTCGGCGTCGACGAGCACGGCCTTGATCAGCAGCGTCATCGGGATGGCCAGCAGCGCACCCAGCGGGCCGAGGACCCACGCCCAGAACAGCAGCGCCAGGAACGTCACCGTGGCCGAGAGGCCCACCGAGTCACCGACGAACCGCGGTTGGATCAGCGACTGGATCACCACGTTGAGCACGCAGTAGACCACCACGACCGCCAGGGCGAGCTGCCAGCCACCGAGGAGCAGGGCCACCAGCGCCGGGGGCACCAGGCCGATGATGAACCCGACGTTCGGGACGAAGTTGGTGAGGAAGGCCAGCACACCCCAGAGCACGGCCAGCGGGATGCCCATGATCGCCAGCGCGGCGGTGTCGAGCACCGCGACGATCAGGCCGAACACCGCGGTGACCACCAGGTAGCTCCGCGTGCCGCGGACGAACCCCTCCAGCGCGGTGACCATGTGCGGGCGATCCCGGGAGATCATGTCCATCCGCCGGGCGGTGCCGCCGGACTCCGCGGTCAGGAACAGCATCAGCGCGAGGATGAACACCAGGCTGCTCAGCAGCGAGCCCACGTTCGCGAGCACCGCGCCGATCTGGTCGGCGAACTTGCTCAGGTTCGCGGAGCCCGCGGTGCTCGCGGACTGCCCGGGAGTGACGCCGACCTTCTGCAGTGCCGCGGTCACGGAGTTGACCAACTGCTGGGACTTGCCCGAGTTCTCGGCCAGCAGCGCGCTCAGCTGGCTGACCGACGCGGCCAGGAAGACGAGCAGGACCAGCAGCGACCCGTAGATGACGACGATCAGCGACAGGACAGTGGCCCACGCGGGCCACCCCTTGCTCTGCAGCCACGTCTTGACCGGGTACACCGCGATCACGATCACCAGGGCCAGCAGCAGCGGCCCGGACAGCCACGACGACCAGAACATCCCGGCGACGATCACCACCACCGCCGCCGCCCCCAGCAGGATCACCACACCTCGCGGTAACCCGGGCCCCGCCGGCACCGCGCCGGCGGCACCCGGGGGGCCACTCATCTGCTCCGAGCCGACCCAGGGTCGGGAGTCGCCGTCCACCATGGCCATCCGCTCCTCACTTCCATCGCGCCGCGACCACCGGCCGTGGCGTGACTCAGCGGCACACCGAACCCGGGGTCTCGGGGGATCGCCGGCCGGGCCGCGAACCGACGGTGTCGTCGGCGTTCCGGTGGCTCCTGCCAGGTACTCAGCTCCTCGGCCGGGGGCTGAGAGGCCAACAGCCCCCGCGCGCGGGTCGAAGGTCCCCGCCGGGCGAGGCGAACATCGCCGAACTGCCGGGTGACTCTGGTGCGAGCGACCTGCCCGAGCTGGGCCAGCTTCCGGTCGCCGCCACATGTGGTCCAGGCGACCGCCCGCCGTGCGTCAGGCGGGCTGAAGTCGTTGCTGAAGGAGCCCCGTCAACGACGAACGCCCACCGAGCGTTTCCGCTGGTGGGCGCTGGTGGCCAGGGGCGGGGTCGAACCGCCGACCTATCGCTTTTCAGGTGCCGTGAGCAGTGCTCAGTCCGTCTCGTCCAGTCTTCTGAGCAGGGGAAACGTCTCCGACGGACACTGACGGACGACCCCGAGTGCACCAACGCTGCTGTAGGGCTGCAGCAGTTCGCGAACGTCCCACGGACCGGCTTCGGGGTCTCTCCCTCGGCGGCGCGGGGTCGCCTCGGACGGGCCGGCTGCGTAGGTGCAACTTCCCGGCCGTCTTGGTTCCCGCCGGCGGTCCTCGTGTCCGGCCTCGGGCGGGTGGTTGCACCGGAGCGGTCGGGCTGTCAGACCCCGGAAGCGCCGCCGAGGGAGAGACCCCGCACCCACCGCTCCCCCACGCACTGCCACACCGCTGTCCACGAGGCTGCCCCTCTCCTGAGCGTGGTGCCCGGTTGTAGGGCGGAGCCCTGCCCGCCGGAGGCCGTACGCCTCCCGGCCACTCGTCCCGGTCCTCGTCGTGTGCCTGGCTGCTGGCTGGCCCGGCTGCCGGGCCGCGGACGCACGGCGATTTATCAGAGTGGCGGGAGCGGCCCGGCA
Organism: Actinomycetospora lutea; assembly: GCF_028737205.1. Taxonomy (GTDB): domain Bacteria; phylum Actinomycetota; class Actinomycetes; order Mycobacteriales; family Pseudonocardiaceae; genus Actinomycetospora; species Actinomycetospora lutea. The sequence continues at coordinate 148,376 of NZ_JAQZAL010000004.1, read as the reverse complement.
ACGCCGGGCCGCGCCGGCGCGCCAGCGCCGGCGCTGACCTCGGACGGTGCCCGGTGAGCGCGCGGTCCTCTCTCGGTAATGGGCGAGCAGTCCTTCACCGCGGCCGCCGACGTCGTCAGGAGTCGGGTGCCCCGACGGCCGAGCAGGTGACTCAGGCGCGGGCCAAGCGTGCTCATCGGTGGTCTCGCCGCACGCAACTTCGGAAGATCACCAGCATCGGCCGCGTCCGCCGCTGCGGCTACTGCACCAACCCCGAGGCCGGTCCAACCCTGGCGGTGACCGAGAACGCCGACGGGACGCGCACCGCCGGCTATGGCGGACTTGCCACCTGTGGCTCGGTGTGGGTGTGCCCGCAGTGCGCCGCCAAGATCGCCACCGGTCGAGCCGACGAGCTGTCCCAGGTGATGCGCGCGGTCGACGCCGCCGGCGGCTCGGCGTTCATGCTGACGCTCACGATGCGCCACAGCGCCGGTGACCGCCTCGGGCTCTCCATGGCCGACCGAGAGCGGCTGTCGCTGCTGGAGAAGCGCCGCAAGAGCCGCGAGGCCGGACGGCTTAGCAAGAAGGACGCCGAGAGGCTGGCTCGCCTCGAGGAACGCGACCGGGAGCGCCTCGAGGAACTCGGCGAGGCCCAGAGCGAGCGTGACGACGCCGAAGCCCGGGGCTGGCACGTCGACGAGCGCCAGGCCGAGGCCGACGCCATCGAGGAATCCGAGATCAGAGCCCGGCGCGGCTGCTGGGACGCCTGCGCCGACGGGTGGAAAGCCGTCACCGAGGGCGCCCAGTGGCAGGCCGACAAGGAGATGTTCGGCGGGCTACTCGGCTGGGCCAAGGTCGTCGAGGTGACCGACGGCCTCCAGGTCTGCGACGACCCCGGCTGCTCCCAGCGCCGTCACGGCAACGGCTGGCACGTCCACATCCACGCCCTGCTCTGCTTTGGGCGAGACGTCCCGGTCGAGCTGATCCGCGAGACCGTCTGCGCTCTCGCCTTCGGCCGCTGGTGCCGCGCGCTGGAGCGTCACGGCTTCGAGGCCTCCCAGGAACACGGTTGGGACGTCCGCAAGGTCCGGCTCGGCGACGGAGACCTGGCCGACTACTTCACGAAGGTCGCCCACGAGGTCACCGGCAACCACCACAAGGAAGGTCGGCGCAAGGGCGGCCGGACGCCGATGCAGCTCCTCGCGGACGCGGTCGAGACCTACCGGGTGGAGGACCTCGCGCGATGGTGGGAGTGGGAAGCAGCCTCTCAGCGCCGACAGCAGCTCACCTGGTCACGGGGGCGCCACGACCTGCGGAGACTGGCCGAACTCGGAGGCGAGCACACGGACGAGGAGCTAGCCGAAGATCACCAATGCGAGGGGGTACGGCTCGGCATCGAGCCCGAGAGCTGGGACTGGATCGAGCACACTGGGCGGCAGTGCGAGCTGCTCGAGGTGAGTGAGGAGCAAGGACTGGACGGCGCCCGATGCTGGCTTCACTGCCGCGGACTCCGTTGGACCGAGGCTGCGGGTGCGCGTCCGGTCCGAATCGAAGAACCTGACGACCGTGGTCACGGTGCGTGCCAGCCTTCGGTGTGCCAGGCGGGTCGAGCACGCTCCACCGCAGCGGCCCTAGCGACCATACCTCGCTAGCCGTTCGTGAGACCACTAGCGACACGAGATAGCGCGTTGCGCGTACCCGTATATGGCTCGGGTACATGGAGCTCTACAATCTGTGCCTGTGGCGCCACGCGCAATAGATCGGCCGAGCCCTCGATAGTCGATGATCCAACCAATGCCGTGAACCTTGCGTCGCTAGATACCCGCGAGGCTACGTAGTACGGGACTTTTCCCCACTTGGTTTGGCGATCGAGCTGACCTTCGCCAGTCACGACGTGGGAGTATTCGGCAATCCTACGCGAAATACCGAGGTAGTTGTCCAGATACTCTGGCGTGTGAACGAGGTCTGCCCCCAGGAATGCGGCGAGCGCACCACCAAGTCCCCCACTTCCTCCTCCGAAAGGCAAACGTCCCACAGCAACGCCAAGCTCCTCTTCGATAAGAGAAGTGAAGTTAGAATAGCACGCTTCAAGAAACTCAGAATCAGAGGGCACTAAGCCCTTTTGGTGTCCATACTGTTCCCCCTGACCGTCCTCTCCGCAAACAAAGTCGTAAGTATCTACTAAACCAAATATGGTTACTCCCGGCCAGAGTTCGGAGAGTACGCGGGCGTCGAACCCCGAGATGGTGGCGAGATGCGCAAGACGGGGATGGTCAATTCGTACATGATTCCTGTAGAACCGTACGCCCAACTCGGCTAGCATTCCAACGCCGAAATCCATCACGGCCGAGTCGCCCATGCTGACCGCGATGACGCGAAATCCGTCCGCAACGAGCTCGTTAATGAGCTCCGCGACCCCTCGGCTGCTGGCAGCCCACGGGTCACGGTCGGCCCGCCCTACTAAGGAATGACCAACCACTTCCGCTGACTCAATCAAGGCGAAGCCGGATGCATTCGTCCAGACTCTACATCGGCGCCTACGACCCATGCAGTCATGCGCCACGTGAACAGCCATGGAGCCGCCAAAGTAGTGCTCGAAGACCTCAAGCGTCCCCTCACCACCATCTGCGAGAGGCAAGACAGCGACCTCACTTGATTTAGTGCGGCGCAAGAGACTTCGGTAGACGATGGAGCATGCAGTTGTCGAGCGGACTGATCCCTTAAAGGACCCGAGTGCGATCAGGACACTCATCAATTTTCCTGGGCCGCCGGGAATCAAGAAGCCACAACGCGCACGACAGCACCGTGAACATGCCCATGTTCATTTAGATTGTGTCGCAACTCGTCAATTACATCCTGCTCGGTGCGAGCTTTCACGTGGCGAACGAAGGTGTTGTTGCAGATTCTTCCCGTTAGCGGTCCCCCATACACGAACGTCTTCCCCCTCATCCGATCTGGTTGCTTGAAGAATCTCGCCGAACTCTGCTCGAAGAACATGGTCGTGCGCGAGAACACCTCGGCCTCCGAGTTCACCGAGTCACTGCGAACGTTGATCACTTCGTAGGCGTTGCCATTAGAGATGACATCAGTTACGGAGCGCACGTGAGACCGAGTATCAAACTCATCTGTTAGGCCGAATCCAACCACTGAAGTCGCGAAGAGTGTTTGCTCGAAGCGCCAGACACCGAAATATACAGTCCTTTCCGGTGCCCCTTCGATTGTGTATGAATATGACCATAGCCCCGCGATGTGAAGCTGCCCCCAATACAACCTCCGAAAGAAGGTGGTCCGCTCGACTATTCGGAAAATGACGTCAATTATGATGCGGTAAACACCGATGGACGTTGCATACACAAAGATATCTCTGATCCAGGGACTGATCTGAGTTACCGATTGGGTGTACTTGATAGCAGCGAGTGCGTACGCGACAGCCAGCAGGAGGGCGAGCGCGTTCAGCTGTCGAACCCTGTACTGCATTGGGATGCCGCTGACTTTCAACCTCTACCTCCTGACTCATGTTCTGGGTTACTGAGCTTGAACTGCTAGCCCAAATTTGCATGGTCGAGAATTCGACGGGATCTTTTCCCACCGAGAGACCGTCCTATTTGCAAAGCTGGCAACAAATGTTGCGATTGGTCGTAACGGGGGTACCTATACCTCCGTCTTCTGATGAGCCGAGAACAAGTGCTGTCCCGCGCTAGTTGGTCCCTGACCTCATTCGTATGGCCCTAGAGCCCCAGGCGGCGACCGACTCGACGAGTCCCTCGCATTCCAAGTCCCCAATCTCAAACGACAAGCCTATGAAACCCTTAGGGGAGACATAAAATCCATCCTCCAGAAGTTCGTAGAAGAGCCAGTCATACCAGACAGAGTCAACGCAATGTATGTGGAGCATGGAGCCGAGTCCGGTTACCCAAAGCGGCAACTCGAGGTTTGAGAACGTGTCGTTCAGACGTTCCCGTAGCAAGTCGCCACGCCGATTTACGCTCTCGATACGCTCGGCACTGAGTTCCGCCGACATCACGGCGACTGCTACCGCCAAGTTGATACTATTGTTGTTGAATGTGCCCGAATGCGCTAGCAATCCACCTGAACCCATATCGAATTGCTTCATGATCTCAAGCTGTCCTCCGAATGCGCCGAACGCAGTCCCCCCCGCTAGATACTTGCCTAGTGTTGTGAGGTCTGCCTGTACTCCATAGAGAGCCTGCGCGCCACGGGGATGCAGTCGAGAAGTCATTATTTCATCGAAGATTAGGACGGTGTTGTCACTTGAACACCGCTTGCGAAGTCGATCAAGGAACTCTCGAGACGCTGGGATGCACCCGCCGGCACCCTGAACCGGCTCAACTACGACGCAACCTATAGGGCCTGAGGCGAACGCTTCTTCCACGCTGTCTAAGTCGTTGAAGTTCGCAATCAAGAAGTTGTGAGGTACATTCATGCGCTGGCTATCCGGGAGGAACGATATTACGCCTCCGTGGAAGCTGTTATCGAAAACAAGGACCCTGTCGCGCTGGGCGAAATTTAGGGCAGCAGCGATCGCGAACAAGTTGGCTTCGGTGCCAGAGTGTGTAAATCTCACTTGTTGAATCGATTCGAAGCGGGCGCAGACCAATTCGGCCGCCCGAATTTCGGTAGTCGTCGTAGCTCCGAATGACCATCCGCGATTGAGAGAACTTCGTACGGCTTCCGCCACCGAGCTAGGTGTGTGTCCAAGAAGGCCTGCTGTGAAGTCGCCGCAGAAGTCGATTAGGGTATGGCCGTCTACATCGATGAGCCTTGACCCAGATGCGCTTTGGACCCTGAATGGGAAAGGACTCATGTGAAGGACGGCGCGCGTTGTTCCACCCGGTAAGACCTGGCGAGCGAGCTCGTGGTGGCGAAAGCTCTCCGGGTTCCGGTCGACGTACCGAGCGCGAGCGTCTGCGAGGGCACTATGAAGGCCGCCAGTAGAGCGTGAATCCTCGACCATGTCCCCCCTTTACGTGGCAGTCCGAAGGGCTTGCCGCTGTAGAGACCCTTCTTCGGCACAACGTGTACAAACTACCGGAATTTCTACTATGTTGACTGCTAGCGTTTCCTCTACTAGCGAACAGGTAACGGATAGACGTAGACTTATGGACAGCTACTGCCTCGGCGTGGAGTGGTGAACGTAGCCGGCCGAGGAGTAGGACCAAATTTGGGCGAGGGAATCAATGACATTACCAGGAGTATGTCCCTCGATCACTCCGTAGAATGAACCCGAGCTGAGGCTTGAATCGTCGAACTCACGGAGACCCATTTGCGGGTGGCTCGCTATACTAACTCTGGGCTCCACAGGATAGGTCTCGCCGTTAAGGGAGATTCTTCCTCCTTCGACGGCACAGTCCACCTCGCTCGTCATGGTTCGGCCCCAGCCGTGAGGAACTAGAATGACTCGTCGCCCATTCAGTAGATTGATGTCGTTCTTGCCACCCATTGAACATCTAAACATGTCGATGTCCCTCGATGGAGCACTGAAGATTGGCACAACCTCATTCGGTTGGCAGAGATAGCACCCGAGTGCTGCGGAGTTCGAGGATGGCATATAGAAGTGCTGCTTATGGTACTCAGAGCCAATCCTCGCCCGACCATCTAATAGCATGGTGGCGACTAAAGCGTGACGATCTCGGGCATAGCTTCTCAACGTTCTTGACATTCGTTTGTATAGCGAAGCCTTATCGCCCCATAGGAGCCGGATGTAGCGATCACTGGCGGGTGAATATGTAGTGACTACATCCTTGATGTACCAGTTGTCGTTACCTGGTAGCAGGCCGGTCGATTGGTAGGTGAACTCTCCTTCGCTACTATGCATCACTAAGGCTGGCGCACCGTCAGTGCGACGTCGCACCAGCATGATGAAGTGATTGCCCTGATGAAAGTTCCACACGTAGGTGGAAGTTGAAACCAGCCACTTCTCCAGCCGCACCAGGTCTTCATCACGAATTTCCGGAGATGGAAAGTCATCCAGCCAGAAGATGCTTGAGGTGTCGACCCCGGTGCACGTATCGACGGGAACGACCTCCGATGAAGACGACCACTCGACAAGGCACCCGCTTGCAAACCCGCCAGCAAATCTAACGACGTCGGCAGGGAATCCGAGATCGGCTGCGGGAGTTATCTTGCAGTCGGCCTCATCGTCGACAGCTTGAAGAGCAGTCCGGAATAGACTCTCCGTCTCGCCAAGGTACGGGTGCAAGAAATCCTGGGCATGATCGCCCACGAGTGCCTGGTCAAGCACGAAATGTCACAGATTCGACTTAAGGTGGTCGCGGATGTCGAAAAGAACTTTGTCCTCTGAGCGATCCGAGTAGTCTCCCATCCCGGGCGGTCCAGGCCAGCCGGAGTCAACCCATTCCAGGCCGCCGAATTGCTTTGTTTCCGCATAACGCGGCAGCACATGGAAGTGCAGGTGGTCGTCAACCATCATGAGCATCACATAATTCATCTTCTGAGGCGAGAAAGTGGCGCGGAGCGCTGCCTCAACGGACTTAACTGTCTGGGCGAGATCTTGCGCTTCGTCGTCAGTCATGTCGGCAAAGGAAGTGGCGAAGCGCGAGAGTGAGAGAACTCCGGCGCCAAGAGTTGAATGGACCGGCCGAATAGACCAGCGCCAGAGACCTGAGTCGAGGATAAGGAGCTCCTCGACTCGGAACTTGGAGTTGAACTCTTCAAGAGTGCTCGACACTATCGCTCCCATTCCCGAGTGTTGACGTGGCGGAGATCGCTGACCCCCCAGCTGCCACGGAGCGTAGCGGCGCCCGGTTTATTCGACAAGGCCTGGAAGGGGTAGCCGGCAACGCTTTCGCGAGAGGGTCCTCAATGGTGCTCGCTTTGTGATCTTGGTTCTCCTCCCGCGGCGAGGGAGATGCACAGTCCGCAGCTCGCGGGCGCCGAAGGGGTTGGGGCGACCCGATGCTCTCGTTGGGCTGGTCCAGGCGCCTTGGCCGTCGCCTTGGGTGGCGGCAAAAGCCTGGCGCAGGGACTGCTGCCCAGCGAGCGGCGCCAGCCGCTCGCGCCCGGTCCAGCCGAAGGTCTTTGTCTAGACTGCCCTCGTTTGCATTGCGGCTCGTCCTCAAGCGTTGAGGCCTGACGAGAACACGATCTTCAGTCTCGGGTGATCATGGCCCGGGAGCACACTCTTGTGGCGGTCCTGGGCTTGAGGGGGTTCGTCTGGTCGCGGTCGAGGAGTACGACGGCGAGCTCGAGCTGGGAGCTCAGACCACGAACGACATGGTCGGCTGTCCCGGCGTCCGTGTCGTGGCGGCTGCTCAGGTCGTCGGCCGGTCAAGTTCGGACCTGCCGGTCGGCGGTCGCCCGGCGACGTCGATCTGGATCAAGCGGCTCGTTCGGTGCCGCCACCAGCAGTGCGAGGTCATGACATGGTCGGTGACCAGCTCGTTTCCGCGGGCCTCGCTGGCGACTCGGGCGTCGCGCGTCGCCTCAGGCGTAAGGCGCTCGCTTTGATCGGCTACGACAACGGGGTCGGTGACGGTTGAGGAACGGGGTCGCGGCGGGCCAATAGCGTAGGGAACTCAGGGGGTAGCACGCAGAACTCGTTGTCCCACGGATCGCGAAGTACCCAGAACTCGTGGCCGCGCTCTTGTTGGTGGTCCCAGCGGGTGGCGCCGAGGGCTTCGAGTCGTCGGACCTCGGCTTCGACGTCGTTGGTCTCCAGGTCGACGTGCATGCGCTCTTTCGACGTCTTGGGGTCGTCGGTGCGTTGGAGCAGGATGCGGATGTCGGAGTCGGGGAGCTTGAGCCGGCGGTAGACGGGCTGGCTGTCGGCGCCAAGCGTCTCCTCGGTCGCGTCGAGGACGGCGGACCAAAAGGCCACGCCGGCGTCCAGGTCGGCGACGTCGATGACGAACTGGGCGATGCGGCTGCGTAGCTCGGTCATCGTGCCTCGTCCTCGTCGATGAGGTCCTGGACGATCTGCGCGCTGTGCTCGTGTGTGCGGGCGAGGGAGCCCCAACCGGTGACGACGGCACCGTCGTAGCTCATGCCGACCCAGCGGCCCCACGCGTGGGTGCCGTGGCGGTGCAGGGCGAGGTACATCGTGCCCTTAGACCTGACAGCGGCATCGGTGGAGCGGTACCAACCCATGAGCGCCTCCTGGTCCCACAGCCGTAGCTCGCCGTGCCATCGGTAGCTGCCTTCCGCGACCGCGATCGCGCGCTCGGCGTCGAGGTGCAGCAGCTCCCCACGCTGCTCGACCTCCAATGAGTGCGTGTCGACGCGCGGCTTGCCCTCCTTCCAGGTCTGCCATGAGCACCACCACTCGCCGGAGAGGTCAAGCCCGTAGTCGACCTGCCCGGCGAGGCGGGCCAAGGAGATGCCGAGCGCGTCAGCGAGTGAGACGGCCGCGGAGAGGGTCGGCTGCTGCTCGCCGGCCTCGTACCTGGCGAGCTGTCGGACGCTCACGCCGGCCGTCTTAGCCAGCTCCCCCTGCGAGAGCCCCAGCGCCGCGCGCTGCGACTTGATCACCTCCGACACGTCCACGCGCGACATCTTCCCCGGTCAGACGTATGAGGCAAGTGACCTGCCGTATGCGGCTTGACACAGCGGACGAAAGAGGCGCACTCTCTGCCGCACTAGTCATGCCGTATCAGTCCGCTTCCCTGACGGAGGAGACATGTACTCCTGCTCGCTGGCGATCGACGCCACCCGCACCAGAGTGATCGCGACCGGCGACGTGGTGCAGCCACCGCGCTGGGACGACACCCCCAACGGCCGACGACCGGTGGCCGGCTCCACGGCCGTCGACGAGGAGACCGGGCAGCCGATCAACCTCATCGGAGTCCTGCTGCCCACCGGCCAGAACGGGGAGAAGGAGACCCACACCGTCCGCGTCTGCTCCTACGAGGTCCCCGAGCTGCCCGAGTTCGAGCCCGTCGAGTTCGACGGCCTCCAGGCCCTCATCCGACCCGCCAAGACCGGCAAGGGCATTGAGTTGTACCTGTCCGCCGATGCCGTCCGCGTCGCCTCGGCGTCCGCCAAGCCTGCGCCGGCAGCCAAGGACACCGCGCCCAAGGACGTGGCGTGATGGGCGCACCGGTGAAGGTCGCGACGCGCTCGCTGTTCGACGTCCTCGTACTGACTTGCCGGGCTCGACACTGCACCGAGCAGTGGGAGCCGGCGCCCATCAACGACGGCGGCGACGGTGTCGTCCAGCTATCGCAGGAGCGCTGCCCGGCCTGCGGGTCGAGCACCTGGGAGGTCACCCAGGTCGAGGTGTCCGGCTCACCCGCCCGCGAGCAGCGCCGCCGTCGCGGCCCGCGCCGCTCCTCCTCGGGGAGTGGTGGGCGATGAGCGCGACGCTGTGGCGCGGCCAGACCATCCGCCGCCGCGCCGACATCCAGCGCACCCTCATCGAGCGCGACCACGGCCCGCTCGCGACCGCCTTCTACGGCGCCCTCTGGCTCCTGCGCTGGGCGCTGTGGGCCGCCGTCATGGGCCTCTGGGGCCTCGTCTACGTCCCCCCGGTCGGCGCCGTGGTCGCCCTGCTGATCGTGACCGGGCTCGTGTTCGGCCCGTGGGGCGTCTCCGGTGTCGCCGTTCTGGCGGCCGGCGGCGCGTGGGCCTGGGCCCGCTGGGCGCCCGGGACCTGGACCCGCCACGTGGTCCGGCGCGGAGAGCGCTTCTGGCGACGCCTGCGCTACCGCTGGGTCTGGGACGACGTCATGGCCGCCTGCGGCATCAAGGCCACCGACGCCGCCCACCGCATCGTCGTCCCCCGCCTGGTCTGGGTCGGGCTCGGCGACCACGTCGACGTCCTTACCGTCCAGCTCTGCCCCGGCGTCACCTTCGACACCATCGCCGCGCAGGCCGACGGGCTCCGCTCGGAGTGGGCCGCCCTCGACGTCCGCGTCACCCGCCACCCCCGCGTACGCACCTGGGGCCTGCTGCGCGTCGTCCTGCACGACACCCTCGCCGAACAGCAGCACCACGCTCGCGACCGGGTCGACCTCACCCGGGTCCCGATCGGACGCCGCGAGGACGGCGAGCCCTGGGCGCTGCGCCTGCTCGGCCGGCACCTGCTCGTGGCCGGCGCGTCCGGGGCCGGGAAGGGCTCAATCGTCACCGCCCTGCTCTGGGCCCTGTCGCCCGCCATCGCCGACGGCTGGGTCCGCGTGATCGGTGTCGACCCCAAGGGCGGCATGGAGTTCGGGATGTACCCCGAGCTGCTGCACATGTTCGCCTGGCGCTCGGAGGCCGAGCTCGTCGCCGCCCTGGAACACGCCGCCGCGCTCACCATGGCCCGCTGCGAGTCCCTGCAGGGCCGGACCCGCCTGCACCGACCCACCATCGACGACCCGTTCCACATCATCATCGTCGACGAGATCGCGTCGCTGACCAGCTACATCGTCGACCGTGCTCTCAAGGAACGCGCACGCGTCGCCCTCGGCACCCTGCTGAGCAAGGGCCGTGCCGCGGGGTTCTCCGTGGTCGGGCTCGTCCAGGACCCCCGCAAGGAGGTCCTCGAGCTGCGGAACCTGTTCACCGTCAAGGTCGGCCTGCGTCTCGACAGCCGCAACGAGGTCGCCATGGTCCTCGGCGACTCCGCCCACGACCGCGGCGCCCGCTGCCAGGACATCGACCTCGACACCCCCGGCGTGGCCTACGTCGTCGACGACGAGGACCGCCGCGAGCCGATCAAGGTCCGCGCCGACTTCCACGACGACGCCGGCATGCGCTGGCTCGCCACCGAGTACGCCTCGCCCACCCATGAGGACGTCCCCGAGCTGGTCACCAAGCAGCGGGAGACCAAGCGTCCCGACAAGCGGACGGACGCGTCATGAGCGCCGCCGCCCTGCTGACCAGCGACACCCCGCGCTGGCTGTTCCTGGTCCTGCTCGGCGTGGTCGCCATGGCCTACCTCGCCTGCGGGCTGCTGGCATTGATCGGCCGACTCCGGCGGACGGCGACGCAGCGACAGCCCATCCGACGCCCGGCCCCGGTCCGAGCCGGCGCCCGGCAGGAGGTGGCTCCGTGATCGCCGCCGTCATCATCGCCGGCCTGCTGACCGTCATCGCCGCCAAGAGCCGCGCCGTCGGCCCCGCCCTCGTGCTCGGGGTCATCACCGTCGTCCTGCTCGGCGTCGTCGCCCCCGGCTTCGTGGGCGGCGTCGGCGACGTCCTCACCGCCATCGCTGGCGGTATCGGCGACGGCATCACCCGCGCCGCGTCCGACTGACCCCACCCCCAAGGAGAACCACCCGTGACCGCCCTCGCCCAGCACGTCGACACCGCCAGCGACGCCGTCCGCGCGGCCAACCACGCCACCATGCGTGCCCCGCTCGACGGCCCCGAGTCCTACGCCGTGGTCGGTGGACTCACCGAACTCGCCGGCCGGCTTCCGCAGCTCCTGGACTACCTGTCCCGCTCGCTGCGCCGCGCCGACCCCGCGGCGCACTACGACGACCGCGGGCGCGACCCGTCCGGCGCGCTCCACGCCGCGCACGGCCACCTCGACGACGCCTGCGCCGCCGTCGTCCAGGCCGGCGAGCACCTCAGCACCGCCCACAACCACCTCGGCCACCTCGGCCGCCACACGGCATCGGAGGACTGATCCATGGACGCACTGCTGTTCACCGCGGAGGAGGCCGCGGAGGTACTCAAGATCAGCCGATGCAAGGTCTACGACCTGCTCCGAAACCAGGACCTCCGCTCCGTGAAGATCGGCGGCTCCCGCCGCATCCCCCGCGCCTCCCTGGAGGAGTACGTCGCGCGGCTCCTCGACGCCCAGGCGGTCGTGTGATGGCCGGCGACCGCAAGAAGGGCCGAAAGGTCAACGGCGAGGGCTCGATCTATCAGCGCTCCAGCGACGGTTTGTGGGTCGCCTCGGCCTACGTCTACGTCTCGTCGGGACGTATCGGACGCCGCTCGCGGTACGCCCGCAGCTTCGAGGAGGCGCGCGCCAAGCTCGTCCGGCTGCAGTCGAACAACGAGCAGGGCATCCCGGTGCCCGACCGGACCATGACCGTCGGCGAGTACATGGAGCACTGGCTGTCGGTCGTGAAGGAGGAGAAGCGGCTGACGACGTTCCACGGGTACGAGTCGGTGGTCCGGCTGCACATCGTCCCGGCGCTGGGCAAGAAGCGTCTCGACCGGCTCACGGGCGCCGACGTCCGGCACTTCATGGGCGTGGTCCGGGCGAAGTGCCTGTGCTGCACCAACGGGCGCAACGCCCGTCGGCGGGCCGGTGCCGATCCGTGCTGCCGTGACGGACACCCCTGCTGTGGTCGGCGACCTTCGCCTCGGCAGGTGCAGTACATCCACGCCGTGCTGCGCAACGCGCTGAGCAACGCCGAGCGCGAAGAGCTGGTCAGCCGCAACGTCGCCAAGCTGGTCAAGGTCTCGACTCCGCGCTACAAGATCGGCAAGGGGCTGCGGGTCAGCCAGGCCAAGGCGCTGCTCAAGGAGGCTGAGGGGACGCGCTGGTACGCGCTGTATGTCACCGCGGCCACCCTCGGGCTTCGTCACGGCGAGCTGCTCGGCCTGCGCTGGGAGGACGTCGACTTCGAGCGCGCCACGCTCACCGTTGCCCAGACCGTCGCCCGTGCCGCCGGCCAGCTGTACGTCGGCCCGGCGAAGTCTGACGCCTCGGAGAGCACGATCCCGCTGCCCAAGGTCACCCGCCGCGTCCTGGAAGCCCATCGGGAGCGGCAGGAGAGGGAGCGCGCCGACGCGGGAGAGGCGTGGCAGGACCGCGGCCTCGTGTTTCCCTCGACGATCGGCACGCCGATGGAGCCGCGGAACCTCAACCGACACTTCGCGGACCTCCGCGTGCGGGCCGGCATGCCCGACGTCCGCCTCCATGACCTGCGGCACACCGTCGTGAGCTTGCTGCTCGACCTCGGCACTCCGCCGCACGTGGTCCAGGCGATCGCCCGGCACGCGCACGTCGACATCACGATGGCGATCTACGCCCACACCAACCTCGACGCGATGCGTCAGGCGCTCGATGCGATCGAGTGGGAGGACCTGTGAGACCCATTGCTACACGGGCTGCTGTAGTGGATCACTCGGCGACGAGTCTCACCGGCGTTTTCGCTGGTGAGCGGGGTGGCCAGGGGCGGGGTCGAACCGCCGACCTATCGCTTTTCAGGCGATCGCTCGTACCGACTGAGCTACCTGGCCGAGAGGTCGAGGAACCACCTCGACCGGAAGAGCGACCCAGACGGGACTCGAACCCGCGACCTTCGCCGTGACAGGGCGACGCGCTAACCAACTGCGCCACTGGGCCTTGATCGTGCTGTCCTACCGTACCCCCAACGGGATTCGAACCCGCGTTGCCGCCTTGAAAGGGCGGAGTCCTAGGCCGCTGAACGATGGGGGCGCGACCCTCTGGCTGAGGACCTTACCCGCCAACGGCGTACCCGTTGGGAGCACGCCAAGCATAGGTGACGGGTCTCAGCTGCCCGGCACCCACCCCCCGCGGCCGGCGGCCACCGACCCGAGGTGCGGCCCGAGCACGGCGCGCATGCCGCCGTCCGCGCGCCAGCCCTCCAGCCAGCGGGGCTCTGCGGTGGCGCCGAGCAGCAGCTCCCAGTTCTCGCAGACGCGCTGCGCGAGGTCGGCGAGCTCCGTGGTCGCCAGCGAGGCGACGAAGGCCCCGCCGGACACGTCGACGATCGTCCGGGCGAAGGAAGCCGGGTCGACGGCCGGCCGGAGCAGGCCCGCGGCGGCGGCGCGGCGGAAGAGGTCGGTGAAGGTCTCCTGCCAGAAGGCGAAGGGCCAGCCCGGGCGTTCGGGACCTGCGAGCCCCTCCCCGCACAGACGCTGGCCCGCCCGCACCTCGGGGCCGTCGAGGGCATCCTGCATCTCACGCGCGATCTGCGCCGCGGTCCGCAGCGGGTCGAGCTCCAGCGCGGCGCAGCGCTCGACCATCCCGCGGCAGAGCCGCTCCATCTCGTCGACCACGGCGAGCGCGATGCTCTCCTTGGAGACGAAGTGGAAGTACAGCGCGCCCTTGGTGACCTTGCTGCGCTCGAGGATCCGCGACAGCGAGGCCTCGTGGTACGAGCGCGCGGCGAACTCCTCGGCCGCCGCGGCCAGGATGGCGCCGCGCGTCGCCACCGCCCGCGCCTGGCGCGGCGGATCACCGGACGCACCCAAGCGGTCACGCGGTGGATCAACGGTGTCGGACATCGGCGGCCACGGTAGCGGGGCGGCCTTTCACCCACGGCCGCCACGCCGGTAATCGTCCAGTTGCGGACGATCCTCCTGGTGGAGCGGCCGTGAGCCCGGAGGTCAGCGCCGGACCGGCGGCGGGTCGCCCCCCTCGCCGATCAGGCCGAGCATGTCGAGCAGCTCGCGGCAGTCGTCGGAGTCGAGGGAGTTGCGGGCCACCGCGATGCGGGCGCGGTGCACCTGCTCGTCGCTGACCCCGTAGACGTCCGCCGCCGTGCGCTGCGCGGGGACCGAGGGCTCCTCGGCCGCCGTCCGCTCGGGGTGGGGTCCGTTCGGTCGTCGTCGCGGTCCTGACGTCGCGTTCATGCTGGCTCCCCGTGCCGCCTGGTCCCGACCCGCTGCAACGGCTCACGCGGCGGGATCACTCGTCACGGGGACACCGCCGGTCACTCACCGTGCCCGACGCCATCCCTCGTCCGAGTCGAGGCGACGCTACCCACACGATCGCAACGATGCAGCCCCCTTCCCGAGTGACGGTGGGACCGGATCCGGACCGCCCGCATCGTCGCCGATCGGTCACGGAGCGCGACAATGATCGTCCGGGACGTCGCGGCGTGGCGGTTCCGGACGTCGCGTCCGGATCGCCGGACACCGGGCGAACGGCTCAGTCGACGAGGGCCTGGTAGACGAGCCCGCGCAGCTGGGTGCGGATCGGGTGGGCGCTCGACGGGAGCAGCTGGGTGAAGAACATGGCGGTGATGCGTTCGACGGGGTCCACCCAGAAGGCGGTGCTGGCGGCCCCGCCCCACGACATCTCGCCGGCGCTGGAGATCGTCCGGTACTTCACCGGGTCGACCACTACCGCGAACCCGAGGCCGAAGCCGACGCCGTCGAACGGCATCTCGGCGAACAGGGGACGACCGAACTGCTCGAGGTCCGCGCCCCCGGGCAGGTGGTTCCTCGCCATGTAGTCGACGGTCCGGCTGCCGAGGACGCGGACGCCGTCGAGCTCGCCGCGACCCAGCAGCATCCGGGTGAAGCGGTGGTAGTCCGCGGCGGTGGACACCAGGCCCCCGCCGCCTCCGAGCCAGGTGGGCTCGAGCGCCTCGTTCGCCAGCGCGCCCATGCCCGCCGCCTCGGCCGCCAGGTACCGGCCCGTGGCGGGGTTCGCGAGGTAGAGGGTCGCGAGACGGTCGGGGTCGTCGACGGCGAAACCCGTCGACGTCATCCCGAGCGGGCCGAGCACGTGCTCGTCGAGGAAGGCGTCCAGCGACTGCCCGGAGACGACCTCGATGAGCCGCCCGAGCACGTCGGTGGCGTGGCTGTAGTTCCACTCCGACCCCGGCTGGAACACCAGCGGCATCCGGGCCCACGCCTCGACGCAGCCGGCGAGGTCGAGCTCCGGCGGCGCGGCCCACTCGAAGCCGGCGGCGCGGTAGAGCTCGTCGACGGGGTGGGCGTGGTGGAAGCCGTAGGTCAGCCCGGCGGTGTGGGTCAGCAGGTGCCAGACGCGGATGGGCTCGGTGGCCGCCTCCGTGAGCGGCTTGCCCGAGGACCCCTTGACGTAGACGCGCGGCTCGGCGAACTCGGGGAGCCAGCGGCTGATCGGGTCGGTGAGCTCGAGCAGGCCCCGCTCCACGAGGATCATCGCCGCCACCGAGGTGATCGGCTTGGACATCGAGTAGATGCGCCAGCGGGTGTCGTCGGTGACCGGCAGACCGGCCTCGGCGTCCCGGTGGCCCGCGGTGGACGAGTGCACGACCCTGCCGTCGCGGGCGACGACCGCGTGCCAGCCGGCGAGCCTGCCGTCGTCGACGTAGCGGGTGAAGTGCTCGTCGATGCGGGCCAGGCGGGCCGGGTCGAAGCCCAGCTCCTCGGGATCTGTCTCGACCTTCAGGCTGCTCGTCACTTCCGCCACTATGCCTCCGCGAGGAACGTCCGCAACTCGTCGAGCACCTCCTCGGGCCGTTCCTCGGGGACGAAGTGGGCGCACCGCTCGATGGCCCGGCCCCGCACGTCGTCGGCGTACTCGCGCCACAGGTCGAGCATCGGCAACGTCTGTCCCATGACGCCCTCGGCGCCCCACAGCGCGAGCAGCGGCTGGGTGACGCGCCGGCCGGCCGAGAAGTCGGCCTCGTCGTGCTCGGCGTCGACGGGGTGGGCGCGGTAGTCGTCGAACCCGCAGCGCAGCGCGCCGGGCTGGGAGAAGGCGCGGACGTACTCCGCGATCGCCGCGGGCTCGAGGCCCTCGCGGGCGTAGGTCCACTTCTCGAGGAAGTAGCGCAGGTAGCCCTCGACGTCGGCGCCGGCAAGCCGCTCGGGCAGGTCGGGCTGGAGGTGGAACAGCCAGTGCCAGTACTTGGCGCCGAGCGCGGCGTCCATGCGCTGCCAGGTGGCGCGGGTCGGCGCGATGTCGAGGACCGCGAACCGCGTGACCTCCTCGGGCCGGTCGAGGGCCCAGCGGTGCGCGACGCGCCCGCCGCGGTCGTGCCCGACGACGGCGACCCGGTCGTGGCCGAGGCCCCGGACCAGCGCGGACACGTCGGCGGCCATCGTGCGCTTGTCCATGCCGCCGGTGGGCTTGTCGCTGGCGCCGTAGCCGCGCAGGTCCGGGACGATCACGGTGTGGTCCGCCGCGAGCGGGCCGGCGACGTGGCGCCAGCAGTGCCCCGTCTGCGGCCAGCCGTGCAGCAGCACCACGGGCGGGCCGGAGCCCCCGTGGCGGTAGTGGAGCCGGACCCCGTTGGCGACGACGGTGTCGGGAGTGAGGGCGGGGCCGGGCGCAGCAGTCACGGGCGCGCATCCTGCCCGCGCGGCCGGCGGGATGTCAGCCGGCGATGGGTCCGGCGGGGCCGTGCGGTCCCGGGGGCGAGGGCCCGGGAGCCGGCGGGACGACGGGCTCGACGAGGCCGGGGCGGTGCCCGTACGCCCCGGGCGGGCTGCCCGGGGACGGGCCCCGAATGGCGTCGACGATCGCCGCGGTCGCGTCGACGGAGGTGGTGCGCCAGAGCCGGTCGCGCATCCGGCGCACGAGCCCGTCGGCGTGGCAGAGGGCCGCGAAGTCGTGGGCCCGGCGGGCGACCGCGGCCCGGGGGTGCGCGCGGACGGAGGCGTACTCCTCCAGCGCGGGCACGATCCGCCCGTCGGCGTGGTCGAAGGCGCGGCCGAGCGTCGCAGCGTCGAGGATCTCCAGCGCCACCGCCTGCGCCGTGTGCGGCAGCATCGGCTGGGCCGCCCCGCCGACGACGGTCAGCCGGTGCCGGGCGCCGCGCTCGAGCGGGGCGTGGTGGCGGTGGACGCGCGAGGGCGACGCCACGACGGCGTCACCGACCGCCGCGCGGACCTCCGGGGCGGCGCTCGCGAGCAGGCGGGCGACGACGGCGGCGACGCCGTCGCGGTGCATGTCCTCGAGGGCGTCGACGCGCACGGTCATCGAGACCTCCCCGCCGCCGCCCGCGACCGCCGACTGCGTGACGTGCAGCGTCGGCGACGACCAGAGGCGCAGCACGTCGTCGGGCGGCGCCGGACCGGGCCCGCGGTGCACGAGGTAGGGGCTGGAGAGCGCGTGGCCGCCGCCGAGGTGGGCGCGCACCCGGCTGCCCGCGCCGTCGGCGCCGATCACCGCCTCGGCGCGGTGGCGCCCGCCCGCGTCGTCGGTGACGAGCACCGCGTCGCCCAGGTCCTCGACGGACGTGGCGCTGCGCCCGTAGGTGACGGTGACCATCTCGTCCGCCGCGCACGCCGCCACCAGCAGCGCCCGCAGCACGCCGTGCGGGGCGAGCAGGTAGGGCCGGCCGAACCGGGCGCGCACCACGGGGCCCAGGTCGGCGACCCGGAGCACCGCGCCGGTGTCCGCGTCGGCGTGGGCGAGGCGGCGCGGCTCCCACGCCTGCGCCGCGAGGGGGTCGGCCAGCCCGAGGGCGGCGAGCTCCCGCAGCGCGGCGGGGGTCAGGACCGCCAGGCCCCGGTCGACGTCCCCGGGCCGGTCACGGTCGATGACGTGGACGGGGAAGCCCTGGTGGGCGAGGAAGAGCGCCGTGGTGAGCCCGGCGAACCGGGCACCCAGCACGAGCAGCGGTACGGCAACCACGGCTCACCTCGTTCACCCGCGCGGACGAGACAAGCGTAGGCAGATCATCTCGGACGGAGCAATCGCGCGCCGTTGAGTGTTCACGACGTGGCCTGACCACCCGAGACCGTCACTCCGCCGACTGAGTCGCGTCCGGACAATCTCGCGACGGCTCCGGAGCGGGGTCGGGGGCGTCGCCGAGCCGGACGCGCGCGTCGAGCACGCGCGCGAGCGTGAGGCACGTGGTGGCCAGCGCGGCGCCGAGGAACCAGCCGGCGAGCACGTCGGTGGTCCAGTGGACGCCGAGGTAGACACGGCTCGCCCCGACGAGCAGCGCGCCGACCACCGCGAGCACGACGACGACGCCCCGCACGAGGCGCGCGCGGGGCGTGCCGACGGCCAGGGCGACCACCGCGGCCGCCGTCAGCGTGAGGCCCAGCGCGGCCATCAGCGCGTGGCCGGAGGGCAGCGAGGCCGTCGTCTCCTCGGCGAGCCGGAGGGCCTCGGGCGGGCGCGGGCGCTCGACGGCCACCTTGACCAGCCGGATCGCCAGCGCGCCGGCCAGGACGCCGAGCACCCAGATCACCGCGGTGCGACGGTGGCCGCGGGCGAACAGCACGACCGCCGACACGACCGCGAGCCCGCCGGTGCCGACCGTGCCGCCGACGAGCGAGACGGCCTCGGCGGCGTCGGTCAGGCCCGGTGACCGGATCCCGAGGACCCACCCGAGCACCGGCGCGTCCGCGTCCGCGAGGGCCTCGTCCGTGGCGACCAGCGTGAACACCACGCCGGCGGAGAGGACGAGCACCGCGACGATCCCGGTGTCGCGCACCGCGCCGGGCACGGCCGCCAGCGCGCCGCCGGCCACCCTGTCGGCGATGACCGCGATCCCAATCAGGGCCCCGAGGACCAGCAGCGTCACGGCGGTGGCGTCGAGGGCCACGGATTCCTCCTGCGGTGGACGGGAGACGGCGACGCGCCGGGCTCCGCGGTGCCTGCCCCGATCATCCCGGGGCAGACTGGTCGAGTGCTGCTCCTGGGGCTGCTCGCCGCGCTGGCCGCGGCGGGCGCCAACGCCGGTGCCGCGCTCCTCGAGGCGAGTGCCGCCCGTCGCGCCACACGGGCGGCGGCGGTGGTGCTGCACCCCATGTACCTCTCCGGGCTCGCCCTCGACATCGGCGGCTGGGTGCTCACCGTGCTCGCGCTGCGGTACATGCCGATCGTCGCGGTGCAGGCCATCGTCGCCGGGCAGGTCGGGATCACGGTGGTGGCGTCGCACTGGGTGTTCGACACGCCGCTGCGCCGGATCGACCTCGCCGCGGCCGCCGCCAACGTCGTCGGGCTGGCGCTGATCGTGGCGAGCGCGAGCGTCGAGGACGTGCTGCTGTCCCCGTCGACCGCGGGGGTCGTCGCGCTCTGCGTCACGTTCGGCGTCCTGCTCGTGGTGTCGGTGCCCATCGCCTTCCGCAGCCGCCGCGCGATGCTCCTGTCGTTCCTCTCCGGGCTCGCGTTCGGGGGCACCGCGGTGGCGGTGCGGATGGTCGACCTGGAGGGGCCGCTGGGCGAGATGGCCCGCAACGCCCTGACCGACCCGGTGGTGTGGGCGCTGCTCGGCTTCGCCGTCCTGGGCCTCGCGCTGTACACGGTGGCGCTGGGACGCGGCGCGGTCGGGCCGGTGGTGGCGGTGCTCGCCGTCACCGAGACCCTCGTGCCGGGGCTGATCGGGCTCGTCGCGCTGGGCGACGGCGTCCGCCCGGGCGGGGTGCCGTGGTTCGTGGCGGGGCTCGTGCTCGCGCTGGGCGGGGTCGTCGTGCTGGCCCGCTCGCCCGCCCAGGCGTCGCTGTCGGGTGACGACGGCGTCGCGCCGCCGCCGCTCAAGAGACTCTGAGCGGGCGGCGGCGCGCCGGCGTCGGGCAGGTCAGTCGCGGAAGGCGTCCTTGACCTTCTCGCCGGCGTTCTTGAGGCTGCCGGCGGTCTGGTCCTTCTTGCCCTCGGCCTCGAGGCTCTCGTTGCCGACGGTCTTCCCGACCGTCTCCTTGACCTTGCCCTTGTACTCCTGGATCTTGTTGTCGGTCTTCTTCTCGCTCGACATGCGGGCCTCCTCCCGGCGCTCCGTGCTGGGCGCCTCGCAGAGAGCCAGGTACCCGCGGTATCGGGAGGTCAACCCGCCGGTGATCGCTCCGCGACGTCGAGCACCACGTCGCGCACGGCCTCCGCGTCGCCGGGCACGTCGACCCACGCCACCGCCGGGCGGTGGCCGTCCGCACGCGTGACCAGCTGGAAGCGGCCCGCGGCGGGCGGGGCGAGCCGGAAGCCGCCGTCGGGGCCGGCGCTCACCGTCGCGGCCTCGTGCCCGTCGGGGTCGACCAGGGTCAGCGTGGCCCCGCCGACACCCCCGCCGGCCGTGTCGGTGACCCGGCCGACGAGACCCGCGGGCTCATGGCCCTGCGCGGTCGTGCTCGTCGCCGGCGGGGGCATCCCCCGCGCGGCCCGGCGGCGGCCGAGCAGCAGGTCGACCAGCCCGAGGGCCAGCGCGAGCACGACGAACGCGACGGCGCCGACGAGGCCGCGGCTGATCGCGAGCGCCCAGTCGCCGCCGGTGCTGGTGAGCTGGCCGAAGAACACGGCGCCCACCGCGGAGATGCCGACCGCCGACCCGACGCGCTGGCCGGTCTGCAGGACGCCGGCCGCGGTGCCGCCCTCGCGGGGCGGGACCTCCTCGAGCGCGAGCGTCTGGTTGGGCGCGATGACGAAGCCGCTGCCGACGCCGGCGAGCAGCAGCGGGGCGGCGATCGCCCAGCCGACCTGCTCGGGGTCGAGGCGCAGCACGACGTCGACGGCGATGAGGCCCAGCGCGACGAGGACGAGCCCGCCGACCACCAGCGGCTTGCCCAGCCGGGACACGAGCCGCCCGCCGATCGCCGACGAGACCGCCGAGCCGAGCGCGAACGGGGTCAGGGCGAGCCCGGCCTCGAGCGGGGTGTAGCCGCGCCCGTTCTGCAGGAAGAGCGTGACGACGAAGAAGATCGCGGTGAAGCCGGCGAAGTAGAGCAGGCCCAGCGAGGTGCCGAGCGCGTAGCTGCGGGTGCGCAGCAGCCGGAAGTTCACCAGCGGGTGCCCGTGGCGCCGGCGCGCGCGGCGCTCCCAGAGCACGAACACGACGAGCAGGACGACGGCGGCCGCGAGCAGCCACCAGGGCGCGCTCGCCGGGTCCCGCTCGGAGAGCACGAGGGGGACCATGACGGCGACGACGGCGCCGCCGAGCAGCACCGCGCCGATCGCGTCGAGGGGACGCTTCTCGCCCGCGGTCGCCGCATCGCGCGGCAGCAGGCGGGCACCGAGGACGAGCGCGGCGATCCCGATCGGCACGTTGACGTAGAAGACCCAGCGCCAGCCGTCGGTCGCCCCGCCCCACTCGAGCAGCAGGCCGCCGAGCAGCGGGCCGATGGCCGTGGAGATGCCGATCGCCGCGCCGAACAGGCCGAACGCGCGGCCGCGCTCGCGGCCGGTGAACAGCTGCTGGATGAAGCCGATGACCTGCGGGTTGAGCATGCCGCCGGCCGCGCCCTGCAGCAGGCGGAAGACCACGAGCGACGCGGCGTTCGGCGCCAGGCCGGCCGCGACGCTGGTCAGGGTGAACAGCGCCAGCGAGATCATGAACATCTTCTTGCGCCCGCGGTCGTCGCCGAGCCGCCCCGACGCGACGAGCACGAGCCCGAAGGTCAGCGCGTAGCCCGACACGACCCAGCTCAGCTCCGCCGACGACGCGCCGATGCCCCGCTGCATGGAGGGGAGGGCGACGTTGACGATGCTGACGTCGAGCAGCGTCATGAACCCGGCGATGAGGCACACCGCGAGGGCGTGCCAGCGCCGGGGATCGGGCTCGGGGGAACTCACCTGGACGAGTTTCCCCCCGTCCGGGCGCCGAACCGTGACGCGTGACGGAGGGAACGAGCGTGGAGATCCTGTCGAGCCGCATCCTCGTGCGCCCCCACGACTGGGAGGTGTCGCAACGGTTCTACGCCGAGACGCTCGGGCTCGCGGTCGCGCGCGAGTTCCCCGGCGGCGTGGTGTTCTTCCTGGGCACCGGTTACCTGGAGGTCTCCAAGTCGGGTGCGGTCGCGACGGGCGACGGGGAGACGGAGCGCAGCGGAGCTCGACCCGAGGGGGATGCGCTGTGGCTCCAGGTGCGCTCGCTGCCGGACGCGGTCGCCGAGGTCCGGGAGCGGGGCGTGAGGGTGACGCGCGAGCCGCGACGTGAGCCGTGGGGCCTCGACGAGTGCTGGATCGCCGACCCCGACGGCCGCGCGATCGTCCTCGTCGAGATCCCCCCGGGCCACCCGATCCGCACGGATCTCCGTGAGTGAACTTCGGGGCTATAGCACCGAAGTTCGCTCACATACCCAGGGCGGCGGCCAGCTCGCGGAGGTGCTCGCGGGGGTCGGCTGCGACACCCCCGCCCGGACCGTCGCCGAGCGCCTGGACGAGGACGTGGTCGGCGCCCGCGTCGAGGTGCGCGGTCACCGACGCGGCGATCGTGTCGATGTCGCCCATCCCGACCAGGGCCTTCTTGAGCCGGTCGGAGCCGCCGCGCGGCATGTCGGACTCGTCGAAGCCCTGGCGCAGCCAGGAGTTCCGGTAGTTCGGCAGGCCCGAGTAGATCTCGAGGTGGGCGTGGGCGCGGCGCATCGCGTCGTCCTCGTCGCCCCCGACCGCCACGGCCTGCTCGGACACGACCCACTTGTCGGCGCCGAGGGCCTCGCGCGTCACCCGCGTCTGCTCGGGGGTGACGAGGTAGGGGTGCACGCCGTCGGTCTCGGCGCCCGCGAGTTCGATCATCTTCGGGCCGAGCGCGGCGACCAGGCGGGCCGGGCGGCCGGCACCGGGCTCGATCTGCTCGGGCACCGCGGCCATCCGCTGCAGGTAGTCGCGCATCGTCGCCAGCGGCTTCTCGTACGTGCCGCCGCGTCCGCGCTCGACCAGCGGCGCGTGGCTCACGCCGAGCCCGAGGACGAAGCGACCCGGGTGCAGCGCGGTCAGCGTGCGCCCGCCGCTCTCCGCGGCGATCGGGTCGCGCGCGTGGATGTTGGCGATGCCGGTGCCGACGACGAGCCGCTCGGTGGCGGCGAGGAACGCGCCCGCCTGGGTCAGCGTCTCCTTGCCGTAGGCCTCGCCGTAGAACAGTGAGCCGTAGCCCATCGCCTCGATGTCGCGGGCGGCCTGCTGCGCGTCCTGGATCGACCAGGTGTCGCTGGTCCACCAGACGCCGATGCGGGACGGGAAGTCGATCTGTGCGGCCACGGCCGCGACGCTATCCCTCCTCCGGCCCGGCCGCCGGACCGGCGTCGAGCCGCGACGACGCCGACTCGTGGGCCATCGTGCGCAGCGCCGAGAACAGGCCGGCGCCCAGCACGGTGCCGAGCACGGCGCTCTCCACGACGTCGGACCGCTCGCCGCGCGCGACGACGGCGCCGACCTCGGCGGTGGCCAGCGGTTCGAGCGCCTCGGCGTAGGTGTCGAGCAGCCGGGTGAGCACCTCGGTGCCCAGCCGCTCGCTCGTCGCCAGGATCTCGATCGCCGCGGGCCGTCCCGGGTTCGTCTCCGTGACGTGCCAGCCGCGGCGCTCGACGAGGTCGTCGAGGAGCTTGGCCGCCCGGGCGGCCTCGTCGTCGTCGGCGACCACGGGCGTCCCGAGCAGCGCCTTCTGGGTCGCGCCGAGCACGTGGTGCAGCGCGACGTCGTCGGCGTCGACGGCGGCCAGGACGTCGCGGGTGCCGGCGATGGAGAGCCCGCCGACGTCGACCAGGGCGCGGATGAGACGCAGCCGTCGCACGTGTTCCTCGCCGTAGCGCGCCTGGTTCGGGCTGGTCAGCTCGCCGGGCGGGAGCAGGCCCTCGCGCAGGTAGTACTTGATGGACGCGACGCTCACGCCCGTCCGGCGGCTCAGGTCCCCGATCCGCATCGCTCTCCCCTCTGGACACCCTGGACGGATAGTTCTACTCTCCACTCATGGACAGCGTCACTATCCGCTCGATGGCGAGGGAGTCACGGTCCCTCGCCGCGTTCTGTGTCGCCATGGCCGCGCTCGCGGTCGTGTGCGTCGCCGGGCTGGTCCTCGACCCCCGTCTCCTCGGCGGCCAGCCCCTCTGGGCCAAGCCGCTCAAGTTCTCGGTCAGCTTCGTCCTCTACTCCGCCACGCTGGCCTGGATGATCTCCCTCGTCGCGGTGCCGCGCACGCGTCGCTGGGCCCGCCGCGCCGGCGTCGTCGTCGCGGTGGCGGGCACGATCGAGATGATCGCGATCGTGGGCCAGGTGGTGCGCGGGCGGGCCAGCCACTTCAACGTCGCGACGCCGCTCGACACGGCGGTGTGGAGCGTGATGGGCACGACGATCGTGGTGCTCTGGCTCGCGACCGCCGGGCTCGGCGTCCTGCTGCTGCGCGAGCGCAGCCTCGCGATCGACACCGCGTGGGCCGTGCGCCTCGGGCTCGTCGTCACCCTGCTCGGCATGGCCGTGGCGTTCCTCATGACCGGCCCGACCGGGGCCCAGGTCGCCGCGGCGCAGGCCACCGGCGCGATGCCGACCGTCGGCGCCCACGCCGTCGCTGTCCCCGACGGCGGGCCGGGCCTGCCGCTGGTCGGATGGAGCACCACGGGCGGCGACCTGCGCATCGCCCACTTCGTCGGGCTGCACGCCCTGCAGGGCCTGCCGCTGCTCGCCCTCGGGCTGGGCCTGCTCGCCGCGCGCCGCCCGGTGCTGCGCGACGCGCGGGTGCGCGCCCACCTCGTCGTCGTCGCCGGGGCGGCCTGGACCGGCCTCACGGTGCTGCTGACCTGGCAGGCCCTGCGCGGTCAGCCGCTGATCGCCCCGGACGGCACCACGCTCGCCGCGGCGGCCGCCCTCCTCGTCGCGTCCGCGGCCGGCGCCCTGCTGGTCCTGCGCCGCGGCGCCCGCCCCACCCCCGACCGGATCCTGGAGCCCCGATGACGACCCTCACGCCCCGCCGCACCGGCAGCCCCGTCCTCGTCGCGGTCTACGCGGCACTCTCGGTGATCGGCCTGGTCGGGACCTGGTACTTCAACCTGTCCTTCTTCGCCACCGGCGGCACCGACTACCTGGGCGGCTGGTTCGCCAACCCCGCGAGCAGCTCGGCGGCCGTCGACATCATCGTCATGGCCATCGCGGCGTGCATCGTCATGGTCGTCGAGGGCCGCCGGCTGGGCTTCCGCCCGATCGTCGTCGCGCTGCTCGTGGTGCTGAGCTTCGTGCTCGCCGTGGCGTTCACGTTCCCGCTGTTCCTGGCCCTGCGCGAGCGGGCCCTGCTCAGAGGCCCAGGTGGCGGGCGATGAGGATCTTCTGCACCTCGCTGGTGCCCTCGCCGATCTCCAGGATCTTCGAGTCGCGGTAGTGGCGGGCCACCGGGTACTCGTTCATGAAGCCGTAGCCGCCGAAGATCTGCGTGGCGTCGCGGGCATTGTCCATCGCGGCGTTCGAGCTCACGAGCTTCGCGACCGCCGCCTCCTTCTTGAACGGCAGCCCGGCGGCCATCTTCTCGGCCGCGTCGTGCCAGGCCAGGCGGGCGCACACGGCGCGCGCCTCCATCTCGGCGATCTTGAACTGGATGCCCTGGTAGGTCCCGATCGCGGCGCCGAACGCCTCGCGCTCCCGGGCGTAGCGCACGGACTCGTCGACGCAGCCCTGCGCGGCGCCGGTCGACAGCGCGGCGATCGCGACCCGTCCCTCGTCGAGGATCGACAGGAACTGCGCGTAACCCCGGCCCCGCGTCCCGACGAGGTTCTCCGCGGGCACTCGGCAGTCGTCGAACGAGAGCTCGTGGGTGTCCGAGGCGTTCCAGCCGACCTTCGAGTAGCTGGGCGCGACGGTGAAGCCCGGGGTCCCGGACGGGACGAGGATCGCCGAGATCTCCTTCTTGCCGTCCTCGCCGCGGTCGGTGACGGCGGTGACGGTGACGAGCGAGGTGATGTCGGTGCCGGAGTTGGTGATGAACGCCTTCGTCCCGTTGATCACCCACCCGTCGCCGTCGAGCTTCGCGGTGGTCCGCGTGGCGCCGGCGTCGGACCCGCCGCCCGCCTCGGTGAGCCCGAACCCGCCCAGGTGCCGGCCCGTGGCGAGGTCGGGCAGGTACTGCTGCTTCTGCTCGTCGGACCCGAAGCGCAGCAGCGGCATGATCCCCAGGGACACGCCCGCCTCGAGCGTGATGGCCACCGACTGGTCGACGCGGCCGAGCTCCTCGAGGGCGACGCACAGCGCGACGTAGTCGCCGCCCATGCCGTCGTACTCCTCGGGCACCGGCAGGCCGAACAGGCCCATCTCGCCCATCTGCGCGACGAGGTCGTACGGGAACTTCTCGGCGATGTAGTACTCGCCGATGACCGGCGCGACCTCCTTCTGCGCGAACTCCTCGACCGTGGCGCGCAGGGCCTCGTGCTCGTCGGACAGCTGCATGATCATTCTCCTGGGTCGGGCACGACGGTGACCAACGGCGCGTCGAGGGCGACGGCGGCCCCGGCCGTCGCGGCCAGGTCCTTCACCACGCCGTCGACCGGCGCCGACACCACGTGCTCCATCTTCATGGCCTCGACGACGACGAGTCGCTGGCCTGCGGTGACGTGGTCGCCCTCGGCGACCTCCACGGCGGTGACCGTGCCGGGCATCGGCGCGGTGAGCGGGCCGTCCTGCCCGCCGGCGGCGGTGCGCGCGGCGCGCAGGCGTTCCTGCTCGCGCAGCGCCCAGACCCCGCCCTCGCGGCCGAGCCAGCGGACCCCGTCGGCGCCCCCGGTCGTCGCGGTGCGGAACCGGCGGGTGGCGCCGTCGAGGGTCAGGACGACGTCGGCGCCCTCGCGGCGGCCCTGCGCCGGGCGCGGGGTCCCCTCGGCGCCGATCGTGACGACGGCGGCGTGGGGCGGGCCGGCGACGGCGACGTCCACCGGGTCGCCGGTGGCCCCGGCCGCGGGCACCACGCGCCAGCGCGCGGGGGCGGGGTCGGCGCCGAGCCGCCAGCCGCCGATGCGGTCGAAGGGGTCGTCGCCGGCGGCCTTCTCGGCGAGGTCCAGCAGCCCCGCGAGCGCGGCCGCGGCGAGGACGTCGTCGGGGAGGTCCTCGGCCGGCACGGGCAGGCGCGCGATCAGCCCGGTGTCCAGGCGTCCGGCGCGGACGTCCTCGTCGGCGATCAGGGTGCGCAGCCACGCGAGGTTGGTACGCACGCCCAGCACGGTGGTGGCGGCCAGCGCGGCGTCGAGGCGGTCGAACGCGCTCGCGCGGTCGCGACCCCAGGTGATGATCTTGGCGAGCATCGGGTCGTAGCGGGACCCGACCTCGGTACCCGCCGCGACGCCCGCGTCGACGCGCGCGCCTCCGTCGATGGTCGAGCTCCGCTGCGCTGCGTCTCCCCCCGGCCACACCAGGTCGAGGACACGGCCACCCGTGGGCAGGAAGCCGCGCGCCGGGTCCTCGGCGTAGAGGCGGACCTCGACGGCGTGGCCCTCGAGCGTCACGTCGCCCTGGTCGTAGCCCAGCTCCTCGCCGGCGGCGATGCGCAGCTGCTCGGCGACGAGGTCGAGCCGCCCGCTGCGCACGCGCACGACCTCCTCGGTGACCGGGTGCTCCACCTGCAGGCGGGTGTTCATCTCGAGGAAGAAGAACTCGCTCGCGTCGGCGTTGGTCACGAACTCGACGGTCCCGGCGCCGACGTAGCCGCAGGCGCGCGCGGCCTCGACCGCCGCCTGCCCCATGGCGTGGCGCTGCGTGGCGTCGAGCACCGCGGACGGCGCCTCCTCGACGACCTTCTGGTGGCGGCGCTGCAGCGAGCACTCGCGCTCGCCGAGGTGCACGACGGTGCCGTGGGCGTCGGCGAGCACCTGGATCTCGACGTGGCGGGGGTCGGTGACGTAGCGCTCGACGAGCAGCGTGTCGTCGCCGAACGAGCCCCGGGCCTCGCGGCGGGCGGCCGCGATCGCGTCCTCGAGGTCGCCGTCGCGCTCCACGACGTGCATGCCCTTGCCGCCGCCCCCGGCGCTGGGCTTGAGGAGCACCGGGAAGCCGATCCCGCGCGCCGCGGCGGCGACCTCGGCGTCGGAGAGCCCCGAGCCGTCGGAGCCGGGCACGAGCGGGACGCCCGCCGGGCCGACCGTCGCCTTGGCGCGGATCTTGTCGCCCATCGCCTCGATGGCCTCGGGCGGCGGGCCGATCCACGTCAGCCCGGCGTCGGCGACCTGCCGGGCGAACCCGGCGTTCTCGGCCAGGAAGCCGTAGCCGGGGTGCACGGCCTGCGCGCCGACCGCGCGGCCGGCCTCGAGGATGGCCGCGCCGTCGAGGTAGTCGGGCACGCGGACGGCGACGTCGGCGGCCGCGACGTGGGGGGCGCCAGCGTCGGGGTCGGTGTACACCGCGACCGCCCGCAGCCCCCGCGCGTGCAGGGTCCGCGTGATCCGCACGGCGATCTCGCCGCGGTTGGCGATGAGGACGCTCTGGAACATCGCGCTCACATCCGGAAGACGCCGAAGTGCGGCGCGTCGAGGGGGGCGTTGGCGCAGGCGGAGAGCGCGAGGCCGAGGACCGTGCGGGTGTCGGCGGGGTCGATGACGCCGTCGTCCCACAGGCGCGCGGTGGAGTAGTAGGGGTGGCCCTGGTGCTCGTACTGCTCTCTGATGCGATCCCCTTGGCCACCGTCGGCGTCGCTCGACCCGACGGTGCCGAGGACCGTGGCCGCCTGCTCGGCGCCCATGACGCTGATCCGCGCGTTGGGCCACATCCACAGGAAGCGCGGCGAGTACGCCCGCCCGCTCATCGCGTAGTTGCCCGCGCCGTAGGAGCCGCCGATGACCACGGTCAGCTTGGGCACCCGGGTGGTGGCCACGGCGGTGACCATCTTGGCGCCGTCCTTGGCGATGCCGCCCGCCTCGTACTCGCGGCCGACCATGAACCCGGTGATGTTCTGCAGGAACACCAGCGGGATACCGCGCTGGTCGCACAGCTCGACGAAGTGCGCGCCCTTGAGCGCCGACTCGCGGAAGAGCACGCCGTTGTTGGCGACGATGCCCACCGGGTGCCCGTGCAGGCGGGCGAAGCCGGTGACCAGCGTGGTGCCGTAGTCGGGCTTGAACGGGGTGAAGCCGCTGCCGTCGACCAGCCGGGTGATCACCTCGTGGACGTCGTAGGCGGTGCGCCCGTCGACCGGGACGACGTCGTAGAGCTCGGTCGGGTCGTGCTCGGGCTCGACGGTCGGGCGGCGCTCCCAGGGCGGCGGCACGCGGGGCCCGAAAGTGTCGACGATGTCGCGGACCATCGACAGCGCGTGGGCGTCGTCGTCGGCGAGGTGGTCGACCACCCCGGAGGTGCGCGCGTGCAGGACGCCGCCGCCGAGCTCCTCGGCCGTCACCTCCTCGCCCGTCGCGGCCTTCACCAGCGGCGGGCCGCCGAGGAAGATCGTGCCCTGGTCGCGGACGATGATCGCCTCGTCGCTCATCGCCGGGACGTAGGCGCCGCCCGCGGTGCAGGAGCCGAGCACCGCCGCGATCTGCGGGATGCCCAGGCCGGACATCGTGGCCTGGTTGTAGAAGATGCGCCCGAAGTGCTCGCGGTCGGGGAAGACCTGGTCCTGCTCGGGAAGGAACGCGCCGCCGGAGTCGACCAGGTAGATGCAGGGCAGGCGGTTGTGCAGCGCCACCTCCTGGGCGCGCAGGTGCTTCTTCACCGTCATCGGGTAGTAGGTGCCGCCCTTGACGGTGGCGTCGTTGGCCACGACCACGCACTCGCGCCCGGCGATGCGCCCGATGCCGGTGATGATCCCCGCGCCCGGCGCGGCGTCGCCGTACATGCCGGTGGCCGCCAGCGGCGAGAGCTCGAGGAACGGGCTCGACGGGTCGAGCAGCGCGTCGACGCGGTCGCGCGGGAGCAGCTTGCCGCGCTCGACGTGGCGCTGCCGCGAACGCTCCGGCCCGCCGAGCCGCGCGGTCGCCAGCCGCTCGCGCAGGTCGGCGACAAGAGCCGCATGTGAGCGATCTTCGGTGCTATAGCCCCGAACTTCGCTCACCTGGTCGGTGCTGGGCGCGGCCACGCGCGACCTCCTCGTCGTCCGTCCGATGCGGCACGTTAACGCTCATTCACGTTAGCGACCGTTCACACGCCCTGGCAAGAGGCGTTAGTGTGCCGAGGGTGCCGGTCACGACGTCTCGCCGCGAGCAGATCCTCACCGAGGCCGCGCGCCTGTTCGCCCGGCACGGCTTCCACGGCGTGTCCATCGACGGGATCGGCGCGGCGGTCGGGGTCAGCGGGCCGGCGCTCTACCGGCACTTCCCGTCGAAGGAGGGCCTGCTCGCCGAGATGCTGGTCGGCATCAGCGAGCACCTGCTGGCGGGCGGCCAGGAGCGCGCCGCCGAGCACCCGGACCCCGTCGCGCTGCTCGACGCGCTCGTCGCCTTCCACACCGACTTCGCGCTGCGCCAACCCGAGCTGATCACCGTCCAGGACCGCGACCTCGCCAACCTGCCCGACGATGCGCGCCGCAGCGTCCGCGGCCTGCAGCGGGCGTACGTGGAGATCTGGGTCGGCGCGCTGGTCCGGGCCGAGCTCGCGGCGAGCGACGAGGCCGCCCGCGTCGCGGCGCACGCGGCGTTCGGGCTGATGAACTCGACACCCCGCAGCGCCACCCACACCGGCGCCGACGTCGCCGCCGACATCCTCACCACGATGACCCGGGCCGCCCTGCACGCGCACCCTGTCTGACCGGCGACGACGCGGCGACAGGCCGGGCGGGGTCGCCCCGCGGCGCCCGGTCCCGCCGCTACGCTCCGCACTCGTGAACCAGCCGCAGCAGCAGCACGGCCAGCACCCCGGACAGTTCCAGGGCCAGCGCTACCCGATCCTGCTCTCGACCATGAACGACCTCCCGGGCTACGAGGTCGTCCGCGTGTTCGGCGAGGTCTTCGGGCTCACGGTCCGCAGTCGGAACATGTTCTCGACCATGGGCGCGGGCTTCAAGGCGATGGCCGGCGGCGAGCTCAAGGGCCTGTCGAAGCTGCTGTCCGACTCGCGCCACGAGGCCCTCGGGCGGCTCTCGGAGGAGGCGATGGCGTTCGGCGCCAACGCGGTGCTCGCGCTGCGCTTCGACTGCAACGAGATCGCCCAGACCGCGAGCGAGATCGCCGCCTACGGCACCGCCGTCTACGTCGTGCCGCACACCCAGCGCTAGAGCGTGTCTGAGCTACCGACCCCGCGTGGCGGCCCCGTACTCCTCCTCGACCCCGAGCAGGCGGTTGCGCCGCATCGTCGCCTCCTCGAGGCGCGCGCGCACCGACCGCTGCCGCGAGAGCAGCTCGCGGACGTAGTCGGTGCGTCCGGCCTCGGTGGCCTCGTGGATCTGCTCGCTCAGCTTGGCGTCGAAGCGCTCGAACACCCCCACGTGCTGGTCGGCCTCGCGCCGGCGCCGCACGGCCTCGTCGTACTGCGCGCGGGTGACCACGCCGGCGGGCGTGGGCGGCGGGGGTGTGCCGTAGCCGGCGGTGCCGTGCCCGGGCGCGCCGGGCGGCGGGTCGTACGGGCGCGGCGCACCGACACCGGTGTAGGCGGGCGGCACGGTCCCGACCGCCCGGGCGTCGCGGCCGCGTCCGAAGAACCGGCCCAGTCGTGAGGTCGCCACGGCGATCCCTCCTCACTCCGAGTGACGCCTCTCACTGTGCACCGCGTGCGCCCGGGACGGAAGCGGACGATCCGCGTTCGATCCGGACGGGGGCGATGTCCTCCCCGGCGGGCAGCGCGAACCCGAACATCTCGGCGTAGAAGGCGAGCTCGGCGTCGAGCGCGCGCCGGATGTTCTCCGCCCGGCGGAAGCCGTGCTGCTCGCCGGAGAAGAGCAGGTAGGCGACCGGGACGCCGCGCCGGCGCAGCGCCTCGACGATCATCTCCGACTGGTTCGGCGGGACGATCGCGTCCTCGTCGCCCTGCAGCACGATGAGCGGCGTCGCGAAGCGCTCGACGTGCGTGATCGGCGAGCGCTCCACGTAGACGTCGCGCGCCGCCGGGTAGGGGCCGACGAGCCCGTCGAGGTAGCGCGACTCGAACTTGTGCGTGTCGTGCGCGAGTGCCTCGAGGTCGGCGACACCGAAGTGGTCGGCGCCCGCGGAGAACGGGGTGTCGTCGCGGGCCAGCGCGGCGAGGGTCGTGAACCCGCCCGCCGAGCCGCCCCGGATGGCCAGCCGCGCGGGGTCGACCCGCCCGGCGTCGGCGAGCGCGCGGGCCGCGGCGAGGCAGTCGGCGACGTCGACGAGGCCCCAGGCGCCCTTGAGCTGCTCGCGGTAGGCGCGGCCGTACCCGGTGGAGCCGCCGTAATCGACGTCGACGACCCCGAAGCCGCGGCTCGTCCAGTACTGCAGGCCCAGGGCGAGCACCGGGCTGGCCTGTCCGGTCGGGCCGCCGTGGATCACGACGAGCAGGGGCGGACGGTCACCGTCGGGACCGTCGCCGACGGGGGCGTAGTACAGGGCGTGGGCGTCACGCGGCCGGCCCTCGCCGTCGACCGACGCGAACGTCATGGGCTCCGGGACCGAGATCGTCGCGGGGTCCAGCCCGAGGTCGCGGGGCGCGCGCAGCGTGGTCACCGTGCCGTCGAGGGCGACGCGGTGCACCCCGGCCTCGGCGGTCGGCGAGCCGGCGACGCAGACGACGCTCTCCGGCCCCTCCGCGCGCACCGAGCGGACCGCCGTGAACGGGGTGTC
This sequence comes from Actinomycetospora lutea, assembly GCF_028737205.1. Taxonomy (GTDB): domain Bacteria; phylum Actinomycetota; class Actinomycetes; order Mycobacteriales; family Pseudonocardiaceae; genus Actinomycetospora; species Actinomycetospora lutea. Next base: position 115,440 of record NZ_JAQZAL010000004.1, on the reverse strand, counting down.
GAGCTCGGTCACCGTGCCGTCGGGGGCGCGGACGCACAGCGCGTCGAACCCCTGCGACGAGCGCGCGAACACCACGCGGTCCCCGACGGCCGCGTGCCGGGCGCCGGCGAGCTGCCAGGCGGGCAGGCCGATCTCGGCGTCGATCACCACGAGCGGGGTGACGCCCTCGTCGGCGGACCAGCGGTAGAGGTTCCACCACCCGGTGCGGTCGGAGAGGAAGTGCAGCGCGCCCCTATCGGCGTGCGCCCCTCCTGCCTGCCAGGCCGGCTCGAGGACCGACTCGCCCGGCCCGCCCGCGACGACGGTGTCGGTGCCGGTCGCCAGGTCCCGCACGGTGAGCACGGTGTCGTCCCACGGCATCGACGGGTGGTCCCAGGAGATCCACGCGAGCCGGGTCGCGTCGGGCGACAGGCGCGGGGCGGCGACGAAGTCGGGGCCGCTGACCAGCACCTCCGGCTCCCCCGGCGTCCGGGCGTCGAGGCGCACGAGCTCGTTGACGACCCGGGACGCGGAGCGCAGCGGAGCCGGACCATCCGGCTCGGTGGCCGGGGCGCCCTCGCGGGGGTGGTGCTCGCGGACGCAGACGAGCCAGGTGCCGTCCGGGGAGACGTCGCCGTCGGCGTAGCGGTCGCCGCGCGGCACCGCCGGCTCGGGGGTCAGCAGCGTGACCACGCCGTCGTCGAGGCGGCGCAGGCGCTGGTCGGCCCAGTCGACGGCGAAGACCACGCCCTCGTGGACCCACCACGCGCCGCCGCCGTACTCGTGGACCGCGGTGCGGGCGTTGCCGCCCTCGGGCAGCAGGTCGGCGACCGCACCGTCCGCGTCGCGGCGCAAGAGCTGCGTGCGCCCGCCCTCGGTCGCCCGGCTCTCGCCCCACACGACGCCGCCGCGCCCGTCGGGCCGGACGTCGTCGAGGCGGACCGCGGCCGCGACGACGCGCTCGGACGTGATCGGCGTCGGCCAGGAACCGTGGGGCAGCGGGGTCACGCCGCCACCGTAGGCGCCGCTACTCCGTCCGCTCGCGCAGCACGTTCTTCTGGATCTTCCCGGTCGAGGTCTTGGGCAGCTCGGTGAACACGATGCGCTTCGGGGCCTTGAACCGGGCGAGGTGGCTCCGGACGTGCTCGACGAGCACCTCGGGCGCGACGTCCTGCGACACCGTCACGAACGCGATCGGGATCTCGCCCCACTGCTCGTCGGGCGCCCCGACGACCGCCGACTCGATCACGGCGGGGTGGCTGTCGAGCACGCGCTCCACCTCGACGGACGCGATGTTCTCGCCCCCGGAGATGATGACGTCCTTGCTCCGGTCGCGGATCTCGATGTAGCCGTCGGGGTGGATGACGCCCAGGTCACCGGTGCGGAACCAGCCGTCGGCGTCGACCTCCGCGGTCGCCTCGGGGTCGCGGTAGTAGCCGAGCATGACGTCGTTGCCGCGCAGCACGAGCTCGCCGAGCGTCTCGCCGTCCCACGGCACGTCGCCCCCGTCGGCGTCGTCGCCGCCGAGCACCCGCAGCCGCTGCGCGACGACGTTGCCGACGCCCTGGCGCGCCTTGAGCCGCGCCTGCTCGTCGGCGTCGAGGGCGTCCCACTCGGGGTGCCAGTCGTTGACCGCGGCGGGCCCGTAGGTCTCGGTGAGGCCGTAGAGGTGCGTGACCGACATCCCGAGCTCGTCCATCCGCGCGAGCAGTGTCGGCGAGGGCGGGGCACCGCCGGTCGCGACCGTCACCCGCTCCGGCGCCGGGCCCTCGGTGGCCGCCTCCGCGTGGGCGATCATCGTCAGGACGGTCGGGGCCGCGCAGTAGTGCGTCACGCCCTCGGTGCGGATGAGCCGCCAGATCTCCTCGGCGTCGATCGCCCGCAGGCAGACGTGCAGCCCGCCGGCCGCGGTGACCGCCCAGGGGAAGCACCAGCCGTCGCAGTGGAACATGGGCAGGGTCCACAGGTAGCGCGAGGCGGGCTCGAGGCGCAGGTGGAAGGCCATCGCGAGCGCCTGGAGGTTGGCGCCGCGGTGGTGGTACATCACGCCCTTGGGCCGCCCGGTGGTCCCCGACGTGTAGTTGATCGCGAGCAGGCCGCGCTCGTCGGCGACCGGGACGACGCGCTCGGGGGCGTCGGCGACGAGGCCGTCGTAGCGCTCGCCCTCCTCGACGAGCGCCACCCCGGTGCGCTCCGCGACCGCGCGCGCGTTCGCCACGAACTCGCGGGTGGCGATGAGCAGCTTCGCCCCCGAGTGCTCGACGATGTGGACGATCTCGTCGACCGAGAGCCGGGTGTTCAGCGGCACGAGCACCGCGCCCGCGTAGGGCACCCCGTGGTGGCACTCGAGCATGACGTGGCTGTTGCTGGCGAGCGCCGCGACGCGGTCGCCGGGCTCGATCCCGAGCTCGTGCAGCGCGCCCGCGAGCCGCCGCGACCGAGCGCCGAACTCGGCGTAGGTGAACCGGACGTCGCCGTCGACGATCGCGTCGCGACCGGCGAACACGTGGGCCGCGCGGTCCAGGAACGCCGTCGGCGTGAGCTCGGCGAAGCTGAAGGGAGCCGGGGTGACGGACATGACCCGAGTACTACCCGATCGCCCTACACCACGCCCAGGCTCGTCATCGCCCCCGCGACCCGCAGGAAGCCGGCGGCGTTGGCGCCGTTCTCCAGGTCGGTGGGGTCGCCGTGGTAGCGCTCGGCGGCGTCGCGGACCCGGTCGTAGGCGTCGGACATGATCGTGGAGAGGCGCTCGTCGACGTCCTCGGCGCTCCAGCGCTCGCGGCCGGCGTTCTGCTGCATCTCCAGCGCGGACACCGCGACGCCCCCGGAGTTGGCGGCCTTGCCCGGCGCGAAGGCGACGCCGCCCTCCCGCAGGACCTCCCGCGCCTCGTGCGTGACCGGGCCGTTGGCGCCCTCGGCCACCGCCCAGCACCCGTGCTCGACGAGCGCGCGGGCCTCGTCCGGCCCGATCTCGTTCTGCGTCGCGCAGGGCAGCGCCACGTCGCACTCCAGGGTGAACGGGGAGCCGTCCGAGGCCTCGGCGTCCGGGCGCTTCTCGGCGTAGTCGGCCACCGAGCCGCGCTGGCCCTTGACCTCGCGCAGGAGGTCGACGTCGATGCCGTCGGGCTCGGACACCGACCCGCGCGAGTCCGAGCAGCCGACGACGGTGCCGCCCGAGGCGATCACCTTGTCCATCGCGAACAGCGCGACGTTGCCGCTGCCGGAGACGACGACGCGGGCGCCGTCGAGGTCGCGGCCCTGCTCGGCGAGCATGCGCTGCGTGAAGTAGACGGTGCCGAACCCGGTGGCCTCGGGACGCAGCGCCGAGCCGCCCAGCACCGCGGGCTTGCCGGTGAACGCGCCGGGCTCGTGGTAGCCGATGAGGCGCTGGTACTGCCCGTAGATCCAGCCGATCTCGCGGGACCCGACGCCCATGTCGCCGGCGGGGACGTCCACCGCGGCGCCGACGTGGCCGGCCAGCTCGGTGGCGAACGACTGACAGAACCGCATGAGCTCGCCGGTCGACAGCTCCTTGGGGTCGACGTCCGCGCCGCCCTTGCCGCCGCCGATGTCCTGGCCGGTCAGGGCGTTCTTGAACACCTGCTCGAAGCCGAGGAACTTGATGATGTCGAGGTCGACCGACGGCGCGAACCGCAGACCGCCCTTGTACGGGCCGAGCGCGGAGTTGAACTGGACGCGGAACCCGCGGTGGACCCGCACCCGCCCCGCGTCGTCGACCCAGGGCACGCGGAACACGATGACCCGCTCGGGCTCGCAGAGCCGCCCGACGACGTCGACGTACTCCGGGTGCTCGAGGAGCACCGGGCCGATGCTGCGCAGCACGCCGCGCACGTCGGAGTGGAAGAACTCCTGGTGGGGATCGCGGCGCAGGACCTCGCGCCAGACCTTCCGCAGGGCCGCGTCCTCGGGCTCGTCGCTGCCGTCGCGCGCCACTCGGTCCTCCCGGTACGTCGTCGTCCCGTGCCGATGAGGCTGGTACCCGCCGATGATCCGCGTCAGTCGGACGGCGGACGATCGTCAGGGCGCCGGGAGCACCGCCCAGAGGCTCCAGGAGCTCAGTCACTCACTGTTGCTCCTTCTCGCACCACCACGTGGTGCGGCCCCCGACCGTGCCGCGCACCATCGGCGCGCCACAGCGGGGGCAGGTCTCGTCCTTCGCGCGGTGGGGGATCACCTCGCCGGTGTGCACGCCGCCCTTCGTGATCGCACTGCGGGTGGCCCGGCGCAGCTCGCGGCGGAGGGCGTCGAGCTCCTCGGTCGACAGCTCGCCCGCGGGGCGGGACGGGCTCAGGCGCGCCTGCCACAGTGTCTGGTCGGCCAGCAGGTTGCCGACGCCGGCGAGCACCGACTGGTCGAGCAGCTTCGCCTTGATCGCGACGACGCCCTTGCCGACGCGGGACCGGAACTCGTCGCGGGTGATCTCCGCGGCGTCGGGGCCGAGCGCGTCGACGTCGGGCTCGAGGTGCACGCGCCCGAGGCGGCGCTTGTCGAACAGGCGCAGCTCGCCGCCGTCGTCGAACGTCATGCGGAAGCGATCCCACTCGGGCTTGTCGGGCCGCTCGCCGGGCTTCTTCGGCATGCCGCCGACGTGCGGGTCGCCGCCGGCGTAGAGGCTCTCGGCGTCCCCGGACGGGCCCGTGACGAAGATGCGCCCGCCCATGCCGAGGTGGATGCCGAGGGCCGGCCCGTCTGCGCCGTCGGCGGTGACCGTGTCGCACCACATCGTCTTGCCCCGCCGGTGCGCCGCGGTGAGCCGCCCGCCCTTGAGCGCGTGGTCGATCTCGCCCGGACCGTGCGGGCGGCAGACGAACTCGTCGGTGTCGTCGACGCTCGCGATCACCCGGTCCAGCGCCTTCTCGACGACCTGACGGGCGTTCTCGACCTCGGGGAGCTCCGGCACGCGATCCATTCTGCGGCGTGGCAGCGTGAGCGGCGTGCTGACTCCCGCCGCCATGCTCGCCGTCGCGCTCGAGGAGGCCCGGACCGGTGCGGCCGCCGGTGGTGTCCCGGTCGGCGCGGCGCTGTTCGGCGCCGATGGCGAGCTCCTCGGGCGCGGCCACAACCGGCGCATCCAGGACGGCGACCCCGCCACCCACGGCGAGACCGCCGCGTTCCGCGCCGCCGGGCGCCGCCCGCACTACCGCGACACGACCATGGTCACGACGCTCTCGCCGTGCTGGTTCTGCGCCGGGCTCATCCGCCAGTTCCGCATCCCGCGCCTGGTCGTCGGCGAGGCCGAGAACTTCGGCGGGCAGCACGCCTGGCTCGCCGACCAGGGCGTCGAGGTGTCGGTGCTCGACGACCCGGCCTGCGCGGAGCTGATGGCGCGCTTCGCCGCCGAGCATCCCGAAGCGTGGCTGGAGGACATCGGCGGACCCGAGTAGGAAATCCTCCGCGGGGTCGTGTCGAAACCGGGGACCGCCGTTCGACCTGGGGGCAGAGAAACCCGCTGGCACCCCACCCGGAGGTCACCATGTCCGTCGTCACCGCCCCCGCCGCCGCCACCACCGCGACGTCCTCCCGCGCGAAGGTCCGCGGCCTCGCCGTCGTCGGGGCCGGCGCCGCGGCGCTGGCGGGCTGGAGCGTCGGCGCGCTGCTCGGCGCCGACTACTGGATCACCGACGTGCAGGGCACCGCCCGCGTCGACATCCCCGCGGCCGTCGGCACCACGATCGTCGTCGCGCTGCTCGGCTGGGCGCTGCTGGCGGTGCTCGAGCGGGTCGCCTCCTGGGGCCGCACCGCCTGGACCTGGCTCGCCGTCGGCGTCCTGGCCGTGTCGATGACCCCCATCGGCCTGGTCGCGGCGACCGCGTCGACCCGCATCGGCCTGATGATCGCCCACCTCGCCGTCGCCGCCGTCCTGATCCCCGCGTTCACCCGCCGCTGAGCCCGTCCCGACGTTCCCGGAGGTCATCGTGCGCATCCTCGTCACCCAGTTCATGAGCCTCGACGGCGTCACCCAGGCCCCCGGCGGGCCCGACGAGGACACCGACGGCGGCTTCGCCCACGGCGGCTGGTCGATGCCCTACTTCGACCCGGTGACGATGGGCGCCACATGGGACCGCGCCCTGCGCGAGGCCGACGCGATGCTGTTCGGGCGCCGGACCTGGGAGGTCTCGGCGGCGGCCTGGGCGCCGCAGGCGGGCGACCCGTTCGCCGACCTCCTCAACGCGATGCCGAAGTACGTCGCCTCGCGGACGCTCACCGAGGCCGACATGACGTGGGACCACTCGACGCTCCTGCCCGCGGACGACGCGGTCGGCGCCGTGCGGGAGCTGCGGGAGCGCGAGGACGGCACGCTGCTCGTGCAGGGCAGCGCGTCGCTGGCCGTCCAGCTCGCCGACGCCGATCTCGTCGACGAGTACCGCCTGATGATCGAGCCGATCCTGCTCGGCGGGGGCAAGGGCGTCTTCCCGACGTCCGGCGCCGCCCGGCCGCTCGAGCTGGTCTCCGTCGAGCAGGCCGCGACCGGCGTGCTCATCGCCACCTACCGCGTCGCCCGCTGATCCACGATCTCCGCCACGCACGTGGCGACCGGGCCGTGCGGGTCGGCGGCGACGGCGGCGAGCTCGTCGGGGGTGCCGAGCCCGCGCAGCAGCGTGCGGCAGAACTCGGCGGCGACGTCCTCGGGAGGCAGGCGGCCCTGCGGGTCGAACCACGTCCACATCCAGTGCAGCGAGCCGAACATCTGCAGGCTGCGCAGCCGGGCGTCGCCGGGGACGAACACCCCGGCCTCCTGCCCCTCGCGCAGGACCGCGACGACCAGGTCGCGGTAGGCGTCGCGCTGCGCCCGCGCCGTCTCCATCCCCGGCTCGTGGGTGAGGCGCACGACCTCCCGCTGGAACGCCACGGTGGTGGCGGGCTCGAGGGTGGAGTAGCGCACGCCGGCGTGGACGAACGCCGCGAGACGCTGCTCGGGGGCGGGCAGCCGGGCGAGGAACGCGTGCGCCTCCTCGAGGCGCCGCCCCATGTAGCGCTCCTGGACCTCGGCGAGCATCCGGTCCTTGGTGCCGAAGTGGTGGACGATCGTGCCCTTGCTCATCCCCAGCTCGGTCGCGACGTCGCCGAAGTTGGCGCGGTCGTAGCCGCGCTCGGCGACGTGGCGGGTGAAGGTCGCGAGGATCTCGTCGCGCCGCCCGCCACGGGGGCGGCCCGGGGCCACCACCGGCTCGGCCATCGACACCCCCTTGAAAACTGACCGCACGTACGGGCAGAGTAGCGCAGGTCACGACGGAAACGGGAGGCCGGCGATGGACGGTGGGATCGCCGACTGGATCGCGCGCCGGGCGGTGCGCCGGCCGGGTCACACGGCCCTCGTCGACGTCGCCACCGGCGCCCGCCACGACTACGCCGCGCTCGACCGCCGCGTCGCCGCCAGGGCCGCGGCCCTGGCGGCGCTCGGCGTCGGGGTCGGCACGCGCGTGGCCCTGCTCGGCGAGAACTCCGCCGCCTACCTCGAGTGGCTCTTCGGCGCGGCGCGCCTCGGCGCGGTGGCCGTGCCGGTGAACCACCGCCTCGCACCCGCCGAGGTCGCGCACGTGCTGGGCGACTCGGGCGCCACGGTGCTCGTGCGCTCGACGGCGTTCGCGGCGCTGGCGGAGGGATCGTCGGCGCAGCTGCGCGGGCCGGCGCCGTCGGTCGTCGAGCTGGGCGAGGAGCCGGGCGACGGCACCGTCGCGGCGCACCCGGCCGCGGGCGACGACCCCTGCGTGATCATGTACACCTCGGGCACCACGGGCGTCCCGAAGGGCGCCGTGCTCACGCACGACAACATGCTGTGGAACGCGATCAACATGGTCACCGCGGGCCCCGGCATCGGCGGCTCCGACGTGACGATCGCGGCGGCGCCCCTGTTCCACATCGGCGCGCTCGGGCTCTCCGCGCTCCCCCTGCTCTACGCCGGCGGCACCGTGGTCGTCGTACCGTCGTTCGACCCCGCGGCGTTCGCCGAGCTCATGGCCGCCGAGGGCGTCACCACCCAGTTCCTCGTGCCCGCGATGTGGGCGGCGCTGACCCGGCTGCCGTCCCTGCCGCCGCAGCCGTCGCTGCGCTGGGCGATCTCGGGCGGGGCCCCGTGCCCCGTCACCGTCATCGAGCACTTCACCGGCCTCGGCTGGACGTTCACCGAGGGCTTCGGGATGACCGAGCTGTCCCCGGCCGCGCTCTTCCTCGACGCCGCCGACGTGCTCACCCACGCGGGCTCGGTCGGGCGCCCGTTCCTGCACGTCGACGCGCGGCTGGTCTCCCCGAGCGGGGAGGACGTCGGCGTCGGCGAGGTCGGCGAGCTGGTGCTGCGCGGCCCGACCGTGTTCTCCGGCTACTGGAACCGCCCGGAGGCGACCGCCGAGGTGCTGCGCGACCGGTGGTTCCACTCCGGAGACCTGGGCGTCCGCGACGCCGAGGGCTTCGTGACGCTCGTCGACCGCAAGAAGGACATGATCATCACGGGCGGCGAGAACGTCTACCCCGTCGAGGTCGAGCAGGTCCTGCACCGCCACCCGGCGATCGCCGACGTCGCGGTCGTCGGGGTCGGCGACGCGCAGTGGGGCGAGACGGTGCTGGCGGTCGTGGTGGCGTCCGGCGCGCTGGATCCCGACGAGGTGATCGCCTTCGCCCGCGAGCGCATCGCCCACTTCAAGGCACCCCGGCGCGTCGAGATCGTCGACGAGCTGCCGCGCAACGCCACCGGCAAGCTGCTCAAGCGGGTCCTGCGCGAGCAGTTCACCGGGCAGGCCGAGGCGGTCCGCCGGTGACGGGGTCGGCGACGGGATCGGGCGAGGGAGTCCCTGGCTGCGTGGGAAGCAGCGAGGGTCACCCTCGCTGCTCCGGCTCCGCGCACGACGCGTGGTCGACGCCGGAGCGGCGGGCGCTGCGGGAGCTGGTCGCCGACTTCACGGCGCGCGAGATCGTCCCCCACCTCGACCGGTGGGAGGACGAGGGCGCGCTGCCGCGCTCGCTGCACGAGCGCGCCGGGGCGCTGGGCCTGCTCGAGCTGGGCTTCCCCGCGGCCGCGGGCGGGGTCGGCGAGCACCTCGACGCGTGCCTCGTCGCCGAGCAGCTGATCCTCTCCGGCGGGTCGAGCGGGGTGTGCGCGGGCCTGTTCACCCACGGCATCGGGGTCCCGCACATCGCGACCGCGGGCGACCCCGACCAGATCGCGCGGTTCGTGGCGCCGGCACTCGCCGGGCGGGCGATCAGCGCGCTCGGCATCACGGAGCCCGAGGCGGGCTCCGACGTCGCGGCGATCAGCACCCGCGCCCGCCGCGAGGGCGACGAGTACGTCGTCGACGGCGCCAAGACCTTCATCACCTCGGGGACGCGCGCGGACTTCGTCACCACGGCGGTGCGCACCGGCGGCGCGGGCCACCGCGGCATCTCCCTGCTGGTGATCGAGACCGACCGTCCCGGTGTGTCGCGCTCGCGGCTGCGCAAGATGGGCTGGCACTGCAGCGACACCGCGGAGCTGCGCTTCGACGGGGTGCGGGTGCCGGCGGCGAACCTCGTCGGCGCCGAGGGCACCGGCTTCCGCCAGATCATGGTCAACTTCGCGGCGGAGCGGCTGTCGATGGCCGTGCAGGCGTACGCGACCGCGCAGCGCTGCGTCGACCTGACGATCGCGTGGGCCCGCTCGCGCCGGACGTTCGGCTCGGCACTCGCGCAGCGCCAGGTCGTGCGGCACCAGATCGCCGGGATGGCCCGCGAGGCCACTGTGGCGCGGACCTACGTCCGGGACGTGCTGGCGCGCTGGCAGGCCGGGGAGGACGTCGTCACCGAGCTCGCGATGGCCAAGAACACCGCGGTCGCGGCGTGCGACGCCGTCGTCGACCGTGCCGTCCAGCTGCACGGAGGGATGGGCTACATGCACGGCGCGGAGGTCGAGCGCCACTACCGCGACGCGCGGATCCTCGGGATCGGCGGCGGGGCGACCGAGATCATGGACGAGGTCGTGGCGGGGCGTCTGGGGCTGGACGGATGAGCGCGCCGTCCGTGCAGGAGCTGCTCACCGACCTCGACGCCGAGCGCGCGGCGGTGATGGCGATCGTGCGCGAGCTGCCGCGCGACTCGTGGACGCTGCCCACGCGCGCCGAGCCCTGGACGGTGCGCGACCAGATCGCCCACCTCGGCTGGTTCGACGGGGCGTTCGCGCGGGCGATCTCGACGCCGGCGGAGTTCGAGGCCGAGCGCGACGCGATCACCGACATCGCGGGCTACGTGGACCGGACGCTGCGCGAGGTCCCGGAGGTCGGGCCGGCGGCGCTCGCCTACTGGCAGGACGCCGCCCGGGCGTTCGACCGTGCCGCCCGCGCGTGCGACCCCTCGGCGCGCCTGCCCTGGTACGGCCCGTCGATGTCGCTGCGCTCGGCGATCACCAGCCGGATCATGGAGACCTGGGCGCACGGCGGCGACGTCGCCGACGCCGTCGGGGCGCGGCTCGCGCCGACCGACCGGCTGCGCCACGTCGCCGACATCGCCGTCCGCGCCCGCGCGCAGGGCTACCGGGTCCGGGGCCGCGAGGTCCCCGACGTGCCGGTCCGCATCGAGCTCACCGGCCCCTCGGGCGACGTGTGGCGATGGGGCGAGGGCAGGGAGGACGGCGGGGACGCGATCACCGGCGACGCCGAGAAGTTCTGCCTCGTGCTCGTGCGCCGGCGCCACGTCGACGACACGTCGCTGGAGATCACCGGCGACGCCGCGCGCGAATGGATGGAGCTCGGCCAGGCGTTCGCGGGGACGCCGGGGAAGGACCCTGTTCGCGCATGACGGACACGAAGCGCAGCGGAGCTGGACCGTCGATCCGCATGCCCGACGTCTCGCCGGCGGCCGTCCTCGGCTCGCGGCTGGAGCCCGCGTCGCCGGAGTACGCCGCCGACCGCGCCGCGATGCTCGACGCCCTCGCCGGGGTCGACGAGGTCGCCGCGACGGTGCTGGCCGCCGGCGGCGCCAGGTACGTCGAGCGCCACCACGACCGCGGCCGCCTCACCGCCCGCGAGCGCGTCGACCTGCTGCTCGACCCCGACGCCGCGTTCCTCGAGATCGGCGCGCTCGCCGGGGCGCACGAGCCGGACCTGACGACGCCGGGCGCGGGCCTCGTCGTCGGCATCGGGGCGGTCAGCGGCGTCGAGTGCATGGTGGTCGCGAACGAGCCGACGGTGAAGGGCGGCTCGATCACCCCGATCGGCGTCACCAAGCAGCTGCGCGCGCTGGAGATCGCCGAGCGCAACCGGCTGCCGGTGGTCGCGCTGGTCGAGTCCGGCGGCGCCGACCTCCCGCGCCAGGCCGACCTGTTCGTCCCCGGCGGGCGCACGTTCCGCGAGATGACGCGCCTGTCCGCGGCGGGCATCCCGACGATCGCCGTCGTCTTCGGCTCCTCGACCGCCGGCGGGGCGTACATGCCGGGGATGAGCGAGTACACGGTGTTCGTCCGCGGGCAGGCCACCGTCTACCTGGGCGGCCCGCCGCTGGTGAAGATGGCGATCAACGAGGACGTCGACGACGAGACCCTCGGCGGCGCGGAGATGCACGCCCGCGAGTCCGGGCTCGCCGACCACCTCGCCGCCGACGAGCGCGACGCCCTGCGGATCGGGCGGCGGATCGTCGCCGACCTGGGCTGGCGCAAGGCCGGGCCGGGGCCGTCGTTGCCTCCGGACCCACCGGTGTTGCCCGCCGAGCAACTGCTCGCGTGTGCGGCGTCGGACGCGAAGAGGAGCGTCGAGGTGCGCGACGTCCTCGCCCGGGTGCTCGACGGCTCGCGGTTCGACGAGCACAAGCCGCTCTACGGCACGACGCTCGTCTGTGGCTGGGGATCGATCGGGGGCTTCCCGGTCGGCGTGCTCGCGAACAACGGGATCCTGTTCTCCGAGGAGTCGCAGAAGGGCGCCCAGTTCGTCCAGCTCGCGAACGCCCGGTCGATCCCGCTGCTGTTCGTCCAGAACATCACCGGGTTCATGGTCGGCTCCGCCTACGAGCGCGGGGGGATCATCAAGGACGGCGCCAAGCTGATCAACGCGGTGTCGAACTCCGAGGTCCCGCACCTGACGCTGATGGTCGGCGCGTCCTACGGCGCCGGGAACTACGGCATGTCCGGGCGCGCCTACGACCCGCGCTTCGTCTTCACCTGGCCCAACCACCGCATCGCGGTCATGGGCGGCGCGCAGCTCGCCGGCGTCATGTCGATGGTGCAGCGGCGCTCGGCGGAACGGGCGGGGCGCGAGTACTCCGAGGAGGCCGACGCCGCCACGCGCACGGCGATCGAGGACGCCGTCGAGGCGCAGTCGAACGCCGTCTACGCGTCGGGACGGATGTGGGACGACGGGGTCATCGACCCGCGCGACACCCGCACCGTGCTGGGGTTGGCGCTGTCGGCCGTCCACTCGGCCCCGATCGCCGGCGCGACCCGCTTCGCGCCGTTCCGGATGTGAGGACATGATCAGCACGCTGCTCGTCGCCAACCGCGGCGAGATCGCGCGTCGGGTGATCCGCGGCGCGCGCACGCTCGGCATCCGCACGGTCGCGATCTACTCCGAGCCCGACGCCGCCGCCCCGCACGTCGCCGAGGCCGACCGGGCCGTGGCGCTGCGCGGGTCGACGAGCGCCGAGACCTACCTCGACGTCGACCAGGTGCTCGCCGCCGCGCGGGCCACCGGCGCCGACGCCGTACATCCCGGCTACGGCTTCCTCTCGGAGAACGCGTCCTTCGCGCGCGCCTGCGCCGACGCCGGGCTGACGTGGGTCGGCCCGGCGCCGGCGTCGATCGAGACGATGGGCGTCAAGCACACCGCCAAGGTGCTGGCCCGCGAGGCCGGGGTCCCGACGCTGCCCGACGCCCTGCTCTCCGGCGGGGGCACCGCCGAGTGGGCCCGGGCCGCCGAGGATGTCGGCTTCCCGCTGCTGGTCAAGGCGAGCGCGGGCGGCGGGGGCACCGGGATGCGGGAGGTCCGTTCGGCGGCCGGCCTGGCCGATGCCGTCCGTTCCGCCCGCGCCGAGGCGGGCCGCAGCTTCGGCGACGACACCGTCTTCCTCGAGCGCCTGCTCGACGCCCCGCGCCACATCGAGATCCAGGTCCTCGGCGACGCGCACGGGCACGTCGTGCACCTCGGCGAGCGCGAGTGCTCGATCCAGCGCCGTCATCAGAAGGTCGTCGAGGAGGCGCCGTCGCCGGCCGTGTCGCCGGAGCTGCGCGAGCGGATGGGCGCCACGGCCGTGGCGCTCGCCGAGCGGCTCGGCTACGTCGGCGCCGGGACCGTCGAGTTCCTCCTGGATGACACGGCCGGGGACTTCTTCTTCCTCGAGATGAACACACGCCTGCAGGTCGAGCACCCCGTCACCGAGGAGGTGTACGGCGTCGACCTCGTCGCGCTCCAGCTCGCGATCGCCGACGGGGAGCCGCTGCCGTTCACGCAGGAGGACCTGCAGCCGACCGGCCACGCCGTCGAGGTGCGCCTCTACGCCGAGGACCCGGCCGCGGGCGACCGCCCCAGCCCCGGGACGCTGCACCGCTACCGCCACGACCAGGACCTGCGCTGGGAGGACGCGCTCGGGACGTCGGGCGAGGTCAGCGCCTTCTACGACCCGATGATCGCCAAGGTGATCGCGCACGCCCCGACGCGCGCCGCCGCCGCCCGACGCCTCGCCGCCGGGCTCGCGCAGGCCGAGATCCACGGCCCGGCGACCAACCGCGACCTGCTCGTCGCCGTCCTGCGCGACCCCGACTTCCTCGCCGGCGCGACCCGCACCGACTTCCTCGAGCGCCACGCCGGCCTCCGCACCCCGGAGCCCGCGACCCCGCGCGTCGTGCACCTCGCCGCGGCCGTCGCCTGCACGACGGCGGCGCGCCGGGAGCACGACCCCCTCGCCCACCTCGCCCCACCCGGCTGGCGCCTCCTGCGCGGCGCCCCCAGGCCCGCGATCACCTGGGAGGGGCCGGACGGCGAGGTCGTCCCCGCGCTCGAGGGCGTCGGCCTGCGCGACGTCTCCCCGGACGGCGCGCGGGTCACCCTCGACGGCGTCGAGTACCGCTGCCGCGTCGCCCACCACGCCGGTGTCGCGTACGTCGACGACGGCGAGGGCCACAGCGCGTGGCGCGAGGTGCCGCGCCTGCCCGCCCCCGACGCCGCCGCGGGCGGGGCCGGGCCGGTCAGCGAGGTCCCGGGCACCGTGGTCGAGGTGCTCGTGACCGAGGGCGAGCACGTCGTCGCAGGTCAGAAGCTCGTCGTGCTCGAGGCCATGAAGATGGAGCACCCGGCCCTGGCCGCCGCCGACGGCATCGTGGAGAGCGTGCACGTCGCGGTCGGCCAGTACGTCGAGGCGCACGCCACGCTCGTCACGCTGGGGGCGCCCGAGTGATCGCCATCGCCAACATCTCCGGCTTCTACGGCGACCGGCTCGCCGCGGCCCGCGAGATCGTCGACGCGCACCTCGCGGGTTTCGTCCACGTCGACGTCCTCACCGGCGACTGGCTCGCCGAGCTGACGATGGGCCTGCTCGCCAAGCAGCGCGAGCGCGGCAAGGGCGGCTGGGCGACGACGTTCGTGCGCCAGATGCAGGACGTGCTCGCCGACTGCCTGGACGCCGGCATCCTCGTCGTCGCGAACGCCGGCGGCCTCGACCCCGCGGGCTGCGCCGCCGAGATCGCCGCGATCGACGACCGCGCCCGTGTCGCCTGGGTCGGCGGCGACGACGTCACCGACGTCGTCGCCGGCCTGCCCGCCGAGCAGACCGCGCACCTCGAGACGGGCGAGCCGATCCCCGAGAAGCCGGTGGTCGCCAACGCCTACCTCGGCTGCCGTGGGATCGTCTCGGCGCTCGAGGCCGGGGCGAACGTCGTCGTCACCGGGCGGGTCACCGACGCCGCGGTGGTCGTCGGGCCGGCCGCGTGGCGCCACGGGTGGGGTCCCGACGATCTCGACGCGCTCGCCGGCGCGGTCGTCGCCGGGCACGTCATCGAGTGCGGCGCGCAGGCCACCGGCGGCAACTTCTCGTTCGCCGGCGAGCTCGCCGGCACCGAGCACGTGGGCCTGCCGGTCGCGGAGATCGAGGCCGACGGTTCGGCGGTGATCACCAAGGCGGCGGGGACGGGCGGCGCGGTCACCGTGGAGACGGTCACCGCGCAGCTGCTCTACGAGGTCGACGGGCCGCGCTACCTGACGCCCGACGTCGTGGCGCGGCTCGACACGGTGACGCTCGCGCAGGAGGCGCCCGACCGCGTGCGGATGGCGGGCACGCGCGGCGAGGCGCCGCCGGCCACCGTCAAGGTCGGCGCGGTCGTGCCCGCCGGCTGGCACAACGAGATGACCTTCGTCCTCACCGGGCTCGACGTGGAGGCCAAGGCGGAGCACGCGCTCGCCGCGCTCTGGGCCGGCGTGCCGGGCGGGCGCGAGGCCTTCGAGCGCGTCGAGACCCGGCTGCTGCGCGCCGACCGCGAGGACCCGGCGCGCATGACCGAGGCGGTCTCCCTGCTCACCGTGGCCGTCGCGGGCAGCAGGGACGCGTGCGCGCGACTCTCCCGGGCGGCCGTCGAGACCGCGCTGAGCGGCTACCCCGGCTTCTTCGCCACCACCCCGCCGGGCCCGGGCAGCGCCGCCAGCGTGTTCTGGCCGATCCTCCTGCCCGCCGCGGACCTGCCCCAGCTCGTCGGCCTCGACGACCGGACGTGGACGGTGCCCGCGCCCGCGCCCTCGGGGAGCGAGGGACTCCCTGAGTGCGTGACAGGCAGCGAAGGTGACCCTCGCTCCGCCACCCCCCGCACCACCACCACCCGCACCACCCGCACCACCACCCGCGCCCCCCTCGGTCGCCTGGTGGGCGCGCGCTCCGGCGACAAGGGCGGCAACGCGACGCTCGGGCTCTGGGCGCGCGACGACGAGGCGTACGCCTGGCTCGCGAGCTGGTGGGACGACGAGCACGTCGCGTGGCTGCTGGGCGAGGACGCCGCCGGCTGCGGGCGGCGGCTGTGGGCGTTCCCGGCGCTGCGCGCGGTGGGCGTCACCGTCGTCGGTCTCCTGGGGCGCGGGGTGGCCGACAACCTCGCGCTCGACCCGCAGGCCAAGGGGCTCGGCGAGTTCGTCCGGGCCCGTCACGTGGACATCCCCGAGGAGCTGCTGCAATGAAGGTCGACGCCACCGTGGTCACCGGCGGGCTCAGCGCGTTCGCCGACGACGCGGTCACCGCGGAGAAAGCCGGCTACGACGCCGTCTGGGCGTCGGAGACCCAGCACGACCCCGCCGTGATGATCACGCTCGCGGCCACCCGCACCGAGCGCATCACCCTCGGCACGGCGATCACCGTCGCGTTCGCCCGCACGCCGATGACGACCGCGATGACCGCCAACGACCTGCACCAGATCACCGGCGGCCGCTACATCCTCGGGCTCGGCACGCAGATCAAGCCGCACGTCACCAAGCGCTTCTCGATGCCGTGGTCGCGGCCCGCCGACCGGATGCACGAGTACATCCGCGCCGTCCGCGCGATCTGGGACGCCTGGGCGACCGGCGAGCGCCTCGACTTCCGCGGCGAGTTCTACACGCACACGCTGATGACGCCGTTCTTCTCGCCCGGTCCGAACCCCTGCGGCAACCCCCCGATCCACCTCGCCGGCGTCGGCCCGCGCATGACGGCGGTGGCGGGCGAGGTCGCCGACGGGTTCATGGCGCACGCGTTCTCGACCGAGCGCTACCTGCACGAGGTGACGCTGCCGTCCCTGCACCAGGGCTTCGAGAGAGCGGGCAAGGACGGCACCGGCTTCGAGTTCTCGGCGACCGCGCTGATCGCCACCGGGAACACCGAGGAGGAGTTCGCGGCGTCCGTGCAGGACGTGCGCCGCCAGGTCGCGTTCTACGGGTCGACGCCCGCGTACCACCCGGTGCTCGAGCTGCACGGCTGGGGCGACCTCGCCCGCGAGCTCAACACCTTGTCGAAGCGGGCGGCCACGGATCCGACTCAGTGGCACGCCATGGGCGAGGCCGTCGACGACGAGGTCCTGCACACCATCGCGATCGTCGCCGAGCCCGACGAGGTCGGGCCCGCCCTCGAGGCGCGCTTCGGCGGCATCGCCCAGCGCATCCCGCTCTACGCGCCGTCCGGATCGCAGACCGACCGCTGGGGCCCGGCCCTGGCGCACCTGCAGGGAGTGACGTAATGGTCGCGTTCACCGAGGAGCACCAGGCGTTCCGCAAGACCGTGCGGACGTTCGTCGAGCGGGAGATCGACCCGTACGTCGACCAGTGGGAGCGCGACGAGCGCATGCCCACCCACGAGCTGTTCGCCAAGCTCGGCGAGCTGGGCGTCCTGGGGCTCGAGTACGACCCCGCGTACGGGGGCGGCGGCGCCGACCACCTGTTCTCGGTGGTCCTGGCCGAGGAGATCGGGCGCGCCGACGCCGCCGGGGTCGGCCTGGCGATCGCCGTGCAGACCGACATGGCGACGCCGTCGCTGGCGCGCTTCGGGAGCCACGAGCTCAAGGAGCGCTACCTCGCCCCGGCGATCCGCGGCGAGCACGTCACGGCCATCGCCGTCACCGAGCCCGACGCCGGGTCGGACGTCGCCGGCCTGCGCACCCGCGCCGTCCGCGACGGCGACGAGTGGGTGATCCACGGCTCGAAGCTCTACATCACCAACGGGGTGCAGGCGGACTGGCTGTGCCTGCTCGCGCGCACGTCGGACGAGGGCCCCACGAACACAGCGCGCGGGATGTCGCAGATCGTCGTGCCGACGGACACGCCCGGGGTGTCCGTGTCGCGGACGCTCGACAAGCTGGGCAACCGCTGCTCGGACACCGCGGAGCTGTCGTTCGACGGTGCCCGTGTCCCCGTGGGCAACACCATCGGGCGCGAGGGCCGCGGCTTCCAGCAGCAGATGGCGCAGTTCCAGAACGAGCGCATGGTCGCCTGCTACGGCCGCGTCGGCGCCTGCGAGCGGGCCCTCGACCGCACCGCGGCCTACCTGCGCAAGCGGCACGCGTTCGGCGGCCCGCTGATCACCAACCAGTACCTGAGCTACCAGCTCGCCGAGCTCTACGCCCGCGTGGACATGTGCCGGCACTACAACTACGCGTGCGCCGAGGCGTACATGCGCGGCGAGGACACCTCGCGGTTCGCGACCATCGCCAAGCTCGCGATCGGGCGGCTCTGCGAGGACGTGGCCCGCACGTGCCTGCAGTACCACGGCGGGCTGGGCTACATCGAGGAGACGTGGACCGCGCGGTTCCTGCGCGACATGCGGATCACCTCGATCGGCGGCGGCGCCGACGAGGTCATGCTCCGGGTGATCGCCAAGATGCACGGCATGTAGGGCCGTTCTGCGTATGTGAGCGATTTTCCGGGCTATAACCCCGAAAATCGCTCACATGGGGATCGAGGTGCGGCCGCTGCCGCCGGAGCAGGCGGTGACGCTGCTGACCGAGCCGGAGGCGTTCGTGGAACGGTTCGGGCTCACGCTCGTCGACGGCTACCTCGCGTTCCCCGACGCCCTCGAGCCCACCGTCACCGCGCTCGAGGGCGGCGTCGACCCGCGGTGGTTCGCGCACCTCATCGTCGACGGCACCGAGGTCGTCGGGCTCGGCGGGTTCACCGGCCCGCCGACCGACGGCGAGGTCGAGATCGGCTACTCGGTCGCGCCGTCGCGCCAGGGCCGCGGGGTGGCGACGGCGGCGGTCGGGCTGTGGCTGGAGCGCGCCACGCGGGGCGGGGTCCGGCGCGTCCGGGCGCACACGCGGCCCGAGGAGAACGCCTCGGTGCACGTGCTGCGCCGCCACGGCTTCGTCCGCGACGGCGAGGTCACCGACCCGGACGAGGGCACCGTCTGGCGCTGGGTCCGGGACCTGGGGTGATCTACGGTGACCGCCGTGACCCCGCCGACCTCCGTCCAGCGCTCCTTCCGGCTCTGGATCGCCGCCGTCGTCGTCGGCGTGCTCGGGAGCGTGTTCTCCCTGGCGACGTCGGCGACCGCGCCGAACGGCTACCTCGCCGCCGGCGGCGTCGTCGGCGTGATCATCGGGCTGCTGTTCCTCGCCGCCCTGGTCTACCTGGCCCTGCGCATGCGCGGGGGCGACAACTGGGCGCGCGTGGCGCTCGCCGTCCTCGGCGGGGTGTCCGCGGTGTTCACCGTCATCGGCGTGCTGGTCACCGCGGGTCTCGGCGTGAGCGTCGGCGCGGTGTCGACGATCGTGAGCCTGGTCCAGGCCGCGCTGATCATCGCCGCGATCCTGTTCTCGTTCCAGGCGCCGGCGAACGCGTACTTCCGGTAGACCCCCGCTCAGGCGTGGTCGACGGTGGACGCGCCCGCGCAGTGGGCGCAGCAGTAGAAGCGCCCCTCGACCTGGTGCCCGTGACCGACGATCACCACGCCGCAGTGCTCGCAGCGCGGCGCCATCTTGTGGATGGCGCACTCGAAGCTGTCGAACGTGTGCGACGCGCCCTGCGCGCGGATCTCGAACGCCATCTCGTAGTCGTTGCCGCAGGTCTCGCAGACGGCCATGTCGTGCCTCCCTCGTCGGGTGCGGACCGGGGAGGCCTTCCCACCCGTGCCCACCCGGCAACCCTGCGCGTGGGGTAGAACGGCGGGGTGGCAGGTCAGGATCGTCCCTGGGGTTTCCGCACGCGCGCGGTGCACGCCGGCGCCGTGCCCGACGCCGCCACGGGGGCCCGCGCCGTACCCATCTACCAGACGACGAGCTTCGTCTTCGAGGACACCGCCGACGCCGCGAACCTCTTCGCGCTCCAGAAGTACGGCAACATCTACAGCCGGATCGCGAACCCCACGGTCGCGGCGCTGGAGGAGCGGCTCGCGAGCCTCGAGGGCGCGCTCGGCGCCGTGGCCACCAGCTCGGGGCAGGCCGCCGAGTTCCTGACCTTCGCGACGCTCGCGGGCGCGGGCGACCACATCGTCGCGTCGTCGGCCCTGTACGGCGGGACGGTCACCCAGCTCGACGTCACCCTGCGCCGCTTCGGGGTCGACACCACGTTCGTGCCCGGCGACGACCCCGCCGACTTCCGCGCCGCGATCACCGACCGCACGCGGTTCGTGTTCGCCGAGATCATCGCCAACCCGTCGGGCGAGGTCACCGACGTCGCCGCGCTGGCCGGGGTCGCCCACGAGCGCGGCCTGCCGCTGATCATCGACGCGACCATGGCGACGCCGTACCTGTGCCGGCCGATGGAGCACGGCGCCGACATCGTCATCCACTCGGCCACCAAGTTCCTCGGCGGCCACGGGACCACGCTCGGCGGCGTCATCCTCGAGTCGGGCCGGTTCGACTGGGGCAACGGCAACTTCCCGCAGATGACCGAGCCGATCCCGTCCTACGGCGGGCTGACGTGGTGGGGCAACTTCCAGGAGTACGGGTTCCTCACCAAGGTGCGCTCCGAGCAGCTGCGCGACGTGGGCGCCACGCTGTCGGCGCACTCGGCGTTCCTGCTGCTCCAGGGCGTCGAGACGCTCCCCCAGCGCATGGAGTGCCACGTCGCGAACGCGCAGCGGGTCGCCGAGTGGCTCGAGGCGGACGAGCGGGTCGCGTGGGTCAGCTACGCCGGGCTGCCGAGCCACCCGCACCACGAGCGGGCGCGGCGCTACCTGCCGCAGGGCCCGGGCGCGGTGTTCAGCTTCGGGGTGCGCGGGGCGTCCGAGGGCGAGGACGCGGCCCGCGACGCGGGGCGGCGGTTCATCGAGGCGGTCCAGCTGTGCAGCCACCTCGCGAACATCGGCGACGCCCGCACGCTCGTGCTGCACCCCGCGTCGACGACCCACCAGCAGCTCACCGCCGACCAGCTGCGCGAGGGCGGCGTGCGCCCCGACCTCATCCGCATCAGCGTCGGCATCGAGGACCCCGAGGACATCCTCTGGGACCTGGATCAGGCCCTCACGGAAGCGACCAAGGGAGTGGCGACCACGTGACCTGGACCCCGCCGTCGGCGCAGGAGCGCCAGGCGATCCTGCGCAAGACGACGACAGTCGCGATGGTCGGCGCCTCGCCCAACCCGGCGCGGGCGTCCAACTTCGTCGCGACCTACCTGCTCTCCACCGACCTCGAGCTGTTCTTCGTCAACCCGAACGCGAGCGAGATCCTCGGGCACCCGGTGTACCCGTCGCTCGACGCGCTGCCGGTGACCCCCGACCTCGTGGACGTGTTCCGCCGCCCGGAGGACCTGCCGGACGTGCTCGACGCGACGATCGCGAGCGGGGCGTCGACGTTCTGGCTCCAGTTCGGGCTCTACGACGAGGCGCTGGCCGAGCGCGCGGAGGCGGCCGGGCTCACCGCGGTCATGGACCGGTGCCTCAAGGTCGAGCACGCCCGCTTCCACGGGGGCCTGCACCTGGCCGGGTTCGACACCGGGGTGATCAGCGCGAAGAAGCGCTGATCAGCCGCGGCGGCGGCGCACCTCGGTCGCGAGCACCGCGGCCTGCACCCGCCGCTCCAGGCCCAGCTTGGCGAGCAGCCGGGTGATGTGGTTCTTGATGGTCTTCTCGGCGAGGAACAGCCGCTCGCCGATCTGCCGGTTGGTCAGCCCCTCGCCGATGAGCTCGAGCACCGCGTGCTCCTGCGGGGTGAGCTCGGCGGTGGGGTCGGTTGCCGCGGGCGGGGTGCGGAGCCTGGCCATGAGCACGGCGGCGGCGCGGTGGTCGAGCAGCGAGCGCCCGGAGCCCACGTCGCGGACGGCCGAGGCGATGTCGCTGCCCCGCACGTCCTTGATCACGTAGCCGGCCGCGCCGGCGAGCACCGCGTCGAGCATGGCCTGCTCGTCGGTGAACGACGTGAGCATGAGGCACGCCAGCTCCGGCCGGCGCGAGCGCAGCTCCCGGCACAGCTCGATCCCGTTGCCGTCGGGCAGGCGGACGTCGAGCACGGCGACGTCGGGGCGGAGGGCGTCGACGCGAGCGACCGCCTCGGCGACGCCGCCCGCCTCCCCGACGACGTCGAGGTCGGGCTCGTCGGCGAGCAGCCCGGCCACGCCCCGGCGGACCACCTCGTGGTCGTCGACGAGGAAGACACGGATCACTCCCTGAGCCTAGGCGCCCGGCGGGGCAGGGACCGACGTCCCGCCAGCCGGGGACCACCGGGACCTGACCCCGACCCCCCGCCGGCACCGACGCTGGACGCCGTCACTCCACCACGAGGCGAGCGAGGCGAGCGGTGTCGGCACTGGATGCGGCGCGATGGCAGTTCGGGATCACGACGGTCTACCACTTCTTCTTCGTGCCGCTCACGATCGGGCTCTCGCTGCTCGTGGCGGTCATGCAGACGGCGTGGCACCGCACCGGGTCGGAGCACTGGCTCCGGGCCACCAAGTTCTTCGGGAAGCTGTTCCTGATCAACTTCGCGATGGGCGTCGTCACCGGGATCGTCCAGGAGTTCCAGTTCGGCATGAACTGGAGCGACTACAGCCGCTTCGTCGGTGACGTGTTCGGGGCGCCGCTGGCGATCGAGGGCCTCGTCGCGTTCTTCCTCGAGTCGACCTTCCTCGGCCTCTGGATCTTCGGCTGGGACCGCTTGTCGCGCCGCGTGCACCTGGCCTGCATCTGGCTGGCCGCGATCGGCACCGTGCTCTCGGCGTACTTCATCCTCGCCGCGAACTCCTGGATGCAGCACCCCGTCGGCTACCGGTTCAACCCGGAGACCGGGCGGGCCGAGCTCACCGACTTCGCCGCGGTGCTCACGCAGAACACGACCCTGGTGACCTTCGCGCACACGCTGACCGCGGCGCTCGTCGTCGCCGGCGCGGCCGTGATGGGCATCAGCGTGTGGTTCATGGCCCGCCGCGACGAGGACACCCTCTTCCGGCCGGCGATGCGTCTGGGGGCGTGGACGGTGATCGTCGCGAGCGTCGCGGTGATCGTCAGCGGTGACGTCCAGGCTAAGATCATGACCGAGCAGCAGCCGATGAAGATGGCCGCCGCCGAGGCGCTCTACACCACCAGCGCGCCCGCGTCGTTCTCGCTGTTCACGATCGGCAGCCTCGACGGCTCGCAGGAGCTGTGGAGCGTGCGCGTGCCCGGCGTGCTGTCGTACATGGCCACCGGCTCGGTCGACGGCACCGTCGAGGGCATCAACGACGTCCAGCGCGACGAGCAGGCGCGGTACGGGCCCGGCGACTACCGCCCGATGATCCCGGTGACCTACTGGACGTTCCGTTTCATGATCGGCTTCGGCGTGCTCGCGGCGCTGGTCGCCGTCGGCGCGCTCTGGTCCGGCCGCGCGCACCGGGTGCCCGCCCGCTGGTTCGCCCGCGTCGCCCTCCTGTCCATGGCGCTGCCGCTGCTCGCGAACTCCATGGGCTGGATCTTCACCGAGATGGGTCGCCAGCCCTGGGTCGTGTACGGGCAGCTGCGCACTGCCGACGGCGTCTCGCCGACGGTGGGCCTCGGGTCCGTGCTCACGTCGGTGATCGTCTTCACTCTGCTCTACGGCGTGCTGGCCGTCGTCGAGGGCTGGCTGGTGGTGCGCACGGTCAAGGCCGGCCCGGCGCCCGCGCCACCCCCGGAGGCGGTGTCCCCGCGCGAGGACGACGCCGACCGCCCCTTCGCCGTGGCCTACTGAGAGGTCCGAGATGCAGCTCACCGACGTCTGGTTCCTGCTCATCGCGATCCTGTGGACGGGCTACTTCGTCCTCGAGGGATTCGACTTCGGCGTGGGCGCGCTGCTGCGCATCCTCGGCCGGGACGACACCGACCGCCGCGTCATGATCAACACGATCGGCCCGCTCTGGGACGGCAACGAGGTGTGGCTGATCGTCGCCGGCGGCGCCACGTTCGCGGCGTTCCCCGAGTGGTACGCGACGCTGTTCTCGGGGTTCTACCTCGCGCTGCTGCTCATCCTGGTCGCGCTCATCGGGCGCGGCGTCGCGTTCGAGTACCGCGGCAAGGTCGACACGCTGCGCTGGCGGAACACCTGGGACCGGGTGATCGTCGTCTGCTCGGTGCTCCCGGCACTGCTGTGGGGCGTGGCGTTCGGCAACATCGTCGGCGGGGTCCCGCTCGACGCCGACCACGAGTTCGTCGGCGGCTTCCTCACGCTGCTCACCCCGTACGCGCTGCTCGGGGGCCTGACGACGCTGCTGCTGTTCACCCTGCACGGCGCGGTCTTCCTGTCGCTCAAGACCGACGGCGACATCCGGGTCCGCGCGCGGGCGCTGGCGGTGCGCCTCGGGGTCGGCGCAGTGCCGGTCGCGGCGGCGTTCCTGCTCTGGACCTGGCTCGAGCACGGCGCGGACGTCGTCACCGCCGCGCTCGCGCTGGCGGCGGCGGTCGCGCTGGTGGGCGGCATCCTCGCCACGCGCGCCGGCCGCGAGGGCTGGGGCTTCACGCTGACCGCCGGGACGATCGTCGCGGCCACCGCGTTCCTGTTCACCGCGCTCTACCCCGACGTCATGCCCTCGACGATCGACCCGGCGTTCAGCCTGACCACGACCAACGCCGCGTCCACGCCCTACACGTTGACGATCATGACGTGGGTCGCCGTGGTGATGACCCCGATCGTCCTCTGCTACCAGGCCTGGACGTACTGGGTGTTCCGCCGCCGGATCTCCCGCACCCACATCCCGACGCCCGCGCCGAGCGCGCCCGCCGAGGAGCAGGTGTGAGACCGCTGGACCCGCGCCTGCTGCGCCACGTCGCGCCGGTGCGCCGGCACGTGGTGCTCTGCGCGGGCGTCGGCATCCTCACCGCGGGCCTGGTCGTCGTCCAGGCCGACCTGGTCGCGACGGCGGTGACGCGCGGGTTCCTCGGCGGCGAGTCCCTGGCCGCGCTCGGCGGGGTGCTCGCGGCCGTGCTGGCCGTGGTCGCCGGGCGGGCCCTGCTCGCGGGCGCCGGCGAGGTCGCGGGCGCGCGGGCCGCGGCGTCGGTGGTCGCCGGGCTGCGGGGACGCCTCGTCGCGAAGGCCCTCGAGCTCGGCCCCGACGACCCGCGCCTGCCCACCCCGAGCCGCCTGGCGACGCTCGCCACCCACGGTGTCGACGGGCTCGACGGCTACGTCCGCCGCTACCTGCCGACCCTGCTCGTGGCCGCGGTCGTGCCGCTCGCGGTCGGCGCGCGCATCCTCGGCGCCGACTGGCCCTCGGCGGTCATCATCGCCGCCACCGTCCCGCTGATCCCGATCTTCATGATCCTCATCGGGGCGTACACCCAGCGGGCGGTGCGGCGACGCCGGCGCACGCTCGCGGTGCTCGGGCACCACTTCCTCGACCTCGTCGCGGGCCTCAACGTGCTCGTCGCGTTCGGCCGCGCCCGGCGCCAGGCCGGCCGGATGCGCGAGATCGCCGAGCGCCACCGCAGCGCCACCATGGCCACGCTGCGCGTCGCGTTCCTCTCGGCGCTCGCGCTCGAGCTGCTGGCGACGCTGTCGGTCGCCCTGGTCGCGGTGGCCGTCGGCCTGCGCCTCGTGCACGGCGAGCTCGACCTGCACACTGCGCTGCTCGTGATCATCCTCGCGCCGGAGGTCTACCTGCCGCTGCGCGCGGTCGGCGCCCGGTTCCACGACAGCCTCGACGGGCTCACCGCCGCGCAGGAGGCGTTCGCGGTGCTGGAGCTGGAGCCCGTCGCGGCGGGTTCCGGCCGGCCCGCCCCCGATCCGCGCAGCCTGCCGCTGCGCGTCCGGGAAGTCGGGGTCGCCGGGCGCGGCGGCGATCCCGTCCTCGCCGGGTTCTCCGTCGACGTCGCTCCCGGGGAGGTGGTGGGCGTCGCCGGCGCGAGCGGGGCGGGCAAGACCACCCTGCTCGACCTGCTGCGCGGCGCGCGGCGCCCCGACCGCGGGCGGGTGGAGGTCGGCGGCGTCGACCTCGCCGCGATCGACCCGGCGTCCTGGCGCGACCGCGTGGCCTGGGTGCCGCAGCGCCCGGTGCTGCTCGCCGGCACGGTCGCCGACAACGTGCGGCTCGGTGCCCCCGGCGCGTCCCCCGACGCGGTCGCCGCCGCGGCCGGGGCGGCCGCGCTCGACGTGGACCTGGACACCGTGGTGTCCGACGGCGGCGCGGGCCTCTCGACGGGGCAGTGCCGGCGGGTGGCGCTGGCCCGCGCGTTGCTCGCCGACCGCCCGCTGCTGCTGCTCGACGAGCCGACCGAGGGCGTCGACGCAGACACCGAGCGCGCGATCCTCGCGGCCCTGCCCGGCGCCCTGGCCGGGCGCAGCGCCGTGGTCGTGAGCCACCGCGCGGCGGTGCTGGAGCTCTGCGACCGCGTGGTGACGGTGCCGCACCGGGCGTCCGCGCCACGACCGGTCCCGGCGCCCACCGCGACCGACGCCACCGACGCGAGCACCGCCACCCGCCGCGCCCCCGTCCCGACGCCGACGGCGGCCGACCTGGCCGTGCCCGCGGCGGCCGTGGGCACCGGACGCCGGCTCGGCGGGCTCCTCCGCCCGCGTGCCGGGCGCTGGGCCCTCGCGGTCCTGCTCGGTGCGGGCGCGGTGGGCTGCGGGGTCGCGCTGACCGGGACGTCGGCGTGGCTGATCTCGACCGCCGCGCTGCACCCGCCGGTGCTGACCCTCATGGTCGCGATCGTCGCGGTGCGCACGTTCGGCCTGGCCCGGGGCGTGCTGCGCTACGGCGAGCAGCTCGTCGCCCACGACGCGGCCCTGCGCCTCGGCGCCGACCTGCGGGTGCGGCTCTGGACCGCGCTCGTGCGCCTCGGCCCGGCGGCGACGGCCCGGCGCCGGCGCGGCGACCTGCTCGCCCGCCTCGTCGGCGACGTCGACGCGGCCGAGGACGTCGTCGTGCGCGTCGCCCTGCCGGCCGCCCGGGCGGCGCTGGTGGGGCTGGCCGCGGTCGTCGCGCTCGCGCTGGTGCTGCCCGCCGCCGGGCTCGCGCTCGCGGTCGGCCTGCTCGTGGCCGGGGTGGCCGCGCCCGCCCTCGCGCTGTGGGCGGTCCGCCGCGCCGGCGCGCGCACCGCGGGGCTGCGCGGCGAGGTCGTCGCGGCCACCACCGAGACCCTCGAGGCCGCCGGGGAGATCGTCGCCTTCGGGGCCGCCGAGGACCGGCGCCGCGCGCTCGCCGCGGTCGACGACCGCCTCACCGAGGTCGCCCGCCGCGCCGCGTTCTCCGCCGGCCTCGGGTCCGGGCTCGGGGTGCTCGCGCTGGGCGTCACCGCGGTGGCCACGACCGCGCTGGGCCTGGCCGCCCTCGCCCGCGGCGACCTCGCCGGCACCGCGCTCGCCGTGCTCGCCCTCGTGCCCCTGGCCTGCGCCGATGTCGTCGCGGGCCTGCCCGAGGCGGCGACCCGCCTGGCGACGGCCGGTCCCGCGCTGCGCCGGCTCGTGGAGCTGGAGACCGAACCCGCGACCGTGCTGGAGCCCACCTGCCCCGTGGCCGTGGGCGCCGGCGACCGCCTCGGCGCCGAGGACCTCGCCGTCCGCCGGCCCGGCGCCGCGACCGACGCGGTGCACGGCGTCGACCTCGACCTCCCGCCGGGCGGGCGGCTCGTCGTGGCCGGGCCGTCCGGGGCCGGCAAGACCACGCTGCTGGCGGCCCTCGCGCGCACCCTGCCGGCGCGGGCCGGGCGGGCGACGATCGACGACACCGACATCGCGCGCCACGACGGTGACGACGTGCGGTCCCGGCAGGCGTGGTGCGGGCCGGCGAGTCACCTGTTCGACTCCACGCTGCGCGAGAACCTGCTGCTCGCCCGGCCCGA
This sequence comes from Actinomycetospora lutea, assembly GCF_028737205.1. Taxonomy (GTDB): domain Bacteria; phylum Actinomycetota; class Actinomycetes; order Mycobacteriales; family Pseudonocardiaceae; genus Actinomycetospora; species Actinomycetospora lutea. Next base: position 87,825 of record NZ_JAQZAL010000004.1, on the reverse strand, counting down.
CGCCGCCGACGACGACCTCGTCGACGCGCTGCGGCGGGCGCGCCTCGGCGAGTGGTTCGCCGCGCTGCCCGAGGGCCTCGACACCCCGCTCGGCGCGCACGGCGGCGCCGTGTCCGGCGGGGAGCGCCAGCGCCTCGGGGTCGCCCGGGTGCTGCTGGCCGACCGGCCGGTGCTCGTGCTCGACGAGCCGGCCGCCCACCTGGACGCCGCCACCGCCGACGCGCTGTGCGCCGACCTCCTCGCCGCGGGCGGCGACCGCACGCTGCTCGTCGTCAGCCACCGGCCCGACGAGTTCCGCGGCGTCCCGGTGCTGCGGCTCGGGGCGCGGGAGCGGGCGGCGGCATGACCACCGCGCTGAGTCCGCAGGCCGTGCGCGACGTGCTCACGGCCGGGTCGCGGGCGCCCTCGGGACACAACACCCAGCCCTGGATCCTGCGCGCCGACGGCCCGGACGCCTTCGAGGTGCGGGGGGACCCGGCGCGCGCGCTGCCGGTCGCCGACCCCGATCACCGCGCACTGCGCCTCGCCTGCGGAGCCGCGCTGGCCGCGATGCGGCTGGCCGTGCGGGCCCGGGAGCGCCGCACGCACGTGCGCCTGCTGCCCGACCCCGACGACCCCTGGTCGTTCGCGCGCCTGCGCGCGGGCGGCCCGCTGCCGTGCAGTCCCGCCGAGCGAGCGCTGGCGGGCGCGATCGGCCACCGCCACACCCACCGTCGGGCGTTCGGGGAGGGCGAGGTGCGGCCCGCGCTGCGGGCCGAGCTGCGGCGCGCCGCGGAGGCCGAGCGCAGCTGGCTGTACTGGATCGAGACGCCCGAGGAGCGGGAGGCTGTCGCCGCCCTCGTCGCGCAGGCCACGCGGATCGAGGACGCGGACCCGGCCTGGCGCGCCGAGCGGGAGGCCTGGACGGGGCGGGACGCCGGCGTGCTCGACGGCGTCCCGGCGTCGGTCGCCGGCCCGCGGCCCCCGCGCGACGACCCCTGGCGCGTGCGCGACCTCTCCGGGGGTACCGGCGGCCTCGACCGCCCCGACCGGAACGCGCTGATCGGGGTGCTCGCCACCGCCCACGACCTGCCCCTGGCGCACCTGCTGGCCGGGCAGGCGCTGCAGCGGGTCCTGCTCACCGCGACCGTGCACGGGCTCGGGGCGTCGTTCGTCGCGCCGCCGGTGGAGGTCGCGTCGACCCGCGCGGCGCTGCGGACCCTGCTCGGCGGGGCGCTGTGGCCGCAGGCGGTGCTGCGCCTGGGCCCGAAGGCCGGCGACGACGTCCCGTCCCCCCGCCGCCCGGTCGGCTGACGGATGCGAGCAATGCCGCCCACGCCGTCATCGTGACGTCGGCGCGCGGCTCAGGAAGACCCGGTCGACGCGAACGACCAGGCCGCGACGACGACGGCGCCGACCGTGAGGACCATCGCGCCGGGGATGTGCACCGAGAGCGGCCCGTGGCTGCCGACGTAGGCCTGCACGAAGGTCAGGGCGAACACCACGGCGGCGAGCACCGTCGGCCACAGGGCGGCGCCGGCGCGCCACAGCACCGCCGCGGCGAGCATCGTCAGGCCGGCGACGACGTGCAGGACGATCGCCCCGGTCGCGTGCGCGGCCTCGGCGGCGTCACCCCCGGGCTGGGCGACGAACCCGCCGGCGGTGACGAACTGCCACAGCAGCACCACGACGGTCAGCGTCGCGGTGACCCGCAGGGCGGTCAGGACGGCGGGCGCCGCGCCGGCCCGGCGGGACGCGGTGTGGGACATGCAGCTCCTCCGTGGTGGTCGTCCCGGGATCCGATCACGTCGCGGGCGATCGCGCTCGCCACGCCGCGAGGCGCTCGCTCACGGCGTCCAGCCGCGTGAGGACCTGGCCGAGGACCCCCAGCTCGGCGCGGCCCTCGCGCAGGACCTGTAGCGCGATCTCGGGCGGCAGCCCCGGGAACGGGGTGTGCCGGGTCCCGATCGCCGTGCCCACACCCTCGAGCGCGACGACCAGCGGGCGCCGGAGCGCCTCGGCGGTGTCGCCCGCGCGCACGGTCGGGGACAGCGCGCCGACGAGGTCGGAGACGCCGGCCGCGTCGGCGATCGCCGCGATCTCGCGCGCGATCCCGGTGGCGGCCTCCCGGTCGGCGGCCTCCCGGTCGGCGGACGCCCGGTCGGCGGACGTCCGCTCGCCGGGCTCGTCGGCGGGCTCCTCGTCGGCGGGCTTGTGGTGTCGCCCGGCGCGGACGGTCACGTCCCCGCTGCGGGAGCGCCGGACGGTCTCGGTCGCGCCCGCGGGCGGCGCCGGCACCGCGAACCCGACGGGCGTCAACGGCGGCGTCGGCCCCGCCGGGGGACGTCGGCCCTGGTCGCGGGCCCGCGGGGGCAGGCGGACGTGCTGGGTGGCGCTCACCGACCCCGGGATCGTGGACAGCGCCCCGAGCACGACGACGGCTTTGGGGTCGTCGCGCATCCCGGGCACGTGGCCGAGCAGGTCGGCGAGCAGCGCGCTGATCCGCGGCGTCCGGCTGGTGCTCCCGGTGAGGTAGACGTCGACGAGCGCGTCGGGGGTGGCGCCGGCCCGCGCCACGGTGTCCGCCAGCTCGGCGACGCTGCGCGCGAGGAGCGGCTCCACGGCCTTCTCGTACTCGCGACGCGTCACGCGGATCTCGTCGTCGTAGCCGGCGACCCACAGGTTGACCGCCGGCAGGCGGGACAGCGCCTCCTTGGCCTGGGTGATGTCGCGGCGCAGCAGGGTGCGGTGGCGCTCGGCGACCCGACCCTCGGCCTCCCACAGCGTGTTCCAGGTGTCGGCGTCGAGCGCCTCGGCGTGCTCGGCGAGGATCTCCATGAAGGCGGCGTCGAGGTCCTCGCCGCCGAGGGCGACGTCGCCGCCGGGCGAGCCGGCCAGCTCGAACCCGTCACGGCGGCGCCGCAGCACGGCGGTGTCGAAGGTGCCGCCGCCGAAGTCGTAGACCCCGATCATGCCGCCGTCGGGGACGGCCTGGTCACCGGAGCCGGTGCGCACGTAGTGGTGCGCGGCGGCGACCGGCTCCGCGACGAGGTCGGGCTCGCCCAGCCCGGCGCGCTCGGCGGCCTCGGTGAGCCGGCGCAGCTCGGTGCCGCCTGCCTGCCAGCGCGCCGGGTGGGTCAGGACGACCCGCGACGGGCGCTGCCCCGAGAAGCGCCGCACGGCCTCCCCGGCGACCCGGGCGAGCACCGCGGCGACGAGGTCGACCGTGGTCACCGTGCGCGCGCCCAGCAGCACCTGCTCGGAGGCCACCAGCGCGCGCTTGGGCACGCGCTCGGTGCGGTCGGGCGCCATCGCGGCCTCGTTGACCGCGTCGCGGCCGGTGAGGATCGTGCCGTCGTCGTCGAGGCAGACCAGCGACGGCACGTACTTGGACCCGTCGATCTCCAGGACCTCGGCGCGGCCGCGCGTGAGCGTCGCCGCCGTGGTGAACGAGGTCCCGAAGTCGATCGCGAGGTCCCAGCCGGTCACACCGCGCCGCCGTCCCAGTCGTGGTCGTCGAGGGCGGGGTCGTGCCCGGCGTCGTCGGCGACCGGGTCGTGCGTGTCGTGCGGGTCGTGCTCCCCGGCCCACCCGGCGTCGAGGGCCGGGTCGTCCGCGACGTCGTCGGTCGCCTCGTCCGCGGCGGGGTCGTCGGTGCCGCCGGTCGGCTCCCCGGTGACGACGGCGAGCATGTGCTCCCAGACGCCGTCGGGCAGCGCCCCGTCGTCGACGGCGAGCGCCGCGGACAGCAGGCCCTGGTCGTCGGGCGAGAGCACGGCGTCCGGGTCGGTGTCGGGGTAGCGGGACATGTCCAGCCAGGGACCCCCGGAGTCCTGCGGCGCGGTCACGACGTCTCCTCTCGATCGACCGGCAGGCGGGCCGCCAGCTGCTCGGCGGCCTCCCGCAGCTCGTTGCGCTTCTTCAGGCGGGCGTCGACCTCGGCCTTGCGGCGGGCCAGCGCGCTCTTCTCGCTCGCCAGGTTCTTCTCGTGCTCGGCGAGGCTGGCGGTGAGCCGGTCCTTCTCGGCCGCGAGCACCGCGGTGATCTGGCGGCCCAGCACCTCCCGGGCGCCGGCGACCGCCTGCGAGACCACCGGCGGGATCTCGTTGTTCAGGCGGGTGGCGACCTCCCCGAGGTAGCGGCGGGCGTCCTCGCGGCTGCGGGCGCCCCGCTCCTTGCTCCAGCGCCGCCAGGAGAAGAACCCGACGGCGCCGATGCCGGCGAGGATGCCGATCGGCGGGGCAACCACGAGGGCCACGAGGTGCCCGAGCCCCATGCCGAGGCCCGCGGCCATGATCCCCTGCTCGGCGAAGCTCGTGCTGCCCTGGCCGCGCGCGGCCTCCGGGAGCTGCGCGAGGCGCTCGGGGGCGTCCGGGACGACGCCGGCGAGGTCCACCTCGACGCCCTCGAGGTCGGCGAGCAGCGCCTCGCCGAGCGCGGTGAGCTCGCGGCGCAGCAGCGTGTCCAGCTCGATCCACAGGGCCTGCGCGCGGGGCGGCAGGTCGGTGGCGACGGTGTCGAAGACCTTGCTGGAGCCCGTGGCGATCTGGTCGCCGACCTCCTTGCGCAGGTCCTCGAGACGGCGGGCGAGCTCGGTGCGCATGCGCTGCTCGAGGCGCGCCGAGCGCTCGCCGAGCGTCTGGCGCCAGGTGGCGTTCTGGCCCTGGAGCGCGGTGAGCGCGTCCTTCTCGCGCTTCACCGAGGCGGCGAACTCCGGGCTCAGCGACAGCGACAGCGCGCGCCGCACCTGCAGGGCCGACAGGCGCTTGGCCAGCGCGGAGGTCTGGTGGAGCAGGTCGGCGAGCCGCAGCCCGTCGGCGTCCTGCGCGAGGCCCGCGAGGTGGTCGGACAGCGGGTCGATCCCGCTCGCCGCGCGCTCCTGCGCGGCCTCCTCGGGCTCGCCGTCGGCCTCGGCCGCGACCGCGTCGGCGGCCGCGCGGCTCGACACCCCGAACCACGGGGCGCCGGCGTAGCGCGGGGCGTGCCGGGCGATCAGCTCGACGTCGCGCGCCCGCACCTCCTCCCACGCGGGGAACAGGTCGATCTTGGTGAGCGCGAAGGCGACCGTGGTGATGCGCTCGGTGGCCTTCTCGAGGAACGCCAGCTCCGAGGCGGTGATCTCGCTGGAGCCGTCGAGGACGAACACCAGGGCGTCGGCGCGGTCGAGCGTCGCGAGGGTCAGCGCCGCGTGGCCGGCGACCAGTCCGCCGACCCCCGGGGTGTCGATCAGCTCGAGCCCGCCGGCCAGCAGCGGGGCGGGCACGCGGACCTGCACCTGGCTGACGTCCTCGTGCTCGGGGGCGCGGGCGCCCGGATCCAGCGCGGCGTACTCGGCGAGTGCGGTGAGCGGCACCTCGCGCCCCGCGCTCCCGCCGCCCTCGACGACGGTGACGCCGTCGGGGCCGTGGCTCACGATGACGTGCACGCAGGTGGCGACGTCGGCGTCGACGGGCAGCAGGCCCGGCCGCCCGATCAGCGCGTTGATCAGCGAGCTCTTGCCGCGCTTCTTCTCGCCCACGACGACCACGGCGGCGGTCCCGCGGGCGAGGCGGGCGACGTCGCCGCCGAGCGCCTCGGCGGCGGCGGTCTCGTCGTCCTCGACCGCGACCGCGCGCACCTGCGACACCAGCGCCAGGACCTCGCCGGTCAGCGGGTGCGTGCTCATCGGTCGCCTCCGGTGTCGGGGTCGGTCGTCAGGGCGTACACGACCACCTCGGGGCGGCGCAGGAGGCGCCCGTGGTCGAGGTAGCCGGTGCGTTCGGTGCTCGCGACCGTGCGGTCGCGGGCGGGGTCGGCGGTCGGCTCGCGGTCGACGGCGTCGTGGTGGGCGCCGTCGAACGGCAGGCCGTCCGGCTCGATCGGGACCACCCCGACGTCGGCCAGGCCGCGGTGCAGGCGGGCCCGGAGGCCGGGCCCGGCGGTGCGCAGCCGGTCGGCGAGGTCGATGCACAGCTCGACCAGCGCCGCCCGCTCGGAGGTCGGGGCGATCATCGAGGTCAGAAGCCGGCGGGGTCGTGGCTGGTGGTGTCGGCCTGCCCGTCGCGATCGGTGTCGACCGCGGCGGTGTCGAAGTCGCCGTCCCCGTCGGTGTCGGTGACCATCGTGTCGTAGTAGCCGTCGCCGTCGGTGTCGACGATCCCGGTCTCGAACGAGCCGTTGTGGTCGGTGTCGGCCACCGAGGTGTCCAGCGTGCCGTCGCCGTCGGTGTCGGTGGTGACCAGGTCGACGCGGCCCGCGTCGTCGGTCTCGTAGGTGCCGATCATCGTGCCGGACGCGTCGTACACGCCGCCGTCCGCGCTGAAGTACATGTCGCCTGCGGTGTCGGTCGTGCCGCTCATCGCGCGCTCCCCGGTGCGGGCCCGCCGCCGTCGGCGGGCCGTTCGCGTCTGTGACGACGCGGGAGGGCCCGGATGTTCCCGGCCCGGGAGATGTTTCTGCCGCCGGAGTCCTTCAGCCGAGCGCCGCGCGGGCCGCCGCGGCCAGCGTGCCCACGGTCGGCGTGCGCTCCGCGGGGGTCTTGGCCAGCGCGCCGGCGATGACAGCGTCGAACGCCACGGGGACGCCCGGGCGCGTCTCGGAGGGCCGCGGGATCGGGCTCTCGAGGTGGCCGCGCATCCGTTCGGGCAGGCTGCGCCCCGGGTAGGGGCGGGCGCCGGTGAGGCAGGTGAAGAGCACGCAGCCCAGCGCGTAGACGTCCTCGCGGTGGTCGGTCGCGCCGCCGCGGAAGCGCTCGGGCGCGGTGTGGTCGAGGGAGAGCCCGTTGCGCGAGACGAGCCCGAAGTCGCCGACGCGCACCTCGGTGGCGGCCGGGTCGGCGAAGACCAGGTTGGCCGGCTTGACGTTGCGGTGGGCCAGGCCGCGGGCGTGCGCGGCGGCCAGGGCCCGCGCCGCCTGCTCGACGACGCCGACCGCGCGCGCCGGGTCGAGGACGTCGTCGCGGTGCAGCACGGCGCCGAGGTCGGGGCCCGCGAGCAGGGGCGTCGCGACGAAGAGGCGCCCGCCGGTCTCCCCGAAGTCGAGCACCGGCAGGACGTGGGGCTCGCGCAGCGTGCGGGCGATCCCGCACGAGCGGTCGAATCGCGCCCGGTACTCGCGGTCGGCGGTGTCGGGGGCGAGCAGCTTGAGGGCGACGACGCGGTCGTGGGCGGTGTCGTGGGCGCGCACGACCTCGCCCGAGCGCCCGCGGTGGACGAGGTCCTGCACCACGTAGGGCCCGAGGACGGCCCTCGGCGGACCGGCGCGGGGCGGCACCCCCACCGCGGCCTCCTCCCGGACGGACGTCATCAGCTCGGTGTCCGAGCCTGCCAGCTCGGGGACGTCGGCGCCGAGGCGTTGAACAAGATGTGCTCGCACAGCTCGCGGGCGACGCGGACGTGGCGCTGCAGCACCCGCGACGGGCGGGCCTCGAGCCGGCGCCATCCGGGGATCTGCGCGGCGGCCGCGGCCGCGACGGCCCCGGGGTCGGCGTCCGCGTCCAGGCCGAGGCGGCGGGCGTCGTCGGCACCGGTCGCGAGGTCGCGCAGGCGCGCCACGTCCTCGTCGCCCAGGCGCATCCGCCCGGCCTGCAGGTCGACGAGCGCGGCGGCGAGGTCCACCTGGCGCAGCGCGGGCTCGAGGCGCAGCCGGTCGAGCTCGGACTGCAGCGTGAGCAGGGCGCGCCGGTCGACCTCGTCGGGGGCGTCCCAGAGGTGCTCGAGCGCGGCGATCCCGGCGCTCGCCCGCAGCCGGTCGGCCCCGGCGACGAACACCGTCTCGATCCGCTCCAGGACGGCCTCGACGCCCGAGCGCAGCGCGAAGCCCTCGAGCAGGGCGGGCGTCGAGCGCCGGCCCTCGTCGAGCAGCTCGAGCCCGACCCGGATGCCGTGCAGCCCGAGCAGGTCGAGCAGCCTCTCGCGCTCGTCCTCGGCGAGCGGGCACTCCGCCCAGCCGCGGAAGCGCTGCACGGTGCGCAGCTTGCGCAGCACCCCGGCGCGGTCGGCCGCGGCGAGGGTGCGCAGGGCACGGGCGTCGGTCTCGGAGAAGTCGGGGCCGCGGGCGGTCTCGGCGAGCAGCCCGGCGACCGGGACGACGTCGGAGAGCACCGCGCGCAGCTCCTGGGCGTAGCGGTCGGCGACGCGGCGCGCGGTCGGCCACGGGTCGTCCTCGCCGGACAGGGTGTCGATGCGGGACAGGACGCCGAGCATGTTCGCCGCCCCGAGGCGCAGGCCGCCGGCCCACCCGCGCACGGCGTCGATGGCCTCGACGTCGCGCTCGCCGGGGTGGGGCATGAGGTAGACGACGGCGTCGGCATCGCCCAGCGCCGCGAGCGAGTCCGGGTCGAGCTTCGAGAGCGAGTCCATGCCCGGGGTGTCGATCAACGTGTACCGGGTGAGCGCGTCGTTGGGCGTCTCGACCGTGAGGTGGGAGATCTCCTCGCCGTCGGTGCGCACCGTCGCGCCGATCCCGCCCGCCGGCAGGGGCAGGAGACGGTCGGTGCCGTCGCGGTGGTGCACGCGGATGCGGGCCTGGTGGCCGTGGCGGAACCAGGTGACCAGCCGCGTGGTCTCGGTGGCGCCGGTGGCCGCGAGCCGTTCCTGGAGCAGCGCGTTGGCCAGCGTCGACTTGCCCGCGTTCATGCGGCCGCCGACGGCGACGCGGATGCGGGGCTCGGACAGGCGCGCGACGAGCGCGTCGAGGCGTGCGCGCAGCTCGGGGGTGCGCAGGCGGTCGCGCGTGGTCGCGACGAGCGCGACGAGCCGGGTGGTGACCGGGCCGACCGGGCTCCCCCCACTCATGCCGTGACGGCGGGGCGGTCGGTCAGCAGCTCGACGAGCGCCTGGCGGCCGCGGGAGAGCTGGGACTTGACGGTCTGGACGGGGATGTCGCGGAGCTCGGCGATCTCGGTGTACGACAGGTCGCAGATCTCGCGCAGGACCACGACCGCACGGTACTGCGGGGGCAGCTGGGCCAGGGCGCGGTCGACGTCCATGCGCGCGATGACGCCGCCGTCGGCGCCGCGCACCGGCGTCGGCTCCGGCACGGTCTCGGCGGGCTCGGGAGCGCGCTTGCGGCGCCGGACCTCGTCGATCGCGGCGTTGGTGGCGACGCGGTACAGCCAGGTGCCGACCGCCGAGCGCCCGTCGAACTCCCCGAGACGCTTCCAGGCGAGGATCATCGTCTCCTGGAGGGCCTCCTGGGCGTCCTGGTCGTGGCAGGTCACCCGGCGGCACACCGCGTAAAGGCGGGGACGGTGGCGGGTCATGAGCTCCGCGAACGCGGCCTGGTCGCCGCCGGCGGCGAGCACCGCGAGCTCGGTGTCGGGCCGACCGTTCGCCACGCTCCACACCCCTCTCGCATCTCGGTCGTCGACGTCACCCCGGGTGACCGGAACGCCGTGATCTGGCGCCAGACGTTACGTTCCGTCGACGACTACCGCCAAGTCACTCACTCGAACAGCGTAATAGCGACTTCGCTCCGTGACCAGAACGGTCGGGAACAGCCCGGGAAGCGCGTGCGCTGACAATGGAGGTGCGGGACCGCCGGTGAGCATGGTCCCGTCGGTGTCCCGTGTGCTCGGGACACGGATCCCCACCACCGCACCAGGAGGAGCCCGCACGGTGCCCGCTGCGACCACCCCGGCGACCGGCCGGGACCTCGACGCGCGCGCCGCCGCGCTGGGGCTCGCGGACTCCCACCGCCTGCGACGCCGCATCGCCGGCGCCGAGCGGATCGCCGACGCCGGCAAGCGCGGGGGCACGCTCGACAGGATCGCCGGCGACGTCGCCGCCGCCGAGGAGCGCCTGGCGCGGCGCCGCGCGTCGGTGCCCGCCGTCTCCTACCCCGAGGCGCTGCCGATCACCGACCGCGTCGACGACATCCGCGCGGCGCTCGAGGCGCACCAGGTCGTCGTCGTCGCCGGCGAGACCGGCTCGGGCAAGACCACCCAGCTGCCGAAGATCGCGCTCGAGCTGGGGCGCGGGGTGCTCGGCACGATCGGGCACACCCAGCCCCGCCGCATCGCCGCGCGCACGGTCGCCGAGCGCGTCGCCGAGGAGCTCGGCACGACGGGCACCGACACCGTCGGCTACCAGGTGCGGTTCACCAGCCGGGCCAGCGAGGACACGCTGGTCAAGCTCATGACCGACGGCATCCTGCTCGCCGAGATCCAGCAGGACCGGCTGCTGCGCCGCTACGACACGCTGATCATCGACGAGGCGCACGAGCGCAGCCTCAACATCGACTTCCTGCTCGGCTACCTCGCCCAGCTCCTGCCGCGCCGCCCCGACCTCAAGGTGATCATCACCTCGGCGACCATCGACCCGGAGCGCTTCTCGCGGCACTTCGGCTCACCTGATCAACCGGCCCCGATCATCGAGGTCTCCGGCCGCACGTACCCCGTCGAGATCCGCTACCGGCCGCTGGTCGACTCCGACGGCGACCAGCGCGACCAGGTCGAGGGGATCGTCGACGCGGTCGACGAGCTGCGCCGCGAGGGGCCGGACGGCGACGTCCTCGTGTTCCTGTCCGGCGAGCGGGAGATCCGCGACGCCGCCGATGCGCTCATCGAGCACGCGGCGCAGGCCCACGTCGAGGACCTCGACGTCCTGCCGCTCTACGCGCGCCTGTCCGCGGCCGAGCAGCACCGGGTCTTCGAGCCCGCGCGGGGTGGGCGGCGCCGGGTCGTGCTGGCCACCAACGTCGCCGAGACCTCGCTGACCGTGCCGGGCATCCGCTACGTCGTCGACCCGGGGCTCGCCCGCATCTCGCGCTACTCGCGGCGCACCAAGGTCCAGCGGCTGCCGATCGAGCCGATCTCGCAGGCCTCGGCGACCCAGCGCGCCGGGCGGTGCGGGCGCGTCGCCGACGGCATCTGCATCCGCCTGTACGCCGAGGACGACTTCGACGCGCGCCCCGAGTTCACCGACCCCGAGATCCAGCGCACCAACCTCGCGTCGGTGATCCTGCAGATGGCGGGCGCGAAGCTCGGGCCGGTCGAGGAGTTCCCCTTCGTCGACCCGCCCGAGCGGCTCGCGGTCCGCGACGGCGTGCGGCTGCTCACCGAGCTCGGCGCGCTCGTGGACGGTGACGCCACGCGGCTCTCGGACGTCGGCCGGCGGCTCGCGCGCCTGCCCGTCGACCCCCGCATCGCCCGCATGGTGCTCGCGGCCGACGAGCTGGGCTGCCTGCACGAGGTCACGGTCATCGCCGCGGGCCTGTCCGCGCAGGACCCGCGGGAGCGCCCGGCGGAGAAGACGGCCGAGGCGGACGCCGCGCACGCCCGGTTCACCGACCCGCGCTCGGACTTCCTGTCGTGGGTGCACCTGTGGGAGCACGTCCGCACCGGGCGCCGCGAGCTGTCGTCGAACCAGTTCCGCAAGCGCTGCCAGGCCGAGTTCCTCAACCACCTGCGCATCCGCGAGTGGCAGGACCTGGCCGCGCAGCTGCGCCAGCTCGGCGACGAGCTCGGGCTCACGCGCAACGAGCCGGGCCAGGAGATGACCAAGGAGCTCGGGCAGCGCATCCACCAGGCGATGCTGACCGGGCTGCTGTCGCAGATCGGGCTGGCGTCGGACGCGCAGCGCAGCGGAGCCGGACCATCGGGGAAAGAACCTCCGAAGGACCCGAAGACCGGCAAGCCGAAGCGGCGCGCGCTCGTCGAGTACGAGGGCTCGCGTGGCGCCCGGTTCGCGATCTGGCCCGGCTCGACGCTGGCCAAGCGCCCGCCGACGATGGTCATGGCCGCCGAGCTGGTCGAGACCTCGCGCCTGTGGGCGCGGACGGTCGCGGGCATCGAGCCGGCGTGGGTCGAGGAGGCCGCGGGCGAGCTCGTCACCCGCACCCACTCCGAGCCGCGGTGGTCGAAGCGGCGCGGCGCGGCCGTGGCCACCGAGCGGGTGTCGTTGTTCGGGGTGCCGCTGGCGCTGGACCGCACGATCGACTACGCGCGCATCGACCGCGAGGTGGCCCGGGACCTGTTCGTCCGCCACGCGCTGGTGCAGGGCGAGTGGAACACCCGCCACGCGTTCGTCGCCCGCAACCGCGAGCGGCTCGAGCAGGTCGCCGAGATGGAGCGCCGGGCGCGCCGCGAGCTCGTCGTCGACGAGGAGACGATCGTCGCGTTCTACGACGCGCGCGTGCCCGCCGACGTCGTCTCGGTGCGCCACTTCGACCGCTGGTGGCAGAAGGCCTCGCGGCGCGACCCGCACCTGTTCGACCTCGACGTCGACGCGCTGCTCGCGGGCGAGGCGCCGACCGCCGAGCAGTACCCCGACACCTGGACCTCGGGCGGGCTGACGCTCCCGCTGTCGTACGCCTTCGAGCCCGGCGCCGACAGCGACGGCGTGACGGTGACCGTGCCGCTGGCGGTGCTCGGGCAGGTGCGCGCCGAGGACCTCGCCTGGCAGGTGCCCGGTCTGCGCGAGGAAATGCTCACCGCGCTGGTGCGCTCGCTGCCCAAGAACCTGCGCCGCTCGCTCGTGCCCGCGCCGGACTCCGCGCGGGCGATCCACGCGCGCCTGGCCCGCGACGGGCGCCCGCGGGCCGAGGAACCCCTGCTGCCGGCGCTGTCCGAGGCGGTCCGGCGGCTCTCGGGCCTCGACGTCCCCGTGGACGCCTGGAACGTCGCGGGCCTCCCGTCGCACCTGCGCCTGACGTTCCGCGTGACCGACGACGAGGGCGGCAGCGACGCGGAGCGCAGCGGAGCCGGCGCCGAGCGGGTGGTGGCGGAGGGCCCGGACCTCGGGGCCCTGCGCCGCCGGCACGCCGAGGCCACGCGGGCGGCCGTGGCCGCGGTCGCCGACGGGGCGGAGCGGCGCGGGCTGACGTCGTTCGACGAGATCGGCGAGCTCCCGCGCACCCGCGAGCAGCAGCGCGCCGGGGGCACGGTGACCGCGCACCTCGGCCTGGTCGACACCGGCCGCGCGGTCGACGTGCGGGTGTTCGACTCGGCCTTCGAGGCCCGCGACGCGATGCGCGCGGGCACCCGGCGCCTGCTGCGGCTCGCGATCGCCTCCCCGGCGCGCTCCCTGGTGCGCTCGCTCGACAACCGGGCCGTGCTGCGCCTGCGCGGGGCCATGACGAGCGGCGGCTACCGCGACGTCGACGCGCTCGCCGAGGACTGCGTGGACGCCGCGATCGATGCCCTGGTCGCGACCGGCGGCGGGCCGGCGTGGGACCCGGCGGCGTTCGAGCGGCTGCGCGGCCACGTCGCCGCGCGCCTGCCCGCCGCGGCGGCCGAGGTGCTCTCCCGCGCCGAGACCGTGCTGGGCGAGGCCGGGCAGGTGGAGCTGGCGGTCCAGGAGCTCGCGCAGCGTCCCGGCGGCCTGCTGACCGACGCCCTCGACGACGTGCGCGGGCAGCTGCGGGTGCTCGTCGGCGACCGCTTCGTGGCCCGCACCCCGGTGGCGCGCCTGCCCGACGTCGCGCGCTACCTACGGGCGGCGCGCCGGCGCCTGGAGAAGCTGCCGACCGCGCCCGGGCGCGACGCCGAGGCGACCGCGGCCGCGCACGGCGTCGAGGCCGCCTACCGCGCCCAGCGCACGCGCGCCGCCGCCGAGCCGCGCAGCTTCGACCGCGACGCCTACGACGCCGTGGCCTGGATGCTGCAGGAGCTGCGCGTGAGCCTGTTCGCCCAGGACGTCGGCACCCCGGGTCCCGTCTCCGAGCAGCGCATCACCAAGGCCCTCGCCAAGCTCACGTGAGCGGACGGCGGGGCGGGCCGCCCTGGTGCAGGGCCCAGGCGATGAGGGCGACGGGGGCGACGACGAGGACGGCCGTGGCGACGGCGGCGAGGACGAAGACGCCAGGGACGACCAGCAGGGCGACGCCGACGACCAGGAGCCCGGCGAGCACGAACCACGGCGCCCGGCTCCGGCGCCGCCGGGGCGGGCGCCCGCCCATCCGGCGCACGAACGCCGGGTCGGCGCCCCCCTCGTGCGCCGCGATCTGCGCGAGCAGCTCCTGTTCCCGGCGGGTGAGGGGGCGTTCCATGGCAGACCTCACGGGTGCGCGCCGGCCTCGTCACCGGGTTCGACGAGCATGCCCCGGATCCCCGCCGGACGCACCCACCGGAACGGTGCCGATGGTCCGGCTCCGCTCCGCTCCGCGTCCGTGAGAGAGGATGCGCGCTCGTGGTGAGCGACGCCGAGGAGGCACTGGTCCAGGAGCAGCTCGAGCAGCTGCACGACCACCACGCGGACGAGCACGAGGAGGACATCGTCTCCATCGCCCTGCCGGCCGCGGAGGGCGAGGAGGACGTCTTCGGGCTGGCCGGGACGTCGGTCGACGGCACCCAGTGGACCGTCGGCGACTGCGAGTTCCGGTTCCCGCTGCAGTCGATCTCGAAGGTCGTCACCTACGCCCTCGCGCTCGAGGACAACGGCCGCGAGACGACCCTGCGCCACGTCGGTGTCGAGCCCTCGGGCGACCCGTTCAACTCGATCACCTTCGACGACGAGCACCAGCGTCCGCACAACCCGATGGTCAACGCCGGTGCGCTCGTCGCCGCCTACCTCGTGCACGGCGACACGGCCGACGAGAAGGTCGAGCGGATCCTGGCGCGGATGCGGGCGTTCAGCGGTGTGTCCGACCTCGAGGTCGACCAGGAGCTGCTCGCCGACCAGCTCGCCTCGGCCGACCGCAATCTCGCGATCAGCTACCTCATGCGCTCGCTGGGCATGCTCACCGGCGACATCGAGGAGAACCTGCGCGTCTACCTGTCGATGTGCTCGGTGCGCGTCACCACGTGCGAGCTCTCGGCGATCGGCGCCACGCTCGCCAACGGCGGGCTGAACCCGCTGACCGGGCAGCGCGCCCTGAGCTCCGGGCACGTCCGCGACGTCGTCAGCGTGATGATGACCTGCGGGATGTACGACGCCGTCGGCGAGTGGGCCACCGACGTCGGCATCCCGGCCAAGAGCGGGGTGTCCGGCGGGATCGTCGCGGTGATGCCCGGGCGCCTCGGGCTGGCGACGTTCTCGCCCGGGCTCGACGAGCACGGCAACTCGGTCCGCGGGCAGGCGGTGTTCCGCGAACTGTCGCTGCGCTACGGGCTGCACATGTTCGCCTCACCGGACCAGACCCGCTTCGGACGGCTGCGCCGCACGGGAGGTCCTCGCCTGACCCGGGCGTGACACGGCAGGATGTCGATCGTGGTCGCCGTCGGGGAACGAGAGCTCGTCCGCACGCAGCTCAACGAGCTGCACGAGAAGTACCGGGCCTTCGGCGAGGACCGGGTGGTCAGCTACTACCCGGAGGACGCCCCGGAGGAGCAGCGCCAGCTGTTCGGCCTCGCCGGCACCAACGTCGACGGGACACAGTGGCAGGCGGGTGACTGCTCGGTGCCCTTCCCGCTGCACTCGGTGTCCAAGGTGTTCACCTACGGGCTCGCCCTCGAGGACAACGGCGCGGCGGCGACCCTCGCCCGCGTCGGGGTCGAGCCCTCGGGCGACCCGTTCAACTCGATCACGTTCGACGAGGTCCACCACCGGCCCCACAACCCGATGATCAACACAGGTGCGCTCGTGGCGGCGAGCCTCGTCCACGGCCGCGACGTCGACGAGAAGGTCGACCGCATCCTGGAGCGCTACCGCGCCTACTCCGGCAATCCCGCGCTCGCCGTCGACCAGCGGATCCTGCGCCAGCAGCTGCGCAGCAACGACCGCAACCTCGGGCTCTGCTACGTCATGCGCTCGCTGGGCATGATCTCCGGCGACGTCGACGAGGTCGTCGAGACCTACCTGTCGGCGTGCTCGATCACGGTGACCGCGGCCGACCTGTCGGTCATGGGCGCCACCCTGGCCAAGGGCGGGATCAACCCGATGACCGGCGAGCGGGCCGTCCCGCGCGAGTACGTCCGCGACATCGTCAGCGTGATGATGACCTGCGGGATGTACGACGCGGCCGGCCAGTGGGCCAACGAGGTCGGCATCCCGGCCAAGAGCGGGGTGTCGGGCGACATCGTGTGCGTCCTGCCGCGCTACTTCGGCTTCGGCGTCTACTCCCCCGGCCTGGACGTGCACGGCAACTCGGTGCGCGGTGTCGAGCTCTGCCGCGAGCTGTCCGAGACCTTCGGCCTGCACGTGTTCGCCGACCCCGCCGACTCCCGCTTCGGGCGCGTCGCGCAGCCGGCCGTGGCGGGATGATGAGGACGTGCGAGACGTCCGGGCCTCCGACGCCGAACGCGACCTCGTGGTCGAGCGGCTCCAGCGCGCCGTCGGCAACGGCCGGCTGACCCTCGCGGAGTTCGACGAACGGGTGGCGGCGGCCTACGCCGCCACCACCCGCGGCGAGCTCTCCGAGCTCACGAAGGACCTTCCCGGTCACCTGTGGTGACCGGCGCCTCCGGCGCCTCCGCCGCCTCGTCGGGGACGGCGACGGTCGGAGCGGCCGTCACCCCGGCCGTCCCGCCCGCGGCGTCGATCGCCCGGCGGACGGCCTCGGGGGCCGCCGCGACCTGGGCCGGCGTGGCGTTCTCGAAGAACCGCAGCAGCTCCACCGGCAGCGGCATGACCAGCGTCGAGTTCTTGTCCGACGCCACGTCGGTGACGGTCTGGAGCAGGCGGAGCTGGAGCGCGCCGGGCGCGGCGCTCATGCGCTCGGAGGCCTGCGTGAGCTTCTCGGAGGCCTCCAGCTCACCCTGCGCGGCGATGACGCGGGCGCGGCGGTCGCGCTCGGCCTCGGCCTGCCGCGACATCGACCGGCGCATGCCCTCGGGCAGCGCGATGTCCTTGATCTCGACGCGGTCGATGCTCACGCCCCAGTCCTCGGTGGGCGCGTCGATGACCGCCTTGAGCTCGCCGTTGATGGCGTCACGGTCCGAGAGCAGCGTGTCGAGGTCGGCGCGGCCGATCACCGAGCGCATCGAGGTCTGGGCGACCTGCGACGTCGCGCGCAGGTAGTCGTCGACGTTGATCACCGCACGGACCGGGTCCGAGACGCGGAAGTAGACCACCGCGTCGACCCCGATCGTGACGTTGTCCCGGGTGATCGCGTTCTGGGACGGCACGTCGAGCACCGTCGTCTGCACGGGGACCTTCCGCATCCGGTCGACGAACGGGATGATCACCCGCAGTCCCGGTTGGCGCACGGTCGACAGCAGTCGCCCGAAGCGCAGCACGACGCCGCGCTGGTACTGCTGGACGGCCTGCACCGCCGCACCCCCCGTGACCAGCGCCAGCAGCACGACCACGACGAGCACGACCACGAGCGCGTCCATGGCGCGCCTCCTCCCGCTGGGGCTCGCCAGCGTCCCCGCCACGGCTGAAGATCGCCTGGCGGGGCGCTGAGCGGCGCCTGAGGGGTCACCGCTTGGGCATGATCACCCACAGCGCGATGTAGATCACGAACTGCGGGCCGGGCAGCAGGCAGGAGAGCACGAACAGCAGGCGCACCACGCCGGGCGACATGCCGAACCGCTCGGCGAGCCCGGCGCACACCCCCGCGATGACCTTGTTGGACTGCGGCCTGGTCAGCGTGGCCATGACGGCTCCGTTCCCTCGGTGGTTCCCCCGGTGGCTGTCTGTCCCCTCCGACACTCCGTCAACGCGCGGAGCGCCACGTGGGTGCCCGACCCCGGAGTTTTCCGGGGCCGGTCCCAGGGCCGGGTGACGCCGCTCACCGTGGTCCGGCGACCGCTCGTCGCCGATCCACGGTTTCGAGCAGGAGAAGTTGTTGGTACGTCCGGCGGGGTCCACACCGGGCCAGCAGGAGCAGGCCAGGAGTTCCAGGGTCGAGGAGGACCGACGTGGCGGAGAACGCGCGCACGGGAGTGGCGATCGTCGGGCTCGGTGGGGCAGTCGCCACCACCGCGGTCGCCGGCGTCGAGCTGATGAAGCTGGGGACGGTCGGGACCGACGGGCTCCCGCTCGCCGACACCGACGGTCTCGTGCCCTACACCTCGCTGGTGTTCGCGGGGTGGGACGTCGACGGCGACGACCTCGCCAAGGCCGCGCACGGGCACCGCGTGCTCGACGACCGGCAGATCGAGGCCGCGGGCCCGGCGCTCGCCGACATCGAGCCGTGGCCGGCCGTCGCCGACCCCGAGTACTGCCGCAACGCCCGCGGCAGCAACCTCGTCGCCGTCCCCGCGCTGCGCGACCGCGTCGCCCACATCGCCGCGGACCTGCGCCGCTTCCGGCGCGACCAGGAGCTCGACCACCTCGTCGTGGTCAACCTCGCCTCCACCGAGCGCTGGCCGGACCTCACGCTGCCCGCCCTGGCCAGCGCCGACGGGTTCGAGAAGGCGCTCGACGTCGACGACGCGGCGATCACCCCGGGCATGCTCTACGCCTACGCGGCGATCACCGAGGGCTGCCCGTACGTGAACTTCACCCCGAGCGCCGCGGCCGACGTGCCCGGCCTGCTCGACCTCGCCGAGCAGCGCGGCGTGCCCGTCGCCGGCAAGGACGGCAAGACCGGCCAGACGATGATGAAGACGGTGCTCGCGCCGGCGTTCCGTTCGCGCGCGCTGACCGTCGACGGCTGGTACTCGACGAACATCCTCGGCAACCGCGACGGCGAGATCCTCGACGACCCGGACTCGCTGTCGAGCAAGGTGGCGACCAAGGGCTCGGTCCTCGACGACATCCTCGGCTACGAGGTCGGCGACCACGTCGTGCGCATCGACTACTACCGCCCGCGCGGCGACGAGAAGGAGGCCTGGGACAACATCGACCTGTCCGGCTTCCTGGGCCAGCGGATGCAGATCAAGGTCGACTTCATGGCCCGCGACTCGGTGCTCGCCGCGCCGCTCGTGCTCGAGCTCGTGCGGCTCGTCGTCGAGGCGCAGCGCCGCGGCGAGGGCGGTGCGCAGGAGCAGCTCGGCTACTTCTTCAAGGCGCCGACCACCCGCGACGGCCGCCGCCCCGAGCACGCCCTGCACGTGCAGGAGCAGGTCCTGCGCGAGTGGATCGGCGCGGGCGCCGCGTGACCTCGGTGCTGACCGCCCCGACCGCGCGCTACGCGGCGGTGCCGGGCCTGTTCCGCGAGGTCGGCGACCTCAAGCGGGTCCGCACCGCGGACGCCGACGGGTCGATGGCCGCCCGGGCGTTCGTGCGGGCGTGGTCGGCGCTGGTCGCCGGGGCGGACCCGGTGGCGGTGGCGGACGCGGAGACCGCGGCGGCCGTCGCCGGCGCTCGCCTGGCGGGCGTCGACGCCGCCGTCCTCGCCGACGCGGGCCTCGACGGCGACGCCGTGACGACGGTCCTGCGGCGCGCGATCGACGAGGTCGCCGACGGCGTGGTGCACCCGGCGACGCTCGCGTGGCTGCGCGCGGCGCCGGCCGCAGGAAGTCCCGCGGGCTCCGCGGTCGAGCTCCCGGCGTTCGTCGACGCGCTGTGCCGCCAGCCCCGGGCCGGCGCCACGGCTCCGGGCCGGGCGCGGCTGATCGCCGAACCGCCCGAGGACCACGGCGAGCACTGCTGGGCCGTGGCCGTCTACGGCGCCCTGCTGGCCGAGGACCACGGCGCCGACCGCGGCGACGCCTTCCTCCTCGGGCTCGCCCACCACCTGCACAACGCGGCGCTGCCCGACGCCGGGTTCGCCGGCGAGACCCTGCTGGGCGAGCACCTCGACGGCGTCGTCGACCGGCTCACCGAGCGTGCGCTGGCCACGCTGCCCGACGACCTCGCCGGCCGCGTGCGCAGCCTGCTCGCCGCCCGCGCCGACGCCGACACCCCGCTCGGCGCGACGTTCCACGCCGCCGACGTCCTCGACCGCGTGCTGCAGACCCACCACCACGCGCGGGCGGCGTCGTTCACGGTCCGCGAGGCGCTCGACGACCTCGAGCTCGTGCACGCCTCGCCGGTGCAGGAGCACCAGAACGCCGTCCTCGCCGCGGCCGGGCTGCTGCCGTGAGCGCGGTCGCGGTGGCCCCGTCCCTGCAGAGCCCCGAGAACGGCGCCGATCTGCACGCGGACACGCCGCACAGCCTCACCGACGGGGCGACGCGCTGGCCGGTGCTCGAGGGCATCCCGTACGTGCGCGCCGGGCGCGAGGAGGTCCGGGACGCCGCGCTCGCCGCGCTCGACGACGGCCGCCCCGACGACGCCGCGGCCGTGCTGCTCGCCGACAACGACGACTGGTGGGACCAGCCCCCGCCGTCCGCGGACCGGCTGCGGGCCACGCGGCACGCCACCTCCCTGCGCGAGGCCGTGGCGGGTCTCGGTCTCGGGCGCGTCGGCGACTACTTCCTGCACCGCGACCACGACCCGTCCGGGCTCGCGGTCCTCGCGCTGACCGCGGCCCACCCGCCGGCCGGGCGCCCGGTGCTCGACCTCGCGTGCGGCGCCGGGCACCTCCTGCGCCGCCTCGCCCAGCACGGCGAGCAGGAGCTCACCGGCGTCGACATCGTGTTCGCCAAGCTCTGGCTCGCCCGGCGCTTCGTCGTCCCCGCGCACGTCGACCTCGTCTGCGCCGACCTCGCCCACCCGTGGCCGGTGCAGTCCGCCGGGAGCAGCTACGTCGCCGCGCACGACGTCCTCTACTTCCTCGACGACCCGGCGGCGGTGCTCGCGGCCGCCGCGGAGCACGCCGGGCCCGGGGGCGCCGTGGTCGCCGCGCACTGCCACAACGCCGGGCAGCCCGGGCACCCGCGCCCGCCCGAGTCCTGGGCGGCCCTGCTGCCCGAGGCGTCCTGCTACGGCGAGGAGGAGCTGACCGCCGCCACGCTCGAGCGCCGCCTGCCGCGCCCGGCGCCCGCGGAGGACCTCGCCGACACCGAGGCCGTCGCGCTCGCCCGCGACCTCACCGGCTCCGGCGGCGAGACCGCCCTGCTGGACCCGGCCCGCGCCGCCGCGCTCCGCCCGAACCCGCTCTACGCCGACGGCACCCGGCGCTGGCCGAACGACGTCTGGGCCGCCGAGTACGGGCCGCGCGCCGCGACCTACCTGCCGCCCACCTGGCCCGACCCGCTGCCCGACGACGCCGTCGCCCGCCGGCTGCTCGTCGACCTCCCGGAGGGCTGGTGAGCACCGGCCAGGAGACATGTGGCTGGGGCGTCGTCGGCCTCGGGTGGGTGGCGCGCGACTACGTGCTGCCCGCCATCGCCGCCGACCCCGCCGCGCACCTGGTCGGCGTGCACGACCGGGACCCGGCCGCGCTCGAGGGGCTCGCCCCGGCGTACCCCCACCTCGACGACCTCCTCGCCGCGCCGGACCTCGACGCCGTGTACGTCGCGACGCCGAACCACGCGCACGCGCCGGTCGTCGCCGCCGTCGCGGCCGCCGGCATCCCGGTGCTGTGCGAGAAGCCGCTGGCCCACGACGTGCCGAGCGCGAAGGAGATGGTCGCCGCCACCGACGGCCTGCTCGCCGGCACCGCGTTCGACCAGCGCTTCCACCCCGCCCACGAGGTGATCGCCGAGCGGATCGCGGGCGGCGACCTCGGGACCGTCACCACCGTCCGCATCGTCTACGGCTGCTGGCTGCCGCCGGACTGGCACACCCCGGCCGGCGGGCGGGACAACTGGCGCGTCGACCCCGCGCGCGCCGGGGGCGGCGCCATGATCGACCTCGCCCCGCACGGCATCGACCTCACCGGCCGCCTGCTCGGCGAGGACCTCGTCGACCTCGTCGCGCTGACGGCCACGACCGTCCACGACTACGCCGACCCGACGGCGGACGACACCGCCGTCCTCGCCGGCCGGACCGCCGGCGGCACGTTGCTGTCACACCATGTCAGCTTCTCCACCGCCGACCCGCTGCCGCGCCGCCGGCTCGAGGTCGTCGGCACCGGGGCCCAGCTGGTCGCGGAGAACACGCTCGGCCAGGACCCCGGCGGCACGCTGACCCGCATCGACGCGTCGACCGGCGCGGCGGAGCCCGTCGCCTTCGACACCGGGGCCGGCCCGTTCGCCCGGCAGCTGGCCGCGTTCGGCGCCGCCGTCCGCGGGGCCGCCACGTGGCCCTACCCGCTCGAGCGCGACCTCGCCCTGCACACCCTGCTGATGGAGGCGTCATGCCCCTGAGCCCCTGGACCTGCACGAACTGCGGGCACTGGCAGCGCTGGTTCGACGTCCCGCCGCAGTGCCCGGTGTGCGTCGACGTCCGCAACGCCCTGCCCGAGGACGGCTGGGAGTTCCGGGCGTTCGCCGACCTCGCCGCCGGCCGGGAGGCCCGGTGGGAGGAGGTCACGCCGGGCGTCACCGCCTTCTGGTGCGAGCCGCAGGTCGGGCTGGGCACCTGCGGCTGGGTGATCGAGACCGACAACGGCCTCGTCGGCTTCGAGGGCGCGGGCTTCTACCCGGACGCGGCGATCGCCGAGCTGCGCCGCCGCGGCGGGCTCGTCGCGCTGGGCGCGAGCCATGTGCACGGCTACGGCGCGCTGTTCCAGCTGCAGGACGAGCTGGACCCGCCGGTGCTCGGGATCGGCGTGCGCGACCTGGAGTGGACCACGGCCTTCCGCGTCACGTGGCCCCTCGACGACCGGCACGCGTTCGCCCCCGGCCTCGTCGCCCACCGCACCGGCGGGCACTTCGACGGCCACAACGTCCTGCACGACGAGCGCCGCGGGATCCTCTTCTGCGGCGACATGCTCAAGCCGAGCTTCGACGCCGACGGCGCCACGGTCGGGCTGTCCGCCCACAAGGCGTACCACGCGCAGATCCCGCTGTCCCACCAGGAGATCCGGGACGCGTACGCCGTCATCGAGGCGCTCGACTTCGAGGCGGTCGCCACGCCGTTCGAGTACGCGCCGCACATCTCGACCAAGACGGTCCTCGCCCTCTACGACCGGCTGCTCTCGGCGCAGCCGGTGGCCGGGCCGATCGCGCTGGACGAGCTGGGATGACCCGGGACGCGCGGCATCCAGGGGAGCACGCCGACAGGGCAGCCGGACCATCGACTCTGCTGGACGACGTCACCGCCGGCCTGGACGCGGCCCTGCCGCCCGGGGAGGTGGGCGACACCGAGCTCTCCGCCGCCGACCGGACCGGGGTGGCCGTCGTCTCCGCCGACCACGCGGACCCCGCCGGCGAGTGGCCGCGCAGCGGCGCGTTCGGCTACGGGCTGTCCACCGGGCGGGCCCGGGTCGCGGCCCACGCCGAGCTCGCCGAGGAGATGCTGCTGTCGCGGCGGCTGCGCGAGCTGGAGCCGGTGCGCGACTCCTACACCGCGCTGCGGGCGGTGCGCGGCGACGACCGCGTCGTCGACCCGGTCTCCCTCGTCCTGCCCGCGGGCACCGCCGACGACCCCGACCGGCCCCGGTGGTGGCTGCCGACGACGCGCTGGCGCACCGGGGAGGACGTGCTCGTGCCCGCCGAGTTCGCCGCGGCCTACCCCGTCGACCTCGACTGGCAGCCCGCCGACGAACGCCTCGTCACCGTCATCACCAACGGCTGCGGTGCCGGCGACACCGTCGAGCGGGCGGTCGGGCACGCCCTGGGTGAGCTGCTGCAGCGCGACGGGAACGCCACGGCGTTCCGGGCGCTCGACCGCGGCATCGTCATCGACACCGCGGGGGTGACCGACCCGGACACCCGCCGCCTCCTCGACCACCTGGCCGAGGTCGGGATCACGGTGGTGCCGAAGCTCGCATCGACGGCGTTCGGGGTCACCGACCTGCACGTCGTCGGGTACGACACCGACCCGGCCGACGCCCCGCACCCCGTCTCGATCACCGCGTGCGGGGAGGCGGCGCACCCCGACCGCGAGGTCGCGCTGCAGAAGGCCCTGCTCGAGTTCTGCTCGGCGCGCGTGCGCAAGCTGGTCGCGCACGCCGACCTCGACACGGTGCGCCCGCTGTTCGACGCCCGCTACTGGGCGCGCGAGCTCGCCCACCCGGTGCCCCCGCAGGAGCGGCGCGCGTTCGAGGCGATGGCGGACTGGACCGCCCGGGGCGCCGCGGCGCTGCGCGAGCTGCTGGCGCCCACGGTGCTGGCGCGGCGGGAGACGGTGGCGTTCACCGACCTGCCGCACACGCCCGGGCTCGCCGAGCCGGGCGCGCTGCTCGACGACCTGCTCGCGCGCCTCGACGGGTTCGACGTGCTGACCGTCGTCGCCGACGCGGGGTCCGCGGTGACCGCCAAGGTGATCGTCCCCGGGCTCGAGGTCGAGACGATGTCGTACGGGCGGATCGGGGCCCGCGGGGTCGAGCGGCTGCTCGCCCGCGGCAGCGATCTCGTCGGGCTGGGCGACCCGCCGCACGCCGGCGCGCAGCCCGTGGCGCTCACGGCCGAGGGGCGCGACCGGCTGGGCGGTCCCGCGTGGCTGGACCGCGCCGCGGTCGACCGCACGGTGGGCGAGCTCTACCCCCTCTACCGCGAGCCGACCCGCCACGCGCTCGCCCGCGCCGGCGCCGGCGAGCCCGTCGACCTGCGGTGATGCATCCATCAGGACCCGATCGAGGCGCCGACGACCGGCTCCAGCGGCCCGGTCGTCGCGTCGTCTCACACTGAGACAGGCGTCACCCCGCGATGGTCCTACCGTCGGGGACGTGGACGACGACGTGGTGCCCGCGGGCGGTGGGTCGCGGTCGCTGAAGACCGCGGCGACGGTCCTGCGCGCGCTGCGCCTGCTCGGGGACCACCCCGACGGCCTCTCGGCGACGGACCTCGCCGAGGAGCTCGGCAAGAGCGCCGCCACGGCCCGCTACATGATCAACACTCTGTGCGAGGCGGGCTACGCGGAGCGTGCCTCCTCGGGTCGCTGCCGGCTCTCCGACGCGCCGCCCTGGGGGCAGTGGGGGACCACCCCCGCGAGCCCGGTGCCCGGCGACCCGGACCCCGGCGCCGTGCTGGCCGAGGCCACCACCGAGCTCTACCGGCGCACGCGCCAGCGCTCCTACCTCGTGCGGCGCACGGGCACCGTGGTCGCCACGGTCACCGACTCGCGCGGCCACCAGGGCCTCGCGAAGCACCCGGGGCTCGGCACCCACGTGGCGCCCGACCACGCGCACGCCCTGGCCATGACCAAGGTCCTGCTCGCGACGTCGGCCGAGTATCGCGAGGCCGTCGACGAGGAGGGCGACCCGCTCACCCGCCTGACCCCGGCCACGCTCACCGACCTCCCCGCGCTGCGGGCCGAGCTCGACGAGGTCCGCCGGCGCGGTGTCGCGCTCGACCGCGAGGAGTTCGCGGAGGGCTTCGCGAGCATCGCCGCCCCGGTCGTCTCGCCGTCCGGCGCCGCCACCGTCGCCCTGGGCCTGTCGTGCTCGGCGCGCCGGCTCGCGCTCGACGAGGACGAGCTGGTCGAGGCCGTCCGTGCGGTCGCGGCGCGGGCGAGCGCGCACTGGGCCGGCGAGATCGGCGCCCGCCCGGTCGGCATGCCGCCCGCGCGTCCGGACGAGACGGTCGAGCGCGACGCGCCGGCGGCCCGCGGGGTCGACGAGCTCAGCGGGTTCAGCGCCCGACGTCGGTGATGCCGAAGGCCCGCAGGCGCCGGTAGAGCGTCGCGCGGCCGATCCCCAGCGCGCTGGCGGCCTGCGAGCGGTTGCCGTTCGCCTCGACCAGCGCCGACACGATCAGGTCGCGCTCGGCGGTCTCGAGCGGGGTCAGGCGCCGGCGGGTGCCGCTGACCGCGAACTCGGCGGGCAGGTCGGCCGCCTCGACGTCGCCGGCGGGTCGCGCGGCGAGCGCGCGGCGCAGCACCCCCGCGAGCTGGGTGACGTTGCCGGGCCAGCGCGCGCCGGTGAGCAGCGCCGCGGTCTCCGGCGTGCAGCGGGCACGACGCGACGGCGCGAGCCGGGCGAGGAGGGCGGCCGCGATCAGCGGGACGTCGTCGGGCCGGCGCCGCAGGGGCTCGACCAGCACGGAGGTCGCGAACCCGGCGAGCATCCCCCCGAGCGCGCCCTCCTCGGGGGCGCGTTCCGCGGTGATCAGGCCGACCACCCACCACGACGGCGGCACCTTCTCGAGCAGCGCGCTCAGCGCGCCGACGCCGGCCTCGTCGAGGGCCTCGGTGTGCCGCACGACGATGGTGGTCGCGCCCACCCCGGCGGTGGTCGCCTCCGCCGCGTACCCCGCGAGCGTCACGGCCGCCTCCGGGTCGGCCCCGTCGACCGTGACCCACCGGGCCGCGGGCCGGACCTCGCCGTGCGCGGCCCGGACGGCGGCGGCCTTGCCGGTGCCCGGCTCGCCGAGCACCACGGTGCTGCGGGCCGCGCCGGCGGCCGTGCGCAGCGCCCCGGCGACCGTGCGCCACGGCCGCGAGTCGCCGGCGAGCCCGGGCAGCGGCCGCTCGACCGACGAGGGGGACGGCGGGAACCACGCCGAGGACGACCCGGAGGCCGACGGTGGGGCGGGCAGCTCGCCGGTGCGGGGGGAGGTCCGGCTCGCGTCGTCGCCGCCCGCGAGCCGCAGACTGCTGCGGCTGGGGACGACCTCCACGACGACGCCGACCGGCCGCTCGGCCGGCACCGGAGTGATCATCAGGCGGGCCGGGCCGTCGGCGAGCAGCACGCGGTCCTGATGGGGACGCCCGCCCACGCCCAGCTCCAGCGCCCGCACCGTGACCCGCTCCTGGTCGAGCGTCGAGAGGCCGCGGGCGGCGCGGTTGACCATCACGAGGTCGTCGGTGAGGGCGAGGACCGGCCCGCGGGTGCGCGCGCAGGTGGCGCGGAACGCGGCCATCACCCGGCGGATGCCGACGCCGCCGCGCTCGCGCAGCACGTCCTCGATGTCGGTGGCGGCCTGCTGGGCCAGGAAGCGCATGAGGTCGTTGGCCTCGGAGCGCAGGCACGTGACGTCGAGGATGCCGGCGAGCGCGCCGTCCGGGCCCCGGACGGGCGCGCCGGCGCACGCGAAGGCCTGCAGGCGCTCGCTGAAGTGCTCGGCGCCGACGACCAGCGCGGGGATCGCGCCCTCGAGCGCGGTGCCCACGCCGTTGGTGCCGGCGAACTCCTCGGCGTAGCTGAACCCGGGCGCGAGCGAGATCGCGTCGAGGCGGCGCTGGAGCTCGCCCTCGCCGACCCGGCGCTCGAGCACCCGCCCGTCGGCGTCGGTGAGCACCACGGCCACGGACATGCCCGAGAGCCGCTCGGCGAGGTCGTCGAGCACCGGGCGCGCGCAGTTGGACAGGCTGCCGTCGAAGTCGAGGTCGGGCTCGTAGGGGAGGTCGAGCTGCGTGGCGTCGACCCCGGCGTTCCGCGAGCGCTCCCAGGAGTCGACGATCTCGGGGCGGACGATGCCGGAGGCGCTGACGGAGCCGCGGTCGACGAAGAACTCGCGCGCACGACCGAGGGCGCTCTGGGCACGTCCGTCCATGGGCCACCTCGCCATCGACCACCACGACGAAGTGATGGCTAACACGGCATCGTACGGCCCCGACGGGCCCCGCAGGGACCCTCGATTGTCTCGGATCGAGACGTCCGCGCGACGACGCCGCAGGTCAGGACCGGTCGGGAGGTCCCGGCCCTCAGACCGGGTCGTCCCCGCCGGTCCGGCCCCCGCCGGCGTCCGGCGGGCGGGCGAAGTCCTGCGGGGTGGCCTGCTCGAGGAACGCGCGCATCTCCTCCACCTGCTCCGCGGCCGCGCGCGCCGGCTCCTGCCGGTCGCCGCCGAGCTCGCTGTACGACTGGCCCACGGCGTCGACCACGGCGTCGGCCACCTCGAGGGCGAGGCCCTCACGCACGGTCACCGCGAGCACGTCGCTCGGGCGCCCGGGCAGGCGCGTGCCGTCGTCGAGCACCAGCTCGGCCCGGAAGCGGTCGTCGACGAGGTCGACGATCTCGCCGCGCGCGAGGCGCCGCCCGAGCTTGGCCGCGAGCTCGCCGATGAGGTCCTGGGTGAGGCGGTCGTCGTCGTCCGGCGTCGCCGCCCGCGGACCCCGGTCGAGGATCTCGGCCTGGGGCCCGCGCACCGACACCACCACGCACCGGTCGGCGTTCTCCTCCACGAGCAGCGCGAGCGGCTCGCGGGTCATCCGGTGCACCACGAGCCGCGCGAAGCGCATCGCGACCACGGTCACTCCCGGGACGAGTCGGCCGTGTCGACCGGTTCGAACGCCGCCCGCAGCGCGGCGAGGTCCTCGCGGACGCGCTCGGCGTCCTGGCCCTCGCCCCACGACGGGTCACCGGGCGTGATCCCGAGGGAGCGCAGCAGGTCGGCGGCCGCGTCCGAGGGGTCGCCGCTCTCGCCCAGGACGGGGTGCAGCCCCTGGTCGGCGAGGTGCTCGAACACCAGGTTGACGACCGTCCACGGGTTGTACTTCTCGATCACTCGTCACCCTCCGGGGTGTCGGTGAGCTCGACCTCGTCGAGGGTCTCGAGCTCCGTCGGGCTCAGGGCGCGGGCGCCCTCGAGGACCGTGCCCTGGTGCTCGGCGATGCGCTGGTCGACGCGCTGGCTGAGCTGGTAGGCGATCGCGCCGGTCTGGTGCACCGAGATCGTGTCCGGCAGCGCCTGGCGCGTCGACGTGATCGCCACGCCCTGCGGGACGCCGTCGGCGACGGCCACGCCGACGTCGAACGTCTCGCGCGGGTTGGTCGCGGGGTCCGCGTAGTGCTTCTTGAGCTGGCGCAGCATCTTGTGCCAGCCGAGCACCTCGCCCTCGAGCTCGAGGGCGGTGACGTCGTCCTCGGTGAGGTTCATGCCCCGCTCGCCGGGCGCGAAGCAGCGCGAGTACGACAGCAGCGCCGTGGTCCAGAGCGACTCGACGACCACCGGGTCCGGCTCCGGGATGTTGAGCGCCGTCACGAGGCGC
Source organism: Actinomycetospora lutea (assembly GCF_028737205.1). Taxonomy (GTDB): domain Bacteria; phylum Actinomycetota; class Actinomycetes; order Mycobacteriales; family Pseudonocardiaceae; genus Actinomycetospora; species Actinomycetospora lutea. The sequence continues at coordinate 59,234 of NZ_JAQZAL010000004.1, read as the reverse complement.
TCGCAGCACAGCAGCACGGTCTGCAGGTCGTCGAAGATCGCCGCGAGGTCGGCGAGCGCCACCGCGGCCGGCGATCCGATCCGCCGGACGGTGCGCGGGGTGTCGCTGGGGGCGCTCATGCGACGAGCTCCTTCATGACGATGGTGGTGTCGGTCCGGGTGGGCCCGGCCGGCGGGACGGCCTGCGGCACGTCGTCGAGGACGTGGTCGAGCACGCTGTCCAGCAGGGCGACGAGCGCGATGTCGCGTTCCGGCGAGCCGGGCGGCCCGGCCACGGCGACCAGGCCGTGGACCGCGGCGACGAGCTCGTCGAGGGCCGCGAGCCCGCAGCTCACCAGCGCCCAGCGCGGCAGGCGGCGGGCGAGCGGGCGCGGCAGGGCGGTGCCCCACAGCCGGCGCCACCGCCGGGCCCGGGCGAGGCGCCGGGTCGCGCCCCGCTCGTACGGTCGGATCACGAGCGTCGCCTCGGCGGTCAGCCCGACGAGCCGCCAGGTCAGCGCCGGGTCGTCGCTGGCCGCGCGGGCGAGCGCCTCGGCCCGCCCGAGCAGCGCCGCCCGCCCTTGTGGCGAGCACCGGTCGTTGACCTGGGTGGCCAGCGCGGCGACGGCGGGGTGGGTGCACCGGGGCCACGCCCGGAACGGCTCCCCCGCCAGCACCGAGACGTGCTCCATCAGACAGCGCCCGGCCCCGGGGTCGTCGTGACTGCCGGGATCGAGCTGCACGGGGTCGCAGCCCGGGTGACGCGGCATGGCGGGAGCCTCCTCTCGGGACGGAGCCGGCCGGTCGGTGCTACAGCCCGTAGCGGGCCGCGAGCTGACCGCGGCAGATGCTGGTGTTGGCGTCGACGCCGACCTGGTACGAGCGCGCCTTGCGCAGGTGCAGCGGCAGGGCCTCGAGGCCCACCGTCCGCCCCACGGGGTCGACCACGAGCGGTGCGTCGTCGTCGGCGGGGATGCCGAGCTCGCTCCGGCGCGCCCGCAGGCGGCGCAGGTCGGCACTGTCCGGCGCGTCGCCGAGTGTCATCCCGGCGACCTGCTCGGGCGTCGCACCCGCCCGCATCAGCGGGCGGACGACGAGGTCGGTGCCGGCCATCATGGCCCGCTCGGTGAACGAGCGGCGCAGCTCGTGCAGCTCCTCGACGGCCTCGCCGACCTCGCTGCCGGCCATCGAGTGCACGAACCCGGCCCGCGCCGCGACCCCGGCGTTGATGGCGTCGGAGGCGAAGTGGTCGATGAGCGCCACGTCCACGTCGGCCAGTCCGTCCACCTGCGACACGGCGTCCCAGGCGTCGGCGACCATGAGGAACGCGAAGTTGGGCGCGCAGAAGTAGGTGGGCAGGCGCAGGCGCACGTGCGCGATCCCGTCCTCGGTGACCGAGCAGTCGGCCACGAAATCGAGGCTGACCACGTCGTTGTCGAGCTCGGGGTCGCGCACGGTGCGCAGCGCCTCCCACACCCCGTCGACCAGCGTGGTCGGCGGGGTGGAGGAGGCCTGGGACACGGAGCCAGACACACAGCACGCCGATAGGCGAGCTGGACCCGTGCCTGCGATCATGCCGGGGCCACCGACCGGTCCTCGACGAGCTGCGCGTCGTCCTGCGCCGCCGGCTGCCCCTCGGTGATCTGGCACTCGGCCGGCACCTCGATGCCGTAGAGCTTCGCCGCGTTCAGACCGAGGATCTTCTTCTTGCCGTTGGTGTCGAGGCGCGGGTAGTCGGCGAACTGGTCGTCGTCGGGCATCGTCCAGTCGACGAAGCCCTCGACCTGCCACTTCGGTTCCCAGATGTTGTAGTCCGAGCCGAAGGTCATCTTGTCCTCGCCGACCCAGAACAGCAGCTCGCCCATGACCTTGGCGAAGAACTTGGGACGGGCGTGCATGAGGCCGCCGATGACCACGGACAGACCCGCGTACACGTTGGGCTCCTGCGTCGCCATGAAGCAGAAGTCCTCGATGCGCGGCAGACCCACGTGCTCGACGATGAAGTTCAGGCCCTGGAAGTCGGTCGCGGCGTGGTCGACGTCGGAGACGTCGAACGCGTCCTTGTCCAGCGGCCAGATCGTCGGGCCCTTGTGCACGTGGATGTTCTTGACCCCGAGCTCCTCGGCCCGCTGCAGGAAGCGGTACGCCTCCGGGTCGGTGAGCTTGAAGCCGCGCGAGTCGCCGTTCCACTCCGCGGTGTAGAGCTTCGCGCCGATGGCCCCGTACCGGCGCACGTTCTCCTCGAACTCGCGCATGCCGGCGTCACCGTCACGCGGGTCGAAACGGGTGTTGAGGATGAACTTGCCCGGGTACTTCTCGGCGAGGTAGCCGTTGCGCTCGCTGGTGTTGAAGCCGTTCTTGTACCACTCGCGCAGGTAGGTCGACTGGAGGATCGCCACGTCGACGTGGCCCTCCTCGAACTCCTGGCGCATCAGCTGCTCCTCGGAGACCTTCTGGAACTCCTCGAGCGGCTGGTGCGTCTCGGCCGGGCCGAGCCCCTGGTAGGCGTGGAAGCACTCGATCCAACCCTTGGCGTACTGTTCCGCGCCCTGCACCCAGTTCTCGGGCGACGCGTCCCAGTAGTGCATGTGGGAATCGACGATGAAGTACTTCTCGCCGTCCTTCTCGTACATGTGGTGGTGTCCTTCCTGTACTCCGCCGTCTACGGGACGAGGATCGCCCGGCCGCGGACCTTCCCCGCGTCCAGGTCGTGCAGGGCGTCCAGGGCCTGGTCGAGCCGGTACTGCACCGTGTGCAGCGTGACCTTGCCCGCCTGGGCGAGGACCATCAGCTCGGCCAGGTCGTTGTACGTCCCGACGATGTTGCCGATGACGTTCTTCTCGCCGGCGACGAAGTCGAGCGTCGGGGCCTGGAACTGTCCGCCGTATCCGAGCACGAACTGGTAGCCGGCCGGCCCGGTCATCTGCCACGCCTCGAGCTCGACGCCCTGCTCGGCGACGAAGTCGAAGACGACGGTGGCACCGCCACCGGTGAGGTCCTGCACCGCCGCGACGTGGTTGCCGTCGGCCACGACGGTCTCGTCCGCGCCGATCTGCTTCGCCAGTTCGAGCGCGGCCGGGTTCTTGTCGACCACGATGATCTTCGTGGCCGTCAGGGCGGCGAGGGCCTGGATGCCGATGTGGCCCAGGCCGCCGGCCCCGATGACGACCGCGCTCGTGCCCGGGTACAGGTACGGCACGGCCTTGCGCACCGCGTGGTACGCGGTGATGCCGGCGTCGGCGAGCGCCGCGACGTCGGCGGGGTTGGTGTCCGGGTTGAGCTTCACGCAGGCCCGGGCGGTGGTCCGCAGGTATTCGGCCATCCCGCCGTCGTTGTTGGACAGGCCGGGGAAGAACGCGTCCCCCGTGCACTGCATGTCCCGCCCCGCGCGGCAGGCGAGGCACAGCCCGCAGGAGGGCTGCGGGTGCAGGATGACGGTGTCCCCGACGCGGACGTTGGTCACGGCGTCGCCGACCTCGTGCACCCAGCCGGCGTTCTCGTGGCCGATGACGTAGGGCAGGTCCGGGTTCTGGATGTCCTTCCAGTCGCCGTTGACGATGTGCAGATCGGTCCGGCAGACCCCCGCGCCACCGATCTTCACGATGACGTCGAGCGGGCCCTGCAGCTTCGGCTCCGGGATGTCGTCGAGGCTGGGGTCCTGCTGGTAACCGTGGACGCGAACGGCCTTCACGACGAGCTCCTCTCGATGGTCACAGCGCTGTCACCCCATCGACGGGCCGAGGCCCATCGACTGGGGCGTGCTCGAGTCGGGCGCCGGCTGCGGCAGACCCTCGTCGAGCTGGCCGAACTCTGTCATGAGGGACTTGTTCCAGGGGGTCTGTTCCTCGGCGACGAGCGAGTTCGTCGTGAGGATCAGGCCGGCCACCGAGGCGCCGTTCTGGAGGGCGGAGCGCACGACCCGCAGCGGGTCGATGATGCCGAGCTCGACCATGTTGCCGAAGCGGCCCTCGAGGGCGTCGAAGCCCTCGTCGACGCCGAGGTCGCGGGTCTGCTTGACGACGTCGGGCCCCTCGAAGCCCGCGTTCGTCGCGATGAGGTTCGCCGGCTCCGACAGCGCCGCGCGCACGATCTCCGCGCCGATCCGCCCGTCACCGGTCAGGCCGTCCAGGTTGCCCAGCGCGGCCTCGGCGTGCAGCAGCGCCGCGCCGCCGCCGGCGACGATGCCCTCGGCCATCGCCGCCCGGGTCGCCTGCAGGGAGTCGTCGACGCGGTGGCGGACCTCCTTGAGCTCCGCGTTCGTCGGCGCGCCCACCTCGAGGATCGCCGCCTTGCCCGAGAGCCGGGCGATGCGCTCGGAGAACCAGTCCTCGTCGGTCCCGATCGTCGCCCGCTCCATCTCGGTGCGCAGCTGCCGCACGCGCGTCTCGCGGGCGGTCGGGTCGCCGTGACCCCCGATGATCGCGGTCTGTTCGCTGGTGGCGCGGACCTGCGTGGCGCGTCCGAGGTGCTCGATCCCCATCTGCTCCAGCGCGAACGACGACGCCTTCGACAGGACCTTGCCGCCGCAGAGCGCCGCCATGTCCTCGAGCATGTGCACGCGCTTCTCGCCGAAGCCCGGGGCCTGGATCGCGGTGACCTTGAGGTGCCCGTTGACGTGGTTGTGCACGAGCATCTGCAGCGCCGTGCCCTCGACCTTCTCAGCGATGATCACCAGAGGCCGCGGGTCGCGCATGAGCTTCTCGAGCACCGGCATGAGCAGCCGGACGTCGCTGATCTTCTCCGCGCTGAACAGCAGGTACGGGTCGTCGAGCACCGCGAGCATCGAGCCCGGGTCGGTGACGAGGTAGGGCGAGACGTAGCCGTTGTCGAACTCGAAGTCCTCGACGAAGTTGACGTGCAGGCCGAGGCGCGGGCCGTCGTCGACGGTGATGACGCCGTCGTCGCCGACGGTGTGCAGCGTCTCCGCGACGACCCGGCCGATAACGTCGTCGTCGTTGGCCGAGATGGCCGCCACGCGGGCGAGCGACTCGACGTCGTCGACCGGGTGCACGACCGTCGAGAGGTGGTCGACGACGCGGGCCACCGCCGCGTCGATGCCCCGCTTGACCAGCACCGGGTTGCCGCCCTGGCCGATGGCCTTGAGCCCCTCGCGGACGATCGCCTGTGCCAGCACGGTCGCGGTCGTTGTGCCGTCACCGACCACGTCGTTGGTCTTGACCGCGGCCTCCTTGAGGACCTGCGCGCCCATGTTCTCGAACTGGTCGCGCAGGAAGATCTCCCGCGCGATCGTCACGCCGTCGTTGGTGACCTCCGGCGTCCCGGTGATCTTCTCGAGGATGACGTTGCGTCCCTTGGGACCGAGCGTCGACTTGACCGCCTCGGCGAGCTGGTCCACACCGGCCTGCAGGGCCCGGCGCGCGTCGGCACCGAATCGCAGTTCCTTGGCCATTTCCTCACTTCTCCGTGGAGTGTCGAGAACTTGTGTCGGGCGCCGCACGCAAGGTCAGCCGGGCCGCCGTGGAGCCGAGCTCCCGCGGCGGCCCGGCTGACGCGGTCAGGTGACGGGCTTGAGGTCGAAGTCGATGTACTCGGCCGCGTCCTCGGGGTTGGCGAACATGATCGTGCGGTCGTCGAGGTGGACCATGCGCCCGTAGTGGGTCGACATGTTCTCCTCGAACTCGGCCGCGTCGAACCAGTTCTCGTCCTCGCCGGCCTCCTCGTCGATGTCGGCGTAGACGGTCTCGAACTTGCCCTCCCCGTCGACGCGGATCATCGAGGGCAGGTGCTCGACCTTGACGTTGGGCAGCCGCGACAGGACGTTCGCGACGAGCACACCCACCTGGTTGTTCATCAGCGTGAAGCCGCACATGTTCGACGCGGTGGCGTTCTCCGCGCCGAACTTCATCTCCTGCGTGGTCACTGGCTCAGCTCCTTCGGGGTCTCGAGCCCGAGATCGGCGAGGATCCCGGCGAAGCGGTTCTTGGCCTTGTCGAGTGAGTCCTCGAAGCGAGGCGGCTTGGCGTCGGCCTGCGACCAGAGCGGCTGCATCGTGCGGGCCGCCTCGAGACACTGCGGCACCCAGTGCTGCAGCCAGCCGTTCATCAGTTCCTTGTTGTGGTCGGCGAACTCGCGGTCCTGGGTCAGCGGAGCGAAGCAGGCGACCGTCCAGCGCAGGTCCCGCTGGTCGAAGTCGTACTCGCCCGCGCCGACGATGGTCGGGGTGACGTAGTCGCCGTTGCGGGCCGCGACCTGCATGACGAGGTTCGAGCGGAAGAGCTCGCCGACCAGCGGCTCGAACACCACGTTCGTCGCGAAGATGGACTCGCCCCAGTCGTCGCGGATCGCCGGCAGTGCCTCGCACACCTTCCGCGCGCCCTGCCACACCGGGTCGTTGTTCCAGGCGTCGAGGTGCGCGGCGCCGTCGAAGCCCTCGATCTCCTCGGTGAGCGTGAGGTTGTAGAGCGCCAGGTCCTGCGCGAACCGGATCTTGTGCTCGCTGTTCACGGCCATCGCCGTGTTGTGCATGTTCGTCGGGCCGGACCGGTTGTTCGCGGCGAACACGTACAGGCCGAGGATGTGCTCGATGTGCATCCAGGCGCCGACGTTGCGCTCGACGAAGCGCACCCAGTTCGGGCTCCACTGGTCGAACGCCTTCGCATTGCGCGCGTTCTCGACGTTCTGGTTGATCTGCCGGACAACGTTGGCGTTGTACCGGTACATCGTGAGTTCCCACTCCTCGTTGGGATCGCGGAACTCGTGCCACCCGTGGGCCGGCCAGTTCTCCACCGGCTTGCCGCCGGAACCGGGGCCCCGCTCGGGCTCGGGGTCGTCGACACCCCAGGCCTTGAGCTTGGTCCAGGTCAGCGGGTAGCCACGCGAGCCGTCGGCGAAGCCGTAGATCCAGCCCTGGGTCAGGTAGTGCCGAGGGTCCGGCTGGACCTCGACGGTCACGTCCTCGTAGTGCGTCTGCTTGCGCTTCGCCGCCTTGAAGTAGTTGTAGTGCCGCGCGGAGGGCCCCGAGTCGGGGAACTCCTTGGCGCCGGCCTCGGCGTCTGTGAAGACAGGCTTCGGAACGCTCCGCTCCGGACGTTCTTCGGTGCTGGTCATGGGTTAGCCCTCGTCCTCCGGCTCTCCGGTGGTGGTGAACTTGTCGTAGAAGATGTTGTGCGTGTTCATCCCGCGCTGGCTCAGGAGGGCGATCGCCGCGTCGACCATCGGCGGCGGACCGCACACATAGGCATCCATCCCTTCGAGGTCCGGCTCGCGCTCCCGGACCACCTCGGTGATCAGCCCGGTCGCGCCGTCCCAGTCGTCGCCGTCGTGCTCGGAGAGCGCGGGGACGTAGCGGAAGCCGGGAATCTTCCCCTCGAACGCGCGCAGTTCCTCCTCGAAGCACAGATCGGCTTTCGTGCGGGCGCCGTAGTAGAGCCGCGCCTTGCGCTCCGAGCCCTTCTCGACGAGGGCGCGCAGGAGGCCGAGCAGGGGCGCCATCCCGGCACCGCCGCCGATGAAGACGATGTCGGACGTGCGGTTCTCGCGCAGGGTGCAGGTGCCGAACGGGGCCTCGACCTCGATGCGGTCGCCGACCTCCACCTCCTTCGCGAGGTACTGTGAGAACGCGCCGTCCGGATAGATCTTGATGACGAACTCGAACACGCCCTCGCGGTTCGGGGTGTTCGCCATGGAGAACGACCTGACCGCACCGGTGTGCGGGACGGTGAAGTCCATGTACTGGCCGGGGAAGAACTTGATGTCCTCGCCGGCGACCTGCTTGACCACGAGGTGCCGCATGTCGTGGGTGACCTCGTCGTTGGCGAGCACCTCGACGGTGCCCTTCCGGACCGGGAGGCCGCTGCGCAGGATCTCCTCGTCGTAGTTGAGGAGCTCGATCGTCAGGTCGTCGTAGGCGTGGGCGCGGCAGAGGAGCGTCTGGCCCTCCTCCCGTTCCATGTCCGGGAGCGCGAAGGTCGAGTACCGGTCCAGCTCGATCTCGTCCAGGTCGCCTTCGAGGACGAAGGACTTGCACGCCGCGCACTGCCCCTCCTTGCAGCCGTGCATCAGCTGCACGCCCTGCTCGAAGGCGGCACGCAGGATCGTCTGGTCCTCGTCGACCTCGATCTCGATACCGACGGGTTCGAAACGGACCCGGTGCTTGTCACCCATGTCCGGGCGCTCCTTCGGGGGGTGGTGTCGGAAGACGACGTCGGACCGCGGATCCGGTCCGGGAGGGAGGACGGGGGAGGGCCGGGCGGACCCGGCCCTCCCCCTTACTCACCGACTGCGATGAATCGTGTGCTCAGGACTTCAGTGCCTCACCACCGATCCCGGCAGGGCGACCGGCGGGCCCCTGCTTGTTGTAGTCCTCGACGAACGCCTCGCGCTCGGAGTCGCTCATCTCGTTGAGGATGACGTTGGGGCTGGCCACGTTCGGCATGCGCCGCAGGTGATCGAGCGTCCACATCTTCTTCGGGTCGAGATCGAGGTGCGGCTGCGCCGTCATGGTCTTGCCGTCGTCGCGGACCATGCCCATGTCCTGGACCACGTCGGCCCAGTTCCAGCCGTGGTAGAGCGTCTCCCACTCGCGGTGACCCACGAGCTTGCCCATGTTCGGGGTCTCGCGACCCTGGTACGTGGGTCGGAAGGCCTCGGCGTCCGTCCAGCGGCAGGCCTCGTGGCAGTACGTCCGCCACTGGCCGTCCACCTGGTCGACGACCATGTCCTCACGCACGAGGCACGGGACCATGCAGGTCCAGCACCGGTGCGGGTACACGTAGTCGACGTCCTCGGCGACGATCGGGTGGTGGCCGTTCGGCTTCGCCAGGCGGTTGTAGTTCTCCCACCACTTGCCGTACTTCTCGTACCAGCCCGGGTACTTGTACTCGAACCACTCGAAGTCCTCGTCGGTCATGCCGTCGATGCGCCAGTAGTTCGCGAGCCACCCGGTGGCGAAGAACTGCGCGACCTCGTGGACGTAGCCCTTGTTCCAGATCTGGTTCCACGACTCCTCGATGAGGTCGTGGGGGATCACCAGACCGTACTTCTCGAGCGGCAGCAGGTAGGACCGGTAGTAGTCGTCGTAGATCCAGCGGCGCCACATCTCCGCGTAGGACTCGCGGTCCTTGCGGCGGTCCTTGGTGCCGTACTCGATGAACGTGCCGATGGCGGCGTCCACCACGCGGTGGTTGTTCCACCACGCGTAGCGCAGGTCGCGCTCGAGCAGCTGGCGGTTGTCCTCGTCCGACAGTGCCATCAGCAGGGTGGCGTAGCCGTTCGAGATGTGCCGCGACTCGTCCGACTGGACCGAGTGGAACACCGTGGGCAGCAGGTAGTCACCGTTGGCCGCCGCCTCGGCCGGCATGGCCACGAACAGGGTGTTCGTGAACGCCGTCTCGGCGACGATGGTCAGGTAGATGCTGGCCGCGGTGATCGCGTCACCGGTGATGAAACCCTCGGCGAACTGACGGCCGATGGTGCCGCAGTAGTCCGAGTGGAAGTCCCGGAGGGTGTTGTTGAAGCCCGCCGGGTCGATGTAGTTGTTCATGTACAGCCGCTTGAGGTTCTGCTGGATCGTGCTGTGCCGAACCTCGTCGATCATCTGGATCGCCTGGCCGTTGTGCAGCTCCGGGTTCGGAACCGCCTGGAACAGCATCGGCATCGACCGGGCGGCCGAGATCTCCGGCAGCGGGATGATCGACAGGAACAGCTTCTGCCACTCCAGCCACCGCTCCTGGACCTGGCGGAACATGTTCCCGCGGATCGCACCGTCGGATGCTCCGTAGACGCGGTTGTCCTTCTCCTCCTGCATGGGGAAGTAGGACCGGAGGACCTGCTTGAGCGGGTCCTTCTTGGCCGCCTTGCGGAAGGTGTAGTCCGTCCCGTACTTCATGTACGGCTCGTGGTACACCGGCTCCCAGGAAAGTTCCTGGATCTTCTGGTGAGCCTTCGCCAAACTCTGACGGCTCATCTTCTTCTCCTTGTGGAGTTCCAGCTCGGCATACGGGGTTCCGCAGCCGTGGTCCGTGGTGGTGGCCGCCGGGCGCCGGTGAGGCTTGTGGCGCTGTGGTGGCGGCACGGCCGGTGTCGGCCCGTCAGTACCCGGGGGGTACGGGGTCGGCCGGCAGCGGTGGCGGGAGGTCGGTCTCGGACTCCCGCCAGCCGCGCGTGGCGGTCGCGGCGACGTCGCGGACGGCGCCGGTCAGCTCCTCCGCGTGCGTGGCGAAGCGCCGCGCAGGCGTGGAGATCGCGATGCTGGCGGCGACCTGCCCGTCGGGGGCGAAGATCGGCGCGCCGATGCAACAGAAACCCTCGGCGTACTCCTCGCGGTCCACCGCGTAGCCCCGCCGGCGGACCCGGGCGAGCTCGAGCTCGATCGCCGGGGCGCTCGTGATGGTGGTGCCGGTGAACGACGGGAGCTCGGAGCGCTCGTGCAGCGCGGTGGCGCGCGGCGCCGACGACGCCATGAGCGCCTTCGTCACCGCGAGCGCGTGGGCCGAGGCGAGCGGGATGCGCTCGGTGAGGTCCGGGACGCGGGCGAGACCCTGGTGGCCGCGGGCATCGACGATCACCGTCGTGTCGTCGTCGCCCTCCCAGCGCGCGAGGTAGGTGCGCTGCCGCGTGCGCCAGTACAGGTCGGTGACCGCGTCCGAGAGCCGCTCGGGCAGCTCGTGGCGGGTCAGGTCGTGGGGGGCCTCCGGATCACCCCAGGCGTCGCCCCACGGCGGGGCGTCCTGGAGCCGGAAGGTGCCGGACCCGCGGTCGCGGACCGCGAACCCCTCCTGGCACAGGGTGTTGAGCAGGTACCGGGCCGTCGCGGTGCTCTTGCCGAGCTCGGCGGCCAGCGCCTCGGCGGTGATGCCCTCCTCGGCGGCACCGAGGAAGCGCAGCGCCGCGAGCGCCTCGGCAGCGGTCTTCAGGGAGCGACCCCCGCCGACGCCGCGGCCGTGGCGCGCATCCGTCATGGGTGCCCCTCCCTCCCGCGGTCGGTCGTCCGTCCTGCTCCGATCGGCCCCTCGCTCGCCGTCGTGCGAAGGTCACTGAACGCGTCCGCGACCCTTGTGGTCAACATCACTGTTTCCGCGTGCAGATACTGCACCAACCGCAGGCCGCAGCGGGCCGACCGCTGGGCCGCGGTGATCTTGGGGCCATCCGCGGTGAATGGCGGGACGAGCGGTCGGGTAGCCGGGTCGTTTGCGATCCGCGCCGCACGGCCGTGACCGGGAGCGACGGGTTCCGGCGGCCCGCTCGGTGGTACCTCCGGCGGGATGCCCGCCCCCGCGCACGACCCGCAGGACCACCGGCTGCGCTACGCCTACAACACCAACGGCCTGACCTCGCACCGTCTCGACGACGCTCTCGCGCTGCTCGCCGACAGCGGCTACGACGGGGTGGCCCTGACCCTCGACGTCGCCCACCACGACCCGTTCGCGCCCGAGCTGGGCCGGCGCACCGCGGCGCTGGCCGACCGGCTGCGCGGGCTCGGGCTGGGCAGCGTCGTCGAGACCGGCGCCCGCTTCCTGCTCGATCCGCGTCGCAAGCACCAGCCGACGCTGATCACCGAGGACCCCGACGGCCGGGCCCGCCGGGTCGCCTTCCTGCGCACCTGCGTCGACGTCGCCGCCGACCTCGGCAGCGAGGCGGTCTTGTTCTGGGCCGGCGTGCCCGCGCCCGACCAGGACCGCGACGAGGCGTGGCGCCGGCTCGCCGACGGGGTGCGCGAGGTCGTGGCCCACGCCCGCGAGCGCGACGTCGTCTGCGCCGTGGAACCCGAGCCGGGGATGCTCGTCGAGGACTGCGACGACTGGATGCGCCTGGCCCTCGACGTCCCCGAGGTCACCCTCGCCCTCGACACCGGGCACTGCATCGTGTCCGGGCGCTGGAGCCCCGAGGGCGCGGTCCGCGGGTTCGCGCCCCTGCTCGGCGCCGTCGCGGTCGAGGACATGCCGCGCGGGGTGCACGAGCACCGCGCCCCCGGCGAGGGGGACATGGACCTGCCCGCGGTGCTCACCGCGCTGCGGGAGGTCCGCCACGCCGGGCTCGTGTCGTTCGAGCTGTCCCGTGACTCCCACCGCGCCGACGTGCTCGTGCCGGCGGCGCTGGAGACGATCCGCACGATGGAGGCCGCCCGGTGAGGATCTGCTTCGTCTCGCGGCGCTACTGGCCGGCGGTGTCCGGCATGAGCGCCTACGCCGAGAACCTGCTGCGCCACCTGGTGCGCGAGGGCCACGACGTCACGCTGGTCTCGCAGTACCGCGGCGACCCGGTCGGGCGCGGCGTCTACGGCGGCGGCCCGCCCCCGCCCGAGCGGGTGCCCGACGGCGTCCACGTCGTGGCGCTCGAGGCGCACGGCGAGCAGGAGGTGATCCACGACCGGCCCGCCGACTTCGAGGCCGACGTCGCCACGATGCGCGACACGATCGCCGCGGAGCACGCGGAGGCGCCGTTCGACCTGCTCCACGCCCAGTACGCCTACCCCAACGGGCTCGCGGTGCTGCGCGCCGCGCACGACCTCGGGCTGCCCGCCGTGGTCAGCGTGCAGGGCGGCGACGGGCACTGGGTCGGCACGTGCTGCGCGACCCACGAGACGCTGGTGCGCGCGGTGTTCGCCCACGCGCCGGCGCTGGTCATCGGGTCGTCGTCGTTCGCCGCCGAGGTCTCCGAGCGCCACGGCGTCGACCCCGGCCGCTGGACGATCCTCTCCGGGGCGACCGACACCGAGCGGTTCACCCCGGCCCGCGAGCCGGGCGCGCTGTCCGACCCGCCCGTGCTGCTCTACCACGGTCGCGTCGACGCCAGGAAGGGCGTGCTCGACCTGCTCGACGCCGTCGCCGACCTGCTCGCCCGCGGGCGCCGGCTGCACCTCGTCGTCTCGGGCATCGGGCCCGACACCGCCACCGTGGCCGAGCGCGTCACCGAGCTCGGGCTCGACGAGCACGTCACCCAGCTCGGCTACACGGCCTACGAGGACGCGCACGAGGTCTACCGGCGCGGTGACGTCTTCGTCAGCCCGACCTACGCGGAGGGCTTCTCGAACACCGTGCTCGAGGCGATGGCCACCGGCCTGCCGGTGGTGTCCACCGACGTCGTGGGCGTGCGCGACTGCGTCCGCGACGGCGACAACGGCCTGCTCGTGCCGCCGAAGGACCCGGCCGCGCTCGCCGACGGGATCGCCCGCGTGCTCGACGACCCCGCCCTGCGCACCGCCGTCGCCCGCCGCGCCCTCGACGAGGTCCGCGCCCGCTGGTCGTGGCCGGTGATCGCGCACCGGCTCACCGACGTCTACGACGCGGTGCGCGACGTGCCCGTGCCGGCGATCCCCGACGTCGCCGTCGACCCCGACTGCCGTTTCCGCGCGGCGCCGCACCTGCTGTGAGCTCGTCTGCTCTCGGGGTCGTGGCGGTCAGCCCGCACCTCGACGACGCCGTGTTCTCCGCCGGCGGGACGCTCGCGCGCCTGGCCGCCGCCGGGCACGACGTCCTCGTGCTCACGGTGTTCACCGGCTCGGTGACCGCGCCGACGGGGTTCGCGCTCGCCTGCCAGACCGACAAGGGTCTCGGCCCCGACGTCGACTACATGGCCCTGCGCCGCGACGAGGACGCCGCCGCCCTGGCCCGCCTGGGCGTGCGCGGGGAGCACCTCGGCCTGCTCGAGGCCCCGCACCGCGGCTACGACTCCCCCGCCGCGCTGTTCGCCGGCCGCCGCGCGGACGACGACGTGGCGGGCGCCGTCGCCGAGGTCGTCGCGCCCTGGCTCGACGGCGCCGACCTCGTCCTCGCCCCGCAGGCCGTCGGCGACCACGTCGACCACCAGGTCGTCACGGCCGTCGTCGCCGGGCTCGCCGACCCCGGCCGCACCGCGTGGTGGCGCGACACGCCCTACGCGCTGCGCCACCCCGACGCCGCCGGCGCCCCCGGCCTGACCGGCACCGACATCGCCATCGACGTCGCCGGGGCGCTCGAGGCCAAGGGCGCGGCGGCGCGCGCGTACGCCACCCAGGTCGGCTTCCAGTTCGGGGGCCCGGAGCAGGTGGCGCCGGTGCTCGCCGAGCTCGCGCGCCGCGAGGGGGAGGGCCGGCCGGTCGAGGTGTTCCGGGCCGGCGCGACGGCGCGCGCCCTGATCGGCACCCTGGAGCCGTGACCACCGCCCGGCCCCTGCTCGACGTGGCCACCATCCACGCCGAGCCGGCGTCGCCGGCCTCGGCGTGCGGCCAGGAGGTCCTCGCCCGCTTCCCCGACGCCGAGGTCGTCGAGATCGCCTCGCACTGGGCGATCCCCGACCTGCACGGCGATGAGCGGAACGTCGCCCGCTGGGTGCGGGTCACGGCGATCGAGCGGGCGATCGCCCGGCACGTCGCCAGGCAGGGCCCCAAGACAGGGCCGTCGGGTCCGGGCGCGAACCAGTGCGACCCGGTCGACTGGGTCTACGACCTCGGCGAGAACTCCGACTGCTCGGTCGACGCGCGCGTCAGCGACAACGTCGCCGACCCGGTCGCGCAGTCCGCCCGCCTCGACGGGGCGAAGGCGTCGTTCGCGACGAAGCACGTCAACCGCGACCTCCTCGCGCTCGACCCGCGCGGGGGCACCCGCGTGCGCTTCTCGCTCATGCCGCGCCGCGACGCCACGGTGCTCGACATCCGCACGAGCACGATCGACGAGCGCATCGCCGCGGTCGACGACTTCGTGGCCGCGGGCTACGAGGTGCACCCTCAACTTCTCGCCGGTGGTGCTGCGCGAGGTGAACCTCGGCTGGCACCCGCAGGCCGAGGACGTGCTGTGGCGCCTGGAGGCGCAGGAGGCCAAGCGCACCCAGCACGGCGGCGACGTCGTCCGCTACCGCGTCGACGTGAAGCGCCGCGCGGTCGCCCGGTTCCGCGAGCTGGTCGCCCGCCACGCCCCGTGGTTGACGATCCGCTACGCGTTCTGAGCAGCGTTCTGAGCGGTGTTCTGAGCCCGTCCGCCATCACGATTACGCTCGGCCCACGTGAGCACCCGGCTGGCGCTGAGCCGCGCCTACCCCTACGGCGTCCCCGCCTTCGCCGCCGCGCTCGCCGACCCCGAGTTCCACCGCGTGAAGCTGGACGTCGACGGCTCCGGCCGGATCGACGTCGTCGCGTTCGAGCGCACCGGACCGCCCGACGGGCCGGAGCGCGTGCGCGTGGTGCTGCGCCAGCCGGTGCCCCCGGGCCAGGTCCCGGTCGTGGTCGAGCGGCTGCTCTCCGGCGTGCTGGTCATCGAGCGCACCGAAGAGTGGACGCTGGCGCCGGGACGGTGCGAGGGGCGGGCCCGGGTCGTGGTGCCGGCCACGCCGATCGGCGCCGAGGGCACGATGCGGGTCGTCGGCGAGGACGCGGGCAGCCGGCTGTCGGTGGACCTCGACATCACCGCGGCCGTCCCGCTGCTCGGCGGCGGGATCGAGCGCGCGGTGGTCACGGGTATCCGCGGGCTCACCGGCCACGAGCACGACCGGATCTCGCGCTGGCTCGACCGCGCGGAACGGGCGGGCTGATGCCGGCCCGTCGCAAGCGCAGGCCCGGCTCCGACCGGCTCTACGTGTCCTCCGCCGAGGGGCTGCCGCTGGGGCACCTCGACCTCGTCACCCGCGTCGCCCACGACGTGCCCGCGGGCTTCCGGGAGCAGTTCACCCAGGAGGCCAACTCCTGGCTGTGGGGCAACGGGCTGCCGCCGATGTCGAGCCCGGCCGAGGCCGCCGAGCCGGCCGCGCTGGGCGCGGGCGTCGCCCCGCCGGACGGCGGCTGGGACCCCGGCCAGGAGGACCTCGCGCTGCGCCGCCCCGGGCACGGCCTGCTCGAGGAGGCCGCGATCGCGCGGACCGAGCAGGGACCCGACGCCGACCGGCCCTACCGCCTGCGCGCCGACGGGCAGCACGCGGTCGCCGAGACCCTCGGCAAGCTCACCCGCAGCCCGACGCTGCGCCGCGGGCGCGGGGCGCGCTGGCGCATCCTGCACCGCGTCCCGATGGCGTTCGACGACGGGCCGGGAGACGGAGCGCAGCGGGGCTCGACCCCCGGGCTGGTCGTGCTCGACCACCTGCTCATCGGCCCGCCGGGGCTGTTCGTCATCGACGTCGTCAACGTCCCGGGCGGCCGGGTCACCGTCGAGGACCACGCGCTCGACCTCGGCGGCTCGACCCTCGACCTCGACCGGCTGCGGCGGATCGGGCTCGAGGTCGGCGACCGCGTGTCGGTCGGCCTGGCGCACGCGGCGGGCGCGACCGAGACCCTCGACCCGCCGGCCGTGCACCCCGTCGTCGCCGTCGTCGGCGCGATCCTCTCGGGCACCGGGCGCCCGCGCGGCGTGGCGGTGACCCGCCTGGGCCAGCTGCCGCGCCTGGTCACCGCGTTCGGCACGCCGCTGTCCGACCTGGCCGTCGAGCAGACCTTCGAGGTCGCCCGGCGATCGGCGACGTGGCGCCCGTGACCCGACCCGAGCCCGCCCTCCGGCGTGCCCGCGTCGCGGTGGTCGGGATGTTCGTCGTCAACGGGGCGACCTACAACAGCATCGTCCCGCGGTTCCCGACCCTGCGCGACGAGCTGGGCCTGTCGAACGCCGCGCTCGGCACGGCGATCGCGGCGTTCCCGGCGGCCGCGCTGGTCTTCGGTGTGCTCGCCGGTCCGCTGATCGCGCGCGTGGGCAGCGGGCGGGCGGGCGCCGGCGTGGGGCTGGTCGGGGCGGTCCTGCTGCCCGCCGTGGCCCTCGCCCCGTCCTGGTACGCGCTGGCCGCCGCGCTGTTCGTCCTCGGGCTGACCGACGCCTGGGCCGACGCGGCCATGAACGCCCACGGGCTGCGCGTGCAGACCGGCTACGGGCGCTCGATCGTCAACGGGCTGCACGCCGTGTGGAGCATGGCCGCGGTCGGGGCCGGGCTGCTCGGCGCGGCGGCGGCCGGGTTCGGGCTGCCGCTGCTGGTCCACCTCGGGGTCGTCGCGGCCGTCCTCGTCGTGGTCTCGGTGCTCGCGTGGCGCTGGTGCCTGCCCGGGCCCGAGCCGGAGGCCGAGCACGGGGAGGCCGACGGGACCGAGGGCGTGCGGCACGGGCCGTGGCGCGCGGTCGTCGTGGCCGCGGGGCCGCTGCTTGCGCTGTCCGCGCTGCTGGTGGCCTCGGGCGGGATCGAGGACTCGGCGGCGTCGTGGGGCGCGATCTACGTGCGCGACGACCTCGGCGGCGGCGCGTTCGTCGCAGGCCTGCCGTTCGTGGCGTTCCAGACGGCGATGACGCTCGGGCGCCTCGCCGGCGACCGGGTCGTCGACCGCTTCGGCGCCGTCGCGGTGGCCCGCTCGGGCGCGGCGCTGGCGACCCTCGCGATGGGCGGCGCGCTGCTCGTCGGGCACCCGGCCGCCGCGGTCGTGGGCTACGCGCTGACCGGCCTCGGCGTGTCGACGATCTTCCCGCTCGGGTTCGCCGCGGCCGGGCGCATCCGGGGCGTGCGGCCCGGCGACGGCATCGCGGTCGTCGGGTGGCTCGCGCGGCTCGGGTTCCTCGCGTTCCCGCCGATCATCGGGGCGGTCGCCGACGGCGTGTCCGTGGGCGCCGGGCTCGCGCTCGTGCCGCTCGCCGGGATCGCGGCGTTCGTGCTGGCGGGGTCGCTGCGCCCGGCGGGCTCGGCGCGGACACTTCGGGTGTGAGCGTTCCCGAGGTCGTCCGCGCGCTGTCCGGCCCGCTGCCGCCGCTGGACGAGGCGGTGGCCGCGCTCGGGCGCGACGCGGGCCTCGTGGCGTGGTGGGGCGCCGGCGTCCCCGTCGGCGGGCCCGCGCACCCCGTGGACACCGGGTACGTGCTGCTCGACGTGGGCGACGCGACGATGCTGCGCAACCGCGTGACGCGCCAGGACCTCTACCGCACCGGGGTCTCGCCGCTGCGCCGCGCGCTGGCGGGCCTGCTGCTCGAGGAGCTGGAGCTCGCCCCGACCTGGGCCGCCGACGTGGTGCTCACCCGCGCCGACGAGGACCGGCTGGGCGCGTGGATGCGCGCGCACCTGCGGCTCACGAGCGTCGTGGACCCGGACCGCACGCTGCTGCTCGGGCCCGTGCGCGACGCGATGGACCCGGGGCTGCGCGAGGACGGCGAGCGCGCCCGCGCGGCCCGCGAGCGCTTCACCGCCGCCGGCGGCCCCCGCCCCGTCCGCGACCCCTCCGTCCCGTTCCGCCGCCCCTAGCCATGTGAGCGAACTTCGGGGCTATACCCCCGAAGTTCGCTCACATACTCCGTTCAGGCGCAGGAGACGCAGGTGCGGGCGGCGGGGCGGGCCTCGAGGCGTTCGGGGGCGATGGGGCGGCCGCAGCGCTCGCACACCCCGTACGTGCCGGCGTCCACGCGCGCCAGCGCGGCGTCGATCTCGGTGAGGTCGTGGCGCGCCGCGGCGAGCAGGGCGGCGACCTGGGCGCGGTCGTAGGCGATCGTCTGGCCCTCGGGGTCGTGCTCGTCGTCGCCGGAGCTCGCCGACGCCGTCTCGACGATGCCGGCGAGCTGCGCCTCGAGCGACGCGACCCGGGCCGTCGCGCCGGCGCGCGCGTCCTCCAGCGGCCCGGTCACACGACCGTCGCCAGCGCCTGCGGAGCGATCCGCACGATGACCCCGCGGTGCGCGGGCAGGTCGAGCACCTCGCCGTCGAGCTGCACCGGGATCGGCGAGAGCGTGGTGAACGAGAACCGTGAGGTGCGCGGCTGCGGCCCGAGGCCCCGCACCGCCGCGCGGATCGCGTATGCGAGCAGCCGCAGCTTCGAGCGGTGCGGCAGCGTGACGACCTCGAAGAGCCCGTCGGCGGGGTCGCCGTCGGACAGCGTCACGTACTTCGCCATCTCGGTGGTGTTGGCCAGGACGAGGCTGTCGAAGCGCTTGCGGCCCTCGCCGTCGACGTCGATCTCGAAGGGGTGGAACGCCGAGAACGCGCGGATCGTGGTGACGATCTCGCGCACCGAGCCCTTGCCGCCGCGCTCCAGCTCGAGCGCCACGGTCGGCGTGATGCCCAGCCCCAGGTAGGAGTGCGCCCAGCGCGGCCCGCCCTCGCCGGCGATCTCCACGCGCAGCAGGTCGATGCGGCTCACCCGCGCCGCGGCGATGGCGTCCACCAGCGGGCGCTCGCGGGTGGCGCGCCGGTGGTCGTTGGCGTTGCCCGCGGGCAGGACGGCGGCGACGGCCCCCGACCGCCTGCCGTCGCCCGCGGCCATGACGCCCTGCACGACCTCGTTGTAGCCGCCGTCGCCGCTGACCGACACGACGAGCACCCGCCCGGCGCGCGCCTCCTCCTCGGCGATGACGCGCGCGTGCCCGGCGTACTCGGTGGCCCGGAGCGCCACCGTGAGCTGCGGGGCCTGCTCGGCCAGCGTCGCCCGGGCCTGCTCGGCGCGCTGCTCGCCGTCGCCGCTGCTCTGCGGGTTGTAGACGAGCACGACGCGGTCGTAGGCGGGCAGCGGGGATGGTTCGGACGGCACGGCCACGGGGAGAGGTTACGACGGCGAGGGCGCGGATCGGCGCAACGCGAGCACGTGCTCCACCGCCTCGGGCAGGGTCGGTACCGCCGACGCGACGGTGCGCAGGTCCTCCGCGTGGTGGGTGGAGTGCTCCGCCACGAGGACGCAGGCGCTCCCCACGGCGGCCGTGGCGGCGGCGTCGTCGAGGGTGTCGCCCACCAGCACCACCCGCGCCGGGTCGAGGTCCAGCACGTCGAGGTGCGCGGCGAGCGCGGCCTGCTTGCCGCGGCCGTCGCGGTGGTGGTCGCCGTCGACCCGGACGAACCAGTCGTGCAGTCCGCGGCGCCCGAGGGTGGCGTGCAGCTCGTCGTGCCCGAGCATGCTCACCACCGACTGGCCGAGCCCGGCGTCGGCGAAGCGCTCCAGGGCGTCCAGGGCCCCGTCGGCCAGGGCCAGCTCCGGCTCGAGGCCCCGGTAGTGCTCGCCGAACACGGCGTTCATCCGCGCCCACTCGTCCTCGGCGACCTCGCGGCCGACCAGCGCGGCGTAGAAGTCCCGCAGCGGGCGCCGGAAGGTCGAGCGGTAGCGCGCCAGGTCGAGGCCGCCGGTGACGCCCACCGCCGCCAGCCCGGCCGCGGAGGCGTCGACGACGGCGTGCACGTCGGCGAGCAACGTGCCGTTCCAGTCCCAGACGACGTGGTCCACCACGGCTCCATGGTCCGCCACCGCACCCCTACCGGCCCAGGTGGTCCAGCAGGGCCTGCAACGAGCGGATGCGCGTGTTCTTCAGGACGTCGCCCGGCTCGTCGGTCTCGAACTGCTCGACCCATGCCTCGGTGTCGCCCTTGTCGTGGATCGCGAACCACACCGTGCCCGGCGGCTGGTCGTCCTGGGGCTCGGGGCCGCCGGCGCCGCTGACGGCGAGCGTCAGGTCCGCGCCGAGCAGGTCCGCGGCCTTCTCGGCCATCGTCCGCACCGCCGGCTCCGACACGACGGGTCCGTCGGGCACGCCGAGGGCGCCGTGCTTGGTGGTGCGGTCGTAGGCGACGACGCCGCCGCGGAACCACTCGCTCGATCCCGGCGAAGCCGCCAGGTCGCTGCACACGAGGCCGCCGGTGAGCGACTCGACGATCGCCACCCGGCGCCCGTCGCGCGAGGCGGCCTCCGACACCGAGCTGGCCAGTTTCTGTGGGTCCTCCGACACGCCTCCCGGCCTTGCCGATCCGGCGGGTCGGGAAACGCGCGCCGGGGGACGCCTCAGGGGCGGAACCGCCGCAGGCGCAGGCTGTTGCCGACGACGAAGACGCTCGAGAGCGCCATCGTGACGCCGGCGATCATCGGGTTGAGCAGCCCGGCGACGGCGAGCGGGAGCGCGAGGACGTTGTAGGCGAACGCCCAGAACAGGTTGCCGCGGATCGTGCCCAGCGTGCGGCGGGCCAGGCGCAGCGCGTCGGGCACCGCGCGCAGGTCGTCGCGCACCAGCGTGACGTCGCCGGCCTCGATGGCCATCGCGGTCCCCGTGCCCATGGCCACGCCGAGGTCGGCCTGGGCGAGCGCCGCCGCGTCGTTGACACCGTCGCCGACCATGGCGACGACCGCGCCCTGCTCCTGCAGCCGGCGCACCTCGTCGGCCTTCTCGGTCGGCAGCACCTCGGCGACGACGTCCCCGGGCGCGATGCCGACCTCGTCGGCGACCGCCCGCGCCGCGGCGGGGTTGTCGCCGGTCAGCAGCACCGGGCGCAGGCCGCGCGCCCGCATCTCCGCGACGGCCTCGGCGGAGCCCTCGCGGACCCCGTCGGCGACCTCGAGCACCGCGCGCGCGGTCAGCACGCCGGTGCCGTCGTCCCAGGCCGCGAGCACGGTGGTGGCGCCGTGCGCGGCCGCCTTCTCGAGGGCGTGCGCGAGCTCGTCGGGGACCGCGACGCCGCGGTCGTCGACCAGCCGCCGGCGCCCGGCGAGCACCGCGACCCCGTCGACGGTGCCGGCGACGCCCAGCCCGTCGAGGGTCTGCACGTCGGTGACCTGCGCGGTGGAGGCCGGGAGCTCCTCGCGGGCCGCGGCGGCGATCGCCCGGGCGACCGGGTGCTCGAGCTCCGCCTCCAGCGCGCCGACCCGGGCGAGCACCTCGGCGCGGTCGGTGTCGCCCGTCGTGTGCACCGCGCGCAGCGTCATGCGCCCGGTCGTCACCGTGCCGGTCTTGTCGAGGACGATCGTGTCGACCCGGCGGCTCGACTCGAGCACCTCGGGCCCGCGCAGCAGGATGCCCAGCTGGGCGCCGCGGCCGGTCGCCACCGCGAGCGCCGTGGGCGTGGCGAGCCCGAGCGCGCAGGGGCAGGCGACGACGAGCACGGCCATGCCGGCGGCGATCGCGAAGCCCCAGCCGGCGCCCGAGACGCCCCAGAACAGCAGCGTGTTGACCGCCACCAGCATCACGACGGGCACGAACCACGCCGAGATGCGGTCGGCGAGGCGCTGGATCGCGGTCTTGCCGGCCTGCGCGTCCTGCACGCGGCGCGCCATCCGCGCCCACTGCGTGTCCCCGGCGGCGCGCGTGGTCTCGACGACGACGCGCGCGGTCTCGTTGCGGGTCCCGGCCAGCACCTCGGCGCCGGGCGCGACGTCGACGGGCGTCGACTCGCCGGTCATCGCGCCGGCGTCCACCGTGGAGCGGCCCTCGACGACCCGGCCGTCGAGCGGGAACGGCTCGCCCGCGGCGACGGCGACGTGGTCGCCGGGCTGCACGCCCTCGACCGGCACCGGCAGCTCGCGGTCCCCGACGACCACCCGGGCCTGCGCGGCCGGCGGGGCCAGCAGGCCCGCCGACACCCCGAGCGCGCGACGGCGCCCGCGCCGCTCGATCCAGCGGCCGAGCAGGGCCGCGGTGGTGATCGCGGCGGCGGCCTCGAGGTAGATCGTGCGGGCGCCGTCGAACTGGTCGGGCCGGGGCAGGAGGTAGAGCGCGTGGCGCATGCCGCCGAGCCCCGCGCCGCCCTGGAACAGCGCCCACAGCGACCAGCCGAACGCGGCGAGCGTGCCCACCGAGACCAGCGTGTCCATGGTCGCCGAGAGGTGGCGCAGGTGCCGCGCCGCCGCCCGGTGGAACCGCCACCCGCCCCAGACGACGACGGGTGCGGTCAGCACGAGCGAGAACCACTGCCAGTACCGGAACTGCCAGTCGGGGTTCATCGCGACGGCGATCACCGGCACGGTCAGCGCGAGGCACACGAGCGCGCGGTGGCGCAGCTCGGCGAGCTCGGGGTCGGGGGCGTCCCCGGGGGGCGCCGCCGGGGTCACCGGGCGGGGTCCGGCCTGCTCCGGCGCCGTCCGCGGGGACGGGACGCCGCCGTCGGGGATCCGCGGCGCCACCGGCTCGGCACCGAACCCGAGGCCGGTCACCGCCGTGACGAGCTCCGCCGGGTCCTGCTCGGGCGGGTGCGTGACCCGGGCGCGCCCGCTCGCGTAGTTCACGCTCGCCTCGACCCCGGGCAGGCGGCCGAGCTTGCGCTGGATGCGTGCCGCGCACGTCCCGCAGGTCATCCCGGTGACCGCCAGCTCGGTGGTGACCCGGGCCGCGGTCGCGCCCGCCGGTCCCGCACTCTCCGCGACGTCGGTCGCCACGCCGGTACCTCCGCTCCCTGGGGGACGATCACGCTGGATCAACGGCGCGACGCTAGGGGCCGCTCGCGCGCGCACCCCCGGAGCTGAGAACGCCCCGGCGCCCGTCCGACGACCGCCCGGTCCGGGCACGACGAGCGGTCGACAGGTGTCCCCGGACGGGTGGTC
This sequence comes from Actinomycetospora lutea, assembly GCF_028737205.1. GTDB lineage: Bacteria > Actinomycetota > Actinomycetes > Mycobacteriales > Pseudonocardiaceae > Actinomycetospora > Actinomycetospora lutea. The sequence continues at coordinate 36,089 of NZ_JAQZAL010000004.1, read as the reverse complement.
CGCGTCCTCCGAACGGCGCAACGAGCGTCTCAGGCGGAGGTCCGGAAGCGCGCCGAGGCGGACAAGAAGGACGCCGACCAGAAGACGCACCAGGAGGCGGCTCCCCGACGGCGCCGACCGGCAGCTCCGCAGCGCCTGCTGACCGACGACACGCTGTCACTCACCCAACGTGCTCGCCGACCTTCTGATACCCCGGCTCGCGCCGATCGGACTGGGCCGTTCGAGTAAGTCTGGTCACCCTCAGCGAGATGTTGGGATTCCCCCGATGCCCGGTCGGCCCAACCCGGCGGACGCTTGCCGGTGAGGACCGGGACGGGGGTGGGCGACATGACCGTCGAGATCGATCGGGTCGACCGCGCGAGGTACCTCGCCGCGGCCGAGCGGGCGCGGCGGGTGTACCCCGGCGCTCTCGGGGAGCTCGTGGCCCGCGAGCTGCAGGCCTACGCCGAGTTCGGTTTCCGGCTGGCCGGGGATCTGCTCGTGGACCGGCTGGCCGCCGAGGTGCTCGCGGAGGCGGATCGCGGGAGCGAGCGGTGAGCCCGCCCGTCTGGGCCACGGCCCTCGTCCTGGGCTGCCCGCCGCGCGACGCCGGCCCGGAGCCCGCGGACGTGCGCGGGAACGCGACGGGGCTGCCGCACCACGAGCGGTCGCGGTACCGGGCGGCGGCGCACCACGCGCGCCGCGTCTTCCCCGGCGCGCTCGGCGAGCTCCTCGCCCGCGAGCTGCGGGCGTGCGCGGAGTTCGGCTACGGGGAGCCCGGTCTGGTCGCGCGCGTGGCCACCCAGGTGCTGACGATGCCCGTCGAGCCGGTCGGGACCGGCGAGGACGGGGAGCCGGCGGTGTCTGCCGCTTCGCTCCCCGGGTATTCCCCCTCGCATGGCGTCCATGACGGAGCGCGGAGACCACGATGACGGCACGCCCGACCAGGAACGCGTCGGGGCGGTGCTGGCGCGCGCCCTCGATGCGTCGGCCCGGAGCCTGATCGAGCGGAAGGACGACCAGGACGTCGAGCACACGCTCGAGCTGATCGTGTCGGGCGCGATCCACACGATCCCGCACGTCGAGCAGGCCGGCATCTCGCTCGTCGAGCGCGGCGGTGCGGTGGCCTCGCACGCCCCGAGCAGCACGGCCGTCCGCGAGCTCGACGAGCTGCAGAACGACCTGCGCGAGGGGCCGTGCCTCGACTCGATCCGCCACGAGACGCGGACGCTGGTCGAGGACATGGCCGCGGTGCAGGCGCGCTGGCCCCGCTACACCGCGGCCGCCGTGGACCGGGGGTTCCGGTCGCTGATGTCGTTCCAGCTGTTCACCGACCACGGCAGCGCGGGCGCCCTCAATCTCTACGCCGCGGAGCCCGGCGCCTTCGACGCGTCGTCCGCCGACGTCGGCGCGCTCTTCGCCGCCCAGGCCGCGCTGGTGCTGCACGGCGCCAAGCGCATCACCGGGCTGACCGTCGCCCTCGACAGCCGCGACGTCATCGGCCAGGCCAAGGGCATCCTCATCGAGCGCTTCGGCGTCGGTCCGGAGCAGGCGTTCGCGATGCTCGTCGAGTCCTCCCAGCAGACGAACATCAAGCTGGTCGAGGTCGCGGGCTGGCTCGTCGGCGAGGCGCAGAAGAAGCAGCGCGGCGGCGACGATCGCCGACGTTAGGTCCGGTCGTCCGGGCGGGTATCGCCAGTGCCAGGTCGACAGGCTGCCCGCGGGCGAACGTCGATCCAGGTTCCGCCGGTTCTACCTCGTGAGCCGGCGGGACCGCCTCTTCATCTCCCCCGCTCCCCGAGACCGCCGCCGAGAGGATTGTCGGCGCGGCCCCGGAGGTCGACCATCGAGGCCATGGCGGACGACGGGACCCACGTGATCGTGGGCGCGGGGCTGGCCGGGGCGAAGGCGGCGGAGACCCTCCGGGAGGGCGGCGCGGGCCGGATCGTGCTGATCGGCGACGAGCAGGAGCGGCCCTATGACCGGCCGCCGCTGTCGAAGGAGTACCTGCAGGGCAACGCCGGCCGCGACGCCGTGTACCTGCACCCCGCCGACTGGTACGCCGAGCACGGCATCGAGCTGCGGACGGGCGTGCGCGCGAGCGCCGTCGACCGCGACGCCCACGAGGTCGTCCTGGCCGACGGGGAGCGGGTCGGCTACCGCACGCTGCTCCTCACCACCGGGTCGTCCCCGCGGCGGCTCCCCGTGCCCGGCACCGACCTCGACGGCGTCCACCTCCTGCGCACCCTCGGGGACAGCGACACCATCGCGGCCGCGATCCGGTCGTCCTCGCGCATGGTCGTGATCGGGGGCGGGTGGATCGGCCTCGAGGTCACCGCCGCGGCGCGGATCGCCGGCGTCGCGGTCACCCTGATCGAGTCCGCGCCGCTGCCGCTGCTGCGCGTCCTCGGCCCCGAGATCGCCGAGGTCTTCGCCGCGCTGCACCGCGAGCACGGCGTCGACCTGCGCGTCGACACGGACCTCGCCGGGATCCGCGGGCAGGACGGGCGGGTCACCGGCGTCCGGCTGGCCGACGGCACCGAGATCGACGCCGACGCGGTCGTGGTCGGCGTCGGCATCACCCCGAACACCGACCTGGCCGAGGCGGCGGGCCTCGAGGTCTCCGACGGCGTCGTCGTCGACGCCCGCCACCGCACGTCCGACCCGGACGTCCACGCGGCGGGCGACGTCGCCAACCTCTGGTACCCCGCGTTCGAGCGGCACCTGCGGGTGGAGCACTGGGACAACGCGCTGAACGGCGGGCCCGCCGCGGCGCGCGCCATGCTCGGCGACGACACCGAGTACGACCACCTGCCGTACTTCTTCACCGACCAGTACGACCTCGGCATGGAGTACACCGGCTACGTCGCGCCCGGCGAGTACGACGAGGTCGTGGTGCGCGGCGACCTCTCCTCGCGCGAGTTCGTGGCGTTCTGGCTCGCCGGCGGGCGCGTGCTGGCGGGCATGAACGTCAACATCTGGGACGTCACCGACCCGATCGCCCGGCTGGTCCGGCTCGAGGAGACCTTCGACCGCGCGCGGCACGCCGACCCGGCGGTGCCGCTGGCGTGACGGGCGCACACCGTCACCGACGCCGCACCGCCCCACGCTCCCCTGACGGCGGCGGCGGCGTGCGACGTCGCGGCGCGGTCGGACCACCGGGGGGCAGCGGTCCGGCGCCGGACGACGCGAAAGGCGTCGGTGACGGTGCGGTCGGCCCCGGCGCTGAGGGGGTCAACGCCCGGACCTCGCCGTGGGGCCGGGCAAGGACCACCAGGGCTGGACAGACCATGCGCTACCTGTCCAACTGGCGCAACCGATCGTCCGAACGCGTACGACGAGCGGGCGTCCGGGCGAGACCGGCGACGGGCCGGGCCCGTCGGAGCGACGGGTGGGCCCGCGGGGCGCGAACCGGCACCATCTGCAGACCATGGACGCTCCCGACGGACCGACGCTGCTCCGTCCCCCCGGCCCGCTGGACGGCACCGGCCTCGGCGCGTATCTCGCGTACCTGTCGTCGACGCGCGGGCTCGAGTTCGACGACTACGCGGCCCTGTGGCGCTGGTCGGTGGACCGGCCGGAGGAGTTCTGGGGCTCGATCTGGGAGTACTACGGGGTGCCGGGCACCTACGACCGGGTGCTCGGGTCGTCGGCGATGCCGGGGGCGGAGTGGTTCCCGGGGGCCCGGCTGAACTACGCCGCGCACATGCTCGGCACCGACGAGGACACCGACCGCACGGCGATCATCGCCCGCTCCCAGACGCGCGGGCCGCAGGAGCTCACGTTCGGCGAGCTGCGCGAGCAGGTGGGACGCGCGCGGGCCGGCCTGCAGCGCCTCGGCGTCGGGGAGGGCGACCGGGTCGTCGGGTACCTGCCGCACGTCCCCGAGACGATCGTGGTGTTCCTGGCCGCGGCGAGCCTGGGGGCGATCTGGGCGGCGTGCGCGCCCGAGTTCGGCGCCCGCAGCGTCGTCGACCGGCTCGGCCAGCTCTCCCCGACCGTGCTGCTCGCCGTCGCGTCCTACCGCTACGGCGACAAGGAGATCGACCAGCGCGACGAGCTGGCGACGATCCGCGCGGGCCTGCCGACCGTGCAGCACGTCGTCGGCCTGGACTACGGACCGCACCCGGTGCCGGACGCGATGACGTGGGACGAGCTGCTCGCCGCGCCGGGCCCGCTCGAGTTCGCCGAGGTCCCGTTCGACCACCCGCTCTACGTGCTGTTCTCCTCGGGCACCACCGGGCTGCCCAAGGCGATCGTCCACGGGCACGGCGGCATCCTGCTCGAGCACCTGCGGCTGTTCGGGCTGCACTTCGACATCCACCCCGGCGACCGGACGCTGTGGTTCACCACCACCGCCTGGGCGATGTGGAACATCACGATCTCGGTGCTGCTGCACCGCGGCGCCGTCGTGCTGCTGGACGGCAACCCGCTGTGGCCGGACCTGGAGGCGCAGTGGCGGCTCGCCGCCGAGACCGGGGTCGCGCTGCTGGGCGCGAGCCCCGGCTACCTGATGGCCTGCCGCCGGGAGGGCGTCGTCCCGTCCCGCTGGCCCCAGCTGCGCCAGCTGGGGACGACCGGGGCGCCGCTGCCCCCGGAGGCGTTCGACTGGGTCTACGAGCACCTCGGCCCGGACGTCGTCCTCAACCCGTTCAGCGGCGGGACCGACGTCTGCACCGGCTTCGTCGGCGGCGGCCCCTGGCAGCCGGTGTACCGCGGCGAGATGTCGGGTCCCGCGCTCGGCCACGACGTCGCCGCGTTCGACGAGGACGGCGACCCGGTCGTCGAGCAGCTGGGCGAACTGGTCGTGCGGGCGCCGATGCCGTCGATGCCGGTGGGGTTCTGGAACGACCCGAACGGCGAGCGCTACCGCGAGGCCTACTTCGACACCTTCCCGGGCGTCTGGCGCCACGGCGACTGGGTGCGGTTCACCGACCGGGGCACCTGCGTGATCACGGGGCGCTCCGACGCGACGTTGAACCGCGGCGGGGTGCGCCTGGGCACCGCCGAGTTCTACGACATCGTCGAGGACATGCCCGAGGTGACCGACTCGCTGGTCGTGCACCTCGAGGACGACGCGGGCGGGGCGGGCGACCTGCTGCTGTTCGTCGAGCTCGCGCCCGGCGCCGAGCTCGACGACGACCTGCGCTCCCGGATCGCCGGCGGGCTGCGCCGCCACCTGTCGCCGCGGCACGTGCCCGATCTGATCGCCGCCGTGCCGGCCGTCCCGCGCACGCTGACCGGCAAGAAGCTGGAGCGCCCGGTCAAGCAGGTGCTGCGCGGGCGCGCGATCGAGGAGGTCATCAGCGCCGACGCCGTGCGCGGGGCGGACGCGGTGCCCGCCTTCGTGGACGCCTACGGCGCGCGGTGACGGCGCGTCCTCGCGAGGTGGCGGCCCAGCCGGCTCCGCAGGGCCGTCGCGGTCTCGTCGACGGCCGCGGTGTCCGACCGGACGCCGGAGCGCGAGGTCGGTGACCGGCTCGTCGGGCCCCGCGGTCGAGCCACGGCGGACCCCCCTCCGGACCACGGAGCCGGACCCCCGGGCCCGGCGATCTCGTCGAGCAGGAGACTTCCTGCGCCGGGGCTCCGCTGACAGGATCACCGGCGATGTCAGAGACACCCGATCTCGAGCGCCTCCGCCCGCTGCTGCACGCGCTGTCCTCGGACGACCGCGACGACCGCCGCCCCTCGGCCGGCACGCTGGGCGACTGGTGGCGCGAGGGCACCCTCGACCCGGAGACCGCGAGCACCCTCGGCACCGTCGTGACCTGGTGCGCGATGGTCGACGACGACGCCGGCGGCGTACGGGCCCAGGTCCTCGACTCCCTCGCCGCGCTCGCCGCGGACGGGCGGCTGCCCGAGCCCGACCTCGACCGCCTCGGGCGGGGCGTGGACGCGCAGTGGATCCCCGACAACGAGAAGGGGCCCGTCAAGACCCTGCGCGCCGCCCTCGGCCGCCCGGCCGGCGGCAAGCGCGACCCCAAGGGCTACCTGTGGACGCTCGTCGACCACGTCCACGCGCTCACCTCGCCCGACCCGGCCGAGCGCCGGGCCGCCGTGGACCCCGCTGCCGCCGAGCCCGGGATCGGCGCGCCGGACAGGAAGGCGCTCGCGGTCGTGTCCGAGTGGGCGAAGGCCTGAGGTCCCTCGCCGGGCCGACCCCCCGCAGGCGCCGCTACCGCGACGACTCCGCCGACCTCGTGATCGAGGTCAGCGCGTGGACGATGACGGGCTGCGCCGCGCCGCCCGCCCGGGTCACGGCCACGACGCGCCGGATCGGCGCCGCCGTCCCGCTCAGGCGCACCCGCACCACGTCGGTCCCGGGAGCCACCGGAGCCAGCCGGGGGAGCATGAAGATCCCGAAGCCGTGGGCGACGAGCGCCGTGCCGGTGTCCCACTCCTCGGCGTGATGGGCGACGCTCGGGCGGAACCCGGCGGCCTGGCACGCGGCCAGGGTGAGCCGGTGGTACGCGCTGCCGGGACGGCACGTGATCCACGACTCGGCCGCGGCGTCGACCAGGGTCACCTCGGACCGGGTCGTGAGGTGGTGCCCGACCGGGACGGCGAGGTCGATCGGTTCGTCGAGCACGGTGTGCTGCTCGAAGCGCTCGTCGGTCTCGGACGGGACGCTGTCGTCGACCACGAGCAGTGCGAGGTCACAGTCGCCGGCCAGCAACAGATCGATGCAGCGCGCCGGTTCTGCCTCCACGACCTGGATCACCAGACCGGGGAACCGGTCGCGCAGTGCGGCGGCCGCGGGGACGAGGAACCTCGCCGCCGCGGTGGAGAACCCGCACAGGCCGATCGTGCCCGGTGAGTCCTCGACGCCGGCCAGCTCCGCGCGCGCGACCTCGGCACGGGCGTGCAACGCCTCGGCGTGCCGCAGCAGGACGTGTCCGGCCGCCGTGGGTTCCATGCGACGCCCGACCTGGCGGACCAGTACCACCCCGAGCTCGTCGGACAGCGCGCGCAGCTGCTGGGACACCGCGGACGAGGTGAAGTGCAGCGCCCTGGCCGCGGCACTCACCGAGCCGTGGTGGGCCACGAGCTGCAGCGTCCGCAACCGCGGATCGATCATGTAGCGATGCTACGCGCTCGGTGAAGAATCTTGCGCTGGTGCTGAACGGTCGCGCCACGCATCGTCGCGGCCATGAGCGGCGCCGCGTCCCCGTCAGCCGGGCCACGACCCTCGAGGAGATCGTCGCCGGCACCGTCCTCTCGGTCGGCGCGGGCCTGGGCGCTCGCGCTGCTCGCCCTGTCGGCGGCCGGCGCCGGCATCCCGAGCCCGCTCTACCCCGCCTACCAGGCACAGCTCGGCTTCACCGACGTGACGCTCGCGGCCGTCTACGCGGTCTATCCCCTGGTCAGCGTGCCCGCGGTGTTCCTGCTGGGCCCCCTGGGCGACCGCCTGTCCCCGCGTCGCGTCATGCGCTGCGGCATCGTCATCGCCGCGGCCGGCTCCCTCGCGCTCGCCCTCGCGACCAGCACCGGGTGGCTGATCCTCGGGCGTGTCGCCTACGGCATCGCGCTCGCCGTGATCACCGGCGCCGGGGTCGCGGTCGCGACCGGCGGCGCGGACAAGGCACGCGCCGGCGGGGTGTCGGCGATCGTGTTCATCCTCGGCACGGGTGCGGGGCCCGTCCTCGGGGGCGCACTCGCCGGTCACGGCCCGACTCCCGGCCTCCTGCCCTTCGGCGTGAACCTGGTGCTGCTCGGCGTCGTCTTCGTCGGGCTCGCGAGCGTGCCCGATGGTCGCGACGGCACGCCCGTCCCCGACGGCGACGGCGACCCCGGCACGACCCGCACGGCCCGACGGGCCCTCGTCATCGCCGCCGTGAACGGTTTCCTCGGCTGGGCGGTCGTCGGCATCTTCCTCGGGTTGATCTCCTCGGTCGCCGACCGTTTCCTCGGCCTCGGTGACCCGCTGTTCGCGGGAGGTGTCGCCGGGGCGCTCCTGGTGTGGTCGGTGCTGACCGTCCCCGTGGTCGCCCGGCTGGGACCGCGTCGCTCCCAGCTCGTCGGGCTGGTCGCCCTGGCGGTGTCGCTCGGGGTCCTCGCGATCGGGGTGGGCTCGCTCGTCGCGGTCCTCACCGCGTGCGTCGTCGCGGGCCTCGCCAACGGCCTGCTCTACAGCGGGGCGACCACGACCGTCAGCACGATGGCTTCACCCGGGCGAGCCAGCCGCACCGCCGCGGCCGTCTACTCCGCCTTCTATCTGGGCGCCGGGCTCCCGGCCCTGCTGATCGGCGTCCTCACGACCGCGCTCCCCCTCGACGCGGCGCTGTCGACCATCGCCGTCGGGACGCTCGCGCTCACCGCCCTCATGATCGTCGTCGGGATCGTCGAGAGCCGGAGGTGGTGAGCCCACGCAGTCGAGGATCAGGCGATGACCGGGGTCAGACCCGTCGGACGCTCGCCCCCGCGACGCTCCGCGCCGTCCTCCCCGACGGGGGCGGCGACCGCCGCGACACTCGACTGGTAGACGAGCTCGGCGGCCGCGAGGTCGCGCTCCACCGTGGCGTGGAAGACCGCGAACGACGCCGGGCAGTGGATCAGATCCCACCCCGCGCGGCCGAGCTTCTCCTGCAGCCCGTGGCTGAGCCGCCAGCGCTCGTGGACCCTCGCGATGCTGAGGACGCCGCCGCTGAGAGCGACAAGGACGCTGGTGACGATCGCGAGGCTCTGCAGCGCGAGGCTCAGGGGGTGGCTGCCCTGCAGGGTCACGATCGCCGGCAGGAGCGCCAGACCCGCCACCGAGACGAAGCGGCTGACGTAGACCCAGTTGCGCGCGCGGTCCGCGGCCCGCTGGGAGGTGGTCAGGTGGTGGTACCAGCGGTCCTGCAGGAACCGGGCGTGCTGGGGGTGTGCGGCGACCAGGTCGTCCCGCAGTCCTTCGTACCCGCTGCGGCGCGCTCGCCCCCGGCGCCCGCTGTTGCTCGTGACGGTGTCCATGACGGTTCCCCGATGACGACGTGGTGACCGATCCACCGTGACCTGCTCCGGCTCGCCGACCCATCGGGCGCTCCCCCGGCGATGGGGGGCGCTCCCCCGATCCGGCCGGAGGCCATCCCGCCCCCGTCGTCGACCGCCGGCGGTCCGGGTCGTCCGGCCCGCGCCCGGCCGCTCCTACCAGAGGGCCTGGACGAGCGTCCCGTTGTGCATGGTGCTGACCTTCGTCCTCGCACTCCACTCCATGAAGGCGCCGAGGTCCTCCCAGCCCTCGCCGGCGAGCCGCCAGTGCTCGACCACGCCGGCCGGTGATTCGTAGAACTCGTCGAGGACGAACATCGTGTTGCCCGTCTCGGCGGAATCGGGGTCGAGCGGATTCTCCAACTCGGGACCCTTCGAGATGCTGTAGTCCAGGAGCGCCGTATCACCTTCGCGCGAGTGGCCCGTCATCCACTTCCCGTGGCTCTCGAAGATTCGATCACCCTCGGCGACGTCGTCCGGTGCGACCGTCCACATGACGACGATGTGTGTCTTCCCGATCTCGGACATCTCTCCTCCTCGCAAGGGCCTGCGAGACCTGCCATCGGGTGCAGGAGATCTCCGGACACCGGGTGATCCTGCGGTGGCCCCGCGGAACGACGCAGCGACGCGACCGATGGTGGGCGCACCGTGTGACCCTGCCAAGGACCCGTCACACGGAAGAACCAGGGGCGACGACCGTGGGTGTGCGTCCGTGTCCGCATCGTGCGACCGGCGGACGTCAGCGAAGCCCCGGGCGATCCTGTAACGGAGAGGTCACGATCGGCGACACCCTAGGAGTAGCAGGCGGGCGAGGGGGGCCATGTCGACTCCGACGACGGTGCCGAGCACTCCGACCATCGAGCCGGGGCAGGTGGTGGGCGGGCGGTACGTCCTGCTCGCTCCGGTGGGACGGGGCGGATCCGGCTCGGTGTGGCGGGCCCACGACCAGCTGCTCGACCGCGACGTCGCGGTGAAGCGGTTGCGCGGCGGGTCCGCGCTCGACGCGGTGCGCGAACGCATGATCCGGGAGCGGGCGCACCGCGAGGGTCGGGTCGCCGCGCGCCTGCACCACCCGCGGCTGGCCGCGATCTACGACATGAGCGAGCTCGACGGCGAAGTCTGCCTGGTCATGGAGTACCTGGACGCTCCATCGCTCGCCGACCTGCTCCACCGGGACGGCCCCCTCCCCGCCGCCCGCGTCGCGGCCATCGGCGCCCAGATCGCCGAGGGCCTCGCGGCGATGCACGAGCGCGGGATCGTGCACCGCGACATCAAGCCGGGCAACGTCATGATCGGTCCCGACGACACGGTCACCGTCACCGACTTCGGCATCGCGGTGATCGACGCCGAGCTCGGCGCGGGCGACCGCCTCTTCGCCGGGACCCCGCGCTACATGGCTCCCGAGCTCGTCCGCGGGGACCCGCCGACGGCCGCCGCCGACCTGTTCTCCCTCGGCGCCACGCTCCACACGGCGCTGCTGGGCACACCGCCCCCGGACGGCGGCGACCCGGCCCTCGAGCCCGCCGCCGCCGGCGTCCGGCCCACCCACGACCCACAGCGGCTCGGGCAGGCGCTGCGGGCCCTGCTCGAGCACGATCCCCAGCGGCGTCCGAGCGCCACCGCCGCCGCCCGCCTGCTCACCGCGGCCGCGGAGTCCTCCCCGGGGCCGGCGGGGCGGTCCTCGGCGGCGGAACGCCCGGACCCGCCGGTCGGCGCGCATCGGAGAACCGAGATCGCGACCGATGGCGACGCCGCGCGGTCCGGTCCGATGCCGTTGGCCGGCGTTCCTGCTCCCGCCGGCGGCGGATCGCCCGCCACCCCGGAGCACCGCACTGCTCCCGGGCACGTCGGCGGGCGCCATCGCGCGGTGCTCGCGGCCTCCTGGCGTCCATCGCGTCGAGTCGTGGGAGTGGTGGCGGGACTCGCCGGGGTCTTCGGCGCGGCCGGGCTCGTCACACTCGCGGCCGAACCCCGACAGGAGCCGCCCCCGGCGTCGTCCGCCGCCCCGTTGGCTGCCCTGCCGCTGCCGCCGGCGGCGGGACCGCCGATCGTGCCCGTCCCGCCGAGCAGCGGGACCCCGACCTCGGTCGAGGAGGTCGTGTCGGCCGCCTCCCCCAGGTCGGAGACCTCGCGCAGCACCGCAGCGCGGGCCGCACCAGCTGATGGTGACGACTCCGCCATCGCCGAGGACTCCGGTGGGGACGGCGGCGGGGGCGGGGGCACCCCGAAGGGCCACGGCAACGGCAACGGTCGCGGAAACGGCAACGGCAACGGCAACGGGCGCGGGCACGGCGGCTGAGCCAGCCGGTCCGCGGTGGCGCGGGCTCCACCTCGCCCCGGCCCGATGCCGGTGGAGCCGAGGTCCGTCGCTCGCAGCGAGGGCGCGCCTGCTCCCGACCGATCGGACGACCGACATCGCCGAGGGCCGGGTTCGACCGGCTAATGCGACCCCGCGTATCTCAAGGTCATCTTGAGGTTTATGGTTCCTGCTTCGCCGCCGGAACGGGCGGTGCGGAGCCCGCGCTGTGGGGGAACAGCGCGGAAGGAGGCCTGGGATGCAGCAGCGGCAGGGGGGCGCGGTCGGAGACCGGCGCGTCGACACGGACGACGCCCGGAGCCGGCCAGGGCCGTCGAGGGCACGCGGCGGCTGGGAGCCGACGCCGATCTTCCAGGCCATCGCGTCGGAGTGGGAGCGGCACCGGCGGGACGACGGGGCGGGCGACGTCGCCGGCCACCGCCGGAGCGGCCCGCCCACCGAGGCGAGGAGGCACACCGGAGGGGTGCCCGCACCGCGTGCGGGAACGGGACCGCTGCCGGTCCAGCAACCGCCGGACGCGAGCAGCACCTGCGATCTCCCCGCGGTGCGCGCCGTGCAGCCGCCCCCGCCGCCCGGTGCGCGGGACGGCGTCGCGGGCCACCACCCGGGCGCCGTGCCCGGCCCCCGTTCGGACTCGGGCCCGCTGCCGGCCCAGCGACCGCGGGACGCGCGACCGCGTGATCTCGTCCCCGCCGGTGTCGTGCCGCCACCCCCACCGCGTGACCGCTCGCTCGACGACGAGATGACCCGTCGTGCACAGCGCCGGCGCCGGCCGCTGGCCACGACACCGGCCGAGGGCGGACGGCACGCCCTGCGGCCGCGCGACGGGGACGAACCGACGGTGCGCGAAGACCGGAGAACGCTCGGCGCGGCACCGGACCTCTGACGGCCACCCGGATCGCGCCCGCGTGGCTCTGCGCGCCGAAGGCGCCGGTCCTCGAGGCGAGCCGCCGTCGACACGAGGCCCCGGCGATCCAGCGACGCGGGGCCACCGTTGCCGGTCGCCGGAGGCGACGAAGGGCGCCCCGCTCGATGGGACGCCCCCCGTCAGCTGCCCCGCCGACCCGAGAGCCCGAGAAGCGGCCGGCGCGGTGAGCCAGCACAGACGCTAGGGGCCGCGAGGAGCGCGGAACCCTCGCCATCGAGGAAGTACTTGCCGGTGACGGTGTTGACCTGAGCCTCCACGGCCGTGCTCCGGCGGCGGCTCGGGCCCCGGGCTTCTCGCTCGAGCGGGGTCCGTCTGCACCTCGTCCTGCTCTGGGCGGTGACGGGCGCCGCCGCGGTCGACCGCGTGCTCTCGGAGCGACTCGCGCCGGCCGGTCTCGCCCAGCAGCGAGCCGCTGGGCCGCCCCGCGCTACGCGGCGGCGAGGACCGCCCGACCGCTGTCGGTGATCGTCGGGACGCCCGGGCCGGGCTCGTCGGCGATGAGCCCGGCCGCGGCGAGCCGGTGACCGACGAGCTGGTCGGCGCAGTAGACGCCGTCGACGAGCAGCGGCGTGCCGATCTCCCCGGAGTGCCGGCAGCGACCGCCCGCCACCGCGCGCAGGACCGCGCGGTCACGGTGGCTGAGCGGCTCGTGGGTCGTCGTGGTCATGATCGGCTCCCTTCGCGGGTCGGGCGTGCTCTCACCTCCTCGACGAACGGGACCCCCCGATTTCGACACCGCGCGGGACGAGGATCGCTGCGACCTCCCGGTCGCGGTGCCGTCCGTGGCGGGGACACGCGGCCGAGCGGCGCAGAACGACCGCCCTGCAACCGCGCGAGGGCGGGATCGACGCGAGCGACGGACCTCGTCGACGGACGCGTGCCGCGCTGATCGGGCGACGGGCGCCCGACCCGCCAACCGCCCGGGTCGGCCGGGCCGGTCGTCGTGGTGGCCGCGGCCGGTGTCGGGCCGCGCGTGAAATCCCCTGGTCAGGGACGCGTCGGAGGAGTAGGAACGATGTCCTGGGACCCGGACGCGGCGCGCGGAGGTGGGCGCGATGGCCGTCGAGTTCCGGTTGCTGGGCGACATCGACGTCCGGCTCGACGGCCACGAGCTCGACACCGGGCACGCCCGGCAGCGCTGCGTCCTCGCGGCGCTGCTCGTCGACGTGGGCCGTCCCGTCCCGGTGGACCGGCTCGTCGACCGGGTGTGGGCGGACCAGCCCCCGTATCGGGCCCGCAACGCCCTCTCGGCCTACGTGTCCCGCCTGCGGCACCTCCTGGCCGAGGTCCCCGGTGTCCACATCACCCGCGGCCCCGGGGGCTACGTCCTCGCGGCCGACCCGGCGTCGGTGGACCTCCACCGCTTCCGGCAGCTGGTCGCCGAGGCCCGCGCGGCCGACCGACCGGTGGACGCCGCGGCGCTCTACGACCGGGCGCTGGGCCTCTGGCGCGGGGAGCCGTTCGCCACGATCGACACCCCGTGGTTCGCGAACCTGCGCACCTCGCTGACCGCCGAGCGTCTCGCGGTCACCCTGGACCGCCACGACGCCGCGCTGGCCGCCGGAAGGCACGGGGACCTCGTCGTCGAGGTCGCCGCGGCCCTGCGCGCCCACCCGCTCGACGAGCGCCTGGCCGGCCAGCTCATGCTCGCCCAGGTCCGCAGCGGCCGGCAGGCCGATGCCCTCGACACCTACCAGCAGATGCGCCGCCGGCTGCGCGACGAACTGGGCGCGGACCCCGGGCCCGGGCTCCGCGAGGTCCACGAGCGGATCCTGGCGGGCGACGCCGGGCCCGTGGCGACCGTCGAGGTCGCCCCGCCCGGGCCCGACCCCGCACCGCCGAGCCCCCCGGCACCACCTGCCGCCGCCGCGCCCGGGGGCAACCTGCCCCGGCGGGTGACCAGCTTCGTCGGGCGGGAGGCCGACGTGGCCCGGGTCGTCGCCGCCCTCCGCGAGAGCCCGCTGGTCACGCTGACCGGGGTCGGTGGGGTCGGCAAGTCGCGGCTCGCCGTCGAGTGCGCGGTGCGCGAGCAGTCCCGCTTCCCCGACGGCGCCTGGCTCTGCGAGCTGGCGCCGCTCGACGACGGCGGGCCGGTCAGCGACGCGGTGGCGGTCGCGCTGCGGGTGCAGCAGCGCCAGGGCCTCACGATCGAGCAGACGGTCATCGAGTACCTGCGCGGCCGCGAGCTGCTGCTCGTCCTCGACAACTGCGAGCACGTCCTCGAGGCCGCTGCCCGGCTGCTCGACCAGGTGGTGGCGCACGCGCCGGGGGTGGTGGTCCTGGCCACCAGCCGCGAGGCCCTCGCCGTCGAGGGGGAGCGCCTCGTGCCGGTGGCGCCCCTGCCCGCGGGGGAGGGCGAGGTGCTGTTCGCGGACCGCGCGCGCACCGCGCGCCCGGACCTCCGCCTCGACGGCGAGCACGCCGCCGCGGTCTCGGAGGTGAGCCGCCGGCTCGACGGTCTCCCTCTCGCGATCGAGCTGGCCGCCGCCCGGGTGCGCGTCATGAGCCCGACGGAGGTGGCCGAGCGGCTCGACCGCGGCCGTCTCCTCCGCCTCGGCGCGCGGGGCGCCCTCCCCCACCACCAGAGCCTCGAGGCGACCATCGACTGGTCCTACCGGCTGCTCTCCGAGCCCGAGAAGGCGCTGTTCGCACGGCTGTCGGTGTTCACCGGCGGCTTCGACCTCGGCGGGGCGCACGGCGTGGGCGGCGAACCCGGCACCCTCGAGGACGACACCCTGGACGTGCTCGCCGGTCTCGTCGACAAGTCCCTGGTGACCGTGCGCACCTCGGCGGAGCGGTCCCGTTACGGCGTCCTGGAGACCCTGCGCGCGTTCGGTCGCGAGCGCCTGCGGGAGGCCGGGGCGGACGACGCGGTCGCGCGGGCCCACGCCCGGTACTTCGCGGAGCTGGCCGGGGAGCTCGCCCGCGCCCTGCACGGGCCCGACGAGCGGGCGTGGGTCGAGCGGACCCTGCCCGACTACGACAACCTGCGCACCGGCTTCGAGCGGGCCGTCGCCGACCGGGACGTCGACACCGCCCTCACGTTGGTCACCGCGGTGTCCGAGCTGGTGCACCTGCGGGTCGGGTACGAGTGGGCGCGCTGGGCCGAGCGCGCGCTCGAGCTCGTGGACGGCGACCACCCGCTGCGGGTCGCGGCGATCGGCGCCGCCGCCCGGGGCGCCTGGAACCGCGGCGAGTTCGCCGGGGCGAGGGCGCTGGCCGAGCGCGCGGGCGGCGTGGCGCCGGGCCGGGGCACCGCCCGCATCGCCCACCCCGGGGACGTCCTCGCCGACGTCGCGCTCTACGAGGGCGACGCCGTCGCGGCGCTGCGCCACTACGAGGCCGAGGTACGGCGCGCGCGGGCCGACGACGACCCGATCCGGCTCGTGTGGACCCTCTACTACGTCGCGGTGTGCCGCGCGGTGCTCCGCACACCCGAGCAGGGCATGGCCGCGGCGCGGGAGTCGGTCGAGGTGGCCGCGACCACCGGCAACCCGACGGCGCTGTCGATGGCGCACTACGCCCTCGGCCTGGTGCTGAAGAAGTCCGACCCCGAGCGCGCGCTGGCGCAGTTCGACGAGGCCGCGGAGCTCGCCGCCTCGGTGCGGAACTTCTGGTGGCACGGCATCGCGCTGATGGAGGCGGCGGCCACCCGGGCGGTGCACGCGGACCCCGCGGCGGGAGCGGCGGCGCTCGCCGTGGTGCTCGACCACTGGGACCGCGTCGGGGACTGGACGCAGCAGTGGCTCAACCTGCGCTACGTGGTGCGGCTGCTGGGGCGGCTCGGCGCCGACGAGGACGCCGTCGTCCTCCACCACGCCCTCGTGGCGGCCGGCAAGCCCTCGCCCCTCGACGCGCGCCGGCTCGAGCGGGCCGCCGCGGCCCTCGGCGCCGACGTGTCCGCCGCCGCCGCTCGCCGGGGGTCGGCGCTCACCGGTCCCGGCGCCGTCGCCCTCGCCCGCGCGCGCCTCGCCGTGTGGACCCGGGCGGGGTCGGCCGGCTCCGCCTCCGCGCTCGCCGGCGGCGGGTGACCGGGCGCGTCACCACGCACCGATGGTGCCGGTCGCCGGGTCGGTCCGGCCCTCGACGGTCTCCAGCCACGCCGCCGCGATCTCCTCGGGGCCCGTCCGGCGCACGAGCCCGATCGACGCGCCCGGCCCGCGCTCGAAACCGCGCCGGGCCGTCTCGAGCCGCTCGGCGAACGCGGCACCGCCCCACCGGGCCGCCAGGCGCTGTGCGTGGTCGGGGGCGAAGAACATCTCCGGGGCAGGCCCCGGGAGGTCACCGGACCCGTCGGCGAGCACGTCGTGGTGGGTGAAACCGACCCGGACGCTGCGCCGCAGCCGATCGCCGAGCCGGGTGTGCACGGCGGTGAGGACGCCCGCGGCGCCGGCGACGTCGACGTAGACCGCGGGCGCGTCGGGGAGGGCGTCGGGCAGGTCGTCGTAGGCCACCGCCCGGTCGACGGCGCCGGTGCGCGCCACGAAGTCGACGTGGCGCCGGGACGTCAGGCCGACCACCTCACCGCGACCACGCTCGCGCAGCAGGTGGCCGAGACCGAGCGCGGTCTTGCTCGACGCGCTGGACAGCACGACGGTGTCGGCGCCGAACAGGTCCTGCTCGCCGAGCCACGCGTCGAGCAGGAAGGAGGTCGCGAACAGCGGCCGCAGCAGCGCGGTGCGGGCTTCCGCGTCGGCTCCGGCGCGCGGGTCGGCGCGCTGGTAGCGCTGGTAGATCGACGGGAGCTCGGCGCGGTGGGGCGCGCCGTCGACGAAGCCCTGGGCCGCGACGCCCGTCGGCTCGAGGACGACGTGGTCGGCCAACGGCCAGAAGCCGTAGAACCGCTGACCGGGCTCGACGTCGGGGTGCGACGACGCCACGACCTCCGCGTGCCCCCACGCCGGGACGCGCCCCCACGGCGGTTCCGACACCGGGAAGAACCGCCAGTATCCGAACAGGTCCCCCGCGACCGCGTAGGTGACGGTGTTCGCCGTCAGCGCGAACGAGTCGACGCGGCAGAGGACGCCGCCGGCGGGCGGCTCGGCCGGCGCGCGGCCCACGGCGACGCGGGTCCGCCGCAGGTCGGTGCGGTCCACCTCGAGGCCTGTCGTCGTCACCGGCACGTCGGCACCACCGTCGAGCTCACGATCACCTTGGTGATCTCCGGGATGAGGACCTCGGGGCGGCGGGGCGCGAAGCCGTGTCCCCGCAGCCGCCGGGCCAGTGTGGCGCCCGAGAACGACACCGCGTCAGGAGTGGACGCCAGGTACTGGAGGAACCACAAGGCCGCCGGGGCCGGACCCGGTGCGTCGTCGTGGAGCACGAAGTCGTGCACGACGAGCAGCCCGCCGGGGCGGAGACAGGCGTGGGCCCTGGCGAGCACGACGTCGATCTCGGCGTCGCCGAGCGCGCTGAGCAGGTACGACATGAGCACCACGTCCTGCCCGCCGGGCCAGGGGTCGCGCACCGCGTCGGCGGGAAGGAGCGCGACGCGGTCGGTGAGACCGGCCCGCTCCCGGTGCTCCCGCGCGACGTCCACGACCGCGGGGAGGTCGAGGACCGTCGCGCGGACGCCGGGGTCCCGCGCGCAGAGCGCGTACGAGAACGCGCCGCTCCCACCGCCGACGTCCAGCACCGAGCAGGGGCCGGCGAGAGCGAGCAGGTCGGCCAGCTTCCGAGCGGGCCCGAGCGATCCGGTGTGCTGGGCCTCGGTGAACAGACGCGCCTCCCCGGGGTCGGCGAGCAGTCCCGACCAGGTGGCGAAGGCCGCACCGGTCCCGGCCAGCCCGGCGTCCAGGTGCAGCAGCGCGGGATAGACCTGCTGGGCGACCTGGAGGCGGAAGTAGTCGCCGAGGTCGCCCGGCGCCCCACGCACGAGGTGGCGCTCGGCGGCGGGTGCGTTGGCGTACCGGCCCTCGTCGACGACGACCAGTCCGACGCCCGCGAGGGCGTGCAGCAGCGTCGCCAGGCGGTGCGCGGCGACGCCGGTGGACGCGGCCAGCTCCGGGAGCGTGCATTCCCCGGCGGACAGGCGGCTGAACAGGTCGATCCCGAGCGCGGCGAACAGCGCCTTCGAGGCCATGAACCCGTACGCGAGGTGCGTCAGCCCGACGCGGTCGACGACGGGCTCGACGGTCCCGCCCGGGCCGTCCGTCACTGGTGCCTGTCCCATCTCGTCCTCCCCGGTGAGCCGGAAGGTGTGCGCGACCGAGGGTGCGGCGCACGCCGTCGGCACCGCTTCGATGCTCGTGAAACCTGCTGGTCAGGGCGGGTGCAGGAGGGACGGAGGGCGCCGCGTGGGCCCTGCCCGGACCGCCGGGCCGGGGCGGTGGGGCCGCCCCCGGCGCGGTGGCGTGGCCATTTCACGCGCCCGCAGACCTTCCCGAGGCCACGGCGCGCACCGTTCGGGGACCGGACCCCGGCTCGTGGCGGTCCGACACCCGAGAGGAACCACCATGTCCACGACCACCGTGACCACCGCCGTTGCCCAGCCACACGCCGGTCCCCGGATCCCCGTCGAGCACGGCGTCCCGCGACCCGGCGAGCTCCGGGAGGCACCACGGCCCCCGACGATCGTCGTGCGCGAGCTCGGAACCGGCGAGGAGCAGGTGCTCGACGACGTCTTCGCCGGCCTGTCCGACCAGAGCCGCTACCTGCGCTTCCACTCCCCGGTCCCGCGGATGGTGCCCGCCGTGCGACGGGCGCTCGCCGCCGTCGACGGGCGCCGCCACGTCGCGCTCGTCGCGGTCGCCGACGGGGAGCCGATCGGGATCGCGCGGTGCATCGGCCTCGGCTCCGGCCGGGCGGAGCTGGCCATCGAGGTCGTCGACGCCTGGCACGGCCGCGGCGTCGGCACGCTCCTGTTGCGCGCGCTGCGCGACCGCGCCGTCGCGGCGGGGTGGCAGGAGCTCTCTGCCGAGGTCCTCGCGGAGAACGACGCCGTGCGCGCACTCCTGCGGAAGGTCTTCCCCGTGCAGGGCGTCGAACGCGACGGCGCCGAGCTGTCCCTGACGCTGCCCCTGGTCGACGAATGGTCCTGGGACCCGGCCGACCTGCTCGCCGCCTGACCAGGGCGTTTCACCGCCGTCGAAGCATCCCGCAGCACGACCCCGACACCGTCGGACCACAGCACGACCCGACACACCACGGAGGACGATCATGACCACCACCACGACCACCGACGCCGACCGCGCCCTCAAGACCAAGCACCGCGCGCTCTGGGCCGCGGGCGACTACCCCGCCGTGGCCGCCGACCTCATCCCGCAGCTCGGCCCCGAGCTCGTCCGGGCCAGCGGCGTCCGGCCAGGCCAGCGGGTGCTCGACGTCGGCGCCGGCTCCGGGAACGCGGCGATCCCGGCCGCCGCGCGCGGTGCCACGGTCACCGCGTCCGACCTCACGCCCGAGCTGTTCGACGCGGGACGGGCGATCGCCGCGCGGCGGGGCGTCGACATCGAGTGGGTGGAGGCGGACGCGGAGGCCCTGCCGTTCGAGGATGGCAGCTTCGACGTCGTGACCTCCTGCGTCGGCGCGATGTTCGCCCCCCACCACCAGCTCGTGGCCGACGAGCTGGTGCGCGTGACCCGGCCGGGCGGCACCATCGGTATGATCAACTGGACGCCGGAGGGCTTCATCGGGCACCTGTTCAGGACGATGGGCCCGTTCGCGCCGCCGCCCCCGCCCGGCGCGACCCCGCCGCCGCGCTGGGGGGACGAGGGCCACGTCGCCGAGCTGTTCGGCGACCGCGTGACCGACCTGCAGACCGTGCGGCAGAAGATCGTGATGGACCACGCTCCCGACCCGCTCGCGTTCCGCGAGTACTGGAAGCGCAACTACGGCCCGACGATCGCGGTCTACCGGTACCAGAGCGACGATCCCGCCCGGGTGGCCGAGCTCGACGAGGCCTTCCTGCGGTTCCTCACCGCGTGGAACGGATCGGACACCCCCGGCCGCACGGCCTACGAGGCCGAGTACCTGCTGGTCACCGCCCGCCGCCGGTAGGGGTCGGCGGAGAACGGCGACCCTCGACGGCCCCGTGGGTCTGCGCGTGCCGAGATGCGCCGGAGATGCCCGGGACGTCGCCCGACGTGCCGTCCTCGATGTGGCCCTCACCGTCGTCACGGGCGCAGACCACTACGTAGTTGCCGTCATGGTCGCGCCCTGGGGATGCGGTGGATGCTGCCCCTGTGACGACCACACACAGCACCGACGTCGCCACCGTGCAGGGCGCGTACGACGCCTTCAACAGCGGCGACATGCCCGGGGTCCTCGCGGTGATGCAGCCCGACATCGAGTGGATCGAGAGGGCCGGGCCTTACGAGGGCCGCTACGTGGGACCCCAGGAGATCGTGGACAACGTGTTCGCCCCGGTTCCCGAGGACTGGAGCGAGTTCACGGTGACCCCTGACGAGTTCCTCGAGGCCGGGGACGTGATCGTCGTGCTCGGCTGGTTCGCCGGGACCGCCCGGGAGAGCGGCACGTCGTTCCGGTCCCGGTTCGCGCACGTCATCCGGATGCGTGACGGGCTGGAGGCCTCCTTCGAGGACATCTCCGACGCCCATGCTCTCCACGTTGCGCTCGGCCACTGACTCGTAGGTGCCGTCTCGTCGCGGGACTCACAGCCCCGGTGTCAGCGCGTCAGTGGGTGGGCGACAGAGGGACCTCATCGAGCTGGCTCACACCCGCAGAGAGAGATCGCCGGAGGAGGTCGATCATGCCGTTGTACCTCTACGAGGCCGCCTATACGGCCGAGTCGCTGGCGGCGCAGATTCGGGAGCCCCAAGATCGCCTGGAGGCCACCCGGGCCCTCTACGACGCTGCCGGCGTCACCGTCGTGGCCGCCGGTCACCCGCTCGGGGAGTACGACGTGGTGATCGTCTTCGACGCGCCCGACGACACGGCGGCGGCCAGCGTGGCGCTCACCATCGGCGCGGGAGGGGCGGCCCGGTCGGGTCGAACGACACGCCTGCTGAGCACCCAGGAGTGGAAGGAGTCGCTGGAGCGCGCGCAGAGCGTGGCGTCCCAGTACCGGCCGGCGCGGTGATCAGGCGCCGCGCGCGTTCCGGTACCAGCAGGACGGTCGGCGGCCACGAGCCACGCCTACGCACGGTCTGCGATCAACCACGGCTCGAATTGCCCTCACCGTGGTCCTTTCTAGGGCCATTCGAGACCTCCTACGCTCGCTACATGTCACGGCGTGTGCATCTCGTGGGAAGCTGGCCAGCGGCCACCACCGAGGACGCCATGCGGGAGATGGCGCGTCGCTGCGGTGGCGCGCTGACATCCATGCCCGACGGAGAAACCGGCGAGCGAGGGCGCTGGCTCGCGCACATCGCCGAGAGCCTCCGCACGCATCCAGACCTCGAGGTCCGGCGGGACGGTCACTGGACGTCCTACGATGACGTGCTCGACTTTCGCGTCCGTCGAGGGCACCGCCTCCGGGGCCGCGACCTCGACCTCCAGCACGTCGAGCCTTCTCGGGCCGGCCGGCTCGTCCTCGACGTGCTGCGCGACGAGGCGGTCGCTCCCGCTGACATGAAGTTCCAGGTGGGGCTGCCCGGCGACCTGGACCTGGCGGCGTTCCTCTTGGGCTGGAGGGGCGCACTCGGGCGGCGGCGAGCGTTCGCCGACGCCCTACTCGACGAGATCCGGGAAATCTACGAGGCGGACGGCTCCGAGGTCGTCTTCCAGCTCGAGATCCCCCTCGAGCTCGTGCTCGTCGCCACTGCTCCCGCACCGCTTCGGACGGCGTTGTCCCGAGCTCGCTGCCGGCATCGCGACCCTGGCTCGTCGCGCCCCCGTCGGCGTCCGCTTCGGCCTCCACCTCTGCCTCGGCGACCTGCAACACCGCGCCCTCGCGCACCCTATGGACGCCGGCCCGACGGTGACTCTGGCCAATGCGATCGCGGCGCGCTGGCCACGTGGCCGTCCCCTCGACTACGTCCACGTCCCCCTTGCGGCCGGCGAGGAGCCACCCTCGCTCGAACCGCGCGCCTACCGGCCGCTCGGGCGGCTGCGGCTGCCCGTGGGAACTCGTCTGGTGGCGGGCTTTCTCCACGAGCGTCGGTCGGTCGAGGACCACCGCTCGATCCTGGCGGCGGTCGAGTCCGCCGTGGGCCACGAAGTCGACGTCGCGGCGTCCTGCGGCCTCGGACGTCGAGGGCACGACGCGGCCGTGGCCACGGTGGAACGTGGGGTGGAGCTCTGCCTCACCTCTGCCGTCGCGGTCCCGCGCACAAGCGACACCAGGGCGGCGTCGGGGACGTCCTCCGCGGGACGGAGGGATCTCACGCGATCAGGTCGTCGAACTCCCCCGACTTGATCGCGTCGACCAACAGGGCGATCTCGGCCGCGGGATAGATCAGCACCGGCCCGCTCGGATCCTTCGAGTCACGGACGGCGATCTGGCCATCCGGCCGCCGGGCCATCTCCACGCAGGCCCCGTTGGGATTGCTCCGACGACTCTTGCGCCAGGCCACGGGGGGCCGCCCGCCGTCAGAGGGCAGCCCTAGCGCAGACTCATGCGACATCTCGCTCCTTCGCAGCTGACACGGCTTCAGCCATCCGTGCGTGCAGCTGTGCGTTCGTTTGTGATTGCAGATGCACACTACTCCGGTGCGCTCGGATCGGTGGCTCACCTGCGATGGGTCGCCTCCACATGCCGCCGGTGGCCCCAGGGACACCCCGACACCGGTGAGCGGGGCAAGCGCAACCCACCTGGCCACGGAGGGAGCGGGACCGAGAGCCACCTGCTCGGCTCCTGGACGAGCCCGTGCCGGGCAGCGGACGGTCGAACCTCGGCGCGTTCGAAGGGTTCGTCCTGAGCGAGGGATGTGTCCGCGGTCCCGGAGGCTCGCTAAGGTCATTGCTTCGGTACTGATCAGCGGAAGGGCGGATCGATGACGAACCCGAGCCAGGCTGCGGCCGGTGGAGCGAGCCCCGCTGTCGGGGGGATCGACACCTCGGTCCCGTCGATCGCCCGGGTGTACGACTACCTGCTCGGCGGCAAGCACTACTACGAGGTGGACCGGGTGGCCAGCGAGGCCATGATCGACGCGGTACCGGAGACGACGTTGCTGGCCGCCGCCAACCGCAGCTTCATCCGCCGCGCCGTGCGATTCCTCGTGGGCGAGTCCGGGATCGACCAGATCCTGGACATCGGCTCCGGCCTACCGACCGCCGGCAACGTCCACGAGATCGCCCAAGAGATCAACCCGAACACCCGGATCGTCTACGTGGACAAGGACCCGATCGTCCTCGCGAACGGCCGGGCCCTGCTCAGCGCCAACGAGAACACCATCGTGATCACCGCCGATCTGCGGGACCCGGAAGCCATCTTCGAGAATCCGGAAACCCGGCGAATGCTGGACTTCGATCGGCCTCTCGCGGTGATTCTCGGTGGCATCCTGATGCACATCGAGGACGAGGAGGACCCGCTGGGGATCGTGGCGACCATCCGCGACCGCCTGCCCGCCGGGAGCTACCTGGTGCACTCCGGATGCGCCGACCCGGGCGAACCCCGCGCACGGGAGCTCAATCAGATCTTCTATGAGTACAACATGGGGTCTCGATGCTTCCGCCCCACCGAAGAGCAGGCCGAGTTCTTCACCGGGCTCGAGCTCGTCGAGCCCGGACTGACGGCCTGCAGCAAGTGGCGGCCGAGCTTCGACTTCCCCGACCCGGACAACCCGGCGCACGAGATGGTCATCGGAGGGATCGGCCGCAAGTCGTAGCAGCCGACCCCGGCGACGCTCCGTCGCGCGGCTACCTCGGACACCCGGTCTGGCACACTCGCACGATCCCTCGCATCTAGGCGGTGGTCATCATCAGTGCCCCTGGCTGGCCCGGCCGTCAACCGATTCCACGTGAGAGTGGCGGGGGACCGACGGTGCTCCGCATCCTGGTCGGCATACAGCTCAGGCGACTGCGTGAACAGTGCGGGATGAGCCGGGAAGCCGCCGCGGACATCATCCGGGGCTCGGAAGCCAAGATGAGCCGGCTCGAGCTCGGGCGGACAGGGTTCAAGCAACGCGACGTCGTCGACCTCCTCTCGGCGTACGGGGTGACCGACGATGCCGAGCGGGAGGCCGTCCTGAGCCTCGCTCGGCGCGCCAATGAGCCGGGCTGGTGGCAGTCCTACAACGACGTCATGCCCGGCTGGCTGGAGATGTACGTCGGCTTGGAGCAGGCCGCCTCCATCATCCGGAGCTATGAGGCCCAGTTCGTGCCCGGCTTGCTGCAGACCGAGGCCTACGCCCGGTCCGTGATCGGACTCGGCCAGGTCGCACGAGCGGACGACGTCAAAGAGCGGGTCGCCCTACGCCTGCGGAGACAACAGATTCTCGATGATCCAGCCGGACCGGACCTCTGGGTCGTGATCGACGAAGCGGTCCTGCGGCGGACCATGGGCGACACCGAAGTGATGCGCGGACAGCTGGACCACCTGCTGACCATGATGAAGCGACCCCGCGTGACAGTGCAGATCGTTCCCTTCGCGCGCAGTGGCCAGGTCGCGACCGGTGGGCCGTTCACGCTGTTGCGCTTCGCCGAGCCAGACCTCCCGGACATCGTCTACCTCGAGCAACTCACCAGCGCCTTCTACGTGGACAAGCGCGACGACGTCGAGACCTACCTCGAGTTGATCGACCGTCTGAGTGCAACCGCACTCACCCCCGCCGAGAGCACCGACGTCGTCGCCGCGGCCCGCGCCACCATCTGAGCCCGTCGGCACGCGTCTCGACGCCGCGCGGCCGTGTCTCGCACTGCTCCGAGAGGGCGTGGACCACCTTCTGTGCTTGCAGCTGCACCTCGCGGTCACTACGCTCATTCATATGCAATTGCACCGTGTGCGAGTTGCTGACCTGAGGTCGGCGACGCACGGGTGCTCCGCCGACCCCCGCTCCAGCGATGCCGTGCATACGCCGGGCCGATTGGTGCGGTGAACGATTGTGCGCAACTCTTTCACCGGCAGTCGTCGCGACACTCGCCGCCGGCCTGATGTCCTCGAGCTGACGTGCACGGTTGACGGCTACGCCCATCTGGTCGCTCTCGACGCATTCGCGGCCGCAGCGCAGTCGAGTAGCGGCGTCTTCCCCGCGGTGTGCGGTCACGACGTCACTGCAGGGTCGATGTCGGCCCCACCCGGTCCGTCGTGCCAGACGTGTGGTCTCGAGCTGACGACCTGAGGCGCTCACGCCCCCGCTCGCCCTGCTCGTCTCGTCGAGCGACACAGCACCGATGACGGAGCTCGCAGCGAACGCAAGGCGCGCGGCAGCCGACGACCTCGCTGCCGGCCGCCCCCGCGTCCGACACGAGCGGCGTCCTCGACCCCCGCGGCGGCGGGGGCAAGCCCGCCTACCAGGAGCGGTTGAGCGGGTGCCCGGCAGCGCTCCACGCCCGTATCCCGCCGGTCACGACGTAGGATTCGACGCCGAGCTCGCCCAGGATGGCGGCGGCATCGATGCTGCGCTCGACATCACCCAGAATGCCCACCCGGACGAGCACGGAGCGCCGCGCGCCGAACAGGCGCGCCCAGAGCTCGTCGTCGGAGTCCCGTAGACGACCCGGCAGGTCCGGCAGCCGGATGGGCAGGGATCCTGGAATGTGGCCGAACGCGATCTGCTCGGCGTCGCGAACGTCGAGCAGCACGACGTCGCGGCGCTCAAGGCCCTGGGCGAGCTCGTGAACAGACATCTCCTGGTACATCGAGCCTCCCAACAGATGACCTCGCGGACCCGGCGTCCCCACCGCCCGATCCAGGCCGATTATCGCTGCCCCAGGGACTCAGAGCGCCCAACTCTTCCGAAAGACCGTTCTCGGTGGCCCTGGCACTGGCCGGTGCTGCACCCCCACCCGTCCAGTGTGCGAAGGGGCCCCGTGGGACTCGAACCCACAACCAACGGATCAAGAGATCACCAGAGTCCGACCACCAGAGCCTCTACCAGCAACGATGTCATCGCGACCGGTCTCACGGGTCGCACCATGAACCACCGCTAGCCGTCGTTTCGCACCACGACCCGCACCATGACGCCTCTCGCGCACCTGCCGACGAGGAGTCGGTGTTGCTCGACGGCGCGCCCCCCACCCCGAGGGCTCAGGACTGGCCGGCCTGGTGCCGGCGCCGCAGGAGGGGCGCCCCGGCGAGGTCCTCCTCGTTGCAGAGGAGCTTCACCTCGAAGTACGGCGAGTCGGCCCCGTTGTCGTAGTCGAGATGAATCCCGGACACATCGAGGGGCTCGCCGAGCCACGCTTCGGTGCTCCGCAACCAGCTCGCGGAGCGCTCGAGGGCTGAGGCGAGATCGTCGTCCCGGAAGGCGACCGCGCGGTAGGGCACGTCCGCGATCTGATCGACGTCCGAGACGGGGCGTGGGAGTCCAACAGCGACGCCCGAGTCATCCAGCTGCAGCTCGTTCGACGGCTCACTCATGCCCGTTAGCTTCCCTCTTCGCGGGACGGTGCGACGAGGGCCCTCCAGGGCTCTTCCTCCACCCATCCGGCTGACGATCTTCTGGTGATCCCAGTCGTCTCCTGGCCCTGCAGAGGGAGCCGACTTGGGCGTCGTCGGTGCCGACAGCGCCCGCCCCCACGTCGTCGCGCGGGTGAGGCCGAACCGGCCCGAGGCCATCGCTACGGTCGAAGCTGGAGACGAGCGACCAGGACCTCTCACTGCAACGACGTCCTCGTCGTGTCACTCGGTGCTTCTCACCATCGCCACCATCTCCGGTTCCGTGCCATGAGGGGTGCCCCAACAGAGAAGCCGGTTATCGGCTGTGAGCTCTGGGTCTCGTGCTGACCTTCCGCACGCGGAAGGATGAGGGGCATGGTGCCGGGGCAGACTCATCCCGTTCGGCGCGGCGTGTCCGTTCTGGCCCAGCTCACCCAGCTGTCGGGGCGGCCCCGGCCGCGTCGCCAATTCCAAATCTTGATGCTGCCATCCATCCACGAGGGCCCTGAGGATGCGGCGCGCGGCGCCCTCGTGATACTTCGCCGAATGTGACGCCCAGCTCCACGAGGCGCAGTCCTCATGGAGCTGGTCGGCTACGACCGCCACGGCCTCGCTGGTCGCCGGGCTATCGGGATCGAGCGCTTCGCCTTTGTGCTGTGCGAGCATTGCTGCCGTCATCGCCGCTGACACGCGAAGACCCGCGCTGCTGGGCGCTGCGGGCGATCGAGTTGGCACCCGTTGTGGCGAGACCTGGGGCGCTCGCGTGGCCTCGGCGTCGGGTGGCACCACAGCGCCGGGGCCGACGTCGACGGAGCTGAGCTCCTCGATCATGGCTCAAGAGCCTCTCCCCGGAGGTCGCCGGAGGTGCGGGGGCGGCGATCCAGTAACCGAGAGCCTGTTCACGGATTGAGGCGACCAGAGCCGCCCGGGCTCTTCCAGGTCCTGATCTGGCTGTTGGCTTTCGGCGGCAGGGCGACGACGGGCAGGATCGGACCGACCTAAAGCCAGGTGATCCGGTACTCGCGGGAGGCCGACTCGCGGGCCTCACTATCGAGGCTGCCGTGGGCCTCCGCGGCGGCGAGGTGACGGAAGAAGCCCTCGAGACCGGGCGGGGAGATGACGACGAGGACGCGCCCCTCGCCGGGCGTTACCCGCCGCTGCGCATGCGGGGTCCCTCGCGGGGCGAACACGCTCTCGCCCGGGGCGAGCCGGTGCTCCCGATCGCCGATCCGGATCACGTGTTCGCCCTCGACGGCGTGGAAGTACTCGTCCTCGTTCTCGTGGACGTGCAGCGGGGTGTCCGACAGGGGCGGCAGCTCCTCGAGGACCGAGAACGCCCCGCCGGTCGTGGCCCCGTCGACGTGGACCACGAGGGTCACTCCCGCGAAGGTCAGGACCTCTCGGGAGGTGGGTGCGACGCCGTGGAGGGAAGTGAGCGGGTCGGCCATGGGTCCCTACCCGGTCTGAGTGGTTCGTTGGGTACAGGAAGCCTGAACCGGACGTCGGAGGAGCACAATGACCCGCCGGCTCTCCGGCAGCCCCGTGCGGCGCGAGCAGGCCCGCCAGACCGAGCGGGCGGTGCTGAGAGCGGCGCACGCGCTGCTGCTCGACGAGGGTTGGACCGGCACGACGATGGCCCGGGGTGGCCGGTCAACGCCGGTGTCTCTTCGCAGCTGCCTACAAGACCTACAGGACCTAGATGGCGCTGTCGGCGCGGCTGCACGACGTCACGTCGAGGGCGACAACGAACCGCGGCCGCCCAGTGCGCGCCCGGAGCTCGCCGCGGACCACCCGCTGGCCGGGTCGCCTTCCGACACGCCCGATGCTTCTGAACAAGCAAGCGCTGCCAGGCGCTCCTGCGCCGTCTGCGCTGGTCGGCAGCGTGTCGCGTCTCCCGACCCGCGCCACGACCGAATCTTCGAGCCATAGTACGAGGTTCTCGATCATCAGGCCCGCCAGCAACGCTCCTGGTCAGAAGCTTGTGGGCCCCGTGGGACTCGAAGCCACAACCAACGGATCAAGAGATTCCCGCGCTCCGCCTCACACAGCCTCGACCAGCAACTGTGGTGGCGCGGCGAACCTCATGGACCTCCTCTGCGCGCACCAGTTGACATCGCTGTTCTCCACGACCTGCTCGTGTGAAGATCACCGCCGTTGTTGACAAGTTGCTCCCACCGCTCATGTGGCCGCCGGGAGCGGCCGGAACAGGCGGGCCGTCTTGGTGTTTTGGAGCCCGGGTCCGGGACGTACACCGGTCTATTCGTCTTCCCGCCGCCACGCCCGGCGCGAGGTGCGCCCTGATGGTGACCAGTACTGCACTATCATGTCGAAAGTCGCCGAATGACAAGGACACACCATTGCTGACGACGCCTGAATCCTGACCCCCTGGCGACGGGTGAATCTGGACCCCCCTGCTGATGGGAAGGGGTGCTGAAGGTGGAGGACTGGGCGGAGATCCGTCGTCTGCATCGGGGCGAGGGGGTGCCGATCATGGCGATCGCCCGCCGGCTCGGGGTCGGGCGGAACACGGTGCGCCGGGCGCTGGCCGCCGACGAGCCACCGAAGTACCAGCGCCCGGCGAAGGGCTCGATCGTCGACGAGGTGGAGGCGCAGGTCCGGGAGTTGCTCTCGGACGTGCCGACGATGCCGGCCACGGTGATCGCCGAGAGGATCGGCTGGACCCGCTCGCTGACGGTGCTCAAGGACCGGGTCCGGGAGCTGCGCCCGCTGTACCTGCCGGCGGACCCGTCGTCGCGCACCGAGTACCGGCCCGGCGAGCTCGCTCAGTGCGACCTGTGGTTCCCGCCGACGCCGGTGCCGCTGGGCGCCGGCCAGGTCGGGACGCCGCCGGTGCTGGTGATGGTCTCGGGCTACTCACGGGTGATGACCGCCCGCATGCTCCCGAGCAGGCAGGGCCCGGACCTGATCGCCGGGCACTGGGCGCTGCTCTCGGGCTGGGGGGCTGTGCCGCTGGGCGCTGGTGTGGGACAACGAGTCCGCGGTCGGCTCCTGGCGCGCCGGACGCCCGCAGCTGACCGAGGCCATGCACGGGTTCCGCGGCGCGCTGGGGATCAAGGTGATCCTCTGCCGACCACGCGACCCGGAGGCCAAGGGCCTGGTCGAGCGGGCCAACGAGTACATGGAGACCTCGTTCCTGCCCGGCCGCTCGTTCGGCGGTCCCGGGGACTTCAACGCTCAGCTCGGGGTGTTGGTTGGCGCGGGCCAACCAGCGTCACCACCGCCGGCTCGGCGCCCGGCCGGTCGAGCGGTGGAAGGCGGATCGGGCCGCGATGGTGGCGCTGCCGCCGGTGGCGCCGTCCTCGGGCTGGACGACCAGTCTGCGGCTGCCGCGGGACCACTATGTCCGCCTGGACGGCAACGACTACTCGGTGCACCCGGCCGCGGTCGGGCGCCGGATCATCGTCAGCGCCGACCTCGAGCAGGTCACCGCGACCCTCGACGGGCAGCAGGTCGCCCGCCATGTTCGGTGCTGGGCGCGGCACCAGAGCATCACCGACCCTGCCCACGCTGACGCGG
This sequence comes from Actinomycetospora lutea, assembly GCF_028737205.1. GTDB lineage: Bacteria > Actinomycetota > Actinomycetes > Mycobacteriales > Pseudonocardiaceae > Actinomycetospora > Actinomycetospora lutea. The sequence continues at coordinate 5,918 of NZ_JAQZAL010000004.1, read as the reverse complement.
CTGCCCGGCTGCGGCAGGCCTACCGCGAGCGGCCCGCGGCTCCCCGCGGCGAGGACGTCGCCTGCCGCGATCTGGCCGACTACGACCGCATGTTCGGCCTCGACGACATGCGCGACGACATGCGCGACGACATGGGCGACGACATGGGCGAGGCGGTCTGATGCCCGCCCAGTCCCCGGCCAGGTCCTCGGCCGGCGCGCCCATCAGCGGGCGCAACGTGGCCTCGGAACTGGCGTTCCTGACCCGGGCGCTCAAGGCTCCGTCGCTGGCGGCGGCGGTCGAGCGCCTGGCCGAACGGGCTCGGGCCGAGTCCTGGACCCACGAGGAGTTCCTGGCCGCCTGTCTGCAACGCGAGGTCGCCGCCCGCGAGGCCCACGGCGGCGAGGGCCGCATCCGCGCCGCCCGCTTCCCGGCCCGCAAGAGCCTCGAGGACTTCGACGTCGAGCATCAGCGCTCGCTCAAGCGCGAGGTCCTGGCCCACCTCGGGACGCTGGACTTCATCACCGCCCGCGAGAACGTGGTGTTCCTCGGGCCGCCGGGCACCGGCAAGACCCACCTGGCCATCGGGCTCGGGGTTCGGGCCTGTCAGGCCGGGCACCGCACCCTGTTCGCCACCGCTGCCGAGTGGGTCGCCCGCCTCGCCGAGGCCCACCACGCCGGCCGGTTGCAGGCCGAGCTGACCAAGCTGGGCCGGGTCCCGCTGCTGATCATCGACGAGGTCGGCTATATCCCGTTCGAGGCCGAGGCGGCCAACCTGTTCTTCCAGCTCGTGTCCTCGCGCTACGAGCAAGCCTCGCTGATCGTCACCAGCAACAAGCCCTTCGGCCACTGGGGCGAGGTCTTCGGTGACGACGTCGTCGCCGCCGCGATGATCGACCGATTGGTGCATCACGCCGAGGTCGTCTCCCTCAAGGGCGACAGCTATCGGCTCAAGGACCGCAACCTCGGCCGCGTCCCCGCCGCCGGCAAGACCGACGACTGACGAGATCAACAACCAGGCGGGGGGGTCCATATTCGGCCGTCGCCAGGGGGTCCAGGTTCAGCCGCCGTTGACAACCATCGCGATGGGATCGCGCTTGCCCCGCAGACGTACGAGGCCGAGTTGCTCTTTACAAGAACGTCCGTCTCCGCGAGCGGCCTGCTCTGTGCGCACATCGGTGCCCGTCGGCGGGCATACCATCCTCACTCAGCCACGCCTGGCTACAAGGGCTTGAAGCGCACTGGGACTGGTGGAGGCGGTGCGCTTGAGGCGAACGAGCTCGCGGGCTGCCGCGGCTGGTTGCAGCGCCGGCCGCAGGGTCGATGACTTGCCGACCGAATTGTCCTGCCCGCCGAAGTACCAGTCGATCGTTCCGCCGAGGAGCGTGAGGCTCAGAGCTTCTGCGGTCCGATCCCGAGCGCGGGCAGGACCGCGACGAGATGTTCGCGGCTTCGTCGCCGACCTGACGGCCGGCGATCTGCGCACGCCTGATCGCGGCGTGGCGGGCCCTCAGTGCTGCTGCGGCCGCCCGAGTCTCGCCGAGGTCTCCGCCGGGTCCATCCCGTGCAGGCGCAGCAGGTTCTCGCCGAGAATCTTGCGCTTGGCCTGGTCGGTGAGCTGCGGGTAGCCGTACCCATCACACAGGTCCTGCGGGATGGTGAAGTCGCGGAAGGCCTGCAGCGCCCACTGCGGCTGCCATATGGGCGCCTCCGACCCGTACACGATCTTGTCCTCACCGCACCAGAACAGCAGCTTCCCCAGGATCTCAGCGAACATCCGCGGTGCCCGGACCACGAAGTTGATCGTGGCGGCAAGTGAAGCGTAGAGATTTGGATAGCGGATGAGCTGCCAGCAGACCTCGTCGAGGAACGGAAGGCCCACGTGGTAGATGACGAAGTTGATGTCGGGGAAGTTCGCCGCGGCCCCGTCCATGTCCCAGGTCTGCGTGTGCTCGATGGGCTGCGGACCGAGCGGCACCCCCTTGTGCACCCCGATCAGGTTCACGCCCAGCTGCTGCGCCTTCTCGAAGATCGGGAAGGCGAGCTTCGGGTCGTCCATGCGCCAGGGCACCGGGGTACCGAAGTCGTAGCGCACGTTGTAGAACTTGAACGCCCGCGCGTTGAACTCGCCGACCTGCCGTTCCATAAGGTCGAGCGCCTTGCGCCCCTCCAGCGGATTGACCGAGCCCCAGAAGACGGTGCGCTCCGGGTCGTTCGCCGCGAGCTGCGCGCACTCCTCCCACGGTGAAAGGCCGTCCCGGAACAGGTCGGTTAACGGCAGTGGCATGGCCACAAGCATGTCCGTGTCGGAGTGGTCGTAGACCATCTCGTGGATCTCCGACGGCGTCCAGGTGCGCAGGAAATCTTCGGGGGGCAGCTTCGGCTGGTCGTCCGGGGTCAGCGCGTTGTGAAAAGCGTAGATGTGGTTGGCGAAGAGCTCGCCGTCGCGGTTGAAGGCGTTCTTCGGGTCGAAGTTGAACGGGTGGGCGACCCCGTCGAAGACGAACGCGTCACCGATCATGAGCTGGTCCCCTCGGTGTGTGGTGGCTGGCGACGTAGGCGTCGCGGTCCGCGACGGCGGCGGGCTCGGGGAGGAACCGCAGCTTGCGCGCCGCCGACTCCGAGAGCCGATCGCTGGTCCATGCCTCGTCCCAGACGACCTCGACCTCGCACGACGCGACGCCCGGCTGGTCGGCGACCACCTGCTGCACGTCGTTCAGCACGCGGGAGGCGAACGGGCACCACCCAGAGGTGAGCAGCAGCTCGACACGAGCGTGGCCCTCGTGCACCGACACCGAGCGCAGAAGTCCCATGTCGACCACAGAGATTCCTCTGTCCTGGCAGCAGGGGTCGTAGACCTCGGAGAGCGCCTCGGTGGCCCACGTCGGGACCGCCGCGGCGAATGTCTCGTCCATCCCTCGATTGTGTGAGCTACGTCTCAGTACGGGTAGACCCCGCAGCGGTCCTCGTCAGATGGGAAGGCCGCCCCGGCGACGGCGACATGCCGAAGCCGGCTTCGGACCGCCCAGGGGCAGGTCCTCACCGTTCGGACGCTCGACCAGAGCGGGTCGGCGCGGCGTTCCGACTCGCGGATCCCGGGCTCGGTGACTTCGTGGTCCTCGACTGGGACGGCCTTCGACGGGTGGTTCGAGGGGGCCCAACGCGTCATCGGTCATCCCCACGACCCTCGACCCCTGGTCCGGGCCGGCAGCAGCACTCCAGCGACCTCCTCGGCGGCTCCGACAGCAGTCGGGCCGACAGGATTCGCCGACGGGGTCCGACGGCCCTGCTCCACAAACCCGCGGGCACGTTCCGTTCCGCCATGGCCGACACCGATCGCATTCTTCCCGTCCGCGTCACCGCACAGCTCGAGCCGGACCCGAGCCGGGCGCTGTGGCTGGTGAAATGGCTGCTACTGATACCCCACGTGCTCGTGCTCGCGCTGCTCGGCGTCGCCTTCGCGGTCCTCACCCTGGTGGCCCTGGTCGCCATCGTGATCACGAGCCACTATCCGCGATGCTCTTCGAGTTCAACCTCGGGGTGCTGCGCTGGGCCTGGCGGGTCGGCTATTACGGCTACTCCGCCAACGGCACCGACCGCTACCCCCCGTTCACCCTCGCCGACCGCCCCGACTACCCGGCCCAGATCGACATCGACTACCCCGAGCGGTTGTCGCGCGGGCTCGCCCTGGTCAAGTGGTGGCTGCTGGCCATTCCGCACTACCTGATCCTCGCGATCCTCCTCGGCACCAGCACCACCATCTCCGACGAGAACGGGACGGTCGTGACGTACACCCAGACCGGGCTGATCACCCTGCTCGTTCTCATCGCTGCCGTCGGCCTGCTGTTCACCGGCCGCTACAGCCGCGGGCTCTACGACGCCGCGATGGGCCTCAACCGGTGGGTGCTGCGCGTGGTGGCCTACGTGACGCTGATGACCGACACCTACCCACCGTTCCGGCTCGACCAGGGTGGCGCCGAGCCGGCCCCCCGCCCGCCGTCGCCGACCGACCTCTCGAGCGGCGGCGAGGCCGCCGAGCCCGCCGCCGACGTCGGCGCCGTCGAGCAGGGTTCCGACCGGGCCGAAGCACCGCGCGGCGCCGACACACCCGCGACGACATGAGTCTGCACACCCGCCGCAGCGCGGCCCGGAACGGCGACGCCGACGGTCGGGCCGCCCGCGCCGTGCGCCTGGCGACGTCGGCGGTGAGCGAGGACCTCCCGGCGCCGTGGCACCGTCGCAGCGGCGCCGTGATCGCTCGGGCGCCTGGCGGGTGGACGACCTCCTTTCTCGGTCGGGGGCCGGTCTGAGGGTCACGCTCGGCGACGAATTCGACGAGTCCCGCGCCGCGGGTCGACCGGCCGTCGGATTCAGGACGAGCGGTCCTCGTCGCGACGCCCACAACGACGACACTGGCATCGTGGGCAACACCCGGTGGGACGACCTCGATCCCCGACTCCAGCGAGCCATCGTCTTCGCCGCCGGCCTCGAGATCGGCCTGAAGATCGCGGCGTTGATCGACCTCGCGCCGCGACCCCGCCACGAGATCCGGGGTGAGAAGGCGGCGTGGGCCGCTGCCATCACCTTGATCAACGCCGCGGGCGTCGTCCCCGTCGTCTACTTCCTCCACGGACGGGTCGGGGGCACCCGACCATCGTGATCGTCCGACGATCTTCGGGGTCGCCGGCCGAGAAGCGCCGCCAGGCGGTCCAGCACCGACGCAGCCGGCGGCGGCGCGACCTCGGGCCCAAGAGCAGGTCGGGGGTCACGATTCCGCCTCTCGGACGACGCGGTCAGGGTCGGTGGGAGCGGCCGATGCGCGCCGGTCCGGAGAAGATCAGCGCGATGCCGAGGACGTAGCCGAAGTCGTGCCAATTTGCCGTCGTTGTGCACCTCGTACACGGCCACGTGCTCGTTGAACAGCGAGACGATAGAAGTGACCGGAAGGAAAGGCACTTCGTCTATCGACACCCCCGCAGCCAGCCACCAGCCCGTGAAGAGCCCGGGCCAACAAAGTACTCATAGCCCTCCTCGGCAGTGCCCCAAGACCTCCATACATATAACCGGAGGGCCCTTTGCCCACCCGAGAGGCCGGAGAAGGCTCACACCCTCGATGACTCCGGCAAAGGGAGATGACATGCACGTCTCGGTGATCGAGTACCGAATCACGGGGATCGACGCCGCGGGCTGGGCGGCGACGTGCGACGAGATCGCACCGGCGTTCGCGCTGCTCCCAGGCCTGGTGGGCAAGATATGGCTCGAGGGATCCGACGGACGTTACGGGGGCGTGTACGTGTGGGAGGACGAGGCGGCATACCGCGCCTTCCTCGACAGCGACCTCGGCGCGGGATTCGCGTCGCACCCGAACCTCGAGGCAGTGACGATGCGCGACTGGGCCGTCGACGAGAAGCACACGGCAATCACCGGGGGCATCCTCCAGGTTGTCTGAGCAACGCCGGAACGTTGCACCTGGTCGCTTCTTTAGCCCGGATCTTTCATGATCTTGGTGTTGGTCATCGTTGCTCGGTGGCCGGTGATGGCGGGGATTGTGCTCGCTGGGCATGACAATCTGGCCGCGCTCGGGCGGGTCGCCGGTTCCACGGGCCGGTGAGGGTTCCTGGTCGGGGACGAAGTGGTGGCTGCGGTCAGCCGGGTCGGGCCAGGGCCGCGGTGATCGCGGCCCGACCGGTGAGCAGCAGCTCGCTCCAGGCGTGGGCGGTGGCGAGGTGGAGCACGAGGGTTCGCGCGTGGTGGGCGAGGCGTCCGGCGGTGCTGAACAATCGGTAGCGTGGCGCAGCGTTGAATTTCGGGGATCTTGCGGTGAGGTGGGTGGGTTCGCCTCGCGGTGAGGAGTGCCTCTGTGGTGTCGTCGATCTCTGTCACCCTGTGCGCCGAGGTCCCCGAGCTCGGTGAGTCCCCGGGCGCCTTGAGCTGGTCGA
>NZ_JAQZAL010000049.1 GCF_028737205.1 Actinomycetospora lutea | reverse complement strand
CTCGCCAGCCTCGTGCTCTGGTCCCGGTCGTGATCCAAGAGACACGCCCTAGGTCACTCCAGGACCAGCCGCACGATCGCGACGAGCCCGACCACGACGATCACGGCGCGCAGGACCGTCGGCGAGAGCCGGCGCCCGATGCGCGCGCCGAGCAGGCCGCCGATCGTGGAGCTGACGGCGAGGATCGCGACGACCGGCCAGCTGATCGGCGCGACGGCGGCGTAGACGGCGCCGGCGACGACGTTGACCACGGCGGCGAGCACGTTCTTGTAGCCGTTGAGGCGCTGCAGCGGCTCGGTGAGCATCAGCCCCATGACGCCGACCAGCAGGATCCCCTGCGCGGCGGTGAAGTACCCGCCGTAGACGCCGACGAGGAAGATCAGCGGGTAGAGCGGCCAGGTGCGGCGGGTCGCCGCCGGCTTCGCCTTGAGCCGCTGCGTCAGCAGCGGTTGCAGGACGACGAGCACCAGGGCGATCCCGACCAGGAACGGCACGATCGTCTCGAACGCGTCCTCGGGCAGGGAGAGCAGCAGCGCCGTGCCGCCGATCGCCCCCAGCGCCGAGCACACCGACCACGACACGAGCTGCCGGCGCGCTCCCGTGATCTCGTGGCGGTAGCCCCACGCCCCGGTGATCGAGCCCGGGACCAGCCCGATCGCGTTCGACGTCGTCGCCGTCACCGGCGGATATCCCAGGGCGACGAGCACGGGGAACGTGACCAGCGTCCCCGACCCGACCACGGTGTTGATGGTCCCGGCCCACACGCCGGCGACGGCGATCAGCACCGCGTGCCAGAGCGTCACGCCGGGACCCTAGGTCCGTCGGCACCGCGCAGCCCGGTGGAACGGCGACCCCGGTTCCTCCATGATCGTGGCGGTGCCGCCCGGTCCCGGTCGAACCTCGTTCCATGACGAACACACAGACCATGACCAGCGCCGAGACCCTCGCCCGGCAGGTGATCGCGCACTTCGAGGCCGGCGAGATCGAGCGCATCGGCGACCTCGTGACCGAGGACTTCGTCGACCACGGCGCCCCGCCCTGGATGCCACGGGGACGCGAGGCCTACGTCGGCACCATGCGGTGGCTCAAGGACGTGCTGCGCGTCCGCTACGAGGTGGCGCAGGTGGTCGCGCAGGGCGACTGGGTGGCCGCGCGGGCGATCGTGCACGGCGTCTCGACGTCGGACCACCTCGGCTTCCCGCCGACGGGCCGGCCGTTCGCGATGGAGACGATGCACCTCTACGTCGTGCGCGACGGGCTGCTCGCCGAGCACTGGGGCGTGCGCGACGAGCTGGGCGCGCTGTGGCAGTGCGGGGCGCTGCCGACCCCGGCGCCGCCCCCGGAATTCCTGTCCGCCGGCGCCTGAGCAGGGCAACCTGTCGTGGTGACCGGAGTCCCGGGCCGGGGGCGAGCGTCGCCCCCGGCCCACGCGCCGCGCGCCGAGCAGGTCCGCGAGACCCGCCGGCGCGTCCTCGCCGCGGCGCGCGACCTGTTCGTGCGCCGCGGCTACGCGGGGGCGACCGTCGACGCGATCGCCCACCGCGCCGGCGTGAGCACGCAGACCGTCTACAACGTCGTCGGCGGCAAGGCCGAGGTCCTCAAGGCCGTCTACGACGTGGCGCTGGCGGGCGACGACGTGCCGGTGCCGATCACCGAGCGCCCGCACGCCGTCGCGATGCGCTCGGCGCCGGACGCGGCGACGGCCCTGGCGATCTACGCGCAGGTCGGGCGCCAGATGCTCGAGCGCGCCGGGCCGCTGCTCGTCACCGTGTACATCGACGCGCCGCAGCTGGATGCGCAGGTCCGGGCGTTCGTCGAGACCATCGAGGCGGAGCGCCGTGCCGGCACCGGGGTCGTCGCGGGCTGGCTCGCCGAGCGCTTCGGCCTGCGCGAGGGCGTCACCGTCGCCGAGGCCCGCGACGTGCTGTGGACGCTCCTCGCGCCCGAGACCGCGCACCGGCTCGTCCACCTCTGCGGCTGGAGCCCCGCGCGGTGGGAGGCGTGGATCGCGCGGACCGCGACCGAGGCGCTCTGCGGGTCTTGACGCTTGACGTGGTCCGACTAGTTTCCGGGGAAAGCTTCTCGACCGCTCGACGGGAGACTGCTCATGCCCATCCCCACCGACCACGAGCTCTTCGATCTCGGCGACGTCGTCCTCCAGCGCGGGGCGACGTTGCGGGACGCGAAGCTCGCGTACAAGACGTACGGCACGCTCAACGCCGAGCGGAGCAACGCCGTCGTCTACCCGACGTGGTACTCGGGCCGGCACACCGACAACGAGTGGCTGATCGGCACGGACAAGGCGCTGAACCCCGACGAGCTGTTCATCATCGTGCCGAACATGCTGGGCAACGGGCTCTCGTCGTCACCGAGCAACACCCCGCCCCCTTACGACCGGGCGCGCTTCCCGCAAATCACCTTCTACGACCAGGTCGAGTGCCAGCACAAGCTCGTCTCCGAGCACTTCGGGATCTCCTCGCTCGCGCTCGTGACCGGGTGGTCGATGGGCGCGGGCCAGACCTACCAGTGGGCGGTCAGCCACCCGGAGATGGTGCAGCGGGCGGTGCCGTTCTGCGGCTCGAGCGTGACGAGCCCGCACAACCGCGTGTTCCTCGAGTCGATCACCGCGGCGCTGCGGGCCGACGCGGCGTTCGAGGAGGGCTGGTACCGCCGCCTCCCCGAGAAGGGGATCCGGGCGTTCGCCCGGGTCTACGCCGGGTGGGGGTTCTCGCAGGCCTTCTACTGGCAGGAGGAGTGGCGACGTCTCGGCGCCTCGTCGCTGGAGGACTTCCTCGTCGACTTCTGGGAAGGCTTCTGGCTCGACGAGCGCGACCCGAACAACCTGCTCGCGATGGCCTGGACCTGGTTCCACGGCGACGTCGGGCAGACGCCCGGCTTCGACGGCGACACCGTGGCCGCGCTCAACTCGATCCGATGCCCGCTGCTGTCGATGCCCGCGGAGAAGGACCTGTACTTCCCGCCCGAGGACGAGCAGTGGGCCTCGCAGCACATCGGACGCGGCGAGGTACGCGTCATCCCGGGCGTCTGGGGCCACTTCGCCGGGGGCGGCGACAACCTCGAGGACACCGCGTTCATCGACCAGGGCATCCGCGACGTGCTCGCCATGGACCCCTGATCACCCGGTCGGTGGGCTGACCGCGCCCGCCGCTGCCGCCCGGGGAGGATGGCGCCCCGTGGGCGACATGCCGGTGGTGCGGTGGGGGCCGCTGCGCCTCGACGTCGAGATCGGCGTGGAGGGGACGGTCGTGCTGATGACCGTGCTCGTGGTCGCGCTCGACGACGGCATCGAGGACTTCATCGTGGCCGGGCAGCTCATCCTCGGCCCGCTCGTGGCGGCGTTCGCCGCGCACCTGTTCTCCCGCCGGCTGGCCCGACGCGCGCGCCAGGACGAGCCGCCCCCGACGCGGGCGGAGCTGCGGCGGCTGGCGCGCCACTCGTCGCAGTTCCTCCTGCTCGGCGTCGTGCCGCTGCTCGTCGTCGTCGTGGGCGGCGTGAGCGGGCTCTACGGCCCCGTGACCGCCATCGACGCCGTCATCTGGCTCGGGCTCGCGTTCCTCGTCGTCATCGGCGGCATCGGCGGGTGGCGCGCGCAGCACCGCGTCTCGGGGGCGGTGCGCGGCGCCGTCGGGGCGGGCGTGCTGGGGCTGTTCGTCCTGTTGCTGCGGTTGGTCCTCGAGCACTGACGTGACGGATGTCGTCCCGGGGAACGATGGGTGGCCCGCGGACGTCTTCGGAGCATGGTGTTCTCGGTGCGGCGTCTCCTCCTGGCGGCCCTGCTCGTGGTCGCCGCGATCATCTGGGTGGGCATCAACAAGCCCGTCGAGGGCGACGTGCTGCTCGAACTGACCCGCCGGCACGGCGTGACGACCGCCGACCTGCTCTCGCTGATCATGCTCGCGATGGCGGCGGTGATCGCGTGGCCGTCGCGGCGGCGGTCCCGTCCCGCGCCGGACGCACCGCGCGTGTCGTCCCCGCCGAGGAACGTCCCGCCGCCGGAACCGACGCGCCCGGTGCCGGGGCCGCCGCGACCGCCGGCGCCGCCGCGGCGCTGACGGAGCGTCCCGGTCGGGCACCATGCCGGGGCGTGGGACACGAGGTCGTGGTGACGACGAGCAAGTCGCCGTCCGACGCCGTGCGCGCCGCGGCCCAGGACCTCGCCGAGCGCTGGGGCCTGCGTCTCGTCGAGCGCCACCGCGGCTCGGTCGCCGCGGCGCGCGGCGAGGCAGGGACCGCGCTCGTGTGCACCGCGGAGGGGCTGGTCGCCGAGTCGGGGCGCGGACGCCTGACGTTCCACCAGGGCACGGCGGCGAAGCGGCTGCGCGCCCTGCGCCACGGGCAGAGCGACCCCTTGGTGCGGGCGGCCGAGCTCCGCCCCGGCGACCGGGTGCTCGACGCGACCCTCGGCCTCGGTCGCGACACGCTCGTGGCGGCGTGGGTGCTGGGGCCCGAGGGCGCGGTGGAGGGCGTCGAGGCGGACCTCGTGCTCGCGATCCTCGCCGCCGAGGGATTCGCCGGCGACGTGCCGCGGGCGGTGTCGGCGCCGGTGCGCGTCCGTTATGGCGACTCGCGGCAGGTGCTCGCCGACAGGGCCGCGGCCGGCGCGTCCGTCGACGTGGTCCTGCTGGACCCGATGTTCGTCGACCCGCGGGCGTCCGACCACGGCTTCGCTCTCGCCCGCGACCACACGGTCCCGACCCCGCTGACCCCGGAATGGGTCGCGCTCGCGCGTGCGGTCGCCCGGCGGTGGGTCGTCGTCACCGCCGAACGGGCCCGACCGTGGTTCCCCGAGGCCGGACTGGAACGACTGGAGGGGACGCGCTCGGGGCGGTGGTTCCGGGTGCGGGGCCTCTGCGCATGAACGCTCACGTCTCGGTGTGGTCAGCCTGACACGCCGACATCGCGGAGACTCGTGGGGCGCGCGATACCGGACGGGACGAGTGAGCCCTTCTTGGGTTCCGGAAACCGGAGGAGGTCCGACGATGGGGAAGTCGCCGAGTCGGGCGAATAATTCGCGCGTCTGGGCGATCCGCTGAGTCCTGCCTCGCAGGGGTGCGCTACCTTGCCCAGGACCTCTATACTCGTCCGTCGCTAGGAGGATCCACTCGATGCGAGAGATCAAGCTGGCCCCGTCGCGCACCATTCCGGTGCCCACCACGTGTCCTGGGGGCTCGCGCCTGTCCGCGCCCAGCGTGCGGAACCTTCCCGGTGGGTCATTCCACCGGCCCGCGGTCCTTCCTCCAGGCCTCGGCCTTCAGCGCATTCCGGGCGGCAGCTGATTATCGTGCGTTCGGTCCCGCCCGTGCTGGTCGGCGGGCGGGACCGAACACGTGTGCTCCTCGCGCCACATGAAATGAACCCCGTTTCCCGGAACGCACCATGTATTGAGTTCAACCCTCCTGACTTCGTCTGAGGATACCCAGCGCAGAGGGCCGGCGTCTGAGCGGCTCGTGAACGGGTGGACGCGAAAGAGTTCGTCCTGAGGGGTTCCGACGTCGAGCCCGCTCGTGTCGAAGCCGATCGTGCGGACGAAGCACGGATAGGGCGGGTGCCAAAAGCACGAACGGTTGTCGAGGAGCTGCAGGGTCGTCGAGCGGACATGGATTCCAAGAATGCGGTACGAGTGCGTACCAGGTGTTACGAGCGTTGACAGGTCAACCTCGAACATTCGCAGTTTTGCGAGATAATGCCGATGGTCGAGTTGGGTACCTCCCGCAGTCCCACCGCGGAAGAACGACAAGTACTTCGGCCAGTCCGGACTGTGGATCTCCCGGAGCGCCGGTGCGACATCGGTGATCTCATGTCTGTCGTTGTCCCCGTCGACGTACGTCATCCCGAGTCGGACCGAGGCCCGCATGCTCTCGACGGAGTCGTCGAACACCGGGGTCTTCGCGTCGTCGGAGACGAACCAGAGCTCGAAGAGCGACTGGGTGCTGCCGACCACGATGGAATCGCGGAGCACGGGGTCGGAGGTCGCGAAGAAGACGAACGTCGACGCGGGGACTCGGCGCCGGAACGCGTAGTCGACTTCCATCACGAGCTGGAAGTAGACGTCGTCCACGCGGTTCAGACGGCAGACGACGTCGGTGTGCTCGCTGATCGTCAGGTCCGACCCGTCCGTGGCGAGACCGGCGCCGCCGAGCACCGAGGTCAGGATGGCCCGGTTGTGCTCGGACGGTCCGTACACACGGTCGAGGAGCGGCCCCAGGATCTCGGCGGGTGGGAGGACCTCGAGGATCCCTTGCGCGACGGTGTCGACGAGGCGCGTCGCCTCGTGGCGCAGTTCCCGGCGCACGATCCCGACCAGGGTGGCGGCTACCAGTCCGACGGTCCCGAACGCCACCAGCGCCCACGCGACGCTCGTCAGTCTGGGGTTCGCGCCGAGGAGGAGCAGCACCATCCCGAGCACCGCGACGAGGCCTGCGCCGACGGCGAGGAGGCGCAATTGGCGCAGAGACACGCGTCTGCTGCGACGTGACAACCGACCAGGCACTGTCGAGAGCCTCCCCCAGGTGGCTGACGTCCATCCTGAGTGCGAGAGCCCGCATGTTCAACCGTCGAAGGGCAAGGGGTCTTGCTCGTCAGTCCTTCTGCCAGATCGGCGCGTCCGTCGCGTCGACATAGGCCGGGAAGCTCGCAGGGTCCACATCCCGTTCAAGCTCCCGCGACAGTGCGCGGTAGTGCCCGAGGAGATGCCCCGTCATCGTCATCCGCGCGCCGACCTCGTCGCCGCGTCGGATCTGGAAGGCGATCTGGTCGTGTTCAGTGGCTGAACGGTCGTGCACCTCGGGCGTCGTGAAGCTCTCGCGGCGCCAGCCGTCGACACGCGGCACGAGCGATCCGTACACGGCGGTCAGGTAGTCGTTGCCGGCCGCGTCGACCACCGCGAGGTGGAACGCCTTGTCGGTCCGGAGCAACGCGTCCGGGTCGTCGTGCGCGGCCTCCCGGTGCTCCCGACTGCGCTTCGCGATCTCGTCGACCTTGCCTGGCACGCTCCGCGCCCGAGACGCGGCGAGCGCGGCCGCAATGCCCTCGAGGGCGATGCGCACCTCCATCACCTCGAGGTCGTCGAACGCCCGCTCAGCGTCGGGGTCGTCGATGGGCGGCACCTGCGGGTGCGGGTCGTCGGCGACGTACCAGCCGCGTCCTCGGTTGACCTCGACGACGCCGCGGGCCTGAAGTCGCTGGAGACCACTGCGGACGGAGCTGCGCGCGACCCCGAAGCGACGGGCCAGGAGGGGTTCGGTCGGCAGGCGCTCGCCGGGGAGCAGCTCACCGGTCCGGACGAGCTCGGCGACGCGGTCGCTGACGAGCTCCGGCACCGGCTTGCGCTCGTTCGGCAGCTCCCAGCGGGGATCGTCCTCGTCCTCGCTGCGCCCCGGGGGGATCTCGTCGGTCACGACAACTCCTGACGGCAGAGCAGCGGCTGGCATGCGTCGTCGGTGGTCCGCCGCGGCGACTCGCGGGATGAACGATGTCGGACAACGTACCGCTTCACGTCCGTTTTCGGAAGCAGTGGTCTGCTGTCCGACCACACTGCGTCGAACATGATGTCGGACATCTGTTGCAGCTTGACAGACATATGACGTCGTCCACACCATGAGGTCGGGTCAGTCCTCGGGCCGTAGAGGTCGGGCGAGGCACTCCCGGGAGGCGGGGTCGGGGATGAAGGTGCTCGGGACGCAGGTGGGGCGCTGGGCGTCGGTGATCCTCGGGATCGCGACGCTCGGTGCGCTCGCGGCGGCGCCGTCGGCGCACGCCGCCGAGGCCGACCGGACGGTGCAGGAGGCGCCGTCCGGCGGAGCGAGCGGGGCGATCGTTGCCGTGTTCCTGGCGGCGGCCGTGCTGGTCGCGCTGTGGCGGGTGCTGCTGTGGCTCATCGCGGTGGCGTTCGTCGGGGTGCTGCTGCTCGGGGTGCTCGTGCTGGTGACGGGCGGTTCGCCCGGCGACGAACGTCCCTCGGGTGCCGCTCCTCTCGGCACGCACGGCGTGGTGCTCGAGGCGAGGGGGCCGTCATGGTGACGATCGTCGTGCTGGTCGCGGCCGGCACCGTCTTCGCGCTCGGGATGCTGCTCGGGCAGCAGCTCCACCGCCGTGAGCTCAGCGCCAACGAGCGGCGGATCGCCGAGCTGCGGCGCGAGCTGGCCCGCAACCAGAGCCTGCGCCGTCGGAGGTGACTCGGTGCCGGGCGGCCCGCTCACCGGGACACCTCTCGCGCGTCGGCGCCGCGTGAGCGACTTGAGGGCCCGACAGCCCGGAGTTCGCTCCCGTCGAGCAGGAGGTCAGCCATGGCCGAGCCCGTGTTCACCGGCGTCGGCGTCGCCCTCGTGACGTTGTTCGACGACGCGCGGCAGGTCGACCACGACGGGACCGGCAAGCTCGCCGCGCAGCTCGTCGAGCTCGGCGCCACCGCGATCGTCGTCGCGGGCACCACCGGCGAAGCCGACGCCCTCGACGACGCCGAGCGGCTCGCGCTGTTCGCCTCGGTGCGGGCGGCGGTGCCCGACGCCGTGGTCGTGGGCGGGACCGGGTCGTCGTCCGCGCACCAGACCGCCCGTCTCACCGCCTCGGCGCGCGACACGGGCGTCGACGCCGTCATCGCCCGCACTCCGCGGGGCCGGGGCGATCCTCGCGCTCGCCAACGCCAAGCCGGAGCGCTGCGTGGAGCCGGCGACGCCGCCGCCCAGCGCGCGCTCGCCGCGGCACACGTCTCGGAGCAGGACTTCCCGTGCGGGGTGAAGCACCTCGTCGCGCGCCGCTTCGGGACGTCGGAGATCGTGCGGATGGGGTGAGCGCCGTCTCCGGAGCCACCGGTCCGACGACGGGCAGACTCGACGGCGAGACCGTCGGGGGATTTCAGGAGTGGGAGGAGACGGCGATGTCGCCGCAGGACGGGGCCGGGCGGGTCTGGCTCATCACCGGGACGAGCACCGGGTTCGGGCGCGCGATCGCGCGGGCCGCGCTGGAGCGCGGCGACCGGGTCGTCGCGACCGCACGCCGCGTGGACGACATCGCCGACCTCGCGGCCTTCGCGCCGGAGCGGGCGCGCGTCGCGACCCTCGACGTCACCGACGACGGGCAGGTGGCCGCGGCGGTCGAGTACGCGGTCGCCGAGTTCGGGCGCATCGACGTCGTGGTCAACAACGCCGGGTACGGCAGCCGTGGGGCGTTCGAGGAGTTCACCGAGGAGCAGATCCGCGACCAGTTCGCGGTCAACGTGTTCGGGCCGTTCGCCGTCACGCGGGCGGTGCTGCCGGTGATGCGCGCGCAGGGGTCGGGTCACGTGATCCAGATGTCGTCGCTCGCGGGCGTGCGCTCGGCCCTCGGGGGGTCGATCTACTCGGCGACGAAGTTCGCGCTCGAGGGGATGTCCGAGGGGCTCGCGGCCGAGGTCAAGGGCTTCGGGATCAAGGTGACCATGATCGAGCCGGGGCCGTTCCGCACCGACTTCGCCGGCCGCTCGCCGGCGCGGCCGGAGCCGATGCCGGAGTACGCGGAGGTGCTCGACGAGTCCCGCGAGAAGTTCCTCAAGCTCCACGGCACCCAGCCGGGCGACCCGGATCGGGCCGCGCAGGTGGTGCTCGAGGTCGCCGACCTGGCCGACCCGCCCCTGCGCCTCCCGCTCGGCCCGAACGCGTTCGAGAACGTGCGGCAGACCTACACGACGCGGCTGGCCGAGGTGGACGCCGTCGAAGCGCTGGGCAGCGACACGGACTTCCCGGCGGCGGCGGGCTGACACCGCACGTGCCGCGGTGGCGACGCCCCCGCGGCCCTGCGACCGTAACCCGGTGGTCGCATCGGGGCGGGTCGTCGTCGGGCTGCTCCTCGCCGTGCTCGCGCTCGCCGGCTGCTCGAGCGAGTACACCGAGGGCACGTCCGCGCCCGCCGCGCGGCCCGACGGGTCGCTGGAGGCGGCGCGCACCAAGCTCCGGCTCGTCCAGCAGGACCCCTGCTACACGGTCGCCGACCTGACACGGCAGTGGCCGGTGTGCGCGCGGTGGGAGGAAGAGGTGCTCAACGTCGGGAACGCCGCGGCCGGCGCGCGTCCCGACGACCGGGAGATCACCGATCCGGCACTCGCGGTGCGGACCGGGCACGAGCACTTCGTGCGCGGGGGATGCGCGACCGGCGCCACGCCGGCCGACACCCCGCGGTGCATCGGCGCCATCGAGGAGACCCGCACCGCCGTCACGCGCCTGGCCCAGGGGATGAGCGCGGCGCGCTGAGCCGAACGGCCCCTGTGAGCGGACTTGGGGGTCATGACCCCGGAGTTCGCTCACAGGTGAGGGCGCGGTCGACGTCGGGTGGCGGGCGAGCGGATAGTGGGGGCATGGCTGTGGTCGAGGTCGCCGGTGTGGGGCAGGAGCAGGGGAGCGAGGACCCGGTGCTCCTGCTGCGTGAGCAGAGCGGGGGACGGCGCTACCTCGCGATCTGGATCGGGGCGCCCGAGGCGACGGCGCTCGCGGCCGCCGAGGTCGCGGCCACGTTGCCGCGCCCGCTGACCCACCGGCTGCTGCTCGACGCCGTCGAGGCGTTCGGTGCGCAGCTGACCGGCGTGCGGCTGACCGCCCTGGTCGACGGCCAGTTCCACGCCGAGCTCGACCTGGTCACCGCCGACGGCGGCACACGATCGGTGTCCGCCCGCGCGAGCGACGCCGTCACGCTGGCCGTGCACCAGGGCTGCCCGATCGACGCGTCCGAGGACGTGCTCGCCGAGGCCGCGCTGCCCGCGAACGCGGTGGCGACGGTCGGGGGCACCGAGGACGAGCCCGACGAGGCCGACCCGTCGTCACCGACGCCGCCCGCCGACGTCGAGGACGAGGTGGAGGCGCTGCGCCGCGCCCTGTCCGACGCGACCCCGGACGACTTCCGCACCGACGAGGACCAGTAGCCACCGGCGGGCCGGGCGGGCGCGGCGGGCCCACCAGTGTTCCGTGCGGCAGTGCGCGCAGCTCGGTGGCCGAGCGGCTGCGGTCCTCTAGCTGCCGGCGCTCCAGGGTGGACGCGCCGCCGCGACGGCGTCGATCGAGAGCGGTCCGCTGATCGACGAGGGGTCCGCGGAACGGGGCGCGGGAACGCCCGACGCGGCCACCTGACGGTTCCGCCGCTGCGCGCGGCCGATCCGAGCGGCGAGCGCGGCCCGCTCGGCCTCCTCGTGGCGGGCAGCTCGCCGGTCGCGGCGGCTCAGCCGTGCCGGCGGCCCGGCGGGCGGGACCGCGGTGTCCGCGCGCAGCGCCGCTGCGGGTCCGAGGGGGCGGATCGTCAGGGTGGTGATGTCGGCACCCGGCGAGACGGCGGGTGCCGGGATCGTGTGCCGGACGGCCAGGGCGATCCGCCGTGGGCGGACCGGCTCGCTGGCGGCGGCGGTCGGGTCGGAGCGGCTGTGACGTCCCATGGGGCACCTCCGTGGGCCCAGCGCTCCCTCACGCTGAGCTGATCGGCGTAGGACGCAGGGTTGCCACGGTGAACGGGTTCACACCCGTGGGAAAGGTCCGGGAACGGACGGAGACCGGGTCGGTGGTCGGCTCGCGATCACGGTGTGGCCCGGGCCCGGGCCCCGATCGTGGTCCGGCGGCCACTCGCTCGGGTGGCGTCGGCCGGGGGGTGCGGATCCAAGACCCGTCCGACGCCTCGTCCTGTCGTGACGCGCCGAGCAAACGGGTGACAACCACATCGGTGACTGGTTCTCCGGTGATGTTCTCCTGACACTTCGGTGGTGGTGAGAGCACGCGAGGGGTCCCGGGCGCCCACGCCGATGGCGGAGGCGGGCCCGGAGCTCCTCGGGGTGCACGACGCGCAGGCCTCGGCGCCGTACCGCCCGCGCGTGGTCGACGACGTCCTGGAGGACGCGCTCGGGGCCGACCGGCCGCTCGTCGTCGTGGTCGGCGACCGCCTCGCCGGCTCCTCGCGCGCCCTGCACCGCGCGCTGCGCCGGATGCTCGGCGACCGGCTGCTCCTGCCCGTCACCGACCCGCACGCCGTCGACCTCGCGGCTCTCGTCGGCACCGCGCGGACGATCGCCACCCGCGCGCGGCCGGTCGTCATCGCCGCCGACGACGCCCCGCCCGCCCTGCTCGACCAGGTCGACGACGCCGTGCTCGGCGCGCTCGGCGGCGGGGTCCGGCTCGTCCTGACCACCCGGCGCACGTTCCTCGGCGCCTCCCTGGCCGCCCCGACGCGTGCCCGCCTCGAGGCGGCGGGGGTCGAGATGCCGGCCGGGCGCCCGATCGGTGAGGACGTCCGCCCCGTGGCGCGGGCGCGCGCGGTGCTCGACCCGGTCGGCTGGTCGTCGCGTGTCCCGCTCGGGCTGCTGCGCGCGGCCGTCGACTGGGAGCGCCTCGGTGTCCCGCTCCCGCTCACCCCCGCCCTGCTCGCCGAGGTCGCCCCGCTGTCCCTTGCGGCCGTGGGCGCGCCGCCCACCGACCCGGGCGAGCTGCGGCGCACGGTGCGCGACCTGTTGCGCGCCGACCACGGCGGGCTGCGCGTGCTGCGCGCGGTGCCCGGCGCCCGGGGCCGGACCCGGCTCGCCGCCGACCGCCTGTTCTCCCACCTCGCCGACGGCGACACCGGCGGCTGGGCGGTCTCCGAGGACCTCGCCCGCGACCTGTGGCACCGGCTCGGCACCGAGGACCGGGCCCGCGTCGCGCGGGTCGCCCTGGCCCGCGGCGAGGGGCAGGTGGCGCTGTGGCTCGCGACCCAGGTGCCCCCCGACGACTTCGAGCCCGAGGTGCTCTACCGGCTCGGCGTCACGCTCGCCGAGCGCTCCGCGGCGTACACCCCGGAGCCGGGGCGCTGGGACGGCGGCGCCCTGCGGTGGCTCACCGCCGCCCTCGACCGCGCCGACGCGGACCTCGTCCCGCGGGCCCACCGCGCGATCCTGGCCGTCGAGTCGCGACGCGAGGCGCGGGCCGCGCTGCCCACGGTGCGCCTCCCCGTGGACGACGCCCGCGAGGGTCACCCGCGTCTGAGCCCACTCAGGCGGGATCGGGCGTGTCCACGCGCTGGACCACGCGCGCCAGCGAGCGGTCGGCGAGCGTGAGCACGAGGAACACCGCGGCCGCGGCGAGCATGACGATCGCGAGCTCGTGCATGCCCGCGGTGGTGGCGCCGTCGCGGAACACGATCCCGGTGGTGGCCGAGGCGATGATCGCGCCGAGGTAGAAGAACGTGCGCATCAGCCCGGCCGACGACCCGAGCCGCGCGGGGTCGGCCTGGTAGTAGACGGCGTTCTGGTTGGCCAGGTTGTTCAGGCCCTGCGGCAGCCCGGCCACGAGCGAGACCGCGAGGATCAGCCAGAGCACGCTGCCCGCGTCGAGCAGGAGCAGCAGCGCCGCGACGACGACCTGGCCGACCGCGCCCGCGACGAGCTTGCCGCGGATCTCGCGCCGCCGCCCCGTCACGGACGACACGACGATCGCCGCGCCGAACACGGGCAGCAGCACGAGCCCGGTGACCTGCGGCGAGAGCCCGCGGCCCTCCTCGAGCCACTGCGTGTAGCCGTAGAGGAACGCGTACGACGAGATCGCGGCGAGCAGCGAGCGGGCGTAGGTCGCGAGCAGCGGGAGGTTGCCGCCGAGCAGGCGCAGGTCGAGGAACGGCAGCGGCGCGCGCAGCTCCCACCACGTCAGCCCCGCACCGGCCGCGACCGAGAGGACCGGCAGCCACCACAGGTCCGCGTGCAGGTGGGTGAGGAACAGCAGCAGGGACACGAGCGTGACGACGAACAGGGCGACGCCGAGCGGGTCGACCGCGCGGGCGACGGCCCGGACGCCCCGCCGCGCCGCCGTCGACCGCGGCAGGTAGAGCGCGCCGAGCACGAGGCAGGCGATCGCGAGCGGGATGTTGACGGTGAACGTCACCCGCCAGCCCCCGACGGCGATGAGGAAGCCGCCGAGCGTCGGGCCGATCACCGCGACCGTCTGCGTCGCCACCGCGAGGACCGTCAGCACCCCGGCCGGGCTGTCACGGCCGGTGCGGTCGGCCTCGCCCCGGATCAGCGTCATCGCCGCCGGGTAGCCCGCGCACGTGCCCAGCCCGAGCAGCACCCGGGCGATCACGAGCACCGCGATCGACGGGGCGAGCGCGCCGAGGACGCCGCCGACCCCGATGAGCGCCGCGCCGGCGAGGAAGAGCCGGCGCGCGCCGAACAGGTCGACCAGGCGCCCGACCACCGGCTGGCCGATCGCGGTGGCGAGGTAGAGCCCGGAGACGAGCCAGGCGGTCTGCGCGGGCGGAGCGCCGAGCGCGATCCCGATGGGGACCAGGGCCACCGCGATCATGGTCGAGTTGATCGGGTTGAGGATCGCGCCGAGCACCATCGGCGCGACGAGGCGGCGGTCGAACCCCTCCGGCGGGGATGCCCTCGGGCTGAGCCGCTGCAGGGCCGTCGTCACCGGTCGGTCACCCGGTCCAGCAGCTCCATCGCCGCGAGGACGGTGCCGCGCTCGTCGTCGGTGAGGCGCTCGTGCAGCGCCCGTGCCAGCCACTCCTCGCGGGCGGCGCGCGTGCTGTCGATCAGCTCCCGGCCGCGCGGGGAGATGGTGAGCAGCTGCCGGCGGCCGTCGTCGGGATCGGGGCGACGCGTCACCAGCCCGCGCTCCTCGAGCACGGCCGTCGACGCCGCGACCGACTGCGGGCGGATGCCCTCGGCGGCGGCCAGGTCGCTGGCGGTGCGCGGGCCCTCGCGCTCGAGACGGCTCAGCAGCGAGGTCTGGGTGAGCGTCAGCTCCCCGGCCTGGTGCGACTCGCGCAGACGCCGGCGCAGCCGCCCGACCACGACGCGCACCTCGTGCGCCGCCCGCACCGCCGACGCGCTCAGCTCCCGGGTCTCCGTCACGATAGCCAGTCTAGACTGTTCAGTTGAGTCTGACGAACTCTGCGCCCGGCTACCGTGATCGCGTGCCGCTCCCCCTCTCCGGACTCCGCGTCCTCGACATGGCCTCGCTCGCGGCCGGGCCGCTCGCCGCGACGTACCTGGGCGAGTTCGGTGCCGACGTGGTGAAGCTCGAGCCGCCCGGGGTCGGCGACGCGATCCGCGGCTGGGGTGTGCAGCGCGACGGCGTCGGCGTGATGTGGAAGAGCGTGGCCCGCAACAAGCGCTCGGTGACGATCGACCTGCGCACCCCCGACGGCCAGGACCTCGCCCGCCGCCTCGCCGCGAGCTGCGACGTCGTCGTCGCGAACACCCGGCCCGCGACCCTGCGGCGCTGGGGGCTCGACCACGAGCGGTTGCGCGCGGACAACCCGCGGCTGGTGATGCTGCACGTCACCGGCTTCGGGCTCGAGGGACCGAAGGCCGAGTACCCGGGCTTCGGCACCGTCGGCGAGGCGATGAGCGGGTTCGCGCACCTCACCGGCGAGCCCGGCGGACCGCCGACCCTGCCGGCGTTCATGCTCGCCGACGGGGTGGCGTCGCTGACCGCGGCGTACGCGGTGATGACGGCGCTGTACGAGCGCGATGTCCGCGGCGGGGACGGCCGCCTGATCGACGTGAACCTCGTCGACCCGCTGGCCCGGCTGATCGAGCAGTCGCTGCTGACGTGGGACACCACCGGCACCGTCCCGGGACGCATGGGCAACCGCTGGGACATCTCGGCGCCGCGCAACACCTACCGCACCGCCGACGACCGCTGGATCGCGATGTCGGGCAGCGCGCCGACCGTGGCCCTGCGCGTGTTCCGCGCGATCGGGCGCCCCGACCTCGCCGAGGACCCGGACTTCGCCGACCCGCAGCGGCGCCTCGCCCGGGCCGGCGAGGTCGACGCGGTCGTCGCGGCGTGGGTCGCGCGGCACACGCAGGAGGAGGCGATGGCGGTGTTCGCGGCCGAGGAGATCGCCGCGGGCCCCGTGTACACCGTCGCCGACCTCGTCGCCGACGAGCAGATGGTCGCCCGCGAGGTGTTCCGGCGCGTCGACGACGCCGAGCTCGGCAGCCTGCTCGTGCAGATGCCGGTGCCGCGCCTGTCGGGCGTCGAGCCGCGCGTGGACCACCTCGGCCCGCCGCTCGGCGCGCACACCGACGAGGTGCTCGCCGAGATCGGGATCGACGCCGCCGCGCGCGCCGACCTGCGCGCCCGCGGGGTCGTCTGAGCGACTTGGAGGGACCTCCAACGCCGGGCGGGCGTCACATCGCCGCCCCGATCCGCGCTCCCTAGCGTCCGGGTCATGGCCTGGGACTTCTCGACGGAGCCGGAGTTCGCGGCGGAGCTCGACTGGGCGCGCGCCTTCCTGGAGGAGGAGATCTACCCGCTCGAGGTGCTCGACCTCGACCACGCCTCCTTCCGCCGCCTCGCGCAGCCCCTGCAGGCGCGGGTCAAGGAACGGGGCCTCTGGGCGGCGCACCTCGACCCCGAGCTGGGCGGGCAGGGCTACGGCCAGCTCAAGCTCGGCCTGCTGCACGAGGTGCTCGGGCGCAGCGAGCTCGCGCCGTTCGTCTTCGGCTGCCAGGCGCCGGACTCGGGCAACGCCGAGCTGATCGCGCTGGCCGGCACCGAGGAGCAGAAGCGGCGCTGGCTCGACCCGCTGCTCGACGGGCGCATCCTCTCGGCGTTCGCGATGACCGAGCAGGGCACCGGCTCCGACCCGCGCCAGTTCACCACCCGCGCCGAGCGCGACGGGGACGAGTGGGTGATCACCGGGCGGAAGTGGATGGTCGGGAACGCCTCGCGCGGCGACCTGCACATCGTCCTGGCCGTCACCGAGCCCGACGCCGACCCGCACCACCGCATGTCGATGCTGCTCGTGCCGGGGGACGCGCCGGGCATCCGCGTCCGCGACCTCGGGCTGATGAACGACCCGGGCGGCGAGAACCCGGTGTGGGCGCACGGCGAGGTCGTCTACGACGGCGTCCGGAGCCCCGCCGGGAACCTGCTCGGCGGCCGCGGCGAGGCTTTCACGCTGGCCCAGCGCCGGCTGGGACCCGGGCGCATCCACCACTGCATGCGCTGGATCGGGGTCTGCCGACGCGCGTTCGACATGCTCGCCGAGCGCGCGGTGTCGATCGCCGTGCACGGCGGACCGCTCGCCGACAAGCAGACGGTGCAGAACTGGGTGGCCGACAGCGCCGCGGCGATCGAGTCGGCGCGCCTGCTGACCCTGCACACCGCGTGGCGCATCGACCAGGTCGGCGCCCCGGCCGCCCGCACCGAGATCGCGATGATCAAGTACCACGGCGCGCAGGTGCTCCACGACGTGCTCGACCGCGCCGTGCAGGTCCACGGCTCGCTCGGCTTCACCACCGACATGCCGCTGGAGCAGATGTACCGGTGGTCGCGGGCCGCGCGGATCTACGACGGGCCCGACGAGGTGCACCGCGTCAGCGTCGCCCGGCGCCTGCTGCGCGACTACACGCCGACCGCGGTGCCCACCGAGCACGTCCCGACCCGTCGCGCCGCCGCGCTCGCCCGCTTCGCCGACGAGCTGGAGCACCCGCTTCAGACCGTGCCCTGACCTCGCGCTCGCCCGGGCCGCCCGGGATGGGGAGCGAGGGCGTCGTTCGCTGCGTGCCAGGCAGCCAGGGAGGCCCTCGCTGCACCGGGTCCCGCGCGCCCCGCACCTTGGAGAGGTCCACAACGGCTGGGGGGCGGGGGAGTCCCGCCGGCGTGCGGGTCGTCGCCAGCATCGGGCGCATGGACAACCGCGACGTGGCGTTCGGGCTCTGGTACGACTTCCGCAACCCGGTCGCCGACCGGGCGTTCAGCACGTTCTACCGCCAGGTGCTCGACCAGATCGCCTGGGCCGAGGAGATCGGGCTGGACTCGGTCTGGCTCACCGAGCACCACTTCTGCGACGACGGGTACACGCCGTCGCCGTTCACGCTCGCCGCCGCGATCGGCGAGCGGACCCGGCGGATGCGGGTGGGCACCAACCTCATCGTCTCGCCGCTGCACGACCCGATCCGGCTCGCCGAGGACGCCGCGACCGTCTCGCTGCTCACCGGCGGGCGCTTCGACCTCGGGGTCGGCCAGGGCTACTGGGAGCGCGAGTTCGCGGCGTTCGGCAAGAACATCAAGAACCGCCCCAGCCTGCTCACCGAGGGCGTCGAGATCATCCGGCGCGCCTGGTCGGGCTCGACCGAGCCCTACGAGGGCAAGCGCTACCGCTTCCCGGGCCTGCCGGTGACGCCGGTGCCCGAGCAGACCCCGCAGCTGCTGGTCGGCGCCATGGCCGAGCGGGCGATCGAGCGCGTCGCGCGCATCGGCGACGGCTTCCTGTCCACGCAGAACCACCACCACGACATGTACCTCGACGCGCTGGAGCGCCAGGGCACGCCCCGCGAGCACGGCCGCATCTACGCCGGGCAGTGGGCGCTGATCGCCGAAGACCCCGAGCGCGAGTGGGCCGAGATCGGGCCGCTGGTGCTCGACCAGCTCAACACCTACATCTCCTGGGGTGCCTTCGGGCCGCCGGACGCGACGCCGCGCTTCGAGGACCCGGGCCAGATCGTGGCCGCCGGCGCCTTCACGCTCTGGGACCCCGCGACCGCGATCGACGAGCTCACCGCGCTGCTCACCGCCCGCCCGCAGATCCGCGACGTGCACTTCTGGGCGCAGCTGCCCGGCGAGTCGGTCGACCACGGGTCGCGGCGCGTCGAGCTGCTGGCGACCCAGGTGGCGCCGGCCGTCCGGGAACGGCTGGCGACCCCGGTGGCCCAGGCGTGAGCCTGCTCGTCACCGCGTTCCTCGACCGCGCCCGCGACCACGCCCCGGACCGGGAGATCGTCGACTACGTCGACGGCACCTGCGTGCGGCGCAGCACCTACCGCGAGTACGACGCGCGGGTGCGCCGGCTCGCCGGGGCGCTCCGGGCGCTCGGCGTCCGGCCCGGCGACCGGGTGGCGACGCTCGCCGGCAACCACCACCGCCACCTCGAGCTCTACCTCGCGGTGCCGCTGGCCGGCGCGGTGCTGCACACGGTGAACCTGCGCCTGGGCCCCGACGAGATCGCCTACGTCGTCGGGCACGCGCAGGACACGCTGCTGTTCCTCGACGCCGCGCTGCGCCCCGCCGCCGCGCCCGCCCGGGCGGCCCGCCCCGGGATGGGCGTCGTCGTGCTCGACGGCGATCCGGAGCCGGGGGAGATGTGCTACGAGGATCTCGTCAGCGGCGGCGACCCGGTGTACGACCCGCCACCGCGCGGCGAGGACGACCTCGCCGCCCTCTGCTACACGACCGGCACCACGGGCGCGCCGAAGGGCGTCGGCTACACGCACAAGGGCCTCTCCCTGCACACGATGGCCGCGGGCCTCGCCGACGGGCACGCGATCAGCCGCCGGGACCGGGTCGTGCACCTCGTCGCGATGTTCCACGCAGGAGCCTGGGGCGTCCCGTTCGCCGCGCTCATGGTGGGTGCCGACCAGATCCTGCCCGGGCCGTCCCCGCGGATCCCCGACGTCGCCACGATCATCGAACGGGAGCGCGCGACCTACCTCGGCATGGTCCCGACGCTCGCCGTCGACCTCGTCGCGCACGCCCGGAGCAGCGGCGCCGACCTGCGCAGCCTGCGCGCGCTCGTGCTCGGCGGCTCCACCCCGAGCCGCGAGCTGATCCGGGGGGTCGAGGAGGACCTCGGCGTGCCCGCGTTCCAGGGCTGGGGGATGACCGAGACCTCGCCGATGGCGACCTTCTCGCGCCCGGAACCCGACGCGACGACCGAGGAGCGGTACGCGCAGATCCAGATGCAGGGCCGCCTCCTGCCCGGTCTGGCATGGCGGCTGGTCGACGAGGACGGCGCGACGGTCCCGCACGACGGCGTGTCCCGCGGAGAGCTGCTGCTGCGCGGGCCGTGGGTGGCGAGCAGCTACTACCGCGGCGAGCGCCCCGAGGCGTTCGTCGACGGCTGGCTGCGGACCGGTGACGTGGCGACGATCGACCGCGAGGGACGCCTGCGCGTGGTCGACCGCACCAAGGACCTCATCAAGAGCGGCGGCGAGTGGATCAGTTCGCTGGCCCTCGAGGCGGCCCTGCTCGAGGCGCCCGGCGTCGCCGACGTGGCCGTGGTCGCCGTGCCGCACGAGCGCTGGCAGGAGCGTCCCGTCGCGGTGGTGGTGCCCGGCGCGGAGGGCGTCGACCCCGACACGGTGCTCGCGGCGCTCGAGGGCCGGGTGCCGCGATGGTGGTGCCCGGACCGCGTCGAGGTGGTCGACGCCCTGCCGCGCACCAGCGTCGGGAAGGTCGACAAGCGGCGGCTGCGCGACACCGTTGGAGGAACCCACAACGCCGCGCCCGCCGACGGCTCCCGGGCCTCGACGACCACTTCCTAGGTTCCACCGAGCACACGACCAGCACCGGGAGGACGACGTGGGACACCTCGAGGTCGAGGACGGACGGCGGATCTACTTCGAGCACCACGCCGGCACGGGGCAGCCGGTGGTCCTGGTGCACGCGTGGGGGCTCACGGCGCACTCGTGGGACACGGTGGCTCCCGCCCTGCGCGCGGACGGCCACGAGGTCGTGCTGCTCGACTCGCGCGCCTGCGGGCGGTCCGACAAGGACTTCGCCGACGTCTCGATCGCCGCGATGGGCTCCGACGTCGCGCGGCTGTGCGAGCACCTCGGGCTGCAGCGCCCGGTGGTCAACGGGTGGTCGCTCGGCGGCGCGATCGCCGTCGACGCCGTCGCGCGGCTGGGCTCCGCCGCGGGCGGGCTCGTCCTCACCGGCGGCGCGACCCCCCGCTACACGGCGGCGCCGGACTGGCCGCACGGCGGCACCCCCGACGACGTCGAGGCCGTGCTCGCGGGGGCGGCCGCCGACCGCGCGACGACCTTCAAGGGCGTCGCCCAGGCGGTGTGCGCGGTGCCCGTGAGCAGCGACGTCGTCGACTGGATGTGGGGCATGTTCCTCGAGAACGGCCCGCGCGCCGACGACTCGCTGCGCGACCTCGCGACCCTCGACCAGCGCAAGACGATCGGCACGCTCGACGTGCCGGTCCTCGTCCTGCACGGCCGCAGCGACGGTTTCGTCGCGTTCTCCGGCGTCGAGGCCGCGATCGACCTCTACCCCGACGCGCGCCTCGTCCCGTTCGACGGCGTCGGCCACGCCCCGCACCTCGAGGACCGCGAGACCTACCTCGCCGAGCTGCGGTCGTTCCTGTCGTCCACGGGGGAGCAGACGGGCCGGTGACGGTGACCGGGGGGTGGCTGGTCACCGGGGGCACCCGGGGCATCGGGCGGGCGGTCGTCGACCACGTCACCAAGTCCGGCGGCGCCGTCGCCGTCCTCGCCCGCACCCCGGCCACCGAGCCGTACGCGTCCGACGACGTCCTGGAGATCCCCACGGACGTCACCGACTCCGCGTCGGTCGACGTCGCCCTCGCCCGGGCGCGCGAGCACCTCGGCGGCGTCGACGTCGTCGTCAACTGCGCGGGGGTGCACCGCGGCGGGCGCATCGCCGACCTGGCGCGGCACCGGTGGGACGAGGTGCTGACCACCAATCTCACCGGCGCCTACGAGGTGTGCCACGCCGCCGTGCCCCGTCTCGCGCCGGGCGCGGCGATCGTCAACGTCGGCGCGGTCGTCGGCTTCCGCGGCTTCCCCGGCGACAGCGCCTACGCGTCGGCGAAGGCGGGGCTCGCGGGCCTGACCCGGTCGCTGGCCGTGGAGCTGGCGCCGGCGGGGGTGCGCGTCAACCTCGTCGTGCCGGGCTTCGTCGACACGGCCATGACCGCCGGGCTCTCGACGTCGGCGCGGAACCGGATCGTGGCCGCGATCCCGGCCGGGCGGACCGGCAGCGCCGAGGAGATCGCCGACGTCGTCGTGGCGGTGGCCGGCGCGAGCTACATGACCGGCGCGGTCGTGCCGGTCGACGGCGGGCTCATGGCAACGTTCGGGGGCACGGCGTGAGCGCGACCATCGACTTTGTGCGGACCTCCAACGGTGACGACGCCGTGACGTTCCGTCGCCCGCCCGTCGTTCCTAGCGTCCGCCGCCTGACCACCGAGGCCGCCACCCGCAGCAAGGAAGACGCCAACAAGGCCGTCGTCACCGAGTTCATGGAGGTGTTCTCCCGGGGCGACGTCGACGCGATCCTCGGCTTCCTCACCGACGACGCGACCTGGTGGGTCGCGGGCACGATCGAGGGCATCTCGGGGGAGAAGGACAAGGCCGCCTTCGGCGAGATGCTCGCGGGCCTGTCGACCCTGTCGACCACCGGCGCGATCGCGCTGACCCCGACGGCGCTGACCGCCGAGGGCGACCGCGTCGCGGCGGAGACCGAGTCGTACGCCGAGCTGTCCACCGGCCGCGTCTACAACAACCTCTACCACTTCGTCTTCGAGCTCTCCGACGGGCGGATCCGCCGCGTCAAGGAGTACCTCGACACCGAGCACACCCGCGCAGTCTTCCTGGGCTGACCGGCCCAGCTCCTCAACCCGACCGGGAGGTCAACCCATGGACGTCGGCGTCCTGCTCGTCTTCCAGAACTGGTTCTCCGACAAGACCGACGAAGAGGTGTTCCGCGGCGACGCCGAGCTCGGGGTCCTCGCCGAGCAGTACGGGTTCGACTCGGTCTGGTCGGCCGAGCACCACTTCGACGACTACTCGATGTGCCCGGACAACCTGCAGATCATGTCGTACCTCGCCGGGCGCACCGAGCGGATCAAGCTCGGCACCGGCGCGGTGATCCTGCCCTGGAACGACCCGCTGCGGGTGGTCGAGAAGGTGATCATGCTCGATCACCTGTCGAACGGGCGCGTGCTGTTCGGCATGGGCCGCGGCCTGGCCAAGATGGAGTACGAGGCCTTCCGGGTCGACATGGGCGAGGCCCGCGGGCGCTTCGACGAGGCCGCGCCGATGATCATCAAGGGGCTGGAGGAGGGCATCGTCGAGCACGACGGCACCCATTACCACCAGCCGCGCACCGCGGTCCGGCCCGGGCCGAGCCGCTCGCTGGACGGGCGCCTGTTCGGCGTGGCGATGTCGCCCGACTCGATCCCGGCGATCGCGTCGCTGCCCGTGCAGATGATGACGTTCATGCAGTACGACATCGGCACCCATGCGCAGGCGATCGACCGCTGGCGGGGCCTGCACCGCGAGCACCACGGCACCGAGCCCGGGCCGCCGCTGCTGCAGGACTTCACCTACTGCCACGAGGACCCCGACGAGGCGAAGGCCGTCGCCCACGAGTACATCTCGCGGTACTTCCTGTCGGTGATCAAGCACTACGACTTCGCCGGCTCGCACTGGCGCGAGACCCCGGGCTACGAGGCCTACCAGGTCGGCGCGGACATGATCCGCGAGGCCGGCATGGAGACCGCGGCGAGCGCCTACGTCGACGCCAACGTCTACGGCACGCCCGAGCAGATCATCGGCAGGTACGAGGAGCGCCGCGACGCCGTCGGCGACTTCATGGCCAACCTCGCCTTCTCCTACGCGGGCCTGCCCTACGACAAGGTGCACGCGAGCATGAAGCTGTTCGGCGAGAAGGTCGTGCCCGAGCTGCACAAGATGCGGACGAAGACCCCGGCCGCGGTCTGAACCCGCACCGACCAGAGCGTGACCCCTCCCGTTCGGCGCGTCCCGCAGGGCACACTCGGCCTGCGGGCGCGTCGACCGGGAGGCGGTACCGGGATGGGTGGTCTCGCCGTCGCGCGCCCGGACGGCGACGCCGACGGCGCGGGCCCGCGCGAGCGCGAGGTCATCGCGGCCTTCGCCGACATCACCACCGAGGCCATCACGGCGACCCGGCTCGAGGACCTGCTCGCCCTGGTCGGGCAGAAGCTGTGCCTCCTGCTCGGTGTCGGGCGCTGCTCGGTCTACCTGCGCCAGGACGACGGTCGGTTCCGCGGCGCCGCGGGCTGGTGCCGCGACGCCGGCAACATCAGCGCGGCGGTGCAGGCCCAGGAGGCCGGCATCCCGGGCGACGCGTTCAGCCGCGAGGTCATCCGCAGCGCCGCCCCGGTGCTGATCACCGACGTCGCCAACGACCCCCGCCCGCACCGGCGCACGATGGAGCACTGGGGCGTGCGGGCCATGCTCGGCGTGCCGCTGGTGTTCGACGGCGACGTCATCGGGCTGATCTTCGTCGACAACGTCGCCCGCGAGCACACATACACCGACCACGAGATCTCGCTGGGCGAGCTGTTCGGCGGGCTCGCGGCGCTGGTCATCCGCCAGGCGCTGCAGGGCGCCCGGCTCGCCGCGCAGGCCGAGGAGCTCGACCGCCAGAAGCGGATGCTCGAGTTCCTCGCCGACGTGCACGCC
Source organism: Actinomycetospora lutea (assembly GCF_028737205.1). Lineage (GTDB taxonomy): Bacteria > Actinomycetota > Actinomycetes > Mycobacteriales > Pseudonocardiaceae > Actinomycetospora > Actinomycetospora lutea. The sequence goes on along the minus strand of NZ_JAQZAL010000049.1, from coordinate 6,334 downwards.
AAGCTCACCGGCGCGGTGCTCGAGGGCGCCGACATCCGCGCGGTCGTCGAGCTGCTCTCCGACCTCGCGGGCGCCCCGGTCGCGCTGCTCGACGAGGACTTCGCCGTGCTCACCTGGACCGCGCCCAGCGCGCTGCGCACGGGTCCGCCGGTCGTCGGCGAGCGGGCCCGCGACCGGCCCGCGCTGCGCACGGCGCTGGCCGAGCTCTCCGCGGCGCGGCCGAGCACCGTGCTCGAGCCCTCGTCGCTGACCGGTCTGGGCCGCCGTCACGTCGTGTGCCGGCTGATCGTGGAGGGCCGCCCCAGCGGCTACCTCGCGGTGGTGGAGGCCGGGCGGGCGCTCGGCGACCTCGACACCAAGCTCGCCGAGCGCGGCGCGACCGTCCTCGCGCTGCAGGTGCTCTCCGAGCGCCGGCAGATCGAGGCCGAGGGCCAGGCCCGCGACGACTTCCTCTCCGACCTGCTCAACAACCACCGCGACGGCACCCAGCTCGCGCGCCGGGGCCTGCCGTTCGGGGTGGATCTCACCGAGCCGCACGTCCTCGTGCGCCTCGCGGTGGAGAGCGGCGAGGGCCACCCGCACGCCTCGGTCGCCCGCCGCCTCGTCGTCGGCGACCTCGCCCTGCGCCTGGGCGCCGACGAACCTCCGGCCACCACGCTGCCCGGCGCGGTCGTGCTGCTCGTGCGCCTCGGCCGCGGGACCGGGGTGTCCACGCCCGACGAGGTCCGCGCGCACGTCGCCGCGGTCGCCGACGCCCTGGTGCTGCGGGTGCGCATCCGCGGCGGGGTGGTCTCGGCCGTGTGCCGCGAGCCCGAGGAGTTCCCGCGCGCCCACCGCGAGCTGCGCGAGATCGAGGAGCTGGCGCGCTCGTTCGGCTGGTCGCGCCGCGTCGTCACCGTCGACGAGCTGGGCCTGTTCCGCGTGGTGGTGGCCAGCGGGCGGGTCCGGGAGGCCGTGCGGTTCGCCGACGAGCTGGTCCGACCCGTGCGCGACCACGACGGCGCCGACGGGGCGCTGCTGCCGACCTGGCGCGCGTTCCTGGCCGCCGAGGCGCGCGTGCAGCGCGCGGCGTCCGACCTCGGCGTGCACGAGAACACCGTGCGCTACCGCCTCGGGCGCGTCCGGGAGATCACCGGCAAGGACCCGGCGGCGCTGGACACGCTGCTCGTCGCCCGGGTGGCGTTCCAGATCCTCGAGCTCGCCGGGTGGTTCCGCGAGGACGCCTGAGGTTGTCGCGGTCTCCGAGCGCCGCCGGTGGCCGCCCTGTCTCCACCACGGGCCCCGCGGGTCGACTGGGGACGTCGTCCCCGTCGCTGGAGGTAACCCGTGACCTCGGTCCCCGATCCCCGTACCGCCTCGCTCGCCGGCTCCGTCGCCCTCGTCACCGGCGCCGCCCAGGGCATCGGGCGCGCCACCGCCCTGCGCCTCGGCGCCGAGGGCGCGCACGTCGCCTGCGCCGACATCCAGGACACCGCCGACACCGTCAAGCAGATCGAGGCCGACGGCGGCACCGCCCGCGCGGTGTGGGTCGACGTGCGCCGCGGCGACGCCTGGCGCGACGCCGTCGCCGACGTCCAGGGCGCACTCGGCGGCGTGGACCTGCTCGCCAACGTGGCCGGCGTGGTCAACCTGCAGAGCGAGGACACCGTCACCGGGCTCACCGAGGAGGCCTGGGACGAGGTGATCGCGACCGACCTCAAGGGCCCGTGGCTCGGGATGCGCGCGGTGATCCCCGGCATGCGGCGCTGACCCGCCAGGCGGCGTTCGAGTACGCGGGCCGCAACGTGCTGATCAACGCCATCGCGCCGGGGACGATCGACACCCCGATCCTCGCCGACATCACCCCCGAGATGAAGCAGGCCAACGCCGACGCGCACCTCATCCGCCGGCTCGGGCGCCCGGAGGAGATCGCGTCGATGGTGGCCTACTTCTTCCGCGAGGGCGCGTTCCTCACCGGTCTGACCTACCCGGTGGACGGCGGCTGGTCGGTGAAGGGCAACTTCTAGCTCTGGGTCAGCTGGGCGGCCGGTCCGACCTGGCGCTCCCAGCGGTTCAGGGCCTCGAGGAAGTAGTAGTCGCCGACATGATCCCCGAGTCGGCCTGGCCGTCGGGCAGGTTCTGCGTGCCGTGCAGCAGGATCGAGCGGAACGGGGTGTCGCGCGCCAGGTAGGCGGGCGTCGACAGCGACGCGAGCATGCCGCGGGCGCCGTCGACGTCGGCGTCCTTGAGCTCCGGGTCCGCGTCCAGCTCGTTCATCGCGAGCAGGGCGCTCGCCGTGATCGCGGCGGCCGAGGTGTCGCGCGGCTCGGGCGGCGCCTGCGGCACGTCGAAGTCCCAGTACGGGACGCGGTCGGGCGGCAGGTGGCCGAGGAACCAGTCGGCGGTGCGGTGCGCGGTGTCGAGGTAGGCCGGGTTCTGCGTGTACCGGTAGGCCATCGCGAACCCGTAGGCCGCCCACGCCTGGCCGCGCGCCCACGTCGAGTCGTCGCGGAAGCCCTGCATCGTGTAGGTGCGCTGAAGCGCGCCGGTGCGCTGGTCGTAGCCGCCGAACATCGACGTGCTGCCGTCGGGGCGCACGAGGTCGCGCATGGTGCGGTCCGCGTGGCGGTTCGCGATGTCGGCGTACTGCGGGCGGCCGTTCTGCGCGGCCCAGTACAGGAGCTCCAGGTTCATCATCGCGTCGATGTTGACCTGGTACTTCTCCTGGTCGTCGCGGTCGTCCCAGACGCGGATCATGCCGACGGCGGGGTTGAACCGGGACGCGAGCGTGTCCGCGGCGGCGAGCGCGGTCTGCTTGGCGCCCTCGTCACCGGTGAGCTGGTGGTCGACGGCGAACGTCATGAACATCTTGAAGCCGAGGTCGGTGTCGTCGTGCGTCGTCTCCGCCGTCAGCGGCTCCTGCCAGCGCTCGGCGCGCTCGCGCCACACCGGGTCCTGCGTGCGCTCGTACACCCGCCAGAGGGCCGCGGGCAGGAACCCGGCGGTCCAGTCGTCGGCCTCCTTGGTCAGCCACGTTCCGTCCGGGTTCGTGCGGACCGGGTAGGCCGGCGGCGCGAGGGTGTCGGCGGTGGCCGCGAGCTGGGCGTCGGCGAAGGCGAGGACCGAGGAGTCCTGTGGTGCGGCGGCGCGGGCGTGCGCGGCCGGTTCGGGCGGCGCGGCCGGGGCCGGTGTCGACCCGCAGCCGACGGCCACGGCCGCCGCCAGGGCCAGGACGATCCAGGTCCTTCTCGGTGCCATGCTCGCGAACCCCCCGGTCGCTCCGACCGGCCTGCTCGGATGGGCCGGTCGGGCGCCGGACGCTAACAGCCCGGGTCGGCGGGACCGCCGGCCGTGCGCCGGACGCTCAGCTCGCGAGGGGCGAGCGGCGCTGCTGCGGGGTCGCGGGCACGTCGACGGAGCGGCTGCGCTGTATCGGGACGCTCGCGACGATCGCGGCGCGACGGCGGGCGCGCTGCACGGCGGCGGCGCGGTCGGTCTCCTCGCGCCACGACTCGACGGTCTGCTGGTCGCGCGTGCCGCGGCGGGCCATGCTCACCAGCGGCGTGACCGCCCACGCGCCCGCACTGACACCCAGCGCACCGACGGCAGCCAGAACACCCATGATTTCCCCCGACGATCCCCGACGCTCCCCCGATGGGACGTGCTGCACTGGTCGTCGCAGGGCAGGCGTCCGTCGTTATCGGTGGTGCGCCACGCCACCCGAACGGTTGAAACCTGGACCTCCGAGTGGCCGGAATCCGGTCGACGTGCCGGGGAGCCTGGGGGCGTGACGCTGCCCCAGCCGCTGCCCCACGACGACCTCGCAGCGGTCGACGCCCTGGTCGGCGACGCGTCGATCGTCGCGATCGGCGAGAACAACCACGGCATCCGCGAGTTCGGCGAGCTGCGCGCCCGGCTGGTGCTCCACCTCGTCCGGGAGCGGGGGTTCGGCGTGGTCGCGCTGGAGTCCGGGTTCGCCGAGGGCGCGCTCGTCGACGCCTGGGTGCAGGGCGGCGACGGGTCGTGGGACGACGTCGCGCGCGACGGCTTCACGTTCCGCGCGGGCGACCACCCCGAGATGCGGGCGCTCGTGCACGCGCTGCGGTCGCACGTGGACGCCGGTGGATCGGTGCGGTTCGCGGGGCTGGACGTCCCGGGGTCGGGCGGGTCGCCGGAGCCGGCGCTGGCGCGGCTGCGGTCGATGCTGCCGGCCGACCTGGTCGACCCGGCCCGGGCCGCCACCGCGGCCTACGCGTCGGCGAACAACGGGGTCGCGCCCGGGCGGTGGTCGGCGCTGTCCGCCGCGGACCAGGACGCGGCGACCACCGCGCTGGCCCGGCTGCTGCTGCGGGCCTCCGGCGATCCGCTCGCGTGGCACCTCGCGCTCGGGGCCCTGCGCCTCGACGAGCAGCTGCGCGAGTTCGCGGTGCTGTCCGCGCCGGACCCGCCGGCCCTGGTGGCGTCGTCGCGCGACGCCTACATGGCCGAGACGGCGCGGTACCTGCGCGCCTCCGGAGAGAAGGTCGTGCTGCTGATGCACAACGGGCACGCCCAGCGCGTCCCGTTCACGTTCCTGCGCGGGGTGAGCGCGCCGTCGGCGGGCACGCTGCTCGCCGAGGAGCTCGGCGACGACTACGTGGTCCTCGGGCTCACGGCCCTGACCGGCACGACGACCGGGCTCGCGCTCGACGACACCGCGCGGCACGGGATCGCGCTGTCCTCCGTACCGCTGGAGGAACCGGCGCCCGACAGCGTCGAGCAGGCCGTGGCCGACCTCGGCGGGGGACCGGTGCTGCTCGACCTGCGCGCGGCGCGGGGCGCACCGGGCCCGGGCAGCATCCGGCACGCGACGACCCACGTCCCCGTCGACGTCGCCGCGGGGTACGACGGCGTGTTCTGCCTGCCGAGGCAATCGGTCAGCGCGGCGTGAGGGGTGTCGCGTCCCGGGGTTCTGAGCGAAGGGCACCGTCGGTCGGGTAGACGGGCGGGGGCGCCCTCGGCCAGGGGAAGTACGAGGCGCGGGGCACCGTCACCGGCCCGTCTCCGCGGCCGTGATCGGGACGTTCGCGAGCACTGCGCGGGAACTGGTGCGGTGGGCGTAGCGCCACTGCCATCCCACAGCCCAAGTCATGACCGGCAGGCGTCACGGCCTCGATGTGACTGAGAACGTCGCCTCGTGTGGTCCGCCCAGCGGTCCGAGCGTGATCGTCGCTTCACCCCTCGCGGTCGTGTAGGCACGAGTGCCACCAATGATGGCGCCGGTGCTGGTGCTCCCCTGCACCGCTGTCAACGATCCGTGGGTCATGAGGTCGCCGTCGGGCAACGAGTTCGTGATCGTGCACTCGAACCGGAATTCCACGGGATCGATGAGTACGCATTCACCGTCCGCTCGTCCGATCTTCGTCCCGAGCGTGGTGGAGGAGAACAGATCATCTCTGAACGTCCATCTGTCCCCCGTCTGAGGCGGATTCGACAGCGCCAACCTGTTGATCGAGGTGGCCCTGCTGATCACCGTGATGTCCTGGGCCCGACCTGGGTTCCCGGGTGGTTCGGCACTCGCCGTCGAGACCAGGAGCGCGCCGGCGGCGACCGCGATCGCCGCAGCGGTCGCGAACATCGATCTCCAGGAACGTCGCGACCGCGCCGGAGGTGACTGCCGCCATCGAGATCCTCGGTGCGCTGCGGGTGGGGAGGGGTCAGGTGGCCTTCCGCTTGTCATCTTGGCCTCATGCCCGACGTCGGTCGCTCTCGACAGAGGAGAAGGTCCCGGCCCCGGGAACTCGTCGGGTCCACGTTCCGTGCTGATCCGGAACGGCGGCAGTCCGGATGGTGGGCGCATGCTGCCCCGGTGGGCGCGCTCGGCCGGCCTTCACGTCGTCGATGTCACGACCTCGACGTGGACATTCGCGACGCCGGCGGACCGCGCCGGGTGGGTTGAGCTGTGGGCCGAGAGGGTGACCCGATCCAGGTTCGCTGATCGGGCGGTTGGATACGCAGTGGCCGACCCGGCCGAACTGTCTGAGATCGCGCAGGCGCGACGGACGTGGGCGGACTCACCGGACGTGTTCTTCACCATGCTCCACGGCGAGCTGCTTGCCCGGCGCTGTGCACCACGACAGACCGCGAGAACGCACGGCGATCGCACAGGGCCGCACCGCACAAGAAGTCATTCATCGTCCGGGCAGGTCGTGCAGCACGGCTGCCGGACCGTCGAGATGATCGACCGTCGACCCGGGTCCACCACCCGGGTTCATCGACCCCGCACAGCGCCCCAGACCCGGCGGACGACCCCAGGTCCCCCTCTGAGACTTCATGGCCCCCTATCGGTGGCCGCCTGGGCGGATGAGAATTCGGT
>NZ_JAQZAL010000048.1 GCF_028737205.1 Actinomycetospora lutea | reverse complement strand
CACCGCCTGCGCCAACCGACCACCCGTCAGCCGCATGTCACCAACGTGACGGCCGGGTACAACTAGAGCTTCTGGGCGCCCTTGACCCCGCGCCGGATCGCGCGGCGCTGCAGCGCGAGCACCACGAGGCCCACCGCGCCGAGCCCGACGCCGATGAGCGCCGCGACGAACCAGGCGTCGAGCGGGCGCACGCCGAGCGCGGCCAGCACCCCCAGGACGACCGCGACCGCCACCCACACCGCCGACCCCGCGAGGATGGCGGGGACCGGGTCGGTCCACCGGCGCGGCAGGGGCGGCGGCTCGGCGTGCAGGTCGAACCGTCGGGCCACGCCGAACACCCTACGTGGGGGGAAACCCCGCGGTGGGCAATCGAGATCACGTATGAAAGAGGTGTGGGACGGCAAACCTGCTCGCCGTGTTGCAGCGCTTCTTCCGCCTGAACGAGCGGGGGACCTCGGTCGTCCAGGAGGTCCGCGGCGGCGTCGTCACCTTCGTGACGATGGCCTACATCGTGGTCCTCAACCCCCTGATCCTCGGGAGCATCGACCCGGCCTCGCCGTCGGCGAAGCGCGACATCCTCGGGGCGACGCTCACGGTGCCGCAGGTGGCGGCGGTGACCGCCCTGGTCGCGGGCGTGATGACGATCGTCTTCGGCCTCGTCGCGAACTTCCCGTTCGCCATGGCGACGGGGCTGGGCATCAACACGCTGGTCGCGGTGACGATCGTGCCCCAGGTGAGCTGGCCCGAGGCGATGGGCCTGGTGGTCGTCAACGGCGTCATCATCGTGATCCTCGGCCTCACCGGCTTCCGGACCGCGGTGTTCAACGCCATCCCCGATCCACTCAAGATCGCGATCGCGGCCGGCATCGGCGCGTTCATCGCGTTCATCGGCTTCGTCGACGCCGGGTTCGTGCGCCGCCTGCCCGACGCCGCCAACACGACGGTCCCGGTCGGCCTGGGCATCGAGGGCTCGATCGCGTCGTGGCCCACGGCCGTGTTCTGCTTCGGGCTGCTGCTGACCGGCGTCCTGGTCGCGCGGGGCGTGCGCGCCGGCGTCCTGGTCGGGGTGCTGGCCACGACGGTGGTCGCGATCATCGTCGAGGCGATCGTCGCGGTCGGGCCCTCGAACGGCACCGACCCGAAGGGCTGGAACCTCGGCTACCCGGGGCTGCCGGACTCGATCGTCTCGCTGCCCGACCTCTCGCTCGTCGGCGACGTCTCGTTCGGCGCGTTCGCGCGGCTGCCCGCGCTCGCGGTCACGCTGCTCGTCTTCACCCTGGTGCTGGCCAACTTCTTCGACGCCATGGGCACGATGACCGGCCTCGGTCGTCAGGCGAACCTGCTCGACGAGAACGGGCAGCTGCCGCGCGTCGGGCGCGCGCTGGTGGTCGAGGGTGCCGGCGCGATCGCGGGCGGCGCGACCTCGTCGAGCTCCAACACCGTGTTCGTCGAGTCGGCGTCGGGCATCGCGGAGGGCGCCCGCACCGGGCTCGCCAACGTCGTCACCGGCCTGCTGTTCCTGGTCGCGATGTTCTTCACGCCGCTCTACGAGATCGTCCCGGTGGAGGCGGCCGCGCCGGCCCTCGTCATCGTCGGCGCCCTCATGATCGGCGGCGTCCGCGACGTCGAGTGGTCGGACTTCTCGGTGGCGCTGCCGGTGTTCCTGACGATCGTCGTCATGCCGTTCACCTACTCGATCGCCAACGGCATCGGCGCGGGCTTCATCAGCTGGGTGCTGCTGCGCACGGCCACCGGCCGCGTGCGCGAGATCCACCCGTTGATGTGGGTCGTGGCCGTCGCGTTCGTCCTCTACTTCGCCGTCACACCGTTGCGGGTGCTGTTCGGGCTGTGAGGTACTTGCCCCTGTGGTCCAGCGCAGTGTGATCGAGCCCTACCAAGTGGTCGGCCTCATCCCGACGATGCGCGGGATCCGGTACCGCGACGAGATCAAGGTCAACATCGAGCACCTCGAGCACCTGGCCAAGGCCGCCTCGTGGCTCTCGGCGATGGCGCTGCCGGTGCGGCTGATCACGATCCCCGAGGGGGCCCTGCAGGGCTTCAACGACGAGGTGCTCGATCACGACCACGAGTGGTTCGCCCGCGAGTGCGCGATCGACATCCCGGGGCCGGAGACCGACGCGCTCGGCCGGATGGCTGCCACGTGGGACGCCTACGTGATGGCGACGGCGAAGGCGCGCCACCCCGAGTTCCCCGGGCGGTTCTTCAACGTCGGGTTCGCGATCTCCCCGCAGCAGGAGATCGTGCTGACCCACTACAAGGTCGTCCCGCTGCTGCCCGTCGAGCACTCGGTGACGCCGCACAACGTGTGGGACCGGTGGGTCGAGCTCTACGGCGACGGCCTCGACGCGTTCTACCCGGTGGCCGACACCGAGATCGGCCGGCTCGGCATCATGATGGCGAACGAGGCGTCGTACCCGGAGAACGCGCGCGGGCTGGCGATGAACGGCTGCGAGGTCGCCTACCGCGGCCCGTACCCGCACCCGCACGCCGGCAACGGCTTCTACGAGATCCAGAACAAGGCGCGGGCGCTCGACAACAACATGTACGTGGTGGCCAACCAGGTCGGCACCTACTACCTGCACACCGACTCCGACGTCCCGATCGACACGTTCGGCTCGCCGAGCATGATCTGCGACTACCGCGGCCAGGTGGTCGGCGAGGTCGGGTACGCGGGCCACTCGACCTACATGGCCGGGACGATCGACATCCAGGCCCTGCGCGACTTCCGGTCCCGCGCCCAGTTCGGCAACTGGCTCAAGGACCTGACCACCGAGCAGTACCAGGCCATCTACCGCGAGCCGATCTACCCGAAGAACCTCTACCTCGACCGCACGCCCTACGACCACGCCGACTACCGGCGCGAGGTCACCGAGAAGCAGATCGAGCTGCTGCACTCCCGGGACGTGTGGCGACGGCCCTGATCCCCGGGTCGAGCACCCGCTCCGCTTCGTCTCCCGAGATGTGACCGAGGCCGGGCCCCGGTTGACAGGGCCGGGCGGTACCGGAAGCGTCGTCGGGCAATGGGTCGGGCACTCCTGACGCGCCGTCGGCACGTCGACCACGGGAAGCTCGCGACGTCTCTCTGTCGCTGAGCACCGTTCGTCCTCTCCTGCCCGTTTCCCGCGCGGTCCCGCGCGTCCCCACCCCCTCGACGAGGAGGCACCCCGCCGTGTCCGTCGGCATCCCGACCAAGCCGCTGAAGTTCGCCTACTGGGTCCCCAACGTCTCCGGTGGCCTCGTCACCAGCGGCATCGAGCAGCGCACCGACTGGAACTGGGACTACAACCGCGAGACCGCGATCGCCGCGGAGAACAGCGGGTTCGAGTACGCCCTGTCCCAGGTCCGCTACATGGCGAGCTACTCGGCGGAGTACCAGCACGAGTCGACCTCGCTCTCGCTCGCGATCATGTTGGCCACCGAGCGGCTCAAGGTCATGGCCGCGGTGCACCCGGGCATGTGGCACCCGGGCGTGTTCGCCAACTTCGGCGCCACCGCCGACCACCTGACGGGCGGGCGTTTCGCCACCAACGTCGTGTCCGGCTGGTTCAAGGGCGAGTTCACCGCCTTCGGCGAGCCGTGGCTCGAGCACGACGAGCGCTACCGGCGCACCGAGGAGTTCATCGCCTGCCTCAAGGGCATCTGGGAGCAGGACGACTTCACGTTCCGCGGCGACTTCTACCGGTTCCACGACTACTCGCTGAAGCCCAAGCCGCTGAACACCCCGGAGCGCCCGCACCCGGAGATCTTCCAGGGCGGGAACTCCACGGCGGCCCGCCGGATGGCCGGCCGGGTGTCCGACTGGTACTTCTCCAACGGCAAGGACGTCGACGGCGTCGTCGAGCAGCTCCACGACGTCAACACCGAGGCGGCGGCGAACGACCGCTCGGTGAACTTCGGGCTCAACGGCTTCATGATCGTCCGCGACTCCGAGAAGGAGGCCCGCGACACCCTGCGCGAGATCGTCGACAAGGCCAACAAGGACCAGGTCGAGGGCTTCCGCCAGGCCGTGCAGCAGGCCGGCGCGTCGGCGTCGGACGGCAAGGGCATGTGGGCGGAATCCTCGTTCGAGGACCTCGTGCAGTACAACGACGGCTTCAAGACCCAGCTCATCGGCACCGCCGAGCAGGTCGCCGACCGCGTCATCGAGTACAAGAAGCTCGGCGTCGACCTCAACCTCCTGTGCTTCCTGCACGTGAAGGAGGAGATCGAACAGTTCGGCGACAAGGTCCTCCCGATCATCCGGGAGAAGGAGGCCGAGCTCCCCGACGCCGAACCGGCCCCCGTGCTGGCGCAGGCCTGACGGGCGGGGACCCGCGCAACCTCGGGGTCGCGCCCCGACGTGCGCGCCGAGGGGGCGGCGCAGCCTCGGGGCATGACCACCCTCCCGGCGGCCACCGAGGCACCCGCCGACTTCCTCGCCTTCCTCGACCGCGTCGAGGCCGCGCTCGCGGCGATGTTCACCGGCGACCCGCAGCCGTACGCCGATCTGTGGCCCGAGCGCGACGACGTCACGCTCTACGGGGCCTGGGGCCCGATCGAGCAGGGCCGCGCCGACGTGACCCGCACGTTCACGTGGGTCGGCTCGCGGTTCAGCGACGGCGTCACGGAGCCCGTCGAGTACCGCGTCGTCGCGGTCAGCGGCGACCTCGCCCACACCGTCGGGTTCGAGCGCGGCGTCGTGCGCGTCGACGGCGGCGAGCCCGCGCCGATGGTGCTGCGGGTGACGCACGGGTTCCGGCGGATCGACGGCGACTGGTGGCTGACGCACCGCCACGCCGACTTCCCGCCCGCCGACCCCCGCACGCGCTAGCCGAGCCGGTCCGCGAGGTCGTCGCGCCCCGTGACGCCGAGCTTGCGGTACACGTGCCCGAGGTGTGTCTCGACGGTCTTGGTGGTGACGAACAGGGCCTGCGCGACCTCGCGGTTCGACAGCCCGTCGGCGGCGAGCTCGGCCACGCGCCGCTCGCCGGCGGTCAGCGCACCGACCCCGGTGACCGCGACCCGCCGTGGCCGCGCGCCCGCGGCGTGCAGCTCCTGGCGCGCCCGCTCCACCAGGCCCACCGCCCCGCAGCGCGCCGCGAGGTCCTGGCCCAGCGCGAGCTCGCCCCGCGCGGCGACGCGCTGGTTCGCGCGCCGCAGCGACGCGCCCAGCTCGACGTGGGTGCGCGCGAGCTCGAGGCGCGCCGGGGTCGGCTCCAGCAGCGTGACCGCCTCGCGCAGCGGCTCGACCGTCCCGCCGACCAGCCCGCGGGTGCGCAGCGCCATCGCCAGCGCCCGAGGTGCGGCGAACCGGCGCCCGGCGCGCACCGCCTGGTCGGCCGCCTCGACGGCCTCGTCCTCACGCCCGAGGGCGTGCAGCGCGCTCGCCACGCCGACCTGCCACGGCAGCAGCCCGGGGTGGTGGATGCCGCGGTGGGCGAGGCGCTCCCCGCACGCCCGGAAGTCGGCGACGGCGTTCCCGGGCCGCCCGCGCGCGAGGTGCAGGCGCCCCCGCGCGGCGAGCAGGTACGCGAGGTCACCGCGCACGCCGCTCGCGTCGAGCAGCGCCTCCGCCTCGTCCGCCCGCCCCCGCTCGACGAGGACGAGCACCAGCCACGCGACGGTGTAGCGGCGCGCGGCGTGGACCTCGTGCTCGGCGGCGAGGGCGTCGGCGAGGCGGGCGTCGGCCTCGGCCTCGGCGAGGTCGCCCGCGAGGTAGCGGGTCTGGGCGCGCAGCACGCTCGCGGACACGAAGTCGTACGTGGACCCGCGCCGCCGCGCGCTCGCCAGCATCCCCTCGGCACAGGCGCGCACGGGGTCGAGGTGGTCGATCGCGACCAGCACCATCGTCGCGGGCAGCACCACGCCGGGGTCGGGGGCGTGCGCCCGCAGGGTGGCCGTCAGGGCCTCGCGGGCCAGGTCGGCGGCGGCGAGGTCCCCGGTCTGCAGCCCGTCGAGGGCGGCGAAGGCGAGCAGCGCGGGCCCGCCCTGCGGGGGCAGCCGGCCGTCGCGGCGCAGCGTGCGGGTGAGCTCGGCGGCCGCCGCCCGGCGCGCCGGGTCGCGGCGGGCCAGGCTGACGGTCGCGGCGGCCAGCTCGGTCGCGAGCTCGCTGCCGTCGTCGAGCCCGGCGGCCGCCTCGTCGAGCACCTGCAGCGCGCGGTCGAACGCCAGCGTGACGCTCAGGGCGCGGGCGAGCTCGAGCGCGACCAGCCCGCGCCGGATCGGGTGCGCGGCGACGGCGAACGCCTCCTCGAGCAGCTCGACGCCCTCGCGGTAGGAGACGCGGGCGGTCGCCGTGCCGAGCTCGTGCAGCACCGCGGCGCGTTCCGGCGCCGGCGGCGGCTCCGCGACGGCACGCCGCAGGTAGAGGCACGCCGTCTCGGGCGCGCCCTTGGCCAGGGCCACCCGCCCGGCCTCGCGCAGCCCGGCGACGACGGTGGGGTCGCCGAGGGCCTCGGTGTGCAGCAGGTGCGCGGCGACGAGCTCGGCCGGCGCGTCCTCGGCGGCCAGGGCGTCGGCGGCGCGGCGGTGCGCACGGTGCCGCTCGGCGGGCCCCATCCGGTCGGTGACGGCCTGCTCGACCAGCGAGTGGCCGAACGCGAGCGGGCGCCCGGGCGCGAGCAGGCGCGCCGCGACGAGGGTCTGCGCCGCGCGGGCGACGCGGTCGGCGTCGAGCCCGGACACCGCCACGACGTGGCGCAGCTCGGCGGCGCCCCCGAGCACGGCGACGGCGTCGGCGACGGCGGCCGCGTCCGCCCCGGTCTCGCGCAGCCGGCGGGCCACGAACGTCGCGACGACGCCCGGCGCGAGCTCGCCCACCAGCTCGGCGGTGCGGTCCGCGGCCCCCGCCTCGAGCACCGCGTCGAGCAGGGCGGCGAGCAGCAGCGGATTGCCGCCCGTGGCCTCGTGGCACGCGGCGACGAACGCCTCGGGGGACTGCCCGAGCCGCGCGGTGACGAGCGCGCCGACCGCGCCCGGGCTCAGCGGGTCCAGGAGCAGCACCGTCGCCGCGTCGCGCAGCGTGTCCACCACGGCGGGCTCGACGTGCTCGACCGGGCTCTGGGCCGCGATGACCACGGCGACGGGCAGCTCGGCCAGCCGGCGCGCCACGTAGGCCAGCGCGCGCAGGGAGGGGGCGTCGGCGACGTGCGCGTCGTCGAGGACGAGGAGCACGGGCCCGCGCTCGGCGAGGTTCGCGACCAGCCAGTAGATGCCGTGCAGGGTGCTGGCGGTGTCGTGCTCACCCGGCTCCGCGGCGCCGGGGGCGACGGCGGGAGCGGCCAGCCGCGCCGCCCCGGCGAGGAGCTCCTCGCGATCGGTCCCGGTGAGCAGCGGCTCGACCAGGCCGCGCACGACGCCGAAGGCGAAGTCGCGCTCGAGGCGCCCGCCGCGGGCCGCGAGCACGGTGTCCCCGCCGGCGCACGCCCACGACCGCGCCGCGTCGAGCAGGCGGGTCTTGCCGATCCCGGGCGGGCCCTCGACCCACGCGAGCGCGCCGCGGCCCGCCCGCGCCGAGTCGACCACGGCGGCGAGGGCGGCGAGCTCGCGGTCGCGCTCGAGGATCGCGGTGCCGTGCGTCGCCGGCATCACGGCCATGCCGCCCCCCGTGCTCCCGCGCGTGCCCCCGCGCCCGACCGTAGAGCCCCGGGGCCGGTCGATCCAGGATCCGGACAGGCAAGTCGTCGCTTGCCCTTGATGGGCAAGCAGCTACTTGCCTATCGTGAGGTCTGTGGCCGACGTGTTCCGCGCTCTCGACGACGAGACCCGGCGTCTGCTCCTCGACGGGCTCGTCGCCCGTGGCGGCCAGACGCTCTTCGAGCTCTGCACGATGCTCGTGACCCGGCACGGCCTGTCCTCGACCCGCCAGGCGATCTCCCAGCACCTCGGCGTCCTCGAGGAGGCCGGGCTCGTCGTCACCGAGCGCCGCGGCCGCACCAAGCTCCACTGGTTCCGCGGCGAGCCGCTCGCCGCCATCACCGAACGCTGGCCCACCGACCGGGAGGACGCCCCATGAGAATCCGCCTGACCAGCATCTTCGTCGACGACCAGCGCGCCGCCCTGGCCTTCTACACCGACGTGCTGGGCTTCACCGTGCGCCACGACATCCCGCTGGGCGACGCCTCCTGGCTCACCGTCGTCTCGCCGGAGGACCCGGACGGCCCCGAGCTGCTGCTCGAGCCGGCGGGGCACCCGGCGGTCGAGCCGTACCGCGACGCCCTGGTCGAGGACGGCATCCCGCTCGTGCAGTTCGCCGTCGACGACGTGGCGGCCGAGTACGAGCGCCTGGTCGCGCGCGGCGTCACCTTCACCCAGCCGCCCACCGACGCCGGCCCGGTGACGGTCGCGGTCCTCGACGACACCTGCGGCAACCTCGTCCAGATCGTGTCCCCGCAGCCCGTCTGACGCTTTCTCGGGGTGCCTCCCCGACGCCCCCGGCCCGGTCCGGGAGTCCCCTGGTCGGGACCGCGTGCGCCCGAGGAGGCACCCCATGACCGTCCGCGCCAGCCGGTGGCCCGCCGTCCAGGTCCCCGACCTCTCGCTGCCCGAGTTCCTGCTCCGCGCGGCCGACGACCGTTCCGACGCGCCGGCGGTGATCGACGCGGCGTCGGGGCGCACCCTGACCTACGGCGAGCTGCGCCGCGACGTCCGGCGCTGCGCGGTCGGGCTGCGCCGGCGCGGGATGCGCCGCGGCGACGTCCTCGCGATCGTGGCGCCGAACAGCCCGGAATGGCTCGTCGCGTGCCTCGGGGCGATGGCGGCCGGCGCCGCCGTGTCGGGGATCAACCCGCTCTACACCGCCGACGAGATCGCCCCGCAACTGCGCGACCACGGCGCGCGGTACCTGCTGACGATCCCGCCGTTCGTGCCGCTCGTGCGTGCGGCGGCGGCCGGCCGGGACCTCGACGTCATGGTCCTGGGGGCCGCCGAGGGGGCGACGGCGTTCGCCGACGTCCTGGCGGACGGCGAGCTCCCCGACGGTCTCGTCGACCCCGCCACCGACCTGGCGCTGCTGCCGTACTCGTCGGGCACCACCGGGCTGGCCAAGGGCGTGATGCTGACCCACCGGGCGATGGTGACCAACGTCGAGCAGATGCAGACGCTCATGGCGCTCACCCCCGACGACCGGTCGATCGCCGCGGCGCCGTTCTTCCACGCCGTCGGGCTCGTCGTGGTGGCGGGGGTGGCGCTGCGCGCCGGCGGGACGATCGTCACGCTGCCGCGCTTCGAGGTCGACACCTACCTGGGCGCGATCGCCCAGCACCGCGTCACGGTCGCGGTCGTGGTGCCGCCGATCATCCTGGCGATGGCACGGCACCCGGCGGTGGCGCACCACGACCTCTCCTCGCTGCGGGTGCTCGGGTCCGGGGCCGCCCCGCTGGGCGCCGAGCTGCAGCAGGAGTGCGCCGACCGGGCCGGCTGCCCGGTCGGGCAGGGCTACGGCATGACCGAGGCCGTCGCCGCCATCGCGCTGTTCGACCCGTCGGTGCCGGTGGTGCCGGGCTCGGTCGGGGTGCTGCTGCCCGGGGTGGAGGCGCGGATCGTCGACATCATGACCGGCGGCGACCTCGGCGCGGGGGAGACTGGCGAGCTCCTGGTGCGCGGGCCCAACCTCATGACCGGCTACCTGAACAACGACGAGGCCACCGCGGCCACGATCGATCAGGACGGCTGGCTGCACACCGGCGACCTCGCCCGCTTCGACGATGCGGGCAACCTGTTCGTCGACGACCGGCTCAAGGAGCTCGTCAAGGTCAAGGGCCTGCAGGTGGCGCCCGCCGAGCTCGAGGCCGTCCTGCGCACGCACCCCGCGGTCGCCGACGCCGCGGTGATCCCGGTGCCCGACGAGCGCGCGGGCGAGCGGCCCAAGGCGGTGGTCGTCGCGGCGGGCGCGGTGACGTCGGCGGAGATCGTCGCCTTCGTCGCCGAGCGGGTCGCCCCGCACAAGCGGATCACCGAGGTCGCCTTCGTCGACGCCGTCCCCGTCTCGCCGTCCGGGAAGATCCTGCGGCGGCTGCTGGTCGCGCAGGAACGGGCCGGGGCCCTGCCGGCCGCGGAGCGCGCGCCCGAGCGGGCGGTGGCGGCACCGTGACCACGGTCGAGGGCGGCTACGCGCTGCGCCTCTCCGACGACGAGCTCACCCGCTACCGGCTCGCCGCGCAGCGGGCGCGCGAGCAGGAGGCCGACCTGTGGGAGCTCGCGGGGCTGCGGCCCGGCGCGCGCGTGGTCGACGTCGGGTGCGGCCCGGGCGCGATGCTGCCGGTGCTCGCCGAGGTCGTCGGCCCGCACGGTGCCGTGGCCGGTGTCGACGCCGACCCCGAGGCCGTCGCGACGGCGCGCTCCGTGCTCGCGAGGGCGGGCGTCCACCGCGCCGGCGTGCGGCGCGGGCGCGCCGAGGCGACCGGGCTGCCCGGGGGCAGCTTCGACGTCGCGATGGTGCGCCACGTCCTCGCCCACAACGGGGGCGCCGAGCAGCGCATCGTCGAGCACCTGGCGTCGCTGGTGCACCCGGGCGGGCACGTCTATCTGCTCGACGTCGACGCGGCCGCGTTCGGCGTCACCCCGGCCCTTCCCGAGATCGAGGACATGACCGAGCGCTACACGCGCTGGCACGCCGATCGCGGCAACGACGTGCGGGTCGGGCGGCGGCTGGCGGTCCTCGCCCGCGGCGCCGGGCTCGAGGTCGAGGCGTTCCGCGGGTGGTTCGAGATCGAGCCCCTGCCGGTGGGCATGCGGGGCCCGGCCTGGGCGGCGCGGGACACGCTGGTCGCGGCGGGGCTCGCCGACACCGCCGACGTGGCGCGCTGGGACGCGGCGGCCGCGGCCATGGACGCGTGGCCCGAGCGCCCCGAGCTGATCATGGCGATGTTCGCCGTGGTGGCGCGCCGCCCGGGCCAGGCGTCGTGACCCCGGACGACGAGGCCACGCGGGCGGGGATCCTGCGCGACCCGCGACGACCACCGCGAGCCCATGTGAGCGAACTTCGGGGCTATAGCCCCGAAGTTCGCTCACGTACCGCCGCACGACCCAGGCGGACCGCGTAGACGACGGCGCTGGCGAGGAAGAGGACCGCGGTGACGAGCAGCCAGCGCATCACGTAGTCGATCGTCGGCGGCAGGCCGGCGGCGAAGGCCAGCACCTCCGCGCCGCCACCCGAGATCGTCGGGAACCACACCAGGCCGACGAGCAGCGACCCGAGCACCGGCAACCGCACGTGGTTGGTGGCCGCCACCGTCACCGGCCGCGACGACACCCGCCGACGGGCCCGGCGGGCGAGGACCAGCGGGCGGTCGGCCAGCGCGTAGAGCGGGTAGAGCACCAGGTCGTGGCCGATCACCGCGGCCACGAACCAGATCGCGATCGTCACCGCGCCGGGGCTCGGGGAGAGCGCGAGCAACGCCGCCCCCGCGAGCGCGAAGCAGGCGATCAGCGCGAGCAGGTGCAGCGGGCTCTCGCCGTAGAACCGTCGGAACCAGGCCATCACGCGCCGCCCCGCACGGGTCCGGCTCCGCTGCGCTGCGCGTCCCGGAAGTCGATCGCGCCGACCCACTTGGTGTTGTGCACGCCGGGCAGCGCCGGGACGATCACGCGCGCCGGGAAGCCGTGGTCGAGCGACAGGTCGGCCATCGGACCGCCGCCGTCGTCCCCCACGCGCAGGGCGAGCAGGGAGTCGGGGTCGAGGACCTGGTCGGCCTGCAGGGTCGCCCGCGCGAACGGCCCGGCGCGCTCCAGCGACGCCACCACGGCGGCGGCCGGCGCCGGCACCCCGGCCCGGGCGGCCAGGTCGCGCAGCCGCACCCCGCTCCACGTCCGCGTCTCCGACCAGCCCTCCACGCACGCGATCGGCAGGGTCGCCGTGTGCTGGGGCATCGCGGCGAGCGCGGCCCGGTCCAGGCGCACCCCGCCGGCCGGGCCCCCGCGCAGGACGAGGGCCCAGCCGTCCCCGACGCCCGGCCCGATCCCCGCCGCGAACGCCGTGCGGTTGACCTGGAAGTCGTTCGGGCCGGTGCCGTAGGAGCGCCCGCGCGGCGAGAGCAGCGCCAGCGGGCGCAGCGCGTCGACCGTCGTCCCGATCGTCAGCAGCCCGACCAGCGCGCTGCCGCCGGCGACGGCCCCGAGCAGGGTGCGCCGGCTCATCGTCGGCGGGCTCGGCGACGTCGCCACCAGGCTGTGGCCGGGCTCGTCGTCGGCCGGCTCGGGCTCCGTCTCCTCGACCCCGTCGTGCAGCCACCGCCCGGGACCCCCGCGGCGCAGCGACCGGACCATCGTCGGCAGCTTGATCACCACGTGGGCGACGAACCCGCCGACGAACACCCAGGCGCCCCAGTAGTGCGCGGTGTAGAAGTCGAAGCCGAACGAGTAGTCGTACTGGATGTTCATGATGCCGGTGACCAGCTCGAACAGGATCCCGCCGACGAGCGCGAGCAGCGAGACGCGCTCCAGCAGCTGGGCGATCGAGCGCACCGGGGGCCAGGCGAAGAGCTTGGGCACCACCGACCACAGCTTGGCCAGGATCACCGGCACGAGCACCAGCCCGAGCCCGACGTGCAGTCCCTGGGTCAGGCGGTAGAGCCACGCCGGGGACGTCGGCCACGCGAGCGGCGGCGGCCGCAGGTACCCGACGTCGGCCGGGATCGCCTGCCCGAACTGCGGGCCGTAGGCGAGCCACGACAGGAACCCGGTGACGATCACGACGGGCAGCCCGACCAGCAGGACCAGCCCGAACACCGAGGTCAGCCACCGTCCCCGCAGCGGGCTGCGCCAGGTCCGCGGCGAGAACGGCGGCGGCACCGGCACGCGCGCGAGCCCGCGCCACAGGGCCCGGGGGAAGCCGTAGGCGGGCTCGTACGGTGTCCGCTGCGGTGTCGCGGGCGGCTCGGTCGTGCTCGTCACGTCGGGAGCGTCCTCTCGTCCGGTCGCCCGGTGCACGTGGGCGTCCGCCGGAGAACGGGTAGTGGTTCGACGGAAGCACGATCCGATGACGGCGCGAAGGAGCCCTGCGTGGCGGACAACACCTACAGCAAGACCGAGATCGTCGGCAGCTCGGCCGAGAGCGTCGACGAGGCGATCCGCGGTGCCATCCGCCGGGCGTCGACCACCCTGCGGCAGGTCGAGTGGTTCGAGGTGACCGAGATCCGCGGGCACGTGCAGGACGGCGAGGTCGGGCACTTCCAGGTGACCCTCAAGGTCGGCTTCGCCCTCGAGGACACCAAGCCCTGAACGTCGGCGTCGGCGGAGCGGCTCCGCGGGGCCCCTCCGCCGGCGCGACGACCCGGATCCAACTCGTTAGGTAAGCTCACGACGGTGGCGTGCGGTGGCGATCCCCGGTGAGCGAGGTCGACAGCACGCCCCCGGACACCCGCGGCTCCGTCTTCGCCGCCCTGCGCGTCCGCAACTACCGCCTCTTCGCCTCCGGCCAGGTCGTCTCGCTGGTCGGCACGTGGATGCAGCGCGTCGCCCAGGACTGGCTGGTCCTCGAGCTCTCCGGCGGCAGCCCGGTGGCCCTCGGCGTCGCCGCGGCGCTGCAGTTCGGCCCGACGCTGCTGCTGAGCCTGTGGGGCGGGTCGATCGCCGACCGCTACGACAAGCGCCGCCTGCTCATGGGCCTGCAGGTCGCCATGGGCGCCTGCGCGCTCCTGCTCGGCCTACTCGACGTCACGGGCCTGGTCACGCTCGCCCAGGTCTACGTCCTGTGCGTGCTGCTGGGCTGCTTCTCGGCGCTGGACGGGCCGGTGCGCCAGTCGTTCGCCGGCGAGATGGTCGGGTCCGGTGCCCTGGCCAACGCGGTCGCGCTGAACTCGATGACGTTCAACACCGCGCGCGTGCTGGGCCCCGCCGTCGGTGGCCTGCTCATCGCCGGGGTCGGCACCGGCTGGGTCTTCCTCATCAACGCGGTCACGTTCGTCGCGGTGCTGGTCGGCCTGCAGCGCATGCGCCCCGCCGACATGTTCACCTACGCACGGGCCCCGCGGGAGCGCGGCGCGGTGCGGGCGGGCCTGCGCGAGGTCCGGCGCCACCCCGACGTGGTCCTGCTGCTCGTGCTCGTCTTCTTCGTCTCGACCCTCGGCATCAACTTCTTCGTGACCCTGGCCATCGTCGCCCGCAACGTCTTCGGGCGCGGCGCCGAGTCCTACGGCCTGCTGACCTCGGCGCTCGCCGTCGGCTGCCTGCTCGGGGCGTTCACCGCGGCCCGGCGGGTCGGGCGCCCGCGCCTGCGCACCGTGGTCGTCGCCGCGGTCGTGTTCGGCGCCTGCGAGGTCGCCGCCGGGCTCATGCCCAGCTACCCCCTGGTCGCCCTGCTGCTCGTGCCCACGGGGGCGGCCCAGCTGCTGTTCACCAGCGCCGCGAACGCCGCCGTGCAGCTCGGGGTCGACGAGCAGGTCCGCGGGCGGGTGATGGGCCTGTGGATGGTCGTGCTGCTCGGCGGCACGCCGGTCGGCGGCCCGGCGCTCGGGTGGCTCGCCGAGGAGCTGGGCGGGCGGGCACCGCTGGTGCTGGGCGGGGCCGCGTCGGTGGTCGCCGCCGTGGTCGTCGCCGCGGTGTGGCTGGTGCTGCAGCGCCGGCGGCGTCAGTCCAGCGGCCAGTCGTGCACCGGCACGTTGGCCTCCATGCCCTCGAGGTAGCGCTTCATCATCTCCATCACCGCGTTGCCCCGGTCGAGCCCGCGGCGCTCGGCCTGACCGACCGCCCGGACCTGCCAGGTGGCGCCCGTCGACCGGCGCACGCAGCGCTGCTCGATCACCGACAGGTAGCGGTCGGCCGCCTCCCCGTCGACGCCCCAGGCCGCGAGGCCCTCCTGGGCCAGCGGCAGCATGCGGCGCAGCACGAGCTCGTCGGCACGCACGGTGCCGATGCCGGGCCAGTACAGGGCGGCCTCGATGCCGTGCCGCGCGCCGGCGGTGAAGTTCGCCTCGGCCGCGTCGAACGACATCAGCTGCCACGGCGGGCGGTCGGACTCCGCGAGGGCCCGGATGAGGCCGTAGAAGAACATCGCGTTGGCCACCGCGTCCACGGCCGTCGGCCCGGCGGGCAGCACCCGGTTCTCCAGGCGCAGGTGCGCGACGCCGTCGGCGACGTCGTACACCGGGCGGTTCCAGCGCCACACCGTGCCGTTGTGCAGTCGCAGCTCGTGCAGGCTCGGCGGGCGGCCCGCGTCGAGCTCGGCGAACGGGTCCTCGTCCTCGGCCAGGGGCAGCAGCGCGCCGAAGTAGCGGACGTTCTCCTCGAACAGGTCGTACGCCGACTGGGTCCAACGGTCGCCGAACCACACCCGCGGACGGACGCCCTGGTTGCGCAGCTCGACGGGGCGGGTGTCGACGGCCTGGGTGAACAGCGGGATGCGCGTCTCGGCCCACAGGCGGCGCCCGAGCAGGAACGGCGAGTTGGCCGCGAGCGCCACCTGCAGCCCGGCGACGGCCTGCGCGGCGTTCCAGTAGGCGGGGAAGAGGTCGGGGGTGAGCTGGAGGTGCAGCTGCAGCGAGGTGCACGCCGCCTCGGGGGCGATCGAGTCGACGTCGAGCACGAGGTGCTCGGCGGGCCCGCCGTCGGTGGGGCCGTGGCGCGAGGCCGGCGGCTCGGTGATGTCGAGGCGGAACGGCTCGCCGCGGGCAGTGAGCATCTGCCGGTTGAGCAGCGCATAGCGCGGGTCCTCGGTGAGCTGGTCGGACGCGAGGTGCTCGGCCGCGAGCGTGGGCAGGATGCCGATCGTCACCGCGCGGGCGCCGAGGTCGCGGGCGCAGTCGCCGGCGTTCGTGGTCGCGTCGAGCATGTCCTGCTCGAGGTCGTGCGCGGTGGCGCCGGGCAGCATCCGGGGCGGGAGGTTGATCTCGAGGTTCCAGCGCCCGAGCTCGGAGGTCAGGACGTCGGAGGCGGAGCGGTCGAGCACGGCGTGGTTGAGCATCGCGGGACGCATGTCCTCGTCGACCAGCGCGAGCTCGATCTCGACGCCGGTGCTCGGCTCCGCGGCGGCGAACCGCCCCTCGCTCACCATCGTCCCGAAGGCCTCGAGGCACCGGTGGATGCGCTGGCGGTACCGAGCCTGGTCGGAGGCCGTGAAGAGGGTGGCGGTGAGGTGCTGGCCCATTACCCGCCCGGCTCCCGTCCACGATCCGACAACCACCGCGCGCCGCCACCCCTGGCGGTCAGCGGCACCTCACGCGAACCCCGACGAGCGGTCACGCTGACACAGCCCGCGAGATCACGCCACCCGCCGACACCGTCCGCCCGCGGAAAGCGTCCGTTCAGCGTAGGGCACCGCGGAGGCCGACCACTGGGCGACGATCGGTGACCTCTGACCCGCCGGTGGCGTCCCGGGGTCAGCCGCTGCGCCCGAAGTCTTCGGGCGAGATGTTGTCCAGGAAGGCGCGGAAACGGTCCATCTCGTCCTCGTCGCTGCCGGCGGCGCCGCCGGTGCCCGGGGCCTCCTCGGCCTCGTCGTCCTCGACCACCACCCCGGCGTCGGTGAGGACGCCCTCGGTGGCGTGGATCGGCACGTCGGCGTGCAGCGCGATCGCGATCGAGTCGCTGGGACGGGCGGAGACGCGCAGCCCCCGGTCGAACACCAGGTCCGCGTAGAACGTCCCGCCGCGCACCTCGGTGATCTCGATGCGCTCCAGCCGGCGGCCCAGCGCCGAGACGACGTCCGAGATCAGCACGTGGGTCAGCGGACGCTCCGGCAGGCGGCCCTGCTGCTCGAGGGCGATGGCCTCGGCCTCGGCCAGCCCGATCCAGATCTGGAGGCAGCGCTTGCCGTCGGTCTCCTGCAGCAGCACGACGGGGTGCCGGCTCTCGCCCGAGCCCGACGAGCCGCCCTGTTGCGTCGCGTCGTCGACGGCCAGTACACCGACCACCCGCATCTCGCTCACGGCCCCAGCCTCCCACGTTCCCGGGCCCCGCCGGAGGGTTGCGTCCCGCTCGTCTCCGGCCGGCCACCGGCTCGGCGTCGTCCCCCGGATGCCCGACCGGGGGCGGGGCACACCTGGCGTCGCGCGACGGATCGCGCCGCCGGGCCGTCGCCGGGTCCGGACCCCGCCACCCCGGTCTGGGACGATACGCACGTGGCGCGTGTGGTGGAGGTCGACGACGCGGCCGACCCGCGCCTCGCCGACTTCCGCGACCTCTCGCGGGCCGATCGCCGGCCGGACCGCCCCGGCGGCCGGGGCCTCGTGCTGGCCGAGGGCACCGTCGTCGTGCGGCGCCTGCTGGCCTCGCCCTACCCGCCGCGGGCCCTGCTCGGCGTGGCCCGCCGCGTCGACGACCTGGCGCCCGACCTGACCGGGGTCGACGTGCCCGCCTACGTCACGGACGCGGACACCATGGCGTACGTCGTCGGCTTCCACCTCAACCGGGGGGTGCTCGCGAGCGCCGACCGCGCCCCGGTGCCCGACCTCGCCGCCCTGCTCGCCGGCGCCCGGCGCGTGGCGGTGCTCGAGGGCGTGGGCGACCACGAGAACCTCGGCGCCCTGTTCCGCAACGCGGCCGCGCTCGGCGTCGACGCGGTGATCGTCGGGCCCGGGTGCGCCGACCCCTTGTACCGGCGCAGCGTGCGCGTCTCGATGGGCCACGTGCTGCGGGTGCCGTTCGCCGCCGCCGGCCTCGACGAGGCGGTGACCGCGCTGCGGGCCGCGGGGTTCGTCCTCGCGGCCCTGACGCCTGCGGGCGACCCCGGGGCGCTGGGCGCGCTCGCGGACCGGGAGCGGGTGGCGCTCCTGCTCGGCGCCGAGGGCCCGGGGCTGTCCGCCGGGGCGCTCGCCCTCGCCGACCTCCGCGTCCGGATCCCGATGGCCGGCGGCGTCGACTCGCTCAACGTCGCCACCGCGGCCGCCGTCGCCTTCCACGCGGTCGCGGGGGTGCCGCGGTGAGGGTGGTGGAGGTGCGGGCCGACCGCGGTCGCGCGGTCGTCGCCGGGGTGGCGCTCGCGGAGCCCGGCCCCGACGGCGGCGAGGGCCGCACGTGGGGCCTGCCGCCGGACCTCGTCGACGCGCTGCGGGAGTGGGCGCGGGTGGCGGCGTCCGTGCGGGTCGGCGCGGGACCGTCCGGCGATCCCGCGGCCGACGCGATCAGCCGCCGCGGCCGCCAGCTCGCCGCGCGGCTCTCGGTGGAGCTCGCCGCGCCGGTCGACTACTGGGACCCGGTCACCGGCCACCGGGTGGCGCTGCGCCGCGTCACCCGCACCCCGCACCCGCCGCCGGTGCCGCCGCTGCCCCGCAGCGGCAACGGCCACGGCGGCGGCGCCCCGGCGGCCGGCCCGTCGGTCGAGGAGGCGGAACCCACCGCGGTCACCGCGGCCGCCGAGCCGACCCCGTGGGGGGTGGGCCTGACCCTCGCCGCCCTGGTCGCCGGGGTGGTGCTGCTGGCCAACCTCGCCCTGGCCGCGCCGCTGATCACCGGGCTGGGCCTCGTCGGGCTCGCCGTCGACGCGGCGGTGGTCGCGGGCCTGGTGCCGGCGCTGTGGCTCAACCGCCACGTCCCGACCTGGCGCTGGGCCGTGTACGGCACGTTCGCCGGCACGGGGCTCGCGCTGGTGGTCCTGGCGGTCGCGGCGTTCTGAGGCGCTCAGCTGCGCGGCGAGCGCGTGCCGAGCAGGACGTCCTCCCACGACGGGACGATCGGGTGCGAGCGCTTCCCTCGGCGCACGACCTCGGTGGTGTCCGGGGCCTCGGCCGCCGGCTCGGCCGGGGTCGCTGTCGCGGTGCGGGGCGTCGGCACGTGGTCCTCGCCGACCCCCGGGCCCGGGACGGGCGGTGTGCCCCGCCGCTCGCCGCGCGGAGCGCGCCGGGCCTTCCCGCGCTCGGCCCGGCGCGAGCCCGAGCCCGGCGCGGTGTGGTGGGTGGTCGGGGCCCCGCGGCGGGCGGGCGCGGTGTCGCCGGAGACGGCCAGCGCGTGCGTCTCCTCGAGCTCCTCGGGGCGCTCGGCCTCCGCGGGCGCCGCAGGTGACGCGGGCGTCGCCGGGGTGGGTTCGGGGGCCGTGGCGTCGACGCGGCGCGGCCCGCCGACCGGCTCGCGGCCGAGCAGCTCGCGCGCGGGGTCGTCGCGGGGGTCGACGGTGCCGCCGGAGCTCCCGGGGCGGAACGACCAGCGGGCGACGTTGTCCGAGCGGCCCGCCTGCCAGGAGAGCGTGACGACCCACTGCGCGTCGTCACCCTTGTGCGCGTCCCAGCGGGCCTCGTCGAGGTCCTGGCCGCGCGCGCTGAACGTCGCGGCGACGATCTCGCCGAGCGTGCGCCCGTCGGTGCGCGTCGGGTCGGTGGGGAGCACGGGGTGCGCGCGCCGGGAGATCTCGGCGACCCGGGCGCGCTCGAGCAGCACGGGGTAGGCGAAGCGCTCCACGTGCGAGGCGCTCACGCCGGCGGCCGTCGCGACCTCGTCGACGGACTCGCCGGCCCGCACGCGCGCCTGGATGTCGCGGGGCCGCAGCGGGCTCGCGACCTCGATCTCCATCTGCCCCAGGCGTCGCACGTCGCCCCGGGCCGCGGCCCGCAGCCGTTCGTCGCCGGAGACCGCGAACCGCTCGTGGCGGATCGGGTCCTCGAGGATCACGGTCTCGTGGTCGTCACCCAGGCCGACGACGCGCAGCTGACGCATCAGGCCTCCCCGTCGGCTCGCGGCCCCCGCCCCGCATGACCGGTGGGACGAAGTGCTCGCCCACCGACGCTAGGCGACGGATCTCCTCGGACGAGGGAGGCGCGCCGCGCCCGTGTTCGCCGTTCCCCGCGCACGACGACCACGGGCGAGACGTTCCCCGCCGACCTGCTCATCCGTTCGGCCCAGCGCGGTCACGACTGGCGTTCGGCCACCCAGTCGATGCAGCGGGTGAGCGCCGTGACGTCGTCCGGCTCGACCGCCGGGAACATGCCGATGCGCAGCTGGTTGCGCCCGAGCTTGCGGTAGGGCTCGGTGTCGACGACACCGTTGGCGCGCAGCGTCGCGGCGATGGCGGCGGCGTCGATGTCGTCGGTGAAGTCCACGGTGCCGACGACCTGCGAGCGGTGCGCGGGGTCGGCGACGAACGGCGTCGCGTACGACGACTCCTCGGCCCACCGGTAGAGGCGGTCCGAGGAGTCCCTGGTGCGCCCGGTCGCCCAGTCCAGACCGCCCCCGGCGTTCATCCACTCGATCTGGTCGGCGAGCAGCAGCAGCGTCGCGACCGCGGGGGTGTTGTAGGTCTGGTCCTTGCGGGAGTTGTCGAGCGCGGTCGACAGCGAGAGGAACTCGGGGATCCAGCGCCCGCCCGGCCTGTCGGCCTCGATCTGCTCGACGCGCTCGAGGGCGGCCGGCGACATGATCGCGATCCAGAGCCCGCCGTCGGAGGCGAAGCACTTCTGCGGCGCGAAGTAGTAGACGTCGGACTCGCTGATCTGCACCGGGAGCCCGCCCGCGCCCGAGGTCGCGTCGATCGCGACCAGCGCCTCACCGGACCCGCTCGGGCGAGTGACGGGGACGGCGACGCCGGTGGAGGTCTCGTTGTGCGCCCAGCCGATGAGGTCGGCGCTCGGGTCGGACGTCGGCTCGGGGGCGCTGCCCGGGTCGGCGGACACGACGATCGGGTCGGCGAGGAACGGCGCGCCCTTGGTCACCGAGGCGAACTTCGAGGAGAACTCGCCGAAGGTCAGGTGCAGGCTGCGCTCGCGCACGAGGCCGGTGGCCGCGGCGTCCCAGAAGGCGGTGGTGCCGCCGACCCCGAGCACGACCTCGTAGCCGTCGGGGATCGAGAACAGGTCGCGCAGCCCGGAGCGCACGCGCCCGACGATCGACTTGACCGGCTTCTGACGGTGCGACGTCCCCATCACGTCGGCGCTCTCGGCCAGGCGGGCGAGCTGCTCGGGGCGCACCTTCGAGGGCCCGCACCCGAACCGCCCGTCGGCGGGCAGGAGCTCGGCGGGAATCTGCATCGTGTCGGTCGACGTGGTCACCGCGTCATCCTCCCAGCGCGCCCGTCCCGACGCTGTCGCCTGGGCCACGTCGGCGGTGGCCCGGGCCGGCAGCCATGCCGGCGGTGCACGTCAGGAAAGCCCCACGATCACTCCGGCGCGCCGACGCTCACGCCGTGCGCGCCACGGTGTCGACGGCCCGCGGACCGGGGCCGATGTACTGCGCCGACGGGCGCACGAGGCGCCCGGTGCGGCGCTGCTCGAGCACGTGGGCGGCCCAGCCGGCGGTGCGGGCGCACGTGAACATCGCCGGCATCATCGGCGCCGGCACGCCCGCGAGGTCGAGCATCACGGCGGCCCAGAACTCGACGTTGGTCTCGATCGCGCGGTCGGGGCGGCGCTCGCGCAGGGCGGCCAGCGCGGCCGCCTCCAGGGCCGCCGCGGCCTCGAAGCGCGGCGCACCGAGGTCGCGGGCCACCCGGCGCAGCACGCGGGCGCGGGGGTCCTCGGCGCGGTACACGCGGTGCCCGAAGCCCATGAGCCGCTCGGAGCGGTCGAGGATCCCGGCCACGACGGCGTCGGCGTCCCCGGTCCGCTCGACCTCGGTGATCATCGGCAGCACGCGGGCCGGGGCCCCGCCGTGCAGCGGGCCGGACATCGCGCCGACGGCCGCCGAGAGCGCGGCGGCGGCGTCCGCGCCCGTCGAGGCGACCACCCGCGCGGTGAAGGTCGACGCGTTCATCCCGTGCTCCGCGGCCGACACCCAGTAGGCGTCGAGGGCCCGCACGTGCGTCGGGTCGGCCTCGCCGCGCCACCGCGTCAGGAAGCGGGCCACCGGGTCGTCGATGGCGGCGAGCGCGTCCTCGGGCACCGCCGGCAGCTCCGGCCCGCGCGCCGCGCGGGCCACCAGCGCCAGCGCGGCGGCCGCGCCGCGGGCGAGGTCGTCGCGGGCGCGCTCGGGGGTGGCGTCGAGCAGCGGCGGCAGCATCCAGCGCGCCCCGAGCAGGGCGAGCCCGGCCTGGGCGTCCACGCGGACGTCGCCGCTGAACGGCGGTTCGAGCCCGGGCTCCTCGTTCGGCAGCGGACGGCCGAGCTCGCCGTCGACGAGCAGCCCGAAGACGTCGCCGAAGCCGACGGTGCCGACCAGGTCCTCGATGTCCACGCCCCGGTAGCGCAGCGCGCCGCCGTCGCGGTCGGGCTCGGCGATCTCGGTGCGGAAGGCGACGACACCCTCGAGACCGGGCGAGAAGCCCGGGGGGCCGGCGGCAGCACTCACAGCACTCGCGGCAGTCACAGCACTCACCGGGGGACCTCCTCGCGACGCGGCGCGGGGCCCCGGTCCGGGGCCCCGTCGCCCACCTCGGCCGCGCGCTCCGCCCGGGTGGGGGCGGCGTCGCGAGCCCGGGTCGACCGTGCTCCGCGGCACGGCCGACGGGCAACGGAGCCGGCTGTGTCCCTGCTCACGTGGCGTGCACCCCCGCGTCGCCTACGGTGCGGCGGGCAACCGGACACGAACGGGACGAGGAGGTCGGGTGGCGGAACGGACGGGCCTGCCGGGCATGCGCGAGGACTACCGGTCGGCGACCCTCGACGCCGCGGAGCTGGCCCCGACCTGGGACGAGCAGCTGCTCGCCTGGATCGGCGCGGCCCGCGAGGCCGGCCTGCCCGACGCCAACGCGATGGTCCTGGCCACCGGCGACGACGAGCACCGCGTGACCACCCGCACGGTGCTGGCCAAGGACGTGGACGCGCGCGGTGTCACGTTCTTCACCAACTACACCTCGGAGAAGAGCCACCAGCTGCGCCAGACGCGGCAGGCGTCGGCGACCTTCCCGTGGCTCGCGCTGCAGCGCCAGGCGACCGTCATCGGCACCGTCGAGCTGCTGCCCCGCGAGGACACCGCGGCCTACTGGCGCTCCCGCCCGCGCGGGTCCCAGCTCGGCGCGTGGGCGTCACCGCAGTCCGGGGTGCTGCGCGACCGCGCCGCCCTCGAGGAGCTCCTGGCCGCCGTCACCGAGCGCTTCGCCGACGACGAGGAGATCCCGCCGCCGCCGCACTGGGGCGGCTGGCGGATCATCCCGACGCACGTCGAGTTCTGGCAGGGCCGCAGCGACCGCCTGCACGACCGGCTGCGGTTCCGGCGCACCGATGCGGGGTGGGTCGTGGAGCGCCTCGCGCCGTAGAGGCGCAGGATGCCTCGGTGGCCCGAGGACGATCCGCGAGAGGACTGCTCGCCGACACCACGCCGCTGCGCACCCCGGCGTTCAAGCGCCTCTGGATCGCCGCGATCGTCACGGTCGTCGGCGCCCAGCTCACCGTCGTGGCGGTGCCCACGCAGCTCTACCAGCTGACGGGGTCGTCGGCGTGGGTCGGGCTGGTCGGGCTGTTCGGCCTCGTCCCGCTGATCGTCTTCGGTCTCTGGGGCGGCGCGATCGCCGACGCCGTCGACCGGCGCGGCCTGCTGGTGTTCACCGGCACGGGCATCGCGATCACCTCGGCGCTGCTCGGTGTCGTCTCGGTCACCGGCGTCGGCGGGCCGTGGACGATCCTGACGCTCTACGCCGTGCAGACCGCGTTCCTCGCGATCAACCAGCCCACGCGCGCGGCGGTCCTGCCCCGGATCCTGCCCGACGACCAGCTCCCCGCGGCCAACACGCTGCTGTTCACGGTGAACCAGGTCGGGGCCATCGCGGGCCCGCTGCTCGCGGGCGTCGTGCTGACGTTCAGCTCGGTCGGCGTCCTCTACTTCGTCGACACCGCCTGCCTGGCCGCAGCGATCTGGGCGGCCTTCAACCTGCCGCGCCTGCCGGTCGGTGACGGCCCGGGCGGGGTGCGCGGGGCGTTCCGCGCGGTGCGGCGCAGCGCCGGGTTCGCCGACGTGCTCGCGGGTTTCCGCTACATCGCGACCAGCCAGGTCCTGCTCGTGTCGTTCCTCGTCGACATCGTGGCGATGGCGGTCGGCATGCCCCGCGCGGTGTTCCCGGAGGCCGCCGAGCGGGTGTTCGGCGACCCGCCCGGCGGCGGCTTCGCGCTCGGCGCGCTGTTCGCGTCGATCGCGATCGGGGCGACGCTCGGCGGGCTGTTCTCCGGTCGCCTGCACGGCATCCGGCGCCAGGGCGTGGCCGTGACGGTGGCCATCTGCGTGTGGGGACTCGGCGTCGCGCTGTCCGGGCTGACGTCCATGCTGTGGCTCGCGGTGACGCTGCTCGCGGTCGCGGGCGCCGCCGACCTCGTCAGCGCGGTGTTCCGGCAGACCATGCTGCAGGTCGTCGCCACCGACCACATGCGCGGCCGCATGCAGGGCGTGTTCACGGTCGTCGTGGCCGGCGGACCGCGCATCGGCGACCTGTGGCACGGCCCGGCCGCCGAGGCGTGGGGCACCGGCGCCGCGACGTTCGTCGGCGGCATCGGCGTGATCGTGCTGACGGTGCTGGTCGTCGCGATCTTCCCGGTGTTCTGGCGCTACCGGGCGCCGGTGGGCGACACCGGCGACACCGACGACACCGACGACACCGCTGCGCGCTGACCTACTCGGCGACCTCGCTGCGCTCCTCGCCGCGCTGCTCGGCGTGCTGCTCGTTGCGCCGCGCGCCCGGCGCGGCGGCGTGCGGGAACCCCAGCCCGTGCTGCGGCACCTCGGGGGAGGCGGAGTCGAGCGGGACGGCGGGCGAGCGCACGAGCCCGAGCTGCGCGGTCTGGCGGGGCAGCAGCGCGTCGAGGGTCCAGTCCACGGCGGTGCGGATGCGGTTGCCCGGCATCGAGATCAGGTGGTAGCCGCGGGCGACGACGTGCGCGGGCTTGCCGGTGAGCTTCACCCCGAGCGGGTTGGCGGCCGCCTGGAAGCCGCCGAGGTCGACGACGAAGCCGAGGTCGCGGTGCTTGTAGGCCTTCTCGCGGCCGTGACCGAGGGAGGCGGCGACGTTGCGGCCCGCGAGCAGGCCCTGGCGTTCGGCGTGCTGGGCGGTCATCGCGGTGTACTCGCCGGGGCGCGCGCGGTCGGGGACGGCGGCCGCGTCGCCGCAGGCGAAGACCTCGGGGTGGCCGGGAACGCGCAGGTGGGAGTCGACCACGAGGCGGCCCTGGTCGACCTCGATGCCCAGCTCCTCGATGAGCGGGTCGGGCCGCACGCCGACGCACCACAGCAGCGTCCGCGTGGGGATGTGGTCGCCCGACCGCAGCCGCACCCCGTCGCCGGTCGCCTCGTCCATCTGCTCGTGGGTGCGCACGTCGACGCCCCGCTCGCGCAGCACCCGGTCGGCGGTCCGCGCCAGGTGCTCGTCGAGCCCGGCCAGCACCTCGCCGCGGCTGACGAGCACCCAGTGCGGGTCCTCCGCCAGGCCGCGGCTGCGCGCCAGCTCCCGCATGAACAGCTGGCCCTGCGCGGCGACCTCGGTGCCCGTGTAGCCGGCGCCGACGACGACGCAGGTCAGCCGGGCGGTGCGCTCCTCGGGGTCGTCGCACATGGCGGCCAGCTCGACCTGCCGGATGAGGTGGTCGCGCAGGTAGAGCGCCTCGGGGACGCCGCGGAAGCCCTGGGCGTACTCGGTGACGCCCGGCACGGGCAGCACCTTGTGCACGCTGCCGGCGGCGAGCACGAGCCGGTCGTAGGTGGTCGTGTGGTGCACGCCCTCGGGGTCCAGCCAGCCGATGCGGCGCTCGTCGAGGTCGAGCTCGTCGACCTCGCCGGGGGCGTGCCGCACGCAGGCCGGCAGCGCGGCGGCCAGCGCGACCGAGATGCGGCGCGGCTCGAGGATCCCCGCGGCGACCTCCGGCAGCAGGGGCAGGTAGAGGAAGTAGTTGGTCGGGCTGACCACCACGATGTCCACCGCGTCGCCCATGCGTCGCGACAGGGACCGGGCCGCCTTGAACCCGGCGAAGCCGCTGCCGACGATGACCACCTTCGGCGGGCGGCCAGGTGTGGACGGGTCGATCCCGGCCGCGTCCCGGTGCCCGGTCCCCGTGTCGTCCGTCATGCCCGGAACCCTTGCCGCACACGGGGGGCGGTCAAACCGGGCACGTCGGGCCGACCCTCGATCGTCACACCGTTAACGTGACCTCGTGCCCCCCACCGGCGAGCAGATCGACCTCGTCGCCGCGGACAGCCGCGCCGTCGTGACGGAGGTGGGCGCCGGGCTGCGGGCGCTCGCCGTCGGCGGCCACGACCGCGTCGAGACCTTCGGCGTCGACGCGACCCCGCCGATGGGCGCCGGCGGCGTCCTCGTGCCCTGGCCCAACCGGATCGCCGGCGCGGCCTACACCTGGCGCGGGCGGGAGTACCGCCTGGAGCCCACCGAGGCCGCGCGCGGGAACGCCATCCACGGGCTGCTGCGGCGCCGCCCGTGGCGGGTGGTCGAGCGCGCCGACGACACCGTGCGCCTCGCCGCCGACGTCGACGCCGCGGCCGGCTGGCCCGGTCCGCTGCACGTCGAGACCACCTACGCGCTCTCGCCGACCGGCCTGACCGTGACCCACGCGCTGACCAACACCGGCGACGCGGACGTGCCCGCGGGCATCGGCACCCATCCCTACCTGCGCGTCGGCGACACCCCGCCCGCCGACTGCACGCTCATCGTGGCCGCCGACCGGGTCGTCGACACCGACGACCGGATGATCCCCACCGCCGTGCGCCCCGTGTCCCCGGACGAGGACCTCCGCGGCGGCCGGCGCGTCGGCGACCTCGCGCTCGACACCTGCTTCGCCGCCGCCCCGGGCGCCGACGGCGTGGTCGGCGTGCTCACCGCGCCCGACGGCCGGGCCACCGCGCTGTGGGCCGACGCCGCCTTCGGCTGGGTCATGGTCTTCACTCCCGACGACCTCGCCGGGCGCGGGCCCGCCGTGGCCGTGGAGCCGATGACCTGTCCGGCGGACGCAGCCAACTCGGGCACCGACCTGCGGGTCCTCGCCCCCGACGAGACCTGGACGGTGCAGTGGGGAATCCGCGCGGAGCCTGCCGGAGCCGGCGCGTCGGGGGAGGCACGGTGACCGGTCGCGTCGTCGTCGGCGGGGAGGCCCTCGTCGACCTCGTCCCGACCGGCGAGGGCCACCCGGACGACCCCGCCCTGACCCCGCTCGCCCCGCGGCTGGGCGGCGGCCCGTTCAACACCGCCGTCGGCCTCGGCCGCCTCGGGGTGCCGGCGACGATGCTCACCCGCCTGTCGACCGACCCGTTCGGCGACGCGCTCGTCCGCCGCCTCGAGGCCAACGCGGTCGACACGGGGCTCGTGCAGCGCGGACCGGAGCCGACGACGCTCGCCGTGGTCACGCTCGACGCGGCCGGCGCGGCGCGCTACGCGTTCCACGTCGCGGGCAGCGCCGACCGGCTCGTCGCCGACCCCGGCGAGCTGCCCGCCGACACGGCCGCGGTGGCCGTCGGCACGCTCTCGCTGGTGCTCGAGCCCGGCGCGTCGCGCTACGCCGACCTCGCGGTGCGGGAGGCCGAACGGGGACGCCTGGTCAGCCTGGACCCCAACCTGCGGCCCGGCCTCGTCGACGACCCCGACGCCGTCGTCGCCCGCCTCGACCGGATCGCGCGGGTGGCGGGCCTGGTCAAGCTCTCCGACGAGGACGCCGAGCGCTGGGGCCGCACACCCGAGGACGTCCTCGACGCCGGCGCCGGGGCGGTCGTGCTCACGCGCGGGTCCTCGGGGCTCGCCGCGTACACGCGCGGCGGCGGGGTGGTCACGGTGCCCGCGGACTCGGTCGGGCCGCTGGTCGACACCATCGGCGCGGGCGACAGCGTGCACGCCGCGCTGCTGGCCTGGCTCGCCGACCACGACGCGCTCGACCGCGACACCGTGACCCGCCTGGACGGCGACGACTGGGCCGCGGCGCTGGGGTTCGCCGCGCGTGCCGCGGCGTGGACGGTGTCGCGCGCCGGGGCGGAGCCGCCGTGGCGCCGCGAGATGGGCGACCCGTGACCGTACGCGGTAACGCGGTTGTCGCAGAGTGACGGGGACCACGCCCGGCGCCTGCGCCACTCGTACTGCACGGCGGACCTCGCGGGCGCTACGGTTCGCGCTCGTACGACCCCCACTGCTGCGGGAGCGCGCCGCGGGACACCCCCGGCGGCCGGGCGGCCCGGCACCTCGCTCGCCGAGCCGGCGCCGCCGCCCTCCCGCTCACGACGCGCGCGAGAGGGACTGACTGCCGATGGCCAGCGAGGATTCCGAGAAGCGCACCGCCACGCTGTCGTACCCGGGCGGCGAGCACACGATGGAGATCGTCGAGGCGACCGAGGGCTCCTCGGGCGTCGCCCTCGGGAAGATGCTCGGCGAGACGGGGTTGATCACCCTCGACCCGGGCTTCGTGAACACCGGCGCCTGCCGCTCGGACATCACCTACATCGACGGTGACGCGGGCATCCTGCGCTACCGCGGCTATCCCATCGAGGAGCTGGCGAAGAACTCGACGTTCGTCGAGACCAGCTACCTGCTGATGTACGGCGAGCTGCCGAACCAGCAGCAGCTCGAGACGTTCACCGACCAGATCCAGCGGCACACGATGCTGCACGAGGACCTCAAGAAGTTCTTCGACGGTTTCCCGAAGGACGCGCACCCGATGCCGGTGCTGTCCTCGGCGGTCTCGGCGCTGTCGACGTTCTACCAGTCCTCGCTCGACCCGTTCGACGAGCCGAACGTCGACCTCTCCAGCGTGCGGCTGCTGGCCAAGGTCCCGACGATCGCGGCCTACGCCTACAAGAACTCGATCGGCCAGCCGTTCCTCTACCCGGACAACAACCTGGGACTGGTCGAGAACTTCCTGCGCCTGACGTTCGGCCTCCCGGCGGAGAACTACGAGATCGACCCGGAGGTCGCCCGGGCGCTGGACATGCTGCTGATCCTGCACGCCGACCACGAGCAGAACTGCTCGACGTCGACGGTGCGGATGGTGGGGTCGGCGCAGGCCAACCTGTTCGCGTCGATCTCGGCCGGCATCAACGCGCTGTTCGGCCCGCTGCACGGCGGCGCCAACGCCGCGGTGCTCACGATGCTCGAGGGCATCCGCGACAACGAGGGCAACGCCGACGAGTTCGTCCGCAAGGTCAAGAACAAGGAGCCGGGCGTCCGGCTCATGGGCTTCGGCCACCGCGTCTACAAGAACTACGACCCCCGCGCGGCCATCGTGCGCGACACCGCGCGCGGGATCATCGACAAGCTCGGCGGCGGCGACGAGATGCTCGACATCGCCATGAAGCTCGAGGAGTACGCGCTCAACGACGACTACTTCGTCGAGCGCAAGCTCTACCCGAACGTCGACTTCTACACCGGCCTGATCTACCAGGCGATGGGCTTCCCGACCGAGATGTTCACGGTCCTGTTCGCCATCGGGCGCCTGCCGGGCTGGATCGCACACTGGCGCGAGATGATCGAGGACCCGGACAACCGCATCGGGCGCCCGCGCCAGGTCTACACCGGCCCCACCGAGCGCTCCTACGTGAGCATGGACCAGCGCTAGGTCCGCCGCGTGTCGCGTGTCCCGCTCGGCTCCGGGTGGGACAGCGACGCCGTCCTGGTCGACGGGCGGTGGGTCGAGCGCACCGCGCGCCGGCCCGCCGCCGGGGCCGGGCTCGAGCGCGAGGCGCGCCTGCTGCCGTGGCTGGCCCGGCAGCTCCCGGTGCCGGTGCCCGAGCCCCGGCTCGTCGGCCGGTCGCCGGTGGTGGTGCGGCACGCGCTGCTGCGGGGAGCCGCCCTGGACGCGCCGGCCACCGCTCTGGGCACCGCTCTGGGCACCGCCCTCGGCGCGTTCCTGCGCGCGCTGCACGACGTGCCGCTCGACGGCGCCGTCGCCCGCGGGCTGCCCGATCCGGCCACCACGCGCGGGTGGCGGGACCGCGCCTTCGACCGCTTCGCGGCCGAGGTCCTTCCCCGCCTGCCCGACCCGGGCCCGCTGGGCGAGCGCCTCGAGCGCCTGCGGGCAGCGCCGGCCGCGGTGCTCGTGCACGGCGACCTGCGCCCGGAGCACGTCCTCGTCGACGGCGGCCGGATCACCGGGGTCCTCGACTGGTCCGACGCCCGCGCCGGCGACCCCGCCAAGGACCTCGTCTGGCCGCTGGTCGAGACCACCCCCGACGTCGCCGCCGCCGTGGTCGCGGCGTACGGCGCCGACCTCACCGACCGCGCCCGGGACTGGCATGCGGTCGCCCCGTGCTACGCCGTCGTCCACGGGCTCGACACCGGCGACACGGCGCTCGTCCACGCGTCGCTGGAGCATCTGGCCGCAGGGTGACGCCGACCGGGCGTAGGCGCGGCCCGCCGGGGTAGTCGGGATCCATGAGCGACGAGCGGGACGACACCGCGATCGTCTGGTTCCGCCGTGACCTGCGGGTCCGCGACCAGCCGATCTTCGACGCCGCGGCGGCCCGGGCGCGGCGCTCGCTCGCGGTGTTCGTGCTCGACCCGCGGCTGCTCGAGCCGGCCGGGAAGGCCCGCCGGACGTTCCTCTACCGCAGCCTGCCCGACCTCGACGCCGCGCTGGGCGGGCGGCTGCTGGTCGTCAAGGGCGACCCCGCGGAGGCGATCCCGAAGCTCGCCGGGGCGGTGGGGGCACGCAGCGTGCACGTCGCCGCCGACGTCGGCCCCTACGGCCGGCAGCGCGACGAGGCCGTCGAGAAGGCCCTGGGCGACCGCGACGTCGAGCTCGTCCGCACCGGCTCGCCCTACGCGGTGGCGCCCGGGCGGATCACCAAGTCCGACGGCGAGCCCTACAAGGTCTACACGCCGTTCAGCCGCGCCTGGGCGCAGCACGGCTGGCGGGAGCCCGCCGACACCGACGCCGCGACCGTCGACTGGATGGACCCGGGGGAGAAGGACGGCGGCCCGCGGGCGGTGAAGATCCCCGATGACGACGCGCCGGACGCCGAGCTGCCGACCGCCGGCGAGCAGGCCGCGCTCGACCAGTGGGCGGCCTTCGTCGACGAGCACCTCACCGACTACGACGACCTGCGCAACCGCCCCGACCGCCCGGCCACCTCGCGGATGTCGGTCTACCTCAAGTACGGCGTCGTGCACCCGCGCACGCTGCTCGCCGACCTCGGCGGTTCCGGGAAGGGCCCGACCTCCTACCGCAACGAGATCTGCTTCCGCGACTTCTACGCCAGCGTGCTGTGGTTCTTCCCCCGCTCCGCGCGCGAGAACTTCGACCCCAAGTTCGACCGGATCACGCTCGACTCGGGGAAGTCGGCGGACGAGAAGTTCCGGGCCTGGGCCGACGGGCGTACGGGCTTTCCCGCCATCGACGCGGCGATGCGCCAGCTGCGCGGCGAGGCGTGGATGCACAACCGCATGCGGATGGCGGTGGCGTCCTTCCTCGTCAAGGACCTGCAT
The DNA here is from genome assembly GCF_028737205.1 of Actinomycetospora lutea. Classification (GTDB taxonomy): domain Bacteria; phylum Actinomycetota; class Actinomycetes; order Mycobacteriales; family Pseudonocardiaceae; genus Actinomycetospora; species Actinomycetospora lutea. The sequence continues at coordinate 375 of NZ_JAQZAL010000048.1, read as the reverse complement.
CTGCCCTGGTGGCGCGGCGCGCGGCATTTCATGGAGCTGCTCGTCGACGGCGACCTCCCGTCGAACCAGCACGGCTGGCAGTGGGCGGCCGGCACGGGCACCGACGCGGCCCCGTACTTCCGCGTCTTCAACCCCGTGACCCAAGGGGAGCGCTTCGACCCCCAGGGCGACTACGTCCGTCGCTGGGTGCCCGAGCTCGCCGGGATCGAGGGCAAGAAGGTCCACCAGCCCTGGAAGCTCGCCGAGCCCCCGGCCGACTACCCGGCCCCGATCGTCGACCACAAGGCCGAGCGCCAGGAGGCGCTCAACCGCTTCAAAGCGCTCTGAGACTTCATGGCCCCCTATCGGTGGCCGCCTGGGCGGATGAGAATTCGG
>NZ_JAQZAL010000047.1 GCF_028737205.1 Actinomycetospora lutea | reverse complement strand
CGTCGCCACGCCCTACGCCGTGGTCAGCTCGTACACCACCTTGCTGGACGCCACTGAAATATTCGTCGACGCCGCGAGCGATCGACTCAGCGAGGGTGTCGACCCCGCGAGGAGACGCGACCGCTGTCAGGTCTCCCGGGTTGGTGAGGAACAGTGGCTCGATGAGCGCGCCCGGCATGACGCTCGGCTCGTCCACGTAACCAGCAATGCGCGGCCCTAGAAGGACGAGGTGGCCACCGCCGGATTCGCCGCCCGAGGAGTCGTCGATGACGCCGCGATCGGGCGAGGGCCGGTTGAGCGTCGCCAAGCCGGCGCGGATGTTGCTCTGCAACGATTGCGCGAGTGCCCGGCTGCGGGGCGCGAGCGACCGATCCACGTCGTAGAGGGTCTCGGAGCCCCGTACCGCCGGGTTCTCGAACGAGTTGAAGTGGACGGACACGAGTGCGTCCGCCCGCGCGAGGTTGGCGCAGCGAACGCGGCCGAGGAGGTCCCGCTGGCTGTCGGCGGTGCTGAGCGGGCCGCTCTCGGCGTCGTCAGGTGTGATCCCTGTGCCCAGGTCGTCCGTCGAGCGCGAAAGCACCACCGTGACCCCCCGCTCTCGGAGGCGCGAGGCCACGGCCAGGGTGGTGGAGAGAGTCAGGTCCTTCTCGACGACCCGGCGCCCGTCGGCAGTGGTCCCGAGCGACCCGGGATCGGGCCCGCCATGTCCTGCGTCGATCATCACGACGGCACGGGCAGGGCTCGTTCGAGCCGGGAGTGCGACGCACCCACCGGCGGGGAAAGTGCGCGGATCGACCGCCACCGGGCTCGCCAGCGCGGTTGCCGCCGCGGCGCCTTCGCCCGGCCGCGGTGGCTCGTCGGCGATCCGGGCACCGGGCAACAGCAAAGCGGCGGCGACCGCCCCGACCAGGGCGGCGAGGAGACCACGCGCCGGGCCACGTGAGCGTCGGGGCGCGGGCGGACGCCGTTGACCACCGCCTGACGAGGTCCCTGAACGCTGACTCGACCGGGATGCCGTCCTGCTGACGATGACGTTCTCCGCCGGCGTTTGAGGAGGAGCCCGACGGACGAGTGGGATCGTGGACGTCGAGTCCTCCCAGGGCGGGGTCATGAGTCCCCCGCGCCGTCGCGAGCTCCGTGCTCGGTCCTCTTCGGCATCAGGTCGGCCTCAGCCGACGTGCCGTCGGAAGGGCACCGAAGTTGCTCCGAGCGCCACCGAAGTCAGGGGCTGCTGGTTCGAGCTCGGCGTCGCGGCGGGCGAGGTGCCAGTGGACAGTCTCGGTGAGGCCCTGGGTCAACGAGGTTGTGGGGCGCCACCCGAGCACGTCCTGGGCCGGAGCGAGGTCGGCGATGTGGGCGACGTCGTTGGCCCGGTCAGGAAGGTCGCCGAGACCGATCAGGCCCGTGTATCCGGTCAGAGCGGCGACCATCTGCACCGTCTGCGCGATGGTGGTGGCGGTCCCCGACCCGATGTCGGCCACCAGGCCAGGCGCGGCCGGATGGACCGCCGCGAGCAGGAAGGCCTGGCACACGTCGTCGACGTAGACCCAGTCGATGGGTCGCGCGCCGCTGCTCAATCTGGGGCGATGACCGTCGAGCATGCTGCCGATCACGTAGGGGAGCAGCTTGGTCTCGTCCGGCTGGCTGGGGCCGTAGACCATCGCGGGTCGGAGCACTGTGACGGGAAGCTCCCACTGGTGGTGGAAGAGCCGCGCGCAGGCGGTCGCCGCGCCCTTCGCGGCGGCGTACGGCGAGCCCGGCGTCTCACCGGCGCCGGGTTCCTCGACGGAGCCGGCGAGGACGACACGCCTGTTCCCGTGACGGTGCGCGGCAGTCATGACGTTGACGGCGGCCCGCGTGTTGTTCTCGAGCATGGTGCCCACGACATCCGCGCTGCGGTGTCCGGCCACGGTGCTCGCGAGGTGGAGCACGACCTCGGGGTCGCTGCTCCGTATCACTAGGTCGGTCTGATCGGGGTCGGTGAGGTCTGCCTCGTGCCAGGTGGCTCGTCGGCGCCCGGGGAGCCCGTAGCGCGAGGCGTCCGCCGGCGTGCGGGCCGGTCGGACGACGGCATGGACATCGGAGCCGAGGTCGAGGAGGTGCTTCAGGAGATGCTGGCCGATGAAGCCGCGTGCTCCGGTCACGAGCACCCGTCGTGACGACAGGCTCGATGGGTTGGAGTATGGGTCGATGGCAGGGCGCGGACGGGGAAGGTCCGCGGAGGGCGTGCGGATCACGGTGGTCCTCACAGGGAGCCGGAGCGCCATGGTGCGCACCGGTGGGGACGGGGGGTCCTGTGAGCTCGCCTCGACGACTCGGAAAGAGAGGAGGGCTGGTCGGCAGCCCCGGGCCCGGGTAGGGGGTTGGGGAGTTCGGTGCCCCGGACCTCCCGGCTTGCTGTTGGGCAGCTCGAGTCAGGAGGCGAGCGCGCTCGCGAGAGGAGGGCCGCGCCGGCGGGTCTGTCGTGCGAAGAGGAGTTGGTGCTCGCGTGCCCTGGGCTCGCTGCGACGGCGCGCCGTGACGACCTCAGCAGGGGCCGCCGCGACAGGCAGGCTTAGGACTCGCGCTGCCACGAGGGCAACGGTGGAGGCGACGTACCGGCAGGCGGGCTCGCTGGCGGCGACAGCGACGACCAACAGCGCCACGGCCACGTGCAGCGCAACCGCCGACACGCTCTCCGGCCAACCGTGGGAGTGGGGCAGCCAATCGGCGCCGGCCTGGGCCAGCTTGCTCAGCGCGTGGACGGCGGGCTGCCCGACAACCGCGAGGTTGGCGGCCACGAAAGCGCCCTGAAAACGCCCGGACATGCGCAGCCGACCAACGCCCACGATCACCGCCACGAGACCCACCGCGAGTGCGTGGGTCGGAGGCTCCTCAGCAAGGAGGTCGAACCCGACCGCTGCGAGCATCACCAGGGTCGACGACGTGAGCAACAGTGCCGAAGGCAGTCGCGACCCGTCACTCCGGGTCGAACGCGGGCCGGACACGGCGCGGACGGTAGCACTCGTTCGTGGCCATCAGCGGGGCCGCTACGACCTGGCGGTCACGGTCAGAACCCGACCGCCAACGGCCGACGGTTCAACCGGTTCGTTCGGTACCGTCGTCGCCGTGATCCGCTGGCACGGGAGCTCACGACGTCGCGCGAACAGCGCGATGTCGGCGAACCTGCTGCCCGGCACCTGGTACGGACGCCTGGGACTCCTGGTGATCGCGCTCGGATTGGTGCTCATGCATCACGTCGTCGGCGCCCACCAGCACTCAGCACCGGACGTCGCCCCGGCCGCGGCGTCAGCTCACCTGTCCGCCGCTCAATCAGCGCCCACGACGGGCGGGCACCATCACGGCGGTGACGCCGCGGCGCAGGATGGCAGCGCTGGCGAGCACGGAGTGCCCTCGGAGACGCCGGACGCCATGCCCGACAAGGGCAGCGCGGCCCTTCTCCACCACCACTCGGACGAGAACGGTCACGACCACGCAGGATCGCTGCTCCACATGTGTCTCGTCGCGCTCGTGGGTGCCGCGGTCTTCCTGCTCGTCCTCGTCCTCGTCGCTCTGTGGTGGTGGCCACCGCCCCCGCGTCTCGACACGGAGACCGTCGCTCCGGCGCCGACGCCCCGTGCCCCTCCTGCGTCCTTGAGACAGGCGGAGCTCCAGGTCCTCCGGCTGTAGGTCGGCTCCACCGACTGGGCGAACTCGTGCTCACAAGCGAGACCGCCGAGCGGCGCCGCACCCTGCCACCAGCAGCGGCCCCTACGCACTGGCCGCTGCCCAGCCGAAGGAGAATTCTCGTGCGTGCCCGTCTCGTCGGCGGCGTGATCGCCGCCGCCACCGCCGCCCTCGTGGCCGCGGGATGTTCCGACTCCGGTACCGCTCCACCCGCGGCCAGTCCCGCCGCTGCTCCGACAGCGGCCCCGTCGCCGTCGGCCGCAGCGCCGATCTCGCCCGAGCACAACCAGGCGGACGTGATGTTCGCCCAGGGCATGATCCCGCACCACGTCCAGGCCATCGCCATGTCGTCCCAGGCCTCGAGCCGGGCAGCATCCCAGGAAGTCAAGGACCTGGCCGCTCGCATCGACCAGGCGCAGGCTCCCGAGATCGAGCAGATGCACCAGATGCTCGACACCTGGGGCGCGCCCCGCCCGCAGCCGGGTTCCACCGCGATGCCCGGGATGCCGGGACACGCGATGCCGGGCATGCCGCTGGGCGACATGTCCATGCACGGGATGATGAGTGACGCGCAGATGCAGCAGCTGGCGGCGCAGTCCGGGGCCTCGTTCGACCGGATGTTCCTGCAGATGATGATCGAGCACCACACAGGCGCCGTGCAGATGGCACAGATGGAGCAAGCTCAGGGTCTCAACCCGCAGGCCAAGGAGCTCGCCGGCGCCATCGTGGCCACTCAGCAGCAGGAGATCACCGAGATGCAGGCCCTGCTCAGCAGGGTCTGACCGGCCGGGGACGGGCGCGGAGCACCTGGCCGCCCGCTCCCCCCGCGGGCGGCCCACTGCCCCGCCCGTCCCCGGAACCGGCCGTGCGTGCGCCGTCGACGGACACGGAACGACGAGCTGAGAGCGGCGTGCCCGCCTTCGCAACGAGGATCGCGAGGGGCGCCTGCTTGCCCTTCGGAGGTGGGCATGTCACGCGACTCCACCGGCGCGGAATCGGCGCAGCCGCAGGCTGTTGGCCACGACGAACACCGACGAGAACGCCATCGCGGCTCCGGCAAGCATGGGGTTGAGCAGGCCGGCCGCGGCCAGGGGCAGGGCGGCGGTGTTGTAGGCGAACGCCCAGAACAGATTGCCCTTGATGGTGGACAACGTGCGGCGGGCGAGGCGGATGGCGTCGACCGCTGCGCGGAGGTCGCCGCGGACCAGGGTGAGGTCGCTCGCCTCGATCGCGACGTCGGTGCCAGTGCCCATGGCCAGCCCCAGCTCGGCTCGGGCGAGGGCGGCGGCGTCGTTGACGCCGTCGCCGATCATCGCGACGACCTTGCCCTCGCGCTGGAGGCGGGCGATCACCTCGTCCTTGTCGGCGGGCAGCACCTCGGCGATGACCTGGTCGGACTCGATCCCGACCTCGGAGGCGACGGCGCGGGCGGCGGGCTCGGCGTCACCGGTGAGCAGGACCGGGGTCAGTCCGAGCTCGCGGAGGCCACGCACGGCTTCAGCGCTGGTGTCCTTCACCGTGTCGGCGACGGACAGGAGACCGCGCGCTGCGCCGTCCCACGCCACGGCCACGACGGTGTGTCCCCGGGCCTCGGCCTGGGATTTCCTGGCGGTGATCTCGGCGGGGATCGCCACCGACCAGTCCTCGAGCAGCCGTGGCCGGCCCACGACGACCGCGTGACCGTCGACGGTGCCGTGCACGCCGAGGCCCTCGTCGTTGGCAAAGTCCTCGACGGCCGGGGGCTGTTCCTCCGAGCGGTCACGGGCTGCCGTCGCGATCGCTCGTGCGATGGGGTGCTCCGAGGCGTCCTCGAGGGCACCGGCGAGCCTGAGGACCTCGTCGACGTCCTCGCCCGCACCGGCGTGCACGTCGACCAGCGACATGCGGCCTTCGGTGATGGTGCCGGTCTTGTCGAGGACGACGGTGTCGACGCTTCGGGTCGACTCGAGCACCTCGGGGCCTTTGATGAGGATGCCCATGGCGGCGCCCCGGCCCGTTCCGACCATGAGCGCCATCGGCGTGGCCAGCCCGAGCGCGCAGGGGCACGCGATGATCAGGACGGCGACCGCCGCGGTGAAGGCGCCGGCGACGCCGACGCCGGCGGCCAGCCAGAAGCCGAGTGTGGCGGCGGCGAGCAGGATGACGAGCGGGACGAAGACGCCCGAGACCCGGTCGGCGAGGCGCTGGACGGCGGCCTTGCCGGTCTGGGCGTCCTCGACCAGGCGCGCCATCTGCGCGAGCTGGGTGTCGGAGCCGACCCTGGTGGCGCGCACGACGAGACGACCGCCTTCGTTGACCGTGGCGCCGATGACGGCGTCGCCGGCGCCGACCTCGACCGGGACGGACTCGCCGGTGACCATGGAGGCGTCGACCGCGGAGCTTCCGCTCTCGACCTCGCCGTCGGTGGCGATCTTCTCGCCGGGCCGTACGACGAAGCGGTCGCCGACGGCCAGCCGCTCGATGGGCACGCGGTGCTCGACACCGTCGTGCAGCACCGCCACGTCCTTCGCGCCGAGCTCGAGCAGGGCGCGCAGCGCGGCGCCGGCGCGGCGCTTGGCTCTGGCCTCGAACCAGCGACCGGCGAGGATGAAGGTCGTGACCCCGGCGGCGACCTCGAGGTAGATGTTGCCGGCGCCGTCGCTCGGCTCGATGGACAGTTCGAATGGGTGGACCATTCCGGGCACCCCGGCCGTGCCGAGGAAGAGCGCGTAGAGCGACCAGCCGAGGGCGGCGAGGGTCCCCAGCGAGATGAGGGTGTCCATCGTCGCGGTGCCGTGGCGCAGGTTGGCCCAGGCGGCGCGGTGGAAAGGCAGGGCTCCCCACACCACCACCGGTGCGGCCAGCGCGAGCGATGCCCACTGCCAGTAGGTCAACTGCAGCGCCGGCACCATCGCCATCGCGATCACGGGGACGGAGAGGACGAGCGAGACGAGCAGCCGGGTCCGCAGCCCATCCGCCTCGGGACTCTGGTCTCCATCAGGACCGGCGTCGGTCTGGTGCTCGGGCGACGGCGGCTGCGGGATCGATGCCGAGTAGCCGGCCGCCTCCACGGCTCCGATGAGGTCGTCGGTGCTCACGTCGGACATGACGGCGACGCGAGCCTTCTCGGTCGCGAAGTTGACCGTGGCCTCGACCCCGTTGAGCTTGTTGAGCTTGCGCTCGATGCGGTTCGCGCACGATGCGCAGGTCATGCCGCCGAGGACGAGCTCGACCTCGTGCACAGTGACGCCGCGCTGATCGGGCGACGCGTCCGGGGTGACCGCGCCGGCGTTCTCGGTGACGGTGCTCATCCCGCGTGTCCTTCCTGGGCGGCAGCAGAGAGGCCGCTCTCGCCGGTGGCCGGAGGGTTGTCAGTGGCCATGGGGTGCGCTCGACTCGCCGTGATCGCTCGGCGGACCGGCCGGCGTCCCGGAGGCAGCGGCAGCGACGACGGTGAACTCGGCGGTGCGGACCACGCCCTGGTGGGCGAAGTCGAGGTAGAGCCGGTAGGAACCGGCGGAGGGCACCTCGGCCATGAACTCGATGGCCGGGCCCGCCGCGGTGCGCCCGTCCCCGGGGGTTCCGGTGGGGTGCACGTGCAGGTAGGCGAGGTCGCCGGTGCGGAGGACGACGAGGTGGCCGTACGCCGCGAGGTAGGGCTGCAGGTCCGTCACGGGTACTCCGTCGCGCGACACCGACAAGGTCACCGGGCTCGCGGTGCCGGGGACGAGGGCGCCGGTCAGGGTGACCGTGTAGCCGTCCGATGTCGTGGCGACGGTGGACGGGGGCGGCAGGGGAATCGGGTTGTAGGCACCCGCGACCGCGATGTCCCGCCCGAGGGTCATCGCCTCACTGCGGCCATCGGGGGCGAAGTCGGCGAAGACGCGGTGATCGCCGGGCGCGAGGCTCGTGGTGGTGCGCCAGGTCCCGTCCGGGTCCATGACCGGGTGGAGATGTTGGAAGCCGGACTGGTCGCGCCGCACCACGATCAGGTGCAGCGGCTTGTCGTGGGTCGGGGTGAAGGCCGTGACCGGGGTACCGCCCGGGCCGAGGATGCGGAACGCCAGCTCGCCGGGGCTGCCGGCCGGTGCGGGTGTGGCGCTGACGTCGAGGGTGTAGCCGTCCTGGGAGACGGCCAGCCCGCTGACGTCCGCAGCCGCACCGGGAGCGCCACCGGCGGGAAGGGGCTGGGCCCCCGTGGACCCGGGCGTCCTTGGCGGGGACGCAGGGGCGGGCACGGGGGTCGGCGTGACCACCGCACCGACACTGCCGCCCACGACGAGGGCGAGCACGAGTGCGAACGCGAAGCCGCCGAGCCGGACGAGGGGGCGATCGAACCGTGACCGCCACGTCGAGGGCTGCCCGAACGCCTCGTTGGCGCGCGGGTCGGGGGCAGAGGGCGTCGGGGAGCGCTCAGGGCTCGTCGTGGTCATGGCGTGCTTCCCGTTCCTTCGAGCTGGTACCCGGCTTCCTCGACGGCGGCCTGGATCGCGTCGTCGTCGATCGGGCCGACCGCGGTCACGACGAGACGGCCGCTGGCAAGGTCGACGTCGACGTCCGAGATGCCTGCCACCTCGGTGACCTCCTCCTGCACCGAGGCCACGCAGTGGGCGCAGGTCATGCCGCTGACGGTGTAGGTGCTGGTCTGGCTCACGAGGTCATCTCCGTTCTCATCGGCCGCTCGGGGAGGGCCGGCTGGTCTTGTCGTCGTCGGCGACCGGACCGGGCCGCCGTGGGGAACGGGATTTCGAGGCCCCGTGAACTGCGGTGGCGCTCGCGCTCGAGGTCAGGACTTGACGAGCCGAGCGATCGCCGCGCTGGCCTCGGCGATCTTCTCGTCGGCCACGTCCCCGCCTTCCGCGGCCGCCTCGGCCACGCAGTGCCCGAGGTGGTCGTCGAGCAGGCCGAGAGCGACGTTCTCGAGCGCCCGCGTCGCGGCCGAGACCTGGGTCAAGATGTCGATGCAGTACTTGTCGTCGTCGACCATCTTCGCGATCCCGCGGACCTGGCCCTCGATCCTGCGCAGCCGCGCGAGGTACGCGTCCTTCTCTCCCGCATAGCCGTTCATCGCTCGGCTCCTCTCGACACCACGATCATACCCCCCGGGGGTATTTTGTCAAGCCCAGTGTCGTGCCGCGCTGGCGACTTGCCGCCCAGCCGCTCTCTCCGCTGGTCATCGCGTCAACGTGGCGAAACTGGACGAGGTCGCCCCCTTGCGAGGAATACCCCTACCTCGTACCTTGCCGTGCAGAAGAATACCCCCTGGGGGTATCGGAGAACTGTCTCGGGAGCCGTGCGGGAGGTGGAAGTGATGGGCCAACTGACTCCGGCCCTCGTGGTGCTCGGCGCGGGGGTGCTCCTGGTCGTCGTCCTGAGGGCGCTCGCGCGGGGTGTCGCCGTGGCGCCCCCGGTGGAGGGCGTGTTGCCCCATGCCGGCGGACTGCCGCCGCTCGAGCACCCCGTCTCCCGATTCCACGTCCGCTGGTACGTCGTGACCATGGTGTTCCTGGCCTTCGACATGGAAATGATCTTCATGTACCCGTGGACCCTGGTCGTCGTCCAGATGGGACCGGCGTCGGTGGTCGAGATGTTCGGCTTCCTCGCCCTGCTGATGGCAGGCGTGCTGTACGCATGGCGCGAAGGTGCGCTCCGATGGACCTGAGGAACGCGCTCCTGCGAGCGGCCGCCGCTCGACCCCACGTGCTGGTCGTCGGCGGGGTGGGAACAGACCGGCTCCGGGCACGCGTCGAGCAGGAAATCGCGCGTCGGCGGTGGCCGGTGGCGACAGCGCCGGCTGACGCGGACGTCTTGGTGGTCGTCGGACGACCGGGCCCGGAGCTCGACCCCGTCATCGACGGCGTGTGGGCTGCCGTACCCGTCCCTCGAAGTCGAGCCCAGATCACGGGCGAGGACGAGATCGCCTCGGCGCTCGAGGCCGCGGTCCGCACGCTGTCAGACCTCACGGCCCAACATGCCCTCGCTCTCCGCGACGGGTTGCCGACAGCGCACACCGACACCTCCCCCGGCGAGCAGGACCAGCACGCCGACGGGCACGACGAGCAGACCGGGCACGACGAGCACAGCGGGAGCCATCACCACCAAGAAGGCGGCATGGAGCTGCCCGGGGGGCTGGCGATGGCGGACCTGGGCGAGGACCGCGATGGGCTCGTCCTCGACCAGCTGCACGTTGCACTCGGTCCGGTGCTGCCCGAGTGGCCGAGCGGGCTGGTCGTCGACGTCGTCCTGCAGGGCGACGTCATCCAGGAGGCACGCTCACGCTTCCTCGACCTCGACCTCGACGACCGCGATGCGCCGGAGTGCCTGCCCGATGCCGCCCGAGCTCTCGACTCTGCGGCACGCGTCCTCGCTCTCGTGGGCTGGGACGGCCCGGCCGCGCGAGCCCGCGGACTGCGAGACGCCCTCCTCTTCGACCGGGTCGACGGCTCGCGTGTCCTCGAGGAGGTCGACGACCTGCGTCGTCGGGTCCGGCGGTCTCGACTCCTGCGCTGGATGCTCCGGTCCGCGGAGGCCGGACGCAGCGAGGTCCTCGAGACCCTCCACGACAAGCTGCTCTCGGCCAGGTGTGCCGTCGCCGGAGCCGGCGGGGCGGCACCGGTCGCTGTCGACCTCCCCGCGCTCGATTCCCGGCTGGTCGGCGCCGAGTTCGCTGCGGCGAGATTGATCGTCGCCGTGGCGGACCCGCAGCCCCAGCCCACTCTGACGCGCCCAGCGGATCGGGGCGGTGCGTCATGAGTGCCGTGCTGCCGCTCGGCTGGGCGGTCCTCCTGCCGGTCCTCCTGCTCGCCGTCACCTGGGCGGTCGTCGCCGCTGACGTGCTCGCCGCCGGACGAGCGGGGGGACGCCCCGTGCCGTGGACCGTGGCCGCGCTGACGCCCGCACGCGAGGCCCTCCGGCTGCTCGTGGGGCAACGCCGCCGCGCCGTGGGTGGCGACGAGCTGCTGCGCGGCATCGGTGGTGCGGTCCTCCCGCTCGCCGCGCTGTTGGCCGCGGTGGTCCTCCCGCTCGGGCTGCGCCCCGTGGCGGACCTCGGCGTCGGGATCGTGTGGTTCAACGCGATGGAGGTCTTCGCGTGGGCCGCGGTGTGGCTGGTCGGGTGGGGTTCGAACAGCACGCTGTCGCTGATCGGCGGCTACCGGTTCGTGGCTCAGGGCCTGGCCTGGGAGCTCCCCCACATGTTCGCCCTCATCACGGCCGCGGTCGGGGCGCAGAGCCTGCGTGTCACCGACGTGGTCGCCGCCCAGCAGGGCCTGTGGTTCGTCGTGATCATGCCGGTGGCGTTCGTCGCTTTCCTGCTCAGCGTGGCGGCCATGGCGTTCTGGGGCCCGTTCGGGGCGCCCGTGGGTCGCGACGTCGCGGGCGGGGCTGCCGCAGAGCTCGGAGGGGTCGACCGGCTCGTCTTCGTGACCGGACGATGGCTCCTGCTGGTCGCCGCAGCGGCGATGGCGGTGCCGCTGTTCCTCGGCGGCGGCCATGGCCCGTGGCTGCCGGCGTGGGCATGGGTGCTGGTGAAGACCCTGGCCGTACTCGCGGCGGTCGTCGCCCTGCGCCACCGGCTCCCGACCATCCGCATGGAGCGCTGGACCGAGTTCTCTCTGGTGGTCCTCACCCCGGCCACCATCGCCCAGGCCCTCGTCGTGACCCTCGTCGCGCTTGGCGAAGGAGGCCTTCGATGACGACAGCCCTGTTCGTGGTCCTCGCCGCGACCGCCGTCGTGGCGGGCGCGCTGGTCTTCCGCGTCGACTCGATGGCGCGTGCGACCTTCCTGCTGCTGCTCTCGTTCCTCGCCGTTGCCGGGCTCGTGCTCATGACCGGGCTGCAGTACGTCGGCCTGGTCATCGTGCTCATGATGGTGATCGAAATGGTCGTCATGGCCGTGTTCATGATCATGTACATGATGAACCCGGCCGGGCTCATGTCGATGTCGATGTTTCACAACACCCGTGGAGCCGCCGTCATCGCAGCGGCCACTTTCGTCGCCCTCGCCGGGGGCGCGCTCCTCGTGGACTGGCCCGTCCGAGGTGGCTCGCCGGCACCCGACCCGACGATGGCTCTCGGTGAGAGCCTCATGAGCGGGCAGATGCTGACGATGATGACCCTGGGGGTCACCCTGTTCGCCACGATCGTCGGCACGGTCGTGCTGGCCACCGGCCGAGGTCGGTACGACCGGCTCGGCGACGAGCTCGACGCGCCGGCGTCCGACGACCGGGACCGGGGCGGTGTCGGACGATGAACCTGCAGGCCTTCCTGGTCGTCGCCGCGGCGCTGGTCTCGGTCGGTCTGTTCGGGGCGCTCACCCAGCAGTCCATCGTCATGGTGATGATGGGCCTCGAGCTCCTGCTCAACGGCGTCATCCTCGCCGCCGCCGCGTTCTGGTACTTCCTGGCACCCTCCGGCACGGAGGGCCAGGTGCTGATCGTCATCGTCGTCACGGCGATGGCCATCGAGATGGCGGCCGGCTTCGCGGTCACGACCGCGATCTACCGCGCCAAGCGCATCGACATGACCGACGACGCCACCGAGCTGCGGGGCTGACCGTGAGCGTCCTCCTCGCCGCCCTGCTCCTCGTCCCCCTCGTGGGCGGGGTGGCGCTCATCGTGGTGCGCCCTCCGCGTGGCTCCGTTCTCGCCGGGCTCGTGATCGCGGCCGCAACTGTGAGCCTGGCGGTGGGCGCCGCGCTGCGGCACCCACACGGTCGCCTCTCGCTCTTCGACGGCGTCGGCGCCGGCTTCGCGGTGGACGACCTCTCGGCGGTCATGGTCGTGCTCGTCGCGGTCGCGCTGCTCGCCGTGCTGGCGTTCGCCGCGGGTGAGCCGGCCCTGGCGTCGGGCCGCTTCGTCGGCCTCATGCTCGTCTTCGCCGGCGCCATGCTGGCCACGGTCACCGCGACCACGCTCCCTCCACTGCTCGCCGCGTGGGAGGTCATGGGCGCGGTCAGCTGGGCGCTCATCGCCCACCACACCGGCGACCCCGCGGCGGCCGGAGGCGCAAGGTCCGCCTTCCTCACCACGCGGGCCGCGGACCTCGGGCTCTACCTCGCCGCGGGTGCGGTCCTCGCCGGCGGCGTCCCGAGCCTCTCGATCGACGCGCTTCCCGCCGTCGCGGGTGGATGGCAGGACCTCGCCGTCGCGGGCATCGTGATCGCCGCGCTCGGCAAGTCCGCACAACTGCCGTTCAGCTTCTGGCTCTCGGGTGCTATGCACGGTCCGAGCCCGGTGTCGGCGCTGCTGCACTCGGCGACGATGGTCGCCGCCGGCGCCTACCTGCTCCTGCGGACCACGGCCGGCCTGCAGGCGACCGGGTGGGCCGGGCCGCTGGTGGCGTGGATCGGCGTGGGCACCGCCCTCCTGCTCGGCCTCGTGGCGCTCGCCCAGAGCGATCTCAAGCAGCTGCTCGCCGCGTCGACCTCGGCCCAGATCGGCTTCATGGTTCTGGCCGCCGGGGTCGGCGCCTTTCCCGGTGGGGTCCTCCAGACCGTCGCGCATGCCGCGACCAAGAGCCTGCTCTTCCTCGTGGCCGGCGCGTGGCTCGTGCGGGTCGGCAGCCGCAGGCTCGACGGCCTCCGTGGTGCGGCGCGTCGCCATCCCGTCCTCGGCGCAGCGTTCAGCGTCGGTGCCGTGACCCTCGCCGGCGTGCCACCGACCGGCCTGTGGGTGAGCAAGGACGCCATCCTCGCGAGCGCCGCAGCGAGTGGTCTCGCTCTCTACATCGTCGGTCTGGCCGCCGGTCTGGTTGCGGCCGGCTACGCCACGAAGGCTCTCTGGTTCGTCTGGCGCCCGTCGCCGGCCACCGTCGACGACAGCACCGTCGGGCGCGCCGGGATGCGGGTCCAGGCCGTCGTCGCGGTGGCGCTCGCGGTGGCCGCGGCAGTCTCCGGGCTGCTCGCCCTGGGACCGGACGTCCTCCGGCCCGCTCCCGAGCCGACCGTTCTCGAGCTGCTCCTCTCAGGAGCGGTCGCCGTCATCGGCGTCGGGGTGACGTGGCGCGTCGCCGGCCGGCTCCCGGCCCCTGCCGCGCTCCTCTCGTGGCTGCACCTGGAACAGGTCGCTCGAGCGGCCGTGGTCCGGCCGACGGTGCGGCTCGCCGCTCTCCTCGCCCGCGGCGATGACTTGTTCCACCACCGAGTCGTGCTCGGCATCGGACGCGGAGCCGTCCGTAGCGCCCACGCGGTCGATCGACATGTCGAGCGGGGTCTCGATCGGGGCGTCGACGACCTCGCCGCCGGCGCTCGAGCCCTCGGCCGCACCGCTCGTCGTCCGCAGACGGGCCAGCTCCACCAGTACTACGCCCAAGCCGCCGTCGGGTTCGGCGTGCTGGCCGCCCTCGCCGTGCTCCTGATCGGGGTGAGCTGACGTGCTCTCCGTCGTCGTGTTCCTGCCCGTCGTCGTCGCGCTCGCCCTCGCCGCGCTCCCGGCCACGAACAGCTCGCGCCGTTTCACGGTGCCGTGGGTGCTCACCGGCCTGGTGCAGCTCATCCTCGTCGTCGTCCTGTGGCTGGGGCTGCCCACCAGTGGCTACGGGTTCGTCGAGCACGTCGCCTGGATCCCGAGCGCGGGCATCTCGTACCACCTCGGGGTCGATGGCATCTCGCTGCCGCTCGTGGCGATGACGATCGTGGTGTTCACCGCGGCTGCGGTCTACTCGCTGCGCGAGGAGCGGCGGCCGAAGTCGTACGTGATGCTGTTCCTGGCCCTGCAGGCCGCGAGCGTCGGCGTCTTCGTCGCGCTCGACCTGATCCTCTTCTTCCTGTTCTTCGACCTGTCGATCGTGTTCATGTACTTCGTGATCGCCGGCTGGGGCCTGGGTGGGCGAGCCCGCTCGGCGGCGCTGACGTTCTTCCTCTACACGTTCCTCGGTTCGCTCGCGCTGCTCCTCGGCTTCATCCTGATCTACTTGGCCGCAACGCCCCACACGTTCGACATCCCGGCCCTCGCCGCGCAGAACCCTCTGGCCGCCGGGGGTCCCGTCGCCGGTGCGGCACTGCTCGCCATCGGTCTCGGGCTCGCGGTGAAGACCCCGCTCGTCCCGTTCCACACCTGGCTGCCACCGGCACACACCGAGGCCCCGGCCGCGGGGTCGGCGGTGCTGGCGGGGGTGCTGCTCAAGATGGGGACCTACGGCTTCGTCCGCATCGCCATGCCGGTGCTGCCCGCGTCGTGGCGGCAGTTCGCCGGCGTGGTCGTGGTCCTCGGTGTCATCTCGGTGGTCTACGGCGCGTTGGTCGCGCTCGCCCAGACCGACCTGAAGCGCATGATCGCCTACACCTCGGTGAACCACATGGGCTACGTGCTGCTCGGCGTCGGCGCCGCGGGCCTGGTCGCCCAGAGCGATGCGCAAGCCCGGCAGCTCGCGACCACCGGAGCGGTCACCCAGATGGTGTCCCACGGGCTGATCACCGGAGCGCTGTTCCTGCTCGCCGGCGCGCTACACGAGCGCGGCCGCACCTACGACATGGGTGCCTACGGCGGCCTGGCGGCGCGCACGCCGCGGTTCGCCGGCCTCTTCGCGGTGGCCGCGTTCGCTTCCCTCGGCCTCCCCGGTTTCTCCGGGTTCATCGCCGAATTCCAGATCTTTACCGGGGCGCTGGGAGCGACACCGGTCGCTACCGCGATCGCGGTGGTCGGCATCCTCATCACGGCCGGGCTGTTCCTGGTGGCGCTCTCCCGCATGCTGCTCGGCGAGCTGCGCTATCCCGATGCGCCGGGCACGCCACGTCCGTTCCCCGACCTCCGGGCTCGCGAACTCGCGGCGACCGTCCCGCTGCTCCTGCTGGCCACCGTGATCGGGGTGGTGCCGCGCTTCCTCCTCGACCTGGTCGAGCCGGCGTCGCGGGTCGTCAACGAGCTGGTGGCCCGATGAGGACCGCGATGGCGCAGCCGGCGCTCCGTCGGGGGGAGCGGCCGTGGTGATGATGAACGAGGACCCGACGACAGTGATCCCCGAGCTGGCGCTGCTCGTGGGCGCGGTGCTCGCCGTCCTCGTCGGGGCGTGGACGCCGCGTCGTCGGCAGGGTCGAGTGCGGGTCCTCGCGCTGCTCGCCGTGGGCGTCGGCCTCATCGCCACTGTCATCGCCGCGAGCGAGCCGCCGAGCACGACCTTCGACACCTACGTCCTCGACACGACGACTCACGCCGTCCGCGCGATCGTCCTCGTGTCGCTCGCCCTGATCCTGTGGTGGTCGCGCGACGCGGTGGCGGCGCACCCGCGCGAGAGCGAGTTCACCGCGCTCGTCCTGCTCGGTGGCCTAGGAGCTGTCCTCATGGCCGGAGCCGCGGACCTCCTGATGCTCTTCGCCGCTTTCCTGCTCGCGAGCGTCCCGCTCTACGCCCTCGCCGGCTGGGCCAAGACAGGAGCGACGACCGAGGCCGCACTGAAGTACTACCTCTCCGGCGCTTTCGCCGGGGTCACCATGCTCGCCGGTATCACCCTGCTCTACGGAGCTGCCGGGACGACCGGCTACGAGGTCCTGGCCGAGGGCCTGGTGACGGGAGCGGCGGGACCTGCCGCGGTCGGTCTCGTCGCCCTGCTCGCGGGCCTGGCGTTCAAGGCCGGAGCCGTGCCGGCGCACTTCTGGGTCCCCGACGTCACGGACGGCACGCCCCCGCCGGTCGCCGCCGTCCTGACCACGATCCCCAAGATCGGAGCCCTGGCCGCGATGTGGCGGCTCCTCCTGGCCGTACCGGAAGCGATCGTTCCCTGGCCCCTGCTCGTCGCGGTGATCGCCGCCATCAGCATGACCCTCGGCAACCTCGCCGCGTTCGCCCAGGCCTCCGTCCTCCGCCTGCTCGCCTACTCGACGGTGTCCCAGGTCGGCTACATCCTGGTGATCATCGCGGTGGGCGCCCGTACTCCGGAAGCATTGCCGGCGCTGCTGTTCTACCTCGCCGCCTACGCGCTCACGAACATCGGCGCGTTCGCGGTCGTCGCGGCCCATCCTGCTCGGACCATCGACGAGTTCCGCGGGCTCGGCCGCCGACGCCCCCTGCTCGCGATCGCCCTCGTCGTGAGCCTGCTCGGGCTGGTGGGGACTCCACCCACAGCCGTGTTCGTCGGCAAGCTCACCGCCTTCACCGCGGCCTTCGACGGCGGGATGGCATGGCTCGCGGTACTCGCCGCGGTCAACACCGTCGCCTCCCTCTTCTACTACCTCCGGTGGATCGCCCCGCTGTTCCGGGACGAGCAACCCGAGCCCCCACAGGAGAACGAGTCCCGGACAGCACGGCACGGAGCTGTTGCCGCCTCGGCGCTCTCGCTGCTCCTCGGTGTTGCAGCGGGCCTGGTCCTGCCGCTCTTCGCCACCATGTGACCCCACCACCAAGCCCTCTGCGGGTCCGTCTCCCGTCTGGGTCTCCTTACGCAGGAGGAGATAGTTGCAATTGGTAGAGCGCGCGTGATGACCGTCATGGCACCGACGGAATACCCCAGGGGGTACCCTCAGTTACGCAGGACGACGGTTCGGACCGAAGGAAGAGGAGCTCGCCATGCAGGTGCAGGCCACCGAACTCACTGATGTGGTTGCCCGCCTGCGTCGTGTGGAGGGCCAGATCGCGGGGATCATCCGCATGATCGAGGAAGGTCGCGAGTGCAAGGACGTCGTCACGCAGCTCGCGGCGGCGGCCCGTGCCCTCGACAAGGCAGGCTTCAAGATCATCGCCACCGGGTTGCGGCACTGCATGACCGAGAACGACGACGGCGAGCGCGCCGTCGACGTCGCGGAGATGGAGAAGCTCTTCCTCTCCCTGGCCTGACCAGGCCACGAGACGTCATCTAGCGCTCGACGAGCAGGACGACCGACGGGCGGGGCGTTCGACCTGACGGACGCCACCGCTGGCAACGACCGATCCAGCAACGGTAGATACCCTACCGGGTAGGGAACCCACCATGATCGACGTGCAGACCATCGCCACCTCCAGCCTCGGCGACCGCAGCTACCTGGCCCACGACGGCGAGGTCGCGCTGGTCATCGACCCGCAGCGCGACATCGACCGGGTGTTCGCCCTGGTCGAGGAGCTCGGGGTGCAGATCACCCACGTC
Organism: Actinomycetospora lutea; assembly: GCF_028737205.1. Classification (GTDB taxonomy): domain Bacteria; phylum Actinomycetota; class Actinomycetes; order Mycobacteriales; family Pseudonocardiaceae; genus Actinomycetospora; species Actinomycetospora lutea. The sequence continues at coordinate 15,623 of NZ_JAQZAL010000047.1, read as the reverse complement.
GCCGAGACCCACATCCACAACGACTACGTCACCGGCGGGCTCGAGCTCGCCGCGCGCACCGGCGCGGCCTACCTCGTCGACGCCCGTGATCAGGTCGGGTTCGAGCGCACCCCGGTCACCGAGGGCGAAGACATCCCGATCGGGTCGATGCGGCTGCGGCCCCTGGCCACCCCGGGCCACACCCACCACCACCTGTCCTACGCCCTGGCCGACGAGTCCGGCGCGGTGCAAGCGGTGTTCACCGGCGGCTCGATGCTCTACGGCACCACCGGGCGCACCGACCTGGTCTCGCCCGACGACACCATCGAGCTCACCCACGCCCAGTACCACTCGGTGCGCCGGCTGGTCGGCGAGCTCCCGGCCGACGCGGTGGTCTACCCGACCCACGGCTTCGGCAGCTTCTGCTCGGCCACCCCGCCCTCGGGGGAGGCGTCCACCGTCGGCGACCAGCGCACGGCGAACCCGGCGTTGACCCAGGACGAGCAGGAGTTCGTGGACACCCTGATCGCCGGCCTCGGGGCCTACCCGGCCTACTACGCGCGGATGGCCCCCACCAACGCCGCAGGGCCGGCCCCGGTCGACCTGTCGGCACCCGAGCCGGTCGAGCCCGCGGAGCTGCGCACTCGCCTGGAGGCCGGCATCGCCGCCGGGCAGTGGGTGGTGGACCTGCGCGAGCGCACCGCGTTCGCCGCCGGACACCTGGTCGGCTCGCTGTCCTTCCAGCTCGCCCAGCCCTTCGTGACCTACCTGGGCTGGCTGCTGCCCGAGGGCGCCGAGCTGACCCTCATCGGTGAGACCAGCGAGCAGGTCGCCGACGCCCGCCGCGAGCTCGTGCGCATCGGCATCGACCGCATCGCCGGCGCCGCCACCGGCCCGGTGGACACCGTCGCCGACGACGCACCCATGGCGTCCTACCAGGTCTCCGACTTCCCCGGGCTGCTCGACCGCGACCCGGCCGCGGTGTTCGTCGTCGACGCCCGCACCGAGAACGAGCGCGCCAGCGGCGGGGTCGCCGGATCGGTGCACATCCCGCTGCACGAGATGCTCGCCCGCCGCGAGGAGATTCCCGACGGCGAGGTGTGGATCTACTGCGGGTCGGGCTACCGCGCGTCGGTCGCGGCGTCGCTGCTCGCCGCCGAGCCCGGCCGCGACCGTGAGCTCGTCGTCATCAACGACGACTGGCCGAACGCCGCCGACGCCGGCCTGCCCATCGCCCACGACCAGACACCCGCAGCGGTCGGCTGACACCGACCCTCCAGCAGCGCTCGGGCGTCCCCACCCCCCGACTGCCCGAGCGCCGGGGTGGCCCGGACCGGACCTCTCCCCCGGCCCGGGTCCGGGCCACCCCACCCGCGTGACGAGAGGACCTCTGCATGACTTCCGCCGCCACTTCCGCCGCCCCCACGGCCACCGAGGACGGCACCATCACCAGCGACGCGCTCGCCACGCTGATCGCCGGCCCGAGTCCCAGCCCGTTGGTACTCGACGTGCGCAGCGCCGCCGAGTACAACGCGATCCACATCCGCGGCTCCTACCACGTGCCGCTGCCGACCCTCGCCGAGCACACCGAGGAGCTCGCCGCCCACCTCGAGGGCGGTGATCCGGTCGTGCTGGTCTGCCAGTCCGGGGTGCGGGCCGAACAAGCCCGTCGCCACCTCGCCGCGGTCGGCCTCTCCCACGCCCGCGTCCTTGCCGGGGGCATGCCCGCCTATGACGCCGCCGGGGGCGGGATCGTCCGCGGCCGACGGGCCTGGGCCCTGGAACGACAGGTCCGACTCGTCGCCGGCGCCCTCGTCGTCACCGGCCTGGCCGCCGGTCGGTTCATCTCACCGAAGACGCGGCTGCTCGCGGCCGGGATCGGCACCGGATTGAGCGTCTCCGCGCTCACCGACACCTGCGCCATGGGCGCCGCCCTCGCGCGGCTGCCCTGGAACCGGGAACACGCCGAGCCCACCGCGTCCGCTGCACTCGACCGTGTGGCCCGCCGGACACCGAAGGGCTGACCGATGATCGGGCTCGCCGCGCTGTTCGGCGCCGTGATCGGTGCCCTGCTCGGCCTGGTCGGCGGGGGCGGCGGCATCCTCGCCGTCCCCGCCCTGGTCTACGGGCTCGGGTTCCCCTTCACCGCCGCGGTCCCCGCCTCGCTGATCGTCATCGGACTCGCCTCCGCCGTCGCGGTCGCACCCCGCGCCCGCCGCGAGGTCAACTGGCGGCTCGCCACGATCGTCGGCGCCGCCGGCATCCCCACCGCGCTGCTCGGAGGTGTGGTCAACCACCGCCTCGACCAGGCCGTGCTGCTGCTGATCTTCGCGGGCATCATGATCCTCGCGGCGGCGAGGATGCTGCGCAGCACCGACGAGACCGGCGGGGTGTGCGACCTGCCCGACGGCGGGGTCGCCTGGCGGCGCTGCCTGCCCCGCGCCATCATCACCGGGCTGGTGGTCGGGTTCCTGACCGGACTGCTCGGGGTCGGCGGCGGGTTCCTGCTGGTGCCCGCCCTGATCATCGCCCTGGGCTTGCGGACCCCGATCGCGGTGGCGACGTCACTGGCCATCATCGTGATCAACTCGGCGGCCGGGCTCGTCCCCTACCTCGCCTCCGGGCACGTCGCCGTCGGGATGAACTGGCCGGTCATCGCCGTGTTCGCCCTGGCCGCCATCGTCGTCTCCCTGCCTGCCGGCCGACTCGCCAGACGCATACCCGCCGCCGTCCTGCGCCGCGGCTTCGCCGTGCTCGTCCTGCTCGTCGCCGCCGGCGTCACCGCGCAGGCCCTCACCACCCTGATCACCTGACCCACCCACCGAAGGAGCACTGATGACCACCATCCGCGAGATCACCGTCGAGCAGCTCGCAGCCGCTTGTCAGGGCCCGCACCCCCCGATGCTGCTCGACGTGCGCGGCCGCGACGAGTACGCCGCCGGGCACGTCCCCGGAGCCATCAACATCCCCCTCGACGAGCTCCCCGGTCGCCTCGGCGAGCTTCATGGCGACGGCCCTGTCGCCGCGATCTGCCAGTCCGGGCGACGCAGCATCCACGCCGCTGAACAGCTCAACGCCTCCGGGCTCGACGCCGTGTCAGTCGCCGGCGGGACCGGCGCCTGGGCCGAGTCGGGTCGGCCGACTCTCACCGACTAGCGCCGGTCGACCGAGCCTCGTTCGACGACGAGAGAAGTCCTCATGATGGGTTCCCTACCGATGCTAGGGCGGCTGTCGCCGACGCTGATCGTGATCGGGCTGGTCCTGATCGCCGTGGGCACGGTCGCCCTCGTGCGTCGCGGCCGCGCCTCGACCGGCGACCCCACGTCCACCGCGCGCGAACTGCTCGATGCGCGGTACGTGCGCGGCGAGATCGACGACATCGAGTACCGGCACCGCCGGGACGAGCTGCGATGACCGAGCGGGCGCGTCCCGGGCCGACGGTCAGCCGCCGGCAAGCGCTGGGGCTGATCGGTGTGGGCGCCGTCGCCGTCACCGCCGGCGTGACGGGCTGGGCGACCAGCGGCACGCCCCTCGCCAGGCCGACGGGGCCCATCCCGCCCACCGGTGAGTCCCTGCGCACCCCGGCCGATCTCACCAGCAGCCGCGGTCGGCTCGCCGTCGAACTGACCGCTGCACCGGGCGCATCACTAGCCGGATACCCCGCGACGGCCTGGGGCTACAACGGCTCTAGCCCGGGCCCCACCCTGCGGGTCCGCCCCGGCGACGAGCTCGCCGTGCGGCTGCGCAACGGACTCGACCAACCCACCAACCTGCACACCCACGGCCTGCGGGTCTCCGCCGAGGGCAACTCCGACAACCCGTTCATCCACATCGCGCCCGGGCAGGTGTTCGACTACCGCATTGCCATCCCGACCGCGCACCCCGCCGGGACGTTCTGGTACCACCCCCACGCCCACGGCCACGTCGCCGACCAGCTCTTCGCCGGTCTCGCCGGAGCACTGATCGTCGACGCCTCCGACGAGCCCGCGGTCTCTGCGGACCGGGTTCTGCTCATCACCGACACCACCCTCACCAGCGCCGGCCCCGCCACCGCCGACACCACGTCGCGCATGGTCGGCCGGCAAGGCGAGTTGCTGCTGCTCAACGGCCAGCACCAACCCGTCATCCCTGCGGCCACCGGCGATCTGCAGCGCTGGCGGCTGGTCAACGCCACGACCTCGCGCACCTTGACCCTGCGCCTCGACGCCCATCCGCTGACCCGCATCGCCCTCGACGGGATCACCCTGCCGGTCGCCACCACCGACGAGACCGTGCGGCTCGCCCCCGGCAACCGCGCTGACGTCCTCGTCCGCCCCGAGCGATCCGGGACGTTCACGCTGGCCGCCACCACCGACCCCCGCGGCGCCATGGGCATGATGGCCGGCGCCGCCGTCGGCGGGGAGACCCAGCCCCTGGCCGCGCTGGCCACCAGTGGCCCCGCCCGCACTCCGAGCGCGCTGCCCACCTTCCCCTCCGGCCCCGCCCCGGTCACCGGAGCGACCACCGGCGCCCGCCGGCTCACCTTCACCATGGGTATGGGCGGCGGCATGAGCGGCGGGATGGGATCGGGGGGGCCGGGCATGAGCTTCGGCTTCGACGGTCGGAGCTTCGATCCCGCTCGGACCGACCAGATCGTGGCCGTGGGCGCCGTCGAGGAATGGACACTCACCAACCCGACCCCGATGGCCCACCCGTTCCACCTGCACGTCTGGCCGTTCGAGCTCCTCGCCGACAGCGCCGGCTCCCCGCCCACCGGCACGCTGCAGGACGTGGTGCTCGTTCCGGCCGGCGGCTGGGTCCGGCTACGCATCCCGTTCACCGCGCTGCCTGGCCGCAGCGTTTATCACTGCCACATCCTCGACCACGAGGACGCCGGGATGATGGCCACGATCACCGTCGGCTGACCTTGAAGGTGGGTGTCAGCGACCGGCCGAGCCTGACCATCCAAGCGACGGGGACACGGCCATCAGGACCGACCTGCGGCACAGCCAACGGCTCCGAGCTCCGACGGACGAGCGGACGAGATGGCGGTCAAGGCCGGCGATCATGACGTGGTCGTCTCATCGGATGGTTCTCGGCCGACAGGGCGCGGCCTCAGCCCGGCAAGAGTGAGCTCGAGGAGGCCATCGACCCCGTCCACCGAGAGTTCTGATGCCGCGCCCAATGCGTGGCGGCAGTAGCGGACGAGGACGTCGACGTCCATGTCGTTACGTACCTGGTGCGAGTCGACGGCCGGCACGAGAAGGCGTCGCAACAGCTCGTCGACCTGCGCCTCGCTCCCCTGGTGCTCGCCCGCTCGATGCAACGACGCGGCGAGCTCAGGACCATGCGGCCCCCGACGAGCGACAATCTCCGCGTATGCACCGAGGACCGATCGGAGCACGCTCTCCCGATCCCCGGCGGCCTCAGCCATCGCCGTCAGGTGCTCCAGGTGCGCGTCGATCTGTCGCTCGTGCCACGCGGCGAGGATGGACTCGACGTCGGCGAAGTACTTGTAGATCGTCGCTCGGGCGATCCCCGCAGCCGTGGCGACCTTGGCCATCGTGACGGCCCTAAGCCCGTGCTCCTCGGCGAGCGACCACGCGGCGTCCTCGATCGCCTCGCGCACCGCGCGGCGGTGGGACTCGACGGTCTCGTCCCAGAGCTTCGGCACGCGCTGACGGTACCGCCGTCCACGTTTACGTAGACAGATCGTTGCAATATAGACAGACTGTCTATGAAAACAGGAGGTGCGGATGACCCACGACGACCAACGGCCGGACACAGCACGCGCCGGCGTCGAGCATCGGGGCCTGGAGATTCCTCGCTGGGTCAAGGTATTCGCGTTGATCGCGCTGGTGATCGCACTCGCCCTGCTCGCTCACATGATCATTGGAGGCGGCTCGCACGGGCCGGCGTTGCACGGCTTCTCCGTGCTGGACCACGTCGGGGTAGACCTGGCCGGGAGGCGGGTGGAGACGTCGTGACCGTCGATCGCCGGGTTCGCCTGGGTCTCCTCACGGTCCACCTCGTGGCTTCGGTCGGCTGGATGGGTGCCGCTGCGTGCTACCTCGTCCTCGGGATGGTCGCCGGCTCGACCAGTGATCCCGGCGCGATCCGTAGTGCGTGGGCAGCGCTCGACCTCCTGGGCTGGACGGTCGTCGTCCCGCTGGCCGTCGCGGCCCTCACGACCGGGCTGGTGGTGTCACGGACCAGCGCGTGGGGGCTGTTCAAGCACTGGTGGGTCCTGCTGAGCCTCGTCCTGACGAGCCTCGCCACCGTCGTCACCGTGCTCCACATGTTGGACGTCAGTGAGACCGCACGACGCGCCGCGGTCGCGACCCCCGACGAGCTGCTCCGGCTCGGCGGTGACACCTTCCATCCCGCTGCCGGCCTCGTCGTGCTCCTCGTCGTCGCCGTACTCAACGTCTACAAGCCACGGGGTCGGCTCGCCGCAGCCCTACAACAGGCGTACACGACAGGCGCGTCGTGAAGGTGAGTCGGCGGCGCGCCGCCTACCTCGTGGTGGTGAGGCTGTCGAGCGCGGCGCGGAGACGGGTGCCGGCGTCAGATGCCGTCGGACCCAGCTCGGCGTCGGCGCCAGCGGCGACACCGAGCAGGGCACCGGGATCGACGGCCTGGACGATCGTGCGGCCCTCGGCCCGCCTCACGGTCACGTTGCAAGGAAGCAGGAGCCCGACCTCCGGGTTGGCCGACAGCGCAGCATGGGCGAGTGCGGGGTTGCAGGCGCCCAGGATGATGTACGCGTCGATGCGCTCGCCCAGCTTTGCCTGCAGGGTGGCTTGGACGTCGATCGTGGTGAGCACCCCGAATCCTTGCTCAGCGAGCGCAGTGATGACGGCCTCGACCGCCGCCGCGTGGTCCAGGTCGACCTCGATGGTGTGGGCGATCTCGGACACGAGTCCCTCTTCTCGCTAGCCCCGCCTCCGTCCCCATCGTCCCGTGGCCGTCGGGACCACGACAGGCCATGCCAAGACGGGTGTCGGCGACCCGCAACTACGGAGCGATCGGGACCGCGTGCGAGCCGTTGATCGTGCTCGTCCTCAGGAGACACGAGGACGCGGCGAGCAGCACCGGGACCTCGTTCGTGCTCATGGACGACATCCCTCACCGGCGCAGTCGGTGTGACGGGTTGCTGTCGATGGTCGCCACGTGCGTGTTCGTCCGGACAGGGACCGATGGCAGTTCGGACGGGTCCTTCGACTCGCCGTGCGCCCGACGTCCGGCCCTGACCGGTCCCTCGACTCTCGCCGAAGCTCGGGATCGTCCGGCCGTGGGCGCGGGCCCTGCGCGGCAACAGCGGCCAGGAGCCGGCGAAGGCCTGAGAGGGAGGTCGAGGACATGATGTGGTGGTACGGCCCCGGCATGAACGGCTGGGGTTACGGGCTCATGACCGTCAGCATGGTGCTGTTCTGGGCGTTGATCATCTTCGGGATCGTCGCACTCATCCGCTACATCGGGCGAGCGGGTTCGGTCACCACCGACCGTCCGACGCCCCGGCAGCTCCTCGACGAGCGCTTCGCGCGAGGGGAGATCGACGACGAGGAATACCGGCGTCGTGTGGACGTCATCAGCGCCGGTATACGTCCGCGCGCCTCGTCCTAGGGCGCTCGCACGATCAGGGGTGACTTTCCCAGGGCGGTGTGCGGGATGGTCTCCACGGCGCGGACCGTGACCGGGGGCGCGACGACGCCCTGGGCCTCGAGGACCTCGCTCAGCGAGGCCGCCAGGGTTGAGGTATCGACGTCGAAGGGTCGGGCGAGCAGGACCTCGAGTCCGGCTTCCTGTTGGACGATCCGCCAGCCCGCGGCCGTGACGGTGTCCATCACGTGGTGGAACGTCACAGGCTGCACGTCGCGGGTGCCGCCCTCGGACGTCGGGAAGCGAAGTGTCTCCTGCACCCGGCCCTGGATGCCCTCGAGCAGCGTGTACGGCCGTCCGCACGCACAGTCGCCATCCACGGCGAGCTGCACGCTGTCGCTCATCTCGTAGCGGATCAGAGGCATCGTGCGCGAGAACAAGACGCTGACCAGCACTCTCGACCCGTACCGGCCCGGCGGTACCGGGCGGTAGTCGTCGTCGACCACCTCGAGCACGACGAGGTCATCGAACACGTGCATCCCCCGGTGCTCGCCGCACTCCGCGGCGATGCCGGATGTCTCGGTCGCTGCGTAGACATCGTGGGGTGGACGCCCCCAGGCCCGTTCGGCCAACGAGCGGGTCGACGTGGTGAGCACCTCCGACGCGCTGAACACGAACCGCGGCGCGATGGTGAGGCGACCGGCAAGTTGCTCCACGGCCAGGAGGCGCAGCATCGTGGCGTAACCGATGAACAAGTCCGGTCGCCAGGCGTTGAGCCGATCGACCAGCGCCGGTAGCGGATCACCGGCGTCCAGGCGCAGGGTCGGCACCCAACGGCTGTGCACCGAGGCGCCCACCCGCGACGACTGGTGCGAGGGGTTCGTCGAGCTCACCACCGCGGTCCTCACCCGACGAGTGAGACCGGCAGTGGAGCCCGCCCAGTCGAACGCGCGGTTGTAGGAGGCGACGACGTCCACCCACTCCGCCGGGCTCCACACGAACACGCCCCGTCGCCCCGTCGTGCCGGCCGTGGCCGCAACGTAGTAGCGGCCGCCCAGGAGCTCGTCGACCGACGCAGCCTGGAGATAGCGCTCCACTCCGGCGAGGCGCACCTCGGGTTGAGTACAGACCTCGTCGAAGTGCTCCATGACGAGCGCCTTGGTCAGTACCGGGAGTTCACCCAGCGGCCTATCGCCCATTCCACGGTGAAACCGCCGGTAGAACGATGACCGATCACCGGCGAACGCCCGCAGCTCGGAGAGTGCGCGGGATTGGTGGGCAAGCAGCGCAGTCCGGCTCCAGTGGTCCCGCTGCCGCAATCGCCGACGACGAGCCAGGACCCGCAGCACCATTGTGGAGTTGCGGACTCGGTGCGAGGTCGACCCTTGAGTCATTGACACCTCCCTCGGCAGGACCGGCCTCTTGGCACCCATTGGCCCCGATCCCTCCACGTGGGAGCCATCAAGATGTCGATTCGGGGCCAGCAATCACTGAGACCGTCGCGCCTCGGCAAGCTTGGGCTCGCACCAGCCGGACGATGCCATACACCATCGGGTCGCTGACTCTTGCCAGTCTTCGGTCGACGGCCGCACCGCTAGTCCTTCCGCGCCTTCCAGCCGATCACTAGAAGGCCGACGCTGAAGGCGAGGACGACGAGTTGAAACGCTATCCCCACTGCGTCTTGGAATGGGCTCTCCAGGCCTTCGTAGCCAACAGAGATTCCAATGACAGAGGAGAGCAGGCCACCGATCACCAAGAGCGCGCCGAGCCAACTCGGAATGAGGCGGCTCACCACAATGGCGACACCTAGAAGCAGAAGGGCCAATCCCAGCATGAGTCGGAAGTAGCTCTGAACGCCCCACTCGATCCAGCGGACGGACTCAGCGTCGGCGAAGCGCTCCGCCCTCTCGGGCCCCGCCGCGGCGGCCCAGGTGTCGACCACCTGCTTGAGAGTGACGCCGTCGACCGCCTGGAGGACGGCCCAGGTCGCGCCCGTCACGATGATTGCGCCACCGACGAGCATCACGAGGCGGGGAGCTTCTCGTCGCAGGGCGCCGCAGAGCACAAGCAGTCCGGCAAAGGCCACCAGCACGAGCACGAACTCGGCAAGATGGGTGGCCACCCAGGCCTCGCTTGCCGCGTACTCGGTAAAGATCGCCTCGTGATCGTCTTCCGCCCCCGAGGGGTGCCAGATTCCTCTCTGGATCGCATTGACTACGAAGCCCACCACCAACAGGACGCCACTGAGGGCCAGCACGCCACGATCGTCCAGGGGCTTCGCGGCACGGGCTCCTTCGCGGCTCTCAGTGCTCATCTCCCCTACCCTCTGCTCGCAGATCCGTTCGACGCTCGAGCGACTGGGGCGAGGGACCGGTAACGCTGCCGGCCTCGGGCTGCTGTGGTTCACCAGCCGCCGGAGGCAACAATATATCGGCCGGGACGGAGTGGAAGAAGCCAGCAAGCCGAGATCAATACCGCCCCATGTCGCGAAGCCGTGGCCCCGCGAGCTGCGTCGACGGTCGTGTTCCAGCACTCGACCATTCGGTTCCATTGACACGTTCAACCAAGAGTAAGCAAGCGGCTTCTGTGAGTGGCGGGTTGAGCTAGGTTCGATGAGTGGCCCGCCGCGGACACGTCGGCTCTGGGAATCCTGATCGACCTCGACTCCGGCACTCCTGGGCAAAGTCCCCGAGTCGTCGAAGTTTCGTCGCCAGCGGACAACAGTGGGAGGCGCTGGCGGGGCCTCTACACCACGTGATGGCCGCGTCACCGACGGTGACGACGGTCTCCTCGCGGGCCCACTCCAATCCGTCGCCACGTCGATGCACGCGACTGATGACTCCCCGCTGGACGAGGGCGTTCCAGCACATGGATGGGGAGTTGGCTACGGAGCGCCTCCCGCGAGAGGCCGGTGCGCAGCTTGCGTGTACCTCGTCGCGAGTTCGTTGCCGTCTGGCGAACCGCGTCCGTCCGGGACCGTTAGGGGCGCGGCACGTGGTGGCGGGGGCTGGTACGCGGCCGGCGTCGCGATGACGTGTCGGTGGCTCGCGACGGCACCGTCGCGCCTGGCGAACGGCCTCACCGATGCCACGCCGGCGCCTGCAACGCGGCGGAGAGCGATGGCCTCAGAGGAGTTGATCGAGGCGGAGAGGCTCGCCGCCGAGCGGCTTGAGGAGTCGTGCCCCGATCTGGTGCGGTCCCGACGTGGCTGGTGTGAAGGGGTGCGAGCGACGCTGCGTTGGGCGTGGCGTCGTCAGGGACCCCCACCGCTCGAGGTCGACGCCCTGATCGAGCGGTGACGACGCGCAGTCAAGCGTCGACATCGTCCAGGTCCTCGACGGTCGTGGCGGCGCAGCCGTCAGCAGCCTCGTCGGAATCGTCGGCGGTCTCGATCTCGTCGTTGCGGAGGCGGCAGCGGCGTCGTCCAGCCCCGGGACGGGTGCGACCGTCGGCGGGACGATCGGGACTTCATCCGTGGGAGACCGGCGATCAGGGGATCGCCTCAGGCCGAGGACGCGCCGAGTTCGTCGCAGGTACGGGCCACGCCGTCCCACATGCGTCGTGCCACGGGGTCGTCGGCCATCCACTTGTCCGCGTGAGCTGCAGCGGTCGTGTCACCGTTGGCGGCCAGGACATGGAGTTCGACGAGACGGTCGCGATCCACCCGTGGGGTGGCCTTCGTGTTGTCGGTACTGGTCATTCCCGCTCCCTCGCTCATGATCAGAGAATCGATGTCGTGGTCGGCGCGAGCGTGTCGTGGAGCCGGTTGCGTCCGCCACGGCCCTGACGTGCGGCGGACGCAACCGGGCCCTGAGCCATCGCCGACGGGGGTCATCGGCGTCGGCTCGGGCATCCACGCGGACGCGGCGCTGCGGCCGGGAACCGGTGGGACGGTGGTGGTCGGGGCGGTGTCGTGGAGGCATGCGGCCTGATAGACGGCGAACAGCTCGTCGAGGGGCGCCTCGTCGAGGGCCGCGAGCACCGCGGGACGGTGCAGCCCGACGAGGAACAGCTCGCAGCTCTGGGCTCGAGCCGTTGCGGTCAGCCTGGCGAGCGTGGTGACGTAACTGTGGTAGGCGTCGTCGAGGGCCGACAGGTCCACAGTCCGCTCCACGACGGCGCAGGACAGAAGGCCCTCGGCCGACCTGCGCAGCGAGGCTGCGGCCAGGTCATCCCCGATCCCTCCGACGCTCAAGTGCGCGCTCGCGTGCGATCTCCGGGTGACGTCGTCCGGCGTGGTCACGGCTCAACGCCGACCGTTCAACTGTGGAAGCCGGCCGCGACGTGGCCGTGGAGCACCGAGCATGAGTAACCGGCGACTCTCTGAGGGCGCCCAATGCTCCCCGGGGGCCGTACCACCGAAGTCCGCCAGCCCTGATGGTCGATGGCGATGCCCGCAGCTGCCGTCGACGGTGTCATGTGCTCCTCCGCGCACAAGGGCGGTCCGACGAGTGGTGCCGTTGTCGGGCGGCCCGCGCACCCTCTGCCCGACACCCTGGCCGGGCCGGGTCAGCGCGTGGCAGCGAGGGCGAGGACTTCGTCGAAGCCGGCCCGGAGGTCCTCGAGGAACGCGTCCGGGTCGGTGAGGGCTGCCGGGTCGAGGGTCACCGCGACACAACACGTGTCGCCGTGGGAGGTCAGCGTGATCATCGCCGCGCCGCCCGGCAACAGCGCGAACGCGTAGCTGCGCACGATCTGCGCGCCCGCCAGGTACGCGGGCCCCGTCATGCCCCGGACGTTGCTGGCCTGCAGGTCGTTCGCGCTCGTCGCCCCGCCCTGGATCAGCGCGAGCAGCGGCGGCGGCAGCACGGCCAGCAGCGGCGCGATGAGGCCGAGGCCGTCGACCACCCGCTCGCCGGTGGTCCGCTGGACGAACTCCCGGACATGCAGGATGCGCGCGACGGGGTCGGCGTCGCCCAGGGGCGCCGCGAAGCGCGTGCCGGCCCAGTGGTTCCCACCGACGGGGTCGTTTGCGTCCCTCGTGTTCACCGACATGCCCATGGCGAGGTGCTCGGGGATCACGCCGAACCGCTGGTGGTAGCGACGCATTCCGCCGAGCAGAGCGGCCAGGTACGCGTCGTTGAGCGACCCGCCCGCCGCGCGCCCGGCCGCCTTGAGCACGCCGAGGTCCACCTCGAGCGCCTCGAAGCGGCGCTCCAGGCTCCGGCCGCGCAGCAGCGGTGACCGGGGCACCACCGGCCCGACGGCGGCCCGCAGCGCCGACCCGAGGAACGCCGAGCCGTCGGAGACCGTCGCCAGGGGCCGCGTGACGAGCCGCCCGAGCAGGCCGGCACCGGCGGAGACCAGGTCCAGCGTCCGGGTCGGCACGCCCGCGACGGCCCGCGCCGCCTGCGTCACGGTGAGCCCCAGCCTCGACGGGCCGTACCGGTCGGGCTCGGGGTGATCAGGGAGGTCGGTGTGCTCGCGCACCCCGCTGTGCAGCATTCGCAGGATCTGCACCAGGCCCAGGCCGTCGGCGACGGAGTGGTGCACCTTGAGCACGTACGCCGCCCGCCCGTCCTCGAGCCCGGTGACGATCCTCGCCTCCCACGGAGGGCGCTCGCGGTCGAACGGGGTCAGGGCCATCGACGCCGCGAGGTCGAGGAGCTCACGGCGCCCACCGGGTCGCGCCACCCGCTCTCGGCCGAGGTGGTGCGGGAGCGCGAACGCCGGGTCGGGCACCCAGGCCGGCGTGCCCCAGTCGCCCCACGGCTCCAGGACGCGATCGCGCAGGCGCGGCACGAACCGCGTCGCCCACTCGTGGGACGCGACGACCCGGTCCCAGTCCGGCGGCGCGTCCAGGACGTCGAGGATGACGACCGGCGACCGCAGGCGCGGATCGACCTCGGCGCGCCACATCATGGTCTCGAGCGGGTTCATCTCGCTCGCGGTGTTGACCAGACCGCCGGTCCCGCTCGTCATGCCGTTCCTCCGGGCCCGCCCGCCACAGGCCGGACCAGCGTAGGCCCCACGGCCGCACCCCTCTCCGGTCACCGTGCGGACGTCGTGTCCCATCAACCCGGGGTACTGTGTGCCATCGAGGAGCTTCACGCCGAGAGCGATCATCGCCGGCCTCCTCGACGCTCTCCATAGCGGTCGCCGGGCGGCCTGGAACGGGGGCACCGACCGGATGTCGGAGCCACGAGACAATCACGATCCTGCTTCGCTCGCCGAGCACGGCAGCGACGCCGACGGCGGCGTCCGGCTCGAGCTCAAACCGAACCTGAAACGCACGGGCCACGTCGACGGCGGCTGGTGGCCGCGATCGCGGGACCTTCGGGTGGAGTTGCCCGCACTCCTGGCCGCGGTCAGCGCACAACTGGGTCCCCGGGTCGGACCGACCGCGCGCATCGGTTTCGGCGCCGCGCAGTGGCATCCCACCGGACGGCAGCGGCTCGTCACCCCGACCGGCCGGGTGGCGTTCGACGGGTTCGCGGACTTCGGCGCCGACATCGTCTGGGTGACCAGCCGTTCGACAGCGCACACGCCGATCGTGCTGCTGGTCGTTCCCCCGGAGACACCGCCTGCCCAGGCCACGGCCGTCATGCGACGGGCGAGCACCGTCGACAACACCGAGCTACCGGCCGCGCTGCTCGGGCACCCGGACGACCCCGACGAGCCGAGCCCGACGCCCGACCGGCCGGTGCCGCCGCCGCAGTTCGCGAGGTCGTGAGGTCGTGAGGTCGTGAGGTCGTGAGGTCGTGAGGTCGTGAGGTCGTGAGATGACCGCCTCCGACCCGAACGCGACCGAGGATCGGGTGGCGCCGCGACACTCCGCCTCCGCGACCTGCGCAGTCTGTCCCCATCCCTGGGCGGCACACGATGCCCTCGGCGCCCGATTCTGCTCGGCAACCGTCGCATCGGCACTGGCGCGCGGCTGCATCTGCCGGACATAGATCGGTCGGGTTGGCGGAGAGTCCGCCCGCGAGCCACCCCTCTCCGAGCGGTCCGCCGGAGAGCAGGACCAGGCAGCCGCTCACGCCGCGGCCGCCCCTCTCTGACAGCAAGGGTCCGCCGGGGCGCCGCGGCGAGCAGCAGCATGGAGGCCGGCGACTCGAACACCACCATGTGCTTGCGCTGAGACCGGTACCTCGACTGCTCGTCGGCCTCGACAATGCCAGGACTACACCCGGGCTGACCTGCAGCCAGCGATGCTCACCACGTCCTGATCCGGTGAGTGACCTCGAGGTCATGCGACGGCGGGAGCGTCGGCACCGCACCAGCCGAAGGGACTCGCAAGCCGCGGCAGTCCGTTGGCCGGCTCGCGTTGAAGCGAGTTCAGCGAGGAGATGCGTCGGAGGGCCAAGCGGATGGTGCGCGAGGCCCGGGCGCAGGAGCCGGGTCTGTCCTCAACGAGGCCTGCAAGCGGATCGCCCGCAGCTGGGGATCATCCCGGACACGGTGCGCTCGTGGTGTCGCCAGGCCGACGACGCGCCCCCGAGGACCCCGCGGCAACGGAATCGCCGCGGACGCGAACGGCGCGAGTGGACCCCGAGGCCCGGAACGGACCCGCGCGGATCGTCCAGGGTCCGTACGGTGGCCATCACAGCGGTCGACGTGACGGCCGCTGACCGGGCGCGGAGCGCTTGGCTGGCTACGAGCGCTCTCGGCGGTCCCGTGGTTCATGTGCACCCTCGTCCGAGCTCGCGGCGGGCACGCCGCGCTGCGACGCGCCCTTCTCCGCCGGGACGCGGAACCTGCACCGCCTTCACAGGCCCAGGCCTGACGCTGGATCCAGGGCCGGACTGTGGCCGTGGCCGTCCGTGGTCGTAGCGCACGGGCCGCGGGAACCACCACAGAACAGGACCACGATCAGGGGCCCCGGCAGACGCTGCCCCCGCTGGCAGGAGGCCTGCACGCCCAAGATCGTCCGACATCCGGCGCAAGGACTTCGTCGGCGTCGAAGAGACGCGTTCGGGGTTCGCCGCCCAGGCCGGCGACTCACCCTCCTCGTAGGCGCACGAGGCTATCCCGCGGACCCGGTGAGGCGTGATCGTGACCTCGTGCTGACTAGGGCGTGTCTCTTGGATCACGACCGGGACCAGAGCACGAGGCTGGCGAGC
>NZ_JAQZAL010000046.1 GCF_028737205.1 Actinomycetospora lutea | reverse complement strand
GGTCGAGCAGCGTGCGCCCGGCCGGGGTGGCATAGGCCAGGAACACCCCGATCTGACAGTTCTCGATCCGCCCCGCGGTCCCGGAGTACTGCCGCTGCACCCCCGCGGACTTGGCGCCCTTCTTCAGGAACCCGGTGTCATCGACCACGAGCACCCCGCCCGGGTCCCCGAGCTCCTCGGCAACCCAGCGCCGCAGATCGTCACGCAGCAGGTCGGGCTCCCAGTCCGCCCCGCTCAGCAGCCACTGCACCGAGTCCGGCGAGCGCGCCCCGGTCGCCTCGGAGATCGTCCAACCGTTCTTGCGCTCCAACGGCGCCATCAACGACCGGACATACCCGACCGCGCGAGCGCGCGGCTCACGACGTCCGAACCGCGGCCCAAGCAGCGCTTCGACCTGCGAGAACTCCTGCGCCCAGCCCTCGACCTCGGCCACACCGACATCATCGACCACCCACCACACAAGATCTCATCTGAGGGTCACGACCAAGCCGACACACCGAAGTCCGCAGACAAAAATCCGGCTGTAGTACTAGATGACCGCGACGGCGACCACGAGGCCCAGGGCGACGTGCATGGCCGCGATGACCGCCGAGTCCCAGGTGAACCGGTCGTCGTGCAGGCAGCCGTCGACGTCCAGGCGCGCGACCGCCTCGAGCCCGCGCACCGCGAGGACCTGGGCGATGATCCCGACCAGCCCGTAGATCGAGGTGTTGAGGAGGCCGGCGAGGAAGCCGCCGCCGGAGACGTAGATGGCCGTGACCACGATCAGCGCCATCGACACGAGGCCGGCCGCGGAGACGACGACGGCGTTCGGACGGCCCTCGCGGACCAGCCCGCGTAAGTCGCCCGGGGTCGTGAGGTCGATGGCGAAGTAGCCGACGTACATCAGCACCGCGCCGATCACCGCGTAGACGACGATCAGGCCGATGTTGACGCCCACGGTGGGCCAGAAATCGGGAGCGAGCACCTGCGGAGCCCTCCATCACAGACGATCGGGGCGCCAGACTAGGGCACCGGTGATCGTCTGCGGAGATCAGTCCGGGATCCGGTGCGGCACGAACGCCGCCCCGTTGTCGGTGATCAGGCCGGTCGTCTCGCGGATGCCGAGGCCCGCGGAGGTGTCGCCGACGATCCAGGCGCCCAGCGCCGGGCGGTAGCCGTCGAACTCGGGCAGCGGGTCGAAGAGCTGGTAGACGTAGCCCTCCTCGCCGTAGACGCCGCCGGTCTCGGTCTCGTAGCCCGGCGCGACGACCGCGATGTTCGCGCCCTCGCGCCCGAGCAGGGGCTTGCGGACGTACTCGGTGAGGAAGCCGGGGTCGTTCAGCGACGCCGGCAGCAGGTTCGGGTGCCCCGGGTACATCTCCCACAGCACGGCGAGCAGCGCCTTGTTCGACAGGAGCGTCTTCCACAGCGGCTCGATCCACGTGGTCTCGGGCAGGCTGCGGGTGACGTGCTTGCCGAAGTCGTCGCCGAGCACCCACTCCCAGGGGTAGAGCTTGTCGACGGTCGCCATCGGCGCCTCTTCGAGGTCGACGAACCGGTCGAGCGCCGAGTCCCAGCCGAGCTGCTCGATCGCGAGCCCGACGGTGTCGAGGCCGGCCTCGGCGGCGCACTCCTGCAGGTAGGCGACGGTGACGTGGTCCTCGCCGGTCGGGTCGGCCTGCGACCAGCAGAAGTGCACCTCGTTGCGCGGCAGCTTGGTGGCGATCTCGCCCCAGCGCTCCACCAGCTTCTCGTGCAGCGAGTTCCACTGGTCGTCGTCGGGGTGGACGTCCTTGAGCCAGTACCACTGGCAGATCGACGCCTCGAGCAGCGACGTCGGGGTGTCGGCGTTGTACTCCATGAGCTTGGCCGGGCCCGAGCCGTCGTAGCGCAGGTCGAAGCGGCCGTAGAGGTGCGGGTCGCCCCGGCGCCAGGACGCGGCGACC
The DNA here is from genome assembly GCF_028737205.1 of Actinomycetospora lutea. Classification (GTDB taxonomy): domain Bacteria; phylum Actinomycetota; class Actinomycetes; order Mycobacteriales; family Pseudonocardiaceae; genus Actinomycetospora; species Actinomycetospora lutea. The sequence continues at coordinate 31,756 of NZ_JAQZAL010000046.1, read as the reverse complement.
GCCTCCCACGACCACTCCGGCAGCGCGAAGTCGCGGAAGCGCTCGGTGGTCACCACGTGGTCGACGGCCTCGAGGCACATCGAGTGCAGGAGCTCGACGTCGGCCTCGAGCGACAGCACCTCGGCCATGTCGAAGACGTAGTGCACCGACTCGTCCCAGTACGGCCGGGCGCCGTTCAGCCCCGCCGCGGGCGTGCCGAACACCAGCCCCTGCTCCTCGATGATCGACTGCCAGCCGGGGCGGGGACTACCGGTCGCACGCTGCACGACCGCGATCCTGCCGTACCCGGGTCAGCTGCCGGAGGAGCTGCCCGACGAGCCGCTGCTCGACCCGCTCGAGCCGCTCGACCCGCTGGTGCCGCTCGAGCTGCCACCCACGCCGAGCCCGCCGCGGCTGACCGTCCCGCTGCTGCCGTTGCTGGTGCCCAGGGTGCTGCCCGAGGTGCCGCTGCGCACCGACGTGCCGCTGGGCGGCGGCGCGGTGGAGCCGCCCTGGGCGACCGTGCCGACGGGCGAGCGCGAGCCGTAGTTGTAGTGGTACTGGTTGCCGAAGCCGCCGATGAAGATCGGCACGAAGTGGCCGCCGCTGTCGTAGTAGCCGCCCTGCTGCGTGCCGCCGCAGTTCTCGTCGGGGACGACGACACCCTGCGGGTCGACGCACTGCGCCTCGACCTCGTCCGGCGCGCTGGCCGCGTAGACGACGGCCACGAGCGCGACCACGCCGACCGCGACGCCGCCGCCGACGAGCACCCGCTTGCGGATCTTCTTCTTGCGCTCCTCGGCGGCCGCGGCGGCGTCGCGCTGCGCGCGCTCGCGGCGCTGGGCCTCGCGGCGCGCCCGCTGCTCGGCCACCGTGGGCTCGCGGGGCCTGGTGGTGGCCGGGTCCTGGTAGCGCACGCGGCCGCGGCGGCCCTCGCCCGCGGCCTCGCCGCTGTCGGCCCCCACCGCGGCGAGCGCCCCGCTGCCCGACCCGGAGCTCGCGGCGGGCACACCCGAGGGCGGGGTGTCGTCGGCGTCGGTCGACGCGTCGTCGGGACCGCGGTGGCGGCCACCGGACACGGCGGAGGTGTCCACGGTCTCGGTGGGGCGCTGGGACGGGTCGGGGGCCTGGTCGGAGGAGGCGGTCAGATCGACCTTCTCGGTCCGCCGCTCCGACGCCTCGTCCGGCTGCGCCGCACCGCTGCTCTCCGTGCGGGGCCGCTCGTCGTCTCGGCCTGTCATCGTCCCCTCCACCCACCCGTCCGCCCGCACCGTCCGGCGCGCACCGGTCACCACCGATCCTGCCCGACGCGGGGTCACCCGGCCCGGGGAATCCCGGAGCGGCATGATGCCAGGGCGATGCAGCTCCGGGAACGTCAGTCCGGGCCGGCCCGTGAGAGCGGCCCCGACGGCGACGACAGCACCGATCGTGACCCCCGTGGGGTGGACCGCTGGCTCGACCGCGTCCTCGGTCCCGACGACGCCGCCGACCCCCGCCGCCGGGCCGCGCGCCGCGGTGTCGTCGGCGTCCTGGTCGGTGCGGTGATCATGCTGGTCGCCGCGACCGCGCTCGCCGCGACCGGCTCGGGACCCGACGTGCTCGGCCTCTCCGGCTCGTCGTCCGGGCCGGCGGGTGCGGTGTCCTCGTCGTCGGACGACGACGGCCCGCCGCCGCTGACGACCCAGCCCGGCAGCTGCCTGACCTGGAGCCGCGACGACGCGGGCGACGTGCGCGAGGTCGACTGCGCGCAGTCCCACCTGTTCGAGAGCGTCGGCGCGGTGACCGCCGCGCAGCCGCCCGGCGCGCCGTTCCCGGCCGACCCGGCGTGGCAGCAGCTCGTCACCGACCAGTGCACGCCGCAGGCGCGGGACTACCTGCAGGGCCGCCTCGACCCTGCCGGGCGCTACAAGGCGGGCGCGCTCAAGCCCACCCAGGCCGCGTGGGACGCCGGCGACCGCACCGTGCGCTGCGGGCTGCAGGCACCGGGGCGCACCGGGGCGCTCTTCGCGTCGACCGGGCGCGTCACCGAGGCCGACCAGGCGGTCGTGTACGACCCGGGCACGTGCCTCGGGCTCGCGGGCAAGGAGGTCTCCGACCCCACCGCGTGCAGCGAGACCCACGCCGCCGAGGTCGCGGGCACCGTCGACCTCGGGACCCAGTTCCGCGGCGGCTTCCCGTCGGTCGACGAGCAGGACAACTACCTGCAGCCGACCTGCCAGCGCATCGCCGAGCAGTACGTCGGCTCGGCGCAGAAGCTCACCGACTCCAAGCTCACCGTGTACTGGACCAACCTCGCCGAGGAGTCCTGGACCGCCGGCACCCGGCGCGTGAGCTGCAACCTCGGCTCGCTGCTCGCCGACAGCTCCGGCTTCGCCCCGCTGACCGGCAAGGCCGCCGACGGCGTCACCATCGGCGGCGAGGCGCCCGCGACCGCGCCGAGCCTGCGCCCGGGCGCGCCGGCCACGGTGCCCGGCACGACGACCACCGCCCCGGCGCCCGAGGGCGGTGCGGCGGGCGGGGCGGCCGGCGGGACCGCGACCCAGCCCGGCGCCGGCCAGCAACCGGGCGTCCAGGTGCCGTCGCTGCCGGTGCCCGGCCTGGGCGGCGGCTAGCGTCCCCGCACCGGTCCCCCGGCGCCTAGCCTGCAGCGGTGAAGGTCGGTCCCGAGCGCTTCGAGGAGCTGGTCGCCGACGCGCTCGACGAGCTCCCGGAGCCCCTGACGCAGGCGATGGACAACGTCGTCGTGCTCGTCGAGGACCGCCACGGCCAGGAGCCCGACCTGCTCGGGGTCTACGAGGGCGTCGCGCTGACCGAGCGCTACAGCGACTACGGCGGTGTCCTGCCCGACCGGATCACGCTCTACCGCCTCGCGCTCGCGGACGTCTGCGCCGACGAGGACGAGCTGCGCGAGGAGGTCGCGGTGACCGTCGTGCACGAGATCGCGCACCACTTCGGCATCGACGAGGCGACCCTGCACCGCCTGGGCTGGGGCTGATCGGAGTACGTGAGCGAACTTCGGTGCGATAGCACCGGAGTTCGCTCACACGGGAGGTCAGGCCGTGGGGTCGTCGACGGTGCTGGGCAGGCCGCCGGGGACGGCGCTGCGCCAGGCCACGAGCTCCCACCCGCCGGCGCGCGGGCGCAGGACGACCCGCCCGCAGTTGTTGACGTGCTCCTCCTCGAGCGGCGGGGTGCCGACGCGCTCGACGAGCTCCAGCGCCGCCAGACGCAGCGCGGCCCCGTGGCTGACCACCACGATCGTGCCGCCGTCGGGGTGGCGGTCGCGCAGGTCGGCGACGACGGGCAGGTAGCGGTCGAGCAGGTCCCGCCCGCTCTCCCCGCCGGGGTGGCGGGCGTCGAGGTCGCCGGTCTGCCAGCGGTCGACGACCCGGCGGAACTCGGCGATCGAGGGCTCGTCGTTGCGGCCCTCGAGGTCGCCGACCGACACCTCGTGCACCCCGGTGACCTCCACCGGCACCAGGTCGAGGTGCTCGGCGACGAGGCCCGCGGTCTCCACCGCCCGGCGCGCCGGGGAGTGGTAGAGCGCGGTGATCGTGCCCTCGACGCCCTCGGCCAGCTCGGCGCCCAGCGCGCGGGCCTGTGCGCGCCCGAGCTCGGTGAGCGGGGGCCCCGGCAACCGGGTGTCGAGGAGGCGGTCGACGTTGGCCTGCGTCTGGCCGTGACGGGCGAGGACGAGCCGCAGGTCGCTCATGCGCCGCTCCCGTCGCGTAGCGCGGCGAGCCAGGCCGCCGACTCCGTGTAGTCCTTCACGGTCTGCCCCGGCCCGGGACCGGCGCCCGTCCCCACCTCGCCCGCGACGGTCGCGCGCGGGTAGGAGCCGAGGAACCGCACGTCGGTGCAGCGCCGGCGCAGCGCGGCCAGCGCCTCGCCCATCGCCGGCTCGGCGACGTGGCCGGTGCCGTCGAGGAAGAACCAGTACTCGCCCCGGCGGTCCTTGAGCGGGCGCGACTCGATGCGCGTGAGGTCCACGCCCCGCACCGCGATCTCGGTGAGCACCGCGAGCAGCGCGCCCGGGTGGTTGACGGTCGTCGCGGCCAGCGAGGTGCGGTCGGCGCCCGTGGGCGCGGGCAGGCCGGGCGCGCCGGGCGGGCGGACCAGCACGAACCGCGTCACCGCGTCCCCGGTGTCGTGGACCCCCGACGCGAGCTCGACCAGCCCGTGGTGGGCCGCGGCGACCGGCGCGCACACCGCCGCGTCGACCTCGCCCGCCGCCACCTGCGCCGCGGCCGCCGCCGTCGACGAGGTCAGGCGGACCTCCGCGGCCGGCAGGTGCTCGGCGATCCAGCGGCGGGTCTGCGCCTCGCCGTGCGGGTGGGAGGCGACGCTGCCGACGTCGGCGGCCGCGGTGCCCTGGCGCACGAGCACCGAGAAGCGCACCGGCAGCAGGATCTCGCGCACGATCACCAGCGGCGGCGTCTCCACGAGCCCGTCCATCGTGGCCGGCACGCCGCCCTCGACGGAGTTCTCCACGGGCACGCACGCGGCGTCGGCGTCGCCGGCGCGCACGGCGTCGAGCGCGGCGGTCGTGCTCGGGATGGGGAGCAGTGCCGGCTCCGGGTCGCCCAGGGCGTCGTCCAGCACGGCCGGCGTCAGGGTGCGCAGGGCCTGTTCGCAGAAGGTGCCGTGCGGCCCGAGGAACGCCACGCGGAGACCTGTCACGTCACCCGAGCGTACGGAAGGCCCGCGCGGGGCTCAGAGCAGGCCGAGGCGGGCCAGCTCGGGACCCGGCCCGGTGACGGCCGTGGACCCGAACGAGGAGAACAGCGACCGCACCCGCACCGCGGCCTCGGCGCCGACGTCGGCGAGCTCGGCGGCCAGCGCCTCGCCGTCGGTGACGAGCAGCGCCTCCCCGATGCGCTCCTCGACCGGGCTGTCGGTGCCCGGCGCCAGCCCCCGCACGGTGGCCACCAGCAGGTTCAGCCAGCCGTGGTGGGTGAAGCCGGTGTCGGGATCGGTGTGCCGGACCGCCGACCGCAGCCCGATGCTCGCCGTGAACGAGCGCCCGGCCCCGACGGCCAGGGCGACGAAGCCCGCGACGTCCTTGACGCCCGGGAACGCGCCGGCGCGCCCGCCACCGCAGCGCAGCTTGGGCCGGCACCCGTGGTCGACGACACGACGCACCCCGTCGAGCCAGTCCTCGGACCCGTCCACGTCGGGGCGGCGCGGCTCGACGACCGCGACCACGTCCTCCGGCACGAACTCGGTGACCCGCTCGAGCCAGACCGTGTCGACGTCGTGCGGGGCCGGCATCTCGACGGTGCGCGGGTCGAGCAGGGCCGAGCGCGAGGAGGTCAGCGACAGCGCCTTCGGCACGCCGCCGAGGCCGGTGTCGACGGCCAGCGCGATCGGCAGCGGCGCCGAGGGCCGGCGCTTGACCAGTACCGCCACCAGCTCGGAGAGCCGCGAGACCGGCACCACCAGCGAGCCCAGCAGGCCGCCGGCGTCGGCGGCGCGGGCGGCGAGGTGCTCGTCGACCACGGTCGCCATGTCCGGCCGCGGGCCCTCGGCCACGAGCGCGGCGTCGTCGACGATCGCTCGGAGCAGGGCGGGCACACCGTCGACCGGTGCCCCGCCGGCCTCGGGGACGGTGGACACGTCCGCACGGTAGCGGGCGGCCCGCCCGGCCCCGCCCACCGGTCCGTGGATCCACGACGCCCCGCGAGGGTCTCGCGTCCGGCGGCAAAGTTTGATTAGGCTCCCCTTAGGTCGCCGCACCGAGGGAGTCCGATGGCCAGGAGCCGACCGCCCGCGCCGCCCGTTCCGCCGCCTGCCGAGCGCGCGCGGACCCTCGCCGGGCGCGCCCGGAACGCCGCGGTGATCGGCGAGGGGGTGGGCGGCTCCTCGGACGACGACGGCGAGCTGCGCGCCGCGCCGACGCTGCACCACGTGCCGTCGACGGGCGCCGCGACGCTGCAGTTCCCGGAGGACCACCCGTTGGTGCGGCGGGTGCGCGAGCGCGGCGAGGCGCTCCTGCCCGTGATGCTCGAGCTGGCCGACGTCGCGCCGGTCACCGTGCGCCGCCCGGTGCGCGGGCTGCTCTGGGTCAGCGGGCGGCTGCGCGTGCTGCCGATGCGGGTGGCCCGGCGCGCCGCGCTGCGGATCGCGGCCGAGCTGCCCGACGAGCGCCTGCTCGACGTCGGCCACGGCGAGACGCTGCTGCGCCTGGAGCCGGCGATGGTCGTGCTCTCCGACGCGGAGGGCACCGGGGCGCTCGCGCCGACCGCGATGGCCGCCGCGCCGCCCGACCCCGTCGCGGCCACCGGCGACCCGTGGCTCGCCCACCTCGCCGCCGCGCACGCGGGCACGCTCTCGGCACTCGTCCCGCGGCTGCCCGTGCGCCTGCGCCGTCCCGGGCACCGGCTCGCGCCGCTGGGCGTCGACCGGTTCGGCCTGCGGCTGCGCGTCGAGACCGACGACGCCGAGGCCACCGACCACGACGTGCGCCTGCCGTTCGCGGCGCCGCTGTCGTGCCCCGGTCAGCTCGGCGAGGCCGTCCGGGCCCTCATCGGGTGCGCCGACGAGGTGCCGGGCCTGCGTCCTACCTCGCGTCCCGCAGCGGGCGCGTGATCTTCCGCTCGGCGACGAACGACACGAACGGGATCGTCCCCGCCAGCGCCACCAGCACGGCCTTCCCGACCGCCCAGCGGTCGCGGTAGGCGAGGTCCGCGGTGAGCAGCAGGTAGCCCATGTAGAGGAAGCCGTGGATCGGGCCGACGATGGCGACCACGGTGCCGTCCCCGCCCAGGTACTTCAGCGGCATCCCGACCAGCACGAGCACGAGCAGGCCGACGCCGACCACCCACGCGCCGACCCGGTAGCGCTTGAGCGCCGCGATGACCTCCGGTGTGGGCGGTGCCTCGGGGGGGCTCGTCGTCACGGCCGATCGGTCTCCTCGTTCGGGGTGGTCGTGGCCGTCTCGGCCGCGCCCAGCTCGGCGTACATCGCGTTCCAGCGCGCCCGCTCGGGCGACGGCACGTCGTCCATGGCCCCGGCCCGGACCCCGGCCGGGCGCGGCCCGAACGGCGAGTCGGCGGGAGCGGCCCGCAGGGGGGTGACCTCGGCCTTCTGCCGGCGCTCGGCCTGTACCTCGTCGAGCGCCTTCGCCTCGGCGCGCAGCATGCGCCACCACAGGGCGGCGAAGAACAGCCCGAACAGCGGCCACTGGAACGCGTAGCCCGCGTTCAGCAGCGATCCGCCGGGCGACTCGGCGCGCACGACCTGCCACCAGGCCATCCCGCCGCACACGGCGACGGCCGCTAGCGCGAACAGCGTCCACCCGATCCAGCGGGGGGTGACGAGCAGGCGCAGCACGTCCCCGAGGTTACCGACGCCGGTGGTGGTCAGGCCGTCAACCGGTAGTCGGGCAGCTGCACGGCCTCCGCCCGCGGGCTCGAGAGCTTCTCGAGCACGCCGCCGAACACCGACGACAGCGAGCCGGCGAGGCCGAGCACCCGGCGCTGCACCGCCAGGCCGGCCGCCGACCGCGGGTTCATCGCGCGCAGGGCGGCCGGCTTCACGTCCTGGGACCGGGCGACGAAGGGTCGCATCCGCTCCTCGTAGCGCGCGAGCGCCGTGGCGGTGTCGGCGGTGTCGGAGGTGTCGGCGGTGTCGCTGCCCGCGCCGAGCTCGCCGGCCAGGACGTAGGCCCCGACCAGTGCCAGCGTCGTGCCCGTGCCGAACGGGCCGGTGGCCCAGGCGGCGTCGCCGAGCAGCACGGTGCGCCCGGTGCTCCAGCGCGGCAGGCGGATCTGGGCGACGGCATCGAAGTACAGCGACGCTCCCTCGTCCGCGTCGAGCGCCGCCAGCACCCGCGGGGCCTGCCAGCCGACGTCGGCGTAGGTGCGGCGCAGCACGGTCACCTGGGCGTCGCGGTCGAGCTCGCCGAGCCCGCGGACGTCCGAGAGGAAGGCGAGCATCGCCCGGGTGGTGCCGCGGTTGTCGGGGCGCAGGCTGGTGCTGCGCGAGCCCGGGGCGCTGTGCCAGCGCCACCAGCGGTCGTCGTCGTTGGTGCGCGGGATCGTCAGGTAGGCGACCTGGAGGCCGAGCTCGGTGACCTCGGCGTCGGGCAGCACCAGGTCGCGGGTGCGCGAGCGCGTGCCCTCAGCGACGACGACGAGGTCGGCGTCGATCTCCTCGCCCCCGGCGAGCCGGGCCGTGACGCCGTCGCCGTGGTCGGTCAGCTCGCGGATCTGCTCGTCGAAGCGGTACTCGGTGGTGTCGCGGGTGCGCTCGTGGATCAGGCGCGAGAGCTCGCCGCGCAGGATCTCCATCTCCGCGGTCCCGCCGGCCGAGTCGCCCCGGCCCGCCGGGAACTCGGCGACCGCGGCGCCGTCGTCGTCGACGAAGCGCAGGCCGACCTCGCCGGTCCCGGCCGCCGGCGCGGCGTCCTCGAGGTCCATCCGCCGCAGCACCTCGCGCCCGGCGCCACGGACGTCGATGTTCTGGCCCTCGTCGCGCAGCCGCGGTGCCCGCTCGACCACGGTGGTCCGCCAGCCCCGCGCAGCCAGCTGGTGCGCGAGCGCGGGACCGGCGATGCTGGCCCCGGAGATGAGGGCGTGGCGGGTCATGACCATGGAGTACCCGCGCCGGAAACACCCCCTACCGTGGCCCGCGTGACGGCCGGGGACGTGTGGCGCGACTGGGTCCGCCCGGCCCGGCCGGACGGCGCCCCCCTCGGCGGGCGCGACCGGCGCCTGCTGCGCACCGAACTGGTCGTCGTCTTCGCCGTCACGCTCGGGCTCTCGGGCGTGCGCAGCCTGATCTCGCTGCTCGACGCCCTGGCCTCACCGGTCCCCCTGGACCAGCGCACGACCGCCATCGACCAGGCGCTGGCCCGCAACCCGTGGGCCGACCTCGCCGCCCAGCTCGCAGGGTCGTTCGCCCTGGTCGCGTGGGGCGCGCTCGGGCTCTACCTGCTGGTCCGCGCCGGGTCGGGCCCGCGCGACATCGGGCTCGACGGGCGCCACCCGGGCCGCGACGCCCTCGGCGCGCTCGGCCTCACCGCGCTCATCGGCATCCCGGGCCTCGGGCTCTACCTCGCCGCCCGCGCCCTCGGCCTGAACACCACCGTGATCCCGTCGATGCTCGACGACCACTGGTGGACCGTGCCCGTGCTGATCGTCTCCGCGTGCGCCAACGCCTGGGCCGAGGAGGTCCTGGTCGTCGGCTACCTGCTGCACGGCCTGCGCCGCCTCGGGGTCTCCGAGAACCGGGCGCTCGCGATCTCGGCGGTCCTGCGCGGCTCGTACCACCTCTACCAGGGCTTCGGGGGCGGGCTCGGCAACCTGCTGATGGGGCTGGTGTTCGGGCGGGTGTGGCAGCGCACCGGCAGGCTCTGGCCCCTGGTCGGGGCGCACGCCCTGCTCGACGTCATCGCGTTCGTCGGCTCGGCGCTCCTGCGCGGGGCGCTGCCCTTCCTGCCCGCCTAGCTGATGATCTTGTGGCGCGAGCGCGCCATCATGTTCTCCGGCGCCGGGTCGATACCGGCGGCGTCGAACAGCTCGGCCATGCGCTCGGGGATGGCCTCGGGGTCCCAGCGGTGGCCGTCGCCGCGGATCTCCGCGACCGAGGTGAACGGCTGGTAGAGCTCGATCGAGTCGCCCTGGACGCCGAAGACCTTGCCGCTGATGTGCGCGCTGGCGTCCGACGCGAGGTACGCGACGAACGGGGCGACGTTCTCGGGGTCGAAGAAGTCGAACTCGCCGCGCTCGAGCATCGCCTGCCGGTCCTCACGGACGTCCGGCGGCAGCAGCGACTCGGTCATGCGGGTCAGCGCCGAAGGCGCGATGGCGTTCGAGGTGACGTGGTAGCGGGCCATCTCCATCGCCGTGATCGTCGAGAACGCCGCGATGCCGGCCTTGGCCGCACCGTAGTTCGACTGGCCGAAGTTGCCGAGGATGCCCGAGGTCGACGCGGTGTGGACGAGGTGCCCGGGGCGCTGGGTCTCGCGCCAGTATCGGCACGCCGCGCGGGTCGGGGCGAAGTGCCCGCGCAGGTGGACGCGGATGACGTCGTCCCACTCCGCGTCCGACATCTTCACCAGCGTGCGGTCGCGCAGGATGCCGGCGTTGTTGACGACGGCGTCGAGCCCGCCGAAGTTCTCCACCGCCGCGGTCACCAACGCGTCGGCGACGTCGGCGTCGGCGACGTCACCCGGCACCGCCACCGCGCGCCCACCGGCGGCGACGATCTCCTTGGCGACCTCGTCGCCCGCCTCGCCGTCGAACTCGGCGACGACGACGGCTCCGCCCTGCCGCGCGCACTCCAGCGCTTCACCGCGACCGATGCCGCGACCGGCACCGGTGACCACGACCACCTTGTCATCGAGGAGTCCCATGGCGCGCACAGTAGAGCGGTCCCCCTAGGGTCGCCGACCGTGGAGACGGATGCGCCACACACCGGGTCGAGCTCCGCTGCCCTGCGTCTCCCCCACGTGGACTCCGAGGTCGGCGTCTTGCGGACCGTCGTGCTGCACCGCCCGGGCCCGGAACTGGAGCGGCTGACCCCGCGCAACGCCGACCGGCTGCTCTTCGACGGCATCCCCTGGGTCGAGCGGGCCCAGCTCGAGCACGACGCCTTCGCCGAGCTGCTGCGCACCGAGGGCGTGCGGGTCCTGCTGCTGGGCGACGTGCTGCGCGAGTCGCTCGCCGCGGCGCCCGCCGCACGGGAGACCGGCATCGCCGACGCGGTGGACGAGCGCGTCCTGGGCCGCGAGCTGGCCGGGGCGGTGCGCGCCGAGCTGGCCGCGCTCGACGACGACGCGCTGGCCGACGCCCTGGTCGGTGGGCGGACCTTCGCCGAACTCGCGGTGACCGGCCACTCGCTGGTGCGCGCGATGGCGGGCGCGCACGACTTCGCCGTCGACCCGCTGCCCAACCTCATGTTCACGCGCGACTCGTCGGTCCGCGTGGGCCCGCGCGTCGTGGCGTCGTCGATGGGGATGCCGGCCCGGCGGCGGGAGGCCCCGCTCGTCGCGCTCGCCCAGCGCCACCACCCCGAGCTGGGCGTCGTGGCCCCGACCGCGCCGCGCGACCCGTCGGCGGTCGAGGGCGGCGACGTGCTGCTGCTGGCACCCGGCGTGCTCGCGATCGGGGTGGGCGAGCGCACGAGCCCCGCGGGCGCCGAGTCGTTCGCGCGGGCGATGTTCGCCGACGGGCTGGCGCACACCGTGCTCGCGGTCCCGATCGCCCAGCGCCGCGCGACCATGCACCTCGACACCGTGGCCACCATGGTCGACGTCGACACCATGGTCATCTACCCGGGCGTGCTCGAGGGGCTCGAGGCGTGGACCGTGCGACCCGACGGGCCCGAGCACCTGCACATCACCGGGCCCGAGCCGTTCCGCCCCGCGGCGGCGCGGGCGATGGGCATCGACGTGCTGCGCGCCGTCGACACCGGGCTCGAGTCGGTGGCCGCCGAGCGCGAGCAGTGGGACGACGGCAACAACACCCTGGCCCTCGCGCCCGGGCGGGTCGTCGCCTACGAGCGCAACACGACGACGAACGCCCGGCTGGCGGCGGCCGGGATCGAGGTCCTGGAGATCGCGGGGTTCGAGCTCGGATCGGGGCGCGGTGGCCCGCGGTGCCTGTCGTGCCCGTGGGAGCGGGGCCCGCTCGGGTGACACACCGTCGGTCACGCGGCAGCTCCACCTGCTCGTTCGGCGCAGCCACGGGTGCATCCGGCCACAGACGGCTGCCCGTCACTGCGCTGCGACAGCACCCGGCCTAGCGTCCGGTCCGTGCTCAGGAAGGCGGAACGGCGCGCGCCGGTCACCCCGCTGCGGCGGCTCTCCGGCGGGGAGTGGGCGGCGATGGAGCCCACGTGGCGCGAGGCGAAGGTCGGCGTCATCGACGCGGCGCTCTCGCGGGCGACCGCGCGCCCCTCGGGCAACTGGTACGTGGCCGGCGCGAGCCGCGACGTCCGCGCCGGCACCCCGTTCGGCACGACCGTCGCGGGCGTGGAGCTGGTGCTGTGGCGCTCGCCCTCCGGGGAGCTGCACGCCGGGCCGGGCGCGTGCCCGCACCTGGGCGCGGACATGGCGACGGCCGCGCAGCAGGGCTGCGAGCTGATCTGCCGGTGGCACGGCCTGTCGCTCGGCCCGGCGGGCCGCGCCGGCTGGCGCACCCTGCCCACCCACGACGACGGCGCCCTGGCCTGGGTGCGCCTCGACGCGGTCGGCGGCGAGGAACCCACCGAGGCGCCGATCCTGCCCGCGCGCCCGCCGCTGGACGAGAGCCTGGTCGCCGTCGCGTCGATGGTCGGCACGTGCGAGCCCGCCGACGTCATCGCCAACCGGCTGGACCCCTGGCACGGAGCGTGGTTCCACCCGCACTCGTTCGCCGACCTGCGCGTGGAGAGCGCGCCCGCCCGGGACTGTGCGGAGGAGGAGGACCACTTCGACCTGCGCGTGGCGTTCCGCGTGTCGAAGAACTGGGGCGTGCCGGTGCGCGCCCGCTTCACGTGCCCGGAGCCGCGCACGATCGTCATGCACATCACCGAGGGCGAGGGCGAGGGCAGCGTCGTCGAGACCCACGCGACCCCGCTGGCCCCGCATCCCGACGGGCGCCCGCGCACCGCGGTCGTCGAGGCGACGATCGCCCACTCCCCCCGGCCCGGGTTCGCGACGGCCCGCCGCGCCGAACGCCTCGTGCGCCCGGCGATGGAATGGGCGGCGAAACGCCTGTGGACCGACGACATCGAGTACGCCGAACGCACCTACGCCGTCCGCGCCGCCCGCCGCCGCGGGTAGCGGCCCGGGTACGAGCGATGCGGCATCGCTGGCGTCTCAGGCCAGGATCGCCACATCCTCGCCGGCGCGACACGCCGAGGGCCGTCCGAGGCACGGAGTGCCTCAGCCCGGCGGCCAGGTGCGGCACGCGGCGCAGCGGAGCTGCCGCGCCGGAGGCCGGACACCGACGTTGGACGTCCGGACATCGGCCCGTTGCGTCAGCGCCGCCCGAGGACCGTGTGCACGATGCCGCGCTGCCAGCCGTCCACGGGCCGGGTGTGCACCTCGCGCAGACCCGCGTCGCGCAGCCGCTGCTCGAGGCGCGCGAGGCCGTCGAACGCGAGCACGCTGCGCCAGAGGTAGCGGTACAGCGACGCGTCACCCGTGACGCGTCGGCCGAGCGGGATGATCACGGCCCAGCAGACGGCGGTCCAGACCCGGCGGGCGTAGGCCGAGTCGGCGACCGAGTACTCGTGCACCGCGATCGGGGCGCCCGGCGCGAGGTGGTCGACGAGCACGGCGACACCGGCGTCGCGGTCGGGCAGGTTGCGCACGAGGTAGGCGGCGAGCAGGCCGTCGAACGGTCCCTCCCCGGCGAGCGCCGTGCCCAGGTCCTCGGCCCGCGCGTGCACGAAGCGCACGGTGTCGGGCCACTCCTTCTCGCGGGCGCGGGCGAGCATCTCCGCCGAGGCGTCGACGGCGACGATCCGGGCCTCCGGGTAGGTCTCGACCAGCGCTGCCGTCGAGAGCCCCGTGCCGCACCCGACGTCGAGCACCGTCGCGCCGGCGCCGCGGTCGGGCAGGTCGAGGCGACGGGCCGACAGGCGCAGGTGCTCGTGGTAGCCGGGGTTGGCGCCGACGAGCCGGTCGTAGGACGCGGCGTCCTGGTCGAACTGCGCCGACACCCCGGTGGCGGCGCTCTCCCGGTCGAAGGTCCCGCGGGGACGCAGGGATCGCCACGCCGGGGGCACCAGCGCCGCGATGCCCACCGCGAGCGCGATCGTCACGGGGCTGCGCAGACGGCTCCTGCCGGGTCGCGAGATCACGTCCGCATCCTGCCGGTTGGCCCGTTCGGCGGCGCGAGCTGGGGGCTTCCCGACGTCGGACGTCGGTGTTCGGCCTCCGGCGGGGCACCCGCGGCGGTGCGCACGTGGCTGCCAGGCTGACGGGTACCTGGGCCTCGCCCGGTCGGCGTGTCGCGCGAGCGAGGATGTGGCGATCCTGGCCCTATCGGCGTGCTGAACCGGATCGCCAGCAAGATGCCGCATCGCTCGCACCCCCCCGCGCGGAACCTGAGAGACGCGAGCCGCAGACGGAGCACAGGTTCGCCCGATCGGAGGTATCCGGGGCGTGTGGGCGCGCGGTGGGCGCCCGTCGTCGCGGCGCGGCTCACAGGTCTCTCAGACGCGCCGGGGCGCGGATCCACGCTGCCTACCGTTCCGCGCCGTGCCGGCAAAGCTGACTCGTGCGCTCTGGATCGCGGCGCTCGCCGCCCTCGTGGTGGTCCCGGTGGTCCTCATGGCCTCGCGGGCGGGCGGGACGTCGGTGGTCGGCATGCTCTCGGTCGGGCTCGGTCTGCTCGCCCTGAGCCTGCTCATCGTGGTCGTCGTCGTGCCCTCCCGCGTGCGCTCGCTGACCCGCGCCTTCGGTGTCGAGAAGGTCCTGGGCCTGCACCGCTGGCTCGGCACCCTCGCCATCGTGCTGGTCGTGCTGCACCTGAGCGTCGCGATCGCGAGCCACCCGCAGCTGCTCAACCCGTTCGAGGCGACCTCGGCGGCGAAGGCCGGCTGGACCTCGGTCGCGGCGCTGCTGCTGGTCGGGCTGGTCGCGGTCCGCGGCCGGCGCCCCGGGGCGCGCTACGAGATCTGGGCGCGCCTGCACGTCCTGCTCGCCGCCGCCGCGCTCGTCCTCGCCGGCCTGCACGTGTTCTGGCTCGGCAACCTCGTCACCGACCCCGTCATGCGCCTCGTGCTCTCCGCGCTGGCCCTGGCGCTGCTCGGCGTGCTCGCCCACCGCTGGGTGTGGCGGCCGCTGTTCTCCCGCCAGGGCGCCTACGTGGTCTACGGGGTGCGCCGCGAGAGCCCGACGGTCAGCACGCTGGTGCTCGCCCCCGTGCACCTGCGCCGCGGCGGCCTGCGCTTCGCGCCCGGCCAGTTCGTGTGGCTGCGCCTCAAGCGCGCGGTGGTGGGCACCGAGGAGCACCCCTTCACCATCGCCTCGAGCGCCCGCGTCACCGGCCGCCTCGAGCTCACCGTCCGCGACCAGGGCGACTTCTCCGGCCTGCTCTCGACGCTGCGCACCGGCAGCAAGGTGTGGCTCGACGGCCCGCACGGCTCGTTCACCGACGAGGCCGCCCCCGACGCGGCGGGCCTGGTGCTGCTCGCCGGCGGCGTCGGCATCACGCCGATGATGAGCATGCTGCGCACGCTCGCCGACAGCGGCGACACCCGCACCCACCGCCTGGTCCTCGCCGAGCGCGGCACCGAGCCGCTGTTCGCCGACGAGCTCACCGCCCTCGCGCGGCGCCTCGACCTGCGCGTCACCCGCACCGAGGGACGCCGCATCGACGCCGAGCTGCTCGCGGAGATCCTGCCCCCGGAGCCGGGCGCACACCGGGAGCTCGACTACTTCGTGTGCGGCTCCCCCTCGGTGCTCGCGGGCTCGCTGGCCGCGCTCGAGCAGCTCGGCGTGCCCGACGCGCGGATCCACACCGAGCAGTTCGGCTGGACGGGGGCGATCCCGGTCGCCGCCACCGAGGACGCCGTGCCCTCCCAGCGCCATGGCAGCCGTCACGGACGGCGATCGGCCCGGATGTGACCGCCTAGACTCGGACACATGTCCGCACCGGAGTCGAAGTTCCACGAGCTGCTGCGGGCACAGATCCGCAACGAATTCACCGCCTCGCAGCAGTACACCGCCGTCGCCGTGTACTGCGACGACCTCGACCTGCCCCAGCTCGCGGCGCACTTCTACGCGCAGGCGCTCGAGGAGCGCAACCACGCGATGGGCATCGTGCAGTTCCTGCTCGACAACGACCTGCCGGTGAGCATCCCGGGCATCGACGACGTCCGCGCCGAGTTCAGCTCGGTCGAGGAGGTCGTCGAGCTGGTGCTGAACCAGGAGCGCACGGTCACCGAGCAGATCGCCACGCTGGCCCGCACCGCGCGCGACGAGGGCGACTACCTGGGCGAGCAGTTCATGCAGTGGTACCTCAAGGAGCAGGTCGAGGAGGTCGCCTCCATGACCACACTCCTGCGCATCGTGCGCCGCGCCGGCGACAACCTCTTCCACGTCGAGGACTTCGTCGCCCGCGAGATGTCACCCGACCTCGGTGCCGACCCCACCGCTCCGCCCGCCGCCGGCGGCAACGCGATCCTCGGCAGCAGCGCCTGACGCCTCGACCCCGGAGTCGGCCCCGGACTCGGCCCCGGAGTCGGCCCCGGAGCCGGTCCCGGAGTCGGCCCCGGAGTCGGCTCCGGAGTCGGCACCCGCATCGGCCGGCGCCACCCCCACCACGGCCTCGCGCCCGGCGGGCCGCAGCTCGGGCGCGAGCAGCTCGGTGAGGTGGGCGACGACGCGGACGGTCGCCCACGCCGCGAGCGCCGCCGCGACGTCGGCGATCGCGTGCAGGAGCACCGAGTCGGCGAGCGCCTGGGTGCTCTCGCCGAGGCCCCGCAGCACCGCCGCCAGGCCGAGCACGACGCTCGCGTCCCACGCGACCCACCAGCGCAGCACCGGCACCGACGGCCACGGGCGCGCGTCCGCGGGCAGCGCCGAGGCGGTGTGCTCGAGCTCGGTGAGCGCGGCGCCGGGCACGGTGAGGTTCGGGCTGGGCAGGACGCTGCCGACGACGACCGCCCACATCCGCCGCGCCGGTCGCGTCCCGGAGTACGCCGCGGCGACCTCCCGGCCGAGGTGCAGCCAGCGCAGGAACAGCGCCCCGGTCGCCAGCGCCGCCACCGGCGCGAGCAGTCCGACCAGCGTGACGAGCGCGTCCGAGACGGCCAGCGGGCCCGACGACAGCGCCGCGCTGCGGCTGGCCACGAGCAGCCCGTAGCGCCACGCCTCGGCCAGCGCGCCCAGGCCCGCGAGCGCGAGCGTCACCGTCGCCACCCGCACGAGCAGCTCGGCGGTGCGGCGCAGCACCTCCTCGGGAGCCCGCGGCGGCGGGGCGGGCAGCGCCCCCTCGGGGCCCGGCTCCGGGGCGGGCATCCAGGTCCGCAGGCTCCAGCGGGGGGTCGCGGCGTAGCGCGGGGGCCCGGCGTAGGGACGGCGGGCGCGACGCGGCTCGCGCGGGCGCAGCGCGTCGGGCGGCAGCGCCACCCACCGCACGCCCGCGAGGACCCGGCCGCAGTGCACGCAGTAGCGCGTCGCCCCCGCGCGGGGCGCACCCGGCGAGTCCGGCGGCGGCTGGGGCCGCCCGCACCGCGGACAGATCACGGTCGACCCTTCCTCAGATCACCGCCGCCGGGCCGGCGCCCTCGGCGGTCATCGGCCGGCCCTCGGCCTCCCACGCCAGCATGCCGCCGGTGACGTTGACGACCTCGTGCCCGCGCTGCGCGAGGAACGCCGTCACCTGCGCCGACCGGCCCCCGACCTTGCACACGACGGCGAGCGGGCCTGCGGGGACCTCGTCGAGGCGGGCGGTGATCTGTGACATCGGCAGGTGCACCGCGCCCGGCGCGTGGCCCGCGGCCCACTCGTCGTCCTCGCGCACGTCGAGCAGCGTGGCGCCCGGCGGGATGTCGCCGGGGCCGACCGAGGGGAGTCCGGGGTGGCGCACGCCCTCCATCCCATCACGAGGGCCGTGAAGCACGCAGTGCAGCCCGACACCTCGCCCGGACGTGCCGGAGCCCGCCTCCCCCGACGGGACAGGCGGGCTCCGGGGCGTGCGGGAGCGACCTAGTGGTCGACGGCGCCGGAGGCGCCCGCGCCGGTCATCGACCGGACCTCCATCTCGGAGAACTTCGCCTCGTTCACCGGCTCGCGCGAGCCGATGTAGGTGCCGATCACGCCGAGCAGGAACGACAGCGGGATCGACACGATGCCCGGGTTCTGCAACGGGAAGATCGCGAAGTCGACGCTCTCGCCGAAGATCGAGGTCGGCCCGCCCGACACCACCGGCGAGAAGATGATCAGCAGGATGCAGATCGCCAGGCCGCCGTAGATGCTGAACAGGGCCCCGGTGGTGTTGAACCTCTTCCAGAACAGCGAGTACAGCAGGGTCGGCAGGTTCGCCGACGCGGCCACGGCGAACGCCAGGGCGACGAGGAAGGCGATGTTCTGGCCGTTGGCCAGGATGCCGCCGACGATGGCCACGATGCCGACCACCAGGGCTGTGCGGCGGGCCACCTTGACCTCCATGCCCGGCTCGGGGCTCCCCTCCTTGATCACGTTCGCGTAGATGTCGTGCGCGAACGAGGCCGCCGCGGTGATGGTCAGCCCGGCGACGACGGCGAGGATCGTCGCGAAGGCGATCGCGGCGATGATGCCGAGCAACAGGGTGCCGCCGATCTGGAAGGCCAGCAGCGGGGCCGCGTCGTTGACGTTGGCCGAGGAGAGCGTCCCCCGCGGGAGCAGGGCGGCCGCGCCGTACCCGATCACCAGGGTGAACAGGTAGAAGATGCCGATGATCCAGATGGCCCACTGCACCGAGCGCCGGGCCTCCTTGGCCGTGGGCACGGTGTAGAAGCGCATGAGGATGTGCGGCAGGCCCGCGGTGCCGAGCACGAGGGCGATCGCCAGCGACAGGAAGTCGATCTTCGTGGTGAGCGTCTTGCCGTACTGGTTGCCGGCGTCGAGCAGCTGCTTGCCGGTGTTCTCGACGGCGCTGCCGAGCAGGCCCGAGAGGTTGAAGCCGTAGAGGCCGAGCACCCAGACGGTCATGACCGCGGCGCCGACCACCAGCAGCGCAGCCTTGATGATCTGCACCCACGTGGTGCCGCGCATGCCGCCGTAGAGCACGTAGATGACCATCAGGATGCCGACCACGGCGATGACCAGCGACTGGCCGTCGAACGGGGTGCCGGGCGTGTTCTTGACGCCGAGCAACAGCGAGATGAGACCGCCGGCGCCGGCCATCTGGGCCAGCAGGTAGAAGAACGACACCAGCAGCGTCGACACCGCGGCCGCGGCCCGGATCGGGCGCTGGCGCATGCGGAAGCTCAGGACGTCGCCCATGGTGAAGCGGCCGACGTTGCGCAGCAGCTCGGCCACCAGCAGCAGGGCCGTCAGCCAGGCGACGAGGAAGCCGATCGAGTACAGGAAGCCGTCGTAGCCGTTGACCGCGATGGCGCCGGCGATCCCGAGGAACGAGGCCGCGGAGAGGTAGTCCCCGGAGATCGCGATGCCGTTCTGCGGCCCGGTGAACGAGCTGCCGGCGGCGTAGTAGTCCGACGCCGTGTTCGAGGCCTTGCTGACGCGGTAGACGATCAGCAGGGTCACCACGACGAAGAGCCCGAAGATCCCGATGTTGAGCGCCGGGCTCCCGATCTGCGTGTTCACAGCTTCTCCTCCACGCGCCGCTTGAGCGCCTCGGCGTCGTCGTCGAGGTTCTTGTTGGCGAAGCGGACATAGATCGTCGCGATGGTGAACGTGGACACGAACTGCAGCAGGCCCAGCAGCAGACCGACCGTGAAGTTGGTGCCGCCGATCCGGATGTCGACCAGGCCGTGGGCGAAGTCGGACAGCAGGACGTAGACCAGGAACCAGCCCAGGAAGATCGCGCTCATCGTGAAGATGAAGCCGCGCCAGCGGCGCCGCAGCGAGGCGAACTCCGGCGAGCGCTGGACCTCCTGGTAGGCGGATGGGGTGGCGTCGAGCGCGCTCGACCCACCTGGACTGTCGTCGGTGGCACTCACGAGATCTCCGCGTGGTCGTCCGTCGTCGTCACGATCGGGCCGAACCTTAAACCGCCGTGCGTCACGTCGATTAGCCCGTTTGAGTGACTACTCACAGCGATCTCACTCGGGTGCACGGATCGCGACATCCAGCCGATCCTCCGGTTCGTCCGAATCGTTCCCGCTCGTCACGCCGTGCGGTGTTCCTTCACACAGCGTCGGCGGGAGGTTACGGCACGGGACCGCCTGATCAGCCGGATGGACGCGCGCCACGCCGGGCGTCCCCGAGGCCGAGGCGCTCGGGAGCGTGCAACCGCAGCAGCGTGCGCCCGGTGTTGGCGGGCACGCGGTGCGGCGTCGCGCGGCTGACCAGCACCATCACGAGGAACGTCAGGGGCACGGTGACGATGGCCGGACGTGCGAGGAGCACGCCGGCCCACCCCGGCGGCGCCACCCCGGCGAGGGTCGACCCGACCGCCGCCACGGCCACCCCGCCACCGACGAGCATCCCGATGACGGCCCCCCGGTCGGTGAGTCCCTTCCACCAGATGCCGAGTACGAGCAGCGGGCAGAAGGTGGAGGCGGCGAGGGCGAACGCCAGGGACACGGTGAGGGAGAAGTCCAGCCGGGTGGCGCCCAGCGCGGCAACGATCGGGACCGCGCCGGCCACGTGGGCCGCGATCCGGAAGTCACCCAGACGGCGGGGCAGCAGGTCCGTGGAGAGCACACCGGCGACGGAGAGCAACAATCCGGACGAGGTGGACAGGAAGGCGGCGAACGCGCCGGCCGCGACGAGGGCCGCGAGCGCGATGCCGGCCCACCCCGGGAGCGCCGCCGTGGGCAGCAGGAGCACGGCCGCGTCGGTCTGTCCGGTGACCAGGAGCTGCGGCACGTAGAAGCGCGAGAGCACGCCGAGCACCACGGGCAGCAGGTAGAACCCGCCCAGCATCGCGAGCACGACCACCGTGGTCCGCCGGGCCGCTCGCCCGTCCGGGTTCGTGTAGAAGCGCACGAGCACGTGCGGCAGGCCCATCGTGCCCAGCAGCAGCGCAAGGATCAGGGAGTACGTCGCGAGCAGCGAGTGACCGTCCTCGCCGAACCCGGTCAGCGGCGCCGACCAGGACGCGCCGTCGGCGTCGGCGTCGGCCACGACGGGGACCGCGGACCCCGCCGGGAAGCGCAGCGACGTCCCGGCGTCGACGGTGTGCAGGCCGGGTGCCCACGACACCGGCCCGTTGACGGTCGCGCCGTCGACCTCGCCGCGCACCCCGATGTCGACCGGGGCGGAGACCCGCAGCGTCACCGGCGTGCTCACCTCGACCGTGGTGGCCTCGGTGAACGCCGGGGGCGGGGGCGCGTCGTCGCGCGGCGGGCCGAGGGTGAACACGGCGATGAGCACGAGGGCCGGCACGGCGAGCGCGGTGAGCTTGAGCCAGTACTGGAACGCCTGGACGAAGGTCATCGAGCGCATCCCGCCGAAGGTCACGCTCGCGGTGACCACCAGCCCGACCGCGACCACCCCGACCCAGGTCGGCGCGGTGGTGAGCACGGTGAGGGCCAGCCCGGCCGCCTGCAGCTGCGGCAGCAGGTAGAGCCAGCCGATGAGCACCACGAACCAGGTCGTGACCGTGCGCAGCAGCGACGAGTCGAGCCGCACCTCGGCGAAGTCGGGCACCGTGTACGCCCCGGATCGGCGCAGCGGGGCCGCCACGAAGAACAGCAGGGCGAGGTAGCCCGCGGTGAACCCGACGGGGTACCAGAGCCCGTCGACGCCGTCCTTGAGCACGATCCCGGCGACGCCGAGGAAGGAGGCCGCCGAGAGGTACTGCCCGGAGATGGCGGCGGCGTTGGCGCGGGTGCCGACGGTCCGCGACGCGGCGAGGAAGTCGTCGGTGGTGCGGGCGACGCGGACGCCGAGGGACCCGATGACGATCGTGACGACGCCGACCACCACGACGGCGACGAGGGCGACGATGCCCGCGAGGTCCACGGCGCCTCAGTCCTCGACGTTGTCGGCGAAGTCGAGCTCGTTGCGCTCGGCGGTCCGCACGTAGAGCCAGGCCAGGGCCAGCATGAACGGGTAGGGCGCGAGGCCGAGGATCAGCCACGGCACCGTCACGCCGGCGATCTCGAACGAGCCGAAGCGGGGGAACACGAGGAACAGCACCGGCAGCGCGCCGAGCACGAACACCGCGACCAGCCCCAGGCGCAGCCCGAGCGCGAGCTGCGCGCGCAGGAGGTTGCGCAGCAGCAGCTCGCCGGTCTCGGTCTGCTGCTCGATCTCGGCCACCGTGCGCACCGCGCGCGTCGGCACGCGGCGCTCGGCCAGCACGACCCGGACGCGGTCGGAGCCGCCGTCGTCGTCGGCCACCGGCGGCACGACCAGGCCCGGGCTGGTGTGCAGCAGGGTCCCCCCGGACGCCGCCGCGGCGATCGGGGTGTCGGCGGTGACCGCCACGGCGTCGGCGTCGCCCTCCGTCGCGGGGGCCTCGACCGCGGGGCCGTCGTCCTGCGCGGTGAGCGGCATCGGCCCGATGCCGCCCGGGCCGGTGACCGGCGTCGCCGCGAACTGCTCGGTCTCGGCGTCGGGCGCGGCGTGCCGGGGCCGGTAGCCCGAGGGCGGGGTGTGCACGGCGCCGGGGCGCTCGGGCCGGGCGTGCCGGCCGTGGCGCCGCGCCACGCCGGGCGGGGGCTGCCCCGGGGAGGGGAAGGTCGGGGGGACCGGGCGGCGCGGCGGGTCGGGGGCGCCGGCCGGGTGCGGGCCGGTCGCGACGCCGGGGGTCGGGTCCGTGGTCGCGTTCATGGGGCTGGGCGGGGTCGGCACCCCGGTGCCCACGCGCGGCGACCGGGACGGCCGCGACCGCGCGACGGTGCCGGTGTCGGGCCCCTGGCCCGGCCACCCGTCGGCCGCCGGCTCGCCCGTCGCCCCGTCGCGGACCCCGGCGTCGTCGTCCACCGTGGCGTCACGGGGCGGGTCGTCCGGAGGCTCCGTGCCGTCCCCACCGGCGCCCGTGGCGTCCTCGGTGTCGTCGTCGGGGCCGTCGGCGGGCGCCGCTCCCGGGGCCGGGACCGAGCGCAGGGGCGTGCCGTCGGCGGCGGCTCGCTCCGTCCCGGCGGCCGCCGGCGCGGGCGCCGAGGCCCGCGCCGGACCGCCGGGGGAGGTCATCGTCGGCCCCAGGCCTGCTTCGTCGAGCGGACGAGCCGGTCCTTGAGCTCGCGGGTGTGACGGCGGCTCACGGGCAGCTCGGCGACGTCGCCGCCGGTGCCGAGGCGCACGACGTATCCCGAGCCGGCCAGGCGCAGCTCGGTGATGAGCGGCAGCGCGACGAGGTAGGAGCGGTGGATCCGCACGAAGCCGGCGTCGGACCAGCGCTCCTCGAGCACCGAGAGCGGGATCCGGACGAGGTGGCTGCCCTCGGTGGTGTGCAGGCGCGCGTAGTCGCCCTGCGCCTCCACCCAGCGCACCGTCGAGCGCTGCACCAGCTTGGTGGTGCCGGCGAGCTCGACGGGGATCACCTCGTCGTCGCTCTCCTCGTCGGTGGCGGGCTCCACCGGCACGGTGGTGCCGCGCGAGGACAGGATCCGCGACAGCGACGCGTAGAGACGCTCCGGGCGCAGCGGCTTGAGCAGGTAGTCGACCGCGCCGACGTCGAACGCCTCGACCGCGCGGTCGTCGTGCGCGGTGACGAACACGACCGACGGCGGGATGACGTAGCGGGACAGCACGTTGGCGAGCTCCAGCCCGTCGAGACCCGGCATGCGGATGTCGAGGAAGAGCACGTCCACGTCGGACTGCTTGGCGGGGGCCGGCAGACCCGCCGGCGGGGTGCCGCCCGAGAAGCCGCCGAGATCGACCCGGTCGCCGCCGGTGAGGATCCGCAGGGCCGAGATCGAGTCGGAGGCCCGCAACACGGTGCCCACCCGTTGATCCTGCTCGAGCAGGTAGGCGAGCTCCATGAGCGCCGGTTCTTCGTCGTCGACGGCGAGGACCACCAGGCCGTCGTTCTCACTCGTGTTCACTGCCACGCCATCCTGCCCAGCCGAGGTTCCCGCGTCCACGATAGGACCCGATCGGCTCGCCACCCTGCCGTGGTCCGGCGCGTCGACCCAGCGAGCCGCGGCACGCCCGGGATGTTGCGCGTCCGGACCACCCGTTCGGGGGGTAGAGACTGGGCCGGTCGATCGACGGCTCGCGGACAGGTCCTTCGCCCAGGAGCTGGTCAGGTGGTGCCCGGATCGGTCCGGAAGGTGGCCGCCGCGTCGGCGTCGGCCTGCTCCCACGCGGTCGCGCTCTCGCGCACGGCTCGGCGCAGCTCGGCGAGCTCGGCGGCGAGGGTGCGGGCCGCGGGGACCGTGTCGGACGTCACCAGATCGCGGTACCAGGCGGCGATCGCCGCGTTGTCCTCGCCGGTGCCCACCGCGAGCGACTCGGCCGCGAGCCCGTCGAGCGCCGCCTGCGCCTCGGTGACGCCCTGCTCGAGCGCGTCGACCTTGCCGGCGAACGCCCGGGTCTCGTCCGGGCGCATGGCGGCCTCGCCGGCACCACCCTCACCGGCACCACCGGGCGCGGTCATGCGGTGCTCCTTCCGGACGGACGCGGCACGGCCCCGTCGGTCAGCACGGTACGGATGTCGGTCAGCAGTTGTCCGCCGGTTGCCGGAACCAGCAGGGGCGGACGGGGCGGCGGGGCCGGACGCAGCACGTGGCGTCCCCGGGGTCCGTCGAGCCAGCACAGCGGCGGGGCGACACGGCGGGGGACGCCGTCGCGGCGGTCGGCCACGCCGACCTGCGTGACGGCGGTGACCGACGCCAGCAGGTCCTCGGCGACGTCGCGGGCCCGCGCGGTCCGCGCGGTGGTCGGGAGGTCCGCGGGCAGGCCGTCCGCCGGCACGGGGACCGGCGGGCCGCTGCCGGGCGGCACCGGCGGGACCAGGCCGAACAGCGCCTCGGCGAGCCCGTCGGGCGCGCACGGCGCGACCCGCACCGGTGCCCGGGCGTGCTCGGGGGACTCGAGCAGCGCCGCGGTGTGCCCATCGGTGAGGGCCACGGCGGCGAGGGGTGCGGTCGCGTCCCGGCGGACGAGGTCGACGGCGAACACCCAGCCGGCCGCCGCCTGCCCGGCGTCGAGCAGCATCCGGGCCGGTCCGGGCTCGAGCAGACCGCGGGCGCGCAGCGCCTGCTCGGTGGTGGCGCGGTGGCGCCGCGCCTCGGCGTCGGTCTCGGCGGACCAGTGCACCGGGCGCAGCGGGTAGGGCCACCCGGCCCCGCACTGCTCGAGGACCCAGAGCAGCTCGTGGCGGTCGAGCACGACACCGCTCACCGGCCGTCCTGCTCCCCGATCACGGGCGGGGTGACGAGGCGCCGCTCGTCGGGGTCGTCGGCCGGGTCGCGCCACGGGTCGGCGTCGACGAGGTACTCGGGGTGGCGGATCCCGCCGGCGCTCCCCGGGCCGCCGGCCGCGCCCGCGGTCGGCGGGATCATCGGCACGTCCGAGCTCGTCGGCGGGCTCGTCGGGGGGCTCGCGGCGGCCGGGGTCGCCGGTGGGGCGGCGTCGGGGGTCGGGTGGGCCCCCGCGCCCACCGCCGGGCCGGCGAGCGAGGGACCCGTCGGCCGCGGCGCGTCGGGGCGGTCCGCCTCCGCCGGGCCCGGTGCCTCCGGCGCGGCGCCGGCGGACGGGCCGCGGGCGGCGGGGTCGCGGTGCCCGCGGTCCGCGCGGTCCTCGCGGTCCTCGCGCCGGCGGTCGGGGGGCGCGCCGCCCGCGAGGCGGTCGGCGGCCGTCGGGGCGACCGGGTGGGCGGGACCCCGCGGCGCCGGGGCGCTCCCCGGCGCGCCGGGACGGGGCATCGGGGCACCCGGGCGGGCTCCGCCGGGCCCGGCGCCCGTCCCGGGCCGGCCGGGCGCCCCGGGGCCGGGCACGCCGCCCGGCGGGGCTCCCGGCGTGCCCGGCGCGGGGGGCCCGCCGAGCAGCCGTGACACGAACCGGCCGACCGTGCCGGGACGGGCGGCGTCGGGCGGGAGGGCCCGCGGCGTGCCGGGACCGGGTCCGCCCCCCGGCGCCACGCCCGCGCGACGGGCCGGCGGGACCCCGCCGGCCGGCGCTCCGGGGGTGCCGGGCGGGGCCGCGGGCGCTGCGGCCCGCGCGAGGACCCCACCCCGACCCGGGGCCGCGCCCTCGCCGGTCGGGGGCACCGCGCCGGGCCCGGCCATCGCGCCCCGAGCCGCGCCGCCGACCTCGGGGGCGGCGCCGACGGACGTGCGCCCGGCGAGCCCGTCGACGGCGGACGGGGTGCCCCGGGCCGCCAGCCCGGTCTGCTGCAGGTAGGCGCGGTAGGCGCCCTGGGCGGCGCGCTCCTCGGCCTGCGCCGCCTGGAAGGTCCCGAACCCGTCGGCCGGCCCGCCGGCGGCCAGCGCGCCCGCGAGGCCGGGCGTCGCGGGCGAGCTGCCCAGGACGGGCAGGGCCGGCGCGCGCGGGGGCCCGACGAGCGACTGGACGCGCGCGAGGGCGTCGCGCACCCCCTGGAGGCTGCCGGCCTGCCCCGTGACGGCATCCCCGAGGCGGCTCATGCGCGCGACGAGCGTGCGCACGTGGGAGGCGGCGGCGTCGGCGTCACGGCCGCGCCAGGAGGCGCCCAGCTGGCCGTGGGCGCGCTCGAGGCGCTGGGCGGCGGCCCGGAGCTCCTCGCCCCGCGCGGCGTGGCGCAGGCGTGCCGAGTCGAGCGCGGCGGGGTCGGCGCCGTCGTGGATCCACCGGTGGATGAGCTCGTGGCTCAGGACCGAGGTGTCGCGTCCGCCCCACGGGACGCCGGGGACCGGCACGGTCCACCACCTCCCGCTTCCCCTCCTGCTGGCGGGCCGCTCCTCCGGCCCCGACCCGCCGAGCCTAGGTCCGACCGGGCGAGCGTGGGAGCGGAATCGGCGTTGCCTCAGAGCCCGAAGCGGCTCCACAGCGCGCGGTGCTCGATCCAGTCGAGGGTCGAGCCGACGGGGTCGGCCACCGCGCTCGGGGCGGTGAACGGCGCCGCCACGCTCCCGAGACCGAGGCGCGCGAGCAGCGGGCGGCGCGGCTCGACCGTCACGGGCTCGGCGTCGGGGAACCGGCGGGCGAGGACCTCGCGGGTGGTGCCGAGGTCGTCGACCAGGCCGCGCTCCTTGGCCTTGCGGCCGGTCCAGACCTCGCCGGTGAACAGGTCGTCGGTCTCCGCCAGGGCGGCGCCGCGCCGTGCCCGCACCCACTCGATGAACATCTCGTGCAGCTCGCCCTGCATGCCGAGCAGCCACTCGACGTCCTCGGCCTTCTCGGGCTGGAACGGGTCGAGGCGCGCCTTGTTCTGCCCGGCGGTGTGCAGCCGCCGCTCGATGCCGTAGCGCTCGATCAGGCCGGTGAGCCCGAAGCCGCCGGAGACGACGCCGATCGAGCCGACGAGCGAGGTCGGGTGCGCGTAGATCTCGTCGGCGGCGCAGGCCAGCCAGTAGCCGCCCGAGGCCGCGACGTCCTCGCAGAACGCCAGCACGGGGACCTCGTGCTCCTCGGCGAGCCCGCGGATGCGGTCGGCGACCAGCGCGGACTGCGTCGGCGACCCGCCCGGCGAGTTGATCACCAGGGCGACGCCCTCGACGCGGTCGGCGGTGAACGCGCGGCGCAGGGCGTCCTCGACGGCGGTGATGTTGATGACCGCCCGCGGCACCGGACCGGAGGTCGCCGCGATCACGCCCTGCAGGCGGACCACGCTGACCGTCCGGTGGCCCGTGGCGGCCGCGAGCGGACCGGGCAGGACCGAGGACAGGGCGGGGCCGAAACGCAAGCTCATGACCTCCACGCTAGCCGCCGCGCGGGTGATGCCGAGATCAACCGGGGGCCGGGGTGCGCAGCGAGGGCGTCCCTCGCTGCCTGACACGCAGCCGGGGAGTCCCTCGCTCCCCCGACGGGCGGGTCAGACGCGGACGCCGGCCCGGAACTTGGGGACGCGCAGGATGATCTTGGTGCCGGCGCCGCGCTCGGTCTCGACCACCAGGCCGTAGTCGGGGCCGAACGCCGAGCGCATGCGGT
This sequence comes from Actinomycetospora lutea, assembly GCF_028737205.1. Taxonomy (GTDB): domain Bacteria; phylum Actinomycetota; class Actinomycetes; order Mycobacteriales; family Pseudonocardiaceae; genus Actinomycetospora; species Actinomycetospora lutea. The sequence continues at coordinate 4,143 of NZ_JAQZAL010000046.1, read as the reverse complement.
CGTCGACGTTGCCGAGGCCGACGTGCGCGCCCGAGAGGTGGGCGTCGCGGTTCTCCTCGGTGAGCGCCTTGGGGTCCATGCCCACGCCGTCGTCCTCGACGATGATCGTGCACTCGGCGCCCGAGTCCTCCGCGGTCAGCGACACGGTGCCCCCGCCCGGCTTGCCGGACAGGCCGTGACGCACGGCGTTCTCCACGAGCGGCTGCAGCGCCAGGAACGGCAGCACCACCGAGAGCACCTCGGGCGCGACCTGCACCTTCACGTGCAGCCGGTTGCCGAAACGGGCGTGCTCGAGGGCCAGGTAGCGGTCGATGTTCTTGAGCTCGTCGGCGAGCGTCGTGTACTCGCCGGCCTGCCGGAACGAGTAGCGCGTGAAGTCGGCGAACTCCATCAGCAGCTCGCGGGCCCGCTCCGGGTCGGTGCGGATGAACGAGGCGACCGTGTTGAGCGCGTTGTAGATGAAGTGCGGCGAGATCTGCGCGCGCAGCGCCCGGACCTCGGCGCGGTTGAGCCGGGCGCGCGACTCGTCGAGGTCGGCGAGCTCCAGCTGGCTGGAGACGTACCGGGCGACCTCGGCGGACGCGCGCAGCAGCACCGGGCCCGGGGTGTCGGCGCTGACCGCGGCCAGCGTGCCCGCGACGTTGCCGTCGACCTCGAGCGGCACGACGACGATGCCGCGCACCGGGCAGTCCTGCGAGCCGCACTCGATGTCCTTGCGGCTGGCGACCTGCTGGCGGCCCGTGCGCATGACCTTCTCGGCGTACTGGCGCACGTCCAGGCTGTGGTGCTCGGCCTCCCCGTCCCAGGCCAGCGGCACGCAGTCCGACCCGGTCATCGACAGGGCCTCCGTGTCGAGCAGCGTGCGCAGGTAGGGCACCGCGAACTGCGCCGAGCCCTCCGAGAGGCCCTCGCGCAGCGCGGGCGCCGCCAGCGACACCGTGTGCAGCGTGGAGAAGGTGGCCCGCTCGAGCGGGGACGCGAACTGGTTGCGGCGCTTGACCCGCCGGTACACCAGGACCGCGATCACCAGCGCCACCACCACGCCGAGCGCGGCGAGGAAGCGCGGATCGGTCAACCAGCTGGGCACGGCACCTATTTGACCAGACGCGACAGGCGGCGGTCCGCCAACGCGCGACCCTGCGTCTGGCAGGTGGGGCAGTACTGGAACGACCGTTCGGCGTACGACACCTCCCGGACGGTGTCGCCGCACACCGGGCACGGCAGCCCGGTGCGGGCGTGCACGCGCATGCCGGAGCGCTTCTCGCCCTTGAGACGGGCGGCGTCCTGGCCCACCGCGCGCTCCACGGCCTCGGTGAGCACGCCGACCATCGCGGTGTGCAGCCGGTCGACCGCCTCGGTGTCGAGCTTGCCGGCCGCGGCGAACGGCGAGAGCTTCGCGACGTGCAGGATCTCGTCGGAGTAGGCGTTGCCGATGCCGGCGATGACCTGCTGGTCGGCGAGCAGCGTCTTCAGCCGTTCGGTGCGGCCCGCGAGCAGCTCACCGAACTCCGCGCGCGAGATCGCCAGCGCGTCCGGGCCGAGCTTGGCGACGCCCGGGACCTGCTGCGGGTCGTCGACGAGGTACACCGCCAGGCGCTTCTGCGTGCCGGCCTCGGTGAGGTCGAACCCGGGCCCGCCGACCGTCTCGAGGTGCACCCGGAACTCCAGGGGCCCCTTGCCGGGCTTCGGCGGGGTGGCCGACGCCTGGTCGTGCCAGCGCAGCCAGCCGGCCCGCGACAGGTGCACCACGAGGTGCAGCGGAGTCGATGGTCCAGCTCCGCTCCGCTGCGTGTCCTCGAGCTCGACGTCCAGGAACTTCCCGTGCCGCGACGCCCCCGTGACCAGCCGCCCGACGAGGGCCGACACCGGCGGGTCGAAGGTCTTGAGCACCGTCATGCTCGCGACGTCGACGCGCGCGACGGGCCGGGCGAGCGCGTGCGTGCGCAGGTGCTCGGCGAGGGCCTCGACCTCGGGCAGCTCGGGCATCTAGCTCACCGGTTGCAGGGGACTGTCGGCGTAGGCGGGCGTCGCGCGGGTCTCCAGGCTGCGCACCGTCTGCATCATCTCCTCGCGGGCGGCCGCGGTGCCGCGCACCCAGCCCACCCAGCGCTCGGGGGCCGACCCGTCGGAGCCGCCCGGCGTCTCGGCGACCAGCGTGCGCGGGCGCCGCAGCACCCAGCGGCCCGGGAAGAAGCCGACGATCAGCAGCAGGATCAGCCAGACCCACAGCGGGACGACGACGCCCTGGCTGCCCGTGGCCCACCAGGCCAGGAGCGCGACCCAGAGCAGACCCATGATCGAGACGATGCCGATGGCCGCGAGCCGGCCACCCTGCATGTCGTGCTCGAAGTCCTCGCCCGTGGAGGGGTCGGTCCACTCGAGCTTCTGGCGCACCATCCACTGCCGTCCGTCGGCGGCGCGCACGATGCGGATCCGGGCCATGCGGACACTCTAGCCCTGCTCACGACGCCAGACGGGTTCCCCGAGCGCGCCGCCCAGCCCGTCGCGGAGCTCGCGCTTGAGCACCTTGCCCGCCGCCGAGACCGGCAGCGTGTCGACCAGGTGCACCGCCCGCAGGCGCTTGTACGGCGCCACCCGCTCGTCGAGGGCGGTCGCGATCCGGGCCCCGAGCTCGGCGCTGGGCTCCTGGCCCGGCGCGGGGACGACGACGGCCACCGGCTCCTCGCCGACCGCGACGTCGGGACGCCCGACGACCGCCGCCGCGGCGACCTCGGGCCGCGCGACCAGGAGCTCCTCGAGCTCGCGCGGGTACACGTTGTAGCCCTTGTAGAGCAGCATGTCCTTGGCGCGGTCGACGATCTCGAGCTGGCCGTCCTCGCCCAGCACCCCGATGTCGCCGGTGCGCAGCCACCCGTCGACGAGCGTCTCCGCGGTCGCCTCGGGCCGGTCGAGGTAGCCGGCCATCACCTGCGGGCCCCGCGCCCACACCTCGCCGGCCTCCCCCACGCCGGCCGGCTCGCCGGGGGTCGGGCCGACCACGATCGTGGTGTCGGGCACCGGGACGCCGACGGTGCCGATACGGCGGTGCGCCGAGCGGGCGGTCGCCCCCATCGTCAGGCCCATGGTCGCCTCGGTCATCCCGTAGCCCTCGACGATGACGGCCTCGGGCATGCGCTCGGCGATGCGCCGCGCCAGCGCGACCGGCATCGGCGCCGCACCCGAGGTCACGGTGCGCACCGAGGTGAGGTCGCGGCCCGCGGCCTCGGGGTGGGCGAGCAGGGCGTGGAACAGCGGCGGCGCGCCCGAGATCGTCGTCGCCCGGTGGGTCTCGACGTCGGCGAGCAGCCGGGCCGGGTCGAAGCGCTCGTGGACGATGCTCGTCGCCCCCGACACCACGGCGACCCCGATCCCGCCGATCGTCCCCATCGCGTGGAACCACGGGGCGACCGCGATGCCGGTGCCCTCACCGAGGCGGACCGGCCACTCCTCGGGCGGCCCGACCTGCTCGAGGCCGACGTCGCCGGCGAGCCCGAGCGCCGGGCGCGACCCGCTGCCGTGGCAGGCGTACTGGAGCACGTTGGTGACCACGTTCGCGTGGGTGAGCACCACGCCCTTCGGGCTGCCGGTGGTGCCGCCGGTGTAGGCGAGGTGGGCGCGGGCGACGCCGGGGTCGACGTCGACCACCGGAGCCTCGTCGGCCTCCCCGCCGTCGGCGACCGTGACGCCGTCGGTGGGCACCAGCGGCACCCCGGACCCGGTGTCCTGCATCCCGATCACCGCGACGGCCCGCGCGTCGGCGAGCTGGCCCGCGACACCCTCGGCGGGCAGCTGCGGGCTCACCGGGGTGAACGTGGCCCCGGCCAGCAGGATCCCGTAGTAGGCGACGGGGTAGGACAGCACGTTGGGCAGGTGCACGCCGACGACGTCGCCCGGCACGACGCCGCGGGCGTGCAGGTCGTGGGCGAGACCGCACGCGGCCCGCCAGAGCCCGGTGAACGACAGCGTCCGGCCGTGGTGGGAGAAGGCGACGCGGTCGCCGTAGCGGCGTGCGGCGCCGTCGAGCAGCGCCCCGACGGGCACCTCGGGGTAGGTCAGTCGCTCGGGCACCCACGTCCGCCAGTCGGTCATGCGCCGACTCTATTGGCAGTCGTTCAATTCCGGCGGAAGGATGCGCCCGTCAGC
>NZ_JAQZAL010000045.1 GCF_028737205.1 Actinomycetospora lutea | reverse complement strand
GGTCAGGGCCGGTGAGGGTCAGGGCCGGTGAGGGTCAGGGCCGGTGAGGGTCAGGCCGACGCCGGCACGCCCTCGCGCGCCCGGCCCTGCGACGCCGCGCGGTGGCGCACGAGCATCCGGCGCCCCACGAGCACCCCGGCCCCGGCGACGAGCATCGCGAGCGCGGCGACCACCCACGCCGTCGCGAACGACATCCCGGTCGCGAGCAGGCCGAAGCCGACCGGACCGAGGCAGCCGCCGGCGTACACCCCGACCTGCACGATGGCCGTCGCCGCCGCCGGCGCGGTCGGGTTGAGGCGCACGACCGCGAACTGCAGCAGGCCCGGCCACGACCAGCCGAGCCCGAAGCCGAGCACCGTCCCGACGACGAGGGCCACCGAGCCCGGCACGGCGAGCAGCACGACGCCCGCGGCCCCGAGGACCAGGCAGCCCGCGACCACCACGATGTGCCCGCCGCGGCGCCGGTCGGCGAGCCAGCCGTGGACCATGCGCATCACCACGGCGACCACGCTGCCCAGCGTCAGCACGAGGCCCGCGAGCCCCGGGGCGACGCCGGAGTCGACCGCCGAGGCGACGAGGAAGATGCTCAGGCCCGTCGAGCTCGCCGCGCCGAGCCCGGCCGCGACCCCGATCACCGCGAGCGCGCCGGTCGCGCGCTCGGCGCTGCTGTCGGCGGAGCGCTCGCCGCGCCCCGAGCCCCGCGGCGCCACGGCGAGCGCGGCGAGGGCGAGGCCGGTCCCGATCACGTAGGCCCAGCGCCAGCCGATGGTCAGGCCGACGGTCGGCACGGCGAGGCCCGCGAGCAGGGTCGCCAGCGGGACGCACGCCTGCTTGACCCCGAACGAGAGCCCGAGGCGCCCGGGCGGCATGGCGCGGGCGAGGGTGAGGTTGGTGGCGAGCTGGCCCATGACGTTGGTCCACGCCCCGACGAGCACGAGCACCACGACCGCGGTGAAGCTCTGGCCCAGCACGGCGGTCAGCAGCATCGCCACGGAGGCGCCGACGAGGCCGATGCGGCTGGTCAGCCGCGAGCCGAGCTTCTCGACCAGCTTCCCGACCGGCAGCGACACCAGGGCCGACACCCCGAAGTACGCCGAGACGACGAGGCCCAGGGCGGCCGGGTCGAACCCGAGGTCGGCGCCGATCTGCACGGACAGGGCGCCCAGGAGGAACACCGGGAGCACGGTGGCGGTCGTGATCGCGACGGCCCCCGCCCCGGTCCGCAGCGCCGTGTGCTCGCTCATCGTTGTCAACGCTAACCGAATTCGCCGGGCGGAGGGGACGTTCGTGACGCGCGCTCCTCCAGATAGCGCTTCTCGGCCTGGTTGAGCGCGCCGGGGGCGGCGCGCCGGTAGTGCTCGCGGGCGCCGGCGGGGTCGCCGAGACGCTCGAGGAGGTGGGCGCGCACGGCGTCGGGGCGGTGGCTGCGGCGCAGGCGGGGGTCGTCGGCGACGGTGTCGAGGACGTCGAGCCCGGCCCGCGGCCCCTGCGCCATGCCGACCGCGACCGCGCGGTTGAGGGTGACCACGGGGTTGTCCGACCGCGCCGCGAGCAGGTCGTAGAGGATCACGATCTGCGCCCAGTCGGTGTCGGCGTCGGTCGGGGCCTCCGCGTGCACGGCGGCGATCGCGGCCTGCAGCTGGTACGGGCCGAGCGGGCCGGTGGCGAGGGCGCGCTCGAGGAGCCCGGTGGCCTCCGCGATCGCGTCGTGGTCCCAGCGCGCCCGGTCCTGCTCGGCGGTCGCCAGCATCCGCCCGTCCGGCCCGACCCGGGCGTCGCGGCGGGCGTCGGTGAGCAGCATCAGCGCGAGCAGCCCGGTGATCTCCGCGTCGTCGGGCAGCAGGCGGTGCAGCCGGCGCACGAGCCGGATCGCCTCGGCGGTGAGGTCGACGCGGGTCAGGGACGGCCCCGCGGTGGCCGTGTAGCCCTCGTCGAAGACCACGTAGAGGACGTGCAGGGCGGAGGCGAGGCGGGCGTCGCGGTCGGCGCCCGGGGGCGCGAAGCCGGCGTCGGCGATCGTGGCCTTCGCCCGGCTGATGCGCTGGGCCATCGTCGCCTCGGGGACGAGGAACGCGCGGGCGATCTCGCTGGTGCGCAGCCCGCCGACCGCGCGCAGGGTCAGCGCGATCCGGCTGGGCTCGGAGAGCGCGGGGTGGGCGCAGAGCAGCAGCAGCTCGAGCGTGTCGTCGGCGGGGTCGGTGCCGGTGCCGGTGTCGGTGTCGGTGTCGGACAGCGCCTCCTCGGCCCGCTCCCGGGCCGCGAGCGCGTCCTCGCGCCGGCGGCGCGCCTGCTCGGTGCGCTGCAGGTCGGTGAGCCGGCGCCCGGCGACGGTGACCAGCCAGCCGACCGGCTCGTCCGGGACGCCGTCGCGCGGCCAGGCCGTGGCGGCGGCGAGCAGCGCCTCCTGGACCGCGTCCTCACAGAGGGCGAACTGCCCGTGCCTCCGCACCAGCGCGCCGAGGACCTGCGGCGCGCTGCGGCGCAGCAGGTCCTCGACGGCGCTCCCGGTCACGGGGTGTCCGGCTCCGCGAGCCCGTAGCCGGCGGTGAAGATCACCGGACGGACCTCGACGGGCAACCGGTCGGTGCCCGGGATCATCGCGGCGAGCTCGTGCGCGCGCTCCGCGCTCTCGCAGTCCACGACGTAGAAGCCGCCCATGTACTCCTTGGCCTCCAGGAACGGGCCGTCGGTGACGGTGACCGCGCCCGGCCGGCCGCGGACCACGGCGCTCTGCGACGGGTCGGCCAGCGCGTGGGTCCCGACCATCTCCCCCGTCGCCGTGATCGTCTCCACGAACCCCTCCTGCCCGCCGGCGATCTCGGCGCGCTCGGCCTCGGAGAGCGACTCCCAGACCTCGGGGTTCATCTGGATGATCAGCAGGTACTTCATGGCTCCTCCTCGGTGGGTGTGGGAGCAGGTCGGGGCGGGGTGCGCGCTGCTCGACATCCTGGCGATGTGACCGTGGTCACGCCGGAGCGGTGTCGAGGCGCCCGCGCGGGCTCCGACTCGTGGCCATGACTTCCTCCGTGATCACCCGCCGGTCACCGTGGTGGGGGCTGGCGGTGCTCGCCCTGCCCACGCTGCTGAGCGCGGTCGACATCAACGTGCTGTTCCTGGCCCTGCCCCACCTGACCCGCGACCTCGGGGCGTCGGCGGTCGAGCAGCTCTGGATCACCGACGTCTACGGGTTCCTGGTCGCCGGGCTCGTCATCACCATGGGCACGCTGGGCGACCGCGTCGGGCACCGCCGGCTGCTGTTCACCGGCGCGGCGGTCTTCGCGGTGACGTCGGTCGGCGCGGCGTTCGCGCCCGACCCGACGGCGCTCATCGGCCTGCGCGCCCTGCTCGGGATCGCCGGCGCCACGCTCATGCCCGCGACCCTCGCGCTGATCACCGCCCTGTTCGCCGACGGCGGGCGGCGCGGCGTGGCCATCGCGATCTGGGCGACGTGCCAGTTCGCGGGCGCCGCGCTCGGGCCGGTGGTGGGCGGGGTGCTGCTCGGGCGCTTCTGGTGGGGCAGCGTGTTCCTGCTGGCCGTCCCCGTGATGCTCGTGCTGCTCGCCGCCGGGCCGTTCGTGCTGCCCGGGGGCACCGGGGAGGGGTCGGGGCGGCTCGACCCCGCGAGCGTCGCGCTCTCGCTGCTCGCGGTGCTCCCGGTGGTGTGGGGGGTCAAGGTCGCGGCCACGGGCACCGCACCCCCGGGGCTCGGCGTCGCCGCGGTCGTCGCCGGCGTCGGGATCGGGGTGGTGTTCGTGCGCCGGCAGCTGCGCCTCGAGCGCCCGCTGCTGGACCTCGCCCTGTTCCGGCTGCGGCGGGTCACGGTGCTGCTCGGCGCGCTCGTCGGCGCCGGCGTCGCGATGGCGGGCACCGGCATGCTCGTCACCCAGTACCTGCAGACGGTGCTCGGTCTCTCCCCCGTCGCGGCGGCGCTGTGGTTCGCGCCGATGGGGCTCGGCGTCGCGGCCGGGACCCTGCTCACGCCGGTGCTCGTGCGGCGGGTGCGCCCGCACGCCGCGGTCGCGGGCGGGCTGGTGCTCGCCGCGGTCGGTGCCCTGCTGCTCGTGCTCACGCCGTCCGAGGGCGGCGGCCCGGTCGCGGTCGGCGCGGTCACGGTGCTCGCGCTCGGGACCGGCCCGCTGTTCGCCCGGGGCATCGGGGCCGTCGTCGGCGCGGTCCCGCCGTCGCGGGCGGGGGCGGCGGCCTCGCTGGCGGAGACCGGCAACTACCTGGGCGGTGCGCTCGGGCTCGCCCTGCTCGGCACGCTGGCCGCGGCGTCGTACCGCGCGGCGATGAGCGGCGCGGACGGCCCCGCGCGGGAGACGGTCAGCGGGGCGACCGCCGCCGCGACGGCACTCCCGGCGCCGCAGGCCGCCGAGCTCCTGGGGGACGCGCACGCGGCCTTCACCGGCAGCGTGCATCTGGTCGGCGTCGTCGCGGCGGCGCTGTTCGCCCTGCTCGCGGCGGCGACGTCACGGATCACGCTCGAGACGTGATCTCCGCGCCGTGATGTCCGGGCCGTGATCCCGGGGCGGGGGTCTCAGAGAGCCTGGACCGAGTCCGCCTGCGGGCCCTTCTGGCCCTGGCTCCACTCGAAGGTGACCCGCTGGTTCTCCTCGAGGGAGCGGAAGCCGCCGCCCTGGATCGCGGAGTAGTGGACGAAGATGTCCTTGCCCCCGTCGTCCGGCGCGATGAAGCCGAACCCCTTCTCGGCGTTGAACCACTTGACGGTGCCGTCAGCCATGAATCCTCTTTCGGTGATGGTGCATCTGTGCGAGCGAGTGACATCGACTGATCCACGAGGCTCGAGCACAGCGAGGAAAAGAAGACAGCAACGCGGGGGCGACGGTAACAGAGCGCCGATCGGGCGGTCCTCGGCTCAGACCGCGGCGGTCCCGATCAGCCCCTTACGGGTCACCAGCGCGGCGAGCTCCTCCTCCGACCGGTCCTCGGTCCCGGGGGGTCGACGGGGCAGCACCAGGTAGCGCGACTCCGCGCTCGCGTCCCACACCGTGATCCGCGTCGAGGCGGGCAGCTCGACGCCGAACTCCCGCAGGACCGCGCGGGGTTCGCGCACCACCTGCGACCGGTACGCCTCGCTCTTGTACCAGCCCGGCGACGGGCCGAGCAGCGCGATCGGGTAGCAGGAGCACAGCGTGCAGACGATGACGTGGTGCTCGTCGGCGTCGTTCGCGACCACCGTCAGCTTCTGCTCCTGCAGGGCCCCGCCCATCGAGAACCCGAGCTCGGCGATCGCGGCGTTGCCGTCGGCGAGCAGGCGCTCCCGGAACGCCGGGTCGACCCACGCCCGCGCCACCACCGCCGCCCCGTTCGCCGGCGTCCCGCCCGCGGCGAGGGCGTCGATCCGCTCGTCGATCTCGTCCGGCTCGAGCAGCCCGCGGCCCTCGAGCAGCGCCTCGACGTGCCGCACCCGGGCCGCGACCGGGGAACTCGCGTGGTCACCGCTCACGATGCGCTCCCGTCGGGTTCGAGGTAGTCCTCCCAGAGCTCGACGACCACGGCGTGGTCGCCGGCGCCGAACAGGTCGCTCGCGGCGAACCGCACGTGGTAGACCGCGCGCGGGTCGGAGGCGAGGCCGCGGGCGCGCTCGTCGGCGAGCGGGTGGTGACCGGCGGTCGAGACGATCTCGCCGCGCGCGCCCCGCGCGTAGCGGGGCAGCCGGGTGTGGCCCGGCGGGTCGGCGATGCGGGTGCGGACCCGGTCGCCCGGGGCGAACCGGTCGTCGGGGCGGTCAGTCACCGGCCAGCTCCTCGGGGGTGGCGACGCCCTTCTCGGCGAGCAGCGTGGTGATCGCGCGGAACCACTTCTCGTAGTACGACGCGGCCAGGTACTCCCCCGGCGGGATGCGCTCGATCGCGTCGCGGAACTCGTCGAGGTTGTAGACGCCCCGGCCCAGCAGCGCGCCGTTGAGCGCGACGACGTGCGCCTCCCAGTCGGCGTGGAACCGCGGCTCGTCGGGCTCCTCGACGACGGGCGGGAAGCCCACCATGCCGCCCACGTCGTTGATCCGGCTCACGAGGAGTTCCTACCGCCGCGGACGGGTCCGGGGCCAGGGCTTGCACCCACGGCACTCTCGGAAGATCGGACCGGCGAGCCCGGACGGGTCCGCGCCACCCCGGCTCGGCGAGGGGCACGCTTCCCATGATCAGCGTGGCGGCTCGCCTGCCGAGGGTGCCGCTCGCGGGCGGCCGCCGGAGCCGCGGGAGCGCTCCCCCGATCTGCGCTCCCCCGATCTGTGCGCCCTTGACGCCGTCGCCCGCCGCGCTCTGAGGTGGGGGCATGACGACGGGGGCGATCACCGGCCGGGGCATGACGCTCAGCGACATCGCGGCCCGGTGGGCGCGGGTGACGCCGGGGGCCGAGTTCCTCGTCGACGCCGGCACCGGGCAGCGGCGGACCTACGCCGACGCCGACGACCGCATCACCCGGCTGGCGAACGCGCTGGTCGCCGCGGGCGTCGGGCCGGGCGACCGGGTCGCGGTGCTCGGCCTGAACTCCGTCGAGCTGCTCGAGACCTACATCGCGGTGCTGCGCGCCGGCGCGATCTGCGTGCCGGTCAACTTCCGGCTCGTCGCGACGGAGGTCGCGTACGCGCTGGTCGACTCCGGCGCCGTCGTCGCCGTGGCCGACACCGCCACCGAGGCGCTGCTGCGCGACGCGCTGCCCGACGCGCCCGGCGTCCGGCGGACGATCACCATCGGCGGCGACCTCGAGGACGTCCTCGCCGCGGCCGACCCCGCCTACCGCGAGCTCGCCGTCCCGGACGACGCCACCGCGTTCATCATGTACACCTCGGGCACGACCGGGGCGCCGAAGGGCGCGATGCTCACGCACCGCAACCTGTTCCTGCACGCGTTCTCGTCGACGATGCACCTCGGCGGACCGGGCGGGCCGGGCGTCTGGCTCTCGGGCACCCCGCTCTTCCACATCGCGGGCGTGGCGGGCTTCCTCCCGTCGCTGTTCGCCGGCGGCACCACCGTCATCCCGCCGTCGACCGGCTTCGACCCCGAGGAGGCGCTCGCCACCCTGGAGCGCGAGCGCGTGACCTCGTGCTTCTTCGTGCCCGCGCAGTGGGCGGCGATCTGCGAGCGGGTCCCGGCCCGCGAGCGCGACCTCTCCGCGCTGCGCAAGTGCGGGTGGGGCGCGGCGCCGGCCTCGACCGCGCTGCTCCGCACGATGATCGCGAGCTTCCCCGACGCCGAGATCGTCACCTCGTTCGGCCAGACCGAGTGCAGCCCGGTCACGACGACGCTGCGTGGCGAGGACGCGGTCCGCAAGATCGGTTCCGTGGGCACCCCGATGATCAACGTCGAGGTCCGGGTGGTGGACGACGACATGCAGGACGTCGCCCCGGGCGAGGTCGGCGAGATCGTCTACCGCGGCCCGCTGGTGATGTCGGGCTACTGGAACAAGCCCGCGGAGACCGCCGAGGCGTTCCGCGGTGGCTGGTTCCACTCGGGCGACCTCGTGCGCCAGGACCCGGACGGCTACTACTACGTCGTCGACCGGAAGAAGGACATGATCATTTCGGGCGGCGAGAACATCTACTGCGCCGAGGTCGAGAACGTCCTGGCCGGGCACCCACAGGTCGCCGACGTCGCCCTCATCGGCGTCGCCGACCCGCGGTGGGGCGAGACCCCGCTCGCCGTGATCGTCCCGCGGGATCCGGCCGACCCCCCGTCCCCCGACGCCATCGACGAGCACTGCCGCGAGCACCTCGCCCGCTACAAGCGCCCGCGCCGCATCGCACTGGTCGAGCAGCTCCCCCGCAACGCCACCGGCAAGGTGCAGAAGACGGTCCTGCGCGACCGGGACCGGGCGGGGACGCTCGCCTCCGCCGCCGTCTCCTGAGTCGCGGTCAGCCCTCGCGCTTCGGCGCGGACTCGTCGATGAGCCACTGGGCGACGTCCACGAGCTTGATGTTGGTGTCCTGCGAGCTGCGCACGAGGCGCTGGAAGGCCTCGTCGTCACCGATGCCGAAGCGCTCCATGAGGATGCCCTTGGCCGTGCCGATCACGCCGCGCGAGGCGACCGCGCGGTCGAGCTGGGCGACGCGCTGGGCCCCGCGCAGCGCGAGACCGGCCTGGTTCGCGAACAGGGCGCCGAGGATGCGGTCGTCCTCGCCGAAGGCGTGCTTGCGGTGGCTGAACAGGTTCAGCGAGCCGGCGCGCTTGCCCTCGCTGAACAGCTGGAACGACAGGGAGCTGTGCACGTCGCGGTCGAGGGCGGCGCGGGCGAAGTGCGGCCAGCGCTCGAGATCGTCGGCGAAGTCCTGGACGACGACGAGCTCCTCGTCGTAGATCGACGCCACGCACGGGCCCTCGTTGTGCTCCGCCTGGATCTCGTCGAGCTGGTTGACGACCTCGTCGGTCGTGGCCGGCGAGGTGATCTTGCCGCGGCCCTCGAGGAGGAGCACGCCGGCGAGGTCGGTGGCCGGCGAGGTGTCGACGGCCGACGTGAGGATGAGCTGCAGCGTCTCCTCGACGCTCGTCGCGGCGGCGAACCGCCGTCCGGTGGCCAGGAAGTCGCGCAGCCGTTCGTCCTGCTCGGTGAACACGTCCTGGTACCTACCCACCTCGGGGAGCACTCCACTCCCCGGACGGCCTCACAGCGGGGCACCGGTGGGCAGGCTCATGGTCATCCGCACCGTCGTGCCGGCGGTCGGGTCGCTGTGCACCTGCACGAGGTCGCAGAGCTGGTGGACCAGGCGCAGCCCGTAGCCCCGCCCGTCCGCGAGGCTGCCGGGGTGGCGCCCGACGAGGGGGTCGGCGATCCACCCGCTGTCCTGCACCTCGCACACGACCGCGGCCGGCTCGACCGCCCCGCCCTCGCGCGTCCACACCGTCAGCAGCCCGGGGCGTCCGGTGTGCACGATGGTGTTGACCGCGGTCTCGTGGGCGGCGAGGCACAGGTCGGCGGTCCGCTCGGGCGGGAGGCCGGCGCGCACCGCGTGCTCGGCCACCGCCCGGCGGACGGTGCGCGGTCCGGTCGGCGCGTCGAACACGAGCGTCTCGACGAGCTCGCAGTCCTCCTCGGCCAACGGCCCGCTCACCCACTGCGCGAGCTCCGCGGGGTCCGCGTAGCGCGTGCTCGCGGTGGTCACGCCGCCCTCGACGAGCACGGGGTGGGTCCGCTGCGCGTCCGCGAGGACGGCGGGCGCCAGCGCGCCGGTGTCGTACGGGCAGAGCACGGTGGCCGGCAGGTCGCCGAGCGCGGTGTTGATGAGGGCCTCGTGCTGGACGGCCGCCGCGTACTCGGCCGGGGTGCGCCCCGCCCAGATCGGCTCGCCGATGATGCGCACGCGCCCGGCGCCGGCGTGCTCGTCGACGAACGCGCGCAGCACCCCGGCGATGATCCGTCCCGGGTTGCGGCCCGCGACCGTCATGTCGTGCAGCGTCACGTCCGCGGCCGCCGGACCGAGCGCGTCCGCCACGAGATCGAGCCGGGACGGCGGCGCGGCCATCATCACCGGCTCCCCGGCCTCGATCCCCTCGCGCAGGAACGGGACCGTGCCCGCCACGTACGAGGCGTCGTCGGCGTAGAAGAGGGCGGGGTGGACGAGCCCGCCGACGTCGTGTGCGGCCGTCAGCGTGGTCACCTCCGCGCGATCGCTGTCCGTTCGGCCAGGACATGATGCCGACCCGCGCGACGAAACGCTGCATCTCCGCGCGAGGAAACCGGTGAGCGGTACCGCCGAACAGGTCAGTCGATGCTCCCGACGTCCCAGGACGTCCCGAGAACGGCGTACGACGGGGCTATCCACGCCTGACACGGCCCGCGCCGGTGGACGCGACGGCGGGAGGTCAGTCGGCTGCTCCGTAGCGCAGGCTCAGCGCGACGGCCCCCGCGTCGGTGACCGTCAGGACGGTGAGGCGGTCGAACTCCGTCGCGCGGATCGGGCTGACCGGGTCGCCGACCAGGGCGACGACCAGGGCGGGCACGGTGTTGCTGTGCCCGGCGACGAGGACCGTCGCGCCGAGATCCCCGCCGCGCACGGCCTCGGTGAGGTCCGCGGGGTGGTCCTCGACGAGCGGCACCAGACCGGGCCGCTCGTCGAGGACCGGAGCGACCGTCTCCCGCGTGCGCCGCAGGCTCGACACGACCACCGTGTCGACGACGAGGTCGCGGACGACGTGGGCGAGCGCGGCGGCGCGACGCCGCCCGGCCGGACTGAGCGAGGGATCGCCGCCGGCCTCCGGTGCGGCGACGTCGGCGTGCCGGACGGCGACGACGGTGATCACTGTCGTCGGGTCCCGCTCAGAGGGACGTCGGGATCGCGGCCGGCCGCAGTCCGCAGTCGTCCAGCGAGCGGCGGAAGAGCTGGGCGGTGCGCGGCAGCAGATCGATACGACGCCAGGCGAAGCACTCCCTGATGATCTTGCCGTGTTCGCCGGCGGCGATCGCGCGGTCGGCGGCGACGAGCCCGGCGAAGACGTCGTGATAGGTCATGAAGTCGGGCGAGAGCCTCGACCACGTCGCCGCGAGGAGCTTGCCCATCTGGTCGCGCGCCTTCAACAGCGACGCCTTGAACTCCTCCTCGTTGCCCTCGTAGGCCGCAGCGAACTCCTGCGCGATGGCCCGGAGGTCCCCGGGACCCGCCGGGGTGTTCGTCGAGCGCTCGCGGAGCTCGGCGGAGATGAGCTTGTGGTCCACGAGGTCCTGCTGGAAGAGCTCGACCATGGTGTCGAAGATGGCGCCGGTGAGCGGCAGGGAGCGCTCGTGCGGTTCCGCGCCGACGTCGCTCATGCGCTTCGCGTTGAGCGCGACGCGGATCTGCCGCGCGTCGGAGAGCTCGCCGACGCGGTCGAGGCCGTTGACGGTGAGCAGGTTGCCCTTCGTCTCGGCGAGCAGCTTGTCGACGAAGGTGTCGAAGTGCAGGAGCGCCACGATGGCGGTCAGGTCGCCGGCGGACTCGTGGAACCCCCCGTAGTCGATTCCCCGGTCGCTCGGGTTCTGCGGTACGCCGACCTGCGAGAAGATGATGCTGTGCCCGAGCTCGTGGGCGAGGACGTCGAAGTTCTCGCAGTAGGGCCGGTCGTGGTCGATCGTGCCGTTCGGGGTGCGGCCGAAACCGAACTCGAGGAATCCGAAGCCCGACTGCGCGTTGTCCCACTCGATGAGCGGGATCATCTCGAGGCGGGCGAAGGCTGCCTCGAAGTGCCACGGGATCTCGTGACCGAAGTAGTCCTCCCAGATGTCGAGGACGCGACGGACGGTGGCGTACATGGTGGCCGGCGCGAAGTCGCGCGAGTCGGGATTGAGGTGCGTGAAGTGACCGTCGGACCCGGCCGTGACGGGCGGGTGCACCTCGCCGTCGAACGGCGGGCCACCGAGACCCGACTCGTACGGCAGCTTGAACTTCGCGTCGACGACGTACATGCGCTCGTCGGCGGGACCGGGGAGGATCGTCGCGGGCGGGGTCGAGACGGTGACCGTCTCGGGCTCCGGGAACAGCGGTGCGCCGCTCGACGTCAGGAAGCGCGGCTGCGGGAACAACAAGAACTTCGTCCCCTCGGCAGCGAGCCGTTTGTCCAGTTCGATCGACATGGCGATCCCCTCCGTGGATGAATACCTCCGTCGGAGAGGATGCGCGCACTCGGCCGTCGAATCCAGGACCGGAACCGATACGTGACCGGGCGATTCCGCTCGTGTCCGCGCCATCGCCCAGGGTCATCAATTCTTTCATTGCTCGCGAGGATGAAAGTCGATCTCGGAATTCTCGGCCACGAATGGCCCATCAGACCTGCGCCCATGTCGGGTCGCGCACGAGATCGACCGCGACGTCGACGTCGTCGGTGAGCGGACGGTCCTCGGTGCGGGGGTCGAGGACCTCCTCGGCGCGGGCGAGGGCCTCCTCGATCGGCATCGGGGCGTCCGCCGCCGGTCCCCCGGCCCGCCGGCGCAGGCGCAGGGCGCGGACGGCCGCGACGAGCTCGCACGCCAGCACGCGGGTGTAGGCCGTCGCGACCTCGGCGGTGGCGCGCGCGGCCTGGGTCGAGAAGCTCGCGTGGTCCTCGAGTCCCCGCGAGACGACCGCGCTCCCCAGCGTCACCGGCAGGGCGGCCTGGCGCAGGGCCGCGAGCGCGTCGTGGCTCATGTACTCGAGGATCATCACCCCGGAGCTGCCGGGCGGGCCGTCGGCGAGGAAGGCCCGCAGACCGGTCTGCTCGGGCTCGACGAGGTCGCCGAGGCGGGCCGCGGAGAGCTCGGCGACGCCGTGCACGCAGGCGCGGACGTGGTCGAGCGCGCCGGCCACGTAGGCGGTGTGGAAGTGCGCGTGGTGGTAGGCGTCGTCCTCGGCGACGGCGATCATCGGGTTCTCCGCGCCGGCGTTGATCTCGACGTCGAGCACGCCGTGCAGCATGTCCAGCGCGTCGATCGCCGGGCCGTTGACCTGCGGGAACGCGCGCAGACCGAACGGGTCCTGGATGCGGCGGCCCTTCGGCGGGGTGCGCTCCATACCGAGCAGGTGGCGCATCCGCTGCGCGCAGCGCACCTGGCCGGGGTGCGGGCGGGCGCGGTGCACGGGGTCGGCGTAGGCCTCGGGGCTGCCGTCGAGCGCGAGGTACGACAGCGCCGCGACCGCGTGGCTCGAGGCGAGGACGACGTCGAGCGTGCCGGCGGCGAGCGCGGCCTCGGCCAGCGTGACCGCGTTGCTCGACACGAACGCCAGCGCGTCGCCGGCGTCGACCGGGACGGCGCGGTGGCCCGGCGGGACCGTGTCCCACGCGCCCTCCCCCGCGAGCGCCAGCGCGATCTGCGCGAGCGGCGCGAGATCGCCGGTGCCGATCGCGCCGAGGCGGTGCACGACGGGCAGGGCGTCGGCGGCGACCGCGTCGGCGAGCGCGCGCACGAGGGCCGGCGACACCCCGGACCGCCCGGCGAGGAGCTGGTTGAGCCGGATGAGCAGCGCCGCGCGCACGAGCTCGGCGTCGAGCCGGTCGCCCGCGCCACCGGCGTGGCTGCGCAGCAGGCGCAGACCGTGGCCGGCGCCGTCCGCCGCGACCGCGGTCTCGTCGCGGTTGGCGCCGACGCCGGTGGTGCGTCCGTAGACGGCGCGGCGGGTGCTCAGGTCGGCCCCCAGACGGGCGGCGCGCTCGACGCGGGCGAGCGCGGCGCGGTCGAGGTGCAGGTCGGTGGGCCCGGCCGTGCGGGCCACGGCCGCCACCGAGCGCGCCGTCAGCGACGTGCCGCCGAGCCACAGCGGCGGGCGCCCCTCGAGCGGCGGGAGCTCGGTGCCCGGGCGGTGAGGCGCGACGGGGCTGTCGGTGCTCACGGGTGGACCTCCTCGGACAGCGGAGCGTCGGCGGGCACGCGGACCCCGGCGCGCCACACCGCCGCGGTCAGCGGCACGCCGGGGCGCTGGGCGAGGTGCACGACCGTCGGGGCGTCGAGGACGTGCAGGTCGGCGCGGGCCCCGACCCGCAGGTGGCCGACGTCGTCGCGGCGCAGCGCCCGCGCGCCCCCGAGGGTCGCGGCCCGGACCGCCTCGGGCACCGAGAGCCCCGCCTGCAGCACGGCGAGGGCCACGCCGAGCGCCACGGACGTGGTGTAGCAGCTCCCGGGGTTCGCGTTGCTGGCCAGCGCGACGGTCGCGCCGGCGTCGACGAGGCGCCGGGCCGGTGGCGGGGGCTGGCCGGTCGAGAGGTCGCAGGCGGGCAGCAGGGTCGCCACCGTGTCCGAGCCCGCCAGGGCCTCGACGTCGGCGTCGGTCAGGTGCGTGGCGTGGTCGACCGACGCGGCGCCGGCGGCCACGGCCACCGCGACCCCCGGGCCGGGACCCAGCTGGTTGCCGTGCACGCGCCCGCCGAGCCCGCGCGCGGCGCCCGCGGCGAGGACCCGGGCGGCGGCGTCGCCGTCGAACGCGCCGTCCTCGCAGAACACGTCGATCCACCCGACGTCCCCGGCGACGGCGTCGAGCATGGGACCGCAGACGAGGTCGAGGTAGTCCTCGGTGGTCGTGCCGGCCGGGGTGAGGTGGGCGCCGAGGAAGGTCACCTCGTCGACCTCGCCGGCCGCGATGCGGGCCGCGCGGGCCTCGTCGGCGACCGTCAGCCCGTAGCCGGTCTTGGTCTCGAGGCACGTGGTGCCCTGCCGGGCGGCCTCCGCGACGTGGCGGCGCAGCCGGGCGGCGAGGTCGGCGTCGGGGGCGGCGCGGGTCGCGTCGACGGTCGTCCGGATCCCGCCCGCGGTGTAGGGCCGGCCGGCGACCCGCCGGGCGAACTCCTCACCCCGGTCGCCCGCGAACACCAGGTGCGTGTGGCTGTCGACCCAGCCGGGCAGCACCGCCCGGCCCCCGACGTCGACCGCGGTGTCGCAGGCGGGCGCCGCGCGGGCCCGCCCCGTCCAGGCGACGCGGTCGCCGTCGACCACCACGGCGAACGGGCCGTCCCGGGGCTCCTCGTCGTCGTGGGTGGTGAGCTCACCGATCCCGGTGACCAGCAGCGTCATGCGTGGACCGCCGCGATCTCCGCCGCCAGATCGGCGGCCGGGCGCTCGACGAGCTGGTGGGCCCCGTCGCGGACCACGACCCGGCCGCCGACGCGGACCTCGCGGACGTCGGGCGCCGACGCCGCGAGCGGGATGCCCTCCGGACGGGCGCCCGCGGTGCGCACCGAGGCGGTGTCGAGGGTGACGAGGTCGGCCGGCGCGCCGACGGTGATGGCGCCTCCGTCGGTCCCGGCGCGCAGGAGGTCGGCGGGGGCGAAGCGCTCGCGCATGCCGTGTGCCAGGCGCTCGTCCATCTCCAGGGCGCGCATCTCCTCGAAGGGGTCGATCACCGCGTGGCTGTCGCTGCCCAGGCACAGCGGCACCCCGGCGGCGGCGAGGGCGGCGGCCGGCCCGATCCCGTCGCCCAGGTCGCGCTCGGTGGTCGGGCAGAAGCAGGCGGCGGTGCCGGTGCGGGCGAGGCAGGCGACGTCGTCGGAGGTCAGGTGGGTGGCGTGGACGGCGGTGGTCGCGGGCCCGAGGGCGCCGGCGTCGTCGAGGAGCATCGTGGGCGACAGGCCGTGGACGTCACGGCACGCGGCGTTCTCGGCGGGCTGCTCGGAGAGGTGGACGTGCAGCGGCCGGGAGCCCGCCCAGGTGGCGACGGTCGGCAGGGCCTCCCGGGGCACCGCCCGCACCGAGTGGATCGCGGCCCCGACCCGGACGCTGCCACGACCATCGCCTGCGCCGTCGTCGAGCGCCGCGACCAGGGTGGCGCGCTGCGCCCAGGCGTCGACGTCGGCGTCGGCGAAGCGGCGCTGCACGCCCTCGGGCGCGCGGCCGAACCCGGCGGCGAGGTAGCAGGTGTCAAGCAGGGTGATCCGCAGCCCGGCGGCCGCGGCGGCCTCGACGAGGGCGCGGTCCATGGCGACCGGGTCGGCGTAGGGGCGCCCGCCGGGGGCGTGGTGCAGGTAGTGGAACTCGGTGACCGCGGTGTGGCCCGCGAGCGCCATCTCGGCGTAGACGGCGGTGGCGAGGCGGCGGTAGCCGTCGGGGTCGAGCGCCGCCGCGACGCGGTACATGCGCTCCCGCCAGCTCCAGAACGAGTCCGCGGCGCGCGCGGGGCGCCCGCGCAGGGCGCGGTGGAAGGCGTGCGAGTGCCGGTTGACCAGCCCGGGGACCGTCAGCCCGGGCAGGACGGTCCCGGTGCGGGCAGCCCCGGTGGTGACGCGGGCGATGCGCTCGCCGTCGAGCTCCAGGGCGACCGCGTCGACGGGCCCGCCGCGCAGCCAGGCCTGTTCGCACCACAGCACGACCGGGGCGGCGGTCGTCGATCCGGGCGTCATCGGCACAGCACCTCCAGGACGTCGGCGAGGGCGGCCACGCCGGTCTCGGTGTCGGCGTCGTCGGCGTGCTCGTCGGGCGCGTGGCTCACCCCGGTCGGGTTGCGGACGTGCAGCATCCCGGTCGGGACGTGCGCGGCGAGGACGCCGGCGTCGTGGCCGGCGGCGGTGGGCAGGCGGCCGGCGCCGATGATCGACGCGAGCGTGTCGGCGAGCCCGGCGTCGAGCGTCACCGAATCCGACACCGACTCGGCGCGGACCTCGACGGTGCACCCCTCGTCCGCCGCGGCGGCGTGCGCGATGGCGGCGACGTCGTCCACGAGCGCCTGCGGGAGCGGCCCGCGGGCGTCGAGCCAGAGGTCCACGCGGGAGGCGACGACGTTGGTGCCGCCGGGGACGGCGTGCAGGCGCCCGACCGTGGCCCGGGCCTCGTCGCCCTGGCGCGCCATCGCGGTGCGGGCGGCCAGCACCGTGGCGGCCGCCGGCACCATCGGGTCGCGGCGGTCGTCGAGGCGGGTGGTGCCGGCGTGGTCCGCGCGCCCGAGGAACGACAGCCGCCAGCGCCCGTGCGCGACGATCGTCGAGCCGACGGCGAGCGCGTCCCCGCGCGGCGCCAGCGCCCGGCCCTGCTCCACGTGCAGCTCGACGAACCGCCCGATCCGCGCGAGCCGCTCGGGGTCGGGACCGAGCCGCGCCGGGTCGTGCCCGTGCCGCGCGAGCGCCTCGGCCAGCGTGACGCCGTCGGGATCGCGCAGGCCGCGCGCCCGGTCGGCGTCGAGGGAGCCGGTGAGCAGCCGCGACCCGAGGCACGGCACCCCGAACCGCCCGCCCTCCTCCTCGGCGAACACGACGACGGCGAGCGGGCGCGCGGGCCGCACGCCGCGCTCGCGCAGCCGGTCGATCGCGGCCAGCGCCGAGGCCACGCCGAGCGGCCCGTCGTACGCGCCGCCGCCCGGGACGGAGTCGAGGTGGCTGCCGGTGACGACGGCGTCCGGGCCGGGCGGGCCCCACCAGGCCCAGACGTTCAGGTCGGCGTCGGTCTCCACCGACAGGTCCCGGCGCGCGGCCTGCTCGGCGAACCACTCCCGCAGCGTCGCCTCGGCGTCGTCGCCGAGGTGGCGCGACCAGCCGCCGCGCCGGGCGTCGCGGCCGACGTCGGCGATCTCGTCGAGGAGCCTCACGATCCCTCCCGCCGTGTCTCCCGGAGGGGGATCCGCACCCCGCGCTCGTCGGCGACCTCCAGGGCGCGGGCGTAGCCGGCGTCGGCGTGGCGGATCACGCCGGTGCCGGGGTCGTTGGTCAGCACGCGGGTGATCTTGTCGCGGGCCGGCGACGACCCGTCGGCGACGCACACCTGCCCCGCGTGGATCGAGCGCCCGATGCCGACCCCGCCGCCGTGGTGCAGCGACACCCAGCTCGCCCCCGAGGCGGTGTTGAGCAGGGCGTTGAGCAGCGGCCAGTCGGCGATCGCGTCGGACCCGTCGGCCATGCCCTCGGTCTCGCGGTACGGCGAGGCGACGCTGCCGGCGTCGAGGTGGTCGCGACCGATGACCACCGGCGCGGACAGCTCGCCCGAGGCCACCATGTCGTTGAACCGCTCCCCCGCCCGGTGCCGCTCGCCGTAGCCGAGCCAGCAGATGCGCGCGGGCAGCCCCTGGTGGCGCACCTTCTCCCCCGCGAGGCGCATCCAGCGCGCGAGCGGTTCGTCGTCGCCGAAGAGGTCGAGCACCGCGCGGTCGGTGGCCGCGATGTCGGCGGGGTCGCCGGACAGCGCCGCCCACCGGAACGGGCCGCGACCCTCGCAGAACAGCGGGCGGATGTAGGCGGGGACGAAGCCGGGGATCTCGAACGCGCGCTCGACGCCGGCGAGGCGGGCCTCGGCGCGGATCGAGTTGCCGTAGTCGAAGACCTCGGCGCCGTCGTCGGCGAATCCCAGCATCGCCTCGACGTGCGTACCCATCGAGGCGCGGGCGCGGTCGGTGAACTCCTCGGGCTTGGCGCGGGCGTACTCGGCCCAGTCGGCGAGGTCGACGCCGAGGGGGAGGTAGGACAGCGGGTCGTGCGCCGAGGTCTGGTCGGTGACGACGTCGACGGGTGCCCCCGCCCGCCGGATCGCCGGGAGCAGCTCGGCCGCGTTGCCGACGACGCCGACCGAGATCGGCTCCTGCGCCGTGCGAGCCGCCTCGACCCGGCGCAGCGCGGCGTCGAGGTCGTCGGCGACCTCGTCGAGGTAGCCGGTCGCGACCCGGCGGTGCGCCCGCGCCGGGTCGGCCTCGACGACGAGCGCGGTGCCGCCGTTCATCGTCACCGCGAGCGGCTGCGCGCCGCCCATGCCGCCGAGGCCCGCGGTCAGCGTGAGGGTCCCGGCCAGCGAGCCGCCGCGCGGGCGGGCGACCGCGGCGAACGTCTCGTACGTGCCCTGGAGGATCCCCTGGCTGCCGATGTAGATCCACGAGCCGGCGGTCATCTGGCCGTACATCGTCAGGCCGAGGTGCTCGAGGCGGCGGAACTCGGGCCACGTGGCCCAGTCGCCGACGAGGTTGCTGTTCGCGATCAGCACCCGCGGGGCCCACTCGTGGGTGGTGAACACCCCGACCGGGCGCCCGGACTGGACGAGCAACGTCTCGTCGGGGGCCAGGTCGACCAGGCAGCGGCGGATGGCGGCGAGGCTCGCGTGGTCCCGCGCGGCCTTCCCCGTGCCGCCGTAGACCACGAGGTCCTCGGGCCGCTCGGCCACCTCGGGATCGAGGTTGTTGTCGAGCATCCGCAGCGCCGCCTCGGCGCCCCACGTGCGTGCCGTCGTCGTGCGTCCCCGTGCTGCTGGCATGGTGACTAGTGCAGCGCGGTCGCGGCGCCGCGGACAGGGCCTCTGGCGGCCCGGCGTCTCGGATACGAGACTCAGGAGCCGTGGCCGGTGTCCCGGGGTTGCGACGGGGGCTCGCGATCCTCCGTCTGCTCGCGGCGGGCGAGCCGCTGACCGCCGCGACGCTGTCCGCGCGCCTCGGGCTGCCCCGCTCGACGACCTACCACCTGCTCGCCGAGCTCGAGGCCGCCGGTGTCGTCGCGCACCTGCCCGACACCGCCCGCTGGGCCATCGGGATCGGCGCCTTCGAGGTCGGCACGGCCTACCTGCGCCACCACCCGCTCGACGAGGTGGCGGGACCGTCGCTGCGCCGCCTCGCGCACCGGACCGGGCACGACGTCCACCTGGGCGTGCTGGACGGCCGCGAGCTGCTCTACCTGCTGCGCGAGCGCCCGCCGCGCCCGCAGACGCTGGTGACCGCGGTGGGCGTCCGGCTCCCCGCGCACCTCACCGCGTCGGGGCGGGCCGTCCTCGCCGGGCTCGCGCCCGCCCAGCGCCGGGCCCTGCTCGCGGGCGCCGGGCCGCTGACGCGGCGCACCGACCGCGGCCCGGCGTCGGCGCGCGCGCTGTCGGCGGTGCTCGCCGCCGAGGCGCGGCGCGGCTGGGCGGTGGAGGACGGCGAGGTCAGCCGCGGCTACGCCTCGGTCGCGCACGCGATCCACGGGGCCGACGGGGAGGCGGTCGCGGCGGTCAGCGTGACCTTCCCGCACCAGTGCGCCCCGGCGTGCGGCACCGACTTCGCCGACCTCGCGGCGGTCGTCGGGCGCACCGCGGTCGAGGTCACGCGCCACCTCGGGGGTGTCCCGGGCGCAGGGGTCAGGCCGCCCGGACCACCTGGGACCGCTCGCTCTCGATGATCTCCCTGAAACGGCCTCGATCGACCAGGCGTTGCACAAGCGAGTCAGCCCGGGCGGACCCAGCCCTTGATGAAGGCGAAGTGGTCGTCGAAGCGCAGGACGGGGTCGTTGCGGTAGGCGTGCCGGAACTGCTCGATCCCGGCGCGGAGCTCGTCGTCGGAGAACTCGCCCAGCACCGACATGTACCGCGACGCGAGCATCCGGACGTAACGCTCGCGGTCGATGGCCATGTGGAACGTCCGGTAGCTGACCGACGCCCGCAGGCCGACCTCGGCGACCATGTCCACGATCTCCGCGGGCTCGGGCTGGAGCTCCCCGAAGCGCTGGTGGGCCTCGTGGAACAGCGGGTGGTGGATGGTCCGCGGCAGCATCACCAGGAGGATCCGGCCGTGGCGCGAGAGCAGCCCGGCGAGGCCCTCGAGGGTCTCGCGCCGGTCGGCCACGTGGTGGAACGACTCCTTGAGCACGATCGCGTCGAGGCGGCCGGGCTCCGGGAGGGCGACACGGCCCGTGGCGAGGTCCTCGGCGCTCGCGACCAGCGGCTGGAGGCTCCGCGACGCCGGGAGGCGCTCGAGCATCGCCGGGACCGGGTCGACGCACAGGATCGGGCGCTCGGGCTCGACCTCCGCGGCCAGGCGCCGGGTGTAGAGCCCGGTGCCGCAGCCGACGTCGGCGATGGCGTCGGTGCGGGTCAGGCGCAACGCGTCGGTGATCGCACGGGAGAAGCGCCAGACGTAGTCGGGGTCGTACGACCAGTGCTCGTCGTAGTCCGCGGCGATGCGCTCGTAGTGCTCGACGGTCTGGTCGCTCATGAGGAGGCTCCCGCGCTCGACGGCGATGACGTCGCGCCAGGGTGGCACGTCGCTGGTCCGGACGGGCGAGGACCTCGCGCTCAGACCGCCGCCGGTGCGCCGACCCGCAGGACGTCGGCGAGGTAGCTGCGCAGGACCGACGCGTCGGCGGTGTCGGCGACGAGGCCGAGGTAGCCGTCCGGACGGATCAGGGCGAGCCCCTCGGCGCCCAGGCCGTAGTGCGTCCCGACGACGTCGTCGGCGTCGAGCACGTCGCGGCCGATCTCGACCACCGTGCCCAGCTCGCCGAGGACCTCCCGCAGCTCCTCGGCGCCGCCACGGGCGAGCAGGAGGAAGCCGGGCTGCGCGAGGAGCTCCTCGACGGCCACCGGGGTGCCGTCGGGACGTCGCAGGCCCTCGGGGTCGGGGGCGTGCTCGCCGGCGCGGGCGGCGCCGCGGCGGTGCCCGCCGTGCTGCACCGCCAGGGAGCTGTCGCGGTAGCCGACGGTCAGCTCGGCGAGCCGTTCGGCCGCCGCCTCGCCGAGCGCCGGCACGTGGCCGACGACGAACATCGCGGCGCTGCGCAGCGCCCCGAGCGCGCCCGAGGTGGTGCCGACCCCGGTCAGCGCCGTCGTCGTCCTCACCACCGCCGCACCCACGGGGTGGCGCTCCTCCTGGTAGGAGTCGAGCAGCTCCGGGTCGGCGGCGTGGCGGGCCACGAGGGCGAGCTTCCAGGCGAGGTTCGCGGCGTCCTGGATGCCGGTGTTCATGCCCTGCGCACCGGCGGGGCTGTGGATGTGGGCGGCGTCGCCGGCGAGCAGGACGCGGCCGGGGCGGTACTGCGGGACCTGGGCGTGGTGGATCTCGAAGTAGGTCAGCCAGTGGGAGCCGGTCACCCGCACCCGGCCCGCCATGCGCTCCTGCGTCAGCGCCTCGATCTGCTCGAGGGTGGGGGCGGTCGCGTCGGGCCCGGGGTCGTCGACGAGGAAGATCGTCCTCGCCCGGCTGCCGCGCAGCGGGAACAGCATCGCCAGGCCGTCGGGGTGGGTGAACATCCGCCCGGTGCCCGGGTCGAGGGAGGTCTCGACCTCGACGTCGGCCATGGCGAAGTGCTGCCCGTGGAAGCCGCCCTCGAGGTGGGTGCCGACGAGGTGGCGGGTGGTGCTGTGCCCGCCGTCCGCACCGACGACCCAGCCGAAGCGCGCGGTCTCGTCGCCGGCGGCCGAGCGCAGCGTGACCTCGACGCCGTCCGCGTCCTGGGTCAGCGCGGTCAGCTCCACGCCGCGCTCGACGACGATCCCCAGCTCGGCGGCGCGCTCGGCGAGCACCGCCTCGGTGTCGGGCTGGGCGATGTCGAGCATGAACGGGTACCGGGACGGGATGCCGGTGAGGTCGGCGCCGGCCCGGGTCGCGCCGGTCCGGCCGTCGGCGATCTCGAGGCCGTCGATGCGCCGGCCGCGGGCCTCGAGGCGGGGGGCGACGCCCAGCGCCGCGAGCATCTCCAGGCTGCGGGCGTGGATCACGACCGCGCGGGACTCGTCGGTGGGCTGCTCGAGCAGATCGACCACGCGCACGGGGACGCCGAGGCGGGCCAGCTGGCTCGCGGTGGTCAGCCCCACCGGCCCGGCTCCGACGACCAGCACGCCGTTCGTGTTGCCCATGCCCGCGACTCCCTTGGTTGGTAGGACTACCAAGGATTGAAGCGGTGTCCGAATCGGCCGTCAACGGGCACTTCGCGCCGTGCGCGGGCGACCACGCAGCGGGAGGGATTCCGCGGCCGGGGCGAGGAGGACGACGGCGCTCCGGCGCCCGTCACACTGGCTCCCCCACCAGCGTGGACGAGGAGGTCCCGACGTGATCACCGGTGCGCACGCCATCCTGTACAGCGCGGACGCGGAGGCCGACCGCGCGTTCCTGAAGGACCTGCTCGGGACACGGACCGTCGACGCCGGGGGCGGTTGGCTGATCCTCGGGCTCCCGCCCGCCGAGGTCGCCGTCCACCCCACCGACGGCGAGCCCGAGCACGAGCTCTACCTCATGTGCGACGACGTCGACGCCACCGTCGCCGACCTCCGCGCGCGGGGGGTCGGCGTCGACCCCGTGACCGACCAGGGCTGGGGCCGGCTGACCGCGATCCACCTGCCCGGCGGCGGGCGGCTCGGCCTCTACGAGCCCCGGCACCCGGTCGCGACCGGACCGTGATCGCCGGCGTGTCCGCCGAGCGTGCCGCCGAGCGGGTGATGTCGTCGGCGTCTCACCGCCGCCCGCACCCGTCTCCCTGGTGCGACGACGGGGCGCGTGTCTAGCGTTCACCCATGGACATCGGCCCCGTGCGTCGGCGCCTCACCGCGGAACCCGTCAGCTCGCCCGTGCCGGGCGAGGAGTCGTGGCTCGTCGAGCCCGCGATGCTCGAGACCGAGCATCCGGCGCCGGCCGACGCCACCGTCGCGACGCGGCCCGAGCCCGCGCGGTGATCCATCCGCCGCCGGCCGGTCCCTCCCGGCACGACGGCGCCCCGACGACCCGCGACGCGCCCGGTGTCCCGGACGTGCCCGAGGCGATCCTCGGCTGGCGCACCTGGCGCGTGGGACGTCGTGCCCAGCGCCGCGCCGAGCTGGTCGCACCGCTGGCCCAGGTCGTCTGGCCGGCCCGCCGTCCGATGGTCGCGACGTGCAGCTCGCCCCACCACGCGCCGCCCGGCGACCGGTGCCGGTGCGGGCTCTACGCGGTCGGTCCACGACCCGGGGACGCTGGAGTGGGGCCCGTCCGACTTCGAGGTGCTGGGCGTCGTGGCGCTGTGGGGCCAGGTCGTCGAGGGCACGCGCGGCTGGCGTGCGTCGCACGGCTACCCGCGCTTCCTCGTCACCGGTCCCGCGATCCCCGCCGAGCAGCGGGCGGCGCTCGCCCGTCGGTACGGGGTGCCGGTGCACGGCGCCGACCTCCCGGCCCGGGGGCTCGCCTGCCTGCTCAGCGGCGACCCGGTGTCGATGGAGCTGCTGCGGAGCACCGAGACCGAGGCGCTCCTGGCCGCGCGCATGCCCGAGTGGGCGCGCCGGTGGCACGCCCGGCGGGCCCGCCTCGAGGCCGACGCGGCGCGCGGGGCGCGGTTCCGCTCGCTCGCCCGGCCGTGGCGACGGCGATGAGCGTCAGCTGAACAGGTCGCCGGCCAGGTACTTCAGCCCGGTGTCGGCAGCGACGGTGACGACCGTGCGGCCGGGCCCCGCCTCCAGCGCCAGCTCGAGGGCACCGGCGATGTTGAGCGCGGCCGAGGTGCCGACGAAGACGCCCTCCTCGCGGGCGAGGCGCCGGGCGAGGACCCGCGCCGCGTCCTCGTCGACGGCCCGCGCGTCGTCGTGGGTGCCGGGGCGCAGCAGGGGCGGCACGATGCCGGTCGCCGTGCCCTCGACCCGGTGGGGTCCGGCGACGCCGGTCGTCAGCACCGGGGAGCTCGCCGGTTCCAGCGCGACCACCCGGGTCGGGCCCGCGACGTGCAGGACGTCGGCGACGCCGGCCAGCATCCCCGCCGTCCCGACCGCCGCGCAGAAGACGTCCACCGCCGGGGCCTGCGCGAGGATCTCCCGGCCGAGCTCGGCGTAGCCGGTGAGCGCGTCGGCGTTGTGGAACTGGTCGGTCCAGAAGGCGTCCTCGTCGGCGACGATCCGGTCGACCTCGGCGCGCATGCGGACGAACAGGTCCGGGGTGATCAACCCGCCGTCGCTCGGGACGACCGTGAGGTCGGCGCCGAAGGCCCGCATCGTGCGCAGCTTCTCCGGGGAGAACGCGTCGGAGGTGACGAGCGAGAGCGGGTGGCCGGTGATGGCGCAGACGAACGCGAGCGACGACCCGGTGCTCCCGCCCGTGAACTCGACGACGCGCCGGCCGGGTGCGAGCTCGCCGCGCCGCCGAGCCCCCTCGATGATCGCCCGCGCCATGCGGTCCTTGTAGCTGCCGGTGGGGTTGGCGCCCTCGAGCTTGACCAGCACCTGCGCGCCGCCCTCGGGCGCCAGGTGGCGCAGGCGGACCAGCGGGGTGTGGCCCACGGCGTCGAGAACGGTGGCCGCGAGGGCGGGGAGTGACGCGCGGCCCGGCGACGGAGGCCCGTGTCCCGGGGCGGACGCGTGGGCGAGGACAGCGCCGTCGTCGTTCGCCATATCGGTCCTCCTCGTCGCCCCGAGGATGGGGCCGCGGCGAGGGTGGGGTCCATAGGGAGGTGGGCCGCGCGTCCCCGGAGGCCGCTCGATGGCTGCCCGGACTTCGCCGAACCATCGTGACCGTACTGTGACCTGCAGACCGATCTCGCGAGGTCGCTGAGCGGCCGTCGTTGTCGGGGGTCGTCGCTAGATTCGAACACATGAGCGAACGGGGTGGGCGGGGCGGCGTCGCTGCCGACCTGGATGCCCTGGACGCCGTGGAGCCCGGCCCGGCACTGGTGGCCGCGTTGGAGGAGCTGGCGCCGGACACGTTGTGCGGGGAGGACCTCGCGGCCTACGTGCGGGCCTGTGCTCGGGTGAACAACCGCGGCACCGCCCGGGTGCTCGAGGGGATGCACCACCTCGGGCGGGCCCGCGCCGGGCGCACCGAGCGCCACGCGGGGCTCGACGAGTACTCCGGTGACGAGGTCGCGGTGGCCCTGGGGTGGTCGCGAACCATGGCCGCGCGCAAGCTCGACCTCGCCGAGGACCTCGCGGTGCGCCTGCCCGCGGTGGGCGAGGCGATGTGGGCGGGGTGGCTCGACGAGCCCAAGGCCACCCGGTTCTGCGAGTGGACCCGCGACCTGTGTGACGACCACGCCCGCCACGTCGCCCAGGTGCTGGTGCCCGAGGCGCCCGGGCTGCCGGTCGCCGAGCTGATCCGGCGCATCGAGGCGACCGCGGCCGCGCTGGACCCGGACTGGGCGGCGCGCCGCGAGGCCCGCGCGGTGAAGAACGCGCGGGTGATCCTCACCGCGAACCCGTCGGGGTCGGCGACGTTCGCGGTGTGCGACGTGGCCGCCCCGCGCGGGCTGGCCATGCGCGACCGCTGCGACGCGGTGGCCGCCGCGATCCGCGCGCTCGGGGTCCGCCACCCGATCGGCGAGGTCCGCGCCGAGGTCGCCGCCCGGCTGCTCGACGGCTCGCTGGCCGGGCTCGACGACCACCAGGTCACCCTGCTGCTCGCCGCCGAGTACCACGCCGCCGGCCATCCCCCGCCCGACCGACCCGACGACGGACCCGACGGACCCGACGGACGCGGCGACGGGCCCGGCGGACCGGACGACGGACCGGACGGACCCGAGGACGGTGGCCGGTCCGTGCAGCCCGACCCGGACCCGGACGGGCGCGGCGAGACCGGCCCGGCTGCGGGCGGTGAGGATGCGACCGAGGGCGAACCGTCCGGGCAGGGCGTGCTCGACCTGCCCGACCTCCCTGATCCCGTCGGGCCCGGTGACCCCGGTGACCCCGGTGACCCTCCCGTGCCAGGGCTCCCGCCCCTGGTCCCCGGCCCCGATCCGGGTCCCGGACGCCTGCGCCACGGCACCAACGAACTACGCCTGCGACTGAGCACCGCCCTGGGACTCGACGAACTGCCCGCCACCGTGCCCGGCTACGGCACCGTCCTGGCCCACCACGCCCGCACCCTGCTCACCCGCTCCCACCCCGGCGAATGGCGCATCGTGCTCACCAGCAACGACGGCCACCTCCGCCACGTCCTGCTCGCCCGCCGCCGACCACACCCACCACCCCCACCACACCGAACAGCGGGCCCTCGCGGCGATCACCCATCGCCGCGGGGGCCGGCACGCCACACCATCGTCGAGCTCCAAGCCCCGACGACGCTGCTGGCCGCCCTCGACCCGCGCTCTCAGCCCGCCTGGACCGCGCTGCTGCACGAACTCCAGACCCGGCTCGCCGACCTCGCACACCCCCACCACCCCGAGCACCCCGAGCCTCCCGGCGCGCCCCGCGAGGGCCCCGCCGATCATCGCCGCCGCCGACCCACCGCCGAGACCGACCGTTGGGTCCGCGTCCGCGACCGGCACTGCCTGATCCCGGTCTGCCGGCGCAGCGCCCACCGCGCCGAGCTCGACCACACCCTCGACTGGGCCCACCACGGACCCTCCACCCACACCAACCTCGGCGTGCTCGACACCCACCACCACCGCGCCAAGCACCACGCCGACTGGCGCATCACCCAACCCCTGCCCGGCCACTTCACGATCCGCACCCGCGCCGGACAACGCCTCACCACCACCCCACCGAAGATCCTCGAAGACCTCCCCGAACCCCGCCCCGCCCACCGACCACGACCCCTACCCGACGACGGGTGGCGCACCACCGCCGGCCACGACGACCCCCACGACGCCCACTGGCGCCACCAGTTCCTCACCCGCACCGGCCTGAGCACGCCCCCGAGCACGGCGAGGAAGCCGGCCACCGCACCCGCCGTCCACGACCCCGACGACCCGCCACCGTTCTGACGCCGGAAACCTGTGGCGCGCGCCGCTCCACCGCGGACCATGTCCCCGTGGCGCGAACACTCCGCAGGCTCGCCGCGGCACTCGCCTGCGCGGCCACGGTGCTCGTCGCCCTGCCGATCACCGCGCCCCCGGCACCAGCCGCCACCCCGGCACCAGCCGCCGCCTCCGCACCAGCCGCCACCCCGTCCCCCGACCTCGCCGCCGTCGACCGCTACCTCGCCGACGCGCTCCCGAAGACCGGAGTCCCCGGCACCGCGGTCGCGATCACCCGCGGCACCGACGTCGTCCACCTCGCGGGCTTCGGCACCGACAGCCGGGGCGCGCCGATCACGCCGGACACGCGCTTCCGGATCGCCTCGCTCTCCAAGACGTTCACCGCCACCGCCGTCCTCCAGCTCGCGGCGGCGGGCCGGGTCGACCTCGACGCCCCCGTCCGGCGCTACCTCCCCGATTTCACCCTCGCGGACCGCGCCCTCTCGGCGCGCATCACCGTCCGCCACCTGCTCCACCAGACCAGCGGCATCGCCGACACCGCCTTCCCCGCCGTCACCGACGACGACGGGGACCTGCGCCGACGGGTCGCGAGCCTGCGCACCGCCACCCCGGCCAACGAGCCCGGCGCGGCGTTCCACTACGCCGACCCGAACTACCAGGTCCTCGCCCTGCTCATCGAGGACATCACCGGCGAACCGTGGGCCGACCACCTCGGCCGCCACCTCTTCGCACCGCTCGGCATGACGAGGACCGACGCGACCGCCGCCACCACGACCACCACCGGAGCCGGAGCCGGAGCCCCCGACCTCCCCGACGGCCACGTGCTCGTGTTCGACCGTCCCGTCGCCCGCCCCGAGCTCACCGGGCTCCTCGCGGGCTCGGGCGGCGTGGTCTCCACCGCCCGGGACGTGGCCCGCTGGCTCATCGCCCAGAGCACCGGTGAGGGCCCGGCGATGCCGCCCGGCAGCCGGGCCCTCCTGCAGACCCCGCCGCTCGGGAGCACCTACGCCATGGGCTGGCAGGTCGTCACCCCCGACGTCACCCCCGACGCCACGCCCGAGCAGGGCCCGCGGCGGATCGAGCACACCGGCGTGCTGTCGACCTTCTCCGCCGTCCAGGTCCTCCTGCCCGACAGCGGCTACGCCTTCGCGCTGCTCTTCGACGCCAACAGCGCCCTCGCCGACACCGCGGGCCTCACCACCGGCCTCGCGACCCTGCTCGCCGGCACCGGCGAGCCCGCCCCACCCCGCTCCACCGGGCTCGTGTCCGCGGTGATCGGCGGGCTGTGCGTGCTGGTCGTGGCCGCCCGGGCGCGTGCCCTGACCCGTCTCGACCGCGGCCACCCCCGCAGCGAGCCGCTCCGCCTCGCCTGGCTCCTGCTGCCGATCGGCGTCCTGGCCGCGCTCAGCCCGCTCGTCGCGGCCGCCACCGGCCGGGTGTTCACCACGCAGCAGATCGCCCTCGCGATGCCCGACGTCCTGATCCTGCTGGTCCTGGCGGCGGTGACGGGCGCGGCGCTCGCCGCCGCCCGCCTGCGGGCCCGGCGGACTACCCGTCGCTGACGGCCTCGACGGGCCGCTCGCCCGCCACCGTCGGCGTCTCCGGCGTCACCGGCACCACGTCGCGGGCGACCTCGGGGAGCTCGTCCTCACCGAGCTCGGGCACCTCGTGCTCCGGGACGCGCGGCGCAGGCCGCTGCGGCACCGGCGGCACCTCGTCCTCCGGCTCGCCGCCCCGTCCCCGGCCCCGGGTCTGCGTCATGGCCACCTCCGTGTCGCCACCCCGACACTGTCGCCACCCCGACACTACGGACCGACCACCCGCACCGTCCCCGCGTCGCCGTCGACGTGCACCTGGTCGCCGGTGCGGATCCGGTCGGTGGCCGCGCCCGTCCCGAGCACGGCCGGGATGCCGTACTCGCGGGCCACGATCGAGCTGTGGCTCAGCGGCCCGCCGATGTCGGTGACCACCGCCGCGGCCCGCGCGAACAGCGGCGTCCAGGCCGGCGTCGTCATCCGGGCGACGAGCACCTCCCCCGGCCGCATCGCCCCGAAGTCGTCCGGGCCCCGCAGCACCCGCGCGGTCGCCGTCACCTCCCCGGTCGAGCCCGGCACGCCCCTGAGCTGCTCCCCCGCCGAGGTCTCCGCGCCCGGCATGAAGCGGCCGAAGAGCGTCCGCAGCCACGCCACCTCCGGCAGCATCTGCGGCGGTGAGACGAGCGCCCGCCCGCGCCGCAGGGCCTTGCGGTCCGCGATCGGCGGGTCGACCGGCTCGCCCCGGATCGCCGCCCGCAGCTCGGACTCGGTCAGCCAGAAGACGTCGTCGGGCTCGCCGAGCAGCCGCCCGCCGAGCTCGCGCAGCATCCGGCGCATCAACGGCCACGCGAGGCCCACGTCGGCGAGCGCGTCCTCCCGGGCCGGCCCGAGCGCGCGCGCCCGCGCCAGGAGCGCATCGAAGATCCGCCGGCGGACCGGGCCGAGCCGCGCCCGCAGCTCCTCGGTCCGCGCGTCGCGCTCGGCTCGCAGCCGGGACCGGCGCGCCTCCGGGTCGACGCCCGCCTCGGACATCTGGAAGCGGATCGTGTCGAGCAGCGTGCCCGGGTCGTCCGCGGGGGTGGGCTCGGCGAAGTCCAGGTCGAAGACGGTGTGCCCGTAGCGCTCGAGGTGCTCGGCGAACCCGCGCCGCCACGCCTCGGTCTCCGTGCCACCGGCGCGCGCCTGCACCGCCAGGGCGTACAGCGAACGCTCCGCCCGCAGCGGCTCGCTGTCCTCCCCGACGAGCAGGACGTGTGCGGCCGGCTCGCCGGCGCGCCTCACCAGGCGGTCGTGAAAGGCGGTGAAGCCGATCTCGGCGGTGGCCGCCAGCGGGATCACCGACTGCACCGCCGTGTAGTAGGTCGCGCCCGCGTCGAGCAGGGTGACCACGCCGTCGAGCAGCTCCGCCGACGACAGGGCCGCCAGGTCCTTCGCCGTCCACTCCGCGACGACCGCCACGTACGCCGGGTGCGCCCGCTCGCGCCACCCGCGCACGCCGCCCCGGGTCCCCGGACGGTTCAGGGCGCGCAACGCCCACGGCAACCGCACCGTCATCCAGAGCAGCCCGCGGGTCCGGTAGAAGTAGTAGGCGTAGCCGTTGATCGTCGGGAAGGCGATGTCGCCGGCGGGCAGCGGCCGCCCGAGCATCCCGGCGAACAGCGCACCGATCGAGTCGGTCACCGCCGGGCCGATCAGGTCCGCGAACAGCGGGGTCAGCGGGCTCGGCATCTGCTCGACGATGCTGGCGCGGAAGTACGCGCCACCCGGGTACGGCAGCGGCCACGTGCTCGGCGGCGGGTCGGTGGGCGGGGGCAACGCGGTGATCGGCCGGGCCTGGACCAGCGCGAACGCCCCGCCGGCCCGCACCCACTCGACGTCCTGGGGCACGCCGAAGTGCTCCTCGGCCCGCACGCCGAGCCGGGCGAGCTCCCCCACCTCGGCCGCGCCGAGCACGGGCTCGCGCTGCCGCTCCGCGGGCACCGCGACCTGCGCGGTGCCCCCGCCGGTCGCGACGGTCATCTCGGTCTTCGCCGCGACCGTGCGGCCGACCTCGACGAACGTCGCCCGGTCGACCACGAGCTCGTCGGTCGCCGCGAGCCCGCCCACCACCGACTCGCCCAGGCCCCACGCCGCGCTGACCACGATCCGGTCGCGGCGTCCCGTCGTCGGCTCGGCGGTGAAGAGCACCCCGGACGCCTCGGCGTCGGCCATCCGCTGGATCACCACCGCCAGCCGCACGTCCTCGGGCGCGATGCGCTGGCGGGCGCGGTAGTCGACCGCCCGCGGGGTCCACAGCGACGCCCAGCACCGCACCACGGCGTCGAGCAGGGCGTCCTCGCCGCGCACGTCGAGCAGCGTCTCCTGCTGGCCGGCGAAGCTCGCGTCGGCGAGGTCCTCGGCGGTCGCCGACGAGCGCACCGCCACCGGTCCCCCGCCGAGGTCCGCGTACGCCGCCCGGACCTCGGCGGCGACGTCATCCGGCACCGTCAGCGCCAGGAAGCCCTCCTGCACGCCCGGCGAGGCCACGTCGACGCCCGCGGCGGCCACCGCGTACGCGTCGGTCGTCAGCACGACGCCGTCCGGGACCGGCAGCCCGGCCCGCACCAGCTCGCCAAGGTTCGCTCCCTTACCCCCGACCAGGGCGACATCGGCGGCGGTGACCTGCGCGAACGTCCGGACGTACTCCACCCCACCAGTGTGCTCCGGCGACCGCCCGTCGAGCCCGCGCCCGGAGGGGTTCCGGCGACACGGACGGGGAGCCGACGAGCTGCGACCATGGCGCGATGGGTGCCGGACGGCTCGCGACGCTGCCACCGGTCCGCGCCGTGCCTGCCGAGCAGGTGCGCGCGGCGCTGGTCGGGACGCCGACCGTCGTGGTGCTCGACGACGACCCCACCGGCACGCAGACGGTCCGCGACCTGCCGGTGCTCACGCGCTGGGCCGCCGACGACGTCGAGTGGGCGCTCGCCCAGGCCACGCCCGCGTTCTTCGTCCTCACCAACACCCGCAGCCTCGGCCCCGATGACGCCGCGGCGCGCGACCGCGAGGTGGTGCGCACCTGCCTCGAGGCCGCCCGGCGCCGCGGCGTCGAGCTGATCTTCGCCAGCCGGAGCGACTCCACCCTGCGCGGCCACTTCCCCCTCGAGACCGACGTCATCGCCCAGGAGGCCGGCAGCCCCGACGCCGTCGTCCTGGTGCCCGCCTACACCGACGCCGGGCGGATCACGCTCGACGGCGTGCACTGGCTGCGCGAGGGCGCCGACGGCACCGACCTCGTCCCGGTCGCGGAGAGCGAGTTCGCCACGGACGCGACCTTCGGCTACCGCTCCTCGCGGCTCGCCGACTGGGTCGCCGAGAAGAGCGGCGGCGCGGTCCCGGCCGCCGACGTCGCCGAGGTGCGGATCGAGCAGCTGCGCGCGGGCAGGCCGACCCTCCCCGCCGCGCGGGTGATCGCCGTCGACACCGTCGTCGACGACGACCTGCGCGCCGCCGTCCTCGCGATCCTGGCCGCCGAGCGGGACGGCGCGCGGTTCGTCTACCGCGTCGGACCGTCCTTCGTCCGCGCCCGCGCCGGCCAGCCCGAGCAGCCCCCGATCGCGGACGCCGCGCTGCGCGACGCCGTCGGGCGCGGCCCCGGCCTGGTCGTCGTCGGCTCCCACGTGGGCCGCACGCGCCGCCAGCTCGAGCGCCTGGACGCCCGGCGCGACCTCGCCCGCGTCGAGATCGACGTCCCGACGGTGCTCGACGACGCCGCCCGCGACGCGCACCTGGAGCGGGCGGTGGACGAGCTGGCCGCGTCGCTGGGCCGGAGCACCACCGTCCTCGCCACCTCCCGCACCCTCGTCACGGGCCGCGACGAGGCCGAGAGCCTCGACATCGCCCGGCGGATCAGCGCCGCGCTCACCGCCGTCACGGCGCGGGCGGTGGCCGCGCACCCGCCCGCCTGGGTGCTCGCCAAGGGCGGCATCACGTCCTCCGACGTCGCGACCGTGTCGCTGCGCGCGGACCGCGCGTGGGTGCGCGGCTCGCTGCTCCCGGGCATCGTGTCGCTCTGGGCACCGACGAGCGGGCCGCCGCTCGTGGTGTTCGCCGGGAACGTCGGCGGCGACGACGCCCTGGCCGACGTCGTCGACCGCCTGGAGGCCGCCGCGTGCGCGTGATCGTCACCGGCGGCGCCGGGTTCCTCGGGACGCTGCTGTGCCGCCGCCTGCTCGCCGGCCCGGTGGGCCTCGGGGGCGCGGCACCCGCCGACGTCAGCAGGCTCGTCGTGGTCGACCTGGTCGCCCCCGCCGCCGACGTCGCCGCCGACCCCCGCGTCGAGCACCTCGCGGGCGAGCTCAGCCGCACCCTCGGCGACGAGGCCGACGCGGTCTTCCACCTCGCGGGCGTCGTCAGCGGCGCGGCCGAGGCCGACTTCGACGCCGGCATGCACACCAACCTCGACGGCACCCGCGCCGTCCTCGAGTACGCCCGGGGCCACGCGGTGCCCCCGGTGCTCGTGTTCACCAGCTCGCTCGCGGTGTTCGGCAGCGACCCGGCGATCGGCCCCGTCGGCACGGTCGACGACGACACCCTCCCCCGCCCGCAGTCGAGCTACGGCATCCAGAAGTTCATCGGCGAGCAGCTCGTCGCCGACTACACCCGCAAGGGCTTCGTGCGGGGGCGCTCGGTGCGGCTGATGACGGTGTCCGTGCGCCCCGGGCGTCCCAACGCGGCCGCCTCGAGCTTCCTGTCCGGGATCATCCGCGAGCCGCTGGCCGGCGAGCGTGCGGTGTGCCCGGCGCCGCCGGACATGCCCGTCGCGCTGTCGAGCCCCGACCGCACCCTCGACGGCATCCTGCGCGCCGCCGAGGTCGACGACGCGACCTGGGGCAGCCGCACGGCGATGAACCTGCCGGCGCTCACCACGACCCCCCGCGAGATGACCGCGGCCCTCGACCGCGTCGCCGGGGCCGGCACCAGCGACCTCGTCGACTGGGTCGAGGACCCGGCCGTCGTCGCCATCGTCGGCAGCTGGCCCCCGCGCTTCGAGACCCCCCGCGCGCACGCCCTCGGCCTGACCGCCGACGCGTCCTTCGACGACGTGGTGCGCGCGTATCAGGCAGGCTGCCCTAAGATCGAACCGGACAAACGTCACGGATCATTCACGGGTGCTGCCCGTGTAGGTCACCGCATCCCGGACGCCGCCAGCGGGTCGTAGCCGGGCGTCCGGAACAGGTCCTGGAGCTGGCGGCGACGCACGCCGATGTTGCTGCCCTCGATCACGGGGTAGGCGAGCGCCTCGTGCAGGTACCCGAGGATCGGGAACCCCGTGTCGTAGGCCGAGACCCCGACGAGCTTCACGAGCTCGTTGACGACGTCGACGCCGGTCTCGGACCCGAGGACCTTGGCGTGCAGCGCGAGCTCCGGGGCCGACGGGTGCTGGGCGATCACGGCGTCGAGCGCCCGCCAGGTGAGCAGGCGCACCGCTTCGATCCGGCCCTTGGCGTCGGCGAGGACGTCGGACACCGCCTGGTGCTCGATGATCGGCACCGGGCCGCCCCGGGTCTCGGTGGTCGCGAACCGGAGAGCGACGTCGAACGCCTCGCGCATCGCGGCGACGGCGAAGATGCCGATCGACGCCCCGCTCGGGAAGAACGCGTTGCGGGTGAGCGCGACCCCCTGGCCCTCGGCGCCCAGCAGGTTCGCCCGCGGCACCCGGACGTCGCGCAGCCGCACCCGCGAGGTCAGGCAGCTGCGCAGGCCGGGCAGGTCGTAGTGCTCCTCGACCTCGATGTGCCCGGCGAGGTGCTCCCGCTCCGCGACGACCAGCGAGATGCCGCCCGGGGCGCGGCACACGATCGTCATCAGATCCGGGCCGTCGCCGTCCCACCCCGACAGGTGCGACGCCCACGCCTTCCGCCCGTTGATGACGTAGTGGTCGCCGTCCGGGACGGCCGTGGTCCGGGTCCCGGCCGCCGGCGGCTCGGCGTCGAAGTTGGCGCTGCCCTCGGGCTCGCTGTAGGCCATGGCGGCCAGGGGCGCACCGGCGTCCGCGAGGAACGGCGCCACGAAGCGCCCCACCTGCTCGGGCGTGCCGGCCTCGTAGACCGGCGCGAGAGCGATGAGCGGACCGGCCAGGGAGATGACGAAGTCGGGGCTCTTCGCCGCCCACTCCTCGATGAAGATCGCCGCATCCACCCCGCTCGACGCGGCCCCGCCGACCGGGGCCGGGATGAGGCCCTTGAGGAAGCCCTGCCCGACGGCCTTCTCGAACACCGGCCTGGCGAGCAGGGCGCGGGTCAGCGGGTCGGGCTCGGCGCGCACCGCCGCGGCGAGATCGCGCAGGTGCTCCTCGGCGAAGCCGCGCGCGGCGGCCTTGAGCTGCTCTTGCTCGGGGCTCAGCAGGAACGACACGGCCACGACGACTCCTCCGAATCCGGGTTGTGTCGAGCCTGGCCGCTCCGCCGGCACCCGTCTCGGCCCTGCGTGCACCACGGCCGTGCCGTTCGTGCACGGCGAGCTCAGGCGCGCATCTCCCGCGGCGAGACCCCGAACCGCCGGCGGAAGGCCCGGCTGAACGAGGTCGGGTCGTCGAAGCCGTGGGCGGCGGCCACGGCGGTCACCGTCACGGTCGTGGCCGGGTCGGCCAGCACGGACGCGCAGCGCTCGAGGCGCCGGCGGCGCACCGCGGCCGCGAACGACTCGTCGGCGCCGGCGAAGAGGTTGTGCAGCGTCCGCGGCGAGATCGCGAACCGCCGGCACACGCCGTGGACGGTCAGGTCGCGGTCGCCGAGGTGGCGGTCGACGTACGCGAGGACCGCCTCGCGGGTGACGCCGCCGCGACCGCCGTCCGGGGCCGTCGCCCCGGTCACGGCCGCGGCGAACGAGTCGGCGAGCGCCGCCGCCCCGGGCGCGTCTGCATCGACGGTCCAGAGCGCCGCCATCAGGGCGGTCACCGCGGCCCCGGCTCCGGTGGAGGCGACGGGCCGCCCCAGCTCCGGGCGCCCGCCGAGGGCACCGCGCGGGACGCGGAACGACACCATGCGCCACGCCCGGTCGAAGCGGAAGAAGTACGGCTCGGTGGTGTCGACGACGACGAACTCGCCGGGGCGCACGACCGCGGTCCGGTCGCCGACGGTGGTCGCACACCGGCCGGCGAGCTGCAGGTTGACGAAGAAGTACTCCCCTGCGGTCCGGGCGACCTCCCGCGGGCCGTGGTCGGTGCGCTGGGCCTGGGCCGCGATCCGCGCCCGGTTCAGTCCGGCCAGCGGCCGGGTCTCCACGGTCGCCGCGAAGCCCTCGGTGTCCACGGTGTCCACGGTCCGGTGCGGCGTCAGCGGGACGAAGGCCTCGCAGATGACCTCGCGCCAGTAGCCGAACTGCTCGCGGGCCGGCAACTCCGCGATGTCCCAGACGCCCACGCCGACCACCTCCGGCCCTCATCCTGGCCCGCGACCGACGCCATCTCGACCAGCTGAGCAGCACGCGGAGGAACAACACGGCCGTCACGCGCCGGGG
Source organism: Actinomycetospora lutea (assembly GCF_028737205.1). GTDB lineage: Bacteria > Actinomycetota > Actinomycetes > Mycobacteriales > Pseudonocardiaceae > Actinomycetospora > Actinomycetospora lutea. The sequence goes on along the minus strand of NZ_JAQZAL010000045.1, from coordinate 1,383 downwards.
AGGCCGCCCATCGTGCGACCGTGTCTCCTGTCAGGAGACACAAGTTCATCACAGGAGCAGGGACCGTCTGGTCGATCTCCTGAAGAGAGACTATTTTTCCCGACAAGAGACGAAGAGACCCGGACGAGAGAGAGGAGACCGCCCGTGTGCGGGATCGTCGGACTCCACCTGCGTGACCCCGAGCTGTACCCGCAGCTCGGGCAGCTCCTGGAGTCGATGCTGTGCGGCGTCGTCGAGCGCGGCCCCGACTCCGCCGGGGTCGCCGTCTACGGCGACACCCGCCGCTGCCCCGAGGGCCACGCCGCCGTCTCGGTGCTGCTGCTCCCGTCCGGCGCCACGCCGGAGGCACTGAAGGACGCCCTCGCCGACCTCGACCCGCTGGTCACCCCGGCCGGCGACACCACCCTCGTCGCCGCGCCGACCGGCGTCGACGAGCTGGTCGCCGCCGTGCGCGCGGCCTTCCCGGCCGCGACGGTGATCGGCGCGGGCCGCGACCTCGCCGTCTACAAGGGCACCGGGCACCCCCGCGACCTCGCCGGGACCTACGACCTCGCGGGCGCGCAGGGCTGGCAGGGCCTCGCCCACACCCGCATGGCGACCGAGTCGGCCGTGACCCCGGAGGGCTGCCACCCGTTCTCGGTGGGCCCCGACCAATGCCTGGTGCACAACGGCTCGTTCTCCAACCACGCCACGGTCCGCCGCGACCTCGTGCGCGAGGGCGTCACGTTCGACTCGGCGAACGACTCCGAGGTCGGCGCCCGCTTCGTCGCCTCGCGGCTGGCGCAGGGCGAGGACCTCGAGAAGGCCCTGCTCGCGCTGCGCGAGACCTTCGACGGCTTCTACACCCTGCTGGTGACCAGCGCCGAGGGCTTCGCCGTGGTGCGCGACCCGATCGCCTGCAAGCCCGCGGTGATCGCCGAGACGGACGCGTGGGTGGCGATGGCCTCGGAGTTCCGCGCGCTGGCGCCCCTGCCCGGCATCGAGTCCGCCCGCCTCTACGAGCCCGAGCCCGGAAAGGTCTACGCATGGACGCGGTAGTCAGGGACGCGAAGCATCAAGGGGAGCACGCCGATAGGGGAGCTGGACCCATCGAGACGGAGACCGTCACCTTCGACCTGGCCGGGACCGGCGGCGTCCGCGCCCTCAACGCCGAGCTGCACCGGCCGACGGCGAAGTCGTACGCGGTGGCGAACCCCGCCGGCGCCCACGCGATCGCGGCCGGCATCGACGCCGACATCGTCGTCGAGGTCCACGGCCACGCCGGCTACTACTGCGCGGGGATGAACGACGGCGGCACCGTCACCGTCCACGGCAACGCCGGCACCGGCGTCGCCGAGAACATGATGTCGGGGACGGTGCGCGTCCGCGGCGACGCGTCGCAGT
>NZ_JAQZAL010000044.1 GCF_028737205.1 Actinomycetospora lutea | reverse complement strand
AGGTCGTGGGAGAGTAGGACACCGCCGGAACACCCGACCACCCCCACACCGGGGGGCTGACGACGTCAACGACCCCCAGGGGTCGCAACACAGTGAGCACCACATGACGGGCAGGACTCCGGCCGGAGCCCTGCCCGTTCGCATGTCCACAGGAGGTCCGTGATGTCGTCCGACCCGTCGGAGGGTGCCGGCGCTCGCGGAGGCGATGACGGCGCTCGTCGCGGCAGGACCGCCGAGCCGTCCCGGAACGACCAGCCGTCGGGCGGCCGCGGGCCGGCCGGCCGCGACCGGGGCGCGCCCCGCGGCGGCGCGGATCGCCGCAGCGGCGGACGCCCGTCCGACCGCGGCCCCCGCGACGACCGGGGCGCCGAGCGCCCCCGCGGCGGATCCGACCGCCGCTCCGACGCCGATCGCGGGCGCAACGGCAGCCCGGAGCGTGGTGGCGCCCGTGGCGGGCCGCGACGCGGTGACGGCGGCCCGGGCGGGCGCCCGAGTGGTCCCCCGCGGGATCGCGGCGGTTCCCCGGGCTCGCGTGGCGGCCGCGTCGACGACCGCAGCGGCGGCGGCGGTGCGCGCGGTGGACGACCCGACGACCGGCGTGACGACCGCGGCTCGCACTCTCGCGACGGACAGGGACGCGACGACCGGGCCGCGCCCGAGCGCCCCCGGACCGATCGGCCGCGCGGTGGCGGTCAGGGGTACCGGCGCCAGGACGACCGGCGCCAGGACGACCGGCGCCAGGACGACCGGCGCCAGGACGACCGGCGCCAGGACGACCGCCGTCGGGACGACCGGCGGCAGGACGATCGGCGTGGGAGCGACGGGCCCCGCGGCGGACGTCCGCGTGACGACCAGCGCGGCGGCGACCGGCCGCGCACCGACCGTCCCCGTCAGGACCGACCGCGGGACGACCGTCCCCACGACGATCGTCCCGGCGGCGACCGCCCCCGGGGCGGCCGGCCGAACGGCGCGCGGCCCCAGGGCGGTCGCCCGGGTGGACGCGACGGCGGCGGACGCGACGGTGGCCGTCAGGGCGCGGCGCGCCAGGACCGCCCCCAGGGGGGCCGCGACGACCGCCGGCCCGCCCGTCCGCGGGACGACGCGCCGGCCGGCGAGCGCCCCGACAGGGTCGACCACTCGTCGGAACCCATCGCGCGCCACCAGGACGCGGCGCCCCGCCCCACCGCGCCGCCGCTGCCGGACGACATCACCCCGGACCTCCTCGACCCGGAGGCCCGCCGGGACCTGCGCGGCCTGCCCAAGGACCTGGCCGACGTGGTCGCGCGGCACCTCGTCGCCGTCGGCGAGCTCGTCGACGACGAGCCCGAGGAGGCGCTCGCCCACGCCCGCTTCGCCCGGCACCGGGCGAGCCGCGTCGCGATCGTGCGCGAGGCCTCGGGTCTCGCCGCGTACCACGCGGGGGAGTGGGCCGAGGCGCTCTCCGAGCTGCGCGCGAGCCGACGGATGGGCGGCGACGGGCACCTGCCCGCGATGGCCGACGCCGAGCGCGCCCTGGGTCGTCCGGAGCGGGCGATCGAGCTCTCGCGCAGCCCCGAGGCCCGCGACCTGAGCACCGAGGACGCCGTCGAGCTCCTCATCGTCGTCTCGGGCGCGCGCCGCGACCTCGGCGAGAACGACGCCGCGGTCGTCGGGCTGCAGGTGCCCGAGCTCGACGCGTCGCGCGACGACCCGTGGGTGCCGCGGCTGTTCTACGCCTACGCCGAGGCGCTCCAGGCGGCCGGGCGCACCGAGGACGCGGTCCGCGCGTTCCTCGAGGCTGCCCGCACGGACCTCGAGGGCGAGACGGACGCCGAGGAGCGCGCCATCATGCTGGGCGTCGGCGACCAGGGTGCCGCTGACGAGGCCGAGGCCGAGGCCGAGGCCGAGGCCGAGGACGAGGACGAGGACGAGGACCGGGACGTGGACGACGACGCGCCGGCGGGGTCCGCCGAGGCGCCGAGGTCCTCGGGATGAGCGAGCACGACGCGCTGCTCGTCGACCTCGACGGCACGGTGTACCGCGGCCCGGACGCGATCGAGGGCGCGGTCGAGACCCTCGAGGCGATCCGTGCGACCGCGACCGTCTCCTACGTCACCAACAACGCGTCCCGCGGCCCCGACGAGGTCGCCGACCACCTGCGCGAGCTCGGCCTGACCCTCGACACCGACGCCGTCGTGACGAGCGCGCAGGCCGGCGCGGCGGTGGTCGCCGAGCAGGTCGAAGCGGGCGCGAAGGTGCTGGTCGTAGGTACGGAGGCGCTCGCCGAGGAGATCCGGCTGGTGGGCCTCGAGCCGGTGCGCGCCGAGGACGACGCGCCGGTCGCGGTGGTGCAGGGCCACTCGCCGGACACGGGCTGGCGCATCCTCGCCGAGGCGGCGCTGGCGCTGAACCGGGGCGCGGTGTGGGTCGCGTGCAACGTCGACCCGACACTGCCCAACGAGCGGGGCCTGCTGCCCGGCAACGGCTCGATGGTCGCCGTGCTCCGGACGGCCTGCGCGCGCGAGCCGATGGTCGCCGGCAAGCCCGCGGCCCCGCTGCTGGCGCAGGCGATCGCGCGGGTCGGCGCGCAGCGGCCGCTGGTCGTCGGCGACCGCCTCGACACCGACATCGCGGGCGCGCACAGCGTCGACGCCGAGAGCCTGCTCGTCCTCACCGGCGTGTCCACCGCCGCGGGGCTGCTCGCCGCGCCGGCCGGGCAGCGCCCGACGTACCTCGGCGCCGACCTGCGCGTCCTGGGTGGCGACCTCGCCGCGACCGCCGTCGCCGACGGCGAGACCGGCGGCTTCACCGCGCGGCGCGAGGGCGCGGACCTGGTGCTCGAGGGCGACGGGGACGACACCAGCGCGGCCCTGCGCGCCCTGTGCCGGGCCGCCTGGGCGTCCGACGAGGAGTGGACGGGCGTGCGCGCCGCGGACGGCCCCGCCGGGAAGATGATCAGCGCACTCGGCCTGGACACCGCCTGACGGGTTAGCGTGGACGGCGACAGCATCCGGACCGACGCCGGGGAGGACGCGCCCATGACCGAGCACGACGCGCTCGCCGGCCTGCGGGACGCCGTCGCGGCGCTCCCCGACGGCGACGCGCCGGGCGACGAGTTCGACGCCGCCGAGCACGCGACCCGCTTCGAGGCGGTGCACGACGCGCTGGTCGCGGTGCTGGCCGACGTGGACCGGACCTGAGCGCGGTGGCCCGGTCCACCGCCCGCCGGCTCCGCCTGGACGCCGAGCTGGTCCGCCGCGGCCTCGCCCGCTCCCGCGAGCACGCGGCCGGGCTGATCGCGGAGGGGCGGGTGACGGTCGGGGGCGCCGTGGCCAGCAAGCCCGCGACGGCCGTCGAGACCGCCGCCGCCGTGGTCGTGCGCGAGGACGTCGACGACCCGGGCTGGGCGTCGCGGGGTGCGGGCAAGCTGCTCGGCGCGCTCGCGGCGTTCGGCCCGCAGGGGCTCGCCGTCGACGGTCGCCGCTGCCTCGATGCCGGCGCGTCCACCGGCGGGTTCACCGACGTCCTGCTGCGCCACGGGGCGCGCGAGGTCGTCGCCGTCGACGTCGGCTACGGGCAGCTCGTGTGGGCGTTGCGGACCGACCCGCGGGTCGCGGTGCACGACCGCGTCAACGTCCGCTCCCTGACCCCCGACGACATCGGCGGGCCGGTCGACCTCGTCGTCGCCGACCTGTCGTTCATCTCGCTGGGCCTGGTCCTCAACGCCCTCACCGCGTGCACGGTCCCGGGCGGCGACCTCGTGCCGATGGTCAAGCCGCAGTTCGAGGTGGGCCGCGACCGGCTCGGCGCGGGCGGGGTCGTGCGCGACCCGGCGCTGCGCGCGGCGGCCGTCCTCGACGTCGTCGCGGCGGCGCGGACGCGGGGCCTGGTGCTGCGCGACGTCGTCGCGAGCCCGGTGCCGGGACCGTCGGGCAACGTGGAGTACTTCTGCTGGCTGCGCCGGGCATCCGGGGACGACGGGACCGACGCCGGCCCGGACGCCGGGGCGCTGGTCCGGCGGGCCGTGGACGAGGGCCCGCAGTGACGACGACGGGAGGGACCCCGGTGACCGACGGGCTCGTGGAGGCCGACGCGGCGGGTGTCGCGGGCGACGACGATCGCGTGACGCGTGACGCCCTGCTCGTCGTGCACACCGGCCGGGAGGCGACGCGCAAGGTGGCGTCCCTGGCCGCCCGCCGCCTCGCCGACGCCGGGTTCGACCTGCGGATCCTCCCCGACGAGTACTCGACCGACGAGGGCCTGTTCGACGACCTGCCCGAGGGGCAGCGCCCGCGCACCGTCACCGCCGAGTCCGACGCCGCGCTCGGCATGGAGATCGTCCTGGTGCTCGGCGGGGACGGCACGCTGCTGCGCGCCGCCGAGCTCGCGCGCCACGCGCGGGTGCCGATGCTGGGTGTCAACCTCGGGCGGGTCGGCTTCCTGGCCGAGGCCGACCTCGACGACCTCGACGAGGTGCTCGACGCCGTCGTCGGGCGCACCTACCGCGTCGAGGAGCGGATGACCGTCGACGTCGTCGCCCACCAGAACGGCACCGAGCTGGGCCGGACGTGGGCGCTCAACGAGGCGATCGTCGAGAAGATGAACTGGGCGCGGCTGCTCGACGTGGTGCTCGAGGTCGACGGACGCCCGGTGTCGGAGTTCGCCTGCGACGGGGTGCTCTGCGCGACGCCGACGGGCTCGACGGCCTACGCCTTCTCGGCGGGCGGGCCCGTGGTGTGGCCCGAGGTGCAGGCGATGCTGCTGGTGCCGAGCAACGCGCACGCGCTGTTCGCGAAGCCCCTGGTGATCTCGCCGGACTCGTCGGTGGCGCTCGAGGTGTCGGGCCGCGGGGACGCCGGCGTGCTCGTCTGCGACGGGCGGCGCACCATCGAGCTGCCGCCGGGTTCGCGCGTCGAGGTGGTGCGCGGGCGCAACCCGGTGCTGCTGGCGCGGCTGCGCGTCCAGCCGTTCACCGACCGGCTCGTGCGGAAGTTCGGTCTGCCGGTGCAGGGGTGGCGCGGGCGGCAGCGCTGAGCCGGGGGCTGATCCGCCGACCGCCCGGCACCGACCGTTCGACCATGTGTTCGATCGGATCGGCGTGTTCGGCCCCGCGGCGTCGGGGGGCGTGGTTATCGTGAGGCCGTGCTCGCCGAGCTGAGGATCCAGGGCCTCGGGGTGATCGAGGATGCCACCCTCGATCTGCACCCCGGGCTCACCGTGGTCACGGGAGAGACCGGGGCCGGCAAGACGATGGTGGTCACGGGGCTGCACCTGCTGGGGGGCGGCCGCGCCGACTCCTCGCGTGTCCGTCGCGGAGCCACGCGCGCCACGGTCGAGGGGCGCTTCCTGCTGCCCCCGGCCGACGCGCTCGAGGACGACCCACCGGACGAGGACGCCGACGAGGCGCCGCGCTCGGCCCTCCACCTCGCCGCCGACGCCGGGGCCGCGCTCGACGACGACGGCAGCCTCATCGCCGCGCGCACGGTCTCGGCCGACGGGCGCTCGCGTGCCCACCTCGGCGGGCGCTCGGTGCCGATGGCGGTGCTCGGCGACGTCACCGACGCGGCGCTGGCGGTGCACGGCCAGCACGAGGCGCTGCGGCTGCTGCGCGCGGCCGAGCAGCGCGCGGTGCTCGACCGGTTCGCCGGCGCCGCGGTCGCCGAGCCGCTGGCCGCCTACCGGCGCGCGCGCACGGCGTGGCGGCACGCGGTCACCGAGCTGACCCGCCGGCGCGAGCAGGCGCGCGAGATGAGCCGCGAGGCCGACATGCTGCGCCACGGGCTCACCGAGATCGAGTCGGTCGACCCGCAGCCCGGCGAGGACGCCGACCTCGTGGCCGAGGCCCGCCGCCTAGCCGACGCGGACGACCTGCGCGCCACCGCCGCGGGCGCCGTCGCCGCGCTCGCGGGCCCGTCCGACGGCACGGGCGAGGAGCCGGACGCGGTCGGGCTGCTGGGTGAGGCGCGACGCCGCCTGCAGGGCAGCGACGACCCGGCGCTCGCCGGCCTCGACCCCCGCCTCGCCGAGGCGGCCGCGCTGCTGGGCGACGCCGCCGCGGAGCTCACCGACTACCTCGAGCGCCTCGAGGCCGACCCGCAGCGCCTCGAGCAGGTGCTCGCCCGCCAGGCCGATCTCAAGGGGCTGACCCGCAAGTACGCCGCCGACGTCGACGGGGTCCTGGCGTGGGCCGACGAGGCGCGCCGCCGGCTCGAGGGTCTCGACACCTCCGACGAGGCGCTCGCCGCGCTGGCCGCGGAGGCCGAGCAGCTCGCCGGCGAGGTCGCCGGGCACGCCGCGGCGGTGTCGGCGGCACGCCGCGAGGCCGCCGACCGCTTCGGCGCCGCCGTCTCCGCCGAGCTCGACGGCCTGGCCATGGGCTCGGCGTCGGTGCAGCTCGCGGTCGGGGTGAAGGAGGCGCCGTCCACGGACCCGGCCGCGCTCCGGGTCGACGGGCGCTGCGTGGTCGCCGGGCCCGACGGCGTCGACGAGGTCGAGCTCCTGCTCACGCCGCACGCCGGCGCGCCGGCGCTCCCGGTCCACAAGGGCGCCTCGGGCGGCGAGCTCTCGCGGGTCATGCTCGCGGTCGAGGTCGTGCTCGCGGGCGCGGACACCACGCCGACGCTCGTGTTCGACGAGGTCGATGCCGGGGTCGGCGGGCGCGCGGCGGTCGAGGTCGGGCGCCGGCTCGCGCGCCTCGCCCGCACCCACCAGGTGGTGGTCGTCACCCACCTGGCGCAGGTCGCGGCCTATGCCGATCGTCACCTCGTGGTCGACAAGGGCGGGCTGGCCGACGCCGGCGACACCGACGGCGTCACGCGCAGTGCTGTGCGGACCCTGGACGACGGCGAGCGGACGATCGAGCTGGCGCGCATGCTCGCGGGCACCGAGGAGACCGAGACCGGGCGCGCCCATGCCGAGGAGCTGCTCGCGGCCGCGGCGGCCGACCGGTCCGCGGGCACCGAGGGCGGGGCGGCGGGCGCCGAGGCGCCGACGCCGATCAGTCGCGGTGCGACCACGCGGCGTAACGGGGCCCGCCGGAGTCGCCGGGCCGGGTGACCGGCGGGCGTCCCCTCGGCGCGTCGGCTCCGTCCCCGGCGTCCCGCCGACGACCATCGGGGGCATGGGTCGCGGCACGGGTGCGGGGTGGCGGGCATGAAGTGGCCACGGGGACGCACGAAGGAGGCGCCCGCCGGCGTCGTCGGGACGGCGCGTCTCGGCGGGCGCTCGGGCGGTGAGGTCTCCCCGGAGCTGCTGCGCCGGCTCGGGCGCGGCGACATCGCGGTGATCGACCAGGTCGACCTCGACCGGGCCACCGCCCACGCGTTCGTCGACGCGGGCGTCGCCGGCGTCATCAACGTCTCGCCGTCGATCTCGGGGCGCTACCCGAACCTCGGCCCGGAGATCCTCACCGACGCCGGGGTGGCGCTCGTCGACGACGTCGGCGACGGCGTCCTGCGCCGCGTGCGCGACGGCGCCCCGGTCCGCCTGCACGACGGCGGCGTCTACCTCGGCGAAGACGAGGTCGCCCGCGGCTTCTCGCAGACCGCCGAGACCGTCGCCGACCAGCTCGCCGAGGCCCGCTCGGGGCTCGCCGCGCAGCTGGAGGCGTTCTCGGCGAACACCACGGAGTTCATGGGCCGCGAGCGGGCGATGCTGCTCGACGGCGTCGGCGTCCCCGGGCTCGAGACCGCGATGAACGGCCGGACGGTGCTCGTCGTCGCGGGCGGGTCGGACCGCGTGGAGGAGCTGCGCCGGCTCAAGCACTTCGTGCGCGAGGAGCGCCCGGTGCTCGTCGGGGTGGGCGGCGGCGCCGCGCTGCTCAGGACCGTCGGGTTCACGCCCGCGGTGGTCGTCGGCACCGCCCTGGAGATCGACCCGGAGCTCGCGCGCAAGGCCGTCGACGTCGTGATCCCGGCCGACACCGACGGGCACATCGCGGGGCTGGCCCGCCTGCAGGACGCCGGCATCGACCCGGTCGGGTTCCCGTCGTCGGCGAACCCCGAGGACATGGCCCTGATCCTCGCCCAGCGCCACGGCGCTTCGCTGGTCGTCGCGTGCGGGTTCGACGCGACCCTGTCGGGGTTCCTCGACCGCGGCCGCTCGGGGAGCAACCCGTCGACGGTGCTCACGCGGCTGCGCCTGGGCCCGACGCTGGTGGACGCGTCCGCGGTGGCCGCGCTGCACCGCCACCGGGTGACCACGGGGGCGGTCCTGCTCCTGCTGCTGGCCGTGATGGCGGTCGGCGCGACGGCGCTGTTCGCGAGCGGGCTCGCCGAGGCGATCGTGATGCTCGTGCGCGAGGGGTGGGCGGCCGCGCTGGCCGCCGCCCAGGGGGTCGGGACGTGATGTCGCTGCGCTACCACGTCGTGTCGATCGCGGCGGTGCTGCTGGCGCTCGCGCTCGGTGTGGTCCTGGGGGCCTCGGCGCTGTCGGGGCGGGTGCTGGGGGCCCTGACCTCGGACCGCGACCAGCTCGCCGCCGAGGTCGTCGCCATGCGGGGCGAGCGCGACGCGGCGAGTGCCCAGCTGCTGGCCACCGAGCGCCTCGTCGGCGCCGGCGCGCCGTCGACGGTCGCGAACGTGCTGTCGGGTCGGGGGGTCGCGGTCGTCGCCGCACCGGGCGCGGACCCGGCCGACGTCGACGCCGTGTCCGAGCTCGTCGCCCGCGCGGGCGGGCGCGTGGCGGGCCGGGTGGCCCTGACCGACGCCGCCGTCGCGCCCGACCGCGCCGAGGCGCTGCGGGCACTGGTGCCGCGGCTGCTGCCCGCCGGGGCGCAGCTGCCGACGACCACCGACACCGGCACGCTCACGGGCTCGCTGCTCGCGTCGCTGCTGGTGGCCCGTCCGAGCGGCGTGGGCGAGCAGACCACCGGCGCGGAGGTCGCGACGGCGCTGCGGGCGCTCTCCGACGCGGGGTACGTCCGGGCCCCCGACGGGCCCGGTGCCGCGCCGGGCGAGCTCGCGCTCGTCGTGGCCGGCGGCGGCGCCGACCCGGCCCGCGACACCGTGCTCGCGCGGATCGCGGGGGAGATGGACCGGGTGGGCGCGGGCGCCGTGCTCGCCGGGCGCACCGGGTCCGGAGCGGTGACGGCCGTGCGTGCGGACCCGGCGCTGCGCTCGGGGCTGTCCACCGTCGACGGGCTGCAGGGCCCGGCCTCGCGGGTCGCGAGCGTGCTGGCTCTGCGCGAGCAGGCCGACGGACGGACCGGCGTCTACGGGCCCGCCGCGGGCACCTTTACGCCGCAGCCCGCCGCGGGGTGAGGGTCGCTCGGCGGGGGCGGGGACGAGGTCCGTTACCCTGAAGCCCCGTGAATGGCGGAGCTTCTCCTCGGATGCCTGCGGGGTCCTGATCATGCAGCCGGCGCGGACGACCAAGCACGTGTTCGTCACCGGGGGCGTCGCCTCGTCGCTGGGCAAGGGGCTGACGGCGTCGAGCCTCGGCCAGCTGCTCACCGCACGCGGCCTGCGCGTGACGATGCAGAAGCTCGACCCGTACCTCAACGTCGACCCCGGGACGATGAACCCGTTCCAGCACGGCGAGGTCTTCGTGACCGAGGACGGGGCCGAGACCGACCTCGACATCGGGCACTACGAGCGGTTCCTCGACCGTGACCTGTCCGCCCGGGCCAACGTGACGACCGGGCAGGTGTACTCGAGCGTCATCGCCAAGGAGCGGCGCGGCGAGTACCTCGGCGACACCGTGCAGGTCATCCCGCACATCACCGACGAGATCAAGTCCAGGGTGCTGGCGATGCGCACCGACGACCCGGCGCCCGACGTGGTGATCACCGAGGTCGGCGGCACCGTCGGCGACATCGAGTCGCTGCCCTTCCTCGAGGCCGCGCGCCAGCTGCGCCACGAGGTCGGCCGCGACAACTGCTTCTTCCTGCACGTCTCGCTGGTCCCGTTCCTCGCGCCGTCGGGCGAGCTCAAGACCAAGCCGACCCAGCACTCGGTGGCCGCGCTGCGCAACATCGGTATCCAGCCCGACGGGCTGGTGCTGCGCGCCGACCGCGCCATCCCCGACGACATGACGCGCAAGATCAGCCTCATGTGCGACGTCGACGAGGACGGCGTCGTCGCCTGCCCGGACGCGCGGTCGATCTACGACATCCCGAAGGTACTGCACACCGAGGGCCTCGACGCCTACGTCGTCCGCCGGCTCGGGCTGCCGTTCCGCGACGTCGACTGGACCGTCTGGGGCGACCTGCTCGACCGCGTGCACCACCCCACCGAGACCGTCGAGATCGCGATCGTCGGCAAGTACGTCGACCTGCCCGACGCCTACCTCTCGGTCACCGAGGCCCTGCGCGCCGGCGGGTTCGCCCACCGCGCCCGCGTCGCCGTGCGCTGGGTGGGCTCCGACGAGTGCGAGACGCCGGCCGGTGCCGCCGCCGCGCTCGCGGGCGTCGACGGCATCCTCGTCCCCGGCGGCTTCGGCATCCGGGGCATCGAGGGCAAGGTCGGCGCGCTCGACCACGCCCACCGCCGCGGCATCCCGGCGCTGGGGCTGTGCCTGGGCCTGCAGTGCATGGTCATCCACGCCGCGCGGTCGATGGCCGGCCTGGAGGGCGCGAACTCCGCCGAGTTCGACGAGGACACCCCGCACCCGGTGATCTCGACGATGGCCGACCAGACCGACGTCGTCGCCGGCGAGCGCGACATGGGCGGCACGATGCGCCTCGGCGCCTGGCCCGCGCTGCTCGCACCCGAGACGATCACGCGCGCGGCCTACGGGACGGGGCGGATCACCGAGCGGCACCGCCACCGCTACGAGGTCAACAACGCCTACCGCGAGCGGCTCGCCGAGGCCGGGCTGGTCTTCTCCGGCACGTCGCCGGACGGCGCGCTCGTCGAGTTCGTCGAGCTGCCCCGCGACGAGCACCCGTTCTTCGTCGGCACCCAGGCGCACCCCGAGCTCAAGAGCCGCCCGACCCGCGCGCACCCGCTGTTCCGCGCGTTCGTCGCCGCGGCGCTGCGCCACCTGGCGTCGCAGCGTCTGGACCTGGAGACCGGCAACGGGACGGATTCCGTGGGCTCGGTGGACGAGGTGCTCGACGAGCCGGCCGGCGCGACCTCGTGACGGCACCCCGCACGCCCGACTCGCTCGCCGATCCCCATCGCGCAGACCCGTCCCACGACTTCGCCGTCGTGGACAGCGAGACCCTGTACGAGGGCCCGATCTTCGCGCTGCGCCGCGACGACGTGCGGATGCCCGGCGGGCGGATCGCCGGACGGGAGAAGGTCGAGCACTTCGGCGCCGTCGCGATCGCGGCGCTCGACGAGGACGACCGCCTCGTCATGATCTACCAGTACCGGCCCGCGCTGGGCCGGCGGATCTGGGAGATGCCCGCGGGGCTGCTCGACGACCCGTCCGAGGAGCCGGTCGTGGCGGCGCGGCGCGAGCTGGTCGAGGAGGTCGGCATCGAGGCCGACGAGTGGTCGACGCTCGTCGACATCGTGGGCTGCCCCGGCTTCGCCGACGAGTCGGTGCGCGTGTTCCTCGCCCGCGGGCTGCGCGCGGTGGAGCGCCCGGCGAGCGGCGACGACGAGGAGGCGGACCTCGTGATCCGCCGGATCCCGCTCGACGACCTCGTCACCGGCGCGATGTCGGGGGCGCTGGTCAACGGGCCGTGCGTGGCGGGAGTGTTCGCCGCGGCGGCGGTGCGCGACGGCCGTTCCGCGGCCCGGCCCGTCGACGCGGAATGGCTCGACCGCCCGGCGCAGTTCGCCGCCCGGCGCGCCGCGCGTCGCTGAGCACTTACCACCGCGCGCCCCGCACGACGTCACGGCCGGCTCGTCCCGGAGGGCGGGCCGGCCGTGGGGGTCGACGACGGGTCAGGCGGTGACGATCTCCCGGCGGGTCGGGACGGATCGGGGGCTGGTCCCGCGCAGGAGCCCCAGGCCGAGGATGCCCATCGTCGCGATGAGGAGCAGGTCGGTGACCACCGCGACGGGCAGCAGGCTGAAGATCCGCCCGACCGGGAAGAGCAGCGCGGCCAGGGCGAAGGCCGCGGCCACGGGCCGGGAGGCCCGGCCCGTGACGCCCAGCAGCACCGCGAGCGCGACCATCGACGGCGGGAACAGCAGCCCGGGACCGCGCAGGGCCAGGGCGCCGATCAGGTTCACCTCGTCGAGGCCGGGCGTGCCGAACAGACCGGCTTGCACCCCGTCGACGCCGAAGGCGACGCCGCCGGCGGTGCCGGCGAGGCACAGGACGGTGAGGGCGGCCGCCGCGCGCGGGGCGGCCGGCTCGGCCCAGCGGGCGAGGCCCACCACCGCGACCGCGAACGCGATCAACGGTGCGGCCGCCGACCTCCTCGAGCAGTGGCCGCACCTCGTCCCCGGCCAGCGCGAGCAGGCCGGGCATCCGCCACCGGCGAGCGGTCTCCACGACCTCGCGGGTCGCGCCCACCGCCTCGGCGTGGCGGCCCGCCGCGGCGAGCACCAGTGCCCGGTCGAGGGACGACGGGACGAGGAACGGCGCGACCACCACCGTGCCGCCCCGCGCCAGGTGCTCGGCGGCGCCGGCCGGGTCCCCGGCGGCCAGCGAGGCCTGGGCCCGCACGACGGCCCCCGCGACCCGGCCGAGCGGGTGCCCGCCGGGGGTGGTGCCCCGCGCCAGGGCGTCCAGCTCCGCGGTGCGGCCCTGGCGGCGCAGGACGCGCGCGAGGAGCGCGTGGCGCACGGGGACGAGGTCGCGGTCCAGGTCGGTGGCGGTCTCGGTGTCGGGGCGGCAGCGGGCCTCGGCGAGGGCGAGGTCGCCGCGCGCGTGGGCGACGGCCGCCCGGACCCAGTCGAGGGTGGCGCGCAGATAGGGCAGGCCGCCCAGGCGTTCGGGCAGGTCCGCGGCCTCGGTCACCGCCGCGTCGGCCTCGTTCCACCGCACGGTGAGCAGACCGAGGTACGCCCGCTGCACGAGCGTGCCCAGCCGGATCAGCGGCGTCGGGTGCGGGTGCGCCTCGGTGCGCGCCACGTGCTCGGCGACGAGGTCGACGCCCCCCTCGTGGCCGATCAGCAGGGGACCGAGGTGCCGGGCCAGGACCTCGAGGACGCCGTCGTCCCCCGACGACACGGCCACGGCGACGGCGGTCCGGGTGCGCGCCGCGCACGCGTCGCCGTCCCCGGTGTGGGCCGCGGCGTAGGCCCGGGAGAGGTGGTGCTCGGCGCGGGCGGACGGGGACAGGCGGGCGAACGCCGGGTCGTCCTCGAGCGCAGCGAGGATCGGGACGAGCCGGGCGTGGTCGGCGGTAGCGACGTGCAACGCGCGGGCCGCGAGCCACTGCGTCACGCGCTCGGCGGGCCCGGCGGCGGTCGCTGCCGCCAGCGCCGGCTCGAGCAGGGCCGTCGCCTCCGCGAGGCGGCCGCGCTGCACGGCGGCGAACCCGGCCAGGACGCCGAGGCGGGGTCGGGCGGTCACGTCGGCGGGCGGCAGGCGGCGGATCCAGGTCTCGAGGTGGTGGAGCTCGGCGGGGCGGGGGAAGTCGGGGCCGGCGAGCGCGGCCACGGCGTCGGCGGCCTCGGCACCTGCGCCGGCGGCGAGCAGGTGCTCCACCCGGGCGGCCGGGTCGGCGACGGCGGCCGCTGCGCTGCGGTGCAGGTCCGGGACCCGCGCCGGGTCCTCGGCGGCGAGCCGGCGGCGCAGGGCCGCGGCCAGCAGGTCGTGGTGGCGCAGCACGGGGCCACGGTCGGCGGCCCCGGGGTCGGCGGCCCCGGGGTCGGCGGCCCCGGGGTCGGCGGCTCCGGGGTCGGCGGCTCCGGGGTCGGCGACGAGCAGGAGCGGGCCGAGCCGGGCGCGCGCGGTCGCGAGCAGGGCCGGCGCGTCGTCGCGCCCGGTGACCGCGGCGCACACCGCGGGCTCGAGGACGTCGAGCACGGCGGTGTCGAGCAGGAAGCGGCGCAGCTCGGGGGTCTCCGCCCCGAGGACCTCGGCGTCGAGGTAGTCGTCGAGCGCCTCCGGCGCGGTGCCGAGCAGGCGCACCCCGGTGGTCCACCCGCCGGCCGCCGCGACCACCTCGCGCACCCGCTCGCGGGACAGCGCGAGGCCCAGCCGGTCGTTGAGGAGGACCTCGGCGCGCTCCGGGGAGATCCGCAGGTCGGCGTCGTGCACCTCGTGGATCTGCGCCCGGGCGCGCAGCCGCGGCATCGGCAGCGGCGGCTCCCGGCGGGCGGTCACCAGCAGGTGCAGCGCGGGCGGGAGGTTCGCGACGAGGTAGTCGAGCACCGCGCGGACACCGGGCGCCCCGAGGGTGTGCAGGTCGTCGAGCACCAGGAGCAGCGGCGGCGGCTCGGCGACCACCAGGTCGTTGACCAGCACCCCGATCGCCCGCCGGGGATCGGCCGACGCGGGCAGACCGGTGTCGAGCAGCTGGCGCGACCCGGCGCAGCCGCCGTCGACCAGCGGGTCGAGGGCCCGGACCAGGAGCTCGACGACACTCGCCGGGTCGTCGTCGAGCTCGTCGAACCGCAGCCACCCTGCGCGGCGGGCGCAGCGCTCGACCACCGACGAGGCCAGCGTGCTCTTCCCGGCGCCCGCGGCCGCGACGACGACCGTCACGGGGACCTCCCCGACGGCGCGCGCGGTGCGGGCGAGCAGCTCCGGGTCGGGCACCGTGTCCTCCGCCGGCGGCGGGCGGAACAGCTTCGTGCGCGGCACCCAGTCCCACCGCGGCGTCCGGACGAGCGGCACCACCGGCGCGACGTCGCCGGGCTCAGCGGCCATCGGGGTCCCCCTGCCGCGTCGGCGCCGCGGTCGCCTCGCGCCGCGCCATCCTGCTCATCGCGGTCATCGTGCCAGCGCCCGGGGACCGTCGGAGGACGTCGTCCGTCGCCGGCCGGCGGCGCCGGTTCACGCGACGCGGCGCAGGACCTCGTGGACCAGCTCGAGGGTCGCGTCGATCCCCGGTGCGGCATACATCGGGTCGACGAAGACGTCGGTGAACCCCGTGGCGTCGACGAGGCGTCGGGTGCCGTCGGCGATCGCGGCCGCGTCCACGCCCGCGGCGACGTCGACCCGCAGCGCGGTGCCGACGTCGGCGGGGTCGCGGCCGGCCTCGGTGGCGGCGGCGTCGACGTTCGCGCGGAAGCGGCACAGGGCGCGCGCCTGGCCCTCGAGGTCGTCGGCGGGCAGGCGGCCGACCGGCAGCCACCCGTCGGCGCGGCGCCCGACGCGGCGCAGCGCGGAGTCGGTCCACGCCGAGAGATAGACCGCCGGTCGCTCGCGCGGGGTGTCGACGTGCACGGCGGGCAGCGGGAAGCGCGGGCCGGGCAGGGGCGCGGGCATGTCCGACCACAGGGTGTCGAGGCCGTCGAGCAGCTCGTCGAGCCGGGCTCCGCGGTGGTCGAAGTCCAGTCCGGCGCCGGCGTACTCCTCGGGCGACCAGCCGATGCCGAGGCCCGCGACGAGCCGCGCGCCGGCGATCGCGCTGATGGTGCCCAGCGAGCGGGCCAGCACCGCCGGCGGGTAGAGCGGCCCGACCAGGACGCTGGTGCCGAGCACCGCGCGTGACGTCGCCGCTGCCGCGACCGCGAGCAGGGCGAACGGATCCAGGGCGCGGCGGAACTCGACGGGGACCGTGTCGGTGCCGGCGTAGCCGACCTGCGGGTCGACGGCGGCGAGCAGGCGATCGCCGACCCACAGGCTCGCGGCGCCGGCCTCCTCGGCCGCGGCCGCGAAGGCGCCGATCCGGTCGGCCTCGTCGACGGCGTCCCCGAACTGCGGCAGCGTGGTCCCGAGTCGCACGACGATCAGTGTGTCGCGCCCGCGCGCGGCGGGCCGACGGGGGCGGCGGGCCCGGCTATGGTCCCGCCATGAAGGTGGGCGTGCCGCGGGAGGTCAAGGACCACGAGGACCGGGTGGCGCTGACGCCCATCGGCGTCACCGAGCTCGTGCGGCGTGGCCACGAGGTCATGGTGGAGACCGGCGCCGGGGTCGGGTCGGCGATCACCGACGACGCCTTCCGCGAGGCGGGCGCCACGGTGATCGACTCCGCCGACGACGTCTGGGCCTCGAGCGACCTGCTGCTCAAGGTCAAGGAACCGGTCGCCGAGGAGTACCACCGGCTGCGGCGCGACCAGGTGCTGTTCACCTACCTGCACCTCGCGGCGTCGCGCGAGTGCACGCAGGCGCTGCTCGACGCGGGCGCCACGGCCGTCGCGTACGAGACCGTGCAGACCGAGGACGGGGCGCTGCCGCTGCTCGCGCCGATGAGCGAGATCGCGGGCCGCATGGCGCCGCAGGTCGGCGCGCACCACCTGGAGAACGCGCAGGGCGGGCGCGGCGTGCTGCTCGGCGGGGTGCCCGGCGTGCGGCCGGGCCGGGTCGCGGTGATCGGCGCGGGGACCTCGGGGCTCGCGGCCACGACGATCGCGGTCGGGCTGCGGGCGTCGGTGGAGGTCCTCGACGTCAACGTGCGCGCGCTGCGCCGCGTCGACGAGATCTTCTCCGGCAGCGTGCGGACCGTCCTGTCGAGCACCCCGGAGGTCGAGCGCGCGTGCCGCGAGGCCGACCTCGTGATCGGGGCGGTGCTGGTGCCGGGCGCGAAGGCGCCGGTGCTGGTGCCCAACGAGCTCGTCGCGCAGATGCGCAGCGGGTCCGTGCTCGTCGACCTGGCCGTCGACCAGGGCGGATGCTTCGCCGACACCCGCCCCACCACCCACGCGGAGCCGACGTACCGCGTGCACGACTCGATCTTCTACTGCGTCGCGAACGTCCCGGGCGCGGTACCGACCACGTCGACGCGGGCGCTCACCGGCGTCACGCTGCCCTACGTGGTCGCCCTCGCCGACCGGGGGCTCGCGGACGCCGCGGCCGCCGATCCGGCGCTGGCGCGGGGCGTCAACGTCGTCGACGGCGAACTGACCTCGGAGGCCGTGGGCGAGGCGCACGACCTGCCGGTGCGGCCCCTGGCCGAGGTGCTGCCGGGGTGACGGCGCCGGACGCGGCGGTCACCGCCTACCTCGACCACCTGCTGGTGGAGCGGGGCACGGCGGAGAACACGCTCGCGTCCTACCGGCGGGACCTGCGGCGCTACCTGGAGCACCTCGAGGCCGCCGGGGTGCGCGACCTCGCCGAGGTCACCGAGCGGCACGTGGGCGACTTCCTCGTCGGGCTGCGCACCGGCGCGCACGGGCGGGCGCCGCTGGCCACGGCGTCGGCGACCCGCGCCGTCGTGGCCGTGCGGGGCCTGCACCGCTTCGCGCTGGCCGAGGGCATGGTGGCGATCGACGTGGCCCGCGAGGTGCACCCGCCGTCGCCGCCGCGCCGGCTGCCGAAGGCGCTCGACGTCGCCACGGTCGGGCGGCTGCTCGAGGCGCGGGGCGGCGAGGCCGACGACCTCGCCGGCGTCCGCGACCGCGCCCTGCTCGAGCTGCTCTACTCCACCGGGGCGCGCATCTCCGAGGCGGTCGGGCTGGACGTCGACGACGTGGACGTGACCCAGCGCGCGGTGCGGCTGGCGGGCAAGGGCGGCAAGGAGCGGATCGTGCCGATCGGGCGCCCGGCACTCGCCGCCCTCGAGGCCTACCGGGTGCGGGCGCGCCCGGGGCTCGCGAGCCGGGGGCGGGGCACGCCGGCGCTGTTCCTCAACGCGCGGGGCGCGCGCCTGTCGCGCCAGAGCGCGTGGGCGTCGCTGCGCGCGGCCGCCGACCGCGCGGGGGTCGGCGGCGCGATCTCCCCGCACACGCTGCGCCACTCGTTCGCGACCCACCTGCTCGACGGCGGCGCCGACCTGCGCATCGTGCAGGAGCTGCTCGGCCACGCCTCGGTGACCACGACGCAGATCTACACCCAGGTCACCGTCGACACCCTGCGCGAGGTCTTCGCGATGGCCCACCCCCGCGCCCGTACGTGAGCGAGATTCCCGGCCATAGCCGGGAATGTCGCTCACATGAGCCGGTCAGCGCAGGGGCTCCAGGCGCAGGGGGAGGCCGTCGGCGGGGACGGGCAGCGAGGTGTTGTCCCAGCGCGGCCGGTAGCCCGGCGCGACGGCGATCCGGTGGTTCCGCAGCAGCTCGTGCAGGATCGCGGTGACCTCGAGCGAGCCGAAGAGCATCCCCAGGCACTTGTGCACGCCGCCGCCGAACGGGATCCAGGCGTCGCGGTGGGCCTTGTCCTCGCGGCGTGGCTCGGCGAAGCGTTCGGGGTCGAACACGTCGGGGTCGGTCCAGACCGCCGGGTCGTGGTGGTTGGTCGCCCCCGCCGCCATGACGAGCTGGCCCGCCGGCAGGAAGTGACCCAGCAGGGCGGTGTCCTTCGTCGTCCGGCGCATCACGACCGGTACCGGCGCCGCGAGCCGCAGCGCCTCCTTGATGACGAGGTCGAGCGTGGTCAGCGACTGCAGGGCGGCCAGGTCGGGCGGACCGTCGCCGAGCGCGAGCGACTCCGCGCGCGCCCTCTCCTGCCACTCCGGGTTCGCGGCGAGGTAGTACGCCGCGGCGGCGCTGGTGATCGTCGAGGTGTCGTGGGCGGCCATCATCAGGAAGATCATGTGGTTCACGACGTCGTCGTCGGTGAACGCCTCGCCCTCCGGGGTCCGGGCGCGGCACAGCACCGAGAACAGGTCGTCGCCCTCGCCGGCCCGCTTGGCCGGGAGCGCCATGCGGAAGTAGCGCTCGAGCAGGGCGCGCCCGCGCAGGCCGGCGCGGTAGCGGGTGCCGGGCAGGTCGCGGCGCACGATCGAGCTTGCCGCCTGGACGCAGTCCATGAACGCCTGGTTGACGGCGTCGGCCTCCGGGCCCGACCGGTCGTCCATGAACACGTGGGTGGCGACGTCGAGGGTCAGGCTCTTGAGCATCGGGTAGATGCGGAGCTGCTGGTCACGGGGCCAGGACGGGATGGCCTCGCGGAGCACCGGGACGGTCCGGTCGACGTATCCGCGGATGCGGGGCGCGGTGAAGGCCTCCGGCATGACGCGGCGGTGGACGCGGTGGTCGTCGCCGTCGAGCAGCATGAGGCCGCGGTGGAAGAAGTCGTCGACGAGGAAGCGCCAGCCGTCCTGCGAGTAGGCCTTGTCGGGGTTGGTCAGCACCTGGTGCGTGGCGTCGGGGCCGGCCGCGATGACGACGTGCTCGCCGACGAACCCGCACCACGAGACCGGGCCGAGCGCGGCGTGCCGGGCACGCGTGAAGGCGCTGCCGTAGCGGATGTAGGACAGCGTGTGCCCGATGACCGGCGGGCCGGCGTCGCCCGGGACGGCGCGCAGACCCGACCCGGCGGGCGGTGCCGCGAGCGGCACGGCCCGGCGCGGGCGGGTCTTCTCGAACAGGCGCCGGTCCACGCCCGCGGGCATCGGCGTGAGGACGACGGACGACAGGCGCTCGCCCGTCGCGGTACGGACCAGGGACACGGCCACCTCCAGGACACCGGGACCTGCTGCGTCGACACGTTAGACACGAATCGCTTTCGTGTCCACGGAGGAGACGTGCGGCTCATCAGCGTCTAGGCTCGGCGCCGTGCCCGCCCGGACGTTCGCCGACCGCACCCGCGATCTCGTCCGCGACGAGGCGCTCGAGCGGGCGGCCGAGCTGCTCGTCGCCGGCGGCTGGCGCGGGCTGCGCCTGCAGGACGTCGCCGAGGGCATCGGCGTGAGCCGCCAGACGCTCTACAACGAGTTCGCGAGCAAGCAGGGGCTGGCCGCGGCGCTGGTGCTGCGCCGCACCGAGGAGTTCCTGGCCGGGCTCGAGGCGGCGCTCGACGGCGAGGACGACGTGTACCGGGCCTGGGTCGAGGCGGTGCGCACGACGCTCGACACCGTGGCCCGCGACCCGCTGCTGCGGGTGCTGCTCACCGGCCAGGGTGCCGAGGACCTGCTGCCCCTGCTGACCAGCGAGGCGGAGCCGCTGATCACCGCGGCCCGCGACCGCGCCGCGGCGTTCCTGCAGCGCCGCCGCCCCGAGCTCGACGCGGCGACGGCGAGCGCGGCGGCCGAGATCGCCGCGCGGCTCACGATCAGCCACGTCGTGCTCCCGCTGCACGCGCCCGACGTCGTCGCCGACCAGATCGCGACGGCGGTGGTCCGTTTCCTGATGTGAGCGAACTTCGGGGCTATGGCCCCGAAGTTCGCTCACGTACTCGGAACGGTCTACGTCCGTGCGGGCGCCCGGCCGACGAGGGCGACGCCGACGGCGCCCAGGGCGGCGACGACCGCGAAGGCGTAGAAGCCCCACGGGTAGGCGACGCCGGCCTGGAGCAGGGCGCCGCCGAGGATCGGGCCGGTGATGGCGCCGAGGCGCCCGACACCGCTGGCCGTGCCGAGCGCCGTGCCGCGGGCCTCGGCGGGGTAGAGCTGCGAGACGTACGCGTAGACCAGCACCTGCGCGGAGAACACGAAGATGCCCGCGAGCAGCACGCTCACGTAGACGCCGATCCCGGGCAGGCGGATCGACAGGAGCGCGAGGAAGAGCGTCGCCGCCGCGAACCACGCGATCGTCGCCGGGCGCACGCCGATCCGGTTGGCGACGGTGCCGGCGAGCAGGAGGCCGAGGATCGCGCCGACGTTGAGCACGAGCAGCAGGGCCAGCGCGGCGCCGAGCTCGTAGCCCGCCGAGCGCATGATCTCGGGCAGCCAGGTGTTCAGCCCGTACACGAGCAGCAGGCCCATGAACGATGCGATCCAGAACGCGATGGTCGGCCGCGCCAGGCCGTCGCGGAACAGCGTGGCGAGCGGGTTGCGCTTCTCGCGCCGCCAGCTCGAGTCCTTCGCGCCCCGCCGCTGCAGGTACTCCGCCGACTCCGGCAGACGCATGATGATCAGCGGCAGCAGGATCACCGCCGGGATCGCGCCGGCGACGAACATCGCCTGCCAGCCGAGCGACGGGATCAGCAGGATCCCGAGCAGCGCCGTCGCCACCGCGCCGACGTGGTAGCCGGTCATGAGGATCGTGGTGGCGCTGCTGCCCCGCCCGGTGGGGGCGTACTCGGCGACGAGGGCGAGCGCGACCGGCAGCACGCCGCCGAGCCCGATCCCGGCGAGGAAGCGCAGCACGCCCAGCACCTCGGGGTTCGGGGCGAACGCGCACGCCAGCGTCAGCACCGAGAACCCGGCGACGGTGGCGATCATCGTGGCCCGGCGCCCGATGACGTCGGCGATCGGCCCGACGGCCAGCGCGCCGACCATGACGCCGAGCAGCCCGACGGTGACCACCACCGAGGCGCCGGCGGGGTCGAGGTCCCAGGTGGGATCGCGCAGCAGCACGGGCAGCACCACGCCCAGCACCACCAGGTCGAAGCCCTCCAGGGCCACCGCCGACCAGCACAGCGGGCGCACCCAGCCGGCGGTCGCGGCGCGCGGGCTCGCGGAATCGGTCTGTCGGGTCGTCATTCTCACGTCCTCGTGGTGTCGACGGGGGGCGACAGTGGACGGTGAGTATGCGAGTGGTCACACGACGGCGTCGCCGCCCCTTCCGCCCATCGGAAGATCGTGACGATACGGGCCGATCAGGTGGCCCTCGGTGACCGCGGCCGTGTGTCGCGCGTCCTGCTCGGCGAGTCGCGCCACGACCCGCCCCGACCGGCTCCTAGGCTGATCGCACGAGCACACGGCCGGGCACGCGAGGGAGGGACACGCGATGTCGAACCCGCAGCCGGTCCTCCGGACGACGGACGAGCAGGCGGACGGGCGGGCGAGCGAGGCGCCGTCGGAGCAGGCGCCCCGGCCGAACGGCGGCGGCACCGACGCGGCGAGGGAGACCTCCGGCGAGGTCCCCCCGGGGCGCCCGCGCCGGCACATCCCGATCCCGGGCCCCCTCGACGGGCACGGTCCCGCGACGGTCCTCGCGATGTGCAACCAGAAGGGCGGCGTCGGCAAGACGACCTCCACGATCAACCTCGGCGCGGCGCTCGCCGAGTACGGCCGGCGGGTGCTCCTGGTCGACTTCGACCCGCAGGGCGCCCTGTCGGTGGGCCTGGGCGTGCAGCCGCGCCAGCTCGAGACCACGATCTACAACCTGATCATGGAGAAGGGCACGACGATCGACGACGTCATCCGCCCGACCACGGTCGAGGGGATGGACCTGCTGCCGTCGAACATCGACCTCTCGGCCGCCGAGGTCCAGCTGGTCACCGAGGTCGGCCGCGAGCAGACGCTGGGCCGCACCATCGGGCCGGTGCTCGACCGCTACGACTACGTCCTCGTCGACTGCCAGCCCTCGCTGGGCCTGCTGACGGTCAACGCCCTGGCCTGCGCCGACGGCGTCCTGATCCCGCTCGAGTGCGAGTTCTTCAGCCTGCGGGGGGTCGCCCTGCTGATGGACACGATCGAGAAGGTGCAGGACCGGCTGAACCCCAAGCTCGAGATCACCGGCATCCTGGCCACCATGTACGACCCGCGCACGCTGCACACGCGCGAGGTGATGACCCGCGTCGTCGAGGCGTTCGGCGAGCTCGTCTTCGACGCCGTCATCAACCGCACGGTCCGGTTCCCGGAGACGACCGTGGCCGGCGAGCCCATCACCCGGTGGGCCTCGCGCTCCACCGGCGCCGAGGCCTACCGCGCCCTGGCCCGCGAGGTCATCGCGCGGTGACGCTGACACCCGAGGCTCCGGAACGCGCACGGTTCCAGGTCAGCCTGGAGAACTTCACCGGGCCCTTCGACCTGCTGCTCCAGCTCATCGGGCGCCACGAGCTCGACGTCACCGAGGTCGCCCTGAGCAGGGTCACCGACGACTTCATCGCCTACACGACGGCGCTCGGCGACGACGCCGACCTCGAGGAGACCACGGGCTTCCTCGTGGTCGCGGCGACGCTGCTCGACCTCAAGACCGCGCGGCTGCTGCCGCAGGCCGAGGTGGAGGACGAGGAGGACCTCGCGCTGCTCGAGGCGCGCGACGTGCTCTTCGCGCGCCTGCTGCAGTACCGGGCCTACCAGCAGGTCGCGGCGCTCTTCCGCGAGCTCGAGGGCTCGGCGCGGATGCGCTACCCGCGGGCGGTGACGCTGGAGCCGCGGTTCGCCGAGATGCTCCCGCCGGTCCAGCTCGGGGTCGACGCGGACGGGTTCGCCGAGCTCGCGGCGGCGGTCTTCCGCCCCAAGCCACCCCCGACGGTCGGCCTGGACCACCTGCACGCCCCGACGGTCTCGGTGCCCGAGCAGATGACCATCCTCGCCGGGCGCCTCCGGACGCGGGGGGCCGCCACGTTCGCCGAGCTGGTCGCCGACTGCGAGCAGGGCATCGAGGTCGTGGGACGCTTCCTCGCGGTGCTCGAGCTCTACCGCGCCCGCGACGTCGCCCTCGACCAGCCCGAGGCGTTCGCCGAGCTGCGCGTGCGCTGGGCGCCCGGGGGTGACGCGGGCAGCGCCACCGACGACGCGGAGCGGAGCTCGGCCGACGACCCCGGCGCGACCGCGGAGGACGAGTGAGCGAGCAGGACCCGCTGGCCGCACTCGAGGAGGACCTCGAGGAGACGCTCGCGTCCGACACCGAGCTCACCGCGGCGCTCGAGGCCGTGCTGCTCGTCGTCGACGCGCCGGCGCCGACCGACCAGCTCGCCGACGTCGTGGGCCAGCCCGTCGCCCGGGTCAAGGAGGCGCTCGAGGGGCTGGCCGCCGACTACACCGAGCGCGAGCGGGGGATGGAGCTGCGCGCGACCGGCGAGGGCTGGCGGCTCTACAGCCGCGACCGCTTCGCCCCCTACGTCGAGCGCTTCGTCCTCGACGGGCAGCGCACCCGCCTGACCCGCGCGGCGCTCGAGACCCTCGCCGTCGTGGCCTACCGCCAGCCGGTGACCCGCTCGCGGGTCGCGGCCGTGCGTGGCGTCAACGTCGACGGCGTGATGCGGACGCTCGCCGCCCGCGGGCTGATCATCGAGGTGGGCACGGACGTCGGCGGCGGCACGCTCTACAGCACCACCGAGCTGTTCCTCGAGCGCCTGGGGCTGCAGTCGATCGACGAGCTGCCGCCGATCGCCCCGCTGCTGCCCGACGTGGACGACATCGACGAGTGACGAGCAGGCCACCCTGCGCCCGAGGCCGGAGATCTCGTCGGGGCTGAAGGTCTTGCGTCCGAGCATGGTCCGGCCCTCCTCGTCGGTGTCCCTGTCCCCAGGTCGCGCCACGGCCCGCGAGTGTGACGAGGGCTGCTGCGTAGGCTGGCAGGAGCGGTCGAACAGAGGAGTGCGGTGAGCGGGTCGGAGGGCGGCGGCGAGGGGGTCCGCCTGCAGAAGGTGCTGGCCGAGGCGGGTGTGGCGTCCCGGCGGCAGGCGGAGATCCTCATGCGGAACGGCCGCGTCGAGGTCGACGGCAAGGTCGTCAAGGAGATGGGCATCCGCGTCGACCCGGACACGGCCGTGATCCACGTCGACGGGTCCCGGATCGTCACCGACACCGAGACCGTGCACCTCGCGCTGAACAAGCCCGAGGGGATGCTCTCGACCATGTGGGACGACCAGGGCCGGCGCTGCGTCGGCGACGTCGTCCTCGAGAAGGCCGAGGGCCAGCGACTGTTCCACGTCGGGCGCCTCGACGCCGCCACCGAGGGTCTGCTGCTGCTCACCAACGACGGCGAGCTCGCCAACCGGCTGATGCACCCGTCGTACGAGGTGCCCAAGACCTACCTCGCCGAGGTCAAGGCGCCGATCCCCAAGGACCTCGGCCGCGAGCTGCGCGCCGGCGTCGAGCTGGACGACGGCCCGGCCGCGGTCGACAGCTTCCGGGTCATCGACCGCTCGGGCGCCCGGGTGATGGTGGAGCTCGTGCTCCACGAGGGCCGCAAGCACATCGTGCGGCGCATGCTGGAGGCCGTCGACAAGCCGGTGCAGCGCCTCGTGCGCACCGCCGTCGGCGACGTCAAGCTCGGGGAGCAGCGCCCGGGCACCCTGCGCAAGCTCGGTCGCGACGAGGTGTCCTCGCTGTACCGGGCGGTCGGGCTCTAGCCGACGAGGGCCGGGGCGGAGGGCCGGGGCGGACATCACACCTGTTCGCAGGGCACAATGGTCTTCCGAACGCAGAGTGGTCGACGTTCGGGAGGCACACGGGTCATGGACGGGACGCTGCGCGGGGTGGTCGCCGTCGACGGGCCCTCCGGGACGGGGAAGTCGACCACGGCGCGCGGGCTCGCGATGCGCCTCGACGCCCGCTACCTCGACACCGGCGCCATGTACCGGGCGGTCACGCTCGCGGTGCTGCGCTCCGGGCTGCCGCTCGACGTCGCCGCCACGTCCGCGGACGGCCACGACGACATCGTCGCGGTGGCCCTCGGGGCGTCGGTGTCCGTCTCGACCGACCCGGCCGAGCCCCGCGTGCGCCTCGACGGCGAGGACGTGGACGCCGAGATCCGCGGCACGGAGGTCACGGGCGCGGTGTCGGCGGTGTCCGCGCTGACCGCGGTGCGCAGGCACCTGGTGGCCGAGCAGCGGCGGATCGTCGCCGAGGCGCTCCAGGACGGCGCCGGCATCGTGGTCGAGGGTCGCGACATCGGCACGGTCGTGCTCCCGGAGGCCGGGCTGAAGGTCTTCCTCACCGCCTCGGCGCTGGTGCGGGCGGGGCGGCGCACCGCCGAGGACACCGCGGCGGGACGGGCCGACGCGCCGGACGCGGGCACCGACCTCGCCCGCCGGGACGAGCTGGACTCGTCGCGCGCGACTTCCCCGCTGCAGCCCGCGGAGGACGCGGTCGAGGTCGACACCTCGACGTTGGACATCGAGGGCGTGCTCGACCGCCTGCAGGACCTGGCCGTGGACCGCGATATGATCGTCGGCTTCGCCGACGCGGGAGTCGGCTCTCACAAGGGATAGACATTGAACGAGGAAGGGCCCGCTGTGCTCGCCGACGGCGACGCAGGAACGGGCGCATCCGAGGGTGCCGACGCGCGACCCTCGCAACCGGTGCTCGCCGTGGTCGGGCGCCCCAACGTCGGGAAGTCGACGCTGGTCAACCGCATCCTGGGCCGCCGCGAGGCCGTGGTCCAGGACGTGTCGGGTGTGACGCGTGACCGCGTCGCCTACGACGCGCTGTGGAACGGGAAGCGGTTCACGCTGCTCGACACGGGCGGCTGGGTGCCCGACGCCAAGGGCATGCAGGCCGCGATCTCGGCGCAGGCCGAGACGGCGATGGCCACCGCGGACGTGATCCTGCTGGTGGTCGACGGGCAGGTCGGCGCGACGGCGGTCGACCAGGCGGTCGCGCGCACCCTGCGCCGCTCCGACCGGCCGGTGATCCTGGCCGCCACCAAGATCGACGACTCGCGGGGCGAGGGCGAGATCGCGGCGCTGTGGCGCCTCGGGCTCGGCGAGCCGCACCCCGTCTCGGGGCTGCACGGGCGCGGGTCGGGCGACCTGCTCGACGTCGTGCTCGACGCGATGCCCGACAGCCCGCGCGACGACGCCGACCTCACCGGCGGGCCGCGGCGCGTCGCACTGGTGGGCAAGCCCAACGTCGGGAAGTCGAGCCTGCTCAACCAGCTCACCGGCGAGACCCGCTCGGTGGTCGACGCGGTCGCGGGCACCACCACCGACCCGGTCGACTCGCTGGTCGAGATCGACGGCGAGGTGTGGAAGTTCGTCGACACCGCCGGCCTGCGCCGCAAGGTCGGGCAGGCGTCGGGCACCGAGTACTACGCGTCGCTGCGCACCAAGGCCGCCATCGAGGCCGCCGAGGTCACCGTGCTGCTGCTCGACGCCTCGGAGCCGATCAGCGAGCAGGACCTGCGCGTCGCCTCGCAGGTCGCCGAGGCGGGCCGGGCGCTCGTGCTCGCCATGAACAAGTGGGACCTCGTCGACGAGGACCGGCGCCACGCGATGGTGCGCGAGCTCGAGCGGGCGCTCGTGCGCTTCCCGTGGGTGGAGCGGATCAACATCTCCGCGCGCACCGGGCGGTCGGTGCAGAAGCTCGCGCCGGCCATGCGGACCGCCCTGGAGAACTGGGACCGGCGGGTGCCGACCGGCCAGCTCAATCAGTGGATCTCCGACATCGTCGCGGCCAAGCCGCCGCCCGTGCGCGGCGGCAAGCAGCCGAAGGTCCTCTACGCCACGCAGGCGCAGAACCGGCCGCCGACGTTCGTGCTGTTCACCTCGGGGTTCCTGGAGGCCGGCTACCGCCGCTTCCTCGAGCGCAAGCTGCGCGAGACCTTCCCGCTGACCGGTACGCCGGTGCAGATCAACGTCCGCGTGCGCGAGAAGGGGGCCCGCGGAGGCCGCAAACGCTGATACATTCCTAGGACTGTCCCGTCCTGAGGAGTGATCAGCATGCTCGACCTCGGTCCCGCCGCTCGTGAGGTCGCCCGCGTGGCCGGCGAGGTCGTCGACGACGACCTCGACCGGCCCACGCCCTGCGGGCAGTGGACGGTGCGCGACCTGCTCGGCCACCTCCTCGCGTTCACCGCCCACTTCGTGCGGGTGGCCCGGCACGAGGAGGGCGGGGCCGGCGGCGCGCCCGCGGACCTGCCGGCCGACTGGCGCGGGGTGCTCGACGCCCGCCTCGACGAGCTCGCGGCCGCCTGGGCCGAGCCCTCCGCCTGGGAGGGCGAGGGCAGCGCCGGCGGGCTCACCATGCCCCGCGCGCAGCTCGGCGTGGTCGCGGTCGAGGAGCTCGTCCTGCACGGGTGGGACCTCGCGCAGTCGGTCGGCGCCGGGTTCGAGGTCCGCGACGAGGACCTCGAGGCCGTCCGCGGGTTCGTGGCGCAGTTCGAGCACGCGCCGCAGGAGTCGCGCACCGGTCTCTACGGCCCGGTGGTCGACGCCCCGGCGAGCACCGAGCTCGAGCGCGTCCTCACCCTCGCCGGCCGCGATCCCCGGCGTCCGGTGGCCGCCGCGCGCTGACTCCGCGCCGCGCCATCACCTGGTCGCGCAGGCGCCACGCGTCGGCGACCGGGCCCAGGTGCTCGAGCTTGTCCGGGTTGATCACCGTGCGGATCGCCTGGACCCGCCCGTCGAGGACGTCGAGGGCCATGACGGCGACGATCGCCCCGTCCGCGTCGGCCACGAGGACGCCCGGCTGGTGGTTCACCTCGCGCGCCTCGACCGACACGGTGCCGTCGACCATCGCCGCGAACGCCCCGATGAGGCGGGCGACCTTGGCCGCCCCGACCACCGGCCGGGTCAGCGCCGGGCCCTTGCCGCCGCCGTCCGCGACCGCGGCCACGTCGGCGGCGAGCAGCTCCTCCAGGCCGTCGAGGTGGCCGTCGGTGAGGGCCTCGACGAACCGGGCGGCGAGCTCCTCGCGGGCCCGGCGGTCGGCCTCGAACCGCGGCCGTCCCTCGGCCATGTGCTTGCGGGCGCGGACCGCGAGCTGGCGGCACGCGGCCTCCGAGCGCTCGACCGCCGCGGCGATCTCCGGGAAGTCGAACGCGAACACCTCGCGCAGCACGAACACCGCCCGCTCGAGCGGGCTGAGGCGCTCGAGCAGGAGCAGCGCCGCCATCGACACCGAGTCCGCCAGCTCGGCCGAGCGCTCCGGGTCGTCGTACGGGTCGGTGAGCAGCGGCTCGGGGAACCACGGGCCCACGTAGGACTCGCGGCGCACCCGGGCCGAGCGCAGCACGTCGATCGAGATGCGGGTGACGACGGCCGAGAGGAACGACTTCACCGACGTCGGCTCGGTGTCCGACGACGCGAAACGTAACCAGGTCTCCTGCACGGCGTCCTCGGCCTCGCTGACGCTGCCCAGGATCCGGTAGGCGATCGCGAACAGCAGCGGTCGCAGCGCGGTGAACTCCTCGGACCGGTTCACGCCGCCGGCTCACCGCGAACGGCCCGGGCCGCCCGCTCGGCGTGCGGCCAGCGGACGACGCCGGGCAGCCGGCGCTCGACGCCCACGGCGCGCGCGGTGCCGCGGACCTGGACGTTCTTGGCCAGGACCGCGGCCCGGCCCGTCCACGCCCGGCCCCGCGCCACGTCCTCCTTGGTGGTCGGCTGCAGCACGGCGTGGCGCCTCCCCAGGCTGACGACGCGCGCGGTGAAGCCGAGGTCGAGGGGCGCGCCCGCGTCGGGGAGGCCGAGCGCCTCGGCGCGCAGCAGGTCGGCGGCGTGCGCGGCCGACGGGAACGCGTACTGGCACGACATGCTGTACCGGTCGCCGCCGGGCGAAGGGGCGTGCCCGGCGTCGCCGACGGCGAGCACGGCCGGGTGGGAGAGCGAGCGCAGCGTCCCGTCGGTGAGCACCGCACCCCGCTCGTCGACCGCGATGCCGGCCTGCCGGGCCAGGGGAGGGGCGGCGAACCCGCCGCACCAGACGGTGAGGTCGGACGGGACGACGTGGCCGCCCTCGAGCAGCAGCCGGTCCCGCTCGACGGCGCGCACCCGCGTCCCGCCGATGAGCGCCACGCCCAGCCCGTCGAGCGTCTCGCGCACGTGCGCACGGCCGTCCGGGGTGAACCAGCCGCCCACCTCCCCGCTGGTCACCAGCCGGACCGCCACGTCGGGGCGGGTCTCGGCCAGCTCGGCGACCGTCTCCAGCCCGGTGAACCCGCCGCCGACCACGGACACCTGCGCGCCGGCGGGCAGCGCCGCGAACGCGGGACGCAGCCGGTGGGCGGACTCCAGGTCGCCGACCGCGTGCACGTGCCCGGCGCCGGGCACGGGCACGGTCGTCGTGCTGCCGGCGGCGATGACGACCCGGTCGACCGCGAGGTCGCGCACGCCCTCGGGCCCGGTGACCGTGGCCCGCCCGGCGTCGGGGTCGAGCTCGGCGACGGTGCCCTCGACGAGGGTGACGCCCGCGCCGAGCAGGTCGCGCAGGGCCGGCGCCGGGACCGCGCGGCCCATCGCGATCTGGTGCAGGCGCAGCCGGTTGACGAAGCGGGGGCGCGGGTTCACGACGGTGACGTCGACCCGGTTGCGGGCGCGCCCGGCGAGACGGACGGCCGCCGTGGCGCCGGCGTACCCCGCGCCGACGACGAGAACCTGCATCCGGGCGGTGGACGGTGTCTTCTGCGTACTCATGCCCACGCGACGAGACGGCGCCCCCGGCTGTGACATCAGCGGGGCAGGCGCTCCTCCACCTCGGTGACCGTGGCCCGCGCGCCCTGCTGGTGCAGCGCGTCGAGGTGGGCCCGGTAGGCGGTGGTGAAGCGCTCGTCGTCGACCAGGTCGCCGAACAGGTCGCGGTCCTCGAGGAACGCGAGCGGCTCGTCGGGGTAGCGGCGCGCGGCGGCGGTGCGGTCCTCCGCGCGGCCGGTGTCGACGACCTCAATCGGCTCGCCGGCCTCGTCCACCCCCTCGGCGTAGCGGGCCCACGACGCGACGACCAGCGCCGAGCGCTCGATCTCGCCCCCGTTCTCCAGGTTGATCCGGATCACCGGCACCAGCCACGTCGGGATGCGGTCAGAGCTCTCGGCGGCCAGGCGGGCGAGGGTGTCGCGGATCTCGGGGTTGGCGAACCGCTCGATCAGCGTCGCCTTGTACTCGTCGAGGTCGACGCCGGGCACCGGCGCGAGCGTCGGCGTGCCCTCCCGGTCCATGTAGGCGCGGGTGAAGCCGGCGAACAGCTCGTCGCCCGCGACCTCGTGCGCGTAGCGGTAGCCGGCGAGGTAACCGAGGTAGGCGATCGCCTGGTGGCTCGCGTTGAGCAGACGCAGCTTCATCAGCTCGTAGGGCTCGACGTCGTCGACGACCTGGACCCCGACGTCCTCGAACGGCGGGCGTCCCGCGGCGAAGCGGTCCTCCAGCACCCACTGCGTGAACGGCTCGCAGACGACGGGCCAAGCGTCGACGATGCCGGTGGTGGCCTCGAGCTCCTCCCGGTCGGCGTCGGTGGTGCGCGGGGTGATCCGGTCGACCATCGAGTTCGGGAAGGGGACGTTCGCCTCGATCCAGTCGGCGAGCTCGGGGTCACGCCGCCGCGCGTAGGACGTGATCATGGCGTGGGCGACGTGTCCGTTGCCCTGGATGTTGTCGCAGGACATCACCGTGAACGGGCCGGTGCCGTCGTCCCGGCGCCGCCGCAGCGCCTCGACGACGTAGCCGAAGGTCGTCTGCGGCGGGGCGCCCTCCGCCGCGGCGATGTCGGCCTGGATCGCCGGGTCGCGGTCGTCGAACTCCCCGGTGCTCGCGTTCTTGTGGTAGCCGCCCTCGGTGACGGTGAGGCTGACGATGCGGGTGGCCGGGTCGGTCATGCGGTCGAGGACGGCGTCGGGGTCGTCGGGGGCGTAGAGGTAGTCGACGATCGAGCCGATGACCCGCGCCTCGCGCCGGCCGTCGGCGTGCTTGAGCACGAGCGTGTAGAGGTCGTCCTGCGCCGCGGTGACCTCGGCCATCCGCTTGTCCGACTCGAGCACGCCGACCCCGCAGATGCCCCAGTCCAGCGCCTTGCCCAGCTGCATCAGCTCGTCGAGGTACATCGCCTGGTGCGCCCGGTGGAACCCGCCGACCCCGAAGTGCACGATGCCGACCGACACCGCCCCGCGGTCGTAGCTCGGGCCCGGGACCTCCGCGGGCAGTTCTGCCAGGTTCGCCGCCGTCAGCGTCGTCGCAGCCACGGTGCTCACTATGACGCGGACCATGGTCGTCGCGCACGGGGTCGGGGATCAGGTGTGGACGGCGAGCCAGTCGCGGTAGGCCGCCACCGCGGCGCCGAAGTCGGCGCGCGGGGCCCATCCGAGGTCGCGCTCGGCCGCGGTCACACCGCGACCAGGCGCAGCGCCGCGCCCGCGAGCCCGTAGCGGTGGCGGTAGGCCTCGACGAGCTGCTCGCCGGCCGCCTTCGTCGCCCCGTAGACGTCGCGCGGGTGCAGCGTGGTCTCCTCGACCACCCACCGCGCGGCGGTGCTCCCGTAGGCCGCGATCGAGGAGCAGTAGACGAACCGCGCCACGCCGTGCCGGCGCGCCGCCTCCAGCACCGCGGCGGTGCCGGCGACGTTGACCTCGACCACCCGCGCCGGGTCGTCGGCGCTCACCATCGGCCCGGAGACGCCGCCGGGGTGCACGACGGCCGCGGGTCGCTCCGCCGCGAAGACCTGGTCGACCGCGTCGCCGTCGAGCAGGTCGCACGGGATCTGCTCGACGCCGTCGAACGACCACCGGCGCACGTCCAGCGGCACGACCTCGACACCCGCCGCCTCGAGCCGGCGCCGCACCGCGTGCCCGACCAACCCCGCCGACCCCGTCACCGCGATCTTCACGAGCAGTCGACCCTCCACCCGGGCTCCGTCGCGCCGACCCCCGTCGGGTACCGTGGTCACGTCGCGAGCACGAGGCGACGGTGCGGGACGTGGCGCAGCTTGGTAGCGCACTTGACTGGGGGTCAAGGGGTCGCAGGTTCAAATCCTGTCGTCCCGACACAGCACCAGAACCCCGTTGACCAGGGCAGGAGCCCAGGTCAGCGGGGTTCTCGTCGTTTCGGGTGTGGATCATCGAGTAGATCTTCCTGTCGGGTACTTGGGACCACTTTGGGACCAGCAGGGAGTGCACGGGCTACACCGCCCGGAGCGTGGGACCGCCCTGGGACCCGCGCAGGTAGTTGGTCAACAGTTCGCCGGCGCCCAGGACGGCGTCGTGGTTCGGGTGCAGGTAGCGCTGCGTCGTGGACAGCGAGCCGTGCCCGGCGATCTTGCGCAGGATGTGGACCGGGACGCCGGCGTCGGCCATCCACGTGAGGCCGGTGTGCCGGAGATCATGGCGGCGCAGGTAGCCGAGCCCGATCGCCTCGACGACCTCGTCCCAGTGCGTGGCATCCCGTAAGACCGCGGTACTGATGCGACCGCCGCGGGGGCCGACGAACAGCCGGCCGTCGGTGAGCGAGGAGCGGGCGACCAGCTCGGCGACCATGGGCCGGACTTCCTCGATCAGCGGGACGAGCCGGGCTCGCTTGCCCTTCGTGGCCTTATCCACGAGACCGCCCGGGGAGGGCGTGGTCTGTCGACGGACGTTCCAGGTCCACGTGGTGGTGTCGATGTCGTGGGCCCGGCAGCCAGACACCTCGCCGATGCGGGCCGCGGTCGCGCCGGCGAAGGTGACCACGTGACCCCAGCCAGCGAATTGCTGGTGCGAGCGCGCCACGAGGGCGTCGGCGAGACGGATCAGCGTGGCCCAGTCCTGGAGCGCCAACGACCGTGGATCGTCGAGTTCGTCCTCCACGCGCCGGTACTCGTCCTGCCAGCCGGTGATGCGTGCGGGGTTGCGCTCGATGATCCCGTCCCGTACGGCCTGCTCCATGACCCGCACGAGCACCGCGAGGCTGTTCTTCACCGTGGACCGGCTCGCCCCGTCGGCGATCCAGGCGGAGACGGCCCTGTCGACGGCGCCGTAGGTGATCATCCGGACGGCGAGGTGGCCGAGCGAGGGAACGACCCGCTTGCGCCAGCCGGCGAGGTAGGGGTCGGTAGTCTTGGCCTCCAGGCCACGCAGGACCAGACGCATGTTGGCCGTGCCGTAGGTGGCGAGGGTCTGGTTCGCCGCGGCGGGGTCGATGCCGCCGGCGGCGTAGCCCCTCATGCGGTCGATCCAGGCGAGCGCTTCCGCCGGCGTGGCGAAGCTGTCCGACTTGGACCGACGCTTCCCCGTCGTCGGGTCGAGCCACCGCACCCGTGCCCGGTGACCCCCACTGCCAGCACCGGGACGGTGCTCGACGTCCTCGGTGAGCTTGACGCCCTGCGGCGGCATGATCGCGCACATCAGGCCGCTTCCGGGTCGGTGCGCCGGCTCCGGAGCCATGCGTCCACGTCGATCCGTCGGTAGACGGTGACGCGGTCCGAGACCTTCACCCACGGCGGCCCCTGCGGAGGACGAGCGGTCCGCCACCGGCGCAGTGACGAGGGGTCCACCCCAAGGAACGCGGCGAGTTCGTTGGTCGAGAACCACTCCTGGTGGTCATGCGGTCCCATATCAGTCCTCCATCGTGAGTCGGCCGAGATGGCCGAGGTGGTTGTGGGCGTGGTCGAGAAAACCGGCGAGCTCGTCGATCAGGCCGCGGGCGTCGATGAGGGCGCCGTGGGCCTGGCAGAGCGCGCGGGACGGATCGGTGCCGCGGTCGTCGTGGTGGTCGGCCACTTCCGCACGACGAAGTCCTCGGCCGAGGAAGTCCAGGAGCTGGGGCAGGCGGTGGACGAGCTCGGCCGTCGAGCCGATAACGGCGTACGCGTCGGGACCGGTGACGGCACCGAGGGCGGCGTGGTTTGCCGCCCGGACAGCCTCGGAGGCGCAGTCGACGTACTGGACGAGATTGGTGTCCATCAGGTCGCTCCGTCGCTGGCGTTGGCGAGGGCGTCTCCCACTCCGCTTGCGATGGCACCCATGACGTGCCCGAGCCCGATGACCACGCCTGGCGCAACGACGGCGAGCAGCGAGACGGTGATGACACCGAGCACGAGGGCGGGACCGACGGCGCGGGTCTGAGCGGCGATCACGGTCAGGAGTCCAGTGATGATGACGGCGGCGATCACGACTGCCTCCGTTCGGTGTCGAGTCGGTCCAGGCGCACGGCGACGACGTGGTGAAGCTCGCGGCGCTCCGCGTGCGGCGAGCCCGGGAGCTGGCGCTGGCGGCGGGCCTCGAGGGCGCGGTCGGTGGCGGCGGTGAAGGCCCCCACCACGGGCGCCTCGCGAACGGTTCGCCGTCGGGCGATTAGGACCCAGCCAGCGGCGGTGAGCGCGGCGACGACGAGGACGGCAGCGAGGGCCCACCCGACGATGCGGTTGGCCTCGGCGGTGGTGGCCGCGACACCGCGCAGTCCGGCGTCCAGGGCGCGGTAGCCCCCAGCGGCCAGGAGGACGACGCCGACCAGGCCGACGAGGGCCCCGAGCAGCGAGCTGCCGGAGCTGGTGCGGCTGGTGTCTCTGGTGGTGCGGATGATGTTGATCAGGCCGGTCTGTCTCATGCCGCCTGCCCTCCCGAGCTGGAGCCGCCGGAGCGCTTGTTGCGGGTGGCGAGCGGGGGGACGTCGACCTGTTCGGGGGCGGGGTACTCGGCGGCCAGGTAGGCGAGTTCGGCGTCGGAGACCCAGTCGGCGCGGACCTTGATGGGCTGGCGCTTGCCGCCGTCCTCGTCGACGACGAACCCCATGCCGGGGCAGGCCTCGGGGATGGCGTCGCAGCGGGCGCCGCGGTCGTAGGCCGAGTCGGAGAGCACCATGCGGGTCTCGACGTCGGAGTCCAGCCGCAGGGCGACGCGGTAGCCGAACATGTCGCGGAAGGACAGGACTTCCTTGCGGGGGTCCTGCACGCAGCCGATGACCACGACGCCGGGGGCGCGGCCCTGGGAGAGCATCCGGCGCACCGCGGCGTTGGCGCGGTCCTTGAGGTCGCGGTTGGCGATGTAGGTCGTGAGGGCGAGCAGCTCGTCGACGAGGATCACGTAGAGCGGGTAGTCGCCGAACATCCGCGCGAGCAGCTTGCGGACGTTGCCGCCGAGGGCTTCGGCGCGCTGGCGCATGAGGTCGGCGGCGAACTCCAGGGCGGCCACGAGGTGTTCGTCGTCGCCGTAGGCGAGCATGTAGAACAGCTCGGAGACCATGCGGTACTCCATGCCGCCCTTGGGGTCGATCCCGACCAGCCGCACCTTCCCGGCCCGGATCGCGGGGGCGAGGGCGCGGATGATGCAGGCCACCAGCCCGGACTTCCCGGCGCCGGTGAGCCCGGCGATCAGGACGTGGGTGCCCATCAGCCGCAGCCACCAGGGTTCGCCGTCCTCGCGCCGGCCGACCCGAACCCACTGGAAGTCCGGGGTGACGAGGTTGTCGCGCTCGTCCTCGTCGTCGGCGAGAACGTCGCGGTACACGACGCGCAGCAGCACCCAGCCTTCGCGGGTGGGGTGGGCCAGAACGCGGACCTCGAGGGCGCACCACTCGCTGGCCAGGGCGTCGGCCTGGCGGGCGATGACGCCGGGGGTGACGCCGGCGCAGAGCTGGACGTGGAGCTGGTCGACGTGCTCGCCGAGGGAGACCCAGAGCAGGCGGGGGACGATGACGCGGTGGGAGGCGTCGGTGGCCTTCACGCCGGTGGCGGCGCAGACGTCGTCCCAGGACCAGCGATAGCGGGTCCGCCGGGCGAAGCGACGCAGCCGAGAGGTCACCCGGGACTCCCACGAGGTGGGGGAGGACCGCGACCACAGCCGCGCCACCAGCGCCCCGACCAGGGCGACGACCAACAGTCCCCACGGCCCGAGAGCGAGCCAGGCGAGGGCGGCCAGGGTGAGTACACCGCCGAGGGCGGGCACGTAGAGCGCTGCCCAGACGGTCATGATCGTGAGCCAGCCGGCCCACCAGCCGGCGGTGAGGCTCCAGCGGATGAGCCGGGAGCGCTCGTGGAGGCGTTCGGTGCGCATGACGTCGGCGCGGGTGCGGATGGTCTGGCCGCGCCACAGCCGCGCGGTGGTGATCTCTCTCATCGGGCTCGCCCCCCGAGCCCGCCGCGGGTGGCGCGGACGCTGGGTCGGTCTTTGGGGGCGTGGTTGGCGAACTTGCCGCCCTTGCCGTTGCAGGCCCCGCACTTGCCGTAGGAGCGCTCCCAGCCGCGGGAGCTCCAGGTGCGCTGGACGCAGGAGCCGGCGCCCTGGCAGGCGGTGCAGAAGTGGTAGCCGCCGGTCGTGAGGCCGGTGGCGCGCATCGGTCGAGCCATGATCAGAAACCCCTTCCGGAGCGGGACGAGCGGTGGGAGTGGCCGCGGCGGCGAGTTCGGGCGGACGGGGAGCTGGCGACCTGGGCCTCGGTGACCTCCCAGGTCGAGGACCCGCAGGCCGGGCAGACCTCGATCGACAGGGCGATCACGAGCCGGCCGTCGCGTTCGACGGGTAAGGGAGTCCACTGCGCGAGGCACTCCCCGTCGCGGCAGGTCAGGACCAGCACGTCCAGGGCGGCCGAGGTGTCGACGTGCATGGAGGCCGCGACGGAGGACCCAGGGCAGGGCAGTTGGCAGGTCATCACGCGGCCCTCCGCTCGACGCAGGCCGGGCACAGCTCTCCCTCGACCGCGGGCATCGGGAACAGCAGCGAGCAGGCCGGGCACGTCGGCCACGCGTCGTCGCTCCACTCGGGCACGCCGGCCCGGAACAGCCGGCGCATCAACCTCCGCTCGCCAGGGATCGTCGCGGCCCACACGCCGTGGTCCTCGCCGGAGTCGAGCGCCCACGCCAGGCACTCCCGCTGCACCGGGCAGAACCGGCAGACATGACGGGCAGCCGCCACTTGCGCCTGCACCGCCGCGGCGTCGTCGAGGCCCTGGCCGTCGTCGGGCGGGAAGAACAGCTCCGGATCGTGGTTGCGGCAGGTGCCGTGGGTCTGCCAGCTCATCACGCGGCCTCGCCCTCGGCGGTCCGCCGGCCCTGGCGCTGCGGGCTGACCACGGGACGGATGGCCTCGGCGGAGAAGCTGACCTCGACTCCCTTGCCGCCGTTGCGGGCGGGCTTGACCCGGACCCAGAGCCCGTCGAGCTCGACCGGCGAGTAGGGCGCGAGCTCCGGGGCTTCGTGGGACACGACTCGGATGCCGTGCAGCTCGTGGCGCCCGTCGCGGCCGGTCGGGAGCATGACGTCGTAGATGCGTACCGGGGCGCCGGTGGCCTCGTCGATCAGTGGCTGTCCCGAGGACCGGCGGCCGGTCGGGGTGTCCTCCCAGCGCTCCATGGTCGCGCCGTGACCGGTGGCGATGGCGTCGAGCCGGCTGGTGTCGATGGGTGCGGAGATGTCGTAAGCCATGTCGTTCGTCTCCGGGTGTGAGCGGCGTGACCGCTTGTGCGGTGCATCACCAGGAGACGGCGAGGGCAGGGGACACCAGCACCACCAAGAAGGGACGTGACGGGACGTCCTGCGTCACCTAAAGTGTCCCTATCGGCTGTGAAAACGTCCCGGGGAGTCCCTCATGGGAATCAACCAGCGTCTGCGCGGCTCGATCGTTTCCGCAGGTCTGCGGCCTGCCGAGTTGGCCGAGCGGATCGGAGCAATCGTCAATACCTGTGGATGAAGTTCTTTCAAGCGGCCGCTGGGTGGGGTGATTCTTCGGGTCGTTCGACGAGCTTGCCGTTGACGAAGACCGCCCCAGCGCGCACGAGAGCGACCAGGTGCGGGGCGTTGACCGCGCGCCAGCGGGCTTGGGCGGCCTCGAGGAGTTTGAACGCCATGGCCAGCCCGGCAGCCCGGGACCCGGGCCCGCGGGTGACCCGGGTGCGGTGGCGCACGGTGGCGAACGTGCTCTCGATCGGATTCGTGGTGCGCAGGTGCTGCCAGTGCTCGGCGGGGAAGCCGTAGAACGCCAGCAGCGTCTCGAGCTCGCCGGTGACCTTCGCGACCGCCTTGGGGAACTTCGCGCCGTAGGCGGCCTCGAACGCCCGCGCCGCGTCGAGGGCGTGGGTCTTGTCCTCGGCGTTCCAGATCTCGGCCAGGTGCTTCTTCGCGCCCGGGTGGGCCGAGCGCGGTAGCGCGGCGAGCACGTTGGTGCTCTTGTGGACCCAGCAGCGCTGCTCGCGCGTGGCGGGGAAGACCTCGCGCAGCGCGCCCCAGAACCCCAGGGCGCCGTCCCCGACGGCCAGCACCGGGGCGCGCATGCCGCGGCGGTGGCAGTCACGCAGCAGATCGGCCCAGGACTCGGTCGACTCGCGGTAGCCATCGGCGAGCGCGATCAGTTCCTTGCGCCCGTCGGCGCGGACACCGACGAGCACCAGCAGGCACAGCTTGGCCTCCTCGAGGCGGACGTTGACGTGGATGCCGTCGGCCCAGCAGTAGACGAAGTCGAGCTCCGAGAGGTCGCGGGCGGCGAAGGCGCGCGCTTCGGCCTGCCAGGTCGCGGTCAGCTTGGTGATCACCGCCGGCGACAGGCCCGCGGTCGAGCCGAGGAACTGGCCCAGCGCCGGCACGAAGTCCCCCGACGAGAGGCCGTGCAGGTACAGCAGCGGCAGCACCTCGGTGATCTTGGGGGTGCGTCGGCACCACGGCGGCAGGATCGCCGAGGCGAACCGGCGACGCTCACCGGTCTCGGGGTCGGTGCGGCGGTCGTTGACGCGCGGCGCGACCACCTCGACCGCGCCGGCCGCGGTCATCACCTCCCGGGGCCGGTGCGAGCCATTGCGCACCACCAGCCGCCGGCCGGCCTCGTCGCGCTGATCGCTGAACTGGGCGATGTAATCGTCGACCTCGGCCTGCAGGGCCGCGGCGAGCATCCGCCGCGCACCATCGCGGACGATCTCATCGATCACCGACGTGCCGCTCGACGCGGCATCACGCGAGTCGTCGCCGCCCTCGTCAACGCCAGGAACTACCGTGAGCACGGGTCGTACCTTCCCGACCGGCGTTGGCGCGCCGGCCTTGCTTGAGGACCGTCAAGATGATCGGGAAGGTACGACCTCCCCGGCCTCATCCACAGGTCTCGAGCATTGCTCGCGGATCGGCGTGGACGCCAAAACGGTCGAGCGGTGGATCACGAAGGGGCGTCTTCCACACCGAATGCACCGCGTCGCCGTGGCATCCGCGCTTGACGTAGACGAGGCCTACATCTGGCCCGAGGTGATCGACGCTCCAGCCACGCAATCAGCGAGCGTCGCCGAACTCCTCGCTCTGCATCCGACCCGGGCAGCCATACCGCATGACACCTGGGCTCAGCTCATGGTCGGAGCACGGGAGGCCATCGACGTCCTCGTCTATGCCGGGTCATTCCTCTTCGAGCAATACGACTTCACCGCGACCATCACGCAGAAGGCAGCCCAGGGCGTCCGCGTCCGGATTCTTCTCGGCGACGAGACCTCCCCGGCTGTGGCGCTCCGTGCCCAGGAAGAGGCCACCACGGGTGGCCTACAGGGACGCATCCAGCTCCACCGTCGCTACCTCCGCCAGGTGCACGACGTCCGGGGGATTGAGGTTCGTACGCACGGGACGACGCTCTACAACAGCCTGTTCCGGTTCGACCAGGACATGCTCGTCAACGGCCACGCCTACGGGGCGCCGGCCGGAGAGTCGCCGGTCCTACACCTGCGACGAGTGCCCGGAGGGCGGATGTGGGACCACTACATGCGCTCGTTCGAGGAGGTCTGGGCCAGCGCCCGCTCCGAGGGCGGCTCCTCCAGCGGCCGGGGCGAGCCAGCGCCGCCGTTCGCAGTCGAGCTGGTCACCGCGCCTCCGCATCCGGCAGAGCCGGCCTGACCGACGTCGAGGAGGTCCGCCCGTGGGCAGCGAGGGATGATGGGCCCATGGCCCGCATCGACTACTACGACGACCCCGAGGCACCGCAGGCCAATAGCCTCGTGCCGTCAGTCACCGCCGCGGTGCGGGACAACAAGGGCCGGCTCCTCTTGATCCACAAGATAGATAACGATCGATGGGCGCTCCCCGGAGGCGCCATGGACCTAGGGCGTGTCTCTTGGATCACGACCGGGACCAGAGCACGAGGCTGGCGAGC
>NZ_JAQZAL010000043.1 GCF_028737205.1 Actinomycetospora lutea | reverse complement strand
CGCTGACACCGGGCGCTGACACCGGGCGCTGACACCGGGCGCTGACACCGGGCGCAGCGCGGCCGATCCGCTCGGCGCGCCGCGAGCGATTCGCCGTCGGTCACGGTCCGAGGGCCGCATCGGTGGGTACGCCCCTGAGCCGGTGCGCGCCGGCGCGTGAGGGTGGGGCGTCCCGCGGGTATGCCCGGTCTACGACAACCTGTCGGAGGTGATCACGGTGGCAGATGTGTCCCGCCTGCCGGCGGCCGTCGTGGAGTACTGGGACTGGCAGCGCCACGCGGCGTGTCGCGGGATGGACCTCGCGGTCTTCTTCCATCCCGACGGCGAGCGCGAGCCGTCGCGGGGTCGCCGGGTCGACGGCGCCAAGCAGGTCTGCGCCTCGTGCCCGGTCATGACGGCCTGCCGTGACTGGGCTCGCAGTGTGCAGGAGCCCTACGGGGTGTGGGGTGGGGAGAGCGAGGACGAGCGCCGCACGCTGCTGGCGCGCCGCCGTCGCGAGCCCCGCACCACGCCCGCCGCGTGATTCGGGTCGAGCCCGTGCCCGCACAGCCCCCATCGTCCGACCCGTCCATCCGTGGGAGGTCCACCGTGTCCGACGACGTCACCACCGCCTCGCCCGAGAAGCCCGGTGCGCAGGTGCCCGAGCTGGTCGGCGTGCCCGCCGCCGAGGCCCACGACCGCGCGCTGGACGCCGGTCTGCTGGCCGTGCCCGAGAACGCCTGGCACACCGGCGCGGGCCGCGCGCACATCGCCCGGCAGGAGCCGGAGCCCGGGACCGCGGTCTCGCGGGGCTCCATCGTCCGGATCTGGATCAGCACCGACTCCGGCGTCCCCTCCTGACCGGCGCGGGTCAGCCGCACTCGTCCTCGGGGATGTAGCCCTGCTCGCAGCCCCACTGCGTCTGGAGGTCGCCGGAGGTGGGTGCCCGACCGGCGGACGTGCCGGGGTCGAGGTAGCCCTGGTACTCGTCGCACGACGCGTCGAACCGACCCGCGGAGACGGCCCGCGGCCCGCACCCGGAGGAGCTCGTGCGGCTGCTCCGGGCCTGCGGTCGATCGGCGTCGTCGGTGGGTCGCGTCCGGGAGGTCGTGGGCGCGATGGTCGGCCGCTCGGTCACGGGTGACGCCGCGACCAGCGGGGCGGGAGCGACCGGGGCGACGGCGACGGCCGGCTCGGCGGCGACGGACGCGGTCGGCGTGACCGACATCAGGACGATCGCCGCGGCCGCCATCACTCCGACGATCAC
The DNA here is from genome assembly GCF_028737205.1 of Actinomycetospora lutea. Classification (GTDB taxonomy): domain Bacteria; phylum Actinomycetota; class Actinomycetes; order Mycobacteriales; family Pseudonocardiaceae; genus Actinomycetospora; species Actinomycetospora lutea. The sequence goes on along the minus strand of NZ_JAQZAL010000043.1, from coordinate 41,573 downwards.
GCTGCCCAGCGCCCACCGCACCGCATCCCGTCCGCCCCGCTCCGTCATGCACCGCGCATCGTGAGCGACCGGGACGGTCGTGAGCGGAGGAGACGGTCACGGCGCCCGGACCACCCGGACGAGGGACCGGCGTGGTCGTGGGGCCTTCCGGACGTTCGACGCCGGTGCTCGGCCTCCGGCGCGGCGGCTCCGCTGCGCTGCATGCGCGCCCGGCCGCCGGGCTGCACCACCCGGACGACGCCGGGCCCGGCGTGTCGCGCATCGAGGATGTGGCGATCCTGGCGTGGGACGCCAGCGATGCCGCATCGCTCGCAGCGCGAGCCTGCGTCAGCGGCGGGCGGCGGGGGGCGAGGGTTACGCCAGGGCGCGGCCGACCTGCCGGCCCGAGAACAGGCAGCCGCCGAGGAACGTGCCCTCCAGCGAGCGGTAGCCGTGCACGCCGCCGCCGCCGAAGCCCGCCGCCTCGCCCGCCGCGTACAGCCCGGGGAGCGGGGTGCCGTCGGCGCGCAGGACCCGCCCGTCGAGGTCGGTCCAGAGCCCGCCGAGCGTCTTGCGCGTGAGCACGTGCAGCTTCACGCCGACCAGCGGCCCGGCGGCGGGGTCGAGGATGCGGTGCGGCGGGGCCACGCGCACCAGCCGGTCGCCGAGGTAGCCGCGCGCCGACCGGATGGCGGCGAGCTGGCCGTCCTTGCCGTAGGGGTTGGCAAGCTCGGCGTCGCGGGCGAGGACCTCGCGCTCGACGTTCGCCGCGTCCAGCAGCGGCTCGCGGGTGAGCGCGTTCATCTTCCCGACCAGCTCGCCGAGCGATCCGGCCGTCACGAAGTCCTCGCCGGAGCGCTGGAAGGCGGCCACCGGCTCGGTCGGGCCGGGCCGGACCCGCTGCAGGGTCAGGCGGATGTCGCGGCCGGTGAAGTCGGGGTTCTGCTCGGAGCCCGAGAGGGCGAACTCCTTCTCGAGGATCCGCTGGTTGAGCACGAACCACGTGTGGTCGTGGCCGGTGCGCCCGATGTGCTCGAGGGTCGCGAGGGTGTCGAACCCGGGCCACAGCGGCGCGGGCAGCCGCCGGCCCTCGGCGTCGAACCACAGCGACGACGGCCCGGGCAGGATGCGGATGCCGTGCAGCGGCCAGACCGGGGAGTGGTTGACGATCCCCTCGGTGTAGTGCCACATCCGGTCACGGTTGACGACGCGCCCGCCGGCGTCCTCGCTGATGCCGATCATGCGCCCGTCGACGTGGGCGGGCACCCCGGAGATCATCTCGCGCGGCGGCGGACCGAGGCGTTCGGGCCAGGCGGCGCGCACGGCGTCGTGGTTGCCGCCGATGCCGCCGGAGGTGACGACGACGCTGCCCGCCCTCAGCGTGAAGGAGCCGACGGCCTCCCGCGAGCTCGCCTCGCCCCGCGCGACCTCGGAGGGCTGGAGCACCGTGCCGGACACGCCGGTCACCGCGCCGGCGGTCGTCTCGAGGGCGTCGACGCGGTGGCGGCAGCGGATCGTCACGCGCCCGTCGGCGACCGCGGCGTGGACCCGCCGCAGGAACGGCTCGAGGATGCCGGGCCCGGTGCCCCAGACGATGTGGAAGCGGGGCACCGAGTTGCCGTGGCCGGTGGCCGAGGCGCCGCCCCGTTCGGCCCAGCCGACGACGGGGAAGAAGCGCACGCCCATCGCGTGCAGCCAGGGCCGCTTCTCGCCGGCGGCCCACTCGACGTAGGCGCGGGCCCACTCGCGGCCCCACCGGTCCTCGTCGGCGCGGTCGAAGCCGGCGCTGGAGGTCCAGTCGGACCAGGCGAGGTCGAAGGAGTCGCGGACGCGCAGGCGACGCTGCTCGGGGCTGTCGACGAGGAAGAGCCCGCCGAACGACCACCAGGCCTGCCCGCCGAGGGACGCCTCGGGCTCCTGGTCGAGCAGGATCACCCGGCGTCCGGCGTCGGCGAGCTCGGCGGTGGCGACGAGTCCGGCGAGTCCGGCTCCCACCACGATGACGTCCGCGTCGGGCATACCGGGCATCGTGGCAGTGGGCCCGTGGGTGGGACTACTGGAGGCCGAGCTTCTCCGAGCAGGTCGGCCAGGCGTTCCAGCCCTGCTCGTCCTGGACCTTCTTGGCGACGCGGATCTGCTGCTCGCGGCTGGCCTCGTCGGGCGCGTCGGCGAACTGCTCGCCGCCGAACTCGCTCCAGGTCGAGTCGGTGAACTGCAGGCCGCCCTTGAAGCCGTTGCCGGTGTCGGCCTCCCAGTTCTGGGTGCTCTCGCACATCGCGAGGCGGTCCCAGGTCGCGTTCGACTCGGGCGAGGCCGACGGCGCGGCCATGGCCGTGCCCGTGATGGCCAGCGGCCCGGTCACGGCGGCCGCGGCGACGACGCCGACCTTGAGCAGCGGACGGGACGGGGCGGACGGCAGGTGGTGGCGACCAGACATCGGGGCTCCGGTTCGTCTCGTGGGTGGACGGGACCCGCAGGGGCGACCCGTGCGGCGCCCGGGTGGTGCTGGGGAGCGGGACGACGCGGTCCGGGACCGTAACCGAACCGAGACCTTTTGTGACGAGCCGTGACCGGTGATCGCCCGGAAGTCGCGGTGAGTGGTCATCTCGTCGCGGTCAGCGGCGAACGGAGTAGTGACGAGCGGTGTGGCACTGCTCCGATCGGTGCGGCCACGAGATCGGAGAGCGAGGTGAACGGGGCGTGGTCGCGGCGTCAGGCGGGGAGGAAACCGACGGCCGCGCGGTGCCCGCAGCACGGCTCGGCGAGCGGGCCGCGGTGCCGGCGCGCCTCGGGACGCCACTGCGCGGCGAAGACGAGGCCGGGCTCGACGAGATCGACGCCCTCGACCAGCGCGGCGAGCTCGGCGGCCGAGCGGGTCGTGGCCCGCCCGCTGCGGTACGCGCGGGTCGGCCCGAGGATGGCGTCCATGTCGATGCGCGGGTCGTCGGCGGTGAGGTGCGAGACGGCCAGCGCGCTGCCCGGCACGACCCGGGACAGGTAGCCGGCGACCACGGCGGCGGGGTCGTCGGCGGCGGACACGTGCTGGAGCACCGAGAACATCAGCACCCCGACCGGCCGCGAGAAGTCGAGCACGTCGGTCACCGCGCGGGCGCCCAGGACCTCCTCCGGGGTCCGCAGGTCGGCCTCGGTCACGGTCACGCCCTTCGCCGAGCCCAGCAGCAGCTCGCCGTGCGAGACCGCGACCGGGTCGATGTCGACGTAGGCGACCCGCGCGTCCGGGGTCACGCGGCGGGCGACCTCGTGGGTGTTGCCCATCGTCGGGATGCCCGAGCCGAGGTCGAGGAACTGGTCGATCCCGGCGCGCGCGAGGAACGTGACGGCGCGGCGCAGGAACGACCGGTTCTCGCGCACGACCGACACGACCAGGGGCTCGGCGCGAGCGAGGTCGCGCCCCATCACGCGGTCGACGGCGCCGTGCGAGGTGCCGCCGAGCAGGAAGTCGTAGACGCGCGCGGAGCTCGGGATGTCGAAGTTCGCCGCCCCGGGAGGGCCGATCGGCCAGCGGTGGTCGTCGAGCACGGTCCCCCTCCCCTCGTCCTCGGCGCCGTCGCCCGGTGAGCGGCGGCGCCGCAGGTCGGCCACACCCGGGGACCAAGTAGCCGACAGCGCCACCGCGCTGTCAACACGCCAGGTTCCCCCGACACGCGCAGCGGATGGTCCTCCGTCCACCGTCCGTGGCCGACACGCCGGGAAATGGTGCCACGACACACCGATGCGCGGCTCGTCGTCCGGACACGATCTGACGGTGGGTGATCTGCGCGCGGATCTCCGAGCGGTGACCCTCCAGAGTGTTGGGTCGGTGTTAGGACGAGGGACACGTCGTCGTCGGCCGACGGGGTCCCGGGGCGGCAACGGTGCGGGAGTGCGCGTCGCCGTCGTGACCGAGTCGTTCCTGCCCGCCGTCAACGGCGTCACCAACTCCGTGCTCCAGGTCGTCGCCCACCTGCAGCGCCGCGGCCACTCCGCCATGGTCATCGCCCCGGGCGCGGGGCCCGACGAGGTGCCGGGGGCGCCGCACGTGCCCGTGGTGCGGGTGCCGGCCGTCGACGTGCCGGGCGTCGACTCGCTGCCGGTCGGCGTGCCGACCCCGGCGGTGCGCGCGGCGCTCGCCGAGTACCGGCCCGACGTGGTGCACCTGGCCTCGCCGTTCGTCCTCGGCGCGCGGGCCCTCACCGTCGCCCGGCGCCTGGGCGTCCCGGCGGTGGCCGTGTACCAGACCGACGTCGCCGGCTTCGCGTCGTCGTACGGGGTCGGCCTGACCGCGCGGGCCGCGTGGCGCTGGATCCGCCGGGTGCACAGCGGCGCCGCACGCACGCTGGCGCCCTCGCGATGGGCGGTGGACGCGCTGGAGTCCCACGGCGTGCCGCGGGTGCACCGCTGGGGCCGCGGGGTCGACACCGCCCGCTTCCACCCCGACCGCCGCGACGACGCCCTGCGCGCCGAGCTCGCCCCGCACGGCGAGCTGCTCGTCGGGTATGTGGGCCGCCTCGCCCCGGAGAAGCAGGTCGAGCGGCTCGCCGCCCTCGAGGGCCTGCCCGGCGTGCGGGTCGTGGTGGTCGGCGACGGGCCCTCGCGGGCGCGCCTGGGCGAGCTGCTGCCGTCCGCCCACTTCCTCGGGTTCCGCGGCGGCACCGAGCTGGCGCGGGCCTACGCCTCCTTCGACGCGTTCGTGCACACCGGTCCGCACGAGACGTTCTGCCAGGCCGTCCAGGAGGCCCAGGCCTCCGGGCTCCCGGTGCTCGCCCCCGACGCGGGCGGCGTCGCCGATCTCGTCGACCCGGGCCGGACGGGCTGGCTCTACGACCCGTCCTCGCCGACGGCCGGCGCCGAGATCGTCGGCCGGGTCGCCGCGTGGCGCGACGACCCGGGGAGGCGGCGCGCGTTCGGCGCCGCCGGGCGCCGCCGCGTCGCCGGACGCACCTGGCCCTCGGTGTGCGAGGAGCTCCTCGGGCACTACGCCGCCGTCATCGCCGGCGACGAGTCCGACGGCCGCGTGCCCGTCGCGACCACGCCGGCGGCCTGAGCCACCGAGTTCACCGGGACCACACCCGACCGTCACGCCGGGGTGGGCCGACGGGCGATCGCGGCCCGTAGACACCGGCCATGGCCACATCCCAGGTGTTGGCGCGGTCCGCCGGACCCGCCGCCGAGAGCCAGGACGAGCGCGACACGGCGGTCGCCGTCGCCGCCCCGCCCACCGGGCCCGCCCCCGACCTCGCCCCCGACCTCGCCCCCGACGCCGCCCCGGACACCGCGGGCCGCTACAGCCTGCTGCTCACCCGCGAGCCGGCGCACGTCGCCGCCGCCCAGCGGCTGCGCCACCGCGTGTTCGCCGGCGAGCAGGGCGCCCGGCCCGCCCCCGACGACGCGGTCGCCCTCGCGGCCGCCGCCGAGGGCCGCGACGCCGACGCCTTCGACGCCCACTGCGACCACCTCGTCGTCCGCGAGGACGCCACCGGCGCGATCGTCGGCACCTACCGGATGCTCACGCCGGAGGGCGCCCGGGCCGCCGGCGGGCTCTACTCCGACACCGAGTTCGACCTCGCGGCCCTCGACGGCCTGCGCGACGAGATCGTCGAGGTCGGGCGTTCCTGCGTGCACCCCGACCACCGCCACGGCGTGGTGCTCTCGCTGGTCTGGGCCGGGATCCTGCGCTACATGGTGCTGTCCGGGCGCCGCTGGGCCGTCGGCTGCGCGAGCGTCGCGCTGACGCCCGAGGGCGCGATGCCCGGCGGGGTGTGGTCGCTGGTCGCCTCGACGCACCTCGCGCCGTCCGCGCGGCGGGTGCGCCCGTGGCGCGAGGCCCCGATCGCCGGCCACGACCCGGAGGCCCCCGGCGCCCGCCGCGCCGCCCGGGCGGGCCTGCCGCCGCTGCTGCGCGGCTACCTGCGCCTCGGCGCCGAGATCGGCGGCGTCCCGGCGCTCGACCCCGACTTCGGTGTCGCCGACCTGTTCGTCCTGCTCGACCACACGGCCATCGACCCGCGCTGGCGCCGCTACCTCGCCGGGGAGGACGGGTGAACGCCTGGTCGCCGACCTCGCCGTGCGACCCCGGCTGCCTGCCCGTCGCCGGGCGCACCACCGGGCGGGCCCGGGCGCTGCGGGTCGTCCGGCCGGCCGTGCGGGGCGCCGCCCTGGCCGTCGTGCTGGTCGCGGGCCTGCTCGCCGCGCTCGTGGTCCCGCTGCTCGGCCCGTCCGCGACCTCGGTGGTGCAGCGGGTCTGGGCGGCCGCGGTGCTCTCGGCCTGCGGGGTCCGGGTGCGCCACACCGGCCCGCCCGCGCCGCCCGGTGCGCTCGTCGTCGCCAACCACGTGTCGTGGCTCGACGTGTTCGCCCTGCAGGCCGTGGCACCGGTCCGGATGCTCGCGAAGGCCGAGGTCCGCCGGTGGCCGCTGCTGGGCCTCATGGCCGCGCGGGCGGGCACGGTGTTCCTCGATCGCGACCGGCTGCGCGACCTGCCCGGTGCCGTCGCCGTCCTCGCCGACGCGCTGCGGACGGGGACGCCGATCGGGGTGTTCGCCGAGGGCACCACGCGCTGCGGGCGCGACCTCGGCGCCTTCCGGCCCGCCGCCTTCCAGGCCGCACGCGACGCCGGCGCCCCGGTCGTCCCGGTGGCCCTGCGCTACCGGCGCCGCGGCGACCTGCCGGGCACCGCGCCCCTCGACGCCACCGCGGCCTTCGTCGGCGACGACACGCTCGCCTCGTCGCTGCGGCGCGTGCTCACCGTGCGCGGCGTCGACGTCGACGTCACCGCCTGCGGGGTCGTCGACCCGCGCACGGTCCCGGCCGGCCCGGCGCGGGCGAGCGCCCGGCGCGCGCTCGCCGACCGCACGGCCACGGCGATCGCTCGTGTCCTTCCGCCCGACCTCGCAGGTCACGTCGCTGCGCGCCCCGTCGCGCTCCCGACCGTCCCGGAGCTCGAGCATGTCGCCTGACCCGCCCCGCGAGGCCTCCCTCGCCGACCGCGCGATGTTCGCCGCCCAGTTCGTCCGGGCGCCGGTGGCCACGGCCTCGGTCTGGCCCAGCAGCACCGCCCTGGCCCGCGGCATGGCCGAGGCCGCCCTGCGCGCCGCGCCCCCGGACCCTGTCGTCGTGGAGCTCGGGGCCGGCAGCGGCGCGTTCACCGGGCTGCTCGCGCACCGGCTGGCGGGTCGGGGGCGCCAGATCGCGGTGGAGATCAACCCGGTGCTCGCCCACCGGCTCGGTGAGCGGTTCCCCGGCGTCGAGGTGGTGCCCGCCGACGTGGCCGAGCTCGGCGCGATCCTCGCGCTGCGCGGCATCCGCGGGGCGCAGGCCGTCGTCAGCGGGCTGGGCTGGTCGGCCACCCGCCCGGGGCGCGTGGACTCCCTGCTCCCGGTCGTGGCGCGTGCCCTCGCCGACGACGGCGTGTTCGTGCAGTTTGCCTACCGCGCGACCGCGTGGGCGGCGCCGGCGCGGGCGCTGCGCGAGGAGCTGGACGAGTGCTTCGGCGCGGTCGAGACCTCCCCGGTGACCTGGCGCAACCTGCCGCCGGCGGTCGTCCACCGCGCGTCGTCGCCCCGCCGGTGAGCCCGCCCGGGTGTGGAAGGGGCGCACGTGGGTGATGAGGGTGGCCCGGATGTCACCCGTCGCGGTGCTGCGGAGGGCGGAGTGGTGATCCGCCCAGGTCAGGGGCAGGGCACCCGTCGGGAGGGTGTACGGTCCCGCAACCATCGGCCCGGGCGTCCGGATCGCGGCACCGTCGCGGCGTGGCGCACGGGCTCGACCGACCGTCCGTGTGACCGTCTGTTTGCGACCGGTCCGACCGACGTCGTGGTCCCTCCGCGACGAACCCGCACCACAGAGAGGGGAGACACCGCGATGGCCCTCCCGACGTTGACCCCCGAGCAGCGCGAGGCCGCCCAGGCCAAGTCCCGCGAGGCCCGGCAGGCCCGTTCCGCGCTCCTGGCCGGCATCAAGAGCGGCGAGGAGTCGATCCCCGCCGTCCTCGACCGCGGCAAGAGCGACCCGATCGCCGGCAAGACGAAGGTGTCCCAGCTCGTCCGCGCGCTGCCCGGCTACGGCCCGGCCAAGGCCTCGGCCGTGCTCGAGCAGGCCGGGATCCCCGAGGACCGGCGCGTCGCCGGGCTCGGCTCCCGCCAGCGCGAGGCCCTGGTCAGCGCGCTCGGCTGATCCAGTCCGCGCCGCACCCGGCAACGAACGACGACGGGGCGGTCGGTGGTCCGGTGCCCCGGACCCCGACCGCCCCGTCGTTCGTTCTGCGGGCCCCGCGGGCCTAGTAGCCGCCGCCGGCGTACGAGGAGGCCCCGTCGTCGGCGCGGTGCCGCCCGCCCTGGTCCTGCGCGTCCTGGTCCTGCCCGTCGTCCTGCCCGTCGTCCTGCCCGCCGGTGGGCACCTGCGCGACCGCCGCGGCGCTGCCGGCGGCGTCCGCGGCCGCGGTGGCCACGTCACCGGTGCGCAGCTCGCCCGTGGTCGGCGTGGGGTCGGCGGTGAGGACGGCGTTGCCGCCCACGACAGCGACGCCGCCGCCCGCGAGGGCGCCGACCAGGGCGAGCGCCCCGGCGGTGCGGGTCGGCAGCGGCACGCGGCGACCGGAGCCGCGCCCGCCGCGTCCGACGGCCGGCACCGCGTGCGACGGCGTGATCGGCGCCAGGGCGCTGGGGACGGCCGCGGGGTAGGACGGGCGCGGCGTCCCCCCGGTGGTCGGCGCGGCGAGCGGCCCGGACGCCGGCCCGGAGCCCTGCGGGAGCGCCGCGGAGCCGGTGGGCGGGCCCGCCGGCCGCGCGCTCGCCGCCGCCAGGGCGATCGCGGCGAGGTCGAGCGCGGCGGTGTCCGCGTCGAGGCCCCCGGTGTGCCGGGAGGTGCTGCGGCCCGCACGGGGCAGCGGCCCCGACGGGTGCGCCTCGGTCAGGCCCTGGCGGGGCAGGGCGGCCGCGAGGTCGGCGGCGCGGTGGCCGCCGGTCAGGACCGCGGTGCCGGTGGGTGCCGCAGGATCGGGCGCCGCCGCTCGGGCGTGCGCCGCACGGTGTCGTGCCATGCGAGGTCTCCGTCGCGCCGCCGTTCCGACCTGGCCGAGGGGGAGCGAGCCAGGTGCCGCGTCACCGGTGGGGAGCTCCGGTGCGTCGGCGTTGGGTCTGTCGCCGCTGGGGTCGGGGGCCGCGCCCGCCGGACAGGCCCGGGCGGGACGAGCGCGGGTCCGGCACCAGCTGCCACGGGTGTCCGGACGCCTCGGAGACTAGGTCGCGGGGGAAGACCCGTCACCGGGTGGAGCGCCGCGCGGACGGTGGGTGTCGGTGGGCGTCGCGGCTGCTCAGGCCCTCCCCACCTGGTCACGGGCGCACTGCGGCCGGGTCTCGGGCGGGTCACGGAGTGATGCACGTCACAGTCAAGTGCGGCTGTTCAGCCCACGGAACTGCGGATGACGACTGCGCCGAGCGAGGGTTGCGTGACACAGCGCCTCGACAGCGTCCGGACGAAAGGGTTCCATCGAGACGTCCCCCCGACTGCAGCGGTACCCGAGCGGGCGCGCATCACGCGACCCACCCGACACACCGCCCCCGACACGGCGGCCCCGACCGGGTCGCGGAGAGGCGTCGATGAGCGACCGGGTCACCCCCCAGCCCGATCAGCCCGACCCCCACCCCGAACGTCCCGGATCCGCCGGTGAGCACGTCCTGCAGGACGCGCTCGGGACGTCCGCGCGAGCGGAGCGCTTCCACGCCGACCAGATGTGCGACCGCCTCGTGCCAGCCATGCAGGACTTCGTGGCGCGGATGACCATGGCGTTCGTCGCGACGTCCGACGCCCACGGCGAGTGCGACTCGACGCTGCGCGCCGGGCCGCCCGGCTTCCTGCAGGTCCTCGACGACCGGCACGTGGCGTGGCCCGAGTACCGCGGCAACGGGGTGATGGCGAGCCTCGGCAACATCACCGAGAACCCGCACGTCGGGCTCCTGATGCTCGACTTCACCGATGAGCTCATCGGGCTGCACGTCAACGGGTCGGCGCGCATCGTCGACGACGCCGCGCTGCGCGACGAGTACCCCGGCATCCCGGAGGAGGGCACGCCGGGCCGGCGGGCCGAGATCTGGGTGGAGGTCACCGTGGAGGAGGCCTACATCCACTGCCGCAAGCACATCCCGCGGATGGTGCCCGTCGACCGGACCCGCTCCTGGGGCACCGACGACGTCAAGCGCAAGGGCGGCGACCACTTCGGCGTGGCCGGGGCGCGACGCGCCGAGGCGAGCGAGCGGGCCGGCGGGCCCGCGGCCGACCCCCGCACGGCGGAGCGCGCCGGGGCAGGGGCATCCTCCGGGGAGTGATCTCCGACCGGCACGCCTGGACGAGGCCCGAGCTCGAGACCGTCGTCCCCGGTGTCCACCGCCTGCCGCTGCCGTTGCCGAACGACTCGCTGCGCGCGGTCAACGTCTACGTGCTCGCCCCGGAGTCGGGGGACGGCGAGCTGACGCTGATCGACGGCGGCTGGTCGATCGACGCGTCGCGCGACGTGCTGGCGCGCCTGCTCGCCGGGATCGGCGCGGAGCCGGGCGACGTGCGCCGCTTCCTCGTCACCCACGTCCATCGCGACCACTACAGCCAGGCGATCGCGCTGCGCCGCGCCCACGGCGCCCGGGTCGCCCTGGGGGCCGGCGAGGCCGAGTCGCTGGAGACGGTGCGCGGCCGCGACACCGGCCTGCAGGCCCAGATCGCGGGCCTCGAGCGCGCCGGCGCCCCGACGCTCGCCGACGAGATCCGCTCCTGGCTGGGTGCGGCGGAGGCGCCGCCGGTGGACGACTTCGCCGACCCCGACGAGTGGCTCACCGACGGGCAGGAGCTGCAGGCCGGCGGGCGTTCCCTCGTCGCCCGCGAGACCCCGGGGCACACGCGCGGGCACGTCGTGTTCGTCGACGAGACCACCGCCGACGGCGCGATGCTCTACGCCGGCGACCACGTCCTGCCGCACATCACGCCCTCGATCGGCTTCGAGCCCGCCGCGCGGCCCGGGGCACTGATCCGCTACCTGACCTCGCTCGCGGCCCTGCGCGCCGAGCCCGACCGCCTGCTGCTGCCCGCCCACGGACCCGTCGCGCCGAGCGTCCACGAGCGGGTCGACGAGCTGGTCGTGCACCACGACAAGCGCCTCGAGGAGATCGCCGCGGCGGTGGAGAAGGGCCTGCCGACGGCGGCCGAGATCGCCGGCGCGCTGCGCTGGACGCGCCGCGAGCACCGCCTCGAGGACATGGAGACCTTCAACCGGATGCTCGCGGTGCTCGAGACCGACGCGCACCTCGAGGTCCTCGCCGCGCAGGGGCGGGTGACGCGCACGTCCGGCACCGACGAGGTGGTCGGCAACGCCCCGGCCTGACCGGTCCCGTCGCCGGGCGGACACGATCTCGACACCTGCCGTGCGCCGAAGGGGGCCTCGGCGGCGGCGCGTGGTCGGGGAGCGGCGCTACCGTGGAAGGTCGTCCCCGGTGCACAGGAGCCGGGCCGTCCGCTGGAGAAGGCCTGCGTGACCCGTACGTCCCCGTCCGCCGCCGACACCGACCGCGGCGCGCACGACCCCGACGGCGAGCCCGTGGCTGCCGACCCCGTCATGGCCGAGCAGCCGTACCTCAGCATGCTCTACGGCAAGCTCGACGAGCGCCGGGCCGAGACCGCCACCCTGCTCGCCCGCGTCCTGCGCGACGAGACCACCGGCACCCCGCAGGCGGTCTCCGAGCGCGACGCCGCCGCGCAGATGTACTCCGAGCAGCTCGCGACGCTCACCGCGGTCGAGCAGGGCCTGTGCTTCGGACGCCTCGACCTCGATCCGGACCGCCCGCCGCCGCCCCCGGTCGACGGCGACCCCGAGCCCGTCGAGGGGCTCGACCAGGACGTGCTCTACGTGGGGCGCCTCGGGCTGCTCGACGACCAGCACGACTACGAGCCCCTGCTCGTCGACTGGCGCGCGCCCGCCGCCCGGCCGTACTACACCGCGACCGCCGCGTCGCCCGACGGCGTGCGCCGCCGCCGGCACATCCGCTCGCGCAGCCGGCGCGTCACGGCGGTCGACGACGAGATCCTCGACCTCGACGAAGCAGCAGCGGCCGCCGCGTCACGGGCCACGCAGCGCACCGGCCTGACCGGCGAGGCGGTGCTGCTCGCGGCCCTGTCGGCCGGGCGCACCGGGCGCATGGGCGACATCGTCGCGACGATCCAGGGCGAGCAGGACCGCGTCATCCGCTCCAGCGCCAACGGGGTCGTCGTGGTCGAGGGCGGCCCCGGCACCGGCAAGACCGCCGTGGCGCTGCACCGCGCGGCCTACCTGCTCTACACCCACCGGCGCCAGCTGGCCCGCCGCGGCGTGCTCGTCGTCGGGCCCAACCCGACGTTCCTGCGCTACATCGAGCAGGTCCTGCCCTCGCTGGGCGAGACGAGCGTGCTCCTCTCGACGGTCGGCGAGCTCTACCCGGGCCTCGCCGCGCACCGGCACGAGCCGGCGGCCGCCGCCGCGCTCAAGGGCCGCGTGGACATGAGCAAGATGCTCGCCACGGCCGTGCGCGACCGCCAGGAGCTCCCGCGGCGCCCGATCCGGCTGCACGTCGACGGCGAGCCCGTGGTGGTCGACCGCGACGTCGTCGCCCAGGCCCGCACGCGCGCCCGGCGCACCCGCCGGCCCCACAACGACGCGAAACGGACGTTCGTGCGCGAGGTCGTCGACCAGCTCGCCCGCCGCGAGGTCGACCGGGTGGGCCGCGACCTGGACGGGGGCAACCTCCTCGACCGCGGCGACCTCGCCGACGTCCGCGCGGGCCTGCGCGCCGACCCCGACCTGCGCGGCGTGCTCGACGACCTGTGGCCCACGCTGACGCCGCCGCAGCTGCTCGCCGACCTCTACACCGACGAGCGGCGCCTGCGGGCGGCCACGCGCGGGTGGTCCGACGCCGACCGCGACCTGCTGGCCCGCGAGGGTGGGCCGACGGGCGCGGGCCTGCTCGACGGCGCCTGGTGGAGCCCCGCGGACGCGGTGCTGCTCGACGAGGTCGCCGAGCTGCTCGGCGAGGACGACACCGCCGCCCGCGAGGCCGAGGAGCGCAAGCGCGAGGCCGACGAGGCCTACGCCGCCGGCGTGCTCGAGATCCTCGCGATGGAGGAGGACTGGGACCCCGAGCTCCTGCGTCCCACCGACGTCGTCGACGCCAGCGTGCTGGCCGACCGCACCCGCGAGGCCACCTACGCCTCGGCCGCCGAGCGGGCCGCCGACGACCGGACGTGGACCTTCGGGCACGTCATCGTCGACGAGGCCCAGGAGCTCTCGCCGATGGCGTGGCGGGTGCTCATGCGCCGCTGCCCCAGCCGCTCGATGACGCTCGTCGGCGACGTCGCCCAGACCGGCGCGCGGGGCGGGGCGTCGTCCTGGGCCGAGGTGCTCTCGCCCTACGTCGCCGCGCGCTGGCGCCGCGAGGTGCTCACCGTCAACTACCGCACGCCCGCGGAGATCATGGCGGTCGCGGCCGACGTGCTCGCGGCGATCGACCCCGCGGCCACGCCGCCCGAGTCGGTGCGCGAGTCCGGGCTGGCGCCCGCGGCGGTGGCCACCGACGAGGCCGGGCTGGTCGAGGCTGCCGTGGCGCAGGCCCGGGCGGCCCGCGAGGCCGTCGTGGACGCCGAGGGTGCCGGGCGCGTCGCGGTCCTCGCGCCGGGGGCCCGGGTCGACGGGCTCGCCGCGGCCCTGGGCGTCGCGGCCGGACCGACCGGCGCCGCCGACGGCGGGCGGGCGGGCGACCCGACCGTGGACCTGGGCGCCGAGATCGTCGTGTCAGAGGTCGCCGACGCCAAGGGCCTCGAGTTCGACGCCGTGGTGCTCGTCGACCCCGAGGGAGTGGTGGACGCCTCACCGCGCGGGCTCAACGACCTCTACGTGGCCCTCACTCGCGCCACACGTTCGCTGGTCGTGGTGCATCCCGGCGCCCTGCCGCCGGTCCTGGGCCGCCTCGGCTGACCCTGGAGATCCACTCGATCGGGTAACGCCGACGCCGCCGGACTCGAACCACCCGGTACGGGGCGAGGTGCGCCCGGGCGGTGCGAGCCGCCGGCGCGCCGCGGTTGCGCTCTCCGGAGCAACTGCCCGCAACCCGCCGTTCGGGCGACGCGCCGCCCGCGACGTCACGCAGACGAGGGACCCTGTCATACGGGATGATCGGGCCGACCGCGCACCGGGAGGGGGCGGGCAGTGAGCACCGACGCCGGACCGCCCGCGATGGTGGGCGGGCGCTACACGCTCGGCGACCTCATCGGGCGCGGCGGTGCCGCCGACGTGTTCCGGGCGCGCGACGAGCTCCTCGGCCGCGACGTGGCCATCAAGATGTTCAACGCGGCGGGCTCCGTCGGCGCCGCCGACGTCGAGCCCGGCGACCCGGCCGACCCCGCCGAGAAGATCGGCGACATCGAGGAGGGCCAGGAGGCCCGCCACCGCCGCGAGGTGCTCACGCTCGCCGGCCTGTCGCACCCCGGCCTCGTCACCGTCTACGACGTCGGCGACGAGGACGGCCGCGCGTACTTCGTCATGCAGCTCATCGAGGGCGACACGCTCGCGCAGCGGATCCGCTCCGGGCCGCTGCCGGTCGTCGACGTCGTGGCGCTGGGCGCCGCGCTCGCCGACGCGCTCGCCTACGTGCACCGCCGCGGTGTGGTCCACCGCGACGTCAAGCCCGGCAACGTGCTGCTCGACGCCGAGGGCCGCGCCCACCTCTCCGACTTCGGGATCGCCGCGGTCCACGACGCCGCCCCCGTCACCGCCGCCGGCATGGTCATCGGCACCGCCTCGTACCTCAGCCCCGAGCAGGTGCGCGGCGAGCCGATCGACGGCGCCGTCGACATCTACGCGCTGGGCCTCGTGCTCATCGAGTGCCTCACCGGCCGCCGCGAGTACCCGGGCAACGCGCTCGAGGCGGCCGTGGCGCGCCTGCACCGCCGCCCCGCCGTGCCCACCGGCCTCTCGCCCGGCCTCGAGGGGCTGCTGACGGCCATGACCGCCGACGACGCGGTCGACCGGCCGAGCGCCGAGGAGGTCGTCGCCGGCCTGCGCGGGGTCTCGCGCGAGGTCGGGATGGACGCCGAGACGGTGCTGTCGCCGGTGCTGATGACCGCGCCCACCAGCATCGTCGCCGGCGCGGGCCCGATGGCGGTCGGGGCGGCCCTGCCCGAGCCCGAGCCGACGGGCGCCTCGCCGCTCGCCCGCCCCGAGGGGCGCCGGCGCCGCCGGCTCGCCGCCGCCGTGGCCGCCGCGGCCGCGACGCTGCTGGTCGCGGGCTCCGCGGTGGCGTACGCGGTGCTCTCTGACGAGGCGCCGCTGCCGCCGGTGCCGTCGGCGACCCTCGCGCCGCCCCCGCCGCCGCTGCCCGTCGCCCCGCAGGTCAGCACCACCGACGAGACCGAGGCGGCCACGGCGCCGCGCACCCGGCGCACTACCACGCCGCGGCGCACGACGACCACCACCACGACCACGACGACCACCACCACCACGACGGTGCGCCCGCCGGTGGTCGTGCCGCCGCCGGTCGTCGAGGAGCCGCCCGACGACGACACGACGACCACGACGGTGCCGGGGCAGCGCGCGCCCTGACCGGTCAGCCGCCGCCCGGCAGCGGTGCGAGCGCGGCGGGCACGGACAGCACCGGCCCCGCGGGCAGCAGGCCCACGATCGCGCCCGGCGCGGGCGGGAACGCCTCGCCGAGGCCCAGCGCCGCGGCGGTCGCCGGGTCGGGCACCGCCGACGCGAGCCCCGAGCCCGAGATCACCGTGGGGCTGCCGGGGGCGTCGTCGCGGCCGATCGGCACGGCGCGGACCGCGACGCCGGCGCCGGGAACGGCGACGGCGTCGACACGGTCGCCGGAGCCGTCGGCCTGGGCCAGCGTGGCCGGCGGGGTGGCGGTGGCGGGCGGGTCGGCGCCGACGGTGAGCACGACCGGTCCGCCGCCCTGCGCGCCCGCGCAGGTCGTCGGGGCCTCGGCCATCGGCACCGCGCGGGGCACCGGGTCGGGATAGGCGCCGACGGCGATCCCGCGGGCGGTGGCGAGCACGCGCAGCTGGCCCGGCGACACGATCGGCACCGGGGTGCCGGCGCGCGCCGGGTCGGGGTCGTCGAGGCGCACGAGGCGCGCGACGACCTCGGGGACCTCCTGCACGCCCTCGCGCTGCACGACGTACCAGCGGTCCGGGGTCCCGGGCCCGACGAGGCGCACGACCCCGCCCACCGGCTCGCCGGCCAGGAGCCCCGCCGGCGGCACCTCGCCGCGCCCGGCGATCTCCGGCGCGACGATCGGCGGTCCCTCGCCGAGCGTGTTGAGCAGGCTCGTGCTCACCGGGCGCGGGACCTGCCCGGCGAGGTCGAAGGCGAGGACCACGGCACGGTCGCGCAGGTCGAGCCGCGAGCGCACGCCCTCGTGCACGAGCCAGGTGCCGTCGAAGCGGTCGCGCAGCAGCAGGCCGCGGCCGGGGTCGAGGGGGCGGGCGGGCGGGGCGGGGCCGGCGAGCACGGTGGTCCACACCCGCGGCTGCTCCCACGGGCGCGCCGCCCCGGGTTGCGGGCTGCCGGTGTCGCACACCGACCACACGGGCGGGACCTCCGCCCCGGCCGGCGGCAGCGGCGGGGCGTCGACGATGCCCACCCCGCGCTCGCGGGGCGCGGTGGCGATGTCGGCGTCGGCGACCTCCACCGGCTCGGGGTCGCCGGCCTGACCGCCGGACGCCGCCAGCCCCGCGAGCACCAGGCGTGCCGACGCGAGGTTGGGCACCGGCACGAGGCGGTCGGGCCCGTGGACGACGACGTAGAGCGCCCCGGAGCCCTCGGCCACCACGACGCCGGCGCCGCGCCAGTCGGCGGGCCGGTCGAGCAGCCCCCAGACCGCGGCGACGCCGAGCGCGAGCGCGGCGACGAGCACCCCGGCGAGCGTCGCGCGGTGCTGCGCGCGCAGCGGGTCGGTCCCCGGCACGGCCTGGCGCCGGACCAGCGCCGACTGCAGGCGGCGCAGGCCGAAGCGGTACGCGTGGACCTGGTCGGAGGTCGTCGTCGGGGGCGGCATCTCGCCGCGGATCGTGGCACGTCGCGGGGCGGCCCGGGGCCCCGTCGGGTCAGGCCGTGGCGGGGACGCGCGCCGGGCGCGGGGAGATCCGCAGGGTGATCGTCGCGTGCACGACCTCCTGCCCGCGGGCGTCGGTGATCGTGACGTCGGCGTCGACGTCCTCGCGCTCGCCGGAGAACGACGGCGGCTGCGGGAAGGTCGCGACGGCGAGCAGGTCGGTGTCGGCCTTCGCGAGGTACCGCACGGTCATGCCGCGCGGGATCCAGCGGTGCGTCGCCGGCGTCGTCGCCTCCGCGAGCACGCCCATCGCGTACTCGGCGAGGTTGCAGGACGCGATGGCGTGCACGGTGCCGAGGTGGTTGTGCACCAGCCACCAGTTGCGCAGCGACACCTCGGCCCGGCCGGGCTCGAGGCGGCGGATCACCGGCGCGGCGGTGAGGAAGTACGGGGCCCGCAGCCACACGGCCGCGCTGACCAGCAGGCGACCCGGCCACGAACCGGAGAAGCGGCGCCACGTGCCCAGCACGCTCGGGGTACTCACGGGCGCGCAGGTTACCGGTCAGTATGGGTCCGCGGCGACCGTGCGGGCACCGACGGTCATCTACTCAGGGGTGACGTCCCGGATTGACGAACGGACGTTCGGGGCACCCCCGGGCCGCGTGCCCTGCGCTCCTGCTCGGAGGATCCCGATGACCACTCGCCCCGAACGGCCTGCTCCCCCCGCCGCCGAGGCCTCGGGCCTCCCCGACCGCCTCGCCGCGGTGCTCGGCGACCTGACCTTCCCGGCCGACCGGTGGCAGGTGCTCACCACCGCCGACATGTACGGGGTCGACACCGTCACGCGCACGATGCTCGAACGCCTCCCCGAGCGCCGCCACCACTCGCTGGGCGAGGTCGTGGCCGTCCTCGCCGCCGTGCTCTCCGGTCGTCCGGTCGCCGCGGTGGGACAGGCCGGGCCGCCGCGCGTCCCGCACACCGCGCCGCGGCGCGGTCCCGTGGTCGCGCAGACGGTGCGCCCCGTCGCGCGGCCCGCCGGCCGGCGACCGGTCCGCCCCGTCGCCTAGCTCGCCGGTCGGGGCCGGTGGCTCGGCCGTCCGGCCCGACCAGCCCCGCGGCGAACGCGAGCAGCCCCGCCTGCGGTTGTCGCGGGCGCGTGCGACGGACGTCGTGCGGCCGGCAATCGGCTCAGCCCTGTTCGTCGAGGTCGAACGCGTCGTCGCCGATCCAGACGCGCAGGCCGTCGCCGTCGTCGGTGATCGCGCCCTCCTCCTCCTCGGAGAGCTCGCGCGCGGCGCCGAGCGAGCGCTCGTCGTAGCCCACGAGTCCGTCGCCGAGATCGCGCGGCCGGTACTCCGAGGCGAGCACGGCGGTGCGACTGCGCGTCGCCAGGAACGCCGCGTTCTCCGGCCCGACGTCGGCGACCCACCGTTGCGCGCGCACCCGTGCGTGCCTACTCGGTCCGGGCGCCGGGGGCAACGGAAAGCGGTGGACCTCCACCCCGGTCGAGGACCTACCGTCGCGGCTGCCCGCCACCGAGGAGGTCGACCACCATGCGCGCGCTGCGCCCGTTGCGCCGGTCCGCGTACCGGCGCCTGGCCACCGCGCTCGCGCTGTCGGTGCTCGCCGAGGGCCTCTGGACGCTCGCGGTCGTCTGGCAGGTGGTCGAGCTCGGCGGCGGGCCGGGCGAGCTGTCGCTGGTGTCGGGCGCGCTCGCGCTCGGTCTGATCGTCACCGCGCTGCTCGGGGGCGTGCTCGCCGACCGGGTGCCGCAGAAGCGGATCCTCGCCGGTGTCATGGCGGTGCTCGCTTTGTCGATCGGCCTGGTGGCGGGCCTCTC
Source organism: Actinomycetospora lutea (assembly GCF_028737205.1). GTDB lineage: Bacteria > Actinomycetota > Actinomycetes > Mycobacteriales > Pseudonocardiaceae > Actinomycetospora > Actinomycetospora lutea. Next base: position 22,691 of record NZ_JAQZAL010000043.1, on the reverse strand, counting down.
GGCGCTCGGCGCGCTGTCGGTGACGCTGCTCGTGCTCGTGGCCGCGGTGATCGGCCTGTCGATGGGCCTGTTCTTCCCGGCGTACTCGGCGCTCGTACCGGCGATGGTCGACGACGACGAGCTGCTCGCGGTGAACGGGCTCGAGGGCGTCGTGCGCCCGGTGCTCCTGCTGGGCGCGGGCCCGGCGCTGGCCGGGGCGCTCGTCGCCGCCCACTCCCCGGCCGCGGCGCTCGGTGCCACGGCGCTCGCCTGCCTCGCGGGTCTCGTCGCGGCGCTGTCACTGCCCCGGCGGGCGCTGCGCCGCGACCTCGGCGAGGGGAGTCGGGGCGTCGGGGCGGTGGCCCGCGACCTGGCCGAGGGCTTCCGCTACATGATCGCGACGCGGTGGTTGCTCGTGACGCTGGTGTTCGCGTCGCTGATGGTCCTCATGGTGCTGGGGCCGCTCGAGGTGCTGGTCCCGTTCGCGATCATCGAGCGGGCGGGCAGCGGGCCCGGCGGGCACTCGCTGGTGCTCCTGGCGCACGGCGCGGGCGGGGCGATCGCGTCGATCCTCGTCGCCTCGCTGCGCCTCCCGCGCCGGTACCTCACGGTCATGATCGTGATGTGGACGGCGGCCTGCGTCCCCATGGTCGTCTTCGGGCTGGTCGACACGCTCTGGCCGATGGTCGTCGCCGGGTTCGTCGTCGGCGGCCTGTTCAGCGCCCCGCAGGTGATCTGGGGGACGCTGCTGCAGCGCCGCGTCCCCCCGGCCCTGCTCGGGCGCGTGACGAGCCTCGACTTCTTCGTCTCGCTCGCCTTCATGCCCGTGTCCATGGCGCTCGCCGGGCCGGTCAGCGAGGTCGCGGGCCTGACGCCGGTCTTCCTCGCCGCGGGCCTCGCGCCGATCGCGTTCGGCGTGCTGGCGCTGGTCCTCGGTCGCCTGGGCCCGGACGAGCTCGCCCACCCCCTCGACGTCGTCGACGCGCTCGACGACGCCGCGACGGGGACGCCGCGGGCGGCCTGAGCAGGGTGATCTCGTCGAGCCAGTAACACCGTCCCCAGGCCGCCCTACCTCGCTGGCTGCGTCAGGTCGTAGACGGTGGTCCCGCCGACCGTGGTCGCCGTGTAGTGCGCGGCGACCCACGCGGTGATCTGGGTGCCGACGCCGTCCCCCGCGCCGCCGCCCGGACCCACGCCCGGCCCGCCCGAGGCCACGAACCAGTGGATGTCCCCGGCGGCCACGAAGGCCTGGAACTGCGCGAGGCTCGGCGCCGCGTCCGACCCGGTGAACCCGCCGATCGCCATCACCGCGGTCCCGCTGGCGAGCTCGAGGCCCGAGGCGCTCTGCGCCGAAACGGTGGCCGCCGACCAGCGGGTCCCCGCCGACGTGAGCAGCGCGGTGAGCTCGGCGGACGTGCGGGCCTCGCCGGGCCCGCCACCGCCCGGTGCGCCACCGCCCGGTGCGCCACCGCCGGGGCCGCCCGTCTCCGCGCCCGTCGAGGGCCCGGCGCTGACGATCGAGCCCTGGTGCGCGGTGGTCGCGGTCTGCACCGCGAAGGCCGTCGCGCCCCCGGCCCCGGCGAGCAGGGCGGCGAGCAGCACGACCGGGAGGACCCGGGCCCCGACGCGTCGCCACGGCAGGACCAGCCCGATCGCGGCGACGAGGCCGGCGATCGCGACCACCCAGCGCAGCCAGGGCAGGAATTCCGGGGTGCGGCGCAGCAGCACCACGGCCCAGCCGGCGGTGAGCGCCACGGTGAGGCCCAGCGTCAGGTCGGCGGCGAGGTGCCCCCGGCGTCGCCACACCTCGCGGCCGCCGACGGCCAGCGTGCCGACGAGACCGGGCGCGAGCGCCACCGCGTAGTACGCGTGGATCGTGCCGCTCATGACACTGAACACGAGCCCGGTGACGAGCATCCAGCCGCCCCAGAGCACGAGCGCGGCGCGGGTGCGGTCGGTGCGCGGGGCCCGGCGGGTCAGCCACAGCCCGGCCGCCAGCGCGACGAACGCGGCCGGCAGCAGCCAGCTGACCTGGCCGCCGAAGGCCTCGTTGACCATCCGCGTGATGCCCGTGGAGCCACCGAACCCGGTGCCGCCGCCCCCACCCCCGTTGCCCTCGCCGGCCAGGATGCGGCCGAGGCCGTTGTATCCCAGGACGAGGTCGAGCAGCGTGTTGTCGGTCGAGCCGCCGATGTAGGGGCGGGACGAGGTGGGCCACAGGTCGACGAGCAGCACGTACCAGCCCACCGACGCCACGAGCGCGAGCGCACCCGCGCCGAGCTGGACCAGCCGCCGGCGCAGTGGGGCCGCCGGGGCGAGCAGCAGCACCGCGGCCAGCGCGGGCAGCACCAGGAACGCCTGCATCATCTTCGTGAGGAACCCGAGCCCGAGCAGCGCGCCCGCCGCGGCCGTCCACCACGTCCCGGCGCGTGTCGCCGCCACGTCCACGGCCCGCACCACCGCGTACGCCGACGCCACCAGGCACAGCACGAGCAGCGCGTCGGGGTTGTCGAACCGGAACATCAGCACCGCGACCGGCGTCAGCGCGAGCGCCGCGCCGGCGAGCAGACCCGCGCCCGGCCCCGACCAGCGCCGCACGGTCAGGTAGAGCAGGCCGACCGCCCCGACGCCCATCAGCGCCTGCGGCGCGAGCAACGACCAGCTCGAGAACCCGAACAGCCGGCCGGACAGGCCCATCACCCACAGCGCGGCCGGCGGCTTGTCGACGGTGATGAAGTTCGACGCGTCCATCGAGCCGAACAGCCACGCCGTCCACGACTGCGTCCCGGCCTGGACCGCGGCCGCGTAGTAGGTGTTGGCGAAGCCCGAGGCGCCGAGGTCCCACAGGTACAGCACGGCCGTGCCGACGAGCAGGGCGATCAGCGCCGGGCGCACCCAGCGCGGATCGTCGACGCGCCCGGTCAGGAGGGCCGGCACGCGGCGGGAGGCGGCGTGCCGGGCGGGAGCGGGCGCGCGCCGCAGCACCCGGAGTGCGGTCGTCCGACCGTCGTGGACCGTCATGGTGGCGACCCTGCGGGCCGACCGTGTCCGGATCGTGGGTCGGGCTTGTGCGCCGACTGTGAGGGGCGACCGGAACTTCACGCACGCCGCACGGACGACTCCGGAGACGATCCGAAAAGCCCCGGACGGGTAACGATCACACAGATGCCCTGCACGAGGACGTGACGATGGCCCGAGAACCGGGAACGCTACGAGAGTGATCGGTCCCGTGCTGCGCTCGCGGCGTCTGCGCTTCCTCGCGCGTCTCGCCGTGAGCGTGGTGTCGGTGGGCATCCTGGCGCTCTCGGCGGTGGGGTGGACGCAACTGCGCGCACTGGATCGATCCACGCCGGCGGCCGCCGTCATCGACGGTCCCGAGCCCGCGGCGACCGGCGAGCAGAACATCCTGCTGGTCGGGCTCGACAACCGCACCGACGCGCAGGGCAACCCGCTGCCCGAGGACGTCCTCGCCGCGCTCAACGCCGGCGACGGCGAGTCCGGCGGCGGCACGGCCGACTCGCTGACCGTCGTCCACGTCCCCGCGGGCGGCGGGCGCGCGACGGCGATCTCGATCCCGCGCGACTCCTACGTCGACCTGGGACAGGGTCTCGGCCGGCACAAGATCAATTCGGCGTGGTCGCGGGCCGCCGCCCGGGCGACCGACGCCATGACCGGCACCGGCCCGACCGGCACCACCGCCCTGTTCGCCGCCGAGTCCCCCGGGCCGCCGTCGCCGACCGACCCCGCCGTCGTGCGCGCCGCCGGCGCCGCGGGGGCCCGGGCCACGATCGGCGCGGTCCAGCAGCTCACCGGGCTGCCCATCTCGCACTTCGCGGCGGTCAACCTCGCCGGCTTCGCCGACCTGAGCAGCGCGATCGGCGGGGTGCCGGTCTGCCTGCGCGCCCCGGTGCAGGACTCCTACTCGGGGCTCGCGCTGCCGGCGGGCCCGCAGGAGATCAGCGGTCCCGAGGCGCTCGCCTTCGTGCGCCAGCGCCACGGGCTGCCGAACGGCGACCTCGACCGGATCGCGCGCCAGCAGGTGTTCCTCGCCGGGGCGACCGAGACGCTGCTGTCGGCCAACACGCTCGCCGATCCCTTCGCGGTCGGCCGCATCACCGAGGCCGTGTCGCGGTCGGTGACGCTCGACGCCGGCTGGGACGTGCTCGGGTTCGCCCGCCAGCTGCAGGGTCTCTCCGCCGGCGCGGTCACGTTCCGCACGATCCCCACCGGAGCCAGCGACCTCAGCACCCCGTACGACGGGACGGCGGTCCAGGTCGATCCCCGCGAGGTGCGCTCGTTCGTCGCGACCGCGATCGCCGCCGACGCGGGCAACCCCGCCGCCCTTGCCGCGCTCACCCCGCCGCCCCCGGCCGGGTCCTCCGACGCCTCGGTGAGCGCGGGGCTCGACCGCCTCGACGCGCGGTCGTCGTCCTCGTACCGCTCCGCCGACGAGGACGACGCGAGCTCCTCGGACGACGAGTACTCCTCCTCGTCCGGCTACTCCTCGTCCGGCTACTCGTCCGACGAGGAGGACGGGTCGGGCGAGCGCGACCGGGCGAGCGCGCCCCCGGTGTCGCCGACCCCGCCGATCACCGCCGCCGCGCCCGGCTGCGTCAACTGAGCTGCGTGGACCGAGCTGCGTGGACTGAGCTGCGTGGACTGAGCTGCGTGGACTGAGCTGCGTGGACTGAGCGAGCCCCGCACGAGCGAACGACTCCCTCGCTCCGGTGTGCGGAGCGAGGGAGTCGTTCGCTGCGTCGGGCCGGCGCCGCGGGGTCAGCTCGCCCGCTCGGAGCCGAGCGTCACCGGGACCTCGCGGGGCTGGCCGCCGGCCGAGGTGACGGTCAGCGTCACCTGCGCGCCCGGCTGCTGTGAGCGGATCGCGGCGACGAGGCTGTCGGCGTCCGGGATGACGCGGTCGTCGACGCGGGTGACGACGTCGCCCTGGACCAGTCCGGCGGTCGCCGCCGGACCGCCCGGCGCGACCTGGCCGAGCACCGCGCCCTCGGGGCCCTCGGTGACGCCGACGCCGAGCACGGCGCGGGTGGCGAAGCCCTGGGTCACCAGTTCGTTGCCGATGCGGGCGGCCTGGTCGATCGGGATCGCGAAGCCCAGGCCGATCGAGCCGGACGGGGACTGCTGGCCGCCCGAGGACTGCCCGCCGAGCGACGCGATGGCCGACGTGATGCCCACGACCCGGCCCTGCATGTCGACGAGCGCGCCGCCGGAGTTGCCGGGGTTGATCGCGGCGTCGGTCTGGATGGCGTCGAGCACCGTCGCCTGCCCGCTCTGCGCGCCGCCGGTCGCGACCGGGCGCTGCAGCGCGCTGACGATGCCGGTGGTCACCGTGCCCGACAGGCCCAGCGGCGACCCGACGGCGACGACGTCCTGGCCGACCTGCAGCTGTGACGAGTCGCCCAGCGTCGCGGGCCGGAGCCGGGAGACGCCCTGGGCGCGGACGACGGCGAGGTCGGCGCTCGGGTCGGTGCCGACGACCTGCACGGGCGCGCGGTTCCCGTTCTGGAACACGGCGGTCAGGCCCTGCGCCTGGCTCGGGGCGGCGCCCTCCGGTGCCTGCTCGAGCCCGCCGAGCGGCGACTGCTGCTGCGCGGGCTGGCCGGCCTCGAGCACGTGCGCGTTGGTGAGGATGAGGCCGTCGGCGGAGATGATGACGCCGGAGCCCTCGCCCGACGCGCCCTCGAGCTGGACGACGCTCGGGAGCACGGTGGCGGCGACCTGCTCGACCGATCCGGCCGGCGCGGCCGGCGCGGGCGCGCCGCCGGAGCTCGAGGTCGAGGACAGCACCGAGGTGCCGCCGGCGTTCGAGGACGCGGCCTCGTAGCCGACCGCGCCGCCGATCCCGCCGGCGAGCAGCACCGCGGCGAGCGCGCCGGCGACCAGGGCGACCGGACGCCGGCGGCGCGGCGGGCCGGGCGGCGGCGGCGCGTACCCGGGCGTGGTGGGCGGGGGACCGGGCGGCGCGCCGTCGCGGCGGGACCAGGGGTCACCCGGGCCGCCGCCGTGGCCGCCGGCCGGGAGGCCCGAGCCGAGCGGTGCGGTGGGATAGCCGCCGGGACGCTCCCCGGCGGGACCGGTGGGCAGGGTGCCCGTGCCGGTACCACCCGCGGGACGCGCCGACGGGTCCGCGGCGTGGGAGGGGGAGGTGGGGCTGTTGTCGCTCACGCGGTCCAGGGTCGGCCGGTCGACTGTGCCGATGCTGCGGCGTCGCTGCGTGGTTGCTGAGAGTCCGCCCTGAACTGCGGTGGAACCGGACGAACGCGTCACCGCACGACCCGGTACCAGTGCTCGGTCTCGCCGGGCATGCGCTCGAGGGACACCTGCTGCCCGCCCGCGCGTCGGAAGATCGGCGTGCCGTCGCCGAGCATCACGGGCGCGAAGAAGATCAGCACCTCGTCGAGCAGGCCCGCGTCCAGGCACTGGGCGGCGACGTCGGCGCCCAGGACGTTGACGTCGCGGTCGCCGGCGAGCTCGCGCGCCCGGTCGACCGCCGTGACCAGGTCGGTGACGAACTCGATCCCGTCCGGGGCGTCGTCGGGCGGCCGGTGGGTGAGCACGACGACCGGCCCGTCGTACTGCCCGCCGAACGCGCCCTCGGCGTCCGTGCCGCGGTTCGGGTCGTCGCCGCCGTAGGTGACGCGGCCGGCGAGGATCGCGCCGGTGCGGGCGAGCAGCCGCTCGGCGGTGGGGTTCTCCTCACCGAGGTGCTCGGTCAGCCACGACATGTCGCCGTCCGGACCGGCGATGAAGCCGTCGAGCGACGCGGTCGCCGAGTAGATGACCTGGGCCATGGATGCCGTCCTCAGCGGTGGGCGTGCCGGGCGAGCAGGGCGTCGACGAGCTCGTCCCAGGTGTCCCGGGGCGGCAGCTGGTGCCCCATCGCGGGGAGCTCGAGCAGCCGGGCGCCCGGGATCGCGGCGGCCAGCGCGCGTCCGTGCGCGGGCGGGAACAGCGGGTCGGCGCCGCCGTGCACGACGAGCGTCGGCACGCCGTCGAGCGCCCCGAGATCGGTCGGCCCCATCGGCCCGGTCTCGATCACGAAGTGGTTGCCGGCGGCGGCGACGTCGCGGCTGCGCGCCAGCACCCGGGTGGCGATCGCCCGGGTGCGCGCCTCGTCGAAGGCGTCGGGGCCGGCGAAGGGGCGCTCGCCCTCGACGAGCGCCTCGACCGGGTCGGTGACCTCCGGGCCCTCGCCCGCGAACACGGCCTCGATCGCCGGGGTCGGTCCGGGCAGGTCGCCGACCGCGGGGTCGATCGGCGACGTCGCGATGAGGGTCAGGGCGGCGACGCGGTCGCGGAATCCGAGGGCGAGGCGCTGCGCGATCCCGCCGCCCATCGAGAGCCCGCAGACGTGGGCGCGCTCGACACCGAGGGCGTCCAGCACCGCGATCGCGTCGGTGACGAGGTCCCACCCGGTGTAGCCGGGCGCCCCGGCGGGCCACGAGGTCGAGACGCCGGTGTCGCGGTGGTCGTAGCGGATCACCCGCAGCCCGCGGTCGACGAGGCGGGCGCACAGGTCGTCGTCCCACCAGTCCATCGACCAGCCCCCGCCGGCGATGAGCAGCAGCGCCGGCGCGTCGGTGTCGCCGAGCGACTCCACGCCGAGCGTCACGTCCTCGTCCACGTCGACCAGCACGACGGACCCCTTCCGGTTGCGTTTCGCTATCAGTAGCGAAGCGGACGAATCGGGTGGTTGTCAAGTGCAACCGGTCGGCCAGACGGCCGACCCACGGGTCGCCGTCGACGACTCCGCCGCGCCGGCGGCGGGTGGCGCGGAGGGACACGGCCACGGTCACAGGGCACCCACAGGTCCGGCACACGACCCGTCCACGCCCGGCTCCGACGCTGCGATCATGACCGCAGCGACCCCGCTCCGCGCCTCCTCCCCCCGTCACGTCGCGGTGACCGGCGGCGCCGTGCTCGACGTCGTCGTCCCCGTGTTCGACGAGGAGCGCGACCTCGCGCCCTGCGTCCGGCGGCTGCACCGCCACCTCACCGAGGACTTCCCCTACGCGTTCCGCATCACCGTCGCCGACAACGCCAGCACCGACGGCACGCTCGCGGTCGCCGAGGCGCTGGCCGACGAGTTCGCCGGGGTCGCCGTCGTGCACCTCGACGAGAAGGGCCGCGGACGCGCGCTGCGCGCGGTGTGGTCGGCCTCGGACGCGCCGGTGCTCGCCTACACGGACGTCGACCTGTCGACCGACCTCAACGCCCTGCTCCCGCTGGTCGCCCCCCTGATCTCCGGGCACTCCGACCTCGCGATCGGCTCCCGGCTCGCGCCGGCCTCGCGGGTCGTGCGCGGGGTGAAGCGGGAGGTGATCTCGCGCTGCTACAACGTGCTGCTGCGCGGGACGCTGCGGGCGCGCTTCTCCGACGCGCAGTGCGGGTTCAAGGCCATCCGCGCCGACGTGGCGCGCCGGCTGCTGCCGCTGGTCGAGGACACCGGCTGGTTCTTCGACACCGAGCTGCTGGTGCTCGCCGAGCGCTCGGGGCTGCGGATCCACGAGGTGCCGGTCGACTGGGTCGACGACCCCGACTCGCGTGTCGACGTCGTCGCCACGGCGGTCGCCGACCTCAAGGGCGTCGCCCGCGTCGGGCGCGCGCTCGCCACCGGTGCGCTGCCGGTGGCCCGGCTGCGGGAGGAGTCCGGCCGTGCGCCCCGCTCTCAGCAGAACCGTCCCCGGACGAGATGGCGGGCGTGACCCCGGGCCTGACCGGGCAGATGGTGCGCTTCGCCGCGATCGGCTTGCTCTCGACGCTCGCCTTCCTGCTGCTCTACACGCTCTTCCGGGGCGTGCTCGGGGCGCAGCCGTCGAACCTGCTCGCGCTGGTGTTCACCGCGGTCGCGAACACCGCCGCCAACCGCCGCCTGACCTTCGGCATCCGCGGGCGCCGTCACGCCGGACGCAGCCAGGTCGAGGGCCTCGTGGTCTTCGGTCTCGGGCTGGCGCTGACGTCGGGCTCGCTCGCCCTGCTCGGCGTCCTCGCCCCGGCGGCGTCGCACGCCGTGGAGCACGCCGTGCTGGTCGTCGCGAACCTCGTCGCGACCCTCCTGCGCTTCGTCGCCTACCGCGCCTGGGTCTTCCACCCGCGCCGCCAGCGCGCATGACCCCCCGTGCCGGCCGTGCAGCCACGCTGACGTCCGGCGTCGGGAAATGCCCCACGATCACGAACCCGGAGCACCGATGAGCACCGCGACCGACCCCGACGTCGTCGCCACCCCCGCCGCACCGAGCACGCCCCCGCGGGCGCCGTGGCCGCGCCGGGCGTGGCGCGGACGCGCGGACGACCCCGGCTGGGTCCGCCCGGCGCTGCTCGGCCTGCTCGCCGCCACCGCCGTCACCTACCTGTGGGACCTCGGCGCGTCGGGCTGGGCGAACTCCTTCTACGCGGCCGCGGCGCAGGCGGGTACGCAATCGTGGAAGGCGTGGCTCTTCGGCGCGCTCGACGCCCCGGGCCTGATCACGGTCGACAAGCCGCCGGCCTCGCTGTGGGTCATGGCGCTGTCCGGACGGATCGCCGGGTTCTCGAGCTGGTCGCTGCTCGCGCCCCAGGCCCTCATGGGCGTCGCCTCGGTGGGCCTGCTCTACCTCACCGTGCGGCGCTGGTCGGGCCCGCGCACGGCGCTGGCGGCCGGCGCGCTGCTCGCCGCGACGCCGGTGGCCGTGCTGATGTTCCGGTTCGACAACCCGGACGCGCTGCTCGTCCTGACGATGGTCGCCGCGGCGTGGACGACGACCCGCGCGATCGACGCCGCCGGCCGTCGCGCGGGCACGTGGTGGCTGGTCGCGACCGGCGCGCTGGTCGGCCTCGGCTTCCTCACCAAGCAGCTCCAGGTGCTGCTCGTCGTCCCGGCGCTGGCGCTCGCGGTGCTGGTCGTGGCGCCGTCGCGGCTGCGCCGCCGGATCGGCGACCTCCTCGCCGGCGGCGCGGCGATGATCGTCTCGGCCGGCTGGTACGTCGCGCTCGTCGAGCTGTGGCCCGCGTCGTCGCGGCCCTACATCGGGGGCTCGACCACCAACTCGCTGCTCCAGCTCGCGCTCGGCTACAACGGCCTCGGTCGGATCCTGGGCGACGAGGGCAGCGGCCGTGGCGGGCCGGGCGGCATGCCGGCCGGGCCGCCCCCCGGCGACGCCGGCGGCCCGGGAGGCACGGGTGGCCCCGGCGGTCCCGGCGGCGGTGGCTTCGGCGGTTCGCCGGGCGTCGAGCGCCTGGTCACCACGGAGTTCTCGGGCCAGGCGTCGTGGCTGCTGCCGGCCGCGCTGGTGCTGCTCGTCGCCGGTCTCTGGTTCCTGCGCCGCGCCCCGCGCACCGACCGCACCCGCGGCCTGCTCATCCTCGGCGGCGCCTGGACGCTCGTGCACGCCGTGGTCTTCAGCGCGATGAGCGGGATCATCCACCCCTACTACGCGGTCGCGCTGGCGCCGGGGATCGCGGTGACGACCGCCGTCGGCGCGTCGGTCCTGTGGCGTCGCCGCGAGGAGCGCACCGCGCGGATCGTGCTCGCGGTCGTGGTCGCCGGCACCGCCGCGTGGAGCGCGGTCATCCTCACCCAGCACGACTGGCTCCCGTGGGCGCGCTGGGTGCTCCTCGCCGCCGGCGTCCTGGGCGCCGTCGCCCTGCTCGTCCCGGCGGCGCGCCGGGGTCGGCTGGCGATCGTCGGTGTCGTCGCCGCGCTGGTCGCGGTGCTCGGCGGATCGACGGCGTTCGCCACCCAGACCGCGCTGACCCCGCACGAGGGCTCGATCGTCAGCGCCGGTCCCGGCGGGGGGAGTGGGCGGCCGGACGGGCCCGACGGCGGGGCGCGCCCGGGCGGCCCGGAGGGCGGGACGCCGTCACCCCAGCTCGTCGCGCTGCTCCGCGACGCCGGGACGCGGTGGGCGGCGGCCACGACCGGTGCCCAGAGCGCCGCCTCGCTGCAGCTCGCCGGCGGCGTGCCGGTGATGGCGATGGGCGGCTTCATGGGCAGTGACCCGGCGCCGACCCTCGCACAGTTCCGGGCCGCCGTGGCGTCCGGCGAGGTGCGCTACTACGTCGAGGGCGGCGGCCCGGGGCGCGGCGGGACGCCGGGTGCCGATCTCCCCGGGAGCGGCGGTCCCGGCGCACGGGGGACGAGCGGTGAGATCCGTGCCTGGATCCAGGCGAACTTCACGCCGATCGACGTCGCGGGGCGCACCGTGTACGACCTGGGCGCTCCGCGTTCCTGAGCCCACCCCACGACCGGCTCCGCCGGTGCGCGCGAGGGCCGCGCGGACCCACCCCCCGGGTTCGCGCGGCCTTCGCCTCCGACCGCCTACTCCTTGCCCTCCCGGTAGGCGTCGGTGAGGTGGCCGTACACGACGACGTTGTCGACGTAGCTGATCTCGCGGTGGTCGAACTCGCCGCCGCACGTGATCAGCCGGATCTGGCTGTCGGGGGTCGGTCCGTAGACGGCGTCGGTGGGGAAGGCGTCCTTCGCGACCTGCTCGACGCGGTCGACGGTGAAGACGGCGGTGGTGTCGTCGTCGCGGTGCACCTCGACGGTCTCGCCCGCCGTCATCAGCCCGATCCGGGCGAAGGCCCCGTAGTCCCCGCGCAGGTTCACGTGGGCCGCGAGCACCGCCGGCCCGACCGCACCGGGGCTCGCGCTGCCCTCGTACCAGCCCACGGTGGAGGCGCGGCGCGGGACGTCGAGGGAGTTGTCGGCGCGCAGGCCGAGATCGGTGGTGTCCTCGGTCGACAGCCCGATCGACGGGATGTCGATGCCGGTGATGTCGGCGGGCTCCAGCGGCGCGGGCACCGACACCCGCTGGCCGGGCTGGAGCACCGGGGCCGGCGGCGCCGCGTCCCCCTGTCCGCTGACGACCGCGACGAGCACGCCGATCGCCAGGAGGGCGACGACGAAGGCGGTGAAGCGGCCGGTCACCCGATCGAGCATGCCCTTCCGGCCCCGTCGAGTTCACGGCGGCGCGCGGACGACGCCCCGAGATCGTCGTCAGAGGGGACGGTAGGCCTCGGTGAGGTGTCCGAAGACCACGATGTTGTCCTCGTAGCTGCGGGTGCGCTCGTCGAACACCCCGCCGCACGTGACGAGCCGGATCTCGCTGTCCCGGGTCGGGGCGTAGACGGCCTCGGTGGGGAACGCGTCCTTGGCGACCTGCTCGACACGGTCGACGACGAACACCGCGGTGGTGTCGTCGTCGCGGTGCACCTCGACGCTCGCGCCCGGCGCCAGCTGCCCGAGGCGGGCGAAGGCGCCCTCCTCGCCGCGGAAGTTCACGTGGGCCGCGAGCACCGCGGGTCCGGGCGTGCCGGGGCTCGCGCTGTCGGCGTACCAGCCGACCGTGGACGCGCTGCGCGGGACGTCGAGCGAGTTGTCGTCGCGGAGGCCGAGGCTCGTCGTGTCCCCGCTGGCCAGCCCGATCGAGGGGGCGTCGATGCCGGTGATCTGTGCGACGGGGAGCGGGGTGGCCACGGCCGCGCGCTCGGCGGGCGGGAGTGAGACGGCGCGCGGGCCCTCGGGGCCGTCGTCGCCGTTGGCCACCGCGACGAGCACCCCGACGGTCAGGAGGGCGAGGACCAGGGCGGTCAGCCGGCCGGTCATCCGGTGGAGGACGCCCCGCTCCTCCGACGGCTCGACGGGCGGCGCCTCGGGGGCCGCCACGTCAGCTGTTCCCCCGCCGGGCAGCGGCGAGCTGGCCGCCGCGCACGACGCCGGCCCCCGCGCCGATCCCGAGGAGCGACAGCGCGATCACCTGGCCGATCGTCGGGCCGTCGGTGGTCCCGTCGCCGGCGGCGATGCCGCCGACGGGGTAGCCCCGGTAGTCCCTCGGACCGCCTACGCCCCACTCGCACGCGCGACCGTCGTTGTCGCCGTCGAGGTTGTTCGGGTCCGACGGGTCGGCGATGAGGACCGCCTGCGCGTCGGAGGGGTCGGCGAAGTCCCAGCAGTTGAGCAGGTTCGCGGGACGTGCTGGAGCCACGTAGGTGTAGTACGTGCTGCCCGGGCCGTAGACGACCGGCGGGATCCACGGGTGGTAGTGCTCGTGGTGGTCGTAGGAGTGCGACGGCGGCGCGGAGGAGCCCGTCGACGGGGTCGTGGTCGTCGTCGTGCCGGTCGGGAGGGGCACCTCGGGGATCTCGGGGAGGTCGTCCGCTCCCGGGATGATCCCGGTGACGGTGTCGACGACGCCGCCGATGAGGTCGCCGAGGCCGCCACCACCGCCGGAGTCGCCGTCGTCCGCCACGGCGACGCCCGCCGTGCCGATCATCCCTGCCGCCACCAGCCCGACCAGCGCGCCTGCGACGCGTCGACGCCCCTGCACCATGTCCCGACCCGATCCGTGCTCGCCCGATGTGTCCGGGTCGTCGCGCGGCGACTCCCCCGTCCGACCTAACGCCGTGGGCTACCGATGGGTACGCGCCGGTCAAGAACTCGTGAGGATTCGCTCGGGTCCGGCGACGGACCGTGATCGGCGTCTCTCGATCCGGGGACGAGCTCTCGGGGCGGAGGCGTTCGTCCGGGGCCGACCACGGAGATCTCCCGGCGGTGGGACCGGAGATCCGCTGCGGTCCGCGTCTGCGGTGGTCACGGCCAGGTCACGGCGTCTCGACCGTCGGTGCGGCGGCAGCGACGACCGCGACACGTCAACCATTCGAGTGGTCTCTCCGTCGTTCGGTACGAGATCCGCTGGGGGCGGTAACGGCAGTGACTCTCCGTGCGAAGCGTGAAGCGAACGGCTGAACGCACTCAGCCACCAGCGCTCGAAGGGGAGTAGCGATGAGGGGTCGACGGAGCAGCCGCAGCGCCGCGGTCGTGCTGGCCGGCTGCGTGGGACTGGCGGTGATCGCTCCGGGGCTCGCGCTCGCGGCGCCGGTGGCCGGCGTGACGTCGGAGGCGGAGTGCGAGGACCTCGGGGTCGGCTACACCTGGGTCAACGGCGTCTGCGACGACGGCGAGACGGCAGTCGTCGAGGACGAGGACACGACGTCCGCCGGTGACGAGGACGTGACCCTGCCCGCCGGCGAGGACACGACGCCGCCCGCCGGCGAGGACACGACCCCGCCCGCCGGCGAGGACACGACGCCGCCCGCTGGCGAGGACACGACCCCGCCCGCCGGCGAGGACACGACCCCGCCCGCCGGCGACGAGGAAGTCACCCCGCCCGCCGGCGACGACGAGGTCACCCCGCCCGCGGACGACGAGGAGGTCACCCCGCCCGCGGACGACGAGGAGGTCACCCCGCCCGCCGGCGACCAGGAGGTGACCCCGCCCGCCGGGAACGACGACGCGACGCCGCCCGCCGGGAACGACGACGCGACGCCGCCGGCCGGCGACGAGCAGGCACCGGCCCCGAAGGCCGACGCCGTCGAGGACGTGATCCCCGACCTCCAGCAGGAGATCGACGACATCCTCCCCGACGCCGGCGCGAACCCGATCAAGCTCCCGGGTCTGCCGACGATCCCGCAGCCGGTGGACGGCACGTTCACGAACGTCAACGACGCCTGCCTGAACGCCATCTCGAAGCTGGAGTTCCCCGCCGGCACGACGGGCCTCGAGCGCCTCAGCGCCCAGCTCCAGGGCTTCTGCTACGGGCTGAACACGACCGACGTGCACGTCTGCCTCGAGCACCTGCGCGACGTGATCAAGCACCTCTGCCCGACCGTGATCGAGTACAACACCACGATCAACTTCATCAACACGCACGTCTCCTACGAGTGGTGGGGCGCCTACTGGACCCACCGCTACGACGTCGACTGCGACGAGGTGACCTACGACGAGGCCAACGCGATCCTCGACTGGGACCGCTCGGACCCGTTCCGTCTCGACCGTGACGACGACGGCATCGCCTGCGAGCGCAACGCCCACGAGCACGAGGTCGACTACGTCAGCTACCCCGAGGGCGGTGTCTCGACCGGCGACGGCAGCACCTCCACCGGCGCCTCGCCCGTCGAGGTCGCGCTGGCCGCGGGTGCGCTCGGCGGTCTCGGCGCCATCGGCCTGGTCCTCGTCCGGCGCTACGCGCGGCAGGGCTGATCCACCATGGCCGTCACGAACGACATGAAGAACGACACGAAGTCCGGCACCGCCACCCGCGCGACGATCGGTGTCCTCGTCGTCCTCGCCCTGCTCGCGATGGCGGCCTACCTCTCCGGTGACTTCTCCGCGCGCACCGGCCCGGCCGCCGCCGAGCTGCCGGCCGGGCGCACGGAGGTCACGCCGCCCCTCGACACGGCCGGGACCGCGAACCTGCGGATCCCCTCGATCGGCGTCGACACCCGGCAGCTCGTCGAGCTGGGGCAGACGGAGGACCGCCGCCTGGAGGTCCCGAAGGACGCCACGACCGTCGGCCACTACCGCGGTGGCGCGGCGCCGGGCGAGACCGGCCCGGCCATCTACGCCTCGCACGTGAACTACGGCGGCGTCGACGGCGGGTTCGCCCGCCTCGCCGACGTGCAGGCCGGCGACCAGGTGCTCGTCGAGCGCACCGACGGCGCCACGGTCGTCTACGCGGTCGACCGCGTCGACGAGGTGTCCAAGGACGCCTTCCCGACGGTGCAGGTCTACGGCCCGACCACGGGCCCGGAGCTGCGGCTGATCACCTGCGGCGGCGAGTTCGACAGCGATGTCCGGAGCTACTCCCACAACATCGTGGTCTACGGCCACGCCGTGGAGGCCTACCGCGCCTGATCGCCGCCGGCCTCCCCGGCACCCGAGGACGGCCGGGCCCCGCATCGCGGGGTCCGGCCGTCGTCGTTCTCAGCCTCCGCACAGCGACCCGTCAGGCCGGCCACACCGCCCGCGCGCAGCGTGGAGCCCATGATCCCGCTCGCGGCCGCGCCCACGGTCCCCCTGCTCGACGCGCCGCCCCGGCGCACCGTGCCGGGGGGACGGGTCGCCGCGGTGCTCGCGATCCTCGTCGGCACGGCCACGGTGATCGGCTCCTACGTCCTCGCCGTGCTCGACCCGACCGGACGCGCGCTCGACGACGCCGTCATGGACACGGCCACCGGCGTCGGGCTGCGCAGCGAGGGCCTCGGCGTCCTCGAGCTCGTCGGGGTCCCGACGGTCGCGCTGGCGGTGATCGTGCTGGCCGGCGTGGCGCTCGCCCGCGGCCGGGGTGACCGCGCCGTCGGGGTCGTGGCGCTGGTGCTCGGCGCGCAGCTGGTGACCCAGGCGCTCAAGGCCGGGCTCGTCCGCCCCGACTCGCTCGAGGGCAACTCCCTGCCCAGCGGGCACGTCACGCTGGTGGCCTCGCTCGGGCTGGCGCTGGTGCTCGTGGTGCCCCGCGCGCTGCGCCTGCCGGCCGGGCTGGCGGCGGTCGCCGTCACCGGGATCGCGGGCGTGGCCACGATGGTCGCGGGCTGGCACCGGCCCAGCGACGTGCTCGCCGCGGTCGGCGTCGTGGTGGCGACCGGAGGCGTCGTCACCCTCGTGGGGGCGCTGCTCCGGGGGCGACGGCGTCGACGACCTGCATGACCGTGTCCCACCGCGTCGCGACCCGTACGAAACCGTGGCGCACGAGGGCGTCGGCGAGCTCGCCCCGACCGAACAGCCGCGCCTGCCCGCCGCGAGCCAGCACCTCGGTGAGCACCCGGAACGGCCCGCGCCCGTGGGCGGGCACGGCGACGGCGAGCCGCCCACCGGGGCGCAGGACCCGCCGGAGCTGCGCGAGCGCGGTGTCGAGGTCGGGCACGAGGTGCAGCAGCAGCGAGCAGCACACCGCGTCGAGACACGCGTCCCGCAGCGGGAGCGCCATCGCGTCGACCCGGACGAACACGGTGTTCGGCGCCGTGACCGCCCGCGCCGCGCGGGCGAGCATCGCGGGGGAGAGGTCCGCGCCGATCACCAGCCCGTCCGGCCCGACCGCGTCGGCGAGGTGGCGGGTGAGGGTCCCGGGGCCGCACGCGAGGTCGAGCACGGTCTCGCCGCCGACGAGGTCGAGGCGCGGCACGACGCCGTAGAAGTCGCGGACCAGCCCGCCGAGGGCGAGGTCGGGCACGAGGTCACGGACGCGGTCGCCGGCCCCGACCAGCCGGTCGTAGAACCCCGCCCCGCCGCCGGACTCCCAGAGGTCCTGGACCCGTCCCCGCGAGCCCGGGCGACCCTCGACGAGGTCGAACCAGGGTGCCGCGGGGTCGTCGGGCAGCGGGACGTCGAGCAGCGGGGCCAGGCGTCCGGCCGCGCTCACCCGCCGTCCCGCACCGCGGCCCGCAGCTCGTCGAACTCGGTGACGACGGCGTCGGCGAGGTCGTGCAGGTCGGGCACCAGCTCGGCGCAGGCCAGCAGACCGATGTCGAGCTGGTCGACGTAGCTCTGCACCGTGATGTTGAGCCCGACGGGGTCGGCGATCGCCGAGACCGGGATGTAGTGGGTCATCGTGGCGCTGCCCAGGTAGAGCGGTTCCCGGGGTCCCGGCACGTTGGAGACGACGGTGTTGAACGGAGCCGGGGCCACCGAGCCCCAGCGGGTCAGGGCCCGGCTCACCGCGGTCACGGTGGCCGGCACCCCGAGCCCGGCGGCGTCGGGCGTCAGCTGGCCGGGCATCGCGGCGAACACCTGCTTGGCGACGCGCAGCGCGTCGTGGGCGGCGCGCAGGCGCGCGACCGGGCCGTCGACGTCGGTGGGCAGCGCGGCCACGGTCGCCGAGACGCGGTTGGTCCACGGCTCGTCCTCGTCGCCCTCGCGCAGCGACACCGGGATCATCGCGGTCAGCGGCTGGTCGGGCAGCTCGCCGCGCTCGAGCAGCCAGCGGCGCAGCCCCCCGCCGCAGAGGGCCACGACGACGTCGTTGATCGTCGCGCCGGCCTCCTTGCCGACCGCCTTGACCTCCGCCAGGGGCAGCGCACGGTGCGCGAAGCGCCGGTAGCGGCTGACGGGCGCGTTGAAGGGGGTGGGCGGCGTGACGAGCGGGGGCAGGCGCGGCAGGTCCTGGTCGGGGTCGCGCTCGCGCCCGACGTTGAGCACCGACCCCAGCGGGCCCCGCAGGCTCCCTCGCACCCGGTCGGCGAGGTCGATCACCGCGGGGTTGCGGCTCGCCCGGGCCATGCTCTGTCCGGCCCGGGCCGCGAGCAGCAGGCCCCGCGCGGGCCGGCGCACGCCGTTCGCGGCCGCGCGGGCCAGGACGCCCGCGGTCGACGGCGGCGCCTCGGACGTCCACTCGCCGGCGTGACCGGGCGGCTCGGCGTCGGGGACGTCGTCGAGCATGAGCGCGAGCAGGTCCGCGCCGGCGGCGCCGTCGATGGTGCTGTGGTGGATCATCGTGAGGATCGCGAAGCGGTCGGCTCCGCCTTCCTCCTCCGGGGCCAGGCCCTCGATGACGTGCGAGACCCACAGCGGGTGCTCGCGGTCCATCGGGGCGGCGACCAACCGGGCGACCAGCTCGTCCAGCTGGTCGTCGGTGCCGGGCGGCGGGACGGCGCTGTGCCGGACGTGGAAGTCGAGGTCGAAGTCCGGGTCGGCGATCCAGTAGGGATGATCGAGCCCGAACGGTACCTGGACCAGCCGCCGCCGCAGCGGCTCGAGCTGGTGGATGCGGTCGGCGAGCTGTCGGCGCCACGCCGGGTAGGGCTCGAGGTCGGCGTCCGGGCGCTCGAGGATCAGGAGCTGGCTGACGTGCAGGAACTGGTGGTCGTCCTCCAGGTCCAGGAACGCCGAGTCCAGACCCGAGAGCTGCTTCACGTGGTGACCTCCTCGTCGACACCCGCCGGGCGGGCGCCCAGTCTGTGGCCGGACGGCCGCCACGGCCAACCCGACCGTGGGTGGGCCGCCGACCCTCTCGGCGGCATCACCACATCGAGGGACTCAAGCCCGGGTGATCAGTCCTCGTAACCTCCGGCCGTGACGCCCGTTAGGCGTTCCGGAGGAGTGCTCACTCGATCGGCGGTGCGCTCCGCCACCGGACGAACGGACGGAGAACCCCGGCATGGGCAGGCACCAGATGGCGTCGTCCTCGGCGCGTGCCCGGGTCGCGCTCGGCGCGCTCCCGCTGGTCGCCACCGTCGGGGCGATCGGGATCGGCTCGGTCGTGATGAGTCCCGTGAGCTCCGACGCCCCGCTGGCGCTCCCGGTGCCCGCCGGCGGGGGCGCGGGCCCGGCGGCCTTGCTGCCTCTCGGCCCCGGTGTGCCGCCGGCCCCGGTCCAGGTGCTCGACCTCGCCGCCACCGACGGCTCCGTCACCGCGGACCGGGGCGGTCCCGGCGGCACCATCGGCAGCGTGCGGCCCGGCGGAGGCGGCGACGGCCCGCCCGCCCGCCGCACGGCCCGCGCGACCGCCGACGACGACGGGCCCGCGCGGGGCACGACCGCTGGCGCGGCCGGGCGATCGTCCGGCGGATCGTCCGGCGGATCGTCCGGTGGATCGTCCGGCAGTGGTGGCGACGGCGGCGGCCGCGCCGGTGGTGACGCCGGCGGTGGCCCGGACGGTTCGGGTGCCGGCGCCACGGGCTCGTCGGGGTCGGGCAGCTCGGGCGGTTCGGGCGGCTCGGGCGGCTCGGGCGGCTCGGGCGGCGGCCTGCTCGGCGGCGTCGTCGGCGGTCTCACACACACCGTCTCGGGGGCGACGTCCATGCTCTCGTTCGGGGAGCCGTCGGGCTCCGTGCTCTCCTTCGACTGAGGGCGACCGTCGCCGACCGACGCGCTCACGTCGGCCGAAATATAGTTAGGTGATACAACGGTCTGGTGACCGCACCGACCGACGCGCGGCTGGCCACCGCGGCCGCCCTGGACGCCTTCGCGGCGTGGGCGATCCGCTCGACGGCCGACCGTGAGCTCAGCCTGACCACGGCGTCGACGATCGCGACGCTGGACCGCGACGGACCGCAGCGGCTCTCCGACCTCGCGGTCCGCGAGGGCGTGACCCAGCCGAGCATGACCGCGCTCGTCACACGCCTCGAGCGTGACGGCCTCGCCGCCCGCGGCGACGACCCGACCGACCGGCGGGCCGTGATCGTCACCCTGACGGAGGCCGGGCGGGACGTGCTGCGCGCGCGGCGCACGCGGCGCGCGACGCGGCTCGCCGGGCTGCTCGACCGGCTCACGCCCGAGGACCGGGCCGCGGTCGAGGCCGCGTCCGGCGCGCTGTCACGCCTGACCCACACCGACCCCTCCCGAGGAGAGTCGTGAGCACCCCCTCCGCCGGCCCGTTCCGGCAGCCGAAGGCCGTCTGGGCGGTCGCCTTCGCCTGCGTCATCAGCTTCATGGGGATCGGCCTGGTCGACCCGATCCTGCCCGCCCTGGCCACCCAGCTGCAGGCGTCGCCGGCCCAGGTGTCGCTGCTGTTCACCAGCTACCTGCTGATCACCGCGGTGATGATGCTCGTGACCGGCTGGGTCTCCAGCCGGATCGGTGCCAAGGCCACGCTGGTCACCGGTCTGACGATCATCGTGGTGTTGGCTGCCCTCGCCGGCGCGTCCGGCTCGATCGGCGAGATCGTCGGCTTCCGGGCCGGCTGGGGCCTGGGCAACGCCCTGTTCATCGCGACCTCGCTCGCGGTGATCGTCGCGTCCGCCAGCGGCGGCTTCGCGGGCGCGATCATCCTCTACGAGACCGCGCTCGGCGTCGGCATCGCGCTGGGCCCGCTCGTCGGCGGCCTGCTCGGGTCGGTGAGCTGGCGCGCCCCGTTCTTCGGTGTCGCCGTGCTCATGGCGATCGCGCTCGTCGCGACGCTGGTGCTGCTCGACAAGACACCGAAGCCGGCGAAGAAGATCAGCCTGCTCGACCCGGTCAGGGCGCTGCGCCACCGCAGCCTCGCGACGATCGCCCTGACGGCCTTCGCCTACAACTGGGGCTTCTTCACGCTGCTCGCGTACTCGCCGTACTCGATGGGCGGGCTCGACGAGCTGCAGCTCGGCGCCGTCTTCACCGCGTGGGGCGTGCTCGTCGCGATCTTCGCGGTGTTCGTGGCGCCGGCGCTCGAGCGGCGCTTCGGCACGGTCCGGGTGCTCTACTTCATGCTCGGGCTGCTCGCCGTCGACCTCGCGGTCATCGCCTCCTGGAACGACACCCCGGGCGTCGTCATCGGCGCGGTGATCGTCGCCGGCGCGATGATCGGGCTGAACAACACCCTGGTGACGCAGGCCGTCATGTCCGTGGCGCCGGTCGAGCGGCCCGTCGCGTCGGCGTCCTACAGCTTCGTGCGCTTCCTCGGCGGCGGGCTCGCCCCGTGGATCGCCGGCCTGCTCGCCGAGGCGTTCCTGCCGGACACGCCGTTCTGGGTGGGCGCGGCCGTCGTGGCCGTCGGCATCCTGGTCCTCGCCACCGCCCACCGGCTGCTGCGACGCGTGGAGACCGGCGAGGAGGCGGTCTCCGCGGACGAGGCTGCGCCGGCGGGCCCGCGGCCGGTGCTGGTCGCCGTGGACGAGGCGCCGCACGCCCCGGCGGTCGCGGCGGCCGGTGCGCGGTTCGCGACGCTCCTGGACGCGCCGCTGGTGGTCGTGCACGTGCCCGAGTGCGCGCTGGTCGACGCCGCAGCCGCCTCGGACGACCGCGGCCTGGACCTCGACCGCTCGGTCGCCGCGGCCCGCGAGGCGCTGGACCCGCAGGCGTCGGTGACCACCGAGACCCTGGCGCCCGTCGGGAACCACGACGGCGTAGGCGGCGAGCTCGTCGCGGTCGCCCGGCGCCTCGACGCCCGGGCGGTCGTGGTGGGCCGCCCGCGGGGTGGCGCGCTCGCCGCGCTGACCTCGCCGAGCGCCGACCGCGCCCTCTGGACCGACGGCCCCTGCCCGGTCGTGGTGGTGCCCGACGGCGCGGAGCCGAGGGGCGCCGGGCACACCGCGGAGGTCCCGCCGAGCCGACCGTCGTCCCCGTGGCCCTCGACGGCGAGGTCGTGCACGACGTCGTCCTGACCGCGGACACCCCGGTGGCCGCCGCGCGCTGACCACCCCGCACACGGCAACGGGCCCGGCCCACCAGGTGGTGGACCGGGCCCGTGCCGTGCGCGGCGGCTGCCTCAGGCGGGGATGCCCGGGAGCTCGAACTGGCTCGGCAGCTCGGGGAGGAAGTCGGAGACCGCGGGGAGCGCCGGCAGCTCCGGCGCGTCCGGCAGGCCGGGCACCTCGACGCCGTTGAACGTGTTGCCCTGGCCGTTGCCCTGCCCGATGACGTTGCCGGCGTCGACGCCGATGTTGCTGCCCTCGGAGGTGACGTTGTTGTTCTCGTCGACGTGCGACTCGGCGGACGCGAACGGTGCGGCGGCCAGCAGACCGGCGGTGACGCCGACGGTGACGACGCCCAGCTTCTTCAGCACGGGGAACTCCTGTGGTGTCTCGGGGGATCAGGCGGCGGCCGAATGGCTGAGGAGCGCGGTACCGACGCCTCGAGCGACTAACGAGGACGTGAGATCGCCGTGACCTCCGGGGGCAGAAGGATCCCCGAACGGGGGATCGGGATCGCCGCACTCCCGGAACACGACGGCCCGGCCACCGTGACGATGGCCGGGCCGGCGAGCGTCGTGAGGACGCTCAGAGGCTGTCGGTGACGTCGACCGGTGCGTCGGTCTCGGGCACCGAGGCGTCCGGGGTCGGCAGCTCGGCCTCCTCGCCGAGGATGCTCACGGCGACGTTGTTGCCGCTGAGGTTCCCGTTGAGGATGTCGTTGCAGACGATGTTGAGCGCGTTGGCCCCGCCGACCGGCGCCTGGATCACGGCGTTGCCGAGGAGGGCGTTGCCCTCGATGCCGCCGTTGGCCTCGGCCGAACCACCGGTGACGT
>NZ_JAQZAL010000042.1 GCF_028737205.1 Actinomycetospora lutea | reverse complement strand
CCCTTCACGGCCTACGGCCATGATCGTCGGTCTCCGAGCTAACGGGGGAACCTCAAGCTGCGGGTACATCACCGACCCCATGTCGATCACGGCCTTGAGCTTGTTGACCTTGTCGAGCGGGCCGTACTCCTCGGCGCCGGTGCCGTCGATGCCGGGAGGTCCGTGGGTCAGGAAGTACTCGGTGCGGGGGTAGGGGCCGATGGCGTCGTAGTAGTCGATGAGCATCGCGTTGACGTAGATGTCGCGGTAGGGCGGTGGCCCCGCGGCCCGCGTCCGCTCGGCCAGCGCCGCATCGCCGGTGCGGGCGGCGAGGTCGAGCACCTGGCCGTAGATGATCCGGTCGGCCTCGAGCTGGCTGGCCACCTGTCCGGTACCGACGTAGGCGGCGAACAGCTCGGGTGGC
Source organism: Actinomycetospora lutea (assembly GCF_028737205.1). GTDB lineage: Bacteria > Actinomycetota > Actinomycetes > Mycobacteriales > Pseudonocardiaceae > Actinomycetospora > Actinomycetospora lutea. The sequence goes on along the minus strand of NZ_JAQZAL010000042.1, from coordinate 43,070 downwards.
GCTGGACGGCCAGCACGCCGAGCGTGCTGTCCCAGGAGTTGCCCACCACGGTGATCTTCTGCTGATGGAACCGGTCGCGCAGGTAGGTCGCGAGCTCGACGGTGTCGTCGACCGCGCGGTCGAGCGTCCAGGTACTTGTGGGATCGAGCGCGGCGTACGAGGTGCCGGTGCCGCGCTGGTCCCCACCGCGAGCACGACGTCGTCCTCGAGCTCGGTCATGTAGGCCCGGGCGTAGCCCAGGTCGCTCTGTCCGGGTCCGCCGGCGAGGTAGAGCACCACCGGCGCGGTGGCATCACGCCCGCGGATCATGACCGTATGGTCGTGTCCGCCGAGGCGGACGATGGCCAGCTCCGCGACGCTGCCCGGCACCGGCGCGCCGGTCGCGTCGACGATCGGCGCCGTCGTGCCCGGGCGGGTCAGCACGACGGCCAGGGCGACGAGGGCGACCGCGACCAGCGCGGCGACTCCCCGGCGGGCCAACTGCGCCGCCCGGCGCCGTCCGCGGGCGACGGGCGCGCCGGAGCGCCGGCGGGCGAGTCCCGCTCCCACCGCCGCGCCCAGCACGAGCGGCATCAGCTGGACCAGAGCGTGGAACCCGCGCCCGAGGACCAGGACGAGCACCCCGAAGAACGTCGAGACCTGGGGGCGGTCGACCGTCGGGCCAACGACGCCGATCCGACCGATCTCGACGGTCACGGCGAACACCACCGGCGCCACGAGCATCGCCCAGCGCGATCGCAGGACGAACCCGGCGAGCACGCCGACCGCGAGAGCGACCGCCATCGCCGTCACCACGCCCACCGGCGTGGATCGGTCCCCGCGGCATCGCCAGGGCGGTCAGCCAGCCAGCGAGCCCGGCAACCGCGACGACGATCGCGGACCGGGTCCAGCGCCGTCGCGGGAGAGCCGTGCGGACGGAGGAGCTGGTCACGCCGTGGTCGCCGGCGCGCGGTGCTGCGCCCGGCGCACGACCGCCGGCGCCAGCGCGGTCCAGATCGGGACGAGGATCCAGATGCGCCCCGCGGTCACGTCGTAGTCCGCGAGCACCGTCGACCACGGCAGCCCGGCGACCAGACCGCCCCAGCCGAACTCGAACGCCAGCGTCAGCACCACCCACGCGGCCCCGATCGCCCACGCCTGCCGGGCCGTCGGGATCGGGCGCCGCCAGTGCAGCCACCACACCAGGGCCGTGAGTGCCACGAGCAGGATGACGGTCGCGAGTGCCCGTGCGGCGGTCTCACCCAGCCAGGGCTGGGTCACCAGCGCGCGCAGCGTGCCGTTGGCCAGCGCCAGCACGAGCACGCCGCACCAACCCAGCAACCAAGGGCCCCACACCGAGCTCGTCGTCTCCCTGCGCACCTCCCTAGGGTCATGCCTGTGACGGTCGGCGGGGCAGGGCCGAACCGCCCTGCGCGGCGGTCCAGAGGCCCTCAGGGAAGGGCCGGCCCGGTCAGGGTGCCTGGCGGGGACATCCAGCCCTCCCAGGGCGCAGAGCGGTGCGGCAGGGTCGATGCGACACGGCGGCGGAGGGAGCGGACATGACCGAGGACGCGGCGCGGGGTGTAGTCGTCTGTGGCGTCGACGGCTCGACGGGGTCGCGGTATGTCTTGCGGGAGGCGATCCGGTCGGCGGTTCGCCGTGGTGCCCGGGTCCGGGTGGTGGCCGTGTACGAGCCGCCGGAGATGTGGGCGGCGATGAGCTGGGGCGCCGTCGGGGACCTGCCGATCCCGGACGCCGAGACCCTGCACCGGCACGGGCTCGAGGGCGCCCAGGGGCTGGTCGACGAGGTGACCCAGTCGATGGCCGCCGACCTGACGCTGCCCGAGATCACCGTCGAGGCGCGGCCCGGCCGAGCGGCGGACGTGCTGGTGGACGTCGCCCGCGACGCCGACCAGCTCGTCGTCGGGCACCGTGGGCGCGGGGCGTTCGGCAGCGTCATGCTCGGATCGGTGGGTCTGGGCTGCGTGCTGCACGCGACCTGCCCGGTCACGGTCGTCCCCGAGCCGATCACCGTCGCGAAGGAGTAAGGACCCGGCCGACGCGGCGCGACCCCTCGATGGATCGGTAACGGGGCGGCCACCGCGAGCCACGGTCACCCGCGGGCACGGAGGCACAGCAGGCCGCCTCGGACTCTTCCGACTCCACGGGCAACCCACCAGCCACCCGTGCTCGGTCGGGGGCGGGCTGTTCTTGGACGCGCTCGGTCGGCCAGCTCAGCGCGGAACACGGTATCGCGCACCGACCGGGTGACCTCGTCGAGCTCGGAGACCTCGGCGAGCAGCCGGTCGGGCACGGCGGGCACGGCGGTCGAAGCCATGCTTGTCAACGCGAGTCCGACGCGCTGTATCCGTTGGAGCACCTGTTGCGACAGCGACAGCACGAGTTGCTCGCGGTCTTCCAGGACCCGGACGGCCTCCCGGTCGCGGCGGCCCCGCGCCAGCTCGATCGCGGTGGTGGCGTCGGCCGCGAACCCCAGCAGCATCTCCGCCTCGACCGAGTCGAACACCTCGTCCGCGGCGCCGCGGGTCAGGGAGATTACCGACCGCGTTCCCGGACCGCCGGTCGACGCCGCGACCGGCACGGCGAGGACCGAGCGCACCTCAGGCGCCCGCTCCACCACCCCGGTCGTGCGCGGATCCGCGGTGGCGTCCGAAACGAGCACCGCCCCGTCTTCGTCCAGCGCGGTGTGGGTGATCGACCCGCTGGTCGCGGCCGTCCGACCGACCCAGTCGACGAGGTCACCGGCTGCGGCGGTCACTGTGGCGGTGGCGGTGGCGGGCTCGGCGTCGGCGACCTCGGTCATCGCCGCGCCGCGCGCCTGGGCAACATCGACGGCGGTGTCCAGCACGTGCTGCAACTCGCCCTGCGGTGCGAGCTCTCCGGACAGCAGCCCACTTGCGAGGTACGCAGACGCCGCCTGCCAGCGCTCGCGACGGCGGGAGGCGTCGAGGAGCAGGGCGTTCTCGACGGCGATGCCGGCGGCGCCGGCCAGGGCGGTCAGCAGCTGCTCGTCGTCGGCATTGAAGCCGCCGTCGTGCTCGCTCTCGGGTGCATCGGCGGGTGGTGGTCGGGGAAGCCCACCGCCCCCGGGTGTGTAGACAGGTCTTCCAGACGCAACGCTCGCGGGTCATCGATGAGGCATCCCAGGACTCCTTTGCCCTGCGGGAGCTCGCCGATGCGCGCGACGGTCGCCTCGTCCATGCCGACGTGCACGAAGCGGATGAGCTGCCCGTCACGCACGACGCCGAGCGCGGCGTACCGCGCCGCGACCAACGCCTTCGTGCTCTCGGCGATGCGCTGGATGAGCTCGTCGAGCTCGAGTCCGGCGGTAATCTTGGCGACGGCGTCGAGCAGACCGCGGAGTCGTCGTAGGGCGTCGCGCCGTCGGGTGCGGGGGAGAAGACGAAGGCGTCGGTGCTGTGAAGAGAATTGACCGCAGCTGACCTACGCGACCTTGTCGAGGGTGACTCGGTAGCCCAGGTTGTGGAGCTGGTTGATCAGGCGGGTCGGCAGCACGTAGAGGCGGATGAGGTCGTCATAGCGCTCGCGGGTGGTGTCCTCGAGCTCGACGACCTCGAGCCACTGCTCCACGGCTCGGCGCACCGTGATCTCGGACTTGGGGTGCTGGTCCTCGTCGACCTGGCGCTGCAGCCGCGTCAGCGCCTTCTCGGCCTCGGCGTAGGTGCCCACCGTTTTGCGCAGGCGACGCGGGCGACCCGTCAACGGGTCGGTGCCGGCGTAGACCCACGCGCGGTGCGAGCCGCTCGGCAGCTGTTCGATCCAGCCGCGGCGACGGCGTGTGCGAGGTGGCATGGGGCGAGATTAGGAAGCGTTCGTCCCACGACTCGTCCCACGCGGACTCGGGCCAGTAACGGCCCGGCGACGTTTCCGCTGGTCAGCGAGTGGTGCCCCCGGCAGGATTCGAACCTGCGCTCCCGCCTCCGGAGGCCGGGCGACCTTGACTTCTCAGGCGTCCTACCTGGTCCTCTGGCGGCCGCGTCTTCGCGCCAAGTGCCTCCCGTGACCCCCGGGGTCCCGTAGTTCGTGCCATGTCCCGTGCCACGGCGACCATGAGTCATGGTTCTCGCGAGCTGCGGCACGGGTCGCCGCTACCACCGACCCTTCTCGCTGTGCAAGCGCCTGGCCTTACTGGTTGAGCTTGGACGTCAAGGCCCCCGCCCGGTCCGCCCGAAGCTGACAGGGAAGTTTTCGACGTGCGCCGAGCAGGACGACGTTGCCGCTCGAGGGTCGGGTTCGCGGCCGGGCGTGGCTCCGTGAGCGCTGGTGGCTTGTTGGTCGATGGTCATCCCGCGCACCTACGCTCTCGAACGGCAGGTCCGACCGAAAACTCAGCTCGGTCAGCCGCTCACTCCTGACCGTGGGGCGACCTTCGAGGCGCTCGCCGGACCCCGGCGTCCGGACTTCGGTACGGAGTGGAAAGGAGCTGGTGGGACTGTTCGGCGCGTAGCGGGTCTTTCGCGGGTGGTTGCCGGTGGAAGGTCTCCAGCCCGTCGCTCGTCACTCGGTCGCCCGCGCCCCTTGGGCGCGCCGCTGCCGGGCTCGCGACTCGTGGGCCGCGACCTTGCTGCGGTTGCCACACATCTCCATGGAGCACCAACGGCGAGCGCGATTGCGGGAGGTGTCGAGGAAGACCAGGACGCAAGCGTCGTGGTTGGCGCAGCGACGGAGGCGGTCGGTCATGGTGCCGGTCAGCAGGCGCGCGCCCGCATCGGCGAGAAGCCAGGGCAGCGCGCCCGCGTCCGCACTGAGATCCACGCGAAGCCGGTGGCGCAGCGATGATCGACCGCCTCGTGCACCACGCCGAGGTCGTCTCCCTCAAGGGCGACAGCTACCGACTCAAGGACCGCGACCTCGGCCGCGTCCCCGCCGCCGGCAAGACCGACGACTAAAGAGATCAACAACCAGGCAGGGGGTCCATTTTCGGCCGTCGCCAGTCCAGGTTCAGCCGCCGTTGACACAACATGACGGGGCGACTTCGACAAGGTTCGGAGGCACGGGACGGTCAGCCGTCCAGCAGGCCCCGCCTGATGTTCGGGTTCTCGTGGCCGGCTGGAGCGGGGCCTGGAAAACGTGGCGCCGGGTCGTGCTCCGGGCCGAGCACCCGCTCCGCCACGCGCGAGGCAGCTTCTCATATGCGGGGTGCAGCTGGCGTATCGCGCCAACCCGAGGCCAGTTCTTCGAGCAACTCGGACACGGCCGCTGCGGATACTCGGTCAAGGCCAGCGAAGCCGCCCGGTCCGCGCACGCGAACCTTCTCGGCCGCCTGGTACATCTCAGCTGCCTGGGCTTCGCGTTCTGCTCGTCGTTGTACGTCGTGGTGGGTGACCAAGGCGTGCACTCCCTTCGGGCAGACGTCGGGCGTCTGCCGCGGGGGGGAGCGCAGCAGCACCAGGATCGCACAGCGCCGCAGCCGCGGCGCCGCACACGAGTTGTAGCCGCCCTCCCCGACACCGTGAGACGGTCTCCGAGGCTCCGCCGGTCTGGCCGAGGTGGTGGTAGACCCGGTGTGGTGTCCCGTCCTCGGCTCAGCTCGTCATCGGGGCTGGCGCGCGTCGCCCCGATGTTGGCGACCGCAGGGGAGGTGCCGACGGGGCCGGGGTGGGCGTTGGAGCTCAAGTGGGACGGGATGCGGGCCCTCGCCTACGTCGAGAGCCCGGAGCTCGAGTCAGTGACGTTGGTCAGCCGCAACCAGCGGGCGGTCACCGGCTCCTACCCGGAGCTTGCGGCGGCGCTGGCTGACACCGTCGGCACCCGGCAGGTCGCGCTGGACGGTGAGGTCGTGGCCCTGTCGGTACCTGCGACCGGATCGCTGGCCAAGCCGAGCTTTGACCGGCTGCAGCTGCGCATGGGCGTGGTCCGGCCATCGGCAGCGCTGCGCGCGGAGGTGCCGGTGACCCTCGTGGCCTTCGACGTGCTCGCTCTCGACGGCGAGTCGGTGAGCGACCAGCCGTGGGAGGAACGCCGCCGGCTACTCGACGGGCTGGGTCTGGACGCCCACCCGCGGCTGACGACCTCCCCGTGGCTTGAGGGCATCGAGCCGGCGGCGGCCCTCGCGCTGGCTGAGAAACACGGCATGGAAGGCGTCGTGGCCAAGCGCCGCGACGCGCCGTATCGGTCAGGCCGCTCGCATACCTGGATCAAGACCCCGATCTGGCGCTCGGTCGAAGCAGTCATCGGCGGATGGGCCCCAGGCCGCGGGCGCAACCACGGAAGCCTCGGTGCGGTCTTGCTCGGGCTCCCCGACGCCGATGGACGCCTGCGGTACATCGGCCACGTGGGTACCGGCTTCACCCACGCCACCCGCGACCGGCTACGCGACCAGCTCGTCACCGAGGCGGTCACCAACAGCCCGTTCGCCGGCCCCGTGCCCGAGGAGCGAGCGGCACGGTGGTGCGCACCTCGGCTCGTCGGAGAAGCCCGCTTTCGCAGTTGGACCGACGATGGCCACCTGCGCCACCCGAGCTGGCGAGGCCTGCGCCCCGACCGCGACCCCGACGAGCTGGCCGCCGCCGACGGCGGCGGGCGCTGAGCGGGGCTCAGCGAGAAGTCGGGGGAACCGGGACAAGACCGGGTGCGTCGAGCCCTGCATGACCACCTTGGAACCCGGTTACTTGCACCGCGACCATGTCTGCGCTCTCTTCGCTCTGGCTCTCGGCGGGCACGGCCGCGCCGAGGACGAGCTGAGAGAGCTCGCCGTGCACCATGACGGAGCCGCGGAACTCCTCTGCGTTCTGGCCTGTAGCGATATGCCCGTGCACACCGGTGCTCCGCGCCCTGCGGACGTCGCCGCCACCGACCAGGTGATCGCTGCCGTGCTCGAGGCCGTCCTCTGTAGAGCTCGGCGCACGTAGGTCCGAGCTCCGGGCGACGACGGGTCGGCCGGGTCAGGGCTCCTCAAGGCCGGGCGGCCGTGGGCCTTCGGCCCTGAACGGAGCCGCTTCGCGGCGCTGCTCAAGTGCCTTTCTTCTCCCCGTGGGGCGTCCCGAGTCTGAGGGGCCCGGAGCAGGCAAGCCGTCGATGAGCCGGCCCCGCACCGACCCGGTGACCCCGCCGCAGCCCTCCCGCGCCGAGTAGCTCGGCTGTGGCCTGCCGGCCGCCTTCCGATGGCGGGCCCACCGGGTCGGAGGAGGCCGAACCCCCGACGGTCCCTCCGGGACCTGCCCCGGACCCCTCTTCGCGACTCGCGCCCCACGGGGCGAAGGAAATGGCAGCGGCGGCCTGGGAAGGGCGGCTGGTGCTGGCTTCTCGCCCCGGCTCACGTCGCGTCCGGGAGGACAGCAGAGATGACCGACCCCTCCACCGACGAGGACCGTCACCGCGAGTTGACCGACCTCGAGCTGATCGAGCTCTACCGTCACCACGACGACCTCGGAGCGATCACCGCCCTCGTCCGCCGCTATGACGCGGATCTGCGCATGATGGTTCGCCGGATCCTGCGCCACGACGAGGACGCCGCCGACGTCGCGCAGACCACCTGGGTCCGCGTCCTGACCGCTCTGGGACGACCCGAGCACGAGGTCCACGGCATCGTCCGGGGCTGGCTGTGGAGCATCGCCCGCAACGAGGCGATCGACCGGCTGCGACGAGCCCGTTGCCGCCCCACCACCGGCATGCCGCGCGGCCTCGACCCGGCGATCAGCATCAACGACTACTCGGCCGCCGACGCGCGCCTGGTGCTAGCCGGGCTGCTCGACGCGCTGCCCGCGCAGCACCGCGAGGCGATCACCCTGGTGTGGCTGCGCGGACTGTCCGTCCAGGAAGCGGCAGATGTCCTCGGCGTTGCGATCGGCACGATCAAGAGCCGATGCGCTCGCGCCCGCACGCAGATGGCCGCCGCGGTCTCGCGCGGCGGGCTGATCACCACAGCCCTCGATCCCGGCTGAACGGCGGATGGCGGGCGGGCGGCGTGGCCGTCCCGCCCGCCGGTCTGAACACCCCACACCGGGGAACTCCAGGAGCGAAGCGGAGGAGAGCCACATGGCCGATTACGAGGCCAACAGCACGACCGAGGTGGGCCAGCGGGTCCCGAACCCTCGTGGCGGTCCTGACACCCCGACGCCGTTCGCTGATCAATGGCTGGCGGAGGTGCTGGCCGCGATGGGATGTCGGCGATCGGGTCGCAAATGGCAGTGCCCAGCCCACGCACACACGGAGGTCCACTCCGCGTCCCTGGCGATTGGACGCCGCGACGACAGGCAGGGGGCGTGGCTGCACTGCCACGCGGGTTGCACCGTCGCCGCCGTCCTGCGCGTCCTTGGACTGCGCGGTAATCACCTGCAGCGCCCGCCTCGGGTCACACCGTCCCGGTACGTCCGGTTGAAGGGCCTGCACCAGGAGTGGCCTGCCCTGAAGAACCCGGCTGGACGTGCCGAGGGCGCCGGCTACCGTCACGAGGCCTGGCACTCCTACGGCGCCGACCACGCAAAGCAGCGTCTCCGACGGCCCGACGGGTCGAAGGCCATCCACTGGGAATCCCGCAACGCGCGCGGAGAGTGGGTCCCCGGTCTCCTCGGCACCCGCGAGGCCGACCTGCCGCTATACCGCGAGGACGAGGTGCGGATCGCTGCGGCGGCCGGAGAAACGGTCGTCCTTTGCGAGAGCGAGTCCTCGTGTGACGCCCTCCGCGGCCTGTACGTGACTACGTGGGCAGGCGGTGCCGGCAGCCCGCCTCTGGAGATCCTCGCCCGGGTTCTCGCCGGGGTGGACGTGGTGATCGTGCCCGATAACGACGAGGCCGGACTCGCCTGCCTTGATCGCCTCCTCGAGGTGCTACCCGAGGCGCGGGTGCTCCTCGGGCTGCGCGGTGACGACACGAGGGACGTCTACGCCCGGCTCGGGTTCGATCGCTTCATCGGAGAGCTACATGCCGCCGGAAGGTCGAGACCTCGAGGGAGGTAGACCTCAGGCGGGAAACAGCACCACGCGGCTCGGAGAGGAGGCGGGTGCCTTCGGGTCGACGACCACCTCGCCGTCGACCCTCGCCCCACCGGAGGTGATCCATTCCCGCGCGCGGTCCTCGGAGAGCCCAGCGCCGAGGAGGCGGTCGAGCACGGTCACGGGGCGACCAGCGCGGTCCTCGAGCTCATCGTCAGGCACCCGCCCACGCTAGGCAGGCACCCCGACAACAACGGGTCGACGGCCCGCGACGTCACGCCCGCGAGTGAGGTGATCGTGGTCTCGCAGCTCAGCAGGGCGCATCTCTCAACGGGCGGATCATCGCGTCGTAGACCGGAGCGTCGTCGAACGGCTGAATCTGCCCGACCCGCTCGTAGCCCCACGACGTGTATGCCCGGTGAGCGGGCTCGGCGTCGGGACGTACGAGGAGAGTCAACCGCTCCTCGGCCAGCCCTGCGATGAGATGGGCATGGAGCTGGGCGGCGTAGCCCCGCCGACGCGACTGTCCGCGCACCGCGATCTCGATTACTGCGAAGGTCCGGCCCGGCCACTCCGTCGTGAGGTCTCTCGGCAGAGGCTGGAGCGCGCCGTCCCACCACTTCGTGTTCGGGGTGAGTTGGTGCCCGAGCGCGAAGCCGACTGCCTCGCCCGCGACGGCCGCGATGACGACGCGAAAGCTCGGAGCCTTCGCGCGATGCGGCAACGATTCTGCAAAGCCAGCGAAATCGTCAGGTCCTTCGTGGTAAGGCGCCTCGGCGTAGACCTCGCTGTAGATCGAGGTGACGACGTCGAACGTCTGCGCGCTCTCCTCCGCGCCATACGTGGTGATGACCGCTTCCGTCGACGCGGTCATGCGGCCGAGATCAATCTGCGGGCAGCACTCGCGAATTGCCGAGCGGGTGGATACGACTGTGCAGCGAGGTGATCGACGGTCGCGGCTAGATCGACCAGAATGCGTTTCGACCCGTTGAGGTCGTTGATGCGCTTCACCGCTGCGCTGGTGACGGCAATCGCTTCGTCCAGCTGACGGGTGCGAGCGAGGACGGCGCCGAGACGAGCCGAGTAGATGGCGTGGTTACGCGGGAAGCGGGCCTCGTCCGCCGAGGCCAGGGCGGCTCTGGCCGATCGCTCTGCGAGCCTGCCATCGCCGAAGGCGAGGGCAACACGGGTCTCGTGACACGCGAAGTCTGCGGGGCTCCAGAACTGGAGCCAGAGCGGGTCGTACGCGCGCGGGCCACGCTCGAGCTGCTTCCGCGACTGGATGAGCGCTTCCCGTGCTGCGGTTCGGTCTCCGGTCTGTGCGTGCCCGACCGCCTCTCGAGCAGCCAGGACGGAGAGCAGGGTCGGGCTGGAAGGGCTCTCCTGCGCGGCTCGACGGGCGGCCTCGGCGAGGGGCGCCGCCTCGCGCACGTGGCTGAGGCTGCCGCTCGCGTGCAGGGACATCGACGCCAGCGCTGCAACGTGCGCCGTGGGGACGCGGCCCACGTCGCGGGCGAGGTGGATCGTCTCCAGCCACCAGGTCCGGGCCACTGCGCCCTGACCAGCGTCGTAGGCGAGCCATCCGGCGTGCTCCATCGTGGTCGCGGTGACGGCGCGTAGACCAGCACCGACGTCCTCGCCGTAGCGACCCGACCGCAGCGCGTCGCCCAGTCTCCGAGACATCGCGTCGGCGACCTCGTACAGCTGGACGCCACCCTGGACATCGTCCAGCTCGAAGAGACGCTCGAGGGCGCGCCAGGCCTGGTCCACGTCCGGCTGGCCGATGGCCGACAGCGACGCGATGCTCCCCGGGAGGAGCGCGGCCGCCGTGAGAGCCGCCGCGCCGCCGAGGAAGTCACGCCGCCTCACGTCGTCGAGCGTACTGCCAGCGGTGGGTGATGGCGGTGGGCTGACGCCGAGAGTTCCGGGCGGTACGTGGAGGACGCGCGCGAGGTCGCCGAGGACGCTGGCGTCCTTGGCGGCCCGCGTCGAGGCCCGTTCGATCCTCGAGATCGTCGCCTGCGAGACGTGTCCGACGCGTGCCGCCAGACCGGCTTGGCTCAGGCCGAGGGCGAGGCGGGCAGCACGGATGATGGCGCCGACGTGTCCTGCTGCGGTTGCGGCGCGATTGCTCTGATCAAGTAACGCTTGCGCAACAATGGCCTTCTCGTCGTCCATGGCGCCCCCTGCCGCTCTCGCGCGAGCCGTGATGAGAGTAGCGCGGCTATGCAGACCGTCGTGGCGTTATTCAGCTCTGCATAGGACTCGGGTCCGGAGGGCTCCCTCTAGCTCTACTCGATCCCACGACTTCCCGCGAGGCCGAACCGCGCGGGGCGAGGAGGGATCAAGCATGGCTACGACCGATGAAGCCTCAGTCCCGCGGTTCTACAGCGTGGCCGAAGCAGCTCGAATCCTGGGCGCCGCACCGGTGACGCTGTATCGCGCAATTCGCGCCGGCGAGTTTCCCGCCGTTCGAATTCGCGGTCGACTCATCGTCCCCGCCAGCGCACTCGAGGCGATGTCGGCGACGACCGTCTCCCACGGCTCGCTCGTCGACGCGGCCGAGTGGACCTCGCAGACGCGAGGGGTGGGTCGGTGATGGGCAGCGTCGGACTCCTCATCCTGGGAGCCATCCTCGGTGCCTTCATCTGCGCCAAGACGAGGTCGGCGGCCGGCGCCGTCGCGTTCTCGTTGGTCGCGCTGGTGCTGTTCATCGGCACACCGGTGGGGCAGGGCCTGCCGGACGCCATCTCGGCCTTCATGTCTGCGGTGGACCAGGCGACGACGCCGGCACTGGCCGGCACGCCGGGTGCCGAAGGCGGCCCGCGGTGAGCGCGCACGACCTCGACGAGGGCGCGGTGCGGGACTGGCGTGCCCGGGCGGCGTGCCGGGGCGTGGACCCGGAGCTGTTCTTCCCCGAGCCGTCGGACGAGCCGCTGGTCAAGGCCCAGGTAGCGGCGGCGAAGGCGGTGTGCCGGCCGTGCCCGGTGCGCGAGCGGTGCCTGGTTGACGCGATGAAGCGGTTGCCGCACGGCATTGCAGGCGGGTTGACCGAGCAGGACCGTCGTCGACTGCGGACGGTGCGGGGGATGGGCATGGGCCGCAGGCCCCGCTGGCTCGTGCTGCTCGAGGCCGGCTGCTCGCATCGCGAGGTCGCCCACGAGTGCGGCGTGAGCATCCGGACCGTCGAGCGATGGGTCGCTCGGCAGCAGGACCACGGAACTGCAGGCGTCGGCGATGGTTCCCGGTGAGCGCGCTCGAGGTGAGTCGCCGGACGCAGGCGGCAACGTCGACGCGCGAGCACGTGCGTCGGGTGGCGGTCGCCGCCTACGGCGCGACCGAGGCCCAGGAGCCGATCGAGGGGTTCCACGGCTTGTCGCGGTCGGTGCTCGACGACCCGCTGGCCGGTGTTCGGGCAGGGCGACTGGTGGCGGACGTCGCCGCGGGCGCGGTCCGCGAGTGGGCGCTGCGGCCTGGGGGTTACGGCTGGAGCTGGGACGCCGTCGGTGCGGCTCTCGAGCTGCCCGGGCCGTCGGACGGCTCGACCCGCGCGGAGGCGGCGTGGGAGTGGCTGGTCGAGCACCGGCCGCCGGCTCCGGCCCGCGAGGTCGGTCGACCAGGGTCGGCGGTCTGGACGTGCACGACCTGCCGAGCGCGGGTCCGCGACACCGGCCCGTTCGCGTCACATCCGGACGACCGCGAGAACGGCCACCTCGACGACTGCACCCGCCGCCTCGGCTCCCTCAAGGCCTGGAGACGCGAGATGGAGGGGGACACGGATGTCTAGGAACCGGAGCACCACGACGGTGTCGACGGTCGGGCTGGGGCAGACGGCGCCGTTGCTGCTCGGCACCGAGCTGGTGCGATCCGACGTAGCCACCACCGTGCTGGGGTTGGCGCTGGGCGATGTGCCGTGTGGCGGGCCCGTCACGTGGGCCCTGTTCGTCGATGCCGTGCTCGTCGGGCGCACCGACGAGGCGCTGACCGACGAGGCGGCGCAGGCGTGGGCCCGGCGGATGCTCGGCGACGGCGTGCGCTTCCAGCTCGCCCACCGCGGAGGTGGCTACTGGCTCGCCGAGGCTGCCAAACAGGGTGAGCTCACGGGTCCGCGACCAGGCGGCGGCGGGTGGTCGCGGTGATCGTCACGCTGCTGGTCCTGGTGCTGCTGCTCGGGGCGACGGCCCTGTTCGTGATGCGGGGCGCGATCCGTCACGCGGTCGTGTGCGGGGCGCTGGCGACGTTGCCGGCGACGACGCTGCTTCAGGCCCTGTCGTGGCCGACACTGCTCCTGGCGGCGCTCGTGCTCGGCCTGGTCGGGTGGCATCGCTGGTCTCGCTCGCGGTCCATCGTCAGCCGCTGGTCGTCGCGCTCGCGGCGTCGCGCCGGCGTCGCGTCCACCCTCGACGTGGCTCGGCACGCCGGCACCGTCGCGACGCGCCGCCGTGCGTGCACGGTGCGTCCCTCGCTGGCTCGGCTCACGCGGCGGGAGCGACTCGGGGTGCCGACCAGCGCGGTCGGGGTGGAGCTGTGCCGCGTCGGGGTGCAGCGGGTGTGGTCGTCGATCGAGGACGTGACCCTGGTCTTCGGTGGTCCACGTACCGGCAAGACCGGCTGGCTCGCCGGCCGAGTCCTCGACGCGCCGGGGGCCGCGGTCGTGACCTCCACCCGCACGGACCTGCTCGAGCTCTGCGCCCCGATCCGGCAGAAGTCCCGCGGCCCAGTGTTCGTGTTCAATCCAGTCGGGCTCGGCGGACTGCGCTCCACGATCAGCTTCGACCCGCTGACCGGCTGCTACGACCCGGTGACGGCGGTGGAGCGTGCGACCGACATGATCGCGGCGACCTCGCGAGCGAGCAGCGGGGACGCCGAGCGGTGGGACGCTCAGGCTCGCCGTGTCCTCGCGGCCCTCCTGCATGCCGCCGCGCTCGGCGGCGGATCGATGCGCGACGTGCTGGGCTGGGTCGCCGACAACGACCGCGCCGCGCGCGAAGTCCCAGCGCTGCTGCGGCGCAGTCAGGTGGAGACCTTCGACAAGGCGGCCGAGCAGTTCGTCACCACCAACGACCGCACCCGCACCTCGATCACCAACTCGATCATGCCTGCATTGGGTTGGCTCAACCATCCCGCGGCCGCGGCCGCCGCCTCGGGCTCCGGCTTCGACGTGGAGGATCTGCTCGAGGCGCGGGCCACGGTATTCCTGCTCGGCGCCGAGGAGGCCGACACCGGGCCGCTGGTGTGCGCGCTGACCGGGCACATCGCTCGAGAAGCTCGCCGACTGGCGGTGGCCAAGCCGGCGGGGCGGCTGGACCCGCCGTTGCTGGTGGCGCTCGACGAGGCGGCGCTCATCTCGCCGGTGCCGTTGGAGAACTGGACCGCGGACATGGGCGGGCGCGGGGTCACGATCATCGCGCCGTTCCAGTCCCGCGCCCAGCTCCTCGCCCGCTACGGCGAGCACAAGACCGCCACCATCCTCAACAACACCGGCTCGGTGTTGTTGTTCGGCGGCACCCGCGACCAGGCCGACCTGCACTTCTGGTCCACCCTGGCCGGGGATCGCGACGAGCGCATCAAGACCACTGACCTACACGGCCGGGTCGCGTCGCGGACGGTGCGCAGGGTGCCGGTGCTCGCGCCGGCGCAGATCGCGAACCTGCCGGCCGGGAAGGTCGTGGCCTACCGCCGCGGCATCGCCCCGGTCATCGGGCGGGCCCCCATGGCCTGGACCCGCGCCGACGTCCGCGCCCACCAGCAACGATCCGCTGAAGGCTGGCGCGACTGGCGAGGCCGGTGGCGGCGGGCCCGCGCCTGGGCCGACGTCGGTCTCAACGCCCTTAGGCGGCGCATCACCACCCCTCGCCGCACCACCTCGCCCGTCCCGCGCCCCCGGCCGGGAGCGCACGCGCCGATGGTCATCGACGTCGATCCGGTCGTGGAGCCCGTGATCGGTGTCGACCCGCGTGACCGGCCTGGCGACAACGGGTGGTCTCGGTGACCGGGCCGAGGTGGAACGTGCCGGCCGTCGAGAGCCCGGTCGGCCGCGACGCAGCGACGGCACCGGACAACACCAGAGCCCGCGCCTTCGACGGCGGACCGTTCATACCGAACACCACCAGCAACGGCAGTGACCACGGCTCCGTCGCGCAACAGGTCGACGTCCCATGGCCGACCCCGGACCCGACGGTGCCGCTCGAGCAGCTCACCGACAGGGAGCTCATTGCTCGTGCCGAGTACTGCGACGAGGTCGCGCACACGGGGACGCCCGTGGACCGGGTGTCGGCGCTGCGCGAGCTCGACGCGGCGTGGGACGAGGCCGAACACCGCGCCGCCCACCACCCGCCGGCGAGCCTGCCGGCCCAGGTTGCCGGCTACATCGGCCTGGTCCGCGAGGACTACGACCACGCCCTCGCCGCCGAGACCGCCACGTGGCGGAACCAGCTCGACGCCGTCCTCCCGCCCGCGGAGCGCGTCCTCGATGCCCCCTCCGATCAGCTCGTTCCGCCTGCGCTCGATCTCGCCGCCGAGCAGGCGCCCGCGGTGGGGAAGCCGGACGGCCGAGGCTTGGCTGACTGGGATTCGGCGGCCGCGATCGCCGAACGCGACGGACACGTCGCGTTGGACCCGACCGTCCCGGGAGGCTTCCGCGCCCTGACCGCTGACGAACGCCAGGTGCTCGTCGACGACGCCCGCCCGAGCGGGTCAGGCGCTTGGAACGCGGACCAGCATGTGGCCTACCTCGATAGTCGGCCGGATGCCGCGTCCGGGCAGGGGATGCTCTATGACCCGGCCGCGGAGTACGGCGACGCCGGCTGGCGGGAGCCGGCCTCCGACGAGGAGGCTGCGGCCCGCACCGCTTACGTCCGCGACAGCTTCCCGTCGGCGCCGGGATGGTCGCCCCGCCCGCTCACGCAGGTCGAGGACGCGATCGAGGATGCCGCCGAGCGCGCGGTGCTCTCTTACCGCGCTCACGATCACGACCCTCGCGCCTGGGCCGAGTACGAGCGTCTGCTCGCCCTCGACAGCCTCGCGCCCCTTCCGGACGAGCGCGACGCCCTCGACGATCTCCACGCCGACGGCGACCACGACCGCCTGGTGGCGCCACGAACTGCAGAGCACCCGGAGGTGGATGGCACTCGGGGTCGGTCGGGCTTCGCAGCGTGTGAGCTCGATGCGGCCAGCCCCGACGAGACCGAGGCGGAGCAGCGGCGCGCGCAGCTCAACCGCTGGCACGACGACGACGTGCGCCGTGAGGCGCTGGGGATTCGAGCGGAGGTGGGAGACCTCCGCGACTGATTCTGTCGCAGCAGAACGGTGAAGCTGAGGGCAGCCAGACCCGGGTGATGCCGGGAATGGCGGGAGCAGCCCTGACAAAGCCGGGACGTGCCGGTACTGCCAGATGGTGCGGGTTCGGCGAGCGTGATGGAAAGGAGTACGCAAGGAACCGGCGCGTTACGTCTCTTAACGTGCCACCGGCTCAAACCTGGCGGATATGGGCCGGTCGCGGTGCGCACCCCGCCCCTCATGACGGGTTGGGGGAACTCCTGGGCTGGTCTGTCGTCTCCAGCCGGGAGGCCACGAGGAATGTCTGCGGCGTACTCGTGGCGATGCCGCAGGGACAGAGTCGGGCTCCTAGTCCATCGAGCGAATCACCAGTGAACACGGGAACCACCCGGGTCTTGCCCTCTTTCCGCGTTGCCGACGCGGCGGGCGGGGTTGAGCGCATCGACCGCTGATCGGTCCGGGGTGGGGCGGAGCCGCCGTAGTACTCCGAGCCGGGGAGAGCCCGTGCACATGGGGAAGGGCGGCAGCGGTTTCGAGAAGGGAGGAGGCTGTAATGCCGAAAGACGCGGCGCTGAACAGCGACGCTCCAGCTCTAGCGGCCCACCAGGGGTCGTGGGCGCGGGTATCGGGGATGCAGGCCAAGCTTCACCAGTGGGCGGCGATCGATCCTGGTCGCCGGTTTGACGACCTCTTCAACCTGGTGCATGACCCGGCGACGTTGAAGGTGGCGTTCGACCGGGTCGCGAGCAACACCGGAGCCCGCACTGCCGGGGTGGATGGCCGCACGGCCACCCACATCGAGCAGAACATCGGGGCCGAGGTGTTCCTGGACGAGGTGCGCGCCCAGCTCAAGACGGGTGCGTTCCGGGCCCTGCCGGTGCGGGAGCGCAAGATCCCCAAGCCGGGTGGGTCGGGCAAGGTCCGCAGCCTCGGGATACCGACGGTCGCGGACCGGGTCGTTCAGGCGGCGTTGAAGCTGGTGCTGGAACCGATCTTCGAGGCCGACTTCATGCCGGTCTCCTATGGGTTCCGGCCCAAGCGGCGGGCCCACGACGCGATCGCCGAGATTCACCTGTTCGGCACCAACGGATACCGGTGGGTGCTGGACGCGGACATCGAGGCGTGTTTCGACACCATCGACCACGCCGCGCTGCTGGAGCGGGCGAGGGTGAGCGATAAGCGCGTCCTGGTGCTGGTCAAGGGGTTCCTCAAGGCTGGGCTGCTCAGCGAGCTCGGCGAGGAACGCGACACCCCGACCGGCACGCCGCAAGGGGGCATTCTCTCTCCGCTGTTGGCCAACATTGCCTTGTCGGGGCTCGACGAGCACTTGCACCGGCCGTGGCAGCCCGGCGGGGTCATGTCCACCAAGTATCGACGCATGGTGCGTCGTCATCGGGGGTCACCGGTATGGCGGATCGTTCGCTATGCCGATGACTTTGTCGTTCTGGTCCACGGGACCCAGACCGACACCGAGACGGTGCGCGAGGAGATCGCGCGTGTGCTTGCTCCGATGGGTCTTGCGCTGTCACCAGTCAAGACCGCGGTCGTGCACATGGGCGAGGGGTTCGACTTCTTGGGGTTCCGCATCCAGTGGCGCCGCAAGAAAGGGGCGAACACGTGGCACGTCTACACCTTCATCGCTGACCGGCCTGTCCGGTCGGTGAAGGCGAAGATTCGCGCCCTGACCAACAGGAATTCCCAGCAGGACCTCGGAAAAGTGCTGAGACGGCTCAACCAGATCATGCACGGCTGGGCGACCTACTTCCGTCATGCGGTGGCCAAGCGCACCTTCGCCAAGATCGCCGTGTTCGCCTGGCGACGGGTGGTCGCGATGATGCGCAAACGCCACCGCTGGCAGCGGGTCGACCTCCGCCGCCGGCTCATCGACCCCACCGGTCGATGGGGACGGCCGGCGGCGGACGGGATCGAGCTGTTCGACATGGGCGCGGTGTGGGTGACCCGGTACCGCTACCGCAGCAAGATCCCCAACCCGTGGGTCCAATCCGTCAACACCCATACGGCAGAAACCGTGGAGAGCCCGTTGCGTGGAGACGCGCACGGCGGGTTCGGCGAGCGGCCTGGGGAAACGGACCGGGAACAATCCCGGCACCGCGCCCCAGGCCGACTCAACCGCAGCGCCCTCGAACCGAGCGAGATTGATCGCGTCGACGCTGACACCGGCGATGAGACTGCAGCAGGTGATGGCGGCCCGGGGCAGGACCGATGACACGTCGCCCGCCCCAGCAACCCGGCGGCGACGCTGAGTTTGCGCGCATCGAGGCCCTGGCCGGACTCGCCCGGGAAGTCGACGGACTGCGCCGTGGTCTGGAGGCCGTCGCGGGTATGCCGACCAGGGTTGACGACCTGGCCCGCACCGTCGCCCAGCTCGCCGACGCGGTCGCCGCCGTGCCGGCGCGCCCAGGGCCGACCGTCGCACCGTCCTGGCTGGCGGCGCCGGCGGATCCTCAGGCCGTCGCCGAGCTTCTCGAGGAGCTCATGGCGTGGCTGCACGCGGTGTTTCTGCGCTACCCGGATGGCATTGCGGCCCTACCGGAGTGCTGGCTGTGGCATCCCGACGTCGTCGAGGAGCTGCTCTGGCTGATGCAGGCCTGGCGCGCCGCTTACGAAGGTCGCGGGGCGTCGGTGCAGCTCGCGGGGGATTGGCACGACCGCCAGCGCCCTGGGGTCGTCCGCCGGGTCCGACAGGCCGCCGGGTCGTGCAGTCGGGAGAACCACCAGACGCGGCCCGGGTGGCATAACCAACCCGGCGGCGCCACCGCCGTTCCCTCGCTGGACGCGGCGGCGTCCATCGCCTCGTGGTGGGCGCACTCCCGCGACGAGCCCGGGCCAGAGCCCGCTCGGCGGTCCGACCAGAGCCACGACTGGCTGACCGGCCCTGGCCTCGGAGCCAATGGAGGGCACCGATGAGCTCCGCTGGCTCGTCGGCGGAGCCGACCCTCTCCCGCCGAGAGCAGCGAGCGCGCGAGAAGGCGGAGTGGGCCGAGCACGACGCCCTGATCAAGCGCCTCGGGCAGCTCTGGCCTAACTACGGATGCTTCTGCGGCACGCTCGACGATCTGCGCCGCACCGTCGCCGACCTCGAACGCCGCGCCGAGCGCACGCCTCCGGAGCGGACCGCTGCCCGAACTCAAGCGTCGGCGTCGTCGGACGGCGGCCCGCAAGTGGCAGCACGCCTCGCTGTCGCTCGTGCTCAGCAGCGCCTCGAGAGCGCCCGTGGCTGCGGTGAAGGCGCGGATGGTGCCGCGTCACGTGCGGAGCTCGGTCGCGTCCACATCGACGGAGCCGGTGAGGTCGATGATTGACCGCGCCCACGGTACGAACCCGCCGGCTGCACGGGCCGTCCGCGCTGCTATCTGGCTGCCCGGCTTGGCGGTCGCCCTCGGCGCAGCAGCCGCCACCGCCCACGGCCTCTACGAGGTCGCGGTCGCTGCACGGGTGCCGGTCGGGATCGCCTGGCTCTATCCGCTCATCACCGACGGGCTCGCACTGGTGGCATACAGCGCCACCGCCCGCCTTCGCGACGGCGCGGCTCGCTACGCCTGGGCCGTCGTCGTCGTCGCCGCGGGGCTCTCCGGACTCGCGCAAGCCACGTATCTCGCCGGCGGCCCAGCGGTCGAGGTCGCGCCTGCTCTGCGGTTCGGGGTCGGCGCCTGGCCCGCTGTCGCCGCTGCCGTCGTGGCCCACTTGCTCTACCTGCTCGCCACCGCCGAACCCGCCCAGGCCGACTCTGTTCACTCAGGTGCGGCGCTCATCGGCGAGTTCGGCCCGTCGGCCGTTCAGCGCGGCGGCATTCAACGTCCGCCGTTCAGCGCGTTCAGCGTTCAGCCCGAGCCGCCGGGGGCAACTGTTCAGCCGGGGCTGTCGGACCAGGGCGATCCGACGGCTACGGCACCCACCGAGGACAGGGCGACGGACGCTCAGGCATCCCGGCCGGCGTCGTCACCGGCCCGCGACCGCGCCGAGGCGGCTGCGTCGTGGCACGCGCAGCGCCACGGCGCCTGGCCGACCGTCAGCGAGCTCGAGGCCGCCGCCGGCGTCTCGCGCGGCACCGCCTCGGCTGCGCTCAAGGCGTTGCGCGACCGACCGCTGCCCCTGCACCTGATCAACACCGCCGACCCCGACGCCACCGACGAGGCCCACACGTGACCACCGAAGCGCCGATCACCGCGACCACGAGAACCGACCCGACCCAAGAACCAGGACAAGAACAAGAGCCAAGAGCAAGACCACTTACCGACACCGATCACTACGCCGAACAGACGACAAGACACGAGCAACAGGACCGAAGGACGAAAAGATCAAGGGAAAGATCAAGAGCCGCACACCTATGCATCACGATCCTCGGGCACCGGCCGGCCTCCGGCCGGCCCCAAACACGCCGTCGGCGACCATCCCGACTTCTTGATCTTCAGCAGCGGCCAGAGGTGCCGCGGAGAAGGTCGTCCGAATGCTGAGCGTCGCGTCGGGCTACTCGCCGGACTACCTGCTCAAGGAAGTGGCCACTGGCCGCGAGAACTACTACACCGGTGCGGTCACCGACGGCGAACCGCCCGGCCGCTGGTGGGGGAGAGGCGCGGAGAAGCTCGGCCTCACGGGCCTGGTCGATCCCCAGGACATGCGCGCGGTGTACGAGCACTTCCTCGACCCGCGCCACGAGGCCTTTCGTGACCCGGACCGGTGGGACGAGGTCCCGACCCTGGGTCATCGCGGCCGTCGGTATGCCAGCGAGGACGAGTTGTACGCCGCGGCGCTTGAACGCGAGCCGGACGCGTCGGCTGAACGCCGCGCTGAACTCCAGGTCGAGGCGGGCAAGCAGGCCCGCCACAACGTCGCCTTCCTGGACGCCACGTTCAGCGTTCAGAAGAGCGTCACCGTGCTGCACACCGCGTTCGAAGCGCAGGAAGTCGCGGCACGGGCCGCGGGCGACGCCGAGGCCGCGGCGGCGTGGGGCGAGTACCGGCAGGCCGTCGAGGACGCCATCTGGGCCGGCAACAACGCCGCCCTGTCCTACCTCTCGGAGAAGGCCGGTTACGCCCGCGTCGGGCACCACGGGGGCGCGGCCGGGCGCTACGTCGACGCCCACGACTGGGTCGTCACGTCGTTCTTCCAGCACGACTCCCGCGACCACGACCCGCAACTGCACATCCACAACCCGATCCTCAACCGCGTCGAGGGCCCGGACGGGCAGTGGCGCACCCTCGATGGGCGCAGCATCTACCGCCTCCGCCCGGCCGCCGCCGCGGTCGGCGAGCGCACCACCGAAGAGCGGCTCACCGAGACCCTCGGGGTTCGGCTCGCGATGCGCCCCGACGGCAAGGCCCGTGAGGTCATCGGTGTCGACGAGACCGCCACCGACCTGCTCTCCTCACGCCGGCGCGCGGTCACCGCGAAGGCCGCCGAGCTCATCGCGGACTTCGAGGCCCGCCAGGACCGCGAGGCCCACGGACTCGAACGTGACCGGCTCTCGCGTCAGGCCACCATGGTCACCCGTCGCGCGAAGTCCCACGAGGGCGAGACCCGCGAGCAGCTGCTCGACCGCATCGACCGCCAGCTGCGCGACGAGGTCGCCGGCGGCCTGCGCGGCGTCGCCGACGACGTCCTCGCCGCACGCGGTACCGACGCGCAGCCCGCGGTCGACTCGTGGTCGCCGACCGCGGTGCTCGAGACCGCGCTGGCCGAGGTCCAGGCCAAGAAGGCCGGCTGGACCCGCGCCGACCTCACCCGCGCGATCAACGACGCTCTCCCCGACACTCTCGGCGTCGCCGACGGCGACGACGTCACCGCCCTGCTCGACCGACTCACCGACCAGGGCATCGCCCTCGCGACACCGCTCGACGCCGCCCTCCCCGGCGACGACGCGCTGCCCGACGAGCTGCGACTGGCCGACGGCTCGTCGGCCTACCAAGCGCCAGGGGCTCGGTTGTACGCCACCCCCGATCATGTGCACACAGAACGGGCCATGATCGCCGCCGCTCGGCGCGGTGAGGCCGCAGCAGCACCTCATTTCGCCGCGGACCAATTCCTCGCTCAGCTACGCGAAGCCGGAGTCGAACTCGGCGTCGACCAGGCCGCCGCCGTCCGCGGCGTCCTCACCTCCGGAGCGAAGGTCGAGACCCTGGTCGGGCCCGCCGGGACCGGCAAGAGCTTCGTCGTCGGCACCATCGCGAAGGCGTGGTCCGACCCCGAGCTGCGCGGTGCCGCCGCCGGTCGCGTGTTCGGTCTGGCGACCAGCCAGGTCGCCACCGACGTCCTCACCGACGAGGGGCTGACCGCGCGCAACATCGAGCGCTGGCTCAAGACACAAGAACGCCTCGCGCAGGCCGACCGTCCGCACCCCGCCGACGCCTCGTGGACCTTGGCGCCCGGTGATCTCGTGGTCGTCGACGAGTCGGCGATGTCCGACACCTCGGCGCTCACCGCCGTCCGAACCCACACCGAAGCCGGCGGCGCCAAGCTCCTGCTCGTCGGAGATCACCGCCAGCTCGCGGCTGTCGGCGCCGGCGGCGCGATGGACCTCGTCGCGCAGACCGGCACCCGCTACGAGCTCGCCGAAGCCCGCCGCTTCGCCAGCGAGTGGGAAGGCCCCGCGTCCCTCCGGCTTCGCGATGGCGACGAGACCGTGCTGCGCGACTACCACCGCCACGGGCGACTCATCGACGGCGGCCGCCTCGAGGACGCCGAGGCCTCCGCCTCGCGTGCCTGGCTGGCCGACACCCTCGCCGGCCGCCGCTCACTGCTGATCGTCGACACCAACGACCAGGCCGCCCGACTCAACGCCTCCCTCCGGGCCGACCTCGTCCGCCTCGGACGCGTCGCCGAACACGGCGCATTCCTCGGGCGCGACGGCACCTACGCCGGCGTCGGCGACCTCGTCGCCGCCCGCCGCAACGGCTGGGAGCTCACCGGCCACGCCGGCAACCACCGCGGACCCATCAACCGCGAGACCTACCGCGTCACCGCCGTCGGCGACGACGGCTCCCTCACCGTCCTCCGCACCGACGAGGAGGCCGCGCTCGAACCGTCGTCGGCGCGACCGATCGTGCTCCCTGCCGAGTACGTCGACGCGGACGTCTCCCTCGCCTACTCCGGCACCGTCCACTCCGCGCAGGGCGCCAACGTCGACACCAGCCACCAGGTCATCACCCCGGCCACCGGCCGCGCCGCCGCCTACGTCGGGCTTAGCCGCGGCCAGCAAGCCAACACTGCCCACGTCGCCACCATCACCGGCCCGACCGACCCCGCCCGCGGCCTCGCCGCCGACCACTCCGTCCACCGCGACCCCATCGCCGTGCTCGCAGCGGTCATGGCCAAGGACGACGGGCTCGAGGCGAAGTCCGCGCTGGCCATCGCCACCGAGTCCGCCGCCGACGCGGTCACCACTCGCACCGCAGGCGAGCTGTTCGCCGACGCCGCGACCCTGGCCGCGACCGAACGCACCGGTCGCTGGCTCGACAGCCTCGCCGCCGACGGAGTGATCACCGGCGAGGACCGATCCCGGCTCGCCGCCGAGGACGGCGCCGCCAGCCTCACCCGCGTCCTGCGGCGAGCCGAGATCTCTGGGAAGGACGCCGAGCAGGTTCTCCGCGACTCGGTCACCGACCGACCCCTCGAAGGCGCCCGCAACCTCACCAACGTCATCCACGCCCGCATCCGCGACGCCCACACCTTCGACCCGCAGGGCACGACCTGGTGCGAATGGAGCCCCGCCACTGGACGCGCCGACTGGAATCGATACCTGGAGACCCTCGCCGACGCCGCCGACCAGCGCACCGCCGAGCTGGCCGAGCAGCTCGCCGATGGACCTCCGCCTTGGTTGATCGATGCGCTTGGACCAGCCCCCGCCGAGCCGCAGGAACGAGAGGAGTGGCTCGCCGCGGCCGGCACCGTCGCCAACTGGCGCGAGCTGCAGGGCTACGACGATCCCGACGACGCCCTCGGTCCCGCGCCCGCACCAGGCAAGGTCGAGGCCTACGCCTCCTACCGCGCCGCGTGGCGGGCCCTCGGCCGACCTGAGATCGACCGCGAAGAGCTCGAGCTCTCCGACGGCCAACTCCGGGTCCGCGTGCGCGCGCACGAGCGCGAAGCCGCCTGGGCGCCCCGCTACGTCGCCAACGAGCTCGCTGGCACCCACCAGGCAGCCGACCGGGCCCGCCAGGACGCCGAGCTCCGCCGCGTCGAAGCGCGGGCCGTCGCCGACGAAGCCGAGCAGACCCGCCTGCGCGAGACGGCCGACGCGACTGAGGCGCTAGCCGGGACGTTGACAGCGCGCGCCAGCGAGCTCGCCGAGATCGATGAGGCGCGCTCGCACTGGCTCGCGCACACGGCCGGGACTCGCGCCGCGGCCGAACGCGCGAAGGCCGAGCTGGCCGCCCGCCACGCCGACGATGTCGCGCCCGAACCCGAGGTCACCGCGGAGGAGTGGCTTGCAGCGCACTGCCAGGCCGTCGCGGACGAGGAGACCCATCGCGAAGTGACCGGGGCCGACGTCACAGACCGACCCGCGGACATCGCGGTCATCGACACGGAGAGCGAGGGCAAAGCCGCGCGGCAGCAGCCCGACGCCAACGAGGTCCTTGACGACCAGCCGGCTACCGATGAAGAGCCGGGTGGCCACACCCCGCCCGGGCCTGACATCCGCGAAATCGCGAAGGCGGAGCCGCCTCAGGTGGCCGAGGACAACGTTCGAGTCCCAACTGCCGACGAGACATCAGCAGCCATCGAGCGCGCCAATCGAGCTCTCGCCGAGATGCGGTCTCGGAACGAGATGGACGGACGCGAGGAAGAGCAACACCGCGCCGACCAGCTCGCTGAGTGGCGAGCGCACGATGAGACCGACCATGGCGACGGGACGGGCACCGACGAGGGCGCCGACCAAGATGACGTCGGCGTGTTCGATCAGGATGGGGTGTGAGCCGAAACGTCGGGCTCGGCTGCCGGTGGCAGCTCGAGCGGGGGAGGACCCTCCGCACGCCATGCCCACTGAAGCGTCTCCCGCACCCCCTCGCACCAACCAGGACGAGCAGCGAGGTCAGGTCGCCGCATCTCAAGGTCCTGCGCTGCGAGGTACTCCTCCTCGATCAACTCCTCGTAGGCGAGGGACCGCCTCCTCGTCGCAGGCGAACTAACCAAACCACCACCACGGGAGGTCCGTACCGGCGCTGTCGCCAACCACCGACACGTAAGCGCGATCGCGCCGACATACCAGTCAGTGACGCCACGTTCCCCCTGCTCGGCCGCGCGGTCGTTCGCGAGTTGCCAGAGCTCAACGAAGGCGATCTTTGGCACACGCACGTTTCCCGGTGGGATGCACGCGACGTCCGATTCGACGAGCGTCATGAGCCCAAGGGTGGCAGTTGAAGCCGACTAGGGGGAGGAGACGAGGTCGCCGAGAGCGGTGTGATGCCCCGGAGCCGCGCCGAGGTCGCGCGACACGCAGGTCGCGCGCCTGTCACTCGGGACTTGGACGCTCGTCTAGCCGCCGGGCCGCGAGCAGCCCGATCCCCACGGCACGGGTGCCGTAGGGATTCGGCCTGCCAGCGGCCACGCGGGCGGCCAGCAACGCCGACCCTGACAGCACCGCCCCGGTGGAGGTCGTGCTCACCGAGAGCGTCCGTGATCCACCCAGCACGACGTCCACGACCGTGGGGACCATGCAGTGCAGAGGCCCGGGAGGCCTGCGATCGTGAGACCAGCGCTTTGCGGGACGACCACCGCCGCGGCAGTGAGACCGCCGATGACATCGGTCACCAGCCAACGGCTTCGGTAGTGCGCTGCCAGTCCGGAACCAGTCGCCGCGACGCGGGCTGCGACGTCATCTACTCCGGCACCGTCCGCAGGGCGGTCACCTGCAGGCCCAGCGCCTGTAGCCGCGCCAGGACCCCGTGCAGGTGCGCGTCGTCGATGATCTCCCCATACATCACCGTCTCGGGCGGCGCCTCGTGGACGACGAACTCCTCGAAGTCCTGGGAGACCTCCTCGGACAGCCGCCCCTTGATCCGCAGCTCGTAGCGTGTGTGGGGCATCAGGTCCATCCCATCTGCGGGCCCGGCTCGGGGCATCGCGTGTGCGAAGCGCCCCATCCGCCTTCCGGCGTCAGGTCGTCACCATCCCCCTGGCGCCCCAGCGGGACCTCATCCGTCGCGGATGAGTCGCCGCGGCGCGCTCCGCGGGTGTCGCAGTCGGGCCACCTGAACGACGCGAGTCGGCCAGCAGTGGAGACACCGCCCGTCTCCTTCGGTACTACTACGGGTCGGGCTCTCGTTCCATACAAGGCAGGAGTGGACACAGGGCGGCGCAACCGGGACTGCTCGTCGCCCGAGAACTCGCGGAACTGTAGAGCATCTTCGGGCGGCGGGGAGAACGGCTGATCACGCGGGCGATTGACGAGCCCCGGGGTGCCGGGGCGGGCACAAGCTCGTTCAGGGCGGTCGGGGTGTCAGTGGAGCTTGGCCTTGAGGATGATGATCCCGACGCCGACCACGACCGAGCCGACGACCGACGCGACGCGAATCGGGAGGGATCGGTGTGAGCCCCGCGCCTCGACCACGCTGCAGAGGAGCAAGGTCAGGGCGCCCAGCCAGAGGGCGATGTCGATGGCGGTCGCGACCGTCAGCCCGGCCAGGTCGGCGCCCAGCAGGAAGAGGCCGGCGACGATCCCGGGGGCGGCCGCCGTGGCGGACGCGCCGAGCTCGTGGAGGACCTCGCCGCGCGGCAACGCCTGCTCCGAGGACAGGGCCATCGAGAGCAGACCCGCGTAGGCCTCGCCGAAGAAGATGACGAGCCCGGTGCCGATCACCGTCAGCACCGCGGTGGCCAGGGTCGTCTCGTGGTCGCCCAGGTAGGCCAGGACGGACATGGCGAAGATCGACCCCGTCAGCGCCGTCCGGACGTAAGCGCGGACGACGAGGCCGAGGTCGCCGTGGACGCGGGCCCGGGTCACGAGAAGGCCCTCTGGTCGGGGCCGGCGAAGACGTGCAGCCCGTAGTGGTCGGACAGGTCACGGCAGATGTTGACCCCGCGGACGGAATTGCCGTGGGCGTCGAGCCCGGGGGAGTAGACCGCGATGCCGATCCGTTCGGGGATGGCGGCGACGATGCCGCCGCTGACGCCGCTCTTCGCGGGGATGCCGACGTCGTGGAACCACTGGCCCGCGCCGTCGTACATGCCGCAGGTGAGCATCACGCTGATGACGTCCCGGACGTACGGGGCCGGCATCGCCCGGGAGCCGGTGACCGGGTTGACGCCGCCGTTGGCGAGCGTCGCGCCCATGAGCGCGAGCTGGTCAGTGGAGACGGTGATCGAGCAGGCTGACAGGTAGACCACCAGGGTGTCTTCGACATCCCCGTCGAGCATGCCCGCGGCCCGCATGAGATAGGCCAGACCGAGGTTGTGGTCGGTGTGCCGCAGTTGGTCCTCGAGCACCGTGGCGTCGACGTCGACCGTGGGGTCGCCCGCGAACACGCGGGCGCGTTCGACGAGGCGCGCGACGCGCTCCTCGCGGTCACCCCCGTTGACGAGGGCGGAGGCCACGAGAGCACCCGAGTTGATCATCGGGTTGTGGGGACGGTGGTGCGCCTCGTCGAAGGTGACCGCGTTGTAGGGGTCGCCCGAGGGCTCCACACCTACCCGGGCCTGGGTGCCGGCGCGCCCGTTGTCCTCGAGGGCGAGCGCGTAGGTGAAGACCTTGGAGATCGATTGCAGCGGGAACCGCTCCTCGCTCTCCCCGAACGAGACGCGCACCCCCGAGACGTGCACCCCGGTCAGGCCGAACACCTCCGGACGACCGGGCGTCGGGCGGGTAGTAGGAGACGACATCGACGGGCGCCGAGCGGTGCCGCTCGTGCAGCTCCCGGATGTGGGCGGCCACGGCCTCGGCGCGGCGCGCCGGGGCCGGTGGTCGGCCGAGCTCATCTGGGACGGCTGACGCTGTCACGGCCACTCCTCCCTGCCCGCGCCGCGGGGCGACGTTTTGCCGACGCCGGGACCCTGCCCCGGCCGGACGGCGGGCGGCGTCACCCACGGCAGGTGAGGTCGTCACCCGATCACCGCGCGCAGCGCGGCGAGCTGGTCGGGGCCGTAGCCGGTCGGCGGCAGCACGGCGGTCCAGCCGTCCACGTACGCGAGACGTAGTTGTGCCCGTGCCCGCCGGGGACGTCCATGGCGAAGGGGAGGTCCGCGGTGACCTGCCAGAAGGTGACGAAGGGGAGCCAGACGACACCCTCGAGGACGTCGCGGCCCGGTGGTTCGGCGATCCAGTCGGGCTCGTGGAGGATCAGCCGCGGGCTCCACCAGACGATCGGGTCCGATGGGTTGACCATGTACAGCACGCGCGGGCCGGGCTACGGCCGGTCGGCCGGCGGGGCAGCGACGCTCGGGTCGGCGGCGACGCGCACGATCCGGCCCTGCCGGTAGACCGGCGCCACCTCGGGACCGCCCGGCTCCCGGCCGTCGGTGAACTCGCGGTAGAGCGGGTTGAAGTTGGGTGGTCCGGCGAAGAGCACCCCGTCGGAGCGGTTGGCCAGGTTGTACTCCCCGCTGGAGACGGCCTCGGCGCCGAACGACCCGAGGCTCTCGCCGGCGAAGTACAGGCGCGGTCGGGCGTTCGGTGGCAAGGTGGACCAGACCCCGTACACCGCGTCGACGATCGCCCGGCCCGCCTGGCGGGCCGCGGAACGGTCGACGAGGAAGGACAGCCAGGACGGCAGGTAGGAGTACTGAAGGGCGACCGTCGCCGAGTCCTCGTTCTGCGAGAACGCGTTGTTGGCCGCGGCGACGACCCGTCGAGCAGCAGGCCGCTGACCACCGCGTAGGTCAGCGCCGCGGCCGCGAGCCACCTGAGGGTGGCGGCCGCCCGCGGGCCGATCCGACGGGCGAGCAGCGCGGCGATCCGGCGTCCACCGGAAGCCCCCGGCGATCGCGAGGAGCACCCCGAAGGTGAGCGCCGCGACGACCGGCATCGCCGCGAGGGTCGCGACGTCGACCGGGCCGGCCTCGACGAGGCGGCGGATCTCGGCCTGCGAGTACTGGCTGAGCGCCACGGACGCGACGACGCACACCACGGCGGCCACCGTCAACACACGCCGTGCGGCTCGGCTCGCGGGCGTCGCGGTCGGCGAACCCGCGCCAGATCGCGGCCGCGAGCACCCCCAGCCCGTAGCGGCGTGAAGGAGAGGCACCCGACCAGCAGCGCTCCCCAGCAGCCCGGCAGGGTCAGGCGGCGTGGCCGGTGCCGGACGTCGGCGCTCATCTCGCGCCCACGTAGTCCTCACTCCAGGTGAGCGCGAGCGCGCGGAGCACGAGGACGTCGAGGGCGACCACGACGATTGCCCAGATCGGCTGCGCGGGCAGCCAGGCCAGCTGGACCACGATGCCGAGTCCGACCACCAGCATGCCGACGATGCGTGCCCAGCCGGGCGGGTCCGTCCGGAGCAGCAGCAGTCCGATGCCCAGCACGACGACGCCGAGGACGAGGTGGATCCAACCCCACCCGACGAGGTCGATCGCGAGGACCGTCCCGCCGGTCGACCGGTAGGTCGTGGGCGCGGCGAGCGCCAGCACGCCCTCGATCGCGGAGAACGCCCCGACGACGGTCATCATCACCCCGCCGAAACGTACCCAGGCGTCGTCGCGCCGCCGGTCCCGCCGGGCGTCCCGGCGCTCGACCGCTCCGATGTCCCGGTGCTCGACCATTTCTCGCCCTCCGTCTCCCGTGCCGCTCAGCTCACCGGGGAGCCGGGCGCCGGCGCGTCGTCCTCCGTGGGTGAGCTCCTGCTCGCCGCCGTTGTCATCCCGCCGAGGCGTGTGGCCCGTCCACGACGGTCAGCGGGGGGCGCAGGAGGCCCAGGCCGACCAGGCGTTCCAGCCGCCGGACGGTGAACGGGTGGGAGCGGGGCAGCTGGGCCAGGCCGACCCAGAAGCCGCGCAGGTGGCGGCCCTGCTCGAGGAGCCGGTCGACGTCGACGACGGCCTCGGTGTGGCGACCGGAGGTGAGCAGGACCAGTCCGGTGGCGCCGGTGGGTGCCACCGCGGCGCCGTGGCGGTCGCAGGAGTACTCGCGCAGCCGGGAGAGGGTCGGCCCGAGGATCGGGATGCGGGACGAGTAGGCCACCGCGAGCTGGTACCAGAGCGACACATGGTGGAGCCGGATGTGCCCCAGTTCGTGGCCGAGCACGAACCGCAGGCCCTCCCGGTTGTGGGCGTAGAGGTTGGCGAAGAGCTCGCTGTTGAGGACCACGTAGTCGTGGCCGGCGGCCTGGGCGGCGAACGCGTTGAGGGTGCCGTTGCCATTGGCGACGAAGATGTCCGGCCGGCGGGACAGCCCCAGGGCGGCGGCGAAGTCCTCGGCGGTGCGGTAGAGCTCCGGGAACTGCTGGTCCGAGAGGAGCACCGCGGTGCCCCGCACCGTGGCCCGCTGCACCTCGCGCACCACGACCAGGGCCGGGACGAACAGCAGCAGCGCCACGAGGGCGGCGCGGATCGCGTTGGCCCCGGGCGAGGACTGCAGCGACTCGGGCAGGAACGGCACGACGATCGCGGCGCGCACGATCGCTACGACGATCGCGAGGTTGAGGACCACCATGAGGACGAAGAACGGGACCTCGGCGGGGTGACGCGATGGCCGCACCCGGGGTGCGGCCATCGCGGAGTGACTCGACATCATCGGCTCCGGAGCGGGCGTCGGGGCCTCAGGCAGACCAGGCCTGACGGTCGCCGACGGCGACGAGCGCAGCGATGATCACGACGTCCAGCACGATCATCAGGATCGACCAGATCGGGTAGGCGGGCAGCCACGCGAGCTGGACGAGCGTGTTGAGCGCGACGAGCACGATGGCGACGCCGCGGGCCCAGCCGGGAATCTCGTCGCGCAGCAGGCTGAGGCCCACGACGAGGACGAGGGCGCCGAGGATGATGTGCAGCCAGCCCCACCCGACGAAGGTGAGGGTCAGCGCCACCGCGTCCGTGGTCACGTAGGTCGTGGGCAGGAAGAGGGCGAGGAAGCCCTCGATCACGGCGAACGCCCCGACGATGGTCATGAGGATGCCGCCGAACTGCACCCAACCGGTCCACGCACCCGATGGACGGGGGGCAGCCCCGCGGGAGTACGGGGTGGACCCGCCGGACGTGGTGGAGGCCTGGTCGTTGGTCATCGTCGTCTCCTCGAACGGACACGGAACGGGGTGATCCGTCCACGCTGCCGTCGGCGGTCAGGTCGGGTCCTCACCCACAGCGGATGAGGCCGTGCCCCCTGGAGCGCCGCGGACATGGAATTCGGCCGCAGGCACCGGCGTCGGCGGAGGGACCACGCCCTGGTGAGCCGCGCCGACGTCCTCGGACGCACGGGTCACCCGCTGTGGGGGAGGACCGCACGTCCACCGAGACCACATGCTCCCCAGGACCGCTCCAGTCGAAGGGATGTGCGCCCGATGGCGACTCTGACCGTGTGGAAGTTCCCGACCGTCGACGGTGCCGACGCCGCGGTGAGCACGCTCCAGTCCCTGGAGAAGCAGCAGCTGATCAGCCTGCACGACGCGGCGACGGTGTCGTGGGAGCCGGGCGCGAAGAAGCCCAAGACGAATCAGCTGCACAACACGGTCGGCGCGGGCGCCATGGGCGGCATGTTCTGGGGCATGCTCTTCGGACTGATCTTCTTGGTCCCGTTGCTGGGTGCCGCACTGGGGGCCGCGATGGGCGCCGCGAGCGGGTCGCTCGCCGACGTCGGGATCGACGACGACTTCATCAAGCGGATCCGCAACGAGGTCACGCCCGGCACCTCGGCGCTGTTCGCCATGACCTCCGGCGCCGTTCTGGACAAGGTCCACGACGCGTTCGCCGGCCATCAGGCCGAGCTCATCCAGACCAACCTGTCCGACGAGCAGGAGAAGGCCCTGCGCGAGGTCTTCGCCTGACCGATCGCCGCGCCGCGCGCCGGGAGCAGGGAGGACCGACGATGACCACCCAGGGCTCGACACCGTCCGGAGGCCGCGCCCCGGCCTCCGGACCCACCTCCGGACAGCGCGGGGGCGTCCTGGCATCCCGGTGGCTCGTCCCGGTGGTGCTCCTGGCGCTCGCCGTGGTGTTCGTGCTGGAGAACCGCCAGCTGACCGAGATCCGGCTGCTGATCCCGGTCGTGTTCATGCCGTTGTGGGCGGCACTGACCATCACCCTGGTCATCGGGCTCGTCGTCGGGCTGCCCGTCGGACGCCGGCGGCGATGACCATGCGCAGGACGACGAGGAACGTTATGCCGCCAACCCGCTACGAGCTCCGCATCAAGGGACGGCTGTCCCCGGACGTCCGTGAGGACTTCGAGGAGTTCGACCTGAGCGAGGCCCCGGTCGAGACGATCATGCTCGGGGACGTCGTCGACGAGGCCCACCTCCACGGGGTCCTCGCGCGCCTCCAGGCGTTCGGCCTCCAGGTCGTCTCCCTGCGCAGCCTGCCGGAATGAGGAGGAGGGGGACCATGGCCGGTGATGACGTCGAGCCCTCGGCCGACGGGGTGGACGGCGCGACGGTGGCCGATCCGTCCGCCACGGGCAGTCCGGGCGGAGCGCTTGCCGGGGTGCCGCGTGGTGTGGTGATCCTCCTCGGGGCGGCTGCGGCGGTGGTCGTCGTAGTGGGGATGTACGCGGGGTCGTGGTTGCTCGGGCCGCTGCTGCTGGCGCTGGTCATCGTGATCGCGGTGAGCCCGTTGCAGACCTGGCTGCGCCGTGTGGGCTGGCCGGCCTGGGCGGCCACGCTCTCGCTGGTCGTCGTCATCTACGGCACCTTGCTCGTCCTGACGGCGTTCCTCGTCGCGTCGGTCAGCCAGCTCTCCGCGCTGCTGGCGCAGAACGAGGCGAAGGCCCAGCAGCTGGTGGCGTCGCTGACCGCCGCGCTGGCCAAACTGGGCGTCGACCCCACCCAGGCCCGGAACACGGCCGGCTCGGCGGACCTGAGCAAGCTCGCGGCCTCGCTCGGCAGCCTGCTCTCGGGGCTGGGGTCGCTGCTGAGCAGCCTGGTGTTCATCCTCGCGCTGCTGCTCTTCCTGACTGCGGAGTCCAGCGGAACCGCGCGCCGGATGGCCATGATCGCGGACGAGCGGCCCCACATGATCGCCGCCCTCGACGGGTTCGTGCGGGGCACCCGCAACTACCTGGTCGTCACCGCCGTCTTCGGTGGCATCGTCGCGGTGCTCGACGGCATCGCACTGTGGATCATGGGCATCCCGCTGGTGCTGCTGTGGGCGGTGCTCGCCTTCATCACCAACTTCATCCCCAACATCGGCTTCATCATCGGGCTGGTGCCGCCGGCGCTGCTCGCGCTGCTCACCGGCGGCTGGCAGCTGGCCCTGGCCGTGGTGGTCGTCTACTGCGTGCTGAACATGGTGATCCAGTCGCTGATCCAGCCCCGCTTCATCGGCGACTCTGTCGGGCTCTCGGCGACGGTGACATTCCTGGCCCTGCTGTTCTGGGCCTGGGTGCTCGGCCCGCTCGGGGCGCTGCTGGCCATCCCGGTGACGCTGCTGGTCAAGGCCGTCCTCGTCGACTCGGATCCCCGGGCCCGGTGGGTGGAGGCACTGCTCGGCGCCGATCCTCCCAAGCCCAAGACCGAAAAGCCCAAGCGCGCCCGCCACATCGGCAACGGCCATCGGCCGACCGCGGAGGACAGCGTCACGCCGCCGCGGACGTGACCCGATGACCGAGGCGGCCGAGGGGGAGCAGCCGGAGCCCGCTCGGGTGCGACCCACCCGGGTCGGCGCGCGCTACGAGGAGACCCGCCGGCGGCTCGAGGGCACGACCGCGGTCCACGTGGCCCGCCGCGCCGTTGAGGTCGACGTCCTGCACCAGGCGCTCGTCTTCGCGGCGCTGGGGTTCCTCCTCGTCGTGCCGATCCTCATCAGCCTCGCGGCGCTGGTGCCCCTCGGCGACGACGGCGGTGTGGCGGCCGGTTTCGCCGCCCGGGTCGGCCTGACGCCGGAGGCCACGCACGACCTGCAGCAGCTCTTCTCGTCCGAGGCCACCGCGCACAGCGGCGCCACCTGGGGTGGGGTGGTCCTGTCCGTGCTCTGCGCGTTCTCCTGGCCGCTGACCCTGCAGAAGGGCTACGAGCTCGTCTGGGGGCTGCCCCGTGCCGGGCTG
Source organism: Actinomycetospora lutea (assembly GCF_028737205.1). Classification (GTDB taxonomy): domain Bacteria; phylum Actinomycetota; class Actinomycetes; order Mycobacteriales; family Pseudonocardiaceae; genus Actinomycetospora; species Actinomycetospora lutea. Next base: position 8,759 of record NZ_JAQZAL010000042.1, on the reverse strand, counting down.
CGGCAGCTGTGGCGGCCGGTGGTCTGGGCGGGCAGCGTCGTCGCGATCATCGTCGTCGTCGCGCTCCTGGGTGGTGACCTCGGTGGCGGGACGCGTCGCCGTGGTGGTGCTGGGGGTTCCCGTCCTCTTCGTGTGGGCCTGGTGGACCCAGCACTTCCTGCTCAGCGGCCGGATCGCCTGGCGGCCCCTGCTGCCCGGAGCCGTGACGATCGCCCTCGGCCTCGTCGCGCTCGGGGTGGGGGCCGGGCTCCTGCTGTCCACCTCGATCACCACCCAGCACGACGAGTACGGGCCGATCGGGGTTGTCTTCATGATGCTCTCCTGGCTAATCGCCCTCAGCATCGTGCTGCTCGGCGGGGCGCTCCTCGGGGCCGCGCTCGCCCAGCGGCCTCGCCCGGCGTCGACGACGGCCGAGGGCGACGCCGACACCGGCGCCGAGTCCGGCGACCACGACGACGCCCCGCGGGAGCCCTGATGGCGTCGTTCCTCCACCCATACCCGAGCGTGCGGCCCTCGCGCGGCCGCCTGGTCCTGGTCGCGCTGAGGGCGGTTGCAACGTCGGCGGTCCTCGTGCTCGCCTACTTCCTGCTGCCCTTGAGCTCGCGGCCGGACACGGTGACGCTCGTCCTGTTGGCGGTCGGGCTCGTGGCGCTCGGCGTGCTCATCGTCTGGCAGGTGCGGGTGATCGACCGGGCCCGGCACCCCGGCGTGCGGGCGCTGCAGACGTTGACGATCGTGATCACCGCGTTCCTGCTGCTCTTCGCCACCGGCTACTACCTAGCCTCACAGGCGCAACCCGGATCGTTCTCGGAGCTGCTGGACCGCGTCGACGCGCTCTACTTCACGATCACGGTCTTCGCCACCGTGGGGTTCGGGGACATCAGCCCCGTCTCGGCGGGTACGCGGATCGTCGTCGCCGTGCAGATGCTGGCCGACCTGGTGATCCTCGGCTTCGTGCTGCAGGCCGTCGTCGGGGCCGCGCGCCGTGGCATGGCCCGTGTGCACTCAACGGAGGAGTGAGCACCGCCGCGCCCGGTCCTAGCAACATCCTCCGGTCGGCCCAACGGCTGGTACACACCGTGTTCGCTTCGCACCCCGGGTGGTTCCCCGACGCGCTCACTTCCGCTAGAACGACATCGAGGGTGTCCAGCACGGGCAGCCGGCGCGGGGTGATCGCATGAGGCACTCGAGAGGCGTTGTGCCCCCGCGACCCCGATACGTGGTTGATAGTTCGACCATCCGGTGCGGCCTCGACATGGGCACGACCTCGTCATGAGCACAGGGCGTTCCCGGTCCGGCGACGGGTCAGTCGTCGCGGGGCCGTGGTCGGGCCACGGCGAACGTCGCACGTCCGATGGGGCGACCGAGCCGATGTTCGCCGCGCCGGTCGCGACCCACGTGGTGGAGCGACCGCGGCTCCACGCCGCCTTGCAGACCCTGAGCGCTCGCCCGGCCACACTCGTCTGCGGTCCGGCCGGCTGGGGCAAGACCCTGCTCGTGGGCTCGTGGCTCGCCGGCCTCACGGCCGACCACGCGACCGCCTGGGTCAACCTGCGAGGACACGACGACGAGCCCCGCGGGTTCTGGTCGATCCTCGCGCAGGCGGTCGCACCCCACGTCGACGCAGAGAGCGCTCGCGGACTGCAAGCCCTCGGCGGACAGACCCTCACCGAAGGAGAGCTGGCGGGAGCGTTCGCCCAGGCCCTGTGGCGCGCGGACCGCCGTGTCGTGCTGGTCCTCGACGATCTCCACGAGGTGACGTCCACCGAGGTGCACGAGGGCCTGTGCCGCCTCATCTCGCGCCCCCCTCCGCCCCTGACGGTCGTGGCGACCACCCGCCACGACCCGCCGTGGCCGCTGGCGCGCTTGCGCCTTGCCGGCCTCCTGGGCGAGCTCGCACCACGCGACCTCGCGTTCGACGACGCCGAGGCCGCCGAACTCTTCACGCAGCTCGGCGTCGACACCACCACCGACCAGGTCAGGGAGATGGTCGTGCGGACCGGGGGGTGGCCGGCGGGCCTGCGCCTGGCCGCTCTCGATCTCGGGACCACCAGCGACGTGCAGGCCGCGGTCGACGCGTTCTCCGGCGTCGCCCACGCGGTGTCCGAATACCTCGCCTCCGAGGTGCTCGACGTCCTCCCGGCGGAGTTCGTGCGCTTCCTGGAGACGATCAGTGTCAGCGACATCGTCTGCGCGGAGCTGGCCGACGCCCTCACCGGCCGGGACGACGGAGCGCGGACGCTCGCCGAGCTCGCGGCGTCGCACCTCTTCGTCGAGGCTCTCGACCACCGGGGCTCGTGCTGGTTCCGGATCCATCCCCTCATGCTCGACCTGCTGCGGGCCCGGCCGGTCGCCGAGCGCGTGCGGCGTGACCGCTACCGGCGGGCCGCCGAGTGGCTCCGACACAACGACTCGCAACTCGAGGCGCTGCGCGCGGCCGTCCGTGGGCAGCTGTGGGCACTCGCGGCCGACGTGGTCGCGGGCCAGCTGATCACGATCGTGCTGCGCGGCTCCCCGCGCGCGGTCGAACGGGTGCTCGCCGACGTGCCGTACCCCGTGCTGCTCGAGCGTCCCGAGCTGGCCGTCGCCCTCGCCGGTGCGGTCGCCGCCCAGGGACGCCGCACCGGCGTCCGCGTTCTGCTCGACGGGGCCCGCGTGCGCAGCACCGAGCTCGGCCCGATGCGGCGCGCCCGGTTGCACATCCTGCTCGACGTCGTCGAGGGCGCGCACGCCCGCGCCCGGGGCGACCTTGACGGATGTGCCCGCGCGTACCGGAGCGTTCCGGTGGAGGTCCCGGTGCTGGCCCGGTGCGGCATCGCGGACGCCCGCATGGTCCCCGTCGTGGCGATCAACAACCTGGGGACCTCCGAATTCTGGCTCGGCGACACGGCGGCCGCCGCGGCCCACCTCCACGAGGCCGCCGAGGCACAGCTGGGCCGACCGTCCCTGCCGCAGATCAACGCGATGGCGCACCTCGCCCTGCTGGCGTGCGCCCGCGGAGAGCTCGACCTCGCCGAGACCCGCGCCCGCGACGCCGTCGAGGCCGCACGTGCCGAGGGCTGGCCACGGGCGGTCCAGGTCGCACCCGCCTACCTGACCCTGGCCACGGTCGCGCTCGACCGCGATGACCTCGAGCGGGTCGACGCATGGCTCGTGCCCCTGGCCGAGGAGGAGACGGTGCGCGAGCCCCACGTGCGCCTCGCCCGGTCACTGCTCCTCGCCGACCGCCGCGAGAGGGTCGGCGATCTCGCGGGCGCGCTCGCCGAGCTCCGTGCCGCCACCGCCGACGGCACCCCGTGGGTGCCTCCGCCGCCGCTGGCCGAACGGCGCGCCCTGACCGAGGCCACGCTGCTCGCCCTCGACGGACACACGGGCGCCGCGGGGGCGGTCGTCGACGAACACGGGCCGGCGGCCACCGAGGACGGTCGCGTCGCGCTCGCCGCGCTGCGGCTCCGCCTCGAGCGGTGCGAGCCGACCGAGATCACCACCTCGATCGGTCCCCTCGCGACCGCTGGAGCCCCGCGGACGTCGGTCGGTGCGGCGATCGTCGTGGCTCTTGCCGAGGACCTGGCGGGCCACGGCCACCGGGCGTCGAGCGTGCTCGACCGGGCGTTGCTCACGGCCGCGGCCACCGGTCTGCAGCGACCGTTCCTGACCGGACCCGGCCTCACCCCCTTGCTCCACGCGGCGGCCATGCGAGGCGGCGTGGCGGGCCGATTCGCCGAGGACCTCGTCGCTCGCCTCGCGCCGGGGCCGCTGCACGACCTCGCCCGGCGGCGCGCCCAGGTCCGGCCGCTCACCGAGCGCGAGCTGACGGCGCTGCACTACCTCGCCGGACCCCTGAGCAACGCCGAGATCGCCACCGAGCTCTACGTCTCGGTGAACACCGTGAAGACGCACCAGCGGTCCGTCTACCGCAAGCTCGGAGCCACCGGCCGGCGGGACGCCTTCCGCATCGCCCGCTCCCTCGGCCTGCTGTAGCGATGAGCCGTGCGAGGCCCCGGACGTCGACGTCCCGGATCTCATCCCGCCAGGAGGAGGACTCCGGATCACTGCGCGCTCACGATGATCCGAGGACGGCGCCGACCGGGACAGCTGACGAGGGAGCAGCGGACGACACCGACGGTGATGAGGCTGCGGAGAGCGAGGGCCCACCGCCGGGCCCGTTGATGGACCGCGGCCTCCCGCGCGCAGACGCACGGGCTCGGGAGGGGGGATCGCATGAGGCACTCGAAGGGCGTGGTGCCTCCGCGTCCTCGCCACTTCGTCGATCGTGCGCCGATCCGGGCGGTCCTCGACGAGCACGGCGCTTCGCCCGACGAGGGCCGCATCGTGCTGGTCAGCGCCCCGACCGGGTACGGGAAGACGGTCGCGGTCGCCGACTGGGTCACCGCCACGCCCGACCGGCCGACGACGTGGGTCACCCTGGACAGCGCGGACCGCGACGAGGTCGCCTGGTGGCGCACGATCCTCGGCGCCCTGGCCGAGAACCCGTCGGTCCCGCAGGACAGCGCCTTGCACGGTCTCGGGTACACCGTCCCGGTCGAGGAGCCGTGGGACCGGGATGCCTTCGCCGCGACCGTGCTCGAGGCACTGGACGAGCTCCCGGTGCCGGTCCGGCTGGTCCTCGACGACGTGCACGAGATCGTCGGCCACCACGCCCAGAAGGCACTTCGCGCTCTCGCGCGGCACCCCGTCCGCGGTCTGACCCTCGTCCTGTGCAGCCGGTTCGACCCGCCGGTCGGCCTCGATCGTCTGCGGCTGGACGGCCGGCTCGGTGAGCTGCGGGTGGACGAGCTCGCGTTCTCCGTCGAGGACACGACCCGGCTGTTCACGTTGGCCTCGTTGCCCCTCACCCAGGACGAGGCCGTGACGCTGGTCGACCGCACGGAGGGCTGGGCGGCAGCCCTACGCCTGGTCGCCCGGTCGCTGCGGGATGCGCCGGACCGGTCGGCGGTGCTCGCCGACTTCGCCGGCGACGACCGCTCGGTGGCGGAGTACCTGGTGGACGAGGTGCTCTCCGCCCTGAGCGTCCAGGAGCGGCGGGTGGTCGAGGTCGCGTGTGTATGTTCGCCGGTCTCGGTCGATCTCGCGCGCGCCCTCACCGACGACCACGCCGCGGCCGACGTCCTCGAGCACCTGGAGGCGACCACGGCCATGGTCCGGGCCACCGACCGGCGCGGCCACTCCTACCAGGCGCACGAGCTGCTGCGGTCGCACGTGCAGGCCCGGCTGCGTCGCTCTGACGCCGATCGCCTCACGGACCTGTACCGGCGCGCGTCGGCGTGGTTCGAGGCCCACGACGACCTCCCGCAAGCCGTCCGCTTCGCGGCGCTGGGCGGCGACATCCCCGCGACCGAGGGACTGCTCCGCACCCGTGCCGCCGAGCTCCTCGGGGTCGGGGCGTTCTCCTCGCTGCAGCACTCCGACGAGCTCCTGTGGGCCCGGGGCGCCGACGCCCGCGCGCGGATCGTCCTCTGCCTCGCGGCGCTCGAGACGGGCAAGGTCGACCACGCCGCCGCGCTGCTCGAGAACGCGCCGCCGGCCGCCGACGACGAGGACCAGGGAACCGCCCTGTTGCGCGACATCGCGGTCACCCGCCTCGCGCTGGCCCGCGGGCAGCACCGCGACGCGGCGACGGTCGCTCGACGTCTGGCGCCGCAGGCGGTCGAGGAGCCTCCGCTGAGGACCCTCGCCCTCGCGACCCGGGGGTACGCCGCGGCCACCGCGGACCCGGAACGGGCCCGTGAGGACGCGCAGCAGGCCCTGGCCGCGGCGCGGCACCGCGAGTGGCCGTACCTCGTCGCCCAGGCCCGGACCACGCTCGCCTCCTCCCTGATCCTCGACGGCCAGGTGGCCACCGCGGTGGAGCACGCCCGCGCGGTCCTCGACCTCGCCGCCACCCACGGGTGGAAGGACACCCCCTGGCCGGCGGAGGCCTTCGTCGTGCTCGCGCTGGCCGATCTACTCGGTGGCCGCCCGGACCAGGCCCTCGCCGACGTCACGCAGGCCGAGGCCGTCGCCGCGATGCACCACTCGCACCACCGGCACACCCTGGCCGTCGTGCAGGGGGCCACGCAGTTCGACGGCGGTCAGCGGACCGCCGGATGGCAGCTCCTGCGTGTCGCGCGCACTCAAGTCCTCACCGAGGGCCTCGACGAGCGGCACGTCGCGATCGCGGCCCTGCTCGAGCAGCAGGCGGCGCTCGCGCTCGGGCGCGGACGAGAGGCGGCCGAGCTCGCGCACGCCGTCGACAACCGGCTCGACGGCACGGGCGACGGCGACGTGATCCGGACACGGCACCGCTGGTCGACGACGCGGGACCCCTCCTGCCGGCGTCAGCTCCTGCCCGCACTCGGCGGCGGCCGCCCCTTCCTCACCGCGATGGCCGCGACCGAGGCGCGTGTGCTCGACGCCGAGATCGCTCTCGCCGCCGGGCAGCAGCCCGTCGCCCGTCTGCGCATGCGAGAGGCGCTGCGGGACGCCGAGGAGCACGGAACGGTGCGCCCGCTGCTGTGCGCGCCACCGGAGCTGCACGCGTACCTCGAGAGAGGGCGGGGGAGTTTCGGTGACCGGGAACCGGTCGTGGCCCGCGTCCTGGCGCTCGTACGGGACGGTGCCGCGCTGCCGGCGCACACCCTCACGGAGCGGGAACGGGAGGTCCTCGAGCTCCTGCCGACGCTTCAGTCGATCGAGGAGATCGCCGCGGAACTGACGGTCTCGGCGAACACCGTCAAGACCCACACCCGGTCCATCTATCACAAGCTCGGCGCCACGAACCGGCGTGACGCCGTCGCCCGCGCCCGTCGCGCCGGCCTGCTCTCCACCCCCGTCTGATCCGAACGGGGATCACCCGCGGGAGGGGATGCCACCGGGAGAGGAGTCGATCAGGCTCGGGCCGGACCATCGCGGACTCCGGAGGCGTGCCGCCATGCTGGATGATCGGGAGCAGCGCCTCCTGCACGAGATCGAGCAGGGCCTCCTCGACGACCCGCACCTTCGCCGATTGGCCTCGCGTGGCCCGCGGCTGGGCCGGGGTCTCGCGGTGTGGGCGCTCGTGGTGTGCGTCGGGTTCCTCGTGGCGGCGGCGGCGGTGCTGGTGGTGCTGGGGCTCCTGGGCCAGTCGCTGGTCGTCCTCGTCCTCGCGGTCTGGCCCGCGCTCGCCCTCCGGCGCCGCACCGGGTGGTCACGACGACCGCGTCGCGCGGCCTGAGCGACCCCGGGCGGCAGCGGCATGTCTCTTCTCGGATGGAAAGAGCTGCTCGCCGCCATCGACCTCGACACGGTACGGCGGCAGAGCACAGACAACATCCCGGGCGCCGACGCGCACTCGTTCCGGGACGCCGACGGCGGTGGACCGCGCGAGGTGCAGGTGCCACCCCCGACGACACCCGACGTCGAGCGGGAACGCGCACAGGTCCGGCCGACGGGACGCGGCGGGCACCGCGAGGACCGCGGGATCGAGGGGCATCCGTGACCGACCTGATCTGGGTGCCGCTCCTCCTGCCGCCGACCGTCATCCTGGTGATGTCGGGGCTGATCCGCCTGGAGCAGCTCGTGACCGGAGTCACTGCCTCGTCGCCGAGTGCGGCTCGCGACAGGGCGACCTCGCGCTCGGCGCTCGACGACGTGCCGGCACTATCGGCGCGGGATCGACTGGAGATCGAGCGTGATCGCGGACGGACACGAACTCATGAGTTTCCCCCGGAGCGGGTGAGGTCCGGAGGCAGGTCGCACGCGGCGTCGGTCCGAGCCGGACCGGAGATCACCCGGCGGTCATCCGTGGTGGGTGAGGACCGGCCGCGGCCACGGGCCTCACGGTGTCTGACGACGAGGGCCGAGCGCGCTTGGGAGCGATGATGACGTCTGATGCCGAACCACCCGCGACCTCCCCCGGCCCCGTGGACCAGGCCGAGGACCACAGCTGGGAGTGGCACGTCGAGATTCCTTACATCGGACCCGTGGGCTGGCCTCTTACCGGCAGCCTGAGCTACCTGATCACCGTCGGTGCGCTCGCCGCCTTCGAGGTGATCCCGTTGCCGATCGCGGGGCTGTTGGGACTCGGTCACGTCATGGCCCGCAACCGCGACAACCGCGTTGTCAGCGAGATCGGTGCCGGCCTGAAGGTGGCCGGCTGATGCTTCGGCAGATCGGGATCATGCCGGCCGGCGCGCTGGGGTTCGAGGCGGTCGGCACATTCGACGACGACGACTTCGAGGACGTCGTGGAGCCCGTCCTTCGCCGCGAGATCGCCGCCGGCAGGGCGATCCGGATGCTCTACCTGCTCGGTCCCGAACTGCGCGAGTACGAGGGCGACGCGCTGGCCGAGGAGCTGAAGTTCGCGGCGCGTCACGCCACGTCCTAGGAGCGTGTCGCAGTGGTCAGCGATCAGGACTGGCTGCGGCCGGCGCTGCGGGTGCTCTCCGCGCTCGTTCCGGGACAGCTCGGGCGTTCCCGCTCGACCAGCTCGACCAGGCGAAGGTGTGGGTGGCGCCGTGACGAGCGGGTCGGGGAACAGGCCGCGCCGTGCCCGGCAACACAGGCCTGAGCCCTCACCCCCGACTGGGTGAGGTGATCAGGAATGGAGTCGACCTGCCGTCCGCCGAGCAATCGTGAAGCGACCGTCCCCCGTCGGCGCGAGCCTGTCACGATTCCCGTGTAAGCAACGGGACGATGATGGTTTTCACCTATCAGGGTTTTCAGGGGCTCTTCCGGATTTAGAGTGCAAGAGATCCACAGTGCAGCAGCGACCGGATGCG
>NZ_JAQZAL010000041.1 GCF_028737205.1 Actinomycetospora lutea | reverse complement strand
CGGCCCAGCCCCGCCCGGCCCGGCCCCGCCCGCCCCCTCCCGCCCCTCCGGGCCCCGACCCGGTTGCCCCACCCTGTCGGGGGAGGGGGCCACAATGAGCCCGTGCCCCCGTCCGACGCCTCCAGCGCCCCGCTCGGCGCGGTCGTGCCCGATCGCGCGGGCTTCCACGCCCTCGCCGCGCACCACCGCGTCATCCCGGTGACGCGGCGGCTGCTGGCCGACGGCGAGACACCGGTGGGGCTCTACCGCAAGCTCGCGGGGCAGCGCCCGGGCACGTTCCTGCTCGAGTCGGCGGCGCACGGCGAGTCGTGGTCGCGCTGGAGCTTCGTGGGGGCGCGCAGCGCCGCGACGCTCACCGAGGCCGACGGCCGCCCGGTGTGGACCGGCCAGGTGCCCGTGCACCTGCCCGGCGGCCCGGACGACGAGCAGACGTGGGACGACCCGCTGGCCGTGCTGCGCGAGACGCTGCAGCGCCTGCGCACCGACCCGCTGCCCGGCCTGCCCCCGCTCACCGGCGGGCTGGTCGGCTACGTCGGCTACGACGCGGTGCGCCGGCTCGAGCGGGTGGGCGAGCACGCGGTCGACGACCTGCAGATCCCCGAGATGGTCATGCTGCTCGCCACCGACGTGGCCGCGCTCGACCACCACGAGGGCACCGTCACGCTCATCGCCAACGCGGTGAACTGGGACGACAGCCCCGAGCGCGCCGACGCCGCCTACGACGACGCGCTCGCGCGGCTCGACCGCATGGCCGCCGAGCTCGCGGCGCCCGCCCCGAGCACGGTGGCGACGGCCGTGCGCCCCGCGGGGGCCGGCACGGTGCGGCGGCGGCGCTCGCCGGAGGAGCACCACGCGGCCATCGAGGTCGCCAAGGAGCGGATCCGCGCGGGCGACGCGTTCCAGGTGGTGGTCTCCCAGCGCTTCGAGGCCGACACGACGGCCGACGCGCTGGAGATCTACCGGGTGCTGCGGATGACCAACCCCAGCCCGTACATGTACCTGCTGCGGCTCGCCGACGCCGACGGGCGGCCCTTCGAGATCGTCGGCTCGAGCCCCGAGGCCCTGGTCACGGTGCGGGACGGGGTGGCCACGACCCACCCGATCGCCGGCACGCGCTGGCGCGGGGCCGACGCGGAGGAGGACACGCTCCTCGCCAAGGACCTGCTCGCCGACGAGAAGGAGCGCGCCGAGCACCTCATGCTCGTCGACCTCGGGCGCAACGACCTCGGGCGCGTCTGCGTGCCGGGCACGGTCACCGTGCGCCGGTTCTTCGAGATCGAGCGCTACAGCCACGTGATGCACCTGGTCAGCACGGTCAGCGGCCGCCTGGCGCCCGAGCGGACGGCGTTCGACGCGGTGGCCGCGTGCTTCCCGGCCGGCACGCTCTCGGGCGCCCCCAAGCCGATGGCGCTGCGGATCATCGAGGAGCTCGAGCCCACCCGGCGCGGGCTCTACGGCGGCATCGTGGGCTACCTCGACTTCGCCGGCGACGCCGACACCGCCATCGCGATCCGCACCGGGCTGCTGCGCGACGGCGTCGCCTACGTGCAGTCCGGCGGCGGCATCGTCGCCGACTCCGATCCCGAGGCCGAGGACACCGAGTGCGTCAACAAGGCGCGCGCCGTGCTCGCGGCCGTCGCCGCCGCCGACACGCTCGCCGCGCCGGCCACCGTGTCCGGCGCCCGCGCCGGCGACAACGGGTCCGCCGCGCCCGTCCCGGTCGTGTCGTGACCCCCGTCCCGCGTCGTCCCTCCGCACCGCCCGGGCGCCTGCTCGGGATCGTCGCCGTGCTGCTCGCGCTGGCGGCGGTGGTGCTGTGGGGGGCGTCGCGGCTCACCTGGGTCAGCCAGGTGGTCGAGGGCATTCCGGGGCCGCGCACCAGCACGGCCGACGGCGCCACCGCCGAGCCCATCCTCGTGCCGTGGGCGCTGCTGTGCCTCGCCGCGATCGGTGGCCTGGTCGCCACGGCCGGCTGGGGGCGCCGGGTGGTCGGCACGCTCGTGGCCGTCGCCGGGCTCTGGGCGCTGCTGCGGGCGGCCAGCGGGCTGCTCGCGCCGGCGTCGGAGGCACTGCCGATCGGCGTGCGCCCCGGCGACCGCCCGCTGCCGGCCGAGGCCGTGGTCGGCGGCCCGCTGCTGGGGCTGGTCGGCGCGCTGGTGATGGTCGGCGCGGGGCTGCTGACGGTCCGGTGGGCGGCGGTGCTGCCGCGGATGGGGGCGCAGTACGACGCGCCCGTCGCCCGGGGTGCCACGGCCACGGCCACGGCCCGCCCGCGGCCGGCCGACCCGGACACGGCGTTGTGGGAGGCCCTCGACGAGGGGCGCGACCCCACGGGAGAACCTGCCGGAGATCCGCCCGGAGGTCCCGCACGGGATCTCCCGGGGGAGCGGGCGGCGGACGTCATCGGCGGTCCCACCCGGGAGCCGGAGGCGGATCCTCCCGACGGACCGCGCACCGGACCCTCCGACGGGGTGGGTAGGACCGGAGGAGGGGCGGGTTAACATGGAGCGAACTCGGACGGGGGAAAGGGGCAGACCCGGCGTGAGCGTCCTGGAGGAGATCCTCGAAGGGGTCCGGGCCGACCTCGCCGCCCGGGAAGCCGCCGTCCCCTTCGACGTCATCAAGGACAAGGCGGCCTCGGCGCCGCCGGCGCGGGACGCGCTCGCGGCTCTCCAGGGCCCCGGCATCGGGGTCATCGCGGAGGTCAAGCGGGCGAGCCCGTCGAAGGGCCACATGGTCGACATCCCGGACCCGGCGTGGCTCGCCGGCCGCTACGTCGACGGCGGGGCGCGCGTCATCAGCGTGCTCACCGAGCAGCGCTTCTTCGGCGGCTCGCTCGACGACCTGGACGCCGTGCGTGCGGCGGTCGAGATCCCGGTGCTGCGCAAGGACTTCGTGGTCGGCACCTACCAGGTGCACGAGGCGCGGGCCCACGGCGCCGACCTGGTGCTGCTCATGTGCTCGGTGCTCGAGCAGAACGCCCTCGACGCGCTGGTCGACCGGGTCGGGTCCCTCGGGATGACCGCCCTGGTCGAGGTGCACAACGAGGAGGAGGCCGACATGGCGCTGCGGGCCGGCGCCAAGCTCGTCGGCATCAACGCGCGCGACCTCCACACCCTCGAGGTCGACCGCTCGGTGTTCAGCCGGATCGCCCCGGGCCTGCCCGGCGAGGTGCTGCGCGTGGCCGAGTCGGGTGTGCGCGGCCCCGGCGACCTCATGACCTACGCGGGACACGGCGCCGACGCCGTGCTCGTCGGCGAGTCGATGGCCACGGCCGAGGACCCGCGGGCCGCGGTGCGCCAGCTCGTCACCGCCGGGTCGCACCCGGCGTGCCCGAAGCCGTCTCGCTGAGGACAGCGCTGACCCGGACGACCCTCGCCCGGCCTCGTACGATCGCCGACGACCGGATCCACTCCGCGCAGGAAGAAGTACGTGAGATGACGTCGGCCAGCCAGGGTCTCGCCGGGACCGCCCACGAACCCGACGACCGGGGCCACTTCGGGCCCTACGGCGGGCGCTTCATGCCCGAGGCGCTCATCGCCGCGGTCGACGAGGTCGCCGCCGAGTACGAGAAGGCCCGCCACGACCCGGAGTTCCTCGCCGAGCTCGACCGCCTGCAGCGCGACTACGCCGGCCGGCCCTCCCCGGTCACCGACGCGCGGCGGCTGGCGGAGCACGCGGGCGGCGCGCGCATCCTGCTCAAGCGCGAGGATCTCAACCACACCGGTTCACACAAGATCAACAATGTGCTGGGCCAGGCGCTGCTGACCAAGCGGATGGGCAAGCGGCGGGTCATCGCCGAGACGGGCGCCGGGCAGCACGGCGTGGCCACCGCGACGGCGGCGGCGCTCATGGGCCTCGAGTGCCAGGTCTACATGGGCGAGGTCGACACCGAGCGCCAGGCGCTCAACGTCGCCCGCATGCGCCTGCTGGGCGCCGAGGTCGTGCCGGTCACCACCGGGTCGCGCACCCTCAAGGACGCCCTCAACGAGGCCTACCGCGACTGGGTGTCCAGCGTCGGCCACACCCACTACATCCTCGGCACCGCCGCCGGCCCCCACCCGTTCCCGCGCATGGTGCGCGACTTCCACCGGGTGATCGGCCTCGAGGCCCGCGAGCAGGTCCTCGCCGCGTACGACCGGCTGCCCGACGCCGTCGTGGCCTGCGTGGGCGGCGGGTCGAACGCCATCGGGATCTTCCACCCGTTCCTCGACGACGCCGGGGTCCGGCTCGTCGGCTACGAGGCGGCGGGCGACGGCGTCGAGACCGGGCGGCACGCCGCGTCGATCACCGGCGGCTCGCCCGGCGCGCTGCACGGCGCGATGTCCTACCTGCTGCAGGACGCCGACGGGCAGACCCTCGAGACGCACTCGATCTCGGCGGGCCTCGACTACCCCGGCGTCGGCCCCGAGCACGCCTTCCTCGCCGACGCGGGCCGGGCGACCTACGAGCCGGTCACCGACGCGGAGGCGATGGACGCGTTCCGCCTGCTCTGCCGCACCGAGGGGATCATCCCGGCCATCGAGTCGGCCCACGCGATCGCGGGCGCGCTGCGGCTGGGGCGCGAGCTCGGGCCGGACGCGACGATCCTGGTGAACCTCTCGGGCCGCGGCGACAAGGACGTCGACACCGCCGCCCGGTGGTTCGGGGTGGTCGACCCGGAGTCGCTGCCGACGGAGGAGCCGCCGCCCGGGACCGACGCGCAGACGGGGGAGCGGGAGCTGTGACCAGATCCGTCACGGGCGTCGACCGCCTCGGCGAGGTCTTCACCACCGCGAAGGCCGAGGACCGCGCCGCGCTCATCGCCTACCTGCCCGCGGGCTACCCGACGGTGAAGGGCTCGCTGGGCCTGCTGACCCAGGCGCTCGAGGCGGGCGCGGACCTCGTCGAGGTCGGCCTGCCCTACTCCGACCCGGTGCTCGACGGCCCGGTCATCCAGCACGCCGTCGACGCGGCGCTCAAGGCCGGCGTCCGCGTGCGCGACACCCTCGAGGTCGTCGAGCAGCTCGCCGCCCGCGGCGGGCGCGCGGTCGTCATGACCTACTGGAACCCGGTGCTGCGCTACGGCGTCGACGCCTTCGCCCGCGACCTCGCGTCGGCCGGCGGGCTCGGCGTGATCACCCCGGACCTGGTGCCGGACGAGGGCGCGGGGTGGCTCGACGCCGCGGGGCGCGAGGGCCTCGCGCCGATCTTCCTGGTCGCGCCGTCGTCGACCGACGAGCGGATCGCGGCCACCACGGCGGCCACCCGCGGCTTCCTCTACGCGGCCTCCACCATGGGCGTCACGGGCGCCCGCGACGCGGTCTCGGACACCGCCACCACGCTGGTCGAGCGCGCGCGGACCCACACCGACCTGCCGATCGGCGTCGGCCTCGGGGTCCGCAACGGCGCCCAGGCGGGCGAGGTCGCGCGCTTCGCCGACGGCGTGATCGTCGGCTCGGCGCTGGTGAGCGCCGCGGAGCACGGCCGGGCCGCCGTCGCGCGGCTCACCACCGAGCTCGCCGCCGGAGTGCGGGGCCAGCACACGGGGCGCTGACCGGCGGCAGATAGCGTGGCGGCCGTGCTCGCCGCGGTGTCCGCCCTCCCGACCTACCTCCCCAGCCCGCCCCGGGGCGTCTGGGAGCTCGGGCCGGTCCCGCTGCGGGCGTACGCGCTGTGCATCATCGCCGGGATCGTCGTCGCGATCCTCTGGACCGAGCGGCGCTTCGTCGCCCGCGGTGGCGAGCCCGGCACCGTCACCGACATCGCCGTGTTCGCGGTGCCGTTCGGGCTGATCGGCGGGCGGCTCTACCACGTGGCCACCGACTGGCCGACCTACTTCGGCCCGGGCGGGAACCCCGTCGCCGCGCTCTACATCTGGCAGGGCGGGCTCGGCATCTGGGGCGCGATCGCGCTCGGCGGGGTCGGCGCCTGGATCGGCTGCCGGCGCCGCGGCATTCCGCTGACGGCGTTCGCCGACGCGGCCGCGCCCGGCATCGTCACCGCACAGGCGATCGGTCGGCTCGGCAACTGGTTCAACCAGGAGCTCTACGGCGGCCCCACCACGCTGCCGTGGGGCCTGGAGATCTACCGCCGGGTGGACCCGTCGACCGGTGTGCCCGACAACCTCACCGGCGTGGTCGTCGACCCCACGCCGGTCGCGATCGTCCACCCCACCTTCCTCTACGAGCTGCTCTGGAACCTCGCGGTGGCCGCGCTCGTGGTGTGGGCCGACCGGCGCTTCCGGCTCTCGCACGGGCGGGCGTTCGCGCTCTACGTCGCGGGCTACACCGCGGGGCGCTTCGCCATCGAGCTCATGCGCACCGACCCCGCCACCCGGGTGTTCGGCGACGTGCGCATCAACGTGGTCGTGTCGGCCGTGGTGTTCCTCGGGGCCGTGGTCTACATGATCGTCTTCCGCGGCCGTCCGCGTGAGGTGTTCGGTCGCGCCGCCGAGGCGGGTTCGGGCGACGAGGCCCCGGGTACGCCCGGCTCCGTGGCCGAGGAGAGCACCGGGGAGAGCAACGAGGACCAGCGGGCCCACAACGAGGTCGAGGCGCGCAAGGACGAGAAGTCGCCGGCGGCCGAGGCCGGCGGCGGCGGGGGAGCGGCGAGCCCGAGCAGCGTCGACGCGGCGCCCGCCGACCCCGCGCAGGAGCGCGAGGAGGACGCGCCGGCGGAGCCCCCGTCGGCCGCGAAGAGCTGACCGCCCGGGAGCCGGCGGCTCCGTGCGTCACGGGCCTGCCGACGGCCGCGTGACCGACTAGCATCGCGGGGGCAGCGCGCTGGACGTCGGGGTCCCGCGCGGCCGCTTCCGGGGTGCACCCCCTTCCTTCCTGCGGGTCCGACCCACGCCCGCCGCGCACCGACGCGCGGCCGCGGGGTCGCCCGTCGCACCCCACCAGGGCCACCGTCGTCCCCGGGTCCTCACACCACACCGCCCGCGCGACGACGAGGAGGCGCCGGACATGTCCGCTGCTGCGCCGGGGCCCCAGGGGCTCTACGACCCCGCCCACGAGCACGACGCCTGTGGCGTCGGCGCGGTCGCCCACGCCCGCGGCGAGGCGAGCCACGGCATCGTGCGCGACGCCCTCACCGTGCTCCACCGGCTCGACCACCGCGGCGCCGCCGGCAGCGAGCCCACCAGCGGTGACGGCGCCGGGATCCTCGTCCAGGTCCCGGACGCGCTGCTGCGCGCGAGCGTCGACTTCGCGCTCCCCGGGCCCCAGCCCTCGCCCGACGGCGGCGCGCCGGTGCTCGCCTACGCCACCGGGCTGGCCTTCCTGCCCGCCGACCCCGGCCTGCGGGCGGCCGCGACCTCGCTGCTCGAGCGCCTCGCCGCCGAGGAGGGGCTCGACGTCCTCGGGTGGCGCGAGGTCCCCGTCGACCCCGACGGCGCCGAGGTCGGCTCGGTGGCCCGGGGGGCGATGCCGCACTTCGCGCAGCTGGTCGTGGCGACCCCCGACCGCGCGGTGGCCGGCATCGCGCTGGACCGTCTCGCGTGGGTCCTGCGCAAGCGGGTGGAGCGGGCGTCGCGGGACGAGGGCTGCGGGGTCTACCTCGCCTCGCTCTCGAGCCGGACGATGACCTACAAGGGCATGCTGACCCCCGACCAGCTGCCCGTGTTCTTCCCCGACCTGCGCGACGACCGGCTGGTCAGCGCCGTCGCGATCGTGCACAGCCGGTTCTCCACCAACACCTTCCCGAGCTGGCCGCTGGCCCACCCGTACCGGTGCATGGCGCACAACGGCGAGATCAACACGATCCGCGGCAACCGCAACCGGATGCGCGCCCGCGAGGCCCTGCTCGGCACCGACCTGTTCCCCGGCGACCTGCAGCGCGCGATGCCGGTGTGCCCCGAGGGCGTGTCCGACTCGGCCAGCTTCGACGAGGTGCTCGAGCTGCTCGAGCTCGGCGGTCGCCCGCTGCCGCACGCGGTCATGATGATGATGCCGGAGGCGTGGGAGAACCACGCCGAGATGCCGGCCGACCAGCGCGACTTCTACCGCTTCCACGCCACCCTGATGGAGCCGTGGGACGGCCCGGCCGCCGTGGTGTTCACCGACGGCACCCTGCTCGGCGCCACCCTCGACCGCAACGGCCTGCGCCCGGCCCGCTGGTGGCAGCTCGCCGACGACCGGGTGGTGCTGGCCAGCGAGTCGGGCGTCCTCGACATCCCGCCCGACCAGGTGCTGGCCAAGGGCCGGCTGCGCCCGGGGCGCATGTTCCTGGTGGACACGCGCGCCGGAGAGGTCGTCGACGACGACGCCTACAAGAGCGAGCTCGCCGCCGCCGAGCCCTACGGCGAGTGGCTGCACGCCGGGCTGATCCGCCTCGACGAGCTGCCCGCGCGCGAGCACGTCGTGCACACCCACGAGTCGGTGATGCGCCGCCAGCAGACCTTCGGCTACACCGAGGAGGAGCAGCGCGTCCTGCTCGCGCCGATGGCGACCACGGGCGCCGAGCCGCTGGGCTCGATGGGGACCGACACCCCCACCGCGGCGCTCTCACGGCGCGCCCGCCTGCTCTACGACTACTTCGTCCAGCTGTTCGCCCAGGTCACCAACCCGCCGCTGGACGCCATCCGCGAGGAGCTCGTCACCTCGATGGCCCGCGCGATCGGGCCCGAGCAGAACCTGTTCCACCCCGGGCCCGCCTCGTGCCGCCAGGTCGTCCTGCCCGACCCGGTGATCGACAACGTCGAGCTCGCGAAGCTCATCCACATCAACGACGACGGCGACATGCCCGGCTTCGCCGCGACGGTGATCTCCGGGCTGTACGAGGTCGACGGCGGCGAGGCGGCCCTGCGCGAGGCCCTCGACCGGGTCCGCCGCGAGGCGTCGGCGGCGATCGCCGGGGGCAAGCGGATCCTCGTGCTCTCCGACCGCGACTCCGACGAGACGCGGGCGCCGATCCCCGCGCTGCTGCTGGTCTCGGCGGTGCACCACCACCTCGTCGCGACCCGGGAGCGCACGCAGGTCGCGCTGGTCGCCGAGACCGGCGACGCGCGCGAGGTCCACCACGTCGCGCTGCTGCTGGGCTACGGCGCCGCCGCGGTCAACCCGTACCTGGCCTTCGAGTCGATCGAGGACATGATCGACAACGGCTGGCTGCAGGGTGTCGAGTGCCCCGACGCGATCCGGCGCTACGTCGGCGCCCTGGTCAAGGGCGTCCGCAAGGTCATGTCGAAGATGGGCATCTCGACGGTCTCCGGCTACACCGCGGCGCAGGCCTTCGAGGCGCTCGGGCTCTCGCAGGAGTTCGTCGACGAGTTCTTCACCGGCACGTCGTCGAAGCTCGGCGGCGGCGGGCTCGACCTGGTCGCCCGCGAGACCGCCGAGCGGCACCGCCGCGCGTACCCGGACAACCCGGGGGAGCGCAAGCACCGCAAGCTCGAGGTCGGCGGCGAGTACGCCTACCGGCGCGAGGGCGAGCTGCACCTGTTCAGCCCGGAGACCGTGTTCCTGCTGCAGCACTCGACGCGCACCAAGCAGTGGGACGTGTTCAAGCAGTACACCGCGGAGGCCGACCGGCTCATCGCGTCGGGCGGCGCGCTGCGCGGCATGTTCCGGCTGCGCACCGATGACCGCACGCCCGTACCGCTCGAGGAGGTCGAGCCGGCGACCGAGATCGTCAAGCGCTTCGCCACCGGCGCGATGTCCTACGGCTCGATCTCGGCCGAGGCCCACACCGACCTCGCGATCGCGATGAACAACATCGGCGGGAAGTCGAACACCGGCGAGGGCGGCGAGGACCCGGTCCGCCTGTACGACCCGACGAAGCGCTCGTCGATCAAGCAGGTCGCGTCCGGGCGCTTCGGCGTGACCAGCGAGTACCTCGTGAACGCCACCGACATCCAGATCAAGATGGCCCAGGGCGCCAAGCCCGGCGAGGGCGGCCAGCTGGCGGGCCAGAAGGTCTACCCGTGGATCGCCGAGGTCCGGCACTCGACCCCGGGCGTCGGGCTGATCTCACCGCCGCCGCACCACGACATCTACTCCATCGAGGACCTCAAACAGCTCATCCACGACCTCAAGAACGCCAACGAGCACGCGCGCATCCACGTCAAGCTCGTGTCGTCGGTGGGTGTGGGCACCGTGGCCGCCGGGGTCGCCAAGGCGCACAGCGACGTCGTGCTCATCTCGGGCTACGAGGGCGGCACCGGGGCGGCGCCGCTGACCTCGCTGAAGCACGCCGGCAGCCCGTGGGAGATCGGGCTGGCCGACACCCAGCAGACGCTCATGCTCAACGGCCTGCGCGACCGCATCACCGTGCAGGTCGATGGCCAGATGAAGACGGGCCGCGACGTCATCGTCGGCGCCCTGCTCGGCGCGGAGGAGTACGGGTTCTCCACGGCGCCGCTGGTGGTCAACGGCTGCATCATGATGCGGGTCTGCCACCTCGACACCTGTCCGGTCGGCGTGGCCACCCAGAACCCGGAGCTGCGCAGGCGCTACACGGGGCGGCCGGAGTTCGTCGAGAACTTCTTCTGGTTCGTCGCCGAGGAGGTCCGCGAGCACCTCGCCGAGCTGGGGTTCCGCTCGCTCGACGAGGCGATCGGGCACGCCGAGCTGATCGACGGCCGCGAGGCGGTGGAGAACTGGAAGGCCCGCGGCATCGACCTGACGCCGCTGTTCGCTGTGCCCGACGTCCCGGAGGGCGCGCCGACGGCCCTTATCCGCACCCGCCCCCAGGACCACGGGCTCGACAAGGCCCTCGACCGCACGCTGCTCCAGCTCGCCGAGGGCGCGGTCGCGGGCGGCGACCCGGTGCGCCTCGAGATGCCGGTGCGCAACGTCAACCGCACGGTCGGCACGCTCACCGGCGCCGAGATCACCCGCCGGCACGGCGCCGCCGGGCTGCCCGACGACTCCCTGCACGTGGAGCTCCACGGGTCGGCGGGCCAGTCGTTCGGCGCCTTCCTGCCCCCGGGCATGACGCTGGACCTGGTCGGCGACGCCAACGACTACCTGGCCAAGGGTCTCTCGGGCGGGCGGGTGATCGCCCGCCCGGACCCCGCCGCGCCGTTCGCCGGTGGCCCCGACGAGCAGCACGTCATCGCCGGCAACGTCATCGCCTACGGCGCCACCGGCGGCGAGGTGTTCCTGCGGGGCCAGGCCGGCGAGCGCTTCTGCGTGCGCAACTCCGGAGCGCTGGCCGTCGTCGAGGGCACCGGCGACCACGCTTGCGAGTACATGACCGGCGGGCGGGTCGTCGTGCTCGGCGCCACCGGGCGCAACCTGGGCGCCGGGATGTCCGGGGGCATCGCGTTCGTGCTCGACCTGCCCGAGATCCGGGTGAACCCGGAGATGGTGTCGCTGCGCGGGGTCGGCCCGGAGGACGCCGACTGGCTGCACGGCGTCGTCGAGCGCCACCGCGAGCTGACCGGCTCGCCGCGGGCGGCCGCGCTGCTCGCCGACTGGGACAGCGCCGTCGCGCGGTTCACCACGGTCGTGCCCGACGACTACCAGCGCGTGCTCGACGCGACCCAGCGCGCCCAGGCCGAGGGGCGCGACCCCAACGAGGTGATCATGGAGGTGGCGGCCGGTGGCTGACCCGCGCGGGTTCCTGAAGTACGAGCGGCAGGACAACCCCAAGCGGCCGGTCGAGGAGCGCCGCACCGACTGGCACGAGCTCTACGCCCCGCCGACCGACCCCGCGGTGCGCGAGGGCACCCGGATCCAGGCCGCCCGGTGCATGGACTGCGGCATCCCGTTCTGCCACTCCGGCGGGGCGGGCTGCCCGCTGGGCAACCTCATCCCGGAGTGGAACGACCACGTCCGGCGCGGCGAGTGGGCCCGGGCCACCGAGCGGCTGCACGCCACCAACAACTTCCCGGAATTCACCGGCGCGCTGTGCCCGGCGCCGTGCGAGGCGGCGTGCGTCCTGTCGATCACCAGCCAACCGGGGGCCGTCGCGATCAAGCGGGTCGAGTGGTCGATCGCCGAGAACGGGTGGGCCGACGGGCTGGTCGAGCCCCAGCCGCCGTCGAACCGCACCGGGCGCCGCGTCGCGGTCGTCGGCTCCGGGCCGGCCGGGCTCGCGGCGGCCCAGCAGCTCACGCGCGCCGGGCACGACGTCACCGTCTTCGAGCGCGACGACCGGCTCGGTGGGCTGATGCGCTACGGCATCCCCGAGTTCAAGTTCGAGAAGTGGGAGGTCGACCGGCGCCTGGAGCAGATGCGCGCCGAGGGCACCCGGTTCGTCGTGGACTGCGAGGTCGGGGGACCGGCGATGCCCGTCGAGCGGCTGCGCGCCGACCACGACGCCGTGGTGCTCGCCGTCGGCGCGCTCGCCGGGCGGGACGACCGCACCATCCCCGGGCGGGACCTCGACGGCGTGCACCTCGCGATGGACTACCTGGTGCCGGCCAACCGCGAGTGCGAGGGCGACGGGCCGTCGCCGATCAACGCCCGCGGCAGGAGTGTCGTGGTGATCGGCGGCGGGGACACCGGCGCGGACTGCTACGGCACGGCGACGCGCCAGGGCGCGATCGGCGTGCACCAGCTCGACCAGTATCCGCCGCCGCCGCGCACCCGGCAGGAGTCGACCTCGCCCTGGCCGACCTGGCCCTACGTCTTCCGCACCCCGCCCGCGCTCGAGGAGGGCGGCGAGCGCCTGTTCGCCACCGCGGTGCGCCGCTTCGTCGGCGACGACCGGGGCCATGTGCGGTCGGTCGAGCTCTCGTCGGTCGAGGTCCGCCGCGACGCCGACGGGCGCCGCGAGGTCGTGCCGACCAGCGAGGAGGTCCACGAGATGCCCGCCGACCTCGTGCTGTTCTCGATCGGCTTCACCGGCCCCGACGACATGGCGCTGCTGCCCGCGCTGGGGCTCGAGCGCACCCCGTCGGGCTCGATCGGCTGCGGCTCGGACTGGCAGACCGACGCGCCGGGCGTGTTCGTGTGCGGCGACGCCCACCGCGGCGCGTCGCTCATCGTCTGGGCGATCGCCGAGGGCCGCTCGGCCGCCGCCGCGGTCGACCGCTACCTCGACCCCGACGGCGCCACCGACCTCCCCGCGCCCCTGCACCCCGGCGCGCTGCCCCTGAGCACGGCCTAGTCCCCCTGGTCCACCTGGTCCACCTGGTCGCCCACCGGCGTGATGTGGGTCAGCGTGCAGCGCCAGCGCCCGTCGACGGGCGAGCGGACGAAGATGTCGGTGGTCCACTCGTCGGCGGGGATGTCGGCGCCGCCGTACTGCGCGGTGCTCAGGACCCGCACGCTGAGGTAGGCGACGTCGCCGTGCACCCGCACCCGGCGCTCGCCGACCGCCTCCATCCGCGTGTGCCCGAGCGCGCCGGAGCGGACGACGGCGAGGAAGTCGTCCCGGGACGTGATCCCCGTCCACGAGACGATGGCCCAGTCGTCGTCCATGAACGCGGCCATGCGGTCGGCGTCGTCGGAGACGATGGCCGCGCCCCAGTCGTCCAGCAGGGCGACGAGCTCCCGTTCGATGGTGTCGGTCGTCATGGCCCGACGCTAGGCGACGGGCGTGCCCGGTGACTTGGACGAATCGGAAGCCGGCCGCACCGCCCCGACGAACGCGGCGACGACCTCGTGCACGGCCTCGCGGTCGTGTTCGTTGAGGACGTCGTGCAGGTCGCCGGGGAACACCACGACCCGGGCGTCGGCGAGCTCGCCCGCGGTCAGGTGGGCGTGCTCGACCGGCACGAGCGGGTCCGCCTCGCCGTGCACCAGCAGGACCGGGACGGTGAGGCGCCCGTCGGCGAGGCCGGCGGCGACCTCGGGCCACGTGTCCGCGACCGCCTGCAGCGTCTCGCTCCGGAAGCCGCCGTGGTGGGTCAGCGGGTCGTGGAGCAGGGCGTCGACGTACTCCGGGTGCGTGCTCAGCAGCTCGCGGGGGTCCTCGACCGGGAGCTCCGGCTCGCCCAGCGCGAGCCACTCGTGGATCCAGTCCTGCGACCGCAGCGGCCCCCCGGAGAGCACCAGGGCGTCGGCGAGCCCGGGCGAGCGCAGCGCGAGCAGGGTGGCTGCGAGCGCCCCTCCCGAGTGCCCGACCAGGGTCAGCGGCACCTGCGGGTGGGCGTCGCGGGCGATCCCCGCGAGCGTCCGGGCGTCGTCGACGAGCAGGTCCCACGACGCGATGAGCGCCCGCTCGCCGGCGCTGCGCCCGTGGCCGACGGCGTCGAGGGCGTACACGGCCTGCCCCTGCGCCGCGAGCCGCCGTGCGAGGGCGTCGTAGAGACCGAGGTGCTCGCCGTGGCCGTGCAGGAGGACGACGACGCCGCGGACCGGGGTCTGCGGCAGCCAGCGGTCGTGGAAGACGGTGCCGGCGGTACCGGGGAAGGTGGGCATGGGGGCTCCTCTCGTCGGGTGCCTCCCGACGATGGCGCCGCCCGCTGTCAGGGCGCTGCCGCTGCGCTGCCGACCGCGGTGTCGGTCAGGGAGCGGGCGGCGCGGCGACGACCGCGCGCTGGATCTGCACCGGGGTCCGCGGGGCCCCGCCGCCGGCC
Organism: Actinomycetospora lutea; assembly: GCF_028737205.1. Lineage (GTDB taxonomy): Bacteria > Actinomycetota > Actinomycetes > Mycobacteriales > Pseudonocardiaceae > Actinomycetospora > Actinomycetospora lutea. The sequence goes on along the minus strand of NZ_JAQZAL010000041.1, from coordinate 29,336 downwards.
TGGTTCGAGCCGTCGTCCCCGGCCGCCGCGATCCGGTCGAGCACCCCGAGCCCGCCGCCGCCGATCCGGCCGATCACCGAGTACTCGGGCGGGAGCCCCGAGTCGCCGTAGACCAGGAAGAACTGGCTGCCGGTGGAGCCGGGCTGGGAGCTCTTGGCCATCGCGATCAGGCCGCGCGCGTAGGTCGACGCCTGGCCCTCGGCGCCGGGGAAGGGCGGCAGGCCCTGCGGCGGCTCCTCGGCGTACTGGTAGCCCGGGCCGCCGGAGCCGGAGCCGGTCGGGTCGCCGCACTGGAGCACCTGCAGGCTGCCGGCGCTGGTGACGAGGCGCGGGCACGGGGTGTCGTCGTAGAAGCCCTGCGACGCGAGGCTGACGACGGCGTTGACCGCGCAGGGGGCGGACGCGCGGTCGAGCGTCATCGGGATCGCGCCCTGGGTGGTCTCCAGGGTGACGTCGACGGTGCCCGTCGTCGGGGGGTTCCCGTCGGGCGGGGTGTTCGGCTTGGCGGCCGGCTCGGACGGGTTGTACGTGCACGTCGAGGGCGCCGCGGCCTGCGGGGCGGGCTCGTCGGACCCGGTCACGACGAAGTAGATCCCCGCGGCCACGGCGAGGACGGCGACGACCGCCACCACCGAGATCACGGCCAACCGCTGTCGCCGGCGCCGGGAGCGCTCGGCCCGCCGCTCGATCTGGCGTTCCAGCTTGCGCTTGGCGGCCTTCCGGCGCTGCTCGTTCGTCGGCACGGCGGACATCGTAGGAACCGCGCCGACCGGTCCTCGTGAGGGTCTCGACTAGGCTGGTCGGGTCGCCGATCCGCTCAGGGAGGACGAGGACGTGCTGGTCGAGGCCTTCGCGGCCGGGGTGTTCCAGACCAACTGCTACGTGGTCGCTCCGGGCCCCGGGGAGTCCGCCGTGGTGGTCGATCCCGGCCAGGACGCCGAGGAGGGGCTGCGCGAGGTCCTCGCGCGCCACCGGCTGACCCCGGTCGCGGTGCTGCTGACCCACGGGCACCTCGACCACATGTGGTCGGTGACGCCGGTGTGCGACGGCGACGACATCCCCGCCTGGATCCACCCCGAGGACCGGGGGATGCTCGCCGACCCGCTCGGCTCGGTCGGGCCGATGGGCCGGCAGATCGCCGCGATGTACCCGGGCCTGGAGTTCCGCGAGCCCCGCACGGTCGAGGTGCTCGCCGACGGCGCCGAGCTCGAGCTGGCCGGGCTGCGGCTCACCGTCGACCACACGCCGGGCCACACCCGCGGTTCGGTCGTGTTCCGCTCGGCGACGGAGGAGGGCCAGCCGTTCCTGCTGGCCGGCGACACGCTCTTCCAGGGCGGCATCGGGCGCACCGACCTGCCCGGCGGCTCCACCGAGGAGATGATGGCGTCGCTCCGCGACAAGATCCTGTCCCTGTCCGACGACACCGCCGTCCTGCCCGGCCACGGGCCGATGACGACCGTCGGCCAGGAGCGCGCGTCCAACCCGTTCGTGCAGGGTCTGACGAGCGCGCCCGGGCGTCACCTGTGAGCGCGTCGGTCCCGCCCGGCGGGTTCGCCGCGCCCAAGGGCATCCCCGAGTACGTCGGGCCGGAGTTCACGACGGTCCGCGACACCCTGATCCGTGAGGCCGACCGCGCCGGCTACGCGCACATCGAGCTGCCGGTCTTCGAGGACACCGCGCTCTACGCCCGCGGCGTGGGCGAGTCGACCGACGTCGTCTCCAAGGAGATGTACTCGTTCGACGACCGCGGCGGCCGCTCGGTGACCCTGCGCCCCGAGGGCACCGCCGGCGTCGTCCGCTCGGTCATCGAGCACGGCCTGGACAAGGGCGGGCTGCCGGTCAAGCTGCGCTACGACGGGCCGTTCTTCCGCTACGAGCGCCCCCAGGCCGGCCGCTTCCGGCAGCTGCAGCAGGTCGGGGTCGAGGCCATCGGCGTCGACGACCCGGCCCTCGACGCCGAGGTCCTCGCCGTCGCCGATGCGGGCTTCCGCGCGCTCGGCCTGCGCGGCTACCGCCTGGAGATCACCAGCCTGGGCGACGCGACGACCCGCCCGCAGTACCGCACCGAGCTGACCCGCTTCCTCGAGAAGCTCGACCTCGACGAGGCCACCCGCGAACGCGCCCGCATCAACCCGCTGCGCGTGCTCGACGACAAGCGCCCCGAGGTCCGCGCCCAGCTCGACGGCGCGCCGCTCATGGTCGACCACCTCTCCGACGAGGCGGCCGCGCACCACGCCGCGGTGAAGCGCCACCTCGACGACCTCGGCGTCGCCTACGTCGAGAACCCGTGGATGGTGCGCGGGCTCGACTACTACACGAAGACGACCTTCGAGTTCGTGCACGACGGGCTGGGCTCGCAGTCGGGCATCGGCGGCGGCGGGCGCTACGACGGGCTGATGGCCGAGCTCGGCGGGCAGGCGCTGTCCGGGGTCGGCTTCGGCCTGGGCGTCGACCGCACCCTGCTCGCGTGCCGCGTCGAGGAGGCCGGGCACGACGCCGCCGGCCGGGTCGAGGTCTTCGGCGTGCCCCTGGGCGACGCCGCCAAGGACCGGCTGGTCGGGATCGTCGGGGCCCTGCGCCGGGCGGGGATCCGCGCGGACCTGGCCTACGGCAACCGCGGGCTCAAGGGCGCCATGAAGGCCGCCGACCGTTCGGGGGCGCGCTTCGCGCTCGTGCTCGGCGACCGCGACCTCGAGGCCGGGGAGATCCAGCTCAAGGATCTCGCCGACGGCAGCCAGGCCGCGATCGCCCTGGACGGCGCGGCCGCCGCCGTCGACCGGGCGCTCCAGGACGGCTGATCAGGACGCCGGCACGGCGACGCGCTCCTCGGTGGGCAGGTCGGCGAGTCGCCGCGAGACCGGCCGGGTGGCCCAGGAGACGCCGGCGATCACGAGCAGCGTCGTCGTGACGATCGGGTGGAACAGCGGGCTCCCGGACGCCAGGTGGGAGACCGCGGCGCCGCTGAGGTCGAACACGATCCCGGCGTAGGCCCACTCCTTGAGCCGCGGGAACCGGGGGACCGTGATCGCCACGGTGCCGAGGAGCTTCCACACCCCGAGGATCGTGGCCAGGTAGGCGGGATAGCCGAGGGCCGTGATCCCGGCGACGGCCCACTCGGCGCCGAGCAGGTCGGCGAGCCCGCCGGAGAGCAGGACGACCGCGGTGACGGCGGTGGAGGTGCGGTAGGTCAGGGTCCGTGCGTCCATCGTCGGCTCCTTCGTCGCGTGGGGACGTCGACGTGGAGACCCGCGGGAGCCCGGGGTTGTGACGAGCCGGTCTCAGGCCAGGGCCCGGTCGAGACGCGCGGCGTACGCGTCGGCGAGGGCGTCCAGGGCCGCGCCGCCGTCGCCGGCGCGGGCGGGTCCGTGCATGAGGGCGAGGGTGCGCGGCGTGAGGGCGGCCAGACCGCGGATCGCCGGAGCGGTGCCGACGGTGAGCGCGGTGGCCCCGAACAGGTCGTCGGCCGCGAGCGCGGGCCCGACGAGGTCGGTGTCGTGCACGAGCGCCGGCCCGTCGCCGAGCTGGGCGAACAGGTCCCCGCAGAGCAGCGTGCCGGTGGTCTCGTCGTGCAGGACCTGCGCCTCCCAGCCGTGCGGCACGTGGGGCGTGGTGATCGTGCGGACGACGTGCCCGCCGAGGTCGCGGCGGTCGCCGTCGTCGACGGGCACGGGCGGCCGGTCGGCGAGGTCGTCGACCGAGACCATGCAGCCGAGCCGGTTGAACGTCACCCGGGCGTCGGGGGCCGCGGTCAGCCACTCGTTCATCGCGCCGCACTCGTCGGCCTCGACGTGGCCGAAGCTGATCCAGCGCAGCCGGGCCACGTCGAGGACCCGGCCGACGGCGTCGGCGACGAGCGGGAACATCCGGCGCGGACCGGTGTGGAAGAGCAGCGGCTCGTCGGCGTCGATCAGGTACTGGTTGAAGGTGAAGCCGCCGGGGCCGATGTCGGGCACGCAGGTCGAGAGGCGGTAGATGCCGTCGGCGATCTCGTGCACGGAGGTTTCCATCCCCGCAGCGTGCGGCCGGTCGCGGCACGCGACATCGGGGTGGCACCCCGGCGATTGGCGCTCAGACCAGGCCGAGCACCTGCGCCGCGTTTCCCTTGAGGATCCCCGGCCGCACGTCGTCGGGGATGTCCAGGTCGGCGAAGTCGCGCAGCCAGCGGTCCGGCGTGATCACCGGGAAGTCCGAGCCGAACAGGACCTTGTCGCGCAGCTGGCGCGCCGCGGCCCGGACCAGCTGGGGCGGGAAGTACTTCGGCGCCCAGCCCGAGAGGTCGATGAACACGTTGGCCTTGTGGCCGGCGATCGAGATGGCCGCGTCCTGCCACGGCACCGAGGGGTGCGCGAAGATCATCGTGAGCTCGGGGAAGTCGGCGGCGACGTCGTCGAGCAGCATCGGGTCGGAGTAGCGCAGCTTCAGGCCCGCGCCGCCGGGCAGCCCCGCGCCGATGCCGGTCTGGCCGGTGTGGAACAGGGCGGGGACGCCGGCCTCGGCGATCGCCTCGTACAACGGGTACCAGGTCCGGTCGTTCGGCTCGAAGCCCTGCAGCGTGGGGTGGAACTTGAAGCCCCGGGCCCCGCGCTCGACGAGCCGGCGGGCGCGCTGCACCGACGCCCGGCCGCCGTGCGGATCGACCGAGCCGAACGGGATGAGCACGTCGGGGAACGCCGCGGCCCGCTCGACGATCTCCTCGCTGGACAGCGGCGGGTGCCCGGTCGCGGCCGGGGCGTCGACGGTGAACACCACCGCCGCCATGGCGCGCTCGCGGTAGTGCGCGGCGATCGCCTCGACGGTGGGCGTGCGGTCCTGGTCGCTGCGGAAGTACTGCGCCGACGCGTCGAGCAGCTCGCCGGTCAGCGCGAAGCACCCGTGGGCGTCCTGCTCGACGTGGGTGTGGACGTCGATGGCGGTGAGGGTGTCGAGGTCCATCAGCGGTCCTCCGTCGATCGGGCGGTCAGTGCGGCGCGGATCACCGCGTCGCGGCGGGCGAGCAGGGCGTCCGGGCCGGCGTCGCCCACGGCCTCGGTGACCTGGGTGACAAGACGCTGCGCGAGCTCGGGGGTCATCGTCGGCGCTCCGAGGTCGGCCCACAGCGCCTCGGTGCCGGGGTGCAGGTGCTCGAGGACGTGGGCGAGCCCGCCGGCGCCGCCGGAGAGGTGCTGGCCGGTGATCGGCCCGACGCCTGCCCAGCGCAGGCCGGGGCCGTCGGTGATCGCCGTGTCGATGTCGGCGACGGTGGCGACCCCGCGCTCGACCAGCGAGTACGCCTCGCGCCACAGGGCGGCCTGCAGGCGGTTGGCGAGGTGGCCGGGGAGCTCGGCGCGCAGCCGCAGGGGCGTGCGGCCGACCCCGGCGTAGAAGGCCATCGCCGCCCCGACCGCGGCCTCCGAGGTCGCCTCGCCGGGCACGACCTCGACGAGCGGGACCAGGTGCGGCGGGTTGAACGGGTGCCCGACGAGCACGCGCTCGGGGTGCTCGGGGGCGCCGCGGGCGAGGTCGGTGGGGCGCAGCGCCGACGAGCTGCTGGCGATGACGACGTCGGGGCGGGCGGCGGCGTCGAGCACGGCGAGCAGCGCGTGCTTGACCTCGAGGCGCTCGGGGCCGTTCTCCTGCACGAAGTCGGCGTCGGCCGCGGCCTGCGCCGGATCCTCGACGAAGGTGACCGCGTCCGGGAGCCGCTCCGCCGCGCCCGGCGCCGGGTCGGTGGCGACGACGTCGTGCCCGTGCGCGAGGAACAGCCGGGCCCAGCTCTCGCCGATCACCCCGGTGCCGACCACGGCGACCCGCGTCACCGCGCGACGTCCGCGATCGCGTCGAGGGCGCTCGGGTCGACCAGCGAGTCGCGCGAGGCGACCGCGTCCGGGTCGGCGCCGAGCAGGATCCGCTTGGCCGGGACCTCGAGCTTCTTGCCGGTGCGGGTGCGCGGCACGGCCGGCAGCGCGTGGATGCGGTCGGGGAGGTGGCGGGGCGAGAGCGCGGAGCGCAGCTCGGCGCGGATGCGCCCGACGAGCGCCTCGTCGACCTCCTGGCCCGCCGCGGGGACCACGAACAGCAGCAGCTCGCCCGGTCCGCCGGCGGCGTCCTCGAGGTGCACGACGAGGCTGTCGACGATCTCGGGCATCTCCTCGACCACGGAGTAGAACTCGGCGGTCCCGAGCCGGACGCCGCCCCGGTTGAGGGTGGCGTCCGAGCGCCCGGTGACGACGACCGAGCCCGACGGGGAGAACCGGACCCAGTCGCCGTGGCGCCAGACGCCGGGATAGTGGTCGAAGTAGGCGGCGCGCAGCCGCGAGCCGTCCTCGTCGCCCCAGAAGAACAGGGGCATCGAGGGCATCGGCGCGCGGATGACCAGCTCGCCGAGCTCGCCGACGACCTCGTTGCCGGCCTCGTCGAACGCGGCGGTGTCCACCCCGAGCTCGCGACCGGAGATCTCGCCCTCGACGACCTCCTGCCACGGCCCGCCCTGCACGATGCCCGTGCACACGTCGGTGCCGCCGCTGCCGACGAGCAGCAGGACCTCGGGGCCGAACTCCGCGGCCACCCAGCGGTACCCCTCGGGGGGCAGCGGGCTGCCGGCCACGCAGATCTGGCGCAGGGCCGTGAGGTCCTGCTCCGCCGCCGGGTGCAGGCCCTCGGCCCGGCAGGCCATGAGGAAGCCGGGCGAGGAGCCGAAGTGGGTGGCGCGGGCCCCCGCCGCGAGCCGCCACTGCCAGCCGAGGTCGGGGTGCAGCGGGTTGCCGTCGACGAGGATCAGCGCCGCGCCGTGCAGCAGCCCGGAGACCAGCGCGTTCCACATCATCCAGGCGGTCGTCGAGAACCAGAGCATCCGGTCGCCGGGGCGGACGTCCCAGGCCAGGCCGTGGTTCTTGAGGTGCTCGACGGTCAGCCCGCCGTGGCCGTGCACGATCGCCTTCGGCCTGCCGGTGGTGCCCGAGGAGAACAGGACCACGAGCGGGTGGTCGAAGGGCACCGGGTCGTAGGCGGGCGCGGCGGGCGTGCCGACCAGCTCGGACCAGGGCAGCGCGTCGGGCACCTCGCCCGGGCCGTACGGGATCCCGACGACGTGGCGCAGCGACGGGAGCGCGGCGCGCAGCGCGGCCACCTCGGCGGTGCGGTCGATGGGCTTGTCGCCGTAGACGTAGCCGCCGACCGCGAGCAGCACCGTCGGCTCGATCTGGGCGAAGCGGTCGATGACGCTGCGCGCGCCGAACTCCGGCGCGCACGAGGCCCAGACCGCGCCGAGGCTCGCGACGGCGAGGTGCGCGATCACGGTCTCGGGGATGTTCGGCGCGTAGGCCACGACCCGGTCGCCGCGCCCCACGCCGAGCCGCTGCAGGCCCGCCCGGGCGCGGGCCACGGCGTCGCGGAGCTCGCCGCGGCTCCAGTGCTGCTCGTCGCGGGTCTGCGAGTAGGCCAGCAGCGCCGGCGCGTCGTCGCTCGTCCCCGGCGGTCCCTCGACCGCCCGCTCCGCGTAGTTCAGCGTCGCGCCCGGGAACCAGACGGTCCCGGGCATCCCGCGGGCCTCCAGCACCGCGCGGGGCGCGTCGTGGAACGGCACGGCGAAGAACGCGGCGATCGCCGACCAGAAGCCGTCGAGGTCGGTGACCGACCAGCGCTGCAGGGCGTCGTAGTCGTCGAACCGCAGGCCGCGCTCGGCGGCGAGCCAGTCGACGAAGGCGGCCGTGACGGTGCCGGCGGGGGGCGCGCCCATCAGCGGACCTTGCCCGCGCGGCCGGCGAGGAACGCGGACATGCGCTCCTGGGCCTCGGCGCTGCTGGAGGAGATCGCGGCCATGAGGGCCTCCATGAAGAACCCGTCCTCGTCCCGCGCGGCGGCGATGCGCGGCAGCGCCTGGAGGACGGCGTACGTGCTGACCGGTGGGTTGTCGGCCATGCGGTGGGCGAGCTCGAGGGCCTGGGCGAAGCCGCCGCCGGGCTCGGTGAGGTAGGTCGTGATGCCCAGCTGCTGGCCCTCCTGCGCGTCGAGGACCCGGCCGGTGAGCATCATGTCGGTCATCCGGGGCACGCCGATCAGCCGCGGGATCCGGACCGAGCCGCCGCCGCCGACGAACAGCCCGCGGGAGGGCTCGGGCAGGGCGTAGAAGGCGCTGGGCTCGGCGACGCGGACGTGCGTGGCGGCGGCCAGCTCCAGGCCGCCGCCGACCACCGCGCCCTTGAGCACGCTGACGACGGGCAGCCGGCCCTGCTCCATGCGGGCGAAGACCCGGTGCCAGAACCGGGAGTGCTCGACGCCGGCGACGGCGTCGGTCGCGCCCAGCTCGGAGAGGTCGAGGCCGGCGCTGAAGTGGTCGCCCTCGGCGTCGAGGACGACGGCGCGCACGTCGGGCGGCGGTGCGGAGAAGAAGGCCTCGAGGCCGAGCACCGTGGCGTCGTCGAGGGCGTTGCGCTTGGCCGGGCGCGCGAGCCGCAGCACCGCGACCGGACCGTCGCGGTGGAGGGTCAGTGACGGGGGCAGCAGGGGGGACACGGTGTCCTCGGCGCTGCGCGCGGCCTGGTCGCTCAACGGACTCCCTCCATGGCGGGAACTGCGTACCCCCGGTGGGCGGCGACCCGCGGACGCCGTTCCGGGCGGGTCGCCCGACCCGGGACGATGACGGCACGGCGTGACGTCGCGCTCAGGGGTCTCCTTCATTGTCAGGAACCTTGATACTAGGGGCAGGTCCGCGGCGGCGGAAGTGGACGAGGGGGCGACGGTGGTGGCACAGGGGCCGGAGCGGGCCGGCGAGGGTCCGTCGCTGCTCTACGCGGTCAAGCAGGTCGAGTTGGCGGTCCGCGCCCGCCTCGACGACCTCCTGCGCAGCACCGGCATCACGGTGCCGCAGTGGACCGCGTTGACCGTCCTCGCGCGCCGCGAGGGGCAGACGGGCGCGGACCTGGCGCGCAACGCGTTCGTCAGCCCGCAGGCGATGGGCGACCTGCTCGCGGCGCTCGAGCGCGGCCACTGGATCACGCGCACCCCGGACCCGGCCCACGGGCGCCGTGTCCTCATCGGGCTCTCCGACCGGGGGCGCGCGCTGCTGGCCGAGGTGGCCCCCGGCGCGGCGGAGGTCGAGGAGCGCATGGTCACCGGTCTCGACCCCGACGAGCGCGCCGCCCTGCGTGCCCTGCTCAACCACTGCCGGACGAACCTGGTCTGACCGATGTGGGCGGACTCCGGGCCGATGGCCCCGAAGTCCGCTCACGGACGCCGGTCGGCCGCGTCCTCGTCGGGGATGACGTCGAGGGCCGCGGCGCCGGCGCGGGCACCGCGCTCGTAGGTCGTGTAGAGCTCGCGGAACAGGGCGTGGGCGGGCTCGGCCGGCCAGTCCGGGGGCAGGTGGCGCCGCGGCAGGCGCGGGTCGCGACGGATCGCCTGGAGCCAGTCGGTCTGGAGCACGAGCTGCGCCGCGAGCGGGTCGGGCAGCGGGGGCCGCGTCGCGGGCTCGCTCCAGCGCGCCCGGAACGCCGTGTACCGGGCGGCGACGGCCGGGAGGTCCCAGGCGTCGCGGACGAGGGCGTCGACGTCGGTCGGGGCCAGCGCGCGGGCGCTGAACGCGCGCAGGCGCCCGTCGAGACCCAGGCCCTCGGCGAGCGCGGCCACGTCGACGTCGCCCGGCGCGATCCACAGCCCGCCCTGCAGCGGCGCGAACCCCGCCCACGACAGGCGCGCCCGCAGCAGGTGCCGCTCGCGGGCCCACGCGTCGGGCAGCGAGAACGACAGCAGCGTCCACGAGCCGTCCCACCGGGTGTTGACGACGTCGGTGCGCCAGATCCGCGCCTCGCCGTCGCGCAGGACCTCGCGCGTCGCCGGCGTCGGCCCCACGTAGACCTGGCGGCCCCGCCGCACGCGGTGCAGCTGCTCGCGGCGGGCCATCCGGCTGACCGTCGAGCGGGTCGCGTGCTCGGACACCCCGGCGCGACCGAGCACGTCGACGAGGCTGCTCGTCGCGACGTGCACCCCGCGCCCGAGCAGGTAGCCGCCGAGGAAGGTCAGCAGGATCGCCTGGGGCCGGGGTGCGTCGACCTCGGCGTCGGTGTCGGCCTCGGACACGGCGGGAGCCTAGCGTCGTGACGATGTTGGGCACATCGTTGACGCCCGTCGCGTGCCTGCCTACATTGGCTCGGACATCCGTGACCGCGACCACACACGAGACCGAGCGGGAGGTGCGGCGTGGCCGAGGCCGACGCGCGCTCGCGGACCCAGCTCCGCCGGGCGGTGCTGTCCAGCTACCTGGGCAGCGTCATCGAGTACTACGACTTCCTGCTCTACGCGACGGCCTCGGCCGTCGTGTTCGCCAAGGTCTTCTTCTCCACGCTCGACCCGCTGGTGGGCACGGTCGCGAGCTTCGGGACGCTCGCCACCGGCTACCTCGCGCGTCCCCTGGGCGGCGTGCTGTTCGGGCACTTCGGCGACCGCGTCGGGCGCAAGAAGATGCTCGTCGTGACGATGACCCTGATGGGCGTGGTCAGTGTGCTCATCGGCGTGCTGCCGACCTACGCGCAGATCGGCGTGTGGGCGCCGGTGCTGCTGATCCTGCTGCGGGTGCTCCAGGGCGTCGCGGTCGGCGGCGAGTGGGGCGGCGCGGTGCTGATGTCCGCCGAGCACGCGACCTCGCGCCGCGGCCTCTGGGCGAGCTTCACCAACGCCGGCGCCCCGAGCGGCATGGTGCTCTCCACCGCGGCGCTGGCCGGGGCCGCCGCGATCGCGGGCGAGGACGGCTTCCTCACCTGGGGCTGGCGCATCCCGTTCCTGCTCAGCGCCGTGCTCCTCGCGGTCGGCCTGTTCGTCCGCGCACGGGTCGAGGAGACGCCGGTCTTCGCCCGGTCCCAGGGCCCCTCCACGCCGCCCCTGCTCGAGGTGCTGCGCCGCCACCCGCGCAACCTCGTGCTCTCGATCGGCATCGGCTTCGGTGCCTTCGTGGCCCAGGGCGTGCTGACGACGTTCGTCATCGCCTACGCCGTGCAGGCCGGCTTCGCCCGCCAGACCGTGCTCAACGCGCTGACCGTCTCCTCGGTGGCCGCCATCGTCGGCATCATCGGGTTCGCCGCGCTCTCCGACCGCGTCGGCCGGCGTCCCGTGGTGCTCGTCGGCGCGCTGGCCATGACCGTCTGGGCGTTCCTGCTCTTCCCGCTGGTCGACTCCGGGTCCACGGCGCTGCTCGTCCTCGCGGTGGTCGTCGGCCAGGGCATCGTCCACGCCGCGATGTATGGGCCGCTCGCCGCGCTCTACACCGAGCTGTTCTCCACCCGCGCCCGCTACACCGGCGCCTCGCTCGGCTACCAGATCGCCGGCATCGGGGCGGGCCTCGGCCCGGTGGTGTTCGCGAGCGTGCTGCAGGGCACGGGCAGCCCGCTGCTGGTGTCGGTCGTGATCGCCGCCTGCTGCCTGCTGACCGTGGGCTGCATCCTGGCGACCGGCGAGACCAGCCGCCGCGGCCTCGACGACGACGCCCACGTCACGGAGACGGGCCGCACGCGCGTCGCCTGAGGCGCAGGTGGGCGATCGCAACCCATCCGTCACCCACGGACTTCACACCTGCTTCACGCTGTGCGTCCGGGCACGAGCGGAAGGGGACGCGGATGGCGGAGCAGGTTGATTCCACGCGCAGTGCCGGGCACGACTACCTGGCGGCGCGGCAGCTCAAGGCCGGCTCGGCGAGCTGGGTGCTCCTGGCCGGGCTGGGCGTCGCGTACGTGATCTCCGGCGACTACGCCGGCTGGCACTTCGGGCTCGCGCAGGGTGGGTGGGGCGGCCTCGCCGTGGCCGCCGTGCTCATGGCCGTCATGTACACGTGCATGGTGCTGGGTCTCGCCGAGATGTCCTCGGCGCTGCCGGCCGCGGGCGGCGGGTACACGTTCGCGCGCGTGGCCATGGGTCCCTGGGGCGGCTTCGCGACGGGCGCGGCGATCCTCCTCGAGTACGCCGTCGCCCCGGCGGCGATCGCCACGTTCATCGGCGGCTACGTGGAGTCGCTGGGCCTGTTCGGGATCACCGACGGGTGGTGGGTGTACCTCGCCTGCTACGTGATCTTCGTCGGCATCCACCTGCTCGGGGTCGGCGAGGCGCTCAAGGCCTGCTTCGTCATCGCCGCGATCGCCGTGGTCGGCCTCGTGCTCTTCGCGGTCGGCGGCATCATGTCGTTCGACGCCGCGAACCTCTTCGACATCGTGCCCACCGACGCGGCCGGTTCGTCCCCGTTCCTGCCGTTCGGGCTGGTCGGGGTGTGGGCGAGCTTCCCGTTCGCGATCTGGTTCTTCCTCGCCGTCGAGGGGGTCCCGCTGGCCGCCGAGGAGGCCCGCGACCCGGTGCGCGCCGTGCCGCGCGGCATCATCGTCGCGATGGCGGTGCTCGTCGTCTCCGCGACGGCCGTCCTGCTGCTCGCCCCCGGCGCCCAGGGCTCGCAGGGGCTCTCCGAGAGCGAGAACCCGCTGGTCAGCGCCCTCGAGGTCGGGCTCGGCGGGCCGTCGTGGCTCTCGACGACCGTCAACTACATCGGCCTGCTCGGGCTCATCGCGAGCTTCTTCTCGATCATCTACGCCTACTCCCGGCAGACGTTCGCGCTCTCCCGCGCGGGCTACCTGCCCCGCGTGCTGTCGAGGACCAACAGCCGCAAGGCCCCGACCCTCGCGCTGATCGTGCCCGCGGTGATCGGCTTCGTGCTCGCGGCGACCGGCAACGGCGACATCCTGATCAACCTCGCCGTCTTCGGCGCGACCCTGTCCTACGTCCTCATGATGGTCGCCCACCAGGTGCTGCGGGCCCGCCACCCCGACCTGCCGCGGCCGTACCGCACGCCCGGCGGGCGGGTCACCACCGGCGTCGCGCTCGTGCTGGCCCTCGCCGCGGTGGTGGCGACGTTCCTCGTCGACGTCGTCGCGGCCCTGTGCGCGCTCGGGGCGTTCGCGGTACTCATGGCGTGGTTCGGGTTCTACTCGCGGCACCACCTGGTCGCGGCGGCGCCCGACGAGGAGTTCGCCGCGCTCGCGCAGGCCGAGGAGGAGCTCGAATGAGCTGGACGACGACGCTGGGCGGGCACTCGTACACCTTCGGCGACCTGCGCGAACTGCTCGCCAGGGCCACGCCGCTGCGTTCCGGCGACGTGCTCGCCGGCGTCGCGGCGGCGTCGGCGGCCGAGCGGGTGGCCGCCCAGACGGTGCTCGCCGACCTCCCGCTCGCGCACTTCCTCGACGAGGCCGTCGTGCCCTACGAGGACGACGACGTCACCCGGCTGATCATGGATTCGCACGACGCCGACGCGTTCGCCCCGGTGCGCTCGCTGACCGTCGGCGGCTTCCGCGACTGGTTGCTCTCGTGGGAGGCGGACACCGCCACGCTGTCCGCGCTCGCCCCGGGCCTGACGCCGGAGATGGTCGCGGCGGCCAGCAAGCTCATGCGCGTCGGCGACCTCGTCGCGGTCGCGCGCAAGACCCGCGTCGTGACGGGTCTGCGCACGACGATCGGGCTCGAGGGTCGGCTCGCGACCCGCCTGCAGCCCAACCACCCGACCGACGACGCCGTCGGCATCACCGCCTCGCTCGTCGACGGGCTGCTGCACGGCGCGGGCGACGCGGTGGTCGGCATCAACCCGGCCACCGACCGGCCCTCGACGGTGCTCGCGCTGCTCGAGCTCGTCGACGACGCGCGCCGGCGCCTCGACGCCCCGATCCAGTCGTGCGTGCTCACCCACGTGACGACGACGCTCGAGCTGCTCGAGCAGGGGGCGCCGGTGGATCTCGTGTTCCAGTCGGTGGCCGGCACGCAGGCCGCCAACCGGGGCTTCGGGGTGACGCTCGACCAGCTGCGCGAGGCGCACTCCGCCGCGTCCGAGCTGCGGCGGGGGACGGTGGGCTCGAACGTCACCTACTTCGAGACCGGCCAGGGCTCGGCGCTGTCGGCGGACGCCCACCACGGCGTCGACGAGCAGACCCTGGAAGCCCGGGCCTACGCGGTGTCCCGGGCGTTCGACCCGCTGCTGGTCAACACGGTCGTCGGCTTCATCGGGCCCGAGTACCTCTACGACGGCAAGCAGATCCTGCGCGCGGGGCTCGAGGACCACCTGTGCGGCAAGCTGCTCGGCGTGCCGATGGGCGTCGACGTCTGCTACACGAACCACGCCGAGGCCGACGCCGACGACACCGACACCCTGCTTCTCACCCTCGGCGCGGCGGGGTGCGCGTTCGTGATCACCGTGCCGGGCGGCGACGACATCATGCTCAACTACCAGTCGCTGTCGTTCCAGGACGTGCTGCAGGTCCGGCAGACGCTGGGCCTGCGCCCCGCGCCCGAGTTCGAGGCGTGGCTGGGCTCGGTCGGGCTGCTCGACGACGCCGGGCGGGTCCCGCAGCTCGTGCCGGAGCCGATCCGGGCGCTGATGGCATGACCACGACCGACCCCTGGGAGACCCTGCGCGCCGCCACCCGCGCGCGGGTGGGTCTGGGTCGGGCGGGTGACGGCCTGTCGACCGCCGAGAACCTCCGCCTGGCCGCGGCCCACGCGCAGGCCCGCGACGCCGTCCACACACCGCTCGACGCCGACGCGGTGCTCGCCGCGTTGGGCGAGCGGGCCGGGCCGGTGGTGCGCTCGCAGGTCGCCGACCGCACCGAGTACCTGCAGCGCCCCGACCTCGGTCGGCGCCTCGCCGACGACCACGGCCTGGAGCCCGGTTCGTACGACCTGGCCGTGGTGGTGGCCGACGGCCTGTCGGCGACCGCGGTGCACGAGCACGCCGCGGGCGTCGTCGAGGCGCTCCTGCCGCGGCTGGACGGATGGTCGGTGGCGCCGGTCGTGGTCGCCGAACAGGCCCGCGTGGCGCTGGGCGACGAGATCGCCGCGGCGCTCGGGGCGTCGATGGTGCTCGTGCTCATCGGCGAGCGGCCCGGGATGTCGGCGCCCGACTCGCTGGGCGCCTACCTGACCTTCGGGCCTCGGCCGGGACGTGTCGACTCCGAGCGCAACTGCGTGTCGAACATCCGCCCGCCCGACGGGCTGACCTACGAGGCCGCGGCCGAGGTGCTCGCGGCCCTGCTGACGGAGTCCTTCCGCCGGCAGCTCTCGGGCGTCGAGCTCAAGGACACCGGCGCGGCCCTGCCGCCCGCCGCCGGCTGAATCCCTGCCTCCTGCTCGGGTACGCCCTCCGGGCGTTCGTCGGCCTGCTATCAGCTGATCTTGAGCAACCATTCGGACGAATGATTTCGTCACTCTTCCGTGTCCGCTTCGTTACCGGTGCGTGGTGGCCGATGGCGACCACGTCACACCAGGGGCGGAAGGGACACCACACGCATGGGTCAGCACAGGACGAAGCTCGGACGGCGGGGGATGGCGGCACTGGCCGCTGCGGGAGCGCTGATCGTGGGCGGCGGCGCCGCCGCCGCGGTCGGGTCGGGCAATGCGGACCCGCTACTGCCGGTGCCCGCCCCCGTCGTCGGGACGACCTACGTCCTGCCGGACCTGGCGCCGTTCGCGCGGACTGCCGAGAGCGGCACGTCCGAGGTGTCGGACGCGTTCGAGCCGCCCGCACCCGTGGGTGGTGGTGAGGCGGCACTACGTCTGCAGACGCCGGGCGAGACGGACAAGGCAGCGATCCGCACGACCGAGGACGCGGGGACGTCGCTCGCCGAATGGACGTCCTCGGCGTACTGGGCCTACCAGGGGGCTGCCGGCAACCCGATCCAATTCCCAAGCATGCAGCTCGAGATCGATTTCGATCCTGCCGATCCCGCTGTCGGCTTCTCGACGCTGACCTATGAGCCGGTCTACAACCCGACCGCATCCTCGGCGCCGGACCAGTGGAACCGCTACCAGGCCGGCGCGGGCAATTGGTGCTCCACGCGCGCGATCCCAGGTGTGATCGAGGAGAGCGAGCGGCGGTGCAACGCGACGAAGCCGCTCGCGGCTTTCGTCACCGCCCAGCCCGACATCGAAGTCACCGCCCTGATCATCAACCAGGGCACCAGCAACCCCGGCCTCGACGCGGGCGTCGACCTCGTCAGCACGCCGAGCACGACCTACGACTTCGAGCTCGTGGAGCCCGAGATCCCGGGCACCGACCCGTGCGAGGAGCCGACGGTGCCGACGGTGCCGACGGTGCCGACGGTGCCGACGGTGCCGAGCGGCGGTCACGAGAACGAGGGCGACGAGCAGGGCGGCCACGAGCAGGGCGGCCACGAGCAGGGCGGCCACGAGCAGAACGGCAACGAGGGCCACGAGCAGCCCGACAACGGTGGTCACGAGCAGCCCGACAACGGTGGCGAGCAGCAGCCCGACAACGGGGGCCACGAGCCGCCGCAGTGCTCGTAGACGCTGAACGGTCGTCGCGGCCGCACCCGTGACGAGCGGACGACGCCCTCGCTGCTCCCCGGGCAGCGAGGGCGTCGTTCGTTGCACGGGCCGGCGGGCACCCGGCGCGCGAGGCGACGGGCGAACGTCACCCTCGCTGCGTCGGGAGCAGCGAGGGTGACGTTCGCTGCACAGCACCCGGCGACCGCGCGGAGATCAGGAGGCGGAAAGACACCTTCGAGGTGCCCCGCGAGGTGCCTTTCGGCCTGCTGATCTTCGTCAGGGTGCCGGTGTTACTCGCCCTTCTTCCGCCCGGGCAGGCGGTCGACGACGCGGCCCAGGCGTTCGGTGGTGCCCTGCAGCGGGGCGAGCGCGTCGGCGAGGACCTTGATCTGCTCGTCGAGGTTGTCGATCCGCCCGGCGAGGGTGCGCAGGTCCGGGCTGACCTTCTGCAGCTCGCCGGCGGCGGTCGTCAGCGAGGTGTCGAGCGTGCTGAGGCGCGCGGGCACCTCGGGGAAGGTCGAGTCCGCGTGACGGGCGAGGGTCTCGACGTGCTCGACCGCGCCGCTGAGCGTGCGCACCTCGTCCACGGCGCCCGCGATCTGCTGCAGCGACGGGGCGGCGCCGGCGAGGGCGTGCAGGTCGCCGGTGGCCTCGGCCAGCGCGGCGATCGTCGGCACCGCCTCGGCCAGCCGGGCGATCGTCGGCACGGCGTCGGCGAGGGCGGCGACGGTGGGCACGGCGTCGGCGAGGCGACCCACCGTGGGCACGCCGTGCGCGATCCGGGCGACGGAGCCGGTCGCGCCGGCGAGGGTGCGCAGGTCGCCGGTCGCGCCGGCGAGCGTGCCCAGGTCGTCGACGGCGCTCGCGATCCGCTGCAGGGTCGGTACGGCGCCCGCGAGCTCCTCGAGGTGCGGGACGGCCGCGCCGAGCTGCTGGAGCGCCGGTGCCGCGTCCGCGAGCTGCTCCAGCACCGGCGCCGCCGCCCCGAGTTGGCGGAGCGCGGGGACGGCGGAGGCGAGGGCGGCGATGTCCTCGCGGGCCTCGCCGATGCGCTGCAGGGCCGGCACGGCCTCGCTGAGCGCGTGGATGTCGGGGGCGGCCCCCGCGATCGCGTGCAGCGCGGGCACGGCGCCGGCCAGGGCGGCGATGTCGCCGCGGGCCTCGCCGATCTGCTGCAGGGCGGGCACGGCCTCGGCCAGGGCGGCGATGTCGCCGCGGGCCTCGCCGATCTGCTGCAGCGCGGGCACCGCCTCGGTGAGCGCGTGGATGTCGGGCGCGGCACCGGCGATGGCCTCGAGGGCTGGCACGGCGCCGGCCAGGGCGTGCAGGTCGTCGACCGCGTCGCCGAGGCGGGCCAGCGAGGGCGCGGCCTCGGCGAGCCGGTCCAGCGCGGGCGCGGCGCCGGCGATCCGCTCGAGGGTGGGCACCGCGCGGGCCAGGGCGTGCAGGTCGTCGACGGCGCCGGCGAGGCGGTCGAGGGCGTCGGTGGCGTAGGACAGCCGCGTGAGGTCGGGCGCCAGCTCGTCGAGGGTGTGCTGCAGGCCGGACGCGACGGGGAGCAGCTGCTCGAGCATCGAGACCAGGCGCGGCACCGCGCGCAGGGCGTCGGCGACGAGCGGGCTGAGGTCGGCGGTGCTGCGGGCGCCCTGCGTGGCGATGTCGGCGATGCCGCGCACGATCGCCGGGCCGTGCAGCGTCAGCTCGACCGCTGTGCGGGTCGAGGCGACGACCAGCGCGCGGGCGGTGTCGAGGACACCGCTCGGCGGGCTCTCGACGGCGCGCGGGAGGGCGGGTCGGCTCATGCGTGCTCACCCCGGGACTCGGTGCTCACGGTGCTGCTGCGGACGGCGCGGACGACGACGGCGGCGAGGAACGTGGTCAGCGGGACCGAGGCGACCAGTCCGATGCTGCCGACCAGGGTCCGCACGACCTCCTGCGCCACGTCCTCGGCCGTCAGCAGGTCGCCGAGACCCCGCCCCGCCAGCGCGAACAGCAGCAGCAGGGGCAGTGCCGCCCCGGCGTAGGCGAGCACGAGGGTGTTCACCGCCGAGGCGACGTGATCACGACCGACGCGCATGGCGGCACCATAGAGGTCGACGAGCCGCGTGGCCGGGTCAGCGCGGTGCAGCTCCCAGACGGCGCTGGTCTGGGTGACGGTGACGTCGTCGAGCACGCCGAGCGCGCCGATGATGACGCCCGCGAGCAGCAGTCCGCGCAGGTCCAGCCCG
Source organism: Actinomycetospora lutea (assembly GCF_028737205.1). GTDB lineage: Bacteria > Actinomycetota > Actinomycetes > Mycobacteriales > Pseudonocardiaceae > Actinomycetospora > Actinomycetospora lutea. Next base: position 10,827 of record NZ_JAQZAL010000041.1, on the reverse strand, counting down.
GGCCCGAGCACCCCGGCGAGCTCGGAGGCCTCCTCGCCCAGCCCGGTCAGCCGCGAGGTGGCCGCGAAGAGCACCGCGAGCACCCCGATCAGCCCGAGGCTCGCCAACGTCCCCAGCGCCGCGGTCGCCGTGCGCGCCGAGACCCCGTGGGTCAGCGGGAGGACGACGCCGACGATGAGCCCGGCCGCGGTCAGCGCGACGGGGACCGGCGGCGACCCCGTGGCCAGCGCGGGCAGGACGAACAGGGCGAGCACGCCGAGCGTCACGCCGAGGGCGACCAGGGCGGCGAGGCCCTGCCAGCGGCCCAGCAGCAGGACCGCCAGCGCGAACGCGGCGCCGAGCACCAGCAGCGGCGACCCGCGCTGGAAGTCGACGATCGTGTAGGTCAGGGGGTCGGCGGGGTCGCCGCCCGCCCAGCCCAGCACCACCGGGTCGCCGACGGCGAAGCGCGGCGAGCCCGGGGTGGTCGGCGCGAGGCTGAGGATCGTGCTGCCGGCGGCCGGGCCCTCGCCGAGCCGCAGCGTCACGGCGACGCAGCCTTCGCCGGGCCCGGGGGAGGGCAGGTTCGGGTCGGTGCAGTCGGACTCGGCGGCGGCGCGGATCACCTCGGCGTCGACGGGGGTCTGCGACCCCAGCCCCGGCGCGCCCTGGCCCGTCGCGGCCCGCGCGCCGACCTGCGCGTACTCGCCCGGCGACGGCGCGAGCACCACGAGCCCGACGAGCACCGCCAGCGCGCACGGCACGAGCAGGGCCGCGAGCAGCATCCGGACCCGCCGCCCCGAGGGGCCGTCGAGATCCCCGCCGCCGTGCCCGTGTCCGTGGCCGTGCCCGTGGCCGCTCGCGGCGGGCGTGGCCGCGCGCCGTCGGCGGGCGCCGGACGAGGCACGGGATGTGTCCGCATCCATCTCAGCGCGCCGATGGGGGCCACGCTGACGTCGGACGTCGGGACGTCCGCCGGCCGGCCGGCCGCGGGGTCGATCGCGGGCTTCCGCCGTCGGCGACGGCGCGCCGATCGGCCCGGTGGGGGCGTCGTCGGTCACGTCCGCGGTCGTCCCGGCGCGCGGGCGGCGCGACGGCGGCCGGGAGGACGTCACCGGGCCATCATCGCCGGGACCCGTCCGCACCGGACGCCGGGGGAGACTCGTCGCGTGCGCGCGGTGCTGATCGAGGAGTTCGGGGTCGAGCCGACCGTGGTGGAGCGCCCCGACCCGGTGCCCGCCCCGGACGGCGTCGTCGTGGCCGTCGAGGCGACCGGGCTCTGCGCGAGCGACCGCTTCGCCTGGCGGGGTCACGATGCCGGGGTCGTGGCGCCCGTCGTACCCGGTCACGAGCTCGTCGGACGCGTCGTGGCGGTCGGCGACGAGGTGCGGCGGGCCCGGGTCGGCGACCGCGTCCTCACCCCGTTCGTCCAGGGCTGCGGGCGCTGCGCGGCCTGCGCCGCCGGGCAGGCGCAGGTCTGCCCCGACCAGGAGCAGCCCGGGTTCACCCACGACGGGTCGTTCGCCGAGCTCGTGGCGCTGCGCCACGCCGACACCAACCTCGTCGCGGTGCCCGACGCCCTCGACGCCGGGGCCGCGGCCCTGCTCGGGTGCCGGGTGGCGACCGCGTACCGCGCCGTCGTCGACCGTGGCGGCGTGCGGTCCGGCGACCGCCTCCTGGTCCTGGGGGCGGGCGGGGTGGGCCTCGCCGCGGTGCTCGTCGCGCGGGCGCTGGGGGCCGAGGCCGTCGTGGTGGACCCGGCGCCGGCGGCGCGGCGGCGGGCCCTCGAGCTGGGCGCCGTGGCGGCGCTCGACCCGGCGCTCGGGCCCGAGGGCGTGCGCGAGGCCGTCGGGGACGGCGGCCCGCGGGTCGCGGTCGAGGCGGCGGGCCGGGCCGACTCGCTGGCGCTCGGGATCCGCGCGCTGCGCACGCAGGGGACGCTGGTGCAGGTCGGGCTGCTGGCGACCGAGCCGGCGGTCCCGGTGCCCGACGTCATCGCCCGCGAGCTCGCGCTGCTCGGCAGCCACGGCATGGCCGCGGCCGACTACCCGCGTCTCACCGCCCTCGTCGCCGACGGGCGGCTGGACGTGGCCCGCCTGGTGACCCGCCGCATCGCGCTCGACGAGGCCCCGGCGGCACTGGCCGCGCCACCGGTGCCCGGCGAGATCGTGGTGATCGAGCCGAGCAGGCGGACCTCCTGACGTCGGACGCGGGGGTGGCCTCCGGGCCGGCACCCCGTCAGGCGCCCGGGGCCGCGAGGCGACCGCCGAGGCGCAGGACGGAGTCGGGCGCCTTCTTCGCCAGGCGCAGGAACGTCTCGCCGGCGCGGGCGCGGGCCAGCGAGCCGTGCCCGAACTTCCGGCGGAGGCCCCCGTGGTCGCCGGGCAGGTGGTGGTGCAGCGGGGTCGCGGTGGCCTCGGGGTCGCCGAGCGTGCGGCCGATGACCAGGCGCTGGATCTCGCTGGTGCCCTCGAAGATCGTGTAGAGCTTGGCGTCGCGGTACCACTTCTCGACCGGGAGGTCGTCGACGTAGCCCCAGCCCCCGCAGGTCTGGACGGCCTGCTCGGCGGCGCGCACGGCGACCTCGGACGCCTTGAGCTTGGACATCGAGCCCTCGCCCATCCGGAACGGCACGCCGTTGGCCGCCATCCACGACGCGCGCCAGCACAGGAGCCGGGCGGCGTCGATGTCGGCGGCGAGGTCCGCCAGCGGGAACGACACCCCCTGGTTGTCGATGATCGGCCCGCCGAACGCCTCGCGGCGCCGCGCGTGGTCGCACGCGTACTCGAAGCTCGCCCGCGCGACGCCGAGCGCCATCGCCGCGACCATCGGCCGGGTCTGCTCGAAGGTGCCCAGCGCCGCGGGCTTCCCCTCGCCGCGCCGGGCCTTCTCCAGCTTGTGCTCGAGCTTGTCCTCGTCGCCGAGGAGGTTCTCGGCGGGGATGCGGCAGCCCCGGAACGACAGCTCCGCGGTGTGCGACGCCCGGTGGCCGTGCTTGCGCAGACGACGGACCTGCTCCATGCCCGGGGTGTCCTTGCCGACGACGAACATCGCCTGGCCCTTCGTCCCCAGCGACGGTCGACGACGGCGTTCACGATCGTCACGTCGGCGATGCCGCCGTTGCCGATCCAGATCTTGTCGCCGTCGAGCACCCACTCGTCGCCGTCCTTGCGGGCGCGGGTCTGCAGGTTGGCGACGTCGCTGCCGCCCTGCGGCTCGGACACCGCGAGCGCCGCGAGCTTGATGTCGCCGGGCTCGCCGAACATCTCGGGCGCCCAGCGCGCGACCTGCTCCGGCGTGCCGGCCTGGTTGAGCGCCGAGAGGGCCAGCGCGGGCAGGACGACGGTCAGCCCGATCCCGGCGCAGCCCCAGAACATCTCCTCGAGGAAGAGCGGGAGCGAGAGCCCGGTCGGGTCGGCGATCAGATCGGCGTAGAAGAGCGCGTTGTAGAAGCCCTCCTGCGCGGCCCGGTCGACGATCTCCCAGGGGCACTCCTCGACCGCGTCGTGGTGCGCGGCGGCCGGCCGGACCACGTCCTGCGCGAACGCGTGCGTGCGCCGCACCAGCTCGTGGTGGGCCGGCGTCAGCTCGAGGGTGAAGGCGCTCATCGATACTCCGTTCTGGTGTGCATGCCTGGTACCGCGTACCGGCGGTACCGAAACCAGTCGGAGTCCTCGGTCCTCAGGGCCGCGGCAGGCCGATCGGGTTCGGGAACGGGATGGCGCCGGCCACGGCGTCCACCAGCGGCGCGAGGAGCTCGGCGAGCCGGTCGGTGCCGGTGCCCCCGAGCGCGCGCCAGGGCCCGGCGGCGGCGCGGTCGGTGTCGCGCTCGACGGCCTCGCGGGCGTCGCGGCCGGCGTCGGTGAGGCCGCCGTGGGTGTCGAGCCAGCCGCGGGCGAGCAGGCCCTCGCCGGCCGACGCCCACACCTCGTCGCCGAGCCGGCGGGACGTCTGCAGCCCGTCGGACTCGCCCGCGGCGGTCTTGAGCCGGTGGGCGGACACCGGGCCGATCCCGTGGGCGACGAGCACCGCGGCGTGGCCGTCGCCCCGGTGCTCGCGCAGGGTCGTCGTGGCCTGCCAGAGCGCCAGGTGGGCCTCCGCGGGCCGCGGGAGCGCCTGGTTGGCGGCCGCGAGGACGCGCCCGGCCGTGTCGGCGGCGTCCGCGGCGGCGCCGGCGAGGGTCGCGGCCTCGGCGACGTGCGGCCCCTCGGGGCCACCGGGGACGTCGGCGAGCAGGCGGCGCAGTGCCCGGTCGACGCCGTCGAGGCGGGCCGCGAGACAGGCCGCGGGATCGGCGAACCCCCAGGCGTCGGGCAGGGCGCGCGTGATCCGGTCGCGGTGGAAGCCGTGGAAGCACGCCCAGACGGCGTCCGGGCCCACCGCGCCGAGCGGGGCGGCGCGCTGGGCCACGTAGCCCATCCAGAAGCCCCGCAGACCCGCGGCGTCGGCGGCGTCGCGGGCCTCGGGCGCGAAGTACGTGACGGCGTGCAGGGGCTCGAACAGGGTCCACAGGCGGCGGGCGTCGTCCACGGCGAGGATGGTGGACCGGGCAGCGGTTGCCCCGACATCGAACACGTGTTCGAATGGACGGGTGCGGTGGGAAGCGCAGAAGGTCGCCGGGGGACCCGAGGAGCTGCCGGGCATGCCCGCGCTCAAGGGGCTGGTCCGCAGCGTCCGCACGCCGGAGTTCGCCGGCATCACGTTCCACGAGGTCCGTGCGCGCTCGGTGCTCAACCGGGTGCCGGGGGCGTCGCCGATGCCGTTCTCCTGGACGGTCAACCCCTACCGGGGGTGCAGCCACGCCTGCACCTACTGCCTGGCGCCGGACACGCCGGTGCTCATGGTCGACGGCACGAGCGTGCGGCTCGCCGACGTGCGGGTGGGCGACCTGGTGGTCGGTACGGCGATGCGCGGCGGCGTCCGCAGCCTCGTCCCGACGCCCGTGCACAACGCCTGGACCACGACGAAGCCGGCCTGGCGGGTGCGCCTGCTGGACGGCACCACGCTGGTGGCGAGCGCCGACCACCGGTTCCTCACCCCGCGGGGCTGGGTGCACGTGCGGCCCGAGGGCTGCGAGGGTGCCGAGCGGCCGCACCTGCGGGTGGGCGACGCGCTGGTCGGTGCCGAGGCGCTGGCCGACGAGGCGTTCCGGCGCCCGGGCGCGCCGCCGGTGGCGCCCGGCCCGCCCGGCGACGTCCCGGGCGGGCGGGCCGTCACGGCGGTCGAGGAGCTCCCGGGCGAGCACCTGCTCGCCGACCTGACGACGGGCACCGGCGACTTCGTGGCCGACGGCGTCATCAGCCACAACTGCTTCGCCCGCAACACCCACACCTACCTCGACCTGGACGCGGGCGACGACTTCGACCGCCAGGTGGTCGTGAAGCTCAACGCGCCCGAGGTGCTCGCCCGCGAGCTCCGCGCGCCGCGCTGGACCCGCGAGCACGTCGCGATGGGCACCAACACCGACCCCTACCAGCGCGCCGAGGGCCGCTACGCGCTCATGCCCGGCATCATCCGCGCGCTGGGCGGGTCGGGGACGCCGTTCTCGATCCTCACCAAGGGCACGCTGCTCGCCCGCGACCTCCCCGAGCTGACGGCCGCCGCGCGCGACGTCCCGGTCGGCGTCGGGGTCTCGCTGGCGCTGCTCGACCCCGCGCTGCACCGCCGCGTCGAGCCCGGCACGCCCACGCCCCGCGCCCGACTCGACCTCGTGCGCCGCATCCGCGACGCCGGGCTGCCGTGCGGGGTGTTCGTGGCCCCGGTGCTGCCCGGGCTCACCGACACCGACGAGGCCCTCGACGCCCTGCTCGGCGAGATCGCCGACGCCGGCGCGAACGGGGCGAGCGTGCTCGCGCTGCACCTGCGGCCCGGCACGCGGGAGTGGTTCCACGCCTGGCTCGCGCGCGAGCACCCCGGGCTGATCGAGCGCTACGCCGCGCTCTACCGCCGCGGCGCCTACGTCGACGCCGCCTACCGGCGCGACCTGGCCGCCCGCGTGGGGCCGATGCTCGAGCGCCACGGGCTCACCGGCGGCGGGCACGCGATGGGCGGCCGGCAGGGGTACGGCGAGCGCCGGGACGGCCTCGAGGGCAAGGGCGGCTGGCCCGACGGGGCGGTCCCGCCGCCCCCCGAGGTCCCCGAGGCCGTGGTCACCGCCCCGCCCGAACAGCTTTCCCTGTTGTGAGGTGGGCGTGGTGAGGCCGGGCCCCTAGCCTGCGCCCATGGACCTGGACGACGCGCGGCAGGTGCTGCGCGAACAGCACCGCGCCGTGCTGGCCACCCGGCGCAGCGACGGCGACCCGCAGCTCTCCCCGGTGGTGGTGGGCATCGACGGCGACGGCGCGGCCGTCGTCAGCACCCGCGAGACCGCGCTCAAGACGAGGAACCTGCGCCGCGAGGCCCGGGCGTGGCTCTGTGTCCTGCCCGACGGTTTCTTCGGGCGCTGGGTGCAGGTGGAGGGTGCTGTGGAGATCGTCGACCTCCCGGAGGCCCTGGCCGGGCTCCGCGACCTGTACCGGCAGGTCTCCGGCGAGCATCCCGACTGGGACGACTTCGACGAGGCCATGCGCCGCGAGCGCCGCGTCCTGCTGCGCGTGCACCTCGACCGGGCGGGCCCGGACCGCAGCGGCTGACGCACCGGGGGAGCGGGGCCGGGGGAGCAGCGCCGGGGGAGTCGCGACGGGTGCGCGGGCATCGGGGATGCGGGCGTCGATAACCTCGTGACGACCTCCGTCGACCTGATCCAGGAGCACCACCCCAGATGATGCGCACGCACTCCGCCGGCACGCTGCGCGCCGAGCACGTCGGCGCCACCGTCACCCTCGCCGGATGGGTGGCCCGCCGGCGCGATCACGGCGGCGTGGTGTTCATCGACCTGCGCGACGCGTCCGGGGTCGTGCAGGTGGTGTTCCGCCTCGGCGACGTGGCCGCGGAGTCGCACCGGCTGCGGTCGGAGTTCTGCGTGCAGATCACCGGCTTTGTCGAGCAGCGTCCCGCGGGCAGCGAGAACGCCGATCTCGCCACCGGTGCGGTGGAGGTCAGCGCCACGGCGCTCACGGTGCTCGCCGAGTCGGCGCCGCTGCCCTTCCAGCTCGACGAGCACGGCTCCGAGTCAGGGGGTGTCGGCGAGGACGCCCGCTTCCGCTACCGGTACCTCGACCTGCGCCGCGAGGGCCCGGCCTCGGCGATCCGGCTGCGCAGCCGGGCCAACAAGATCGCCCGCGACGTGCTGACCGACCGCGACTTCCTCGAGATCGAGACGCCGACCCTGACCCGGTCGACGCCCGAGGGTGCGCGGGACTTCCTCGTGCCGGCCCGGCTCAGGCCCGGCAGCTGGTACGCGCTGCCGCAGTCGCCGCAGCTGTTCAAGCAGCTGCTCATGGTGTCCGGGCTCGAGCGCTACTTCCAGATCGCGCGCTGCTACCGCGACGAGGACTTCCGCGCCGACCGCCAGCCCGAGTTCACCCAGCTCGACATCGAGGCCAGCTTCGTCGACCAGGACGACGTCATCGCGCTCGGCGAGGCGGTCGTCGCCGCGCTGTGGTCCGAGCTCGGCGACTACGAGATCCCCACCCCGATCCCGCGCATCCCCTACCTCGAGGCGATGGCCCGCTACGGCTCGGACAAGCCCGACCTGCGCTTCGACATCGAGCTTACCGAGCTCACCGAGTACTTCGCCGACACGCCCTTCCGCGTGTTCCAGGCGCCCTACGTCGGCGCGGTCGTCATGCCGGGCGGGGCCTCCCAGCCGCGCCGCACCCTCGACGGCTGGCAGGACTGGGCCAAGCAGCGTGGCGCGAAGGGTCTCGCCTACGTCCTCGTCGGCGAGGACGGCACGCTGAGCGGCCCGGTCGCCAAGAACATCAGCGAGGCCGAGCGCGAGGGCCTCGCCAAGGCGGCCGGCGCCTCCCCGGGCGACTGCATCTTCTTCGGCGCGGGGACGCCCGCGGAGGGCCGTGCCCTGCTCGGCGCGACCCGCGGGGAGATCGCCCGGCGCCTCGACCTCATCCCGGAGGGCTCCTGGTCGTTCGTGTGGGTCGTGGACGCGCCGCTGTTCGAGGCGGCCGGCAGCACCGACGACGTGGCCGTGGGCTCGGGCCAGTGGACCGCGGTGCACCACGCCTTCACCTCGCCCAACCCGGACTGGATCGACTCCTTCGAGCAGGACCCCGAGCACGCGCTGGCGCACGCCTACGACCTCGTCTGCAACGGCAACGAGATCGGCGGGGGGTCCATCCGTATCCACCGCAAGGACGTCCAGCAGCGGGTGTTCGCGCTCATGGGTCTGAGCCCGGAGCAGCAGGAGGAGAAGTTCGGCTTCCTGCTCGACGCCTTCGCCTACGGGCCCCCGCCGCACGGCGGCATCGCGTTCGGCTGGGACCGCATCTGCGCCCTGCTGGCCGGTGTCGACTCGATCCGCGAGGTCATCGCCTTCCCGAAGACCGGCGCCGGCTACGACCCGCTGACGGCCGCGCCGGCGCCCATCACGGCGCTCCAGCGCAAGGAGGCGGGGGTCGATGCGCCGGCGAAGCCCGCTGCACCGGTCAAGCCGCCGGAGCGACCGGTGCAGTGAGGTGAACCGCCTGCGGGTGCTCTGCCCGGACGCCGCGCACGGCCTGGTCGACCGTGTCCTCGCGGTCCTGCACGACGAGTCGGGGGCGGTGCACGTCGTGCGGCTGCGCGGCGCGGCGGTGGACCCGCCGGGCGACGTGGTGGAGGCCGACATCGCCCGCGAGGCCGTCGACGAGGTGCTCGACGCCCTCCGCGATCTCGGCTGCGCGGACCGCGGCGGCATGGTGCTCGAGACGCTCGACACCGTCGTCTCGGCGGCCGCGGACCGGGCCGAGGAGGCCACGCCCGGCGAGGGCGTCGACGCCGTGGTGTGGGACGAGCTGCTCGCCCGGACCGGCCAGCAGGCGCGGCTGTCGGTGACGTTCGTCGTCATGCTGACCATCGCGTGCCTGCTGGGCGCGATCGGCGTCGTCACCAACTCGCCGGTCACGGTCGTCGGCGCCATGGTCCTCGGACCGGAGTTCGGTCCGCTGGCCGCGCTCGCGGTCGCGGTGGTGCGCCGGGACGGGCTGCTGGCCCGCACGGCGGGGCTCGCGCTCGCCGCGGGGTTCGCCATCGCGCTCGTCGTCACCGCACTCGCCGCGGCCGTCGCCGACGGGGTCGAGCTCATCCCCGACGACACCCTGATCAACCTCTCCGGGGTGGAGTTCGTCTACCAGGTCGGCGCGTTCTCGCTGGTCATCGCCCTGCTGGCCGGCATCGCCGGCATGGTCGCGCTCATCGCGGGCGAGGGATCAGGGGTGCTGGTCGGCGTGTTCATCTCGGTCACCACCGTGCCCGCGGCCGGCTTCGCCGCGGTCGCCGCCGTCCTCGCCGACTGGCCGCGGGCCGCGAGCTCGCTGCTGCAGCTGGTCGTCAACGTGGTCGGCATCGTGCTCGCCGGAGTGATCGTCCTGCTGCTCGTCCGGACGTCCCGGCGACGGCGCGGGGTGCCCGAATCCCTCCCGGCGCGGAGTGCGGGCGGGTAGAGTTCACCGGCTGATGGCTTCCCTCACGACGGACGACGCGGACACCACGGACGGTCGGGCGGGTGGCGCTGGCGGCTCCGCCGACCGCACGGCGAAGCTGGTCGCGCTGGCAGGGGACCTGCTCACCCGGCGCCACGGCGCCACGGTGCGGCTCGCCGACGCGGTCGATCTCGGCGGCAGCGAGCGCTCGCTCGTGGTGCGGGTGCGGGTCGCCGAGAACCCCTTCTCGCTGCCCCGCACGCTCGTCGTCAAGCACTACCTCGACGAGCCCGGCAGCGCCGTGCGGTTCAGCTACGAGGCGGCGTCGTGCCAGCTGCTGACGGCGATGCCCTCCGAGGAGCGTGCGAGCCCGATGCTCGTGGCGCAGGACCCGACGCAGCGCCTGCTCGTGCTCGAGGACCTCGGGCGCTGCGCGACGCTGGCCGACCGTCTCGAGGAGAGCGACGCGAAGGCCGCGGAGCGCGCGCTGCTCGGCTGGGCCCGCGCGCTCGGGCGGATGCAGGCGTCCACGGCGGGCCGCGAGGACGACTTCGGGGCCCTGCTGCGGCGCTTCGGCGAGCGCACCTGGCGCGACCCGCTGGCCGACGACGCCCGTGCCGCGCTGGCCGAGGTGCCCGACCAGCTGGCCGAGCTCCTGCGCGTCGAGGCCGCGCCCGCGGCGGTCGACGAGGCGCGCGGGGCCGCCCGCCTGCTCGGGGGCTCGGGGCACCGGGCGTTCAGCCCCGCCGAGATCCGGCCGGACAACTGCCTCGTCACCGGCAGCGGCTCGCGGTTCCTCGACTTCGAGTGGGCGTGCTTCCGCGACGTCGCCCTCACCGGGGCGTCGCTGCGCCTGCCGCTGCCCAGCGGGGGGCCCGCGCACGCCCAGCCGTCCGGGATGGCCGAGGCGATGGTGGCCGCGTGGCAGGCCGAGCTGACGCCCGTGTGGGCCGACCTGGCCGACCCCGAGGTCCTGCGCGACCGCCTGCTGCAGGCCGAGGTGCTGTGGGTGTGGCTCGCGACGCGGGCGCTGCTGCCCGGCGTCGTGGGTGCGGAGGAGTCCGAGCGCCGCCCGCACGTCGTGGTCGCCGACCCGGGCCACGACGCCCCGGCGGTGCTCACGGCCCTGTGGCGGCGCCTGGGCGTCGACGCCGAGCGTGCGGGGCGGGTCGCGACCGCGGAGCTCGCGGCGTCGACGGTCGGCGCGCTGGGGCGCCACGGGGGCGACGTCGCGCTCCCGCCGTACCCCGCCTTCGTCTGACGGTCTGCGTCCGTCGGTCGGCGTCTGGCGGTCGGCGTCTGGCGGTCGGCGTCTGGCGGTCGGCGTCTG
>NZ_JAQZAL010000040.1 GCF_028737205.1 Actinomycetospora lutea | reverse complement strand
GCTACTACGACGCGCCCACCGACACCGGCCCGATGTTCCGCCTCGACGACCAGGCCACGGCGCTCTGCTGATGTCCTCCGGTGCACCTCCGGCGGTCAGAGTCGTGGTGCGGTCGGCTCCGAGCCCGCTCCTCGGCCGATGCGACCGAGATGTGTGTGCGTGAACCCGTCGGGGAGCTTCAGCCCGAAGCCGAACATGCGGTCCACCCCGATGTGGAAGGCCCACGCGCAGGCGGTGATGCCGGTCCACGTCGAGACGGCGGGAGCGTGGCCCGCTGTCGAGATCGCCACCACCGCGAGTGCGCCGGGCCAGAGATACGTGTGGACGGCGTTGTAACAGATGGCTCCCGCCCTCGCCGATCTCACGTAACCCACCATCGAGAGGTCGAACACCAGGAACGACGCCACCACGACCCACCACCACGACGGGTACCGGACGACGGCGACGACCACCGCCACGATGACGACGACCAGCTTCTCGAGTCGCTGGACGGTGAGAGGACTCATCACTCTCCTTCTCTCGGTGGCAGTTCCTCACAGCTCGGAGAGTCGTCCTCCACACAGCGGGAGGCGGGCTCCCCTGACGGCCCCAGCGTGCTGCGCACGGTCGGCTCTCGCTTCAACGCCCTCAGGACACGCTGACGGTCCGGGCGGTCGTCGACCGGGCCCGCGTGGACGACGCTCGCCGTCGGACCCCGATGGCCGCTCGGCGTGACGTTCGGCCCTGGACGCCGTCGGAGGGCCTCTCGACCATCGCCACCTGGACCGTCGGGGAAGGCGGGAAGGGGAACGTCATGGGTGCAGGTCGGCAGGGGCATTCGGCTGGCGGGTTCGGGATGTGGGGCGTGGTCGACGAGCGGGCCGTGCTGCGTCTGCGCATCCTCCTCGCGCGTGACCGCACCGACGGTCGCGACCGGACGCCGCTGGACCTGGGCCGGGTCGAGGGATGGTCAAGGGCGGGCGTGGCAGCGCTCGCCGCTCTGCTGGACGACCCACCGGTCGACCTCGACGTGCTCCCGCCGCGCGCCGACACGTTCGTGGAGCTGCTGCGGGCCACCGAGCTCCGTGAGATCTGGCCTGTCTACCGCCACGTCCGGCGGGTGATGACCGCGGCACGGGCGCAACGGGGAGTGGAGCGCGCGTCCTGAGGCGCCGGAGGACACCCGCACCCTGCCGGTGACCCTCTCGCACGCGCCGCACGTCGGTGCCGGCGGATCACGGGGCGGTGCCGTCGCTGCGCGCTCTCGCGTGGAGGGGCACCGTGCGGTGGGGAGCGACGGTGGCCGGGCTCGCAACGGGGTGGTCGGTCGGCTCGGGAGCGCCGGTGAGCCGAGAGACGACGGAGCCGTCGACGGTCTCGTTCTCGAGCAGCAGGGAGACCAGCTCCGTCAGGACCCCGCGGTGGCGGGTCAGCAGGTCGGTGGCTCGATGTTCGGCTTCGCGCAGCAGGCGGGCGACCTCGGCGTCGACGACGGCCTGGGTGGCTTCGGCGAAGGGCCGGTTCGACAGCTCCGCGCCACCACCGGGAAGGAACATCGGGCCGCCGCCGGGGTAGCCGACGGGACCGAGCCTGGTCGACAACCCGTACTCGCGCACCATCTTCGTGGCCAGCGAGGTGGCCTGGGTGAGGTCGTTGACCGACCCCGTCGAGCCCTGGCCGAGCACGACGAGCTCGGCGGCACGCCCGCCCAGACGCACCGCGAGGGTGTCGTTGAGGTAGTCCTCGCCGAAGAGATGCCGCTCGACCAGCGGAAGCTGCTCGGTCGCCCCGAGGGTCTGCCCGGCCGGCAGGATGGTCACCTTCGCGACGGGGTCGGCGTGCGCGCACAGCGCAGCGACGACGGCGTGCCCGGCCTCGTGGACGGCCACGGCGTGCTTCTCCTCGGGCAACAGCACGTTGGAACCTTCGCGTCGGCCGAGCAGGATGCGGTCGCGTGCGGTGTCGAAGTCGGCAGCGCCCAGCACGTCGCGGTCGTCGCGGGCGGCGCCGATCGCGGCCTCGTTGGCCAGGTTCGCCAGGTCGGCCCCCGAGAACCCCGGGGTGCCACGGGCGATCAGGTCCATGTCGACGTCGGGGCCGAGGTGCTTGCCTCGACAGTGCACCGCCAGGATCGCGGCCCGCTCGACCAGCGTGGGCAGCGGGATCGTGACCTGCCGGTCGAACCGCCCGGGTCGCAGCAGGGCCGGGTCGAGCACCTCGGGGCGGTTCGTGGCGGCGAGCACCACGATCCCCTCGCTGGGATCGAATCCGTCCATCTCGGCCAGGAGCTGGTTGAGGGTCTGTTCGCGCTCGTCGTGGGTGACGGTGACCCCTGGTCCCGCCCGGCGGCCTCCGACCGCGTCGAGCTCGTCGACGAACACGATGGCGGGGGCGCGCCGTCTCGCCTCGGCGAACAGGTCACGTACCCGGGCGGCGCCGACCCCCACGAACATCTCCACGAAGCTGGAGCCGACCACCGAGAAGAACGGCACGTCGGCCTCGCCCGCCACCGCCCGGGCCAGCAGGGTCTTCCCGGTCCCCGGCGGACCGATCATCAGCACCCCGCGCGGAGCGGTCGCCCCGGCCCGGCGGTAGCGCTCCGGCCGGCGCAGGAAGTCGACGACCTCGACGATCTCGCCCTTGGCGCCCTCGTAGCCGGCCACGTCGGCGAAGGTCGTGTGCGGTCGTTCGGCATCGAAGAGCTTCGCCCTCGACCTGCCGATGCCGACCGTCCCCGCCAGCCCCCCGGCGCCCGCGGATGCGCGGCGCCAGAGCCAGAAGATCACCAGGAGCGGCAGCAGGATGAACATCCAGGACACCAGCTGCGAGCCCGTGTCCGGACTCGCGGCGGTGACGCTGACCTCCACCTGGGCGGACGACAGTCGATCCAGCAACGCCGGCCCGGCCAGCTCGACCGGGATCACCGTCGTGAACCGCCGTCCGTCGACCAGGACGCCGCTGGCCTGCCCGTCGGACTCGATGGCGACGGTCGTGACCCGGCGGGCGTCGACGTCGGCGAGGAACTGCGAATAGCTCGTGCTCTCGGCCCGCGCGTCGCTCACCACCGGCAGCCACGCCACCAGCACGATGGTCAGGACGGCCAGCGTCCAGGACCACCACCACCACCGCCGAGGCGGAGGCGGAGGCGTTCCCACCGGCCGGTCACCGGGCGGCGGCGAGTTGGCCTGCTTGCTCATCGCGGCTCCGATGTGTGGGGAGTCCCGTCCGGGGGCGTCGGCGTCTCACGAGCTGTGGAGCATCCGGCGTGCTCGACGTGGCGGCCAGGGTCGAACGACCGGAGTCGCCAGGCGGACCGGGCCGAGCCCCCGGGCCACCGTGCCCACCCGAGCCCGAGCCACCGAGTCGGCACTGCTCGGATGCCGGCTCGAGAGGGCCTCGCGACCTGTCGGGGTGGGACCGACGGTCCTACCCCGACAGCCCGCCCGGGGGTGTCTTCGGAGGGCGTCGGGAGGCGTCGACGACGGGGAAGCAGTTGCGGCGGCGAACCGATGTGACGAGGAGGGCGGACGAGATGCTCAACGACCGGGACCGGCACGTGTTGGAGGAAGTCGAACGCGAGCTGACCTCCACCGACCCCGTCCTCGCCCGACGGATGCAACGGGGGACGTGGCGCGGATGGGCCACCTGGCGGGTCGTCCTCGCGGCCGCGGGCGTGGCCCTCGCGGTTGCGCTCCTGATGCTCGGCCTCGTCATGCAGGCGGTCCTCGTGTTGCTGATCTTGTCGTGGCCCATCACCGCGCTCCGGATACGCACGAGGGGCCAGCAGCGCCCATCGACGTCGGACCGACCGTGAGCGCGCAGACCGTTCGCGACGCTGCGGCACCAGCTCGGGCGACGCTCGTGCTGGGCACCGCGGTCAGTGCCCGCTGCCCCCGTCACCGTCGTCCCGGATCGCGCCGAGCTGAGCATCACGGGGCGGCCGGGTCACCCGACCCGGAGATGGTGCTCGCCCCGCCTCACAGCGGTCAGGAGGTCGCTGCGTGAGAGGGTGCGCGGCCCGCACTCGCACGCTGCGGGGAGATCGTCGTCGGTGTCGGGGCCTGCGTCGAGGTCGTCGACGAGGCGGGTGCCGTGGTGCGCGGCGCCGTGCGGCGCGTCCACGAAGTCGCGTCGGCCGTGGGCGCGGGGGCCGGTCGAGGTCAGGACCACGAGGGCGTCCTCGGCTTCGTAGACCTCCGCGACGTGGTGGTTCCGGGCGCACTGCACGGTCAGCCGGCGATGCTCCGCCCGGTGGGGCCCGAGGGACTCGAGCAGCCGCTGAGCACGAATCCGTCGCTCCGTGGGCGGACGGGAGGTCACGGTGCCGTCCTCGCCCGGTCGGGGTGACCCGCCGTCGCCGAGGTCGGCGGCAGCCCACGCCGCACCTCGGGGAGCTGCGCGCCGGACCGGCCCGCCGCGTCGACGGTGAGCCGGTCGCGCAGGGCGTGCAGCCGGGCGCGCGTGACGCGGTCGGTGTCGTGGCTCATGAGGTGCTCCCGGCAGCAGCGGGTTCGAGTCGACGCCACGACGGTCGGTGGGCGCGAGCGGCCCGGGCAGGTCCGAAGGTCCCGGCCGGACCGGCCCTGGGACCCCGGGGCCACGACACCGCGGCCGGACCCTCGACGACCGGCCGGTGGTGATGAACGTGCTCACGAGGTCGTCGACGGGAAGCTGCGCACCCGGTGTCGGCGCCGATCGTGGTCGGCGAGCGGACCTACTCGGCGTTCACCGCGCGACCCGGTCACGTGCGAACGGCCCCGTGCAGTCGGCTGATCGCCTCGGCCAGCACAGGCGCGATGGAGCGCACCGAGATCCACGAGCGGTCGACGGTGACGGGGACGGTGTCGGCGACGACGACCCGGCGCAGCGGCAGCGCGTCGAGCCGGGCGAGGGCGTCTCCGACGAACAGACCGTGGGTGGCGAGGACGGAGACGTCGGGGCGCGCCCCGTGCGCGAGGACGACCCGCGTCGCGGTCTCCAGCGTCGCCCCGGTGCTGACCATGTCGTCCACGAGGAGCACCGCCCGGTCGGCGACGTCCCCGACCACCTCGGTCGCCTCGACGGTGCGGCCGCTGGTCCGGGTCTTGCGGACCACGGCGACGCCGATCGAGAGCCGGCTCCCGACGCGCTGGGCGAGCTTGGCCGCGCCCAGGTCGGGGGCGACCACGACGGACTGCGTCGCGAGGTCACCGGCCACGGCGTCGAGCAGGGTCGGGACGGCGGTGACGGTCTCGACCGGCACCGAGAACATGGCCTCCAGGGCGGTCGTGTGGGGGTCGACCACGAGGACCCGCTGCGCGCCGGCGGCCTCCAGCACGTCGGCGATCACCCGCGCGCCGAGCGCCTCGCCGGCGGACCCGCGTCGGTCCTGCCGGGCGTAGGCGAAGTAGGGCACGACCGCGGAGACCCGCGCGGCGCCGGAGCGTCGGCAGGCGTCGAGCAGAAGGAGGAGCTCGACCACCGCGCTGCTGGTCGGCGGTCCCGTCGGCGCCACGACGTACACGTCGTCACCGATCATGGATCCGACGCGTGGCCGCAGCTCGCCGTCCGGGAACTCCTCCACGGCGCAGGGCGCCGGCTCGATGCCGAGACCGTGCGCGACGCCGGTTGCCGTCGTCGCCCCTGCGCGTCCCGCGATCACCCTCAGCCCGCTCACGAGGGCCCTCAGGTCGTACCCGGGGAGGCCTGCTGCGCCCCGGGGCGGGACAGCAGGAGCCGGTGGGCCTCCTGCGCGGCCTTCGCGGGCCGGTCCTGTTCGGGCTCCTCGGTGGGGAGCTCCTCGAGGCCGCGGACCAGCACCCGGAGCGCTTCGGCGAGCGTCTCGACCGAGTTCTCGAGCGCGGTCAGGCGTGCTCGGTCCGAGGAGCCCGGTGGTGCCGAGGTGCGCACGTCGTCCGTGCAGCGCCGTCCCTCGAGCTCACGGCGCAGGTCGGCGGGCATCGCGGCGAGGACGTGGTCGAGCTGGCCGGGTGAGAACAGCGAGTCCAGCCCCTCGAAGACCGTGGCGGCGAGCGCGGGGACGTCGGCAGGGCTGACGCCCGCGTCGCGCGCGAACGCCTCGGTGAACCACGCGGCGTCGAAGCGGACCGGCACCCTGCTCGGCACCCAGCCCTCGTAGAACACCCCTCGCAGCACCGCCGGCAACTGGGCCGCGAGGTGCGCGGCGGCGTCCACCCTGAGCCGGTCGCGTACGAGGTGCAGCCACACCCGCAGCACGCGGTAGGTGAACTGCCGGTCCGTGGTGCCCAGCCTGTCGGCGATCAGGTTCAGCCACTGGTGGGCGGTGTCCTGGGCATGTCCCAGGGGGTCGATCGGCTGTGCCATGGGAGAGGCCCCTCCGGGTCGTTCCGTCGAGACGCCCGCAGGCTGGTGGACGGCGGCTCCGAGTGACAGGGACGAAGGACTCCCGGTGCGCGGGCCGGACTGCGCCCCGAGCACCACGCCGGATCCCACGCCGGGGCCGTCCGGGACGTTGGTCCCCGCCCCGCGGGCCCCACGACGGTGCCGCGACCCGGCGGTGGAGCAAAGGTCGCCGATGAACCCTCACCTGGTCGGGAGTGCGGAACATGATGTTCATCGACCGTGTCGATGCGGGGCGGCGGCTGGCCGGCGATCTGCAGCACCTGCCCTCCGAGGACCTCGTCGTCCTCGGCCTGCCCCGAGGCGGCGTCCCGGTCGCCTTCGAGGTCGCCCAGGCGCTGGGCGCACCGCTCGACGTGATCCTCGTGCGCAAGCTCGGGGTGCCGTTCCAGCCCGAGCTGGCGATGGGCGCGGTCGGTGAGGGCGACGTGCTGGTGCTCAACGAGCGCATCTTCCACTGGGCACACGTCAGCGAGGCGGAACTGGGCGAGATCGAGCGCCGGGGCCGGGACGAGGTCGAGCGTCGCGCCCGCCGTTTCCGCCGCGACCGCGCGCGTCTGACCCTGGCTGGTCGCACGGCCCTGCTCGTCGACGACGGCATCGCCACCGGGGCGACCGCTCGTGCCGCGTGCCAGGTCGCCCGGGCCCAGGGCGCCGCGCGCGTCGTCCTCGCCGCCCCGGTCTGCGCGCCCGACACCGCGGTGCGGTTGCGCCGCGAGGTCGACGAGCTGGTCTGCCTGAGCCTCCCGGACCAGTTCCTCGGGGTCGGCCAGTTCTACGCCGACTTCGCCCAGGTCACCGACGACGAGGTCGCGGAGCTGCTGCGGCGGGCCGTCCACGAGGAACCGCCGGTGTCGGCGTCGGCCGGCGACGACTCGCCCCGCGACATCGAGGTCCGGATCCCGGTCGGGGCCGTCGAGCTCGAGGGCCGGCTCGTGGTCCCGGACGGAGCCACCGGGGTGGTCGTCTTCGCCCACGGCAGCGGCAGCAGCCGGCACAGCCCGCGCAACCGGTACGTGGCCGGGGTGCTGCAGCGGGCCGGGTTGGCGACCCTGCTGTTCGACCTGCTCACCGCCCAGGAGGAGACGAGTCGTACCAACGTCTTCGACATCGATCTCCTGGGCCGCCGGCTCGTCGGGGTGACCGAGTGGGTGGTTCACCGACCCGAGTGCGCCGGGCTGCCCGTGGGCTACTTCGGGGCGAGCACCGGCGCGGCCGCGGCTCTGGACGCCGCCGCCCACGTGGACGTCGCGGCGGTCGTGTCGCGCGGGGGACGACCGGATCTCGCCGGCCCTCTCCTCGGAGAAGTCCGCGCACCGACGCTGTTGATCGTGGGCGGGCACGACCGACCCGTGATCGAGCTCAACCGGCGTGCCCAGGCCCTGCTGCGGTGCGAGAACCGCCTGGAGATCGTGCCCGGCGCCACCCACCTGTTCGAGGAACCCGGCACGCTCGAGCAGGCCGCCGCGCACGCGTGCGCCTGGTTCGTCGACCACCTCACCCACGTCCCACTGGCGCGGACCTGAGCGGCAGCTGGTCGCGCGGCCCGACCCCGGACCTCCGGCACCGGCTCATGCGGGGCCTGCGGGCGTGAGCGACGCACCGCGGGTCCAGCTCACGGCGGTCGGGACGATGCGCTCGCGGCCGGGCGGCCCTCGCGGACGAACCGCGCCGCTGCCTCGATCTCGGGCGCGACGGGACGGTCCGGGCCGGGGCCGGGGACCTCGGCGCGCAGGGCTGCGCGGACCGCGGCCGTGGCCGGGGCCGGGACCAGCGGCGCTCGGAGATCGAGCGAGCGTGCCGCGACGAGCAGCTCGATGCCGAGGATCGTCGCGAGTCCGTCGAGCGCGCGGCGGAGCTTGCGCCCGCTCGACCACCCCAGCGAGACGTGGTCCTCCTGCATCGCGCTGACCGGGATCGAGTCGACCGAGGCGGGAACGGCGAGCCGTCGGAGATCGGTGACCAGCGCCGCCTGGGTGTAGTGGGCGAGCATCAGGCCGGAGTCCACGCCGGGTCGGTCGGCCAGGAAGGCCGGGAGTCCGCGGCTACGGGCGGGGTCGAGGTGGCGGTCGGTTCGGCGCTCGGCCATCGCCGCGACGTCGGCGACGACGACGGCGAGCAGGTCGAGGACGTGTGCCAGCGGGGCTCCGTGGAAGGAGCCGGTGCTGCGCATCTGCCCGTCCCAGGTGATGACGGGGTTGTCGATGGCGGCCGCGAGCTCGCGGCCGGCGACGAGGCGCGCGAAGTCCAGGGCGTCCCGGGCCGCGCCGTGGACCGCGGGCACGCACCGCAGCGAGTAGGCGTCCTGCACCTCGTGACAGGACGCGTCCCGATGACTCGCCATGATCGGCGAGCCGGCGAGCGCCCGGCGCAGGGTGCGGGCGGTGTCGAGGGCACCCGGGTGCGGTCGCAGGGCCTGCAGGTCGTCGGCGAAGGCGGCGTCGGTGCCGAGCAGTGCCTCCACGCTCATGGCCGCGACGATGTCGGCGCCTCCGAGCAGGAGGTCGAGGTCCTCGGCCGCGAGCAGCAGCAGGGCGAGCATGCCCTCGGTGCCGTTGACCAGCGCGAGGCCCTCCTTCGCCGCCGGGACCACCGGGGTGAGTCCGGCTGCGCGCAGAGCACCCTCGGCCTCCTGCTCGGTCCCGGCGCGGTCGCGGACCGTCCCCTCGCCCAGCAGCGCCAGGGCACAGTGCGCCAACGGCGCGAGATCGCCCGAGCACCCCAGGGACCCGAACTCGGGGACGAGCGGCGTCAGGCCGGCGTTGAGCAGGTCCGCGACGGCGCGCGCGAGCAGCGGACGGACGCCGGTGTGCCCGGTCGCCATGGTCGACAGCCGCAGCAGCATCATCGCGCGCACCACGTCGCGTTCGATCTCGGGCCCCGCGCCCGCGGCGTGCGAGCGCAGCACGTTGAGTTGCAGACGCGCCTGGTCTTCGGGGTCGATCGGGGTCGTCGCCAGCGCGCCCAATCCCGTCGACACGCCGTAGTGCGCCTCGGGGCGGTCGGCGAGGTCCTCGACGACGGCGCGCCCGCGAGCGATGAACGTCAACGCCTCATCGGCCAGCTCGACCCGGGCCCCGGCGCGGGCGACGGCGAGGACCTCGCCGGGCGTGAGCGGCCCGGGGCCCACGACGACCACGTCCGGGCCGCCAGGGCCCGCGGGTGGCGGCGGGTTCACGGGCGCGGCGCTCACTCCCGCACCGTGCGCTACGGGCTCCACACGAGCCGCGGGCGAACGTCCCGGTCCGGCCCACCGGACGTCCCGCGTCCGTCCCTGGGCACGAGCCCGACGGAGGTCGCTGTCATCGCTGTCTCCGTCACGTCCACGGCATCGGCCGACCGCAGGCCTACCGGGTCAGGTGGGCGGGCTCGCCGGTCGCCTGCTCGATGTCGGCGATCGTGGCCTCGATCAGCCGGTGCTGGAGGTCCGCCAGCGCGCGGGCGACGGCGAGCTCGGCGCCGATCTCCGGGACTTCCCGATCGGCCGGGTTGCGTCGGGCGGTGCCGCGGCCCTCGAGCGCTGTCGCGTCTCGGGTGTGCAGACGGGCCACCGCGTGGGTGGTGTCGTCGTGCTCCTCGATGTCGATGGTCGCCGTCCACTGCTCGGTGTGGATCATGTCGGCCTCCTGCCGGTCCGTGGCCCGCTGCGGTGGGCCCGTCAGGAGGCTCGCTCCCGGTCCGGTGTCGTGTGAGGGGCGCGCGGCCCCGTCCGGCGGGGCTTTGGTCCGTGGCGGAGGGCGGCGGGGTGCCGCAACCCGTCGGGTGGAGCCGGAGGTCCCGGAGCGGGGGTACCGGCGGTCCTGGTAGGGCGTGGCCGGTGGCTCGACGCTTCGTCCAGCGGTCGTCGCCGTCCAGGAGGTCCGTGATGCGAGCCCGAGTGGGGAACTGGTTGATCGTCGAGGGATCGACCGACGAGTCGCCGCGCCGGCAGGGGCAGATCGTGGTGGTCGACCACGCGGACGGGAGCCCGCCGTTCTGGGTGCGGTGGCTCGACGACGATCACACCAGCCTGGTGTTCCCTGGCCCGGACGCCCGGGTCGAGGCGCACCCCGTGCACGCGAGGCTCGGCTCCCCGGCCGTGGCAGGTTCACCGGCTCCGAGCCACGGGACGTCCTGACCACTCGATCCGTCGCGGGTCTGCGGGATCCCAGGGCAAGGCTCCGATCCAGCGGGAGCAGTGTCAGCGAGGTCAGTAGGGAGTCACGCCCGAACACGGCCATGGACCGGGGCGCGCCTGCCGCGACGACGGTGCGCGCTCCGGATGAGGCGGGATCGACGATGCGCAGCGCGAGGACGTCGCTCCCCACGTCCCCTCGTGCCTCGCCAGCGTCCGAGGTCGCGCCGTGAGCCTTCAGCCAGCGGGTAACGTTCTCGTGGTCGCGGAAGCGGCAGCGGGGGCCACCCAGACCTTCGGCTCGGTCTCGATGACCTTGATCTGACCGAGCGTCGAGGTGCGGTCGACCTCGACGGGATCGAGGCGCAACATCGGCGAGGTCGCCGCCGCCCGCGAGCTCACCGAGCTGGTGTTTTTCGGACTGTGCGACGGCCACATATGCGTCCGGGCGGGATGACCCGTCGGGTCGTCGGCGCCGGTGTGGACCTTCTCGGGATCGGACAGTGTCCACCTCTGGTTCTTGTGGCGCGCGCCTCCTGAAAGCCCCTCGTCAGTGCTTGCCCAGGACCTGGCCGATGAAGTGCAGCGCAGCGTCGCGGTTCTCCTCCCACGCGGGCTGGATCTGGCTGGGCGGGAGGATGAAGCCGCCGTCGGCCTGGCTGGCGGGTCGCAGCTCGATGGTGAGCGAGGGCGCGTCGTACTCGCCGTAGGTCCAGTCCGCAGTGTCCCCGGCGGTGGGGTACAGGTCGGAGGACTGCTGCGCGGTGTAGGTCCGGCCGTGCACGTGGTGGATCAGGCGCTGCATCTCCTGGGCGATGACGGTCATCTGCTGCCTGTCGGTCCCGTCGGGAACCGGGTCGGGGGTGTAGCCCCACGGGTAGAGAATTAGCTGCGAGTAGCTGTGGTAGGTCAGCACACCGCTGACCTGCTCCCGCGCGACGAGGTCCCGGACGGCGCGGACCTCCGGCTCCGAGAAGGCCCGCGGGCCGACGTAGGTCGAGTCGGCCGGGACGTGGCTCGAGGTCGCGACGTCGAGGGTGCCCCACATGTAGCCGTAGTTCCGGTTCGGGTCCACGCCGACGGTGCCGTCGGGGTTCGGCCGGCGGTTCTTGCGCCAGAGCCGGTCGTGGGTGCGGGTGTACTCGTGGCCGTCAGGGTTGACCATCGGGGCCACCCAGACCTCGCCCTGCTCGAGCCAGGACGCGACCGGCTCGTCGGCCGCGGCGGTGACGAGGTGCGATGCCAGTAGGTAGGGCACCTCGACCGCGAGCCACTCCCGGGCGTGGTGACAGCCCAGGACCAGGAACGTCGGCCTCTCGTCAGGTTGCCCGTCACGGCGGGTCCCGACCCGCAGCGCCCAGATGGGCCGGCCCTCGACGCTGCGGCCGATCTCCCGGAGTTCGGCGACCTCCGGGTGCTCCTCGGACAGGCGCCGCAGGTCGTCCTCGAGGCTCTGCGCGGAGTGGTAGGTCGCCGCCGCCGCGTCGTCGCCGAACCGCGCGACGAAGGCCTCGGTGCCGGCGAGTTCCTCGACGCCGTAGCCCATGGCGACGAGCCGCTCGGCCTGGGGCTCGGTGGCCAGCGCGACGACGTGGTCGGCGTGCACCTCCCACACGTCGAGGCCGAGCGTGGCGTCGAGCGCTCGCTGCAGCGACAGCCGCGGCGTCGCGGCGGTGATCCTCACGATGATGGTCATGTCGTCTCCCCCTGGTGCCGGTCGAGGAACTCCGCCACCGGCTCGAGTCGTTCGACGCGGGCGAGGCCCCGGCGCTCCAGCTCCGCCAGGTGGTCCTCGTCCGCCGCCACGACGACCGCATCGTCGTGGCGCTCCCACACGTCCAGCCCCCCGGCGCGCGCCAGCAGGCCGGCGACGTCGCCGCCGGCCGCGTCCAGGCGAGCGACCCACCGCTCGCCGGTCACGACCGTCCCCCCACCTGGTCCGGTGTTCGGAACGGTGCCGAGCGCCTACCCTCGTCGACGCAGGCCCGAGGAAGGGGAGGGGTCGCGATGAGCCGGCCCGATGTCGTCCCGGCCCAGGTGGTGCTCAGGCCCGAGGCCGCCGGCGCCGACGTCGCCCGCAAGCTCGCCGACCACGGGCTGGAGGTCCTCGCCGTGGGGCGCTCCTCGGTGTCGGTCCAGGCGCCGCCCGATCGGATCGAGGCGGTGTTCGACACCGCGCTCGACCCCGCCGGTCCGCCGCCCGGTGTCGAGGACTTCGGGCCCGCGGGTGCCCGGACGGCGTACCGCGCGGCGCGCCCGCTGCACGTCCCGGCCGACCTCACCGACGAGGTGGAGGCGGTGGAGATCGCCGAGCCACCCCGGATGATGATGTGAGGCTGGCCGCTCACACCTGTTTCCAGGCGGCGAGTGCGTCGACCAGGCCACTGCCGGTCGCGCTGTCACGACCTTGACCGGCCCGCAGCCCCACGTGCGTGAGCCGGCCGTTCTGCCGCACCGGGTTGGAGATCCCGTTGGCGCTGCCCTTCACGACGTCCCGGGCCGCGGTGCGCAGCGCGGTCTTCACCTCCGCCGGGCTCAGGCCCGGGTTCTTCTGCAGAAGCAGGGCGACGACCCCGGCCAACTGTGGGGCTGCGGCCGAGGTCCCGCTGATCACGCTCCAGCCGTCGTCGGCGACGGTGCCGTCATGAGCCGCGGTGTCCCGGTCGATGTCGCACCCGGGTTCGAGCGGCAGCAGGATCAGGTCGGCATGCGGCTTCATCCCCACGAGCCCGCAGACGTCCGGACACGCGCGGCCCGGGTAGATACGGCTGACGAAGGCGCTCGCGTAGTCCGAGGCCTGCAGGTCGGAGGACGCGTCGACGGACACCCCGCCGGCGGAGATGACGTCGGGGTGCATCCCCGGGAACGCGATGTGGCCGTTCCCGGCCGAGAAGACCACCACGATCCCGTCGGCGACGGCCTGGGCGATCTCCGCCTCCAGCGCCTTGTGGAGGTTGGGGAGGCTGGACAGCGGGAGCCCGGTGCCCGGGTCGCGCAGGTCGAAGCCGAGACTCACCGAGATGACGTCCGGCCCGAGCTTGACGGTCTCCTTGAACGCCGCCGCGAGGCTCGGTCCGGACTTGACGCCGATGAAGGTGACGTCGGGCGCGACGGCGAGGATGTTGGCCGCCTCGGCGGTGCCGTGCCCGACCTCGTCGCGGTGCAGGTCGCTCGCTCCCGGCCCGAGGATGCGCGACATCGTGTAGCCGTGGGCGACGTAGTAGGGGTGGTCGACCCAGAAGCCGCTGTCGATCATCGCCACGGTCACGCCGTTGCCGGTGGTGCCCTCGCGGTGCACCGTCGAGGCGTTCGTCAGGGCCGCCACGTCGCCGGGCACGACCAGGTGGTGCTTCATGGGGCGGGGCGGCAGCACGGTGCTCAGGTAGACGAAGGGGGGCTGGACGTAGGCCCCCGCGACCAGGCCCGCCAGGCTCGGGGGCGGCTCGACCGCAGCGCCGACCGCCGGGGCGGCGAACGACATGGCCGACGGCCGGGTGAAGACGGACTCCGGGGTCGGGACCGTGTACTCGGTCATCTCCGTCCCGAACGTCTCGGCGAACAGTCCCCGCGACCCCTCGATCGAGAGGGAGAGTCGCGAGGTCGCGAGGATCCGGAAGCCGAGACGGGCGAGCTCGGCCGCCGCCCGGTCGAGCTGGCCGGGATCCGCCCGCAGGTCCCCGACGGTGTCACTGTGCGGTCGCGCGGCGGTGGAGAGCAACGTCGGCGCGCTCGATCCCGTCGGGCTGTCGATGATGATCTCGATGCTCAGCGTCTCGGTCATGTTGGTCATCGGCGCAGTCATGGCCTACCCCCTCGACGTTGCACCTCCCGTTCCTCGGCCTGCGGGTCGGCGCATCGTCCACAGAGGTTGGCGCTGCGCAGGCCGTGCGAGGTAGACGCTGAACGAGTGCATCACCCGCCCGGCCCTCCCGGTCACGCTTCGCCGATCCACGCCCACCCCATTCCTCGGGTGTTGCTCTCCGGGAATGGCATCGCGCACACCGGCGCACGCGCGAATCCTTGCGCACGACAGTCGCGGTGACTGCAAGTCACGCGGACGGCACGATTAGTCACCCTTTGTCTGTCGGCGGGCGAATCGCTCGGTTGGCGGTACGAGTAGCGGAGATTCGCGACCACCATAGGTCTCGGCCCTTTCGTTCTCAGGACGCGGGTTGGGCTCTCGGCCTCTCATCGATGCTGACGATAATCGGCATCGCCACATAATATTGAACCTCCGTGGGCGTGCGGAGTGCTTCCTGGGTGAGGGAAGGCGTTCTCCGTGCTACAGCTGACGTATCCGGGTGTGTACACCCAGGAGTTGTCGTCCGGTGTCCGGACGATCACTGGAGCGGCGACATCGGTCGCACTGTTCGTCGGACCGACGAAGACCGGCATCGACGGCCGCGCCACCCGCTGTCTCAGCTACGCCGACTTCGAGCGGCAGTTCGGCGGCCTCCACGCAAAGAGTTCGCTGTCGTACTCGGTCCTGCACTTCTTCGCCAACGGGGGTGGGGAAGCGCAAGTTGTCCGGGTCCCGGCGAAGGGCTCGAAGCCAGCGAAGGCGTCGCTGAAGCAGATCGGTGCCGACGCCGCGTCGGTGACGGTGACCGCGCTGAGCTCCGGGTCGTCCGGCAACGGGCTCTTCATCGAGATCGACCGGATCGACGTCGTCGGCCAGGCGCGGTTCACGCTCACCGTGATCGACACCGTCACCGGGCGGGTCGAGCGCTTCCCCGACCTCACACCCTCCGCCGGCGACGTCCGCACCGCCGACGCGGTGGTCAACGCGCCCGCAACGGGTTCCCAGCTCGTGGCGCTCACCGTCCGGGCGCGCGACAAGGACGGTCCGGCCAACACCGGTTCGGTGTACGAGGTGCCCGTCGCGCTGACCGCGGGGACGGCCTCCGCCGACCAGATGGTGCGCGTGACCGTGACGCCGCGTGACCCGGCTGGTGCCGTCGGCACGGCCGTCGACCTCGGCGACGTCACGGTGGTGCGGGCTGGATCGCCCACGCCGGCGTCGCCGCTGGAGCTGGTGACCCGGCTGGTCACGGCGATCAACACGGCACTGCGCGCCGATCCGGCCAAGCACGCCACCCTCGGCGGGGTCGACGTCGAGGGCGTCACCTACTCGAGCAACCCGTTGCTGCTGCGCCTGCAGATCGCCCGGCCCGCCGGGCCCGTCGGCACGGCCCGGGTCTACGACGCCAGCGTGGCGCTCGCCGCCCCGAGCGGCGCCGACTCGTTCCTCACGGCCTACGGCATCGACCCGAGCAAGGCCGTCGTCAACCCGTCGCGCTACCAACTCGGATCGGCCTACGCGAGTGCGGCGGTCGTCGACCAGGAGGCCGGCAACGGCGGCGACGCCGCAGGCCAGCCCGACACGAGCGACCTCAAGGCCGCCATCACCGCGCTGGACGACCGCGACCCGTTCTTCAACGTGCTGTGCCTGCCGGATCTCGTCCGGCCGGAGGCGACCGACCCCCTCACGCCCCACCACGACAATCCGTCCGGGGTCTACGCCGAGGCGGCGCGCGTGTGCGGGAACAAGTTCGCGTTCCTCGTCGTCGACCCGCCGCCCGACGCGGTGGACGTCGGGACCGCCGAGGCGTGGAAGAACGCGATCGGGTTCGCCTCGACGTACGCCGCTGCGTGGTTCCCGAACCTGCGCGTCGACAACCCCCTGGCTCCCGGCTCGATCCTTTCCCATCCGCCGTCCGGCGCGATCGCCGGCGTGATCGCTCGCACCGATGCCCGCGTGGGTGTGTGGCAGGCCCCGGCCGGCACCGACGCGACGATCGTCGGCGTCTACGGCCCGACGGTGGAGTTGTCGGATCGCGAGCAGGGCGTGCTCAACCCGATCGGGCTGAACGCCATCCGCCGTTTCCCGATCTA
Source organism: Actinomycetospora lutea (assembly GCF_028737205.1). GTDB lineage: Bacteria > Actinomycetota > Actinomycetes > Mycobacteriales > Pseudonocardiaceae > Actinomycetospora > Actinomycetospora lutea. Next base: position 32,479 of record NZ_JAQZAL010000040.1, on the reverse strand, counting down.
CCAGACCGTCGGCTTCGGTTCCCGAACGATTGACGGGGCCGACGCGGTGGGCAGCGAATGGAAATACATCCCGGTGCGGCGCACGGCCAGCTACATCCTCCGGTCGCTTTCGGAGGGACTGCGGTGGGCGGTGCACAAGGGCAACGGACCGGACCTGTGGACGCAGCTGCGGGTCAGCTGCACGGCGTTCATGCAGGGGCTCTACCGGCAGGGGGCGTTCAAGGGCACATCGCCTCGCGAGGCGTACTTCGTGGCCTGTGACGCGTCCACCACCACGCAAGCAGACATCGATCTCGGTGTCGTGAACATCGTGATCGGCTTCTCGCCGCTGAAGCCCGCCGAGTTCGTCGTGATCACGCTGCGCCAGATCGTGCAGCCGGCGGCCTGAGAGGAGAGAGCACCCATGGCGCAGTTCTCGGTCAACGCTGGGCGTCTGGACCCGTACAAGAACTTCAAGTTCCGCGTCACCTGGGACGGGCGCGCCGTCGCGGGCGTGTCGAAGGTGTCGGTGTTCAAGAGGACCACCGAGGTGGTCAAGCACCGCGCCGGTGGCGACCCGTCCACGTCCTACAAGTCACCGGGCCGCACCGAGTACGACGCGATCACCCTGGAGCGGGGCGTGACCCACGACGTCGACTTCGAGCAGTGGGCGAACAAGGTGTGGAACCTCGGCTCCGGGCTCGGCGGGGAGGTGTCGCTCAAGGACTTCCGCAAGGACATCGTCGTCGACCTGTTCAACGAGGCCGGGCAGGTGGTGCAGAGCTACGCGGTGTACCGCTGCTGGGTGTCGGAGTACCAGGCGCTCCCCGACCTCGACGCGAACGCCAACGCCGTGGCGATCGCCAAGATCAAGATTGAGAACGAGGGCTGGGAGCGCGACTACGCCGTCGTGGAGCCGGCCGAGCCCACGTTCACCGAGCCCTGAGCCGACGATGAACGGATCTCCCGGTGCGGCGGACCTCGTGCGGCTGTGGCCCCCGTCCCGCGCCCCGGCGTCGACCCGCGTGACGGCTCTGCTCGTCGCGCTCCACGGCGACGGCGTGCGACGGTCTCCGCTGGGTGTGCACCACCAGCGGATGTTGCGCCTGCACGGGCAGATCGGCGGGCGGGCGCTGGACGCCGTGGTCACGTGCGCGCGGTGTAGCACCGAGAACGAGTTCGCGGTGCCGATCGGGGCGATCTGCGCAGTGCCGGAGCCGGCGACGGACGCCGAGGTGGCGCTGGCGGTCGGTGTTGCCCTCGTGCGCTATCGGTTGCCGACGCTCTCCGACCTCGCGGCCATCAGCGGGATGTCCGTCCCCGAGGGGCTGGCCTCGCTGGCAGCGCGCACCTGCCTCGACGACGAGGCCCCCGAGTTGGCCGACGGCGACATCGGCCGGCTCGCCGAGGCGTGGGAGGAGCTCGACCCGGCCGCGGCCGTGCAGGTCGACCTCGTCTGCGCCGAGTGCAGGGCCGACGTGGTGGCGGACGTCGCGGTGGCCGAGTTCGTGGCAGACGAACTGGACCGCACCGTCGACGGGCTGGTGCACCAGGTCGACGTCGTCGCCCGCGCGTACGGCTGGAGTGAAGACGCCATCCTCGCGCTGCCCGCCCAGCGACGCCGGCGCTATGTCGAGCTGATCGAGCAACGGGGCGACCCATCGGCGTTCCCCCTCGCGGCGGTGGGGTCGTGACCCGGCCCGCCACGCGCTACCTCGACGCGCTGGTCCGCGCCGCCGGGTTGGCGGGTGAGCGCACGGCCCCGGGGGCCGACGCCCGGCCCCGCCTGCGGTCGCGCTTCGAACCCGACGACGCCGGACCCGCCGGCGTCACGCCCGACCCCGACCCGGATCGGGTGGTGCCGCGCCTGGCGCAGGTCGCAGTGACGCACGGCGAGGAGGTCACGAGCCTCACGGAGGTCTCGCGCGTGGCACCGTCCCATCCTGAGCCGCTACGCCCGGCCGTGGCCCTGCCCGAGGACACCCCACCGGCGCGCCAAGACGCGTCGGTGGTCCGCGACGAGCCGCGCCCCGCACCACCGTGCCCCACCGACGGACCGGCGGACGCTCCGGTCACGACGGTCACGCCTCCGGCGCCGGTCGCCACCGCGCCCGCCGAGACCCGTCGTCGGACGGCGGCCGCGCCGACCGTCCTCTCGCCGCCGACGCCGCGCCTCGCCGACGACCCCGCTCCCGTGCCCGACCCGGCCGCGGCCCCCGCCCTCACCCCGGTCCGCCCGCCGGAGGACTCGCCGGCGCGGTGGTCCGGCCCGCCGGCTCCCGAGCACGCCTTCCCGACCCCTGCGCAGGTGCCCGGGCCCGCGCCGATACCACCGGAGCCGGTCGTCCCTACGCCGATCCGATCTGAACCCGCCCGGCAGGGGCCGGCGCGGCCCGGGCCGGCTCGGTCGGCCCCCGTCGTCATCGAGATCGGTCGGCTCGAAGTCCGGCTCGCCCCTGACCCGCCCCCGGCGCCGATCCCGACGCCCGCCCCGCCCCCGACCGGTCCGACGCTCGCGGAGTATCTGTCCGGCACGTCGACGGGGCCGTCGGCATGAGCGCCCACCTCGCCATCCCCGCGACGACGTTCGTGCTGCGCGGGATCGTGCAGGAGCGGGTCGGGCTCGCCTACGGAACGGTCCTGACGGCGCCGACGGTGTCGGTCGAGCCGCCGCCCCGCCCGGCCGTCACCCCCGCCGGCGGCAACGGCGCCCAGACGCAACCGGAACCGCCGGGCCTGTACCTGTTCCTGCACAGCGTCTCGCCGAACCCGGCGTTGCGGAACGCGTGGGAGCCGCATCTCGGGCCGGACGGCGCCCGCACCGGCCGCTCCCCGCTCGCGCTCGACCTCCAGTACGTGCTGGCGGCCACCGGTGCGGACCTGGAGCGCGAGGCGCTCCTCGGGCTCGGGATCGTCGCCCTGACCCGGTTCGGCGTCGTGCCACGCCCCAAGATCACCTCCATCCTCACCGCGCAGGTGCCACCCGACCCTCCGCAGCGCCTGCTCGACGCACTGCCCGGTGAACCGCTGGACCAGCAGCTCACTCAGATCACCGTCACCCAGCTCCCCGCGGACGTGGACCTGTCGACCAAGCTCTGGTCGGCCCTCCAGTCGCCGATGCGTCCTGCGGCGCACTTCCTCGTCACAACCGTGATCCTCGACGTGGAGGAGACAATCCCGGCGGGGCCGGACGTCGACAGGGTGGTGGTCGGGGTGCGCCCGGACGCCCACCACGACCCGACCATGCCCACGCACCGGGCCACGATCGGCGGCGTGCCGTGATCGGCTTTCCCGCCGTCGCCGAGGCAGTGGCGCTGGTCGCGTTGGGCGGTATCACGGCCGACGAGCCGCCCGCCGACGCGTTCGCCGCGCTGTGGTCGTGGCTCGCCGACAGCGAGGAGGAATCGCCGCCGCGGCGGCTGGTGGACGGGTTCGGCCTGGCGCGACCGGACCAGGCGCTGGTGACGCTGCTGCTCGCGGCCGAGACGTCCGAGGCCGTGGCCCGCGCGGTCGCGACGGCGTCGGCCTCGTCCGGGGGAGTACCCGGGGGCGGCCTGCCCCTGTGGCTGGCCTGCCGGGCCGTCCCGGGACTGGACGCGGGCGCGCTCGCCGCGACCCGACCGTTGACGTGGTTCGGGCTGGTCCGCACCGACGGTACAGCGCCGCGGATCGAGACACGGTTGACACTGGCCCCCGCGGTCGTCGATCGGCTGCTCGGGCACGCCGTCGCGGAGCCGGCGATCGGCGCCCGGATGGGCCGCGTGCCGGATTCCCAGCCCGAGGCGCGGCTGGTCGCGGCTCTCGGTGGGGCGCTCGCGACTCGCGGCCCGCTCGGACCGCCGCCGCTGGTCGTGGCGCCCGGGGGGACCGTCGGGGAGCTGGGCGCGGCGCTCCACGCGCTGGGCCTCGACGCCTGGCAGCTGGATGCGGGCACCCTGCCCGACGACCCCGTGGAGCGGGAGCGGCTCGCCGTCGTCTGGAGCCGCGAGGCCGGCCTGGATGGGGCAGCCCTGATCGTGCACGGCACGCCTCCGTCGGTCGCGGCGCTGAGCGCTTTCCTCGACCGGGTGGTCGGCCACGTGCTCCTCGTGGCCGAGCGGGCGCCCGACGGGGTGGCCCGCGGCGTGCACGGGCTGTCGCGGGTCGAGGACGACCTCGACACAGCGCGGCGCCGCTGGGCCGCCGCGCTGGGACCGGACCGGACCGGGCGGATCGGCGCCGGCCTGACCCGGGTCGCCGCGCAGTTCCGGCTCGATCCCGCCGCCCTCGACGCCGCCGTCACCGCCGCGGCCCCGGGCATCGATGCGGCCCGAGGCGAGCACGCGGCCACGGCCGTGCTGTGGCACGCCGCCGCCCGCGCGGGCACCCCGGTCCCACTGGCCGGCGTGCGGATCGCCGAGCCCGCTCATCGCTGGGCCGACCTCGTGCTGCCCCCATCGACCGCGGCCGCCCTGCACCGCATCGAGGTGCACGTCCGCCACGCCGCGCGCGTGTTCGACGACTGGGGTTTCCCCAGCCGTCGGGGGCGAGGTGTGGCGGCGCTCTTCGCCGGCCCTTCCGGGACGGGCAAGACGATGGCGGCGGAGGTGTTGGCCGACTCGCTCGACCTGCGCGTCATGACGATCGACCTGAGCCTGCTGATCTCCAAGTGGGTCGGGGAGACGTCGAAGAACATCGCCGCCTGCTTCGCGGAGGCCGAGCGCTCCGGCGCGGTGATGGTGTGGAACGAGGGCGACGCGGTCTGGGGCGCCCGCGGCGGGGTCGGCAACGCGGTGGACCGGCACATCAACGCCGAGGTCGGTGACCTCCTGCAGCGGATCGAGGAGTTCTCCGGGTTCACGGTGGTCACCACGAACCTGCGACACGCGATCGACGCGGCGTTCCTGCGCCGGTTCCGGTTCGTCGTTGACTTCCCGCTGCCCGCGCGCGACGAGCGTCGGCGCCTGTGGGCCGCCGCGTTCCCACCGGCGGTCCCGGTCGACGTGCCGGATCGAGGCGCGCTCGCCGACCTCCCGCTGTCCGGCGGGTCCATTCGCAACGTGGCGCTCGGGGCGGCGTTCCTCGCGGCGGAGGCGGGCGTCGCGGTCACCCCCGCGATGATCGAGATGGAGCTCGCCCACGAGCTGCGCAAGCAGGACCTGCCCGTCCCGCGGCTCACCTGGACCACCGACGCCGTCGGGTCGACGTCGTGACGCCCCCGGTGCACGTCCGCATCGACACTCTGCGGATCACCGCCGCATCCGCGCTCGAGGCGCGCCGGTTGGCCGAGGCCCTGCCCGCGGCGATCGAGCGCGCGTGGTCCCGCGAGCCGACGCCGGCCGACCGTTCCCACGCCGACCGGGTCGCCGAACGCCTCGTGCTGCTTGCCCGTGCCGAGGAGGCGGCGCGGGGGTGGCGGGCATGAGACGGCTCGCGCAGGCGGCGCGGTCACCGGGGCCGGCACGGCGCGGCACCCCGATGACCACCGGCGTCCGCACAGAGATGGAACACGCGTTCGGCGTGGGCCTCGGCCACGTCCGGGTGCACGACGGGCCGGCCGCGGACACGGCGGCGCAGTACGAGCGCGCGCGCGCGTTCGCCGTCGGCGACACCGTGACGTTCGCGCAGGGGCAGTACCGCCCCCACACCCCGGACGGGCGCGGGTTGCTCGTCCACGAGGTGGCGCACGTCCTGCAGGGCGGCGCCCCCGACGACGCGCACGCCGAGACCGAGGCCGACAACGCTGTGCGCGACGTCGCCGCCGGTGGCCGCCCGCGTGTGGTTCACCGTGCCGGCACCCCGCGAACTCACCGTGCCTCGGTGGACGCCCCGCCGCCACCCGCGGTCCCGGCGGTGCCGTCGGTGGCGCCCGGCCCGGACGCGGCGACCACGGAACCGGCCACGGCGGCGCCGACCACCGCCACGTCGGTGACCACGACCCCCGGGGCCCCGGCGGCGAGCACGACGGCTGGTGTGCCGGCCCCGGCCACGGCCGTGCGGCTCCCGCCCGGACTGGAGGTCGTCGTCGACGACCCGCCCGGTCTGGGCACGACCCAGCTGGTCGTGCGCCTGCCGACGTTCGCGCTGCCCGTCGAGAAAGGCGCCGGGTCGTGGGTGAACGACGCCTACCAGGAAGCGGCCTCCGGGGGGCGGTTGGTGTTCACGCCCGTCATCACCGGTTCGAGCGTGGCCGCCTACAAGGAGGGCGGGGAGGACTACAAGTCGGTGTGGCTCGGCAAGTTCGGGTTCACCACGACGGCGGAGGTCGCCGACGCGTTCACCAAGGCCGCGGCGACGAATGCCGACGTGAAGGCGAGCCTCGCCGATCCCGGCGTGGCGAAGGTCGTCACCGGGTTGGCGTCGGGCCTGACCGACGCGGGCTGCGATGTCGACCACATCGTGGAGAAGCAGATCGGCGGCACGTCGGTACCGTCCAACCTGCAGCTGCTGGTCAAGGACAAGAACCGTACGTCGGGGAAGAAGACCTACGAGGCGCTCGCCGGGATCGTCGGCGGGATCCGCGACCCGGCCCACCGCGGTCCGGGGGTGCGCAGGCTCCAGCTGCGTGTCGCGGCGGTCACGGTGCCGCCCGGCACGCCGGACCCCAGCTTCGTGGTCGAGCGCCACCTCCGCGCGAAGCACGTCGTCGGCTCAGCCGCGGTCGCCGCGAAGAGTGCGGGCAAGGCGGTGGACCTGCGGGCCGGCGGGGTCGGCGAGACGGTGGCGCTGCAGGACACCGGCGTCACCCCGCTCGCCGCGATGTCCCGCCGGATCGTGCCCGGCATGCGCCTGACGCAGTACCACCGCGGCAAGGGCGGCGCGAGCAGCCCGGCCGACAAGGTCGACGGCGAGCTGGACAGTCGCGCGGTGAAGCAGGCGGGTGCGGGGGCGGGGGTGAAGCTCGATGCCGAGCTGGCGCCGGCGACCGCGGGCACGCCGGTCGCCCCTGTGGCACCCCCTGCGGGTGCCGCCCCCGACCCGACCGCGGCGCCGCCCGGCGAGAGCCGCAGGCTCAGGCTGGACAAGGCCAAGAACGCCGCGATCGCGTTCTTCTACCCGTACCTGAGCCCTGGCACGTTCACCTCGATGACGCTCGACGACCAGGGCCAGCTGAAGGCCGTGGGCACCATCCGGTCATCGGTGCCGTTCCTCGGGACACTCAAGGTGGAGCTGACCAACGAGGACCTGCGGCTGGTGGCGCCGATCCCTGCGACCAAGCTGGTGTCGCCCCTGCCGGGCGTGTTCCGGTTCACCGGCGGCGAGCTGGGGTTGCAGCTCTCGCCCGAGCTGCTCCCGAGCGGGACGCTGACGTTCAGCGTCGGCCCCGCGGCGGCGCCGGCGCTCGTCGGCGATCTCCGCGTGGAGCTGGCCCAGGGCACGCTCCTGGCCACCGGCACGCTGCGTCCGGCACGCAAGCTCCCCGGGATCGACGCGGCTGCGGGATCGGTCCGGTGGAGACCGGACATCGGATGGTCGGGGGCGATCACGGCGGCCGCCTCGTCGATCCCGCGCTCCACCGCGAACGTCGAGCTGGGCTTCCGCACCGCCGGCGGCCGCTTCGAGCCCTACGCCTCGGGCGGGATCGACACGTCGATCCGCAGCACTGCGCTGCACCTGGGCGCTCGCTGGGATGCCCAGGGCCTCAGCTACTCGGGCTCGGCGACGGTGAGCAAGCCGCTGCCGTTCGTGGAGCAGGTGCGCCTCGGCGGCCGGTTCAACGACCGGGGCATGTGGTTGGAGGGCGACGCCGCGATCCGGTGGAAGAACCTCGACGCGTCCATGCACGTGGGCTACTCCCGCAAGGAGGACGAGGAGGAGGGGCGCTTCTCCGGGACGGCCGCGGTCGCCGTCAAGACCCCTCGCGCCGACGGAACGCTCACCCTCACCTTCGACGACGACGGCCGCTACTGGGGCAAGGGCACGATCGCCTTCCAGGTGACCAGGGACATCCGACCGGTGCTGGGGGTGGAGCTCACCAAGGACCACCGTGTCAAGATCAGCGGCCAGGTGAGCATCGGCGACGTGCCGCTGACGAGGCGCTGGCCCTCACCGGAGGGCGGCCGGATCCCGATCATCTCCGGTGTCGGGCTAAAGTTCGACGTCCCGACCCCGGTGCCGGGGCTGACGGCCTTCGCGGAGATCCGGGGCTCGCTCGGGGTCGGCTACGGCGTCGGCCCGATCGTGCTCACCGCCGTCGTGTTCGCCGGCGAGCTGTTCCCGCTCGAGGACGACCCGCAGATCAAGGCGAACCTCACGGGCGCGCTGGTGGTGCCGGCCTACGCGGAGCTGTACGGCACCTTCGGTGCGTACATCGGTCTGGAGGTGGCGCTGGGAGCGGCCGGCGCGAAGGGCGGCATTGACATCAGCCCGCGGCTGCGCCTCACCGGTGAGGGGCGGCTCGCCCTCGACGCCTCCTACGACGAGGAGGACGGGTTCGCGTTCAGCACCGAGGCCACCGTGAGCGGACAGCTGAACGCCACCGTCGACGTCGATCTGAAGGCGACGCTGTACGGCTTCTGGGGCCTGGTGTCGCACACCTGGACCTACCGGGCCGGCTCGGTCTCGGCCCAGCTCGGTCCGACGATCACGCTGAAGCTGGGCGAGGTCGGCTACGCCAAGGGACAGATCACCTGGCCGAGCGTCTCCGACATCGCGGTCGAGCCCAGGTCGGTCGACCCGCTCGCCGTGATCAAGGAGATGCTCGGGCGCGGCGAGGAGAAGGAGGGCTGAGCGGCGTGACCACCTTCCCCGGGGCACCCCGGGTCCTGCACGGCGGGTTCGTCGTCATGGACGCCGACGGGCGCGCGGTCGTGCGGACGATCCCCTTCCAGTACAACCCCGAGTCGCTCTCGCGCACGCTCGCCCCCCGCGGCGCCGCGCCGGCGACCGGCGACCGGGTCGAGGCGCTCCGGCTGGTGGGGCCGCCGGTGGAGACGCTGAAGATCGAGGTCACGCTGGACGCCACCGACCGGCTGGAACACCCCGACCAGAACCCGTCGACGGTCGCCGACGGCGTCGCGGCCGACCTCGCCGAGTTGGAGACGATGATCGCCCCGCGGGTCGCGGACCTGGTCGCGGCCGACGCGTTGGCCAGGCGCGGCACGCTGGAGGTCCTGCCGCTGCCGTCCCCGCTGCTGGTGCTGGTGCTGGGCGCGAACCGGACGATCCCGGTGCGGATCACCGAGTTCTCCCTCACCGAGGAGGCGTTCGACCCGCGTCTGAACCCGATCCTGGCGCGGGTGTCGCTGGGGATGCGCGCGCTCACCGTCGACGACCTCCCGTTCGCGTCGAAGGGCGCCGGGCTGTTCCTGTCGGCGGCGCGGCGGCGTGAGGCGCTGGCCGCCCGTCGCGGGCCGGCCGTGGGCGCGGTGGGGCTGGCGGGTGCCCCATGAGCGACGAGTTCCCGCCGAACAGCCGCTACCACCACGTCCCGACAGTCACGAGCACCCTGCCGGACGGCACCGCCGTGACCCACCTCTCCCGCCGGGTTCTGCCGGCGACGGAGCGGCACGTGCCCCTGGAGTACCGCCACCTCGACGGCGTCGTGCGGCTCGACGCACTGGCCGCCGAGAGCTACGGAGACCCCTACCTGTGGTGGCGCATCGTCGACGCGAGCGGCGAGGCCGACCCCGCCGCACTGACCGGCGAGCCCGGCCGGCTCGTCATGGTCCCGTTGCCGCTGGAGGTCGCGACCAATGGCCCCGCTTAGCTCCGTGGGCCTGACCGTGCTCATGGGCCCGGTCGCGGTGCGCCCCGCCCCTGCCGATGTCGTCGCCGCGATCGACGGCGCCACCGTGACCCAGGCCGTCGGGAGTCGGTCGGGGTTCCAGCTGAGCCTGACCTACTCGCGCACGTCGACGATCGGGCAGACGCTGCTGCCGACCGGCTTCTTCGACCCCATGGTCCGGGTGGTGCTGGTGGCGGTGCTACGCGGCGTGCCCACGGTGCTCGCCGACGGCCCCATCAAGCGTCAGGACGTCACCGCCACCGGTCGGCCCGGCGAGAACCGCCTCGTCCTGACCGGCGAGGACGTCTCCGGCTACATGGACGCCGTCGACCTCACCGGGTTCCCCTTCCCCGGGATGCCCGCGTTCGCGCGCGTGGCGCTCATGATGGCCAAGTACGCCCCGCTGGGCGTGGTGCCGGCGACGGTCCCGGCCCCGTTCCAGGGCGTCGAGTCACCCATCGCGAAGATCGCCCAGCAGACCGGGACCGACTTCGCCTACGCCACCCAGCTCGCGAAGGACGCCGGCTATGAGTTCTACATCCGTCCCGGTCCGCTGCCAGGTGCCAACGTCGCCTACTGGGGTCCGCAGGTCCGGGTCGGGCCGTCCCAGCCGGCGATCTCCATCGACCTCGGGAGCGCCGCCACCGCCGACACCGTCACGTTCGCCGCCGACGGCAACGCATCCGTGCTTCCGTTCGGTCACGTCAAGATCGCCGGGTTCTCGGTGCCGGTTCCGCTGCCCCCAGTCGGGCTCGGGCCGCCGCTGGCCGCGCGCCCCCTGGTCCCGACGAACACGAAGCTGCTGGGCACCGAGGCGCTCACCATGCCCGAGGTGCTGTCGGCGCTGTTCGCCGCGCGGACCTCCACGGACCCGGTCACGGCCAGCGGGACGATGGACCTCACCCGGTACGGCACCCCGTTGTCGGCGCGCTCGCTCGTGGGCGTGCGTGGCGCGGGGCCCGCGCACGACGGCGTGTGGTTCGTCCGCTCCATCACCCACACGCTCGGGCGCGGCAGCTGGAAGCAGGCGTTCCAGCTGGCGCGTGACGGCCTCGTGTCCACCGTCCCGGAGGTGCTCCCATGACGTCGGCGCCGCGCTACTACGGCAAGTACCGCGCCACCGTGCTCAACAACACCGACCCGATGCTCCAGGGCCGGATCATGGTGCAGCTCGCCGATCGGTACGGCATGTTCCCCTCCACGTGGGCGCTGCCGGCGCTGCCGTTCGCCGCTCGCGGGACGGCCGCGATGGTGGCGTTGCCCCAAGTGGGCAGCATGGTGTGGGTGGAGTTCGAGGCGGGCGAGCCCGATCACCCGATCTGGACCGGTGGGTTCTGGCCCGACGAGGGTGGTTTCCCCGTCGCGGCCCTCGCGGGCGCGACACCCGCCACGCCGAACATCCACCTGCAGACCACCACGGGCGTGACGGTGACGTTGTCCGACCTGCCCGCGACGCAGGTGCAGGTCCGCACGCCGACGGGTGCGTCGATCATCATCGGCACGGCTGGCGTCACCATCCTGAACGGGCAGGGGGCGTCGATCGCGATGGTGGGCTCGTCGGTGGTCATCAACAACGGCGCCCTGGTCGTGAACTGATGCCCGGCCCCGTCCTGCACGCAGGCGCCACGTGCATCTGCCCACACGGTGCCCCGCTGACGATCATCCCGGCGGCGCCGCGGGTGCTCGTGTCCGGTGCACCTGCTGCTGTGCTGAGCGACCAGGGCGTGGTGGCGGGCTGTCCGTTCACGGTGGGCACGAAGCCGCAGCCGTGCGTCTCGACGCGGTGGACGGCCGGGGCCACTCGCGTCACGTCGATGGGACAGCCACTGCTCGTCAACCCCGCCTCGGCGATCGTGTCCTCGGCTGACCAGATCCCTGCCGGGCCGCCCATGGTGTCCTCGAGCCAGACACGGGTGGTCGCGTCATGAGGCTCGCGTTCCCCTTCCGGCCGAGCGCGCTGGGCCGCTCCGACGTGGTGGCCTACGGCAGCGACGCGCACGTGCGCCAGATGCTCGAACTGCTGGTGTTCACGGTGCCCGGCGAGCGGGTCATGCGCCGCGACCTCGGCAGCCCGGTGCGACAGCGGGTGTTCGGGCCGCTCGGCGGAGCCACGGCGGTGGCGCTGGATTCAGCGCTGTCGGCGGCGATCGGCCAGTGGCTCGGCGACGTCCTCACGCTGATCGACCTCACCGTCACCGGGCTCGACGCGGACGCGGCCCTGGAGGTCGTGATCGTCTACGAGATCCGCGCCACCAGGATGGTCGGCGAGGTCCGGGTGCGGCAGGACCTGACGTGACCGGCGCAGGGCACCCCCGGGGTGATGTGGTGCCGGGAGTCCGCTACGTCTGCTGCGACGAGCGTCGCCGTGCTGCGCTCGCCGAGCTCCGCGGCCCTGACGGGATCGCGGACTGGTCGGGCATCGACTACGTCGAGGTGCGGGTGGGCGCGACCGTCGGCGACCCGACGGAGATCGACGTCGTGCTGGTGAACCCGCTCGCGCTTCCACGCGCCGCGCTCCGCGGAGCCAACGTCCGGATCACGGGCGGGGTGCGCCATCCGGCGCCCAGCGTGGACCCCGACGTCGAGGAGGTGCCCGGCGGCGACCGGGTCTCGACCTACCGGGTCCGGGTGCCCGGCGGGCAGCCCACCGACTTCTCGACGTACCGGCTCGCGCTCGTCTCCGGGGCGGCTTCGGACGACCCCCCGCCGGGGATCGACCCGCGGTCGGCGGCCGTCGACCTGTCGTTCACCGTCGACTGCCCCACCGACGACGACTGTGCGCCCGACTGCCGTGCCCTGCCGGAGGACCCGCGACCGGAGCCGACCTTCGACTACCGCGTCCGTGAGTGGGACGGGTTCCGCCGGCTCATGCTCGACCGGCTCACCGTGCTCGTCCCGGGCTTCCGTTCCGACGACCCCGTGGACCTGACGACGACTCTGGTGGAGGCGCTCGCGTATCGCGCGGACCAGCAGTCCTACCGGCTCGACTGGGTGGGCACCGAGGCGTTCCTCGACACCGCGCGGAGCCGGACGTCGGTGACGCGGCACGCCCGGCTCGTCGACTACCGGCCGGGGGACGGCGCGAGCGCTCGCTGTGTCGTCGCGGTGGAGCTGCTCGCGGGCAGCCTGGTCGTCCCGGCGGCGACGCCGGTGCTCGCCCGGACCCCCGGGCTCCCGACGGTCGTGACCGCCACCACCTACGCGGCTCTCCTCCCGACGGAGCCGCTCACGTTCACCACCCTCACCGAGCAGCGGCTCTGGCCGTGGCGGTCGCGCATCGACCTGCACACCTGGTCGGACGAGCAGTGCGCGCTCCCGCGCGGCGCCACAGCCGCCACCCTCGTCGACCGGTCGGCGGACGGCGGGCCACTCGCGCCCGGCGACCTGCTCGTGCTGGCCGAGATCCGGTCGCCGCAGACCGGCGAGGAAGCCGACGCCGACCCCACCTGCCGACACGTCGTGCGGCTGACCGGCGTCCGTCCGGTCACCGACGTGTTGTCGACCGACGCGGTCGTCGACGTCACCTGGGACGCCGCCGACGCGCTCCCGTTCGAGCTGACCGTGTCGTCGGAGGTGGCGCAGACAGCCGGACCGCCGCGTCGGGTGGTGTGCGCGACCGCGTTCGGCAACGTGCTGCTCGCCCAGCACGGCTCCGCGTTGCCTCCGCCGGACCACCTGGGACTGCCCGACACGGAGATCGCGGCACTGACCCCCGGGCTCGACCCGCCCGCGCCGCAGCCCGGGCGGGCCTGGCGGCCCCGGTTGCTCCGGGGCCCGGCGACCGGGGCGCTGGCCCGACCCGCGCGGGTGGCGGCGCACGACCTGACGACGCTCCCGCGGCAGCCCGCGGTGGCGCTGCTCACCGTCGACCCGGAGGCGTGTACGCCCGATCTGCGGCTGGTGGACGCGTTCGCCGACTGGACCGCCCGGAGCGACCTGCTCGCGAGCGGTCCGTTCTCCCGCGACGTCGTCGTCGAGTCGGACGCCACGGGCGCGACCACGCTGCGGTTCGGTGACGGCGTCCACGGCTTGGCCCCGAGCGTCGGCGAGAGCATCGGGGTCCGCGGGCTGTTCGGCGTCGGGGTCGTCGGCGACGTCGGCCCGGGCACCCTCGGCCACCTCGTACTCTCCGACGCGGCGGCCGGCGCGGCCCCGACCGTGGAGCGGGCCACCAACCCCCTCGCCGCCCGGGGCGGCGCCGAACCGGAGAGCGTCGCCGCCGTGCGCGTGGCGGCACCGCAGGCCTTCCGGGTGCAGGACCGCGCCGTCACGGCCGCCGACTACGCGGCGGCGGCGCTGCGCTACCCCGGCGTCGCCAACGCCAAAGCGCTGCCCCGCTGGACGGGCTCGTGGCAGACGGTCCTCGTGCTCATCGACCGGCTCGGGGGCGCGCCTCTCGACGACGCGTTCCGCGCCGGGCTGCTCGCACACATGGAGCGCTTCCGGCTCGCGGGGTTCGACGTGGCCGTGCGGGCCGCGCGGGCCCTGCCGCTGGACGTCGCGCTCACCGTGTGCGCGGCACCCGACCAGGTACGCGGCACCATCGGTCGACGCGTGCGGGAGGCCCTCACGCCGTTCGGGGTTGCCGGGAAGCCCGGGTTCTTCCACCCCGACCGGTTCGGGTTCGGGACACCGCTGTATCTGTCCGCCCTGGTCGGCACCGTGATGGCGGTGTCGGGGGTGCAGAGCGTCACCCCGACCGTTTTCCAGCGCTTCGGGCGGACCGCGCAGGACGAACTGGCGCGCGGCGTCATTCGTCCGCCGGCGACCGAGGTGCTGGAACTGGCCGACGACCCCGACTTCCCCGAGCGCGGCCGACTGCGGATCACGATGAGGGGCGGCCGATGAACGACGACTCGCCCTGCCGCTGCCCCGGAAGGCATTCCTGCGGCTACGCCGAGACCGTCCCCGCGACGGGCCCGGGCGACCCGGAGCGGTTCCGGCACTCCGCCCTGCTCGACCGGATGCTCGACCGGATCGCCGGCGCCACGGCCTCCGGCCAGCGGGCGTTGGCCGGCCTGGGCACCCGCGCCGAGGACGACCCCGCGATCGCGGTGCTGTCCGCGGCCGCCGGTACAGCCCACGTCCTGGCCTGGACGCTGAACCGGCTCTGGCTCGACGGCACGCTGCCCGCGACGCAGGACCGGTCCGCTCTGGTCGCGCTCACGGCCCTGCTCGGTCACGAGCCCCGTCCCGCGATCTCCGCGACGACCGTGGTGTCGTTCACCCTCGACCCGCCCGGTGCCCCGGCGACCGGCACCGTCCCGCGGGGCACGAAGGTCGCGTCGGTGCCGGTGGAGCCGGACGAGCAGCCGCAGACGTTCGAGACCGACGACGAGATCGAGGTGCGGGGCGCCTGGAGCGCGGCCCGGCCGCTGCGTCGGCCAGCACCGCAGCAGATCACGACGACCACCGCACGGGTCACGGTCGCGGAGGTGAGCACCCCAGCACGCAGCGGTGACCTCGTGCTCGTCTGGTCCGCCCGGCAGGACGCGGGCGTCGCCTGGGTGCTGGCGCGGGTCGTCGCGGTCACCGTCACGCCGGCTGGTCCGCGCGGCGAGCCGCAGACGACGGTGCTCGACCTGGCCGGGCAGGTCCGCGTGGTCGCGGACGGTGATCGGACGGACCCGGCCGGCGAGGGCACCGTCATCCTGCTCGGCGGGCGTGCCCAGCCCTTCGGCGCCACCGCTCCCGACCTGGCGTTCATGCCGCAGGAGGTCCGCGACGCTCAGAGACCCCGGGCATTACGCCGACAACCCACGCAATGGAGGGACTTCGTGCTGGACGCGGACCCCACCCCTCCGGTCTCGGTGCACCTTGGCGCCGTGCACCCGGAGGCCGCACCCGGCCGGGTCGCGGTGCTCCGTGCGCCCGAGCACGACCCGCTGATCGCGCGAATCGGCAGCGCGGCCGACGTCGCCCGCGCGGCCTTCGGCCTCTCGTTGACCTGCACCCTCGTGACGTTCGACGAGATCGACGACGAGGCGTTCACCGCCTACAACCTGCTCGTCCGAGAGACCTCGATAGCGCTGGAGACGGCCCGGCTCTCCCTCGTCGTGCCACGGGACGACCCGCAGCTGCCGACCGAGGCCGAGCCCGACCGGATCGTCGTGGAGGGTGACGTCACGCTGCCGGTGGGGCGGCGCGTCGTGCTCACCGATGCCGACCCGCACGACCCCGAGCCGCACGTCCACGCCGTCACGACGGAGACGGCGAGGGTGGTCACGGCGACCGCACGGGACGGGCACACCACTCTGGTCTTCGACGCCCCCATCGCGCGACGCTGGCCGGCCTCGCGACTGACCATTCTGGGCAACTCGGTGTCCGCCTCGCACGGCGAGTCGCCCTCCGCGATCGTCGTCGCGCCCGGGTCGGCGCCCGGCTACGAGACTCTCGGGTCCGCGGACGCAGCGGCGGCGCTGCCGCGGTACCCTCTGCCGCGCACTCCCCTCACGAACGTCCCGGCGCCCGGGCCGAAGGGGTACGCGCCGGCGCTCGACGTCCGCGTCGCCGGGCGCGCCTACGAGCTCGCCGACAGCCTGTACGGGGAGGGCCCGGACAGCCACCGCTACCGCGTCCGCACCCTCGGCGACGGCCGCTCCGAGGTCCAGTTCGGGGGGCGGCTGCCGACCGGCGCCGGGACGGTGACGGCCCGCTACCGCACCGGGGGCGGCGCGGCGGGCCTCCTCGGGCCCGGACGGCTCAACCAGATCCTCACCCCGGTGCTCGGCGTGCGATCCGTCGTCAACCCGGTCCCCACCGAGGGCGGCAGCGACGCCGAGACCACCGACGCGATCCGCGGTGCTGCGCCGAAGGCCATCCGGACGTTGGACCGGGCGGTCGCCGTCGCCGACTTCGAGGCCTTCGCCCAGGGATACCGCGGGGTCGGGAAGGCCGCCGCGGTGGAGCTGCGGTCGGGGATGCGCCGCGTCATCGTCGTCACGGTCGCGACCACCACCCTCACCACGCCCGACCCTGGTTCCGACCTGCTCACCGGCCTCCCGGCCGCGCTGCTCGCCGCGGCTGCGCCAGGCACACACGTGGTGGTCACGGGATTCACCGACCTGGCGATGGCGCTGAGGGTCGCGCTCGCCACCGACCCGGCGCTGCGGCGCGCCGATGTCGAGCAAGCCGTCCGCGAGGCCTTGGAGTTCGATCTTGGTCCGGCCGCGCGGCCCTTCGCCACGGCCGTGCACCGCTCCCAGGTGCTCGCCTCGGTGCAGCGGGTGCCCGGTGTCGTCGCCGCCCGGCTCACCGGGTTCTCCGCGGCGGGGGTCGTCGAGGACGCCGAGGGCCGACTGCCCTGCCCCGGCCCGTCGCTCACCGCCACCGGCGTCGCGCCGGCGGCGCTGCTGTCCGTGCGCTCCGCGGACGTGGAGTTCCAGGAGTTCCCGACATGACCGGACCAGCCGCGAACGCGGACCCGCCCGAGGCCCGCGTCCAGGACGTCGCCGACGCGCTCTACGCGCTGCTGCCCGAACACGTCCGCCATGTCGACCAGACGGTGGCGGGCGGGGCGCTCCATGCGCTGTGTGGGGTGCTCGCCCTGCCCAGCGCGGAGATCGACGCCGAGACCGACGCGTTCTACGACGCCCTGTTCGTCGAGACGGCGGGCCCGGCCGCGCTCGAGGCGATCGCGGCGTTGGTGGCGGCCACCCCAGTGCGCCCCGGTCCGCCCGGCTCGGCGTTGGACCAGCGCGCCTACGTCGCCAACACCGTCCGCTACCGACGCGGCAAGGGCACGGCTCGGGTGGTCGAGCAGCTTGCCGCGGACGTCACGGGGTTGGGCGCGGTCGCTGTTGAGTACTTCCAGCGGCTGGCCCGTTGTCAGCACCTGCTCGACGTCCGCCCCGAACGACCCGGCACCGCGCACCTCGTCGACGGCACCACGACGGCCCGTGCGGGCAGCGCGTTCGACGTGCTGCCTCGCCTGCTGGACGTGCGCCCGGTCACCCGTCTGCATCGCGACCTGCCCGCCGGCCGCCACGCCGTCACTGCGCTGGGTGTGCACCTGCTGCGGCCGCGGGTGACGTCCTTCCCCGCGCCTCGGTCGCTCGATCCGGCGCACCTGGCGGGCGTGCCGCAGGCGCGGGCGTGGGTCGTCGGCGGCCAGGCCCTGCCCGGCCACCACCAGCTCGCCGCGCAGCCGGGCGCGCCGCTGCGGCTGTTCACCCCCGACCGGCGGGCGGACGCCGCCGGCGGCCGTGTACAGGACCGCGACCTACCGGAGCGGCTGCGGCGCCTCCCGCTGCACCGTGAGACCGAGGAACTGCGTCGCGCGGAGGCCGCGGACCGGTCGGCTCGGTTGCCCGACCGGCCGTGGTTCGACGAGCAGGGGGCCCCGTTCACCGTCTACCTGCGACGTACGGGCGCGACCGACTTCGAGCGAGTACCGCCGGCTCGGGTGCGGATCGCGAACCTGGTCGACGCGCCGCTCGCCCGTCCGCCCGCTGGTCCCGTCGCGTGCGCGGTGGACCCGGTGACCGGACGCGTGGTGGTCGCCGAGCCCGCACCCGACGCCAGTGACGTCGACGAGGTGCGCGTGGCCTGGGCGTCGGGCCGCGGCCGGGCGATCGGCGCCGGGGCGCAGGACCGCAGCGACCCGGAGGTGCCGTTCGAGATCCGCGATTCGGGGGCGAGCGCCGACCTCGTCTGGCTCGTCGACCCGACCCGACCCGCGGGCGGTGTGCCCGGACGGAGCCGGGTGGTGCCGACCCTCGCCGATGCGCTCGCCGAGGTCGCGTCGCAGGGCAGCGGCCGGCGCAGTCTCGTGCTACTCATCCGCTGCGACCTCGAGGAGCGGACCGGCGGCCAGCCGTTCGTGGTGACGCTGCATGCCGACTCGGAGGTCCACCTCGTCGCGGCCCAGTGGTGGGAGCCGCGGCCGGTGCCCGGTGCGCCCGCCGATGCGTCCCTGCGCGGGTTCGTCCTGCGCCGCGAGCGCCGGTTCACCGTCGCCGCGCCGCTGCAGGTGGTCGCCGGGGCGCCGGGCGGACGGGCCGGTCGACTGGTGCTCGACGGGCTGGAGCTGACGGCCGGGCTGGAACTGGCGGTGGAGTCGGCGCACGCGGTGGATCTGCGCCACGTCACGGTGCGCCACCCTGGCCACGTCGCCCTCGGTGCCACCGGGGCGCTCTCCGACGTGGCCGTCACCGTCGACTCGTCGGTGTGCGGGCCGATCCGGCTGGGCACCGGCGGCACCGCGACGGGCCGCCTCGACGTGCGCGACAGCGTGCTGGACGGCGACAGCGCTCCCGGCGAGGCACTCACGGCACCTGACCTCGACGTCGGCCTGTGCAACGTCACGGTCCTCGGGCCCTCGTCGATGCGCTCGCTCGAGGCGACGAACGTGATCTTCACCGAGTCCACGACCGTGACCCGACGGCAGAGCGGCTGCGTGCGGTACTCGTTCGTGCCGCCCGACTCGCGCACCCCTCGCGAACACCGCACCCAGCCCGCGCTCGCCCTCGAGGAGGCCCGCGAGGCGAAGGGCGCGCCGCTCACCTCCGACGAGCGGGTCGCCACCACGCTGTCGGTGCAGCCGGTGCTCATGGACGTGGCCGTCGACGAGCCCACCCACGCGATGCTGCACGCGCTCTGTCCCGACGCGATCCGGTCAGGAGGCGAGGCGGACGCCGAGATGGGCGCCTTCGCCCGGGCGGCCTTCGGGGTCGCCACCGCGAACCTCGTCTCGCTGTTCGACGACTATCTACCCGTCGCGCTCGAGGCCGGGGTCATCGACGACACCCGGTCCGGCGCCGTCGCCACCCGGAGGGATGTGCCGTGACCGTCCGCAACGACGCGACGCGCCAGAAGGTCCGGCCGAAGGATGCACGGGAGCCACGTTCGGTGGTGGCCCGGCAGGGTCAGGTGCTGCTGGACGCAGACCTGGACGAGCAGGCCCGCCACGTCCTGGACCGCGTCGAGACCGAGACATCCGACGTGTTGGGCCTCCCGGACCGGTTCGTCGTGCCGGCTGGATCTCCGGGCTTCGCGATCGATCCGACGAACGGGGGCATCGGGCCCGGGCACGGCTACCTCGACGGGTGGCTGCTCGACAACCCCGCCGACACGACCCTGCCGACGCAGCCGCATCCGCGCACCGACACGGTGGCCTACCCGGCCGCGCTGGTGGTGAAGGCGCTGGTGCGCCACGTCGACCCGGTGGAGGAGCCGGCGTGGGCCGATCCCGCCCTCGGTGACGCGCAGGCGTCGGGGCGGGCCCTGCTGGACTGGCAGGTGTTCCCGTTCGCCCTGGCGGGCGACGGTGCCACTCCGCCGGGCTGCGGGGACGTGCCCGACGACCCGGATTGGGCAGGTTTGGTCGCCCCGTCCAACGGGACCCTGACGGTCGTCCCCGACACGGCGCCACCGGCGTCCGACCCGTGCTCGCTCGCTCCGGCCGGCGGGTACTCGCGCGCCGAGAACCTCCTCTACCGGATCGAGGTGCACGGCGGCATGCCGCGCCCCGACCTCCCCGAGGCCGACGGACCACGGTTCGGCCTGGACGGTCTCCGGGTGAAGATGTCGCGGCGCAACGCGTCGGTCATGGCGGCGGTCACGAAGGTCGAAGGAACGACGGTGACGGTGACCCCGCCCGTGCTGGATCCCCTGAACTGGTTCGCCCCCGGGAGCTACGCCGAGGTCGTGTCCGTCCACGACGACGTCGATCCGCGCGCGGCCGCCGCGGGCGAGCGCCTGTTCCGGGTGCTCTCGGCGTCGGACACCGAGGTCGTCCTCCCCGCTGCCGCGGCCGCGCTGCTGGGCACGCTGACACTGCCCGGCTGGTACCTGCGGCTGTGGGACGCCTTCCCCGACGGCGCGGGCGTGGCCACGGCGTCGACCAGCGGCGACGCCACCATGTCCGGGCGCATCGACCTCGGCGACGGACTGGCCGTGCGGCTGGGTGCGGGCGCCGGAACGACCGGGACGATTCTGCGTCGGGGGGACCACTGGACCTTCACCGCCCGCGCCGACGGCAGCATCGACTGGCCGGTCGGCGCCGTCGAGACCCCGCACGGCCCCGAGGTCCGCTACGCGAGCCTGGCCGTCGTCACCGACACCGACGGCACCCTGACCGCCGAGGACTGCCGGGTCCCGTCGGCCACCCTGACCGACCGCGTCCTGCTCTACCGCGGCGGCGACGGCCAGGAGATCGCGGCGACCCCGCCGGACGAGTTGCTGCCGCTACCGACCCCGCCGACAGTGGCGGTCATGCGCGGCCGGGCGCCCGTGGTGGGCGCGACCGTCCGGTGGAGCGTGCCGGAAGGCGATCCGGACGGCCTGCTCGACGGGCAGACCGTCGATTCCGCCGGCCTGGAGCTCACCACCGGCGCCGGCGGGCTGTGCGCGGTCGCGTGGTCGATCGACGCGACCCGTGCCGACCGCGTGCACCGGGTCCGCGCGCAGCTGCTGGACGACCTCGGCGTCGACGACGGGCCGCCGATCCTGTTCACCGCGTCCTTCCGCACCGCCGCGCGCACGAGCTACCAGCCGGGCGCCTGCGAGGTCCTCGCGAACGCCGGCACCGTCCAGGAGGCCCTCGACGAGCTCTGCCGCAACCTGGAGCCCGAGCCGCCGACCCTGCAGATCACCGCGATCCGGCTGATCCGCCGCCAGACGATCACCGATCTGCTGGAGGAGGACCTCATCCGCACCGGCCGGGAGGTCCGGGCCGACGCGTTCGTCGACGGGATCGAGATCGGTGTATCCGGCCCGGTGATCACACCGCCCTATCGGGAATTCGACCAGGTCGTCGACGTCGAGATGGACCTGCCTTACCCGACCACCGACCCCGAGCGCCGCTACTGGGCCGAGGCCTCGCGAAGCGAGGAACGGCCCGGCATCACCGCCACATTCGGGTTCACCCGGGTGCGCCTCGACGGCTCCGTGGAGGTGGTGACGAAGGACACCGGAGCGACCATCGAGCACGGGCTGCGGTGGGTCCCCGGCAAGCAGGCGCGGCAGTTCCTCGCGACCCTGCGGTTCCACCTGGGCGGCTACAAGGTGCTCGACCCCGTGCTGACGGAGAAGCTGGATTGGCAGATCGAGGGACCGGCGCGACTGCTGTGCCGACTGCGGGTGCGCGCGGTGCACGTGTGGTCGACAGGACCGGGCGGCAGGCCGGTCTATCTCAACGCCGAGTACCTCGGCACCGCGCGCGAAGGCCTGGCGGCGCGTCCCCTGTCGGTGGAGGAGCGGGACCCACAGCGCGCAGGCGACCTCGACGTGTACTTCTACCTCGCCATCGGCTGACTCCCATGCAGGATGGGTTTGTCAAGGTGTCCTGACCTTCCCGGTTCCGCGGACAGGTGCGGTAGGGGTCGGCCTGGCGGTAGCGGCGGGTTGGAGATTCTCGCACTCGGATGGCCTGCGGTGGAGGTAGAGAGTGCAGGTGTCGCGGGTCGTACCAGGCTCCGTGACTCGAAGATCCGCGCAGGCCTCCTCGGCGCGTGCGGGTCCGACGCGAAGGACTTGGCTCGGAACAACATCCGCGTAGTGCAGGACCGCGAGAACCCGGAGCAATCACAAGCAGATCATGAGTGGCGACAGCGGCGACCGAACTCCCGAGGCAGGAGGACGGGGCGATAGTGGGCATACGCGACGTAGCAGGTGGACTACCCAGCGCAGATACACTCGCCGCTGCCCGCGAATATGCTGTCCGCCCGACCCATATTCTTGCCCAGAGTAGCAGGCCGCATTCGATCAGTAGGGCTGGCTCATCCAGCGATCCCGCTCCTCGAGGGAATCGTTGGCAATATCTCCCGATGGTGTCCGTCAGTCGTCTGCTGAGCTCGGCGGCTAATCGGGTGACCGTACTTGCCCGCGGTGAGCCGAAACTAGAAGAATCCTCTGGAGCGGAAGCGTGGGGTTAGGTATAACGGAACCGTGCGCTAGTCCGGAGGGGGGAACGATGCGGCCTCAACTGTCGGATTTGAGTTCTTGGAACTGTTGCAGGGAGTCGAGACTCTCTCCCCGCGAGACCGAGGTCCTGTCGCTTCTGAGTCAAGGCAAGTCCGCGTACCAAGCGGCGTCTCTGCTCTTGATCAGTAGGCGGACAATCGAGAAGCACGTAGAGCACATCTATAGAAAGCTCGAAGTCGGCGACAAAGTTGGCGCGATCAACCGCGGTCGCGAGCTCGGGCTCATATAGCCTGCAAGGTCGTTGCCCTACGATGCGTTTGTCGCGCGCCTCGAGCCGGCACCAGCGCTGGTTGCCGGCCTCGGCGCGGGCGCGCACCGCAGCGGGCTGGCCATCGGCGCGGCGGGCGCGGTCGCGGCTGGGACGTAGCGGGCGGCGGTGGTGCCAGGCTGGCGGCGTCGACCAGCAGCCGGCGGGCGTGACCGTTGCCGGTCTTGGTGATGCCGCCCGGCGGAAGTAGGAGCCGTGGTTCGCGGCGGGTGTGCTCCGTAGACACCGCGTCGAACTCGTCGAAGGCCAACTGCACCCCGCGCCGCTCGAAGCGTGGAGACCCCGCGCAAGCAGCGCACCTTCCTCGGCCTCGCTGGCACCCGCACCGCGGGCAGCTCGGCCGATGCGCAGCAGCCGGGCCAGGCGCTCGGCGTCCCGGCGATCGGTCTTGACCTTGTCCTCGGCCGGGCGCTCGAGCTTCGACGGCGCCACCACCTCACAGCGCACCCGGGCGGCACCCAGCGCACGGGGCAGCCCGACGCCGGTACGCTCTGCCCACAGCCGGCGCCTCCCGTAATTGCGGCACCGTCACCGAGTGCGGACGGTGACCCGCGCCGACCTACGAGCGAGGCGGCGGGCCTCGATACGGTCTAGGCGTAGAGTTCGCGCTCCCAGCCCCGCCCGGTGGGATGCCGAGCCGTGCTCGGGATCGAGGTCGACGATGAGCGACGAGTAGCCCGCCCTCTCGAGCTGGCGGTACACGCGCGTCGTTGCCTCGCTCGGCATCCCGACCGCGTGGCTGACGAACAGATGGGTCACGGAGCGGCGACCAGCCCGACGCCCCGGTCCGCGATGTCGACGCCGTGCGCGAACACGTCGGAGCGGGCCGAGGCGATGAGCTTGGCCAGCACGGTCGGCGCGGTGGCGGGCAACGGCGACGCCTCCACCGCCTCCCACCACAGCGCCGCCACGCCGGCGACGTGCGGGCACGCCATGCTCGTCCCGTTCATCTCCACGAGGCCGCCCCCGGCGCGCGCCGAGAGGATCTTCACGCCGGGTGCGCTGAGCTGCGGGAACGTGTTCGAGAAGGACGCGACCGAGAAGCCGGCGGCATCCTTCTGCAGCGCTCCCACCGACACCACGCCGTCCGAGGCAGCGGGAAGCGAGGCCGCGATCTCGTAGTCGGGGTCGACGGTGCGCTTGCTCTCGTTGCCGGCGGCCGCCACCACCAATGCGCCCGCGTCGAAGGCCTGCCTTGCGCGGGCCATCGTCATGAGGGCGTCGAACATCCGGAGGTTGCCCCGGTAGGCGACCAACGCCTGTGACGCCGCCAGGTCCGCCGGCCATCCTCCCTGGGTCAGGTCGTCCACCATCCCCGGGAAGTCGAATCCCAGCGACATCGAGATGACGCGGGCACCCTCGTCGAGCGCCCAGGTCATCCCACGGAAGAGGGCATCCGAGCTCCCGCTGCCGTCGTCGCCCAGGACCTTGCCGGCGAGCAACGTCGGGACTCCGCGAGCGATGCCGATCCGTCGACCGCCGACGTCGCGACCGAGGATCGTTCCGGCGCAGTGGGTGCCGTGGCCCTGCTTGTCGCCGTTGCCGCTCCCCGAGAAGTCCTTCTGCTCGACCGTGACGCCGCTGAAGGCAGCGTGGGAGGCATCGACGCCCGTGTCGAGCACGGCCACCAGGACCCCGGACCCGGTTCTCGTCGACCGGTCGGCGCCCACCGCCGTGATCCCCCACGCGTCACCCGACGCCGGGGCGTCGTCGACCGCGACGGGTTCGATCAGGCGGGTCCGGATGGCCGGGGTGACGGCGACGACCTCAGGGTCCCGGGAGAGGTCGTGCAGGCCGTCGACATCGACGTTCTCCACGTCGACACGGGGTTCAGGAGGCGCGTCGGCGCCATCGGTGGCGGCCTGGAGCCCGAGTGCTCCGGGCCGTGCGAGGGGGTTGCTGGACCTGGCGGCGCGCATGTCGCGCAGGACCACGCTGGTCATGGTCATCGGCGGGTTCCTCTGTGTCGGGCTCTGCGGGTCCGGTAGCAGCTCGTCGGCTCAGCTCGTCGGGGCGGCGCCGGCGTCGAGCGCGCCGTTCCGCGTGGGGGAGACGCCGGAGCCCGGATCCCCGGGCGACGCGTCTCCCAGGAGGTCGCGCAGCCATCCCGGTGCCGCACCTCCGTCGTTGGGGTCGATGGACGTGCTGGTTCCGACCGTGGCGGCGGACGCGGCGCTGCTCGGGCCGCCGGCATCGACCGGCCCGAGGTGGCCGACGGCGGGCGGGACGTCAGAGTCCCGGTCCGAGGCGTGGGCGGGAGCGGCGCTGTCGACCGCCGCGCCATCGTCCGTGATCGTGATCGTGGTTCTCATCCCGAGCCTCAATTCAGGACCGCGTAGCGGCCCTCGAAGTCCATCGGGGCGCTCGAGAGGTTGCGGACGGTCAGCCAATAGGTCACCGCCGACGCCGAGGCGCGCTCGACCTCGACCTCCCACTCGAGCTCCGGGGCGCCCGGGGCGGGAGTGGTCGGCATGAAGTACCAGGTGACGTGCCAGTCGGAGGGCCAGCTGTGGGTGAACCAGCGGCCGCTCTGACCGGCAGGGAGACGTCCGGTGAACTGCGTTCCGACGCGCATGGGGCTCCTTCCCTACCAGCCGAGAACGGCGTAGCGGGCTTCGATGTCGACCGGTGAGGTCGTGGTGTTGGTGATGTCGATCCAGTAGGTCGCGGCGGCGTCGGACGCCCGTTCCACGCGGGTCCGCCAACGGACCTGCGGCGCGCCGGCGCGCGGCGTGGTGGGTATGACCGTCCACAACACGTGCCAGTGCGCGGGCCAGCTGTGGGTGAACCACCGCTTCGTGGCGCCCGCCGGGACGGTGCCGCGGAATTGCACTCCGGTCCAGGTCCCCGTGCGCAACGCGGCCGGAAGCAGCTGGCGTAGGTCCGGCCGGTTGCCGATGCGCTGGCTCGCCGGCCGCCCGGGCGCGTCCTGTTGGGGCGAGCCGGTCGAGCGCAGGAGCTCGCGGGCGCGGGCCGGCGAGAGCAGCGGTCGGCCGACGGCCCGGAGCGCGCCCTGGGCGCACGCCAGGGCACCGACGACGATCGGAGAGGCGCTCGAGGTTCCGCTGAAGGTGTCGGTGTACCAGAGGTCCTGGTTGCTGCCGCCCTGCAGATCGCCGTACCCGGTGGTCGTGACCTCCCTACCCCACCCCTGGGCGTCGACGCAGGCGCCGAAGTTCGAGAAGTCGAGGCGAGAACGGTCCGGTCCCCAGGTGCGACCGTGGGTGCCCGGTGGCGGAGCGCCAGCGCCGACGATCACGGCTCCGGCGTCGAGCGCGGCGCGGCGGAACGGGTTCCGCCACCAGGAAGGGAAGCCGGCCTGCGCGGTCTCGTACGCGGCGGCGTCGAGGTCCTCGGCCCCGTTGCCCGCCGCCTCCACGACCACGATGCCGCGGTTCACCGCGTATCGGATGGCCAGGTAGTCGTCCGGCCACCACTCGATCGCGATGAATCCCTGCTGCCCCACCCCGGTGGCGTTGGGACCCGCCCGGTGCACTTCTAGCAGGATGATGTCGCCTGCCACGAGGCGGTCCGCCGCGGCCTTGATAGCGGTCGATGTCGGCACCGAGAACGCCGACGCCGAGATCACGGCGTCCGGGGCGATGCCGGTGATCCCGAAGGCGTTGACGTCCCCGCTGATCTCCCCCAGCACCGCGGTGCCGTGATTGGTGTCGGTGCTGCCGGTTCCGGCGATGACGCCGGACTGGTTCGTGCGCAGGTCCTCGTGCGTGAAGCGCCAGCCCCACTCGCAGTCGACGACGCGCGTCCCGCCACCGCGACCGCCCGAGACGGTCCACGCGTAGCGGGCATCGATGCCCCCCGGAGAAGCGTCGAGGTAGCCCTGCCGCGAGACGTAGTCCGGGGTCGCCGCGGTGGCCTCCGGCCCGGTGGGCGCCATGTCGTTGATGCCCTCGAGCAGGCCGTGGTCGACCCGGTCGAGCACAGTGGCCGGCTCCGCCGCGGGTTTGACGTACGCGGCCTCCACCGTGTCGAGGGCGCGCAGGCGCGCGGCCAGGTCGTCGAGCCGCTCGTCCGGTGCTTCGGCGTGGTAACAGCGGGCCATGCGTTCCACCACCTCGGCAGCGGCGGCGTCCGGCGCGGCGGCGTCCGCCTCGACGAGGAGGCGGTCCTCCTGGCCGAACAGCGGGCGCAGTATTACGTCCTCCGCGGCGGCGACCTCGGCGATCGAGCTGATGTCGGCCCCGGTCAAGGATCGGACACCCTCGCCGGTGGCACGCAACGAGACCTCCGGCGCCACGACCACCACGAGTTCACGCCGCCGCTCGTCGGCCTGTCCGGTCGAGCCACCCGTGGGCGCCTGGGATATCGTCATCATTTCTCCTCGGTCGGCGCGGGCCGGGGGTTACCCGAGAGCGGTTGCGCAACGGGAGATCGCGGCGCACCTTTCCCGATCCCGGATGCAGGGAGGGTGTACTGCACTTTCCATGGTGGCAGGTCACCGCGCCCCGGAAAGGGGCCGAACGAGTCACACCCACTACGTAGAAGTACGTAGTGCGCGCTGAGATACGCAATCTTGCGTATAGGCAGAAACAGTCGGCCGGGCCGATAATCGTCGACATCCAGGAACCCGTTGATCCTCGGCAGGATGGTTCTATTTCGGGACCGCGGCCCGCGCCGAGGGCGGCCACGGACGCATGCCTTCCTCCCGGAGTCCCCGATGACCAGCGTGCAACACTCCGTGAGCGATGACGAGTCGCTCGGCGCTCCAACCTTCGTCCCGACGTGCGCCCGGGATGGCGTAGCCCGCCCCGCGTTTCTGGTTGACTTGATCGAGGCGTACCGACAGCGTCACCTGCCGTGTTTCTTCACCGAGACCCGCAAGAGCTACGAGGGCGACCAGCGAGCACGGATCCTGGACTCCTACTTCGCCGATTCCACGCGCGCCGCCGTCCTGCTCGTGGACGTCGGCGATCGGCGGCTCGGACGAGGACCGCGGACGAGGCTCGAGTACGAGGCCGGCACCCTCACACCCGAGTTCGACGCCGTCATCCGATCCTGTCGCGTGATCGAGCGCCGGGCCCAGCCGAGGCTGGGTCGCCTGGCCCAGCTCACGGTCGCGCAGGACATGTACACCTTGCTGGTCTACCTCTTGCGTACGGCCGATCACTGCGCGGCCGAGCCGGAGCGTCCCGACAACCTGCGCAAGGTCGACGCTGCGACCGTCGTCGTCCGCCGCGAGGCCGAGGAGATCGAGACCTACGTGGAGGAATCGGCCCGCCAGGAGCTGATCGCTCGGTATGTATTGGGTCTCCTCCCGGGCCTGCTTGTGTGCGCAGTGCTGCTGGTCCTCTCGCGCTGGCTCCCCCTGGACCCCGCGGGCCCGGCCCCCGCCACGCTCGCCATCCCGTTGTGCATCGGCGCGGGAGGCCTGGGGGCGGTCGTCAGCGTCCTCTCCCGCATCACCAGCGATCGCACCGACGTGTCGGTGCGGGATCGCAGCAAGCGGATGGCAATGGCCACCGGGGCCTTCCGGCCGATCATTGGGGCCGTCTTCGGCGCCTTGTTCTTCCTCGTGGTCGCCGCCGGGCTGCTTCCCCTGCGCCCCCCGCACGACGCGACCGCAGGCCTCCTGCCCTTCTTCGCGGTGGTTGCGTTCGTCGCCGGCTTCAACGAGAGGTGGGCACAGGACACTCTCGTGAGGACCGTTCGCAAGAACGTGGACGGCCCTGGCGAGAGCAGGACGTTGCCGCCGCGCACCCAGAAGGGCGCGGGTGCCGAATCGAGTGACTCGGTAAGCGGTAAGAAGTGGTCATCGCGAGTTCTACGCTGATAGGGCGGGTCGTTCGCGAGCAGACTCAACCGCAAGGTTGAATTGCCGCGGCTCCCGGTGGCCGACACCGACCCGACCGGCACGCCGATCCCTCATCGCGGCCCATCTTTTCGGACGAGCGCCGATACCCGTATGTTCCCGAGAAAGGCGTACACCGATGTCGACACTGAATCTTCCTCCCGAGAACCTCGAAGTCCAGTCCGCCGAGGCGGCGGAGGCCGAGGCCTCGTCCAGCGGCTGCGCGTGCGCGTTGTTCGCTGTCGTCAACGCCGACGGAACCCTCGCGCGCGGTTTCGGAGCGACCTCGGCGCAGAGGTTGGGCCAGGGCGCCTACGAGGTCATCTTCAACCGCAGCGTCCGGAACTGCGCCTACCTCGGCACCATCGGACTCTCGGGGGACGTCGGCTCCTCCCCCTCGGGCGAGATCACGGTGGTCGGTAGGAACGGCAACGACCGCGGGGTCTTCCTCACCACCGCGACCAGCGCCGGCAGCCCAACGGACGCGGGCTTCCACCTCGCCGTCCACTGCCGCCCGTAACCAGGAGTATCTGCTCGAGCTCGTCGACGTGCGGAGTGTCCGCCACGCCATGATGGCAGCCCGGGGCCGCGAGGGTCCCGGGCTGCCGTCCCGCCTCGATGTCCGGTGCTCCACCGCGGCGAGGGCGAAACCGGGCCGCTCAGCCTTCGGCGACGGGGACCGGTTCTGGCGCGGGCGCAGAACTCTCGTCCGCGCCCTCGGCCCGGAGCGCCTCGACCGACGCCTGATCGTTCCGATCATGGTCGTCGAAGTAGTGCCTCACGCACCGATACGCGACGTAGTAGCCCCAGTGGCCGTGGTGCTCCACCTCCACCCAACGGTTGCTGCCGCCGCAGTCGGAGTAGTGACCTCCGTAGGTGATGTGGCATGAGGAGTACAGATAGTGCCCCTTGGGAAGCAGACCGACCGAATTGTAGTGGGTACCCGGTCCCTTGCGGATGCGAACCCCGGTCTTGGCCTCGACGTAGCACACGGAGAAAACCTCCTGATGGTTGAATGGCGACGGATGAGACGGGCAACCGAACGGACCCGGAGCGAGGTCGAGCGGTCGTCACGCACCGGATCCGATCCGATGTGTGAAGTCGACGATGTCCCGGGCTATTCCTGTGTAGTCGCCCCGCAGGCCCCCGACCGCCGGGCCGTGCGCGTCCATGTTCGCGTCCTCGTCCTGGCGAGCGCAGCCACTATTCGTGTGACTGAAGGAAATACGTACTGGCCGGTTGTCTGGACGCCAGATGCACGGACCACGGAGGTTGGTGACAGTCGGACACGGGACCGAATGATCCGCGGTGGGGGAGGACCTCCAGGTCCGGTTAGAATCACCACATCGGCACCGACCCGGGTCCTCGTAGTTCACAATGCTCGCTCGCGGAGACTGGCCGGTTGTGCTGCACCAGGCTCGCCAGATCAACGGCCCGCCAGCAATGAAGAACTCTCGCAGGAGGTGAACAGGGGTCGGTGTCGAGTCGGTAGCAAGACCCGGACACTTGCTGCGCGCCGTCTCGACACCGGGGGAGCGCCCAACAGCGAGTTCTATGCGTTACGCGACCGTGCACGCGCATTCCGTAGTTGACCTGGCGCTACCCGCATGACGCGGCACCGATCAGCGCTTCGTGTGCTCCCCCACGCCCATGATCAGGGCAGCTACCCACGCCCTTCGGCTTGGTCTCGATGACCTTGATGTAACCGTGTATGCCGAGCCGCAGAAGAGGCGGAGCCATTGGGGGTACCCCCGAAGATCATCCGGAGTGAGCGCGCCGTGGACGATCGGGAGAGAAGCACCCGCAGGCCCGGACTCGACACCTGTCACCATGGGTGCGCCGTCAGGGACTCGGACCCCGGCACCAGTGGACAGGAGTTGCGTCTGCTCGGGCGAGCGCAGCGGTCGTCATGCTGGACGGTGGTCAGCGCGACCCCGCCGTCAGCCCACGCGGCGAGGAGCGCGGAGGGCGCCGGCGAGCCGCCGAAAGCAGCGAAGGAACGGGATCGTCGGGGACGCCGCCCCGAGCAGCGCGCACGCGTAGAGGACCTCGAAAGTGCGGGTGTCGTTGCGGGAGACACCGCGACCTGGTGCTCGGCACCGACCCCCTTCTCGGCCCGCGACCAGGCCAGCGACCGCACGCGCGCGGCGAGCTCGCCGTAGGTCGTCTGCTGGCCGCGATGCTGGTCGATCAGGTCCACCCGCTCCGGCGTCCATGCCGCGTGCCGCTCGTTCCAGACACCGTCGTCCGGCAGGTGCTCGGTCCGATCACGTCGGAGCTCGTCCACCCCGAGCCACGCGCCCACGGGGGGATCAAGCTCGGTGACGAAGCTCAGCAACGATCGTCGCCTGAGCTGGTCGAGCGGAGTAAACGGCCGCTGGAGCGACATGCGATCACGTCAAAGATCGCTCCATAGCGCTGTGATCAGCACAAAGGTGCGCCGTCAGGGACTCGAACCCCGAACCCAGTGGACGAGAGTCACCTTGGCACGGGTGATGCGCTGTGCTCGTTTGTGCTGGTCGATGAACGTGCGACTGACTGCCGTTCATGGGCGGTAACCTAACGCTGGCAGTCGTGGTGTGACGTAAGCGGTGCCCTAAGCGGCCCGCGGCAGTTGGCTGGCCAGCGCGTTCACGACTTCGGATGCACCCCTGTTGACGATTCCTCACGCCCGGTCGCGCAGGCCCTCTGAACCTGCCGCGCTCGCGCAGGAGGCGCAGCAGTAGAGGTGCGAACCAGCCTGGACCCCGTGCCCGATGATCGTGCAGGAACAGTGCTCGCAGCGAGGCGCGATTCCGTGGATCGCGCACTCGAAGCTGTCGAACACGTGGACGGCGTCCTCGACATGGACCTCGAAACTCCGGTCGTAGTCGTTGCCGCAGACCTCGCACACACCCATGGCCGGCCCCTTCCCGTCCGTGTGACCGCTCCCGATCGGCCCGCTCAGCGGGACCGACGAAGTGGCGACGCTCCGCGGCTCTCGACGCTTGGGGGAGGGTCGTTCGACCCGAATTCGCTGTGCGGGCACCGGGAGCGTGCCGGATTCCCGGGCGGCACCCGGCACCGTCTCGATGCGTGCCCGGTGTCGACCGCGTCCTCGACGCCGTCGAGGGAATGATCCACAGGTCACGGCCCAGTTCTCCGAGCTCGCGTCGGCGCTGCTCGGATGCCGGCTCGAGAGGGCCCGCGACCTGTCGGGGTGGGACCGACGGTCCTACCCCGACAGGCCTGCTCAGGGGTCCTGGGAAGGGCCTCGACGGGAGGCGTCGACGACGGGGAAGCGGTCGTGGCGGCGCACCGATGTGGCGAGGAGGGCGGGATGCGATGCTCGACGACCGGGACCAACGCGTGCTGACCTCCACCGACCCCGTCCTCGCCCGACGGATGCGACAGGGGCGTGGCGCGGATGGGTCGCCTGGCGGGGCGTACTCGCGGCCGCGGGCGCACGCACGCCGCCGAGATAGGCGCGAGCGGCCGCCGCGCCGGCCACCGACCGGCGCCCGGGCGGGCTCATCGTCTCTGCCACAGCACCCCTGGCAGCGACGGTGGCGAGGGCAGTGGTGTCGGACCGAGGCCGAGGACTGGACGCGAGGTGCGCGATGGCCGCCGCGGCGGAAGCACCGCTCAGTACTCGAGGGGAACGCATCGGCTGGTACTTCTTCGACTGGGCCAACTCGGCATTCTCGACCACGGTGGTCACCGTCTTCTTAGCCCGGGGCTTTCATCGGGCTGGGTTCGACACGAGATCCTGAAAGACGAAAGGTGCTCCTGACCTGCGATGATCTGGCTTGCT
>NZ_JAQZAL010000003.1 GCF_028737205.1 Actinomycetospora lutea | reverse complement strand
ACCGACCCCGACGGCTTCGCCTGACCCACCCCCTGTGAGCGAACGTCGGGGCCATAGCCCCGACGTTCGCTCACATCGGCGGGCTCAGTGGCGGTCGATCGCGAAGATCTTCAGGTCGTCGGGAGTGCCCTTGAGCCGGGTGTGCCAGCGCTTGCGGCGCACCGAGAGCGTCGAGGAGTCGAGGCGGCCCAGCAGGTCGCCGCGCTCGAGCACCGCCTGCCCCAGCTGCAGCCCGCCGAGCCCGACCTCGCGCGTGACGCCGGGCCTGTCGCCGGTCAGCCCGACCACCGCCCGCCCCGCGGACTCGGCGTGCCGGGCGCCGCCGAGCGAGAGCGGGTCGCCGAAGTGGGCGTCGCCGGGCAGCGCGCGGCGCACCCGCTGCACCGCCGTGCGCAGCCCCACCGAGTGGTCGAGCTCCCGGACACGCCGCCCCGCGCGGCCCAGCGCCTCGCGGGCCCGGCGTCCGCGGCTCCCGGCTCCGTCCTCGTCGGCCATGCGGTGATCCTCACGCACCGGCCGGTCGGCGCGCCCGTCAGAGGTCGGCGCGGCGCTCCGCGAGCGTGGCCGCGACGTCGCGCAGCTTGACGTTCAGGTCCTGCGACGCGCGGCGCAGCACGTCGAACGCGGCGCCGGCGTCGAGCCCGCGGCGCTCCATGAGGATGCCCTTGGCCTGCCCGATGACGTCGCGGGAGTCGAGCGCGGTCTGGAACTGGACGTCCTGCAGCTCGGCGGCCTCGGTGACCGTGACGTAGGCGAGCGCCGTCGACACGTGCGCGGCGAGCAGGAGCGCGGCCTCCCGCTCGGTGCGCCCGAAACCCCCGGTGGCGAAGCGGTAGAAGTTCAGCGCGCCCCGCAGCGGCCGCTTCTCGCCGACCGGGAAGAGCCCGACCGCGAACACGCTGCCGGCCCCGAGCTCAGCGGCGGCCGGACCGAAGCGGGGGAAGGTGGCGTCGTGGGCGAGGTCCTCGCTGCCGGCCACGCCGAGGCCGCCCGCCTCGAGCGCCCGCACGCAGGGCCCCTCCTGGTGCTCGTACTGCACCTCGTCGAGGCGCACCGCGAGCTCGTCGGAGTACGCCGGCGTCGAGTAGCCCTCGTTCCCCCCGCGGCGCAGGGTCACGCTGACGACGTCGGCCCCGGCGACGACGCGACGGCTGATGTCGACGACCCGGCTCAGGACCGCGTTCATGCCGCCGGTACCGGGGGCGGCGAGCAGCTCGCGCGTGAGGTCGCCGACCGCGTGCGCCAGCAGCCCGATGTGCGGGCCGGTCGCCGGCGCCGACCCGTTGCCCGGGTAGTCGGCCCGCCCCCTGGCGCGCTCGGTCGCGTCCTCGGCCACGAACGTCGAGCGCTCCGTGTCCCAGTCGACCTCGCTGCCCTGCCTGGTCACCGCATCTCCCCTCGGTCCGGTCGCCGCCGTGACCGCCCATGGTGCCCGGATCGGGCGCCGGGTGCCGACTACACCACGGCGAGCGCCGCCGCGACCTGTCCCGCGAGGGCCACGTTGCCGCGGTAGACCGCGACGTTGACGTCCAGACTGCGCCCCGCGGTGG
The DNA here is from genome assembly GCF_028737205.1 of Actinomycetospora lutea. Classification (GTDB taxonomy): domain Bacteria; phylum Actinomycetota; class Actinomycetes; order Mycobacteriales; family Pseudonocardiaceae; genus Actinomycetospora; species Actinomycetospora lutea. Next base: position 329,544 of record NZ_JAQZAL010000003.1, on the reverse strand, counting down.
CGCGGTGGACGTGATCGAGCAGGAACGGCGTGGTGTCGTGGCCGGCGATCCCGCGGTCGGCGGCGTCCGCGAGCGCCGCGTCCAGCACCGCGCGGTGCTCGGCCACGTCGAGCTGCGCCTCGGCGGCGACGGGGTTGGCCAGCAGGACCGCGCCGGACAGGCCCAGGGCGTCGCGGGCACGGACCACCGCGGCCGCCTCCTGCGGCCCGTCGACCCGCGCGGGCACCGGGACCCCGGCGTCGTGGACGTAGAAGCCGGGGAACGCGTCGGTCCGGTAGCCCAGCACGGTCACGTTGAGCGTCTCGAGCCGCTCGAGGGTCGCGGGGACGTCGAGGATCGACTTGACGCCCGCCGACACCACGAGGATCGGCACCGCGGCGAGCGCGACGAGGTCCGCCGACTCGTCGAACGTCCTCGACGCCCCGCGGTGCACGCCGCCGAGCCCGCCGGTGGCGAACACCGGGACGCCCGCGCGGTGGGCGAGCAGGGCCGTCGCGGCCACCGTCGTGCCCCCGTCGGACCCGCGGGCCACGGCCACCGGGAGGTCGCGGACGCTGAGCTTCTCGACCCCGTCCCCCGCGGCGAGCCGCACGATCTCCGCGTCCGCCAGCCCGACCGCGGGCCGGCCGCCGACCACCCCCACCGTCGCGGGCACGACCCCCGCGTCCCGCAGCAGCGCCTCGGCCTCCCGCGCGACCTCGAGGTTGCGGGGCCGGGGCAGGCCGTGGGTGAGGATTGTCGTCTCGAGGGCCACGACGGGGCGGCCCGCGGCGACCGCCGCGCGCACCTCGTCCGCGATGCGCACCGCAGGGGACATGACTGCTCCTCACTCGAACGGCCTCTGGATCATCGACGCCTTGGACGGAACCGTACGGAGCGTGACGAACACGGCGGCCGAGCCGGTCGACCCCGCGCCGACGGCCCCACCGCATCCTCCCGGCGTCCACCCCTCGGTCGAGCAGATCGTCGGCGCCCTGCGCGCCGCGGGCGACCGCGTGGTGCTGCGCCACCCCGACGGCGAGACCACCGGCGCCGGGCTGCTGGCCCTCGTCCACCGCTACGCGCGGGCGCTGACGAGCCTGGGCCTCGGCTCCGGCGACCTCGTGGCCCAGTACGCGCCGAACCGCCCCGAGGCGCTCGCCGTGCGCTACGCGACGCACCTGGTCGACGCGGGGGCGGTGTACCTGTCGGCGCCGCCCGGGGCGGACCGGCGGGCCCGCCAGCTCGAGCAGATCGACCCGGCGCTGGTCGTCGTGTTCCCGCAGACCGCGCACCTCCTGCCCGCCACGAGCGCCCCGGTGGTCGCCGTCGGGCCGGTCGCGGGCGTCCCGCGCCGTCTCGACGAGCTCGCCGCCGCGCAGTCCCCCGAGCCGTTCGCGTCGCGCTCGCGCCTGGCGGACCTCGGCACGGTGCTGTCCTCGGGCGGGACCACCGGCATCCCGAAGAGCAGCGTGCGCGACGTCGCCGCGTGGGCCGCGGCGGTCGCCACCCCGCACCGTCCGGAGCGCCGCCAGCTCGCCTCGGGCGCCGAGGCCTACCTCACCCAGATCCTCGTCGCCCAGACGCTCATCGGCGGCGGCACCGTGGTGCTGCGCGACGACTCCGAGCCCGCCGCCCTGCTCGCCGCGATCGAGGCCGAACGGATCACCGACCTGTTCCTCGTCGAGCCGCAGCTGGTCGCGCTCATGGACCACCCCGACGTCGCGCGCCGCGACCTCTCCACGCTGCGGACGCTCACCCACATCGGGGCCTCCGCGCCGCCCGCCCTGCGCCGGCGCGCCCGCGAACGCCTCGGTCCGGTGCTCCAGCACACCTACGGCGCCAGCGAGATGGGCATCGTCAGCGCGCTGCGCCCCGACGAGTACGACCCCGACGACTCCGAGCGCGCCACGAGCGCCGGGCGTGTCCTGCCCGGCGTCGAGGTCCGGTTCCGGCGCCCGGGAGAGTCGGGCTCCGACGGCGCGCTCGACCCCGGGTACGGGAGCATCGAGGTGCGCTCCGCCGCCATGGCCCACGGCTACCGCAACCGCCCCGTGGAGCAGGCCGAGCACTTCGTCGACGGCTGGTACCGCACCGGCGACCTCGGCCGCCTCGGCGCCGACGGCCACCTGCACATCCTCGGGCGGGCCGCCGACTGCGTCGTCGTCGACGGCCGGCTGGTGACGCCGACCGGTGTCGAGGACACGCTGATGCGCCTGCCCGCCGTGCGGTACGCGGTGGTGGTGGCCGACGCCGGACGACGGGTGGCCGCCGTGCAGCCGTGGGACGGCGCGACGGTCGACCCGCAGGCGTGCCGCGACGCGGTGGCCGGCGAGCACGGCGCGGACGTGGCCGCGACGCTCGTGGTCGTCGTCCTCGCCGACGTCCCGCTCACCGAGCAGGGCAAGCCCGATCGCGCCGCGATCCTCGCGCAGGCCCCGGCCGGGATGGGAGATTCCCGCCCGTGAGCGAGTACACCGTCGCCGACCACCTCATCGACCGGCTGGCGGAGCTGGGGGTGGACCGCGTGTTCGGCGTCCCCGGCGACTACAGCCTCGCGATGCTCGACCACGTCACCCACCACCCGACGGTGCGCTGGACCGGGTGCACCAACGAGCTCAACGCCGGCTACGCCGCGGACGGCTACGGGCGCCTGCGCGGGATCGCCGCGCTGTGCACGACGTTCGGAGTGGGCGAGCTCAGCGCGATCAACGCGATCGCCGGGGCCTTCGCCGAGCACGTGCCGGTCGTGCACATCGTCGGCGCGCCGGCGCTCACCTCGCAGGCCCAGCACCGCCCCGTGCACCACACCCTCGGCGACGGGGTGTTCGGCCACTTCACCGCGATGCACGCCGATATCACGTGCGCGCGGGCGTCGCTGACCCACGAGAACGCGGTGGACGAGATCGACCGGGTGCTGCGCGAGGTCCGCGACCGGCGCCTGCCCGGCTACCTCGTGGTCCCCGCCGACGTCGCCGCCGGCCCCGCGGAGCGGACCCGCCCGGCGCTCCCCGCCACCGTCGACACGACCGATCCCGAGGCGCTCGCCGGGTTCGTCGACGCCGCGCGCCGGCTGCTCGAGTCGGCGTCGACGCCCGACGACGTCGCGCTGCTCGCCGGCCTGACCGTCCACCGGCTCGGCGCCGGCGAGACGCTCGCCCGGCTGCTCGCCGCGGGCCCGCTGCCGCACGCGGTGACGCCGTGGGCGAAGAGCCTCGTCGACGAGAGCGCGCCCCGGTTCGCGGGCACCTACACCGGCGCCGCCAGCCCGCCCGCCACGCGCACGGCGGTCGAGGACGCCGCCGTGCTCGTCGTCGCGGGCGTCGTGTTCACCGACCTGGACAGCGGCATGTTCACCCAGCGGATCACGCGCCACCGCACCATCGACATCGGCCCGCGCACCGCGGCGGTCGGCGCGGCCACGTTCTCCCCGGTCGAGCTGCCGACCGCGCTGGCGGCGCTCGAGCCCCTGGTCGCCGAGGTCGCCGCGCGCCGCGCGGGCCCCGCGCCGTCGGAGCCCCTCGCCGCCCCCGCGCCCGCCGCCGGGGCCGCAGCCGACGGCGAGGCGCTGGGCCAGAACACGCTGTGGGCCGAGGTCAGCGGCTTCCTGCGCAGCGGCGACATCGTGCTCGCCGACCAGGGCACGAGCTTCTACGGGATGGCGCCGCACCGCCTGGCCGCGGGCGTCACGTTCGTCGGGCAGCCGCTGTGGGCCTCGATCGGCTACACGCTGCCGGCCCTGCTGGGCACGTGCACCGCGCTGCCCGGGCACCGCGGCGTGCTGCTCATCGGCGACGGCGCCGCGCAGATGACCGCGACCGAGCTCGCCACCGTGCTGCGCGAGCGGATCCCGGCCGTGATCGTGGTCGTCGACAACGACGGCTACACCGTCGAGCGCGCGATCCACGGGCTCGCGGAGCCCTACAACGACATCACGCCCTGGGACTGGCCCGCGCTCGCCCGCGCCCTCGGCGGCGGCGAGCACCTCGTGGCCATGCGCGCCACGACCGTCGGCGAGCTGCGCCTGGCCTTCGCGGCGGCCGCGGCGAACCCTGCGCGCGTCACGCTCGTGCAGGCCGTCGTCCCGCGCGACGACGTCCCGGACCTGCTCGCCGCCCTCACCCGGGTGCTGGGGTCGCGGCCGGCCCCGGAGCCCGCGCCGACCTCCTGAGCTCGCGGCGCATCGCGCGTCCCCCGCGGGCGTACCAGCCGGCCATCACCGCGACGGCGAGGGCGATCTCGAGCGCGGTGCCGCCGTGGTACATGACCTGCGCGCCGAGCCGGATCTCCTCGGGGGTACCGCCGTGCGCGGGCAGGGCGCGCGCGTACATCAGCTTGGCGAGCACGTCGTGGCCCGCCGCGGCGACCAGGAGCGTGAGCAGGCAACCGACGAGGCCGGGGCGGCGCGGCAGCGGGTCGGCACCGACGAGCAGGACGGCGAGCAGCAGCCCCGCGAGCACCATGTGCAGGTGGACCAGCGCCATGAGCGGCGGGTGCGCGTGGGCGAGGGCGAAGAGGTCGGTGAGGTAGAACGCCGCCATCCCGCCGAGCTCGAGCACCAGCACCACCGGCGGCGCGATCAGCAGGCGCGCGGGCCCGCTGTGCAGCACGCGCAGCAGGCGCCGGCGCCCGCCCGGGGGCAGGGCGCGCAGGGCCAGCGTCACGGGCGCGGCGAGCGCGAGCAGCAGCGGCGCGAGCATCGCGAGCAGCAGGTGGGCGACGACGTGCACGGCGAACGGGGCGGCGGGCAGCGCCAGGGCCGTGGCCGTCGCGGCGACCCCGCCCGTCGCGGCGAGCCAGCGCGGCGCCGGCCAGCGGTCGCCGCGGCGGTGCAGCCGCAGGCCGCCCGCGAGGTAGGGCAGCGCGACCACCAGCACCGCGAGGGCGGGCCAGGCGCCGGCACCGCCGCCGTGGTCGTGCATCCCGGTCACGGCGCGTCCACCCGGCGCGCCCGCCCGGTCAGCAGCACCAGCCCGAGGACGGCACCGAGCGCCCCGCTGATGTTCCAGGCGAGGTCGTAGGGCAGAAGGTCGACCTCGTAGCGGATCTGGTGCAGGCCCAGCACCTTGTGCTGGAACAGCCCGTCGTAGACCTGGAAGACGCCCCAGCCGAGCAGGCCGCCGGCCCACACCCGCTTCGGCACCGTGAGGTGGCGGCGCTGCAGGTCGGCGAACAGGAACAGCCCGACGACGATCGCGATCCAACCGCCGGCGTGGAAGAGCCCGTCGGAGACGAGGCCGGTCTCGAGCCCCGCGCCGTCGTAGAAGTGGTGCCAGTGCAGCAGCTGGTGGAATACGGTCTCGTCGAGGAAGGCGGCCACGCCGACCCCGATGAGGACGCCGGCGAGGACGGAGCGCCCGGTGGCGGTCATGCGACGTGGTGCCCGGCCCCGGCCGGGCCGCACACCGTGATTCAGCGCAGGTTCCTGTAGCCCGGGTGCACGCCGGGGGTGAGGCCCTGGTCGGCGGCGACCTTGGCGAGCAGCTCGCGCAGGCGCGCGCGCTCGTCGGCGTCCAGCGCGGCGAGCACGGCGTCGTCGTGCTCCCGGGCGACCCGCCCGATGTCCGCGAGCAGCGCGGTGCCCTCGTCGGTGAGGTGCACGGCGTGCAGCCGGCGGTCGGACGGGTTGCGGCGGCGCTCGACGAGCCCGCGCTGCTCGAGGCCGTCGACGAGCGCCACGAGCCGGGTCGCGGGGGTGCCGAGCAGCTCCGCGAGCGCCTGCTGGCTGCTGCCGGGCGCGCCCGCGACGGCGCGCAGCAGCCCGGTCTGCGGCGGGGTCAGGTCGAGCTCGCCGATGCGCTGCGCGAACGCCTGCGCGGCGTGCGTCCCGACCTGGGTGAGCAGGAAGGCACTGCCCGCGGGGGGCGGGTCGCTCGGCGGCACGGGGAGAACGATAGCCCTTGACAAACGATGCCACCACGCCGATCGTTACATCTTGTCATCGTTTACCGGCCAGAAGGACCTGCCATGGCCTCCCCGACCCGGCCCCGAGAGCTGACCTGGCCACGCGTGCTGTGGGCGGCCGGCGCGGTGCTGCTGGTCGCGATGGTCGTACACGTCGTGGCGCCGGTGCTGCTCGGCGGCCCGGTCGGCGGGCCGGTGTCGCTGCGCAAGCCCGCGACGTTCGCCGAGACCGGCTGGCTGCTGTGCTGGTCGGTCGCGATCGTGCTGCCCGCGCTGCGCACGCGCGCCTGGCAGCGCCACGTCGTCGGGGCGACGGTGCTGGCGCTCGCGCTGGGCGAGACCGCGATCATCGGGGTCCAGGCGTGGCGCGGGGTGCCCAGCCACGACAACGTCACCACCCCGCTCGACACCGTCCTCATGCGCGGCGGCGCGGCCGGGACGGCGGCGGTGTTCGTCGTCGGCATGGTCGTGCTGCTCGTGGCGACGCTGCGCTCGGGCTCCACGCCGCCCGCGCTGCGCCTCGGCGTGGCCGGCGGGTCGGCGTGCTGCTCGTCGGCTGCGCGGTCGGCATGGTCATGATCTCCACGAACAGCGGTGTCTACCGCGGCGGGATCGGCAGCGGGTTCGGGCGCACCGGCGCGTACTTCGGCCCGGACGCCGCCACGGTCGGCCCCGACCTCGCCGGGTTCCGCCCCGCCACCGCCGGCGGCGACCTCGTGCTCCCCCACGCCATCGGCGTGCACGGCCTGCTCCTGCTCGCGGTGCCCGCCGTCCTGCTCGCCGGCACCGCGCGGCGCGACCGCCTCGCCCCGGTGGCGACGATGGTCGCCGCGGTCGGCGTCGCGCTCGCGGTCCTGCTCGCGCACGCCCTGCGCATGCTGCCGCTCGACGCCCTCGGCGCCCCGGCGCTGGTGGTGCTGGCCGCATGCGCGGCGGCCTACCTGGGCGGGCTCGCCGTCACCGGGCGGGCACTGGACCATGATCGCCGTTCCGGTGACGATCGCCGTCGGATCTGACGTGGATCGTCACCGAGACCGCGACCTTGCGGCCAGGGTGCGCCGGAGGGTCGACAGGAACGTGTCCGGGTCGCCGGTCAGCTCGTGCCAATGGGTGCGCAGCACGAGCCAGCCGGCCGCCGCCAGCGCGGACTGACGGGGGCCGTCGAGCAGGAAGGCCCGCTGACCCCGGTGGTACGCCCATCCGTCGATCTCGAGGACGACCTTCTCCTCGGCGAAGACGACGTCGCCCAGCGCGCGACCGAAGCCAGGCAGGACGATCTCGGTGTTGGCCGTCCAGCCCACGATTCCGCCGTCACGCATCAGCCGGTGCGCGCGCCGCTCGGCCTCCGACCTGGCCCCGCCGCCGGCCATCACCAGGAGCTTCCCCGCCAGCGGAGCTCCCCGTCGTCCCAGCCCGCGGTGGTGCGCCTCGCGCAGGGCGGGCAGGGTCACGCGACGGCGGAGCAGGGCGTTGTCCATCACCCGTGCCCCGTGCTGCAGTCCGAGGCCCGCAGCGGCGTCCAGGACCGTCGCCGGCCGGCATGTCACCGTGAGCCGGCGACAGCGCGTCCGGTCGGCGGGCGAGATGTCACGGCGTTGCAGCCGGACGCCGTCACGAGGACGCACCTGACGCGCCACCGCGATGTCGACGAGGGCGGGTGGGCGCTCGTACAGGTCCCACCACCACGCTGCGGACAGGCCGACCAGCACCGCGCCCTCGCCGACCGACAACACCGCCGCGACCGTGCGCGACGCGGGCGTCTCCTCGTGCTCGGCGACCAGGAACACGCGAGGGCCCGCCGGCAGCCACGCGCGGGACGCGACGCGGCGACGGAGGGTTTCGTCGCTCAGGCCAGCAGCGCGGGCCTGCCCCAGGCTCACCACGCCGTGCTGGGCGCGGACGTGACGTCGGATGGCGGCGTCGGCGGACGAGGTGCTCATGCCGGGTTCGACGCAGCCGGGCACCCCACGGATCCATCCGCATCGCGGCGAGATCGTCGTCTCAGTGACGATCGCTGTCAGGTCCGACAGCGATCGTCACCCAGATCGCGATCATGGACCTCAGGCCAGGGCCAGCGGCTCCACGGCAGGCTCCGCCACGCCTAGCTGCTCCCGCAGCCGGCGCGTCACGCCCGCGTAGGCCGACGGGTCGACGGGGTTCACCTACTGCTTGAACCGGGCGCCGCGGGAGACGTCGAGGTCGCCGAGCACCTCGTCGACGTTGTGCAGCGAGAACGGAATGATCTTCGTGCCCCGGGCGTGGTGCCCGTCGGTGGCGGCGTCCATGAACGCGATCTGCCACGAGGTCCGCACGTGGCTCGTCGGCCTCGCCGCGGCGGGCGCGCCGCTGCGGTGGTCGAGCGACGAACCGGCGCGGAGTGGATCACGGGGATGGGGAGCGGGGCCTCCCCCGTGGCGTGAGCCCGTCGCCTGGTCAGCCGAGGTGGGCGATCACCGCGCGGTGGTCGCTGCCGGGCAGATCCAGCACGCGCGTGGAGCGCACCGCGATCCCGCCGCCGGCCAGCACGTGGTCGATCCGGAACCCGAGCCAGCGCGGCCAGCGGGCGGGCCAGGTCGGCGGCCCGCCGGGGGCGCGCGCGTCGCCGAGCGCGGCGAGCGCGCGGTGCTCGGTGGTGCTGTTCAGGTCGCCCGCGATCACCGTCGGACCGCCCGCCGCGGCGCGCCACGCGGCGAGGAGGTCGAGCTCGTCGGCCCAGCGCCCGACGAGCCCGGGCGTCGGGGCGACGGGGTGCGCGGCGAGCACCCGCACGTCGTCGAGCGCACCGCCGGCGACCTCGAGCCAGCCGTAGCGCCCGCCGGCCTCGACGGGCGTGACGCGGACGTCGCCGAGGCGCCGTGCCGCGAGCACCGTCGTCCACGGGCCGTCGGGGTGGTCGGGCACGCGGCGGTGTGCTCGGGGTGGGTATGCGTGCGGCGGGGGTGCGGACCAGGCGCGGTGGTCGAGGTCGCCGGTGTGCTCGGCCAGCCGCGCCACGAACCGCTCCCCCGCCTCGGGCAGGACGACGAGGTCGGGGCGCTCGGCGCACAGGATCGCCGCGAGCGCGGCCGGGTCGGCGCGGCCCTGCCAGACGTTCGCGACGAGCACCGTGAGGGTCGTCGGGCCGGGCGTCGTCCGCGCGCGACGTCGGGGACCGGCGACCACGACCCCCGCGGCGCCCGCAGCGCCGAGCGCGACCGGGCGCAGGCGCGGGGACAGGGCCGCGAGCGCGGCGACGGCACCGACGCCGCCGGCGAGCGCGGGCCGGGCGGCGAGCAGGATCGGCCACGGCCGGAGGCGCTCGCGCCCCCGGAGCTCGGGGACGAGCAGGGCGGCCGCCGCCGCGGCCCCGGCGACGACCCCCGTCCAGCGCCTCATTGACCCCCCGTCACCCCCTGGCCAGGCTGGTGGCACCGCACCGGGTGACGCGGGAGGGGGACGGCCGATGTCCGCTCAGGTGGACGGGATCCTGCAGGTCAAGCTGCCGGTCACCGATCTCTCCCGCAGCGTGGCCTGGTACCGCGCGGTGCTCGGCCTGCGCCTGTGGATGGAGTTCGTCGAGGACGGCGAGCTCTGCGGCGCGGGCCTCATCGACGACGAGGCCGGCTATACCATCGCCCTGCGGGACCGCCGCGCGACCGTCAGCGGCCCGGACCTGCGCGGCTTCGACGTCGTCGCCCTCCACCCGACCTCCTCCGCCGCGCTCGAGGCGCTCGCCGCCCGGTGCGACGAGCTCGGCGTCGAGCACTCGGGCATCCGTGGCACCCCCGACGGGTCCTACCTCGACGTCCCCGATCCCGACGGCACCGTGCTCCGCTTCTATCACTACACGGGGCCGACCGCCGGGTTCACCGGCATGGAGATGCGCGACGGCGCGTTCGTCGGCACCTACGACACGCCCCGATCCCTGGCCTGAGCCCAGACCGCCTCCGGCGCCGTGTCCGACGGGTCCATGACCGCGTCGACGCCGCGGGCCAGGATCCCGGCCATGACGACGCAGACCCGCCTGGTGAGCACGGTGATCGCCCGCCCGTGGACGGACGTCTACGCCTACGCCTCCGACCCGCGCCACCTCGCCGACTGGGCCGCCGGGCTGGCGCGCGCGCAGGTCGAGCCCGCCCCCGACCGCCCCGGCACGTGGATCGCGGACTCGCCGATGGGGCGGGTCGAGGTCACCGTCGCGCCGGAGAACGACCTCGGCGTGCTCGACTACGTCGTGCGCCTGCCCGACGGCACCGAGGTCCCGAACCCGCTTCGCGTCGTTCCGCTCGACGACGGCGCCGAGGTCGTGTTCCACGTGCGGCGCCGCGAGGGCATGAGCGAGGACGACTTCGCCGCCGACGCCGAGGCCGTCGCCCGGGACCTGGAGACCCTGCGCAGGATCCTCGAGACCGACTGATCGCCGACCCACGTTCGACATCCGCGGGGACTACGGTCCCGTCACATGACCGAGCGCGAGGTGGAGTCCGTCGCCTACCCCGGACCCGGGTCGCGGCCCTTCCGTCGCGATCTCGACCCGATCGCCCCGCACGTCATCGTGCTCTTCGGCTGCACGGGCGACCTCGCCAAGCGCAAGCTCCTCCCGGGGCTCGCCTACCTCGCCGAGTCCGAGCTCGCCCCGCAGATCCGCATCGTCGGCACCGCGATGGACGACCTCGACACCGAGGGCTTCCGCGACCTCGCCCACGACGCGGTGCAGAACCACGGGATGCACCGGCTCGCGGAGGACGACTGGGACGACTTCGCGGCCCGCCTGTCCTACGTCCCGCAGGGCGCGGGCCCCGAGGGGCTGACCTCGGCGGTCAAGGAGGCGCAGTCGCAGCTCGGCGACGACGCGCGGCTGCTGCACTACCTCTCGGTGCCGCCGAAGGCCGCACAGGCGGTCCTGGAGATGCTCCGCGACGCCGACCTCACCTCCGGCGCCCGCGTGATCATGGAGAAGCCGTTCGGCCACGACTTCGAGAGCGCGGTCAAGCTGAACGACTTCGTCCACCACGTCTTCGACGAGTCGCAGGTCTTCCGCATCGACCACTTCCTGGGCAAGGAGGCGGCGCAGAACATCCTCGCGTTCCGCTTCGCCAACGGCCTCTTCGAGCCGATCTGGAACCGGAACTTCATCGACCACGTCCAGATCGACATCCCCGAGGAGCTGGGGCTGGACACGCGCGCCTCGTTCTACGAGGCGACGGGCGCCTACAAGGACATGGTCGTCACCCACCTCATGCAGGTCATGGCGTTCGTGGCGATGGAGCCGCCCACGGCGCTGGAGCCGCGGTCGATCAGCGAGGAGAAGAACAAGGTCTTCCGCTCGATGCTGCCGATCCACCCGAGCGACGTGGTGCGGGGCCAGTTCGGCGGCTACCGCGACCACCCGGACGTCGCGAACGACTCGGACACCGAGACGTTCATCGCGCTGCGGGTCGGCCTGGACAACTGGCGCTGGGCGGGCGTCCCGTTCTACCTGCGCACCGGCAAGCGCCTGGCCGAGGGCCAGCGGATCATCTCGATCGCGTTCAAGGAGGCGCCGCGCACGATGTTCCCGCAGGGCTCGGGTGTCGGCACCCAGGGCCCGGACCACCTGACGTTCGACCTCGCCGACTCGTCGCGGGTGTCGCTGTCGTTCTACGGCAAGCGGCCGGGGCCGGGGATGCGCCTGCAGAAGCTCTCGATGCAGTTCTCCACCCAGGAGACGGGCGAGGCGTCGGACGTCCTCGAGGCCTACGAGCGGCTGATCCTCGACGCGATGCGCGGCGACCACACGCTGTTCACGACCTCGGAGGGCATCGAGTCGCTCTGGGAGCGCTCGATCCCGCTGCTCGCCGACCCGCCGCCGGTCAAGCCGTACCCCGTCGGCTCGTGGGGCCCGAACGCCATCCACCAGCTGATCGCGCCCAACGCCTGGCGCCTGCCCTTCGAACGGGCGTGGCGGGAGAAGAAGCAGTAGGGCCGGCGGTTCCCGCCGTCAGTCCGGCAGCATCGGCATCTCGAGCCCCTGGTCGCGCCCCAGCAGGGTCGCGCGGGTGACCGCGGAGAGGCCGTAGCGCTCGCGGACCTCGTCGACGGCGCTGTCGAGCTGGATCGGGTGGGTGTCCCCGGCGAAGGGCAGCTCCAGCTGGCTGCCGCCGGTGTCGTCGAGGTTGCCGACGTTCACGCCGAGCATCGTCAGGCCGCGCTCGTACATCAGCGGCGCCGCGGCCTGCGCGAGCACACGGATCGCGCCCATGATCGCGTCGGTCTCGGCGGTGGACCGGGCGAGGGTGTGCGAGCGGGTCGCGCGGCTGAAGTCGCCGAAGCGCAGCCGCAGGGTGACGGTGCGGCCCGTGCGCCCCGCCCGCCGCATGCGCCGGGTGACGCGATCGACCAGCCCCATGAGCACGGCGTCGACCCGCTCCGGCGGGATCGGCCGGTTGCCCATGGCGCGCTGCGCGCCGATCGACCGCCGGCGGCGCCCCACCTGCACGCGGCGGGGGTCGCGGCCGTGGGCGAGGGCGTCGAGGTGCCGCCCGGCGGCCTTCCCCAGCAGCGACTCGAGCCCCGGCGCGCCCATCGCCGCGAGGTCGCCCACCGTGGCGATGCCCTGGCCCCGCAGCTTGCGCGAGGTCACCTCGCCGACGCCCCACAGCACCTCGATCGGCAGCGGGTGCAGGAACTCCAGCTCGCCGCCGGGCTCGACGACGAGCAGCCCGTCGGGCTTGGCGACGCGGCTCGCGACCTTGGCCAGGAACTTCGTGCCCGCCACCCCGACCGTGATCGGCAGCCCGACGTCGTCGGCGACCTCGCGGCGCAACCGCGCGGCGATCTGCGCGGGCGGGCCGGCGATGCGCCGCAGGCCGCCGACGTCGAGGAACGCCTCGTCGATCGAGATCGGTTCGACCAGCGGCGTGACCGAGGAGAACACCGAGAAGACCGCCCGGCTGGCGCCGCTGTAGGCCTCCATGCGCGGCGGCACCACGATCGCGTCCGGGCACAGGGCGCGGGCCATGCGCCCGCCCATCGCGGTGCGCACCCCGCGGGCCTTGGCCTCGTAGCTGCAGGCGAGCACCACGCCACCGCCGACGATGACGGGCCTGCCGCGCAGCGCCGGGTCGTCGCGCTGCTCGACCGAGGCGTAGAAGGCGTCGAGATCCGCGTGCAGGATCGTCGGCTCGCCGGGCACGAACACACGTTCGCACGCCGGACCGACGCTCGGGAATCCCTTCATCGACCTCTTGCGCAAACCTGTAGATCGAGCTATAACTATGTGCACGGCAGTCAGTAGGAACGCAGTGCGTCGATGAGAGGAGATGACCGATCGTGCTGCTGAACCACGACCCCTTCGACACCTTCCGCGCCCTCGAGCGTCTCACCGGCGCTGCTCGCCAGCAGGCGGCGAGCGGCATGCCCATGGACGCGTACCGGGCGGGCGACCACTTCGTCGCCTCGTTCGACCTCCCCGGGGTCGACCCGGGATCGATCGACGTGTCGGTGGAGGGGAACGCCCTGACGGTCACCGCGGCACGCACGGCCCCCAGCGGTGACGGCGACTACCTGGTCGCCGAGCGCCCCCGCGGCCGCTACAGCCGTCAGCTCGTGCTCGGACGCGACCTCGACTCCGACCAGTTGCACGCGTCGTACACCGACGGCGTGCTGACGTTGACCATCCCGGTCGTCGAGAAGGCGAAGCCGCGTCGCATCGAGATCGAGCACGGCGGCGCCGCGACCACGATCGAGGGCGCCCGTCCCGAGCACAGCGAGGAGGCGCCGACGTCCTGACACCCCTCCGGCCCGACACGACCATCACCGAGACGTGAGCACCCGCCGGGCAGGGCCCGGCGGGTGTTCACGCGTGCTCCCGTCCTGCCCGAGAGGAGGGCCTCATGGGCGTGGAACGCCTGGACGACCTCGACTACCCGTCGCTGACCATCGGTCAGGCCGCGGAGCTCATCGGCGTGGCGCCGGCCTTCCTGCGCAGCCTCGACACCGCCGACCTGCTGCACCCGCACCGCTCGGCCGGCGGCCAGCGCCGGTACTCACGGCGGCAGGTCGACTTCGCCGCGCGGGTGCGCGAGCTGTCCGACGAGGGCCACACCATCGCGGGCGCGGCGTCGATCCTCACCCTGCGCGGTGACCTGGCCGACGCGCAGCGGGACCTCGAGACCGCCCGGGCCGAGCGGGACGAGGCCCGGACCGAGCGCGACGAGGCCCGCGCGGACCTGGAGCGCGCGCACGACGACCTGGACCGGCTGCGCCACGAGGGGTGAGACGTGTCAGTTCCGCAGCCGGAGGATGACCCGCTCGGCGCCGGGGCCGCGGCCGACGAGCTCGGCGAGCCGTCCGACCAGGCCCATCAGGTTCACGAGGCGCCACTGGAGTCCGTACTTGGCGGCGAGCGCACGCCGCGGACCCTCCTGGGCGGCAGCGTCCGTGACGACCTCCGCGCGCCCCTCGACGCTGGGCGCGTCGGGCGCCACGGTGCCGCGCCGGTCGCACGGGCGCAGGACGACGCGGGGATCGCGGCGGCTGCGCTTGACCTTCCCGCTGGCCGCGGACGTGATGACGACGAGCGCGTCGCCGTCGCGGGCCACCCAGACCGGGGTCGGCACCGGCTCCCCCGTCCGGCGGAACGTCGTCAGGGAGACGAACTCCCTGTTCCCCAGGGCGGTCACGTCGGTGGGCGCGCTCACGGATTCACCCCACCACGTCCCCGGTGCCCCGGCACGTCGGGGGGAACATGACCTCCATGGCCACCACGACCACGGCCACCACCGCCGCGGCCACCACCGCCACCGGGGCCACCACACCGTCCGGCCGACGCCGGCGCGCCCGCCCGGCCGACCTCGTCCTCGAGGGCGGCGGGGTCAAGGGCATCGGACTCGCCGGCGCCGTCGCGGCGATGACCGACCGCGGATGGACAGCGCACCGCATCTCGGGCACGTCGGCGGGCGCCCTCGTCGGCGCGATGGCCGCCGCGGGCGCGGTGGGCGAGCAGCTCGGAGAGATCACGGCGCGGCTGAACTTCCGCGAGGTCGCCGACCGCAGCGGCATCGGGCGTCTGCCGCTGGCCGGGCCCGCGCTCGCGTTCCTCGGCGGGCAGGGGCTCTACCAGGGCGAATGGCTGCACTCGTGGGTGGCCGACGAGCTCGCCGCGCTCGGCGTCCACACGTTCGGCGACCTGCGCATCGAGGACGACTCGCTGCCGCGCGACCAGCGCTACCGGCTGGTCGTGACGTGCTCGGACCTCACGCTCGGCCAGCTCGTCCGGCTGCCCTGGGACTACCGCTCGGTGTACGGGCTCGACCCCGACACCCAGTCCGTGGCCGACGCGGTGCGCGCCTCGATGGCCATCCCGTTCCTGTTCAAGCCGACCACGCTGACCAACCCCCGCACGGGCCTGACGTCGACGCTGGTCGACGGCGGCCTGCTGTCGAACTTCCCGATCGACTCGCTCGACCGCACCGACGGCCGGGAGCCGAGCTGGCCGACGTTCGGGGTCACGATCACCACCGCGCCCAAGCCCGGCATCGGCGACCGCGTCGCCCTGTTCCACTCGCGGTGGTTCGACATCCCGCAGCCCGCGCCGTTGCGCCTGCTCGAGCAGCTGATCACCACGATGATCCTCGGCCGCGACCAGGCCGTCCTCAACCAGCCGTGGGTCGCCGCGCGCACCATCCACGTCGACGCCGGCGCGGTCGGCCTGCTGGACTTCGGGATCAGCCCGGACCGGGCGCGCGCCCTCTACGAGAGCGGCTACGCCCAGGCCGCCGAGTTCCTCGAGCACTTCGACTGGCGCCGCTACAAGCGCCGCTTCCGCCGCGACAGCAGTGAGGCCGTGAGCGGCGCGGTGTGACGGGCAGACTGGTCGCGATGACCACCGGCCGTGGACCGAGCCCGCGCGTCCGCGCCGAGCGCGCCGCGCGTGAGCGGCTCGTCGCCTCGCTGCTGCGCGAGCTCGACCCGCCCGCGGTCCGCGACGGCGACACCCTCGCGCTGGCGCTGCCCGCGGGCACGCTCACCCTGGGCATCGCGTCGTGGTCGCCGACCGGGCACCACCGGCTGACCGGCGAGGTCCTCCTCGACGACCGGCCCGCGAGCCACGACGAGGTCGTCGCCGCGGTCCTCGACACCGTCGGCGGGGGCGAGCCGCCCGACCGCCTCGCCGCGCTGGTCGCCGGCAGCGTCGACCGCACCGCCCGCTACCTCGGCGCACCGGTCCGGAGCAGCGGCGACCCGACCCGTGACGCCGAGCAGGCGGTGCGCTACGGCCACCCGCTCCACCCCACCCCCAAGAGCGCCGAGGGGCTCGACGACGCCGACCTCGCCGCCTGGATGCCCGAGCTCGGCGCGTCGTTCGTCCTGCACCACCTCGCGGTGCGGCCCGACCTGGTGCTCACGGGCGGCACGCCGGGCGACCCGCCGCCGGCGGTGGCGGCGCGCCTGCCCGCGGGCTGGACGGCGCTGCCCGTGCACCCGTTCCAGGCCGGGGTGCTCGCCCGCGACCCCACGCTCGCGCTGCTCGAGGCCGAGGGCGCCGTGCGGTGGCTCGGGCCGCTCGGCGACCCGGTGTGGCCGACGTCCTCGGTGCGCACGGTCGTCGACGGGGCGACCGGGGCGTCGTGGAAGCTCCCGCTGCGCGCCCGCCTCACCCACTTCGTGCGCACCACGCCGCTCGAGCACGCCCGTCGCGCGACCGACGCCGCGGCGGTGGTGGCGGGGCTCGGGGCGCTGCCGCCGGGCTTCGGGGTGATCACCGACCGCGGGTTCGCCACCCTCGACCCCGCGGTCGGGGGCGAGCGGCTCACCGCCGACCTCACCGTCATCACCCGCGCGCCCTTCCCGCCCGGCCGTCCCCGGGTGCTCGCCGCGCTGCTCGAGGACGGCCCGCAGGGCGAGGAGCCGCCGCTGCTCAGCGAGGTGCGCGCCGCCGGCGACGTCCACGCGTGGCTGCGCCGCTGGCTCTCGGTGTCGCTGGTGCCCCTGCTGCGGCTGTTCGGGTCCGCGGGCCTGGGGTTCGAGGCGCACCCGCAGAACACGCTCGTGGTCACCGACGCCGGCGGGTGGCCGACGGCCTGCTGGGTGCGCGACCTCGAGGGCGCCCACCTGCGCCGCGACCACCTCCCGGCCGGCGTGGCCGCGGACTCCCCGCTCGTCTACTCCCCCGAGGAGGCGTGGCAGCGCCTGCGCTACCACGGGGTGGTCAACCACCTCGCCCTGCTCGTCGCCGTCCTCGGCCGGCACACCGTCGGCGAGCGGGCGCTGTGGGGCACGGTCGCGGCGGTGCTCGCGGAGGTGACCGACCCCGACGCCGCGCCGTGGGCGCACGACCTGGCGACCAGCCCGACGCTGCCCGCCAAGGCGCACCTGCGCAGCTGGGCGGCCGGGCGCGGCGAGGACCCGGTGTTTGTCGACCTGCCGAACCCGATCAGGATGGGCCCATGAGCTTCACGCACGTCGTCACGTTCTCCTGGACCGGCGACGCGGCCGACGACCCCGCCGTGGTCGACGGGATCGCCGAGAGCCTGCGCCGCTGGGTCGCCGAGGCCGACCTCCCCGGCCTGCGGTCGTGGACGTGCGGGACCGACGCCGGCCTCGCCGCGAACAACGCCGACTTCGCCGTGGTCGCCGTGTTCGACGACGTCGACGCCTACACCGCCTACCGCGACGACCCCGAGCACCGCCGGATCATCGACGAGCAGATCGCGCACCGTGTGGGGCAGCGCACGGCGGTGCAGTTCGCGGGCTGATGCCCGCAGGCGCACGATCGGGCCATGACGGGCTTCGAGCTCGGGACCGACGGGCCCGGCACCATCCTGGTCGGGGTCGACGGGTCGATCACCTCGCTGCGCGCCGGCGCGTACGCCGCGGGGCTCGCGCGCCGCCAGCACGCCCACCTGCTCGTCGTCACGGTGGCGACCACGTCGTCGCTGGCGGCCATGGCCCCCGGCGCGCTCGCGGTGCTGAGCGACACCGCCCAGCAGCTGGCCGCCGAGGTGCAGGGCGAGGCCAAGCGCTACCTCGAGGACCTCGCGCTGACCGGCGAGCTCGTGCGCGTGGCGGGCGATCCTTACCACGAGATCGTGCGGCTGGCCGACGAGCGGCGGGTCGACCTCGTCGTGGTCGGCGCCTCGACCAGCGCCGGGCACCGCATCGTCGGCTCGCTCGCGGGCCGGCTCGTGCGCGCGGGGAAGTGGCCGGTCACGGTGGTCCCCTGACAACCACCCATCCAGCCCAGCGGCGGTCGCACCGCTTCACCTACAGTGAACCGGGTCGCTACTCCCGCCGTGCCCCCGAGGTCGCCGTGACCACCCGCTTGACCCCCGCCAGCCCCACCCACCTGGCGCCGTCGTACGCGACGCCGGCCTGGCTGCTGCGAGGGCTCACCAACGAGCCCGGGGTGCTGAGCCTCTACGCGGGGCGGCTGCGGCTGACGACGAGCACCGGCGTCGTCTTCGACGCGCCGCTCGGCGCGGTCGAGCGGCTGGCCTTCCCCTGGTACCACGGCTCGAGCGGAATGCGGATCACCGTGGGCGGGCGCCGCCACCGGGTCACGCTGACCCGTCCGAAGGGGTCGGCGTTCCCGGCGCCGCGCCTGCTGGACGCCTCGCGCTCGGAGCCCGGCGTCGAGCGCAGCAACGGCGTCACCGTGCACACGGTGCTGCAGGGCCGGGGGGCCGGGCGCGTCTGGCGCACGCTGCTCGACGTCTGAGGACGCCGGCTCAGCCCATGTCCGGCTGACCGACGGGCATCGGCTGGCGGGCGCAGACCGTCTCGTCATCGTCTCGTCGTCGGAGCGCGCACCCTCCGACATCTCGGTGGCCGTCAGGCCCATGCCCGAGCCGCCGCCGGCGAGAAGGTCACCTCGGGTGGCGGGACCCGCCGACCTAGGTCACGCTGACCTATGTGTGGGTGGACGTCCTTCTGCTGAGCCAGCTGGCCCGGCGCCCGTCGCACGGCTACGAGCTGCGCCGCCGCGTCGAGGCCGCCACGGGCATCAAGCTTCACAACAACTCGCTCTACCCGGCGCTGCGGCGCTTCGGGGAGGCCGGCGCGGTCACCCGCACGCTCGAGCCGCAGGAGGGGCGCCCGCCGCGGCACGTCTACACGCTCACCGACGTCGGCCGCGAGCTGCTCCACGACCAGCTCGCCGACCTGCCCGAGGAGCTCGCGGGCGACGAGGCCGAGTTCCTGGCGCGCCTCGCCGGCTTCGGGCGGCTCTCGCCCGACGAGCGGCGCGGCGTCCTCGCCGCCCGCGGGCGGGTGCTCGCCGAGCGGCGCACGCGCCTCGCGGGCCTCGCCGAGGCCGCCGACGACCCCTGGGCCGGCCTCGTCCTCGACGAGGTCCTGCGCCGCATCCGCGAGGAGCAGGCCTGGCTCGACCGGCTCGCCTCCCGCACCGACGATCCGACCGTGCCCGACCCCGGCGAGGAGACGACGTGACCACCACCAGCACCAGCTCGACCGCGCACGACCCCACCGGAGACCAGGCCCCGGATCTGCCCCAGCTGCCCTTCCCGCGCGAGGGCGTGCTGGCGATCTCCCCGCTCTACGAGCGCCTGCGCGCCGCCGGGCCGATCACCCGCGTGCGGACGCCCGCCGGCGACGTGGTGTGGCTGGTGACCCGCTACGAGGAGGCCAAGGCCCTCTTCGCCGACCGTCGCCTCGGCCGGTCGCACCCGAAGCCGGAGGAGGCCGCGCGCGTCTCGGACGCCGGCGTGATGGCCGGCCCGACCGGCGAGCACGAGCACGAGGACGCCGACCACGCGAGCATGCGGCGCCTGCTCACCCCCGCCTTCTCGGCGAAGCGGATGCGCCGCCTGCACGACCGGGTCGCCGAGCTCGCCGAGGGCCTGGTCGACGGCCTCGCGCCCGGCGAGGACGGCGTCGTCGACCTCCACGCCGGGTTCTCCGTGCCGCTGCCGATCTTCGTGATCTGCGAGCTGCTGGGCGTGCCCGTCTCCGACCGCGTCTACTTCAAGGACCTCTCCGAGCGCATGGCCACCCTGACCGGCGACGACCCGGCGGTCGCCCGCGCCGAGTTCGAGCGCTACACGGCCGGTCTGGCCGCGGCCAAGCGCGCCGAGCCCGGCGAGGACGTCATCTCCGACCTCGTCGCGGCCCAGGAGCACGACCCGCGCCTCACCGACGCCCGCGTCGCCGAGCTGACCGCGGGCCTGCTGTTCGCGGGCCACGAGACGACGGTCAACCGGCTCTCGCTGGGCGTCGTGCTGCTGCTCGTCAACCCCGAGGTGCGCGACCGGCTCGTCGCCGACCCGGAGGGCTCGGTCGACGCGGTCGTCGAGGAGGTCCTGCGCCTCGCCGAGCCCGGCGGGATGGGGCTGCTGCGCTACGCGCACGAGGACGTCGTCGTCGGCGACGGGGCCGACGCGGTCACCATCGCGCGCGGCGACGGGGTCGTCATCGTCACCAGCGCCGCCAACCGCGACGAGGGCGCCTTCGACCACGCCGGCGCGTTCGACCCCGACCGCAGCCCCAACCCGCACCTGTCCTTCGGGCACGGGCCGCACTTCTGCATCGGGGCGAGCCTCGCCCGCACGGAGCTGCGCGTCGGGCTGACGACGCTGTTCACACGCGTGCCCGGGCTGGCGCTGGCCGTCGACCCCGACTCGCTGACCCTGCACACCGAGCGGCTCACGGGCGGGCTGGACACCCTGCCGGTGCGCCTCCCCGGGCAGGGTGGCTCTAGAGCTCCTCGCGGCGGGTCACGAGGGTCTCGGCGACGTCGCGGAGCTTGACGTTGAGGTCCTGCGAGGTCCGCCGCAGCACGTCGAACGCCTCGTCGGCGGTCAGGCCCCGGCGTTCCATGAGCACACCCTTGGCCTGGCCGATGACGTCGCGGCTGCGCAGCGCGTCGAGCAGCTGGGACTCTCGCAGCTCCGAGGCCGTTCGGGCCTGCACCGCGTTGATCGCCGTGGCCGCGTGCGCGGCGAGGACCAGGGCGAGGTCGCGGTCGACGGCGTCGAGCCCGTCGGCCGACCACGAGTAGAAGTTCAGGGAGCCGAAGCGCGGCGGGGCGCCGCCGGGGAACATGCCGGTGGCGAGCACCGCACCGAGCTCGAGGTCCTCGGCGGCGCGGGCGCCGAACACCGGCCAGGTGACGTCCGGCCCGACCATCCGGTCGAGGGCGGCGCCGACGCCGGTGCGGTGCATGGCGGTGTGGCTCGGGCCCTCGCCCACCTCGTCCTGCAGGGCGTCGGCCTTCTGCGCGACGGGGTGGCTCGCGACCACCGTGTCGAGGCGGCCGTCGGGGTTGCGCAGCACGACCGAGACGACGTCGGCGCCGGGCACGATCGCGTGCGCGGCCTCGACGACCCGTTCGACCACGCCGACGACCCCGCGCTCGGCGGGCACGGCGAACAGCGAGTCGGCGAGGGCCACGAACGCGCTGGCGAGGCCCTCGTCGATCGCGCCGGACTCCGACGTGCTGTCGACGGTCATGGTGGTGCACCTTCGTGTCGCGCGGAACGGGGCGGGTCCGGAGAAGTATCCGTGACCGCGCCGCTCCTGTTACGCGCAGGCCCCGTCGTGGGCCGTGGGTCACACGCCCGGCTACCGGGCGATCAGCTGGCCCAGACGCTTCGTCAGCTTCACGTTCTCGCGGTAGTCGACCGGCACGACGATCACCGACGGCTTGTCGCGACGGTCGAACGCCTCCTTGAGGGCAGGCCGGAACTCGTCGGCCGACTCGATGCGCCGCGCGTGGCAACCGAGGCCCTGCGACACCGCGACCAGGTCGGGCGTCGTGAACTCGGTGCCGAAGTGGTGCCCGAACTCCACCTCCTGCTTCCAGGAGATGAGCCCGTAGTCGTTGTCCTCCCACACCACGTTGACCGGCGCGACGCCGAGGCGTGTCGCCGTGGCCAGCTCGGCCATGTTCATCATGAAGCCGCCGTCGCCGGACAGCGCCACCACGCGGCGCTCAGGCTCGACCAGCGCCGCCGAGACGCCGCCGGGCACGGCGATCCCCATCGAGCAGAAGCCGTTGGAGATGATGCAGGTGTTCGGCGAGTAGGTCGGGTAGTGCCGCGCGATCCACATCTTGTGGGCGCCGACGTCGCTGATGAGGATGTCCTCGTCGTCCATCTCGGCGCGCAGCTCGGCGAGGATGCGCTGCGGCTTCATCGGGAAGTCGCCGGTCTCGGCCTCGGCGCTCTGGCCGGCCTCCGTGATCTCCTCGGTGAGCGACTCGCGCACCCGGCGGTGCAGGTGGACGTCCTCGTAGTGGTGCTCGTCGGTGAGGCCCTCGTTGATCGCCCAGAGGGTCGCGGCGACGTCGCCGACGATCTCGACGGTCGGGCGGTAGGCGTCGTCGACCTCGGCGGGGTCGAAGTCGATGTGCAGCAGCCGCTTGGTGCGCCCGATGTTCCAGCGCGCGGGCGGCCACTCGACCATGTCGTAGCCGACGGCGATGACCAGGTCGGCGGCCTCGAAGACCTCGGTGACGTAGTCGCGCGAGCCGAGCCCGACCGCGTAGAGGCTGCGCTCGTGGCGGTCGGACAGCGCGCCCTTGCCCATGAAGGTCATGCCGGCGTAGATGCCGGTGGTCTCGACGAAGCGCTGCAGCTGGCGGCTGACGCGCGTGCGCACGCAGCCCTGCCCGACCAGCAGGACCGGGCGCTCGGCGCGCGCGATCAGGTCGAGCGCGGCCTCGATCGACTTCTCGTCCGGGACGGGGCGGCGCACCTTCTCCGGCGGCACGATCGGCGCGGACTCCACCTCGTGCTTGGCGATGTCCTCGGGCAGCTCGACGTGCGTCGCGCCGGGCTTCTCGGCCACCGCCAGCTTGAACGCCTTGCGCAGCACCTCGGGGATCGTCGTCTCGTCGCGCAGCGAGGTCGTCCACTTGGTGATGGGCGAGAACATGTTGACCACGTTCATGGCCTGGTGCGACTCCTTGTGCAGGCGCGTCGTCGCGCCCTGCCCGGTGATCGCCACCACCGGGGAGTTGTCCATGTTCGCGTTGGCGACCCCGGTGACGAGGTTGGCCGCGCCCGGCCCCAGCGTCGACAGGCACACGCCCGGCTGGCCGGTGAGGCGCCCGTAGACGTCGGCCATGAACGCCGCGCCCGCCTCGTGGTGGGTGGGCACGAAGCGCACGGACGACTCGCGCATCGACATGAGGAGATCGGCGTTCTCCTCGCCCGGCACGCCGAAGACGTACTCGACGCCCTCCGCCTCGAGACACCGCAGGAACAGGTCGCTCGCCCTCATCTGTCGGTCCCACTCTCCGGAGATCGATGCGCCGTCGGACCACGGACTGATGCCCATGAGGGCCGTCGGGCACACCCCGGACTGCTCATCCGGCGTCCCCATCGGGCGGTTCAGCGCTGTCGGACGCGCGTGGTGGTCCCCGTCCCGGCGCCGGCGGCCTGCTCGGAGCCCGCGAGGCCGGACACGGACTCGAGCGTGTCGCCGATCTTGAGGTCGTTGAGGAAGATCGTCGCGGACTCGGCCGGACCGTCGGTGTGGCGGTAGATGCCCGTCTTGAGGTAGTCGAACGAGTCGATCATCGTGCCGCGCGGCGGGCGGAAGTCCTGCAGGACCGGCCGGCCCTCGCGGTGGACCGAGACGGACCCGCCGCCGATCGCGAAGCTGATGTCCATCTGGACGTCGAGGTTCCGGCCCGCCTGCACGGGGCCGAGGTCGCGCACGCGGTCGCCCACGTTGGCGAGCCAGAGGCGCCCGTCGACGACCTCGAGCGCCACCGGCGGCGAGGTGTTGCTGCCGCCGTCGTGCAGCTGCCAGATGACCTGCCAGTCCCGGGTGTCGACGGGGAAGTCCGGCGGCAGGAAGGCGCTGTAGCCGAAGAAGAGACGCTGGCCCTCGCGGATGTTCTGCGCCTCCTCCGGGCGCACCTCCGAGCGCTCCGCGCCGCCGGGCACCTCGAGCTTGACCGCCCGCCGCCCGGGCACGTTCGGACTCTCGACCTCCTCGGGCGCCAGCCCGCCGCCCTCGACGTTGCCGCCGTTCGAGTCCTGAAAGCCCGCCAGACCGGACGTGAGCGCCCAGATGGCGCCGGTGTCGGTGCCGGCGGAACCGGTGTCCGGGGTGCCGGTGGTGCCGGTGGTGCCGGTGGCGCCGGTGCTGGTCGTGCCGTTCGCGTCGTCCTCGCACGGGCGGGCGTCGGGGTCGGAGGTGCGCGAGCCGCCGATGCCGGCGAGGTCGTCGGGGGGCGTGGTGGACCGGGGCGGCGAGCCGGAGCCGCTCGACCCGGCCGAGCCGCCACCCGTGCCGGGCGGACAGGTGCGGTCACCGGTGATCGATCCCGAGCCCTCGCCGGGTGGCGTGGTCGTGCGTGGCGCCGAGCCGGTGCCGGTGCCGGTGCCGTCGGGCGGCGTGGTCGAGCGGGGCTGCGACCCGGTGCCGGTGCTCCCGCCCGGCGGTGCCGTCGACCGCGGCTCGTCCGCGCCGTCCGCGTCGCCGTCGTACGACCCACCGGAACCGGACGGGGGCACCGCGGTCGAGCCGCCGGACCCCGAGCCGGGCGCGGTCGTGGTCGCCGGGACCTGCGCCTCCCCGCCGGTGCCGGTCGACGTCCCGGGGTCGGCCGGGTATGCGCCGCCGTCAGGCTCGAGATCGCCGGCGGGCGCGTCCTCGGCCGTCGCGGTCCCGGAACCGGTCGGCGTGCTGCCCGGGAGCTCCGGCGCGCCCGTCCCCGGCGCCGTGGTCTCGTACCCCGCGCCGCCGGGCGCCGTGGTCTCATACGCGGAGCCGCCTGACGCCGAACCACCCGACGCCGACCCACCCGGCGCGGAGCTGCCCGGCGCCGTCGTCTCGTCCGCCGAACCACCCGACGTCGTGCCATCCGGCGCGGACCTGCCCGGCGCCGCGGTCTCGTCGGTCGAGCCACCCGACGTCGTCCCATCCGGCGCGGTGGTCTCGTCCGTCGAGCCGTCCGGCGTCGCGGGGCCCGGTGTCTCGTCGCCACCGGCGGGCGCGCGCGACGAGGTCGCCGGGGCACCCGACGAGGCCGGCGCGCCGGCGGGGTTCGTCGTGGCCCCGCCCGAGGCCGGGAGCGAGGTGATGAGGCGCCTCAGCGAGTCGGACGCCCACCGGGTGGCCGGGGTGTCCGGCGCGACCTCGAGCTCGTCGTACCCGGCGTGCGCCGGCGACGCGACGGCCTGTTCCAGCGAGGGCGGGGTGGTGCCGGGCGCGGTGGCGCACACGGGGTCCTCGGGCGCGCAGACCTGGATGGTGCGCGACGCGAGCGATCCGAACCCGCCCTCGCGGGCCGGGAGCACGCCCTGGCCGGTGACGCCGTCGGGCACCGTGCGGGCGTCCGGATCGCGGGCCGGGTCGCCGAAGAGGCCGACGGCGAGGATGCGGTCGGCCGCGACCCCGGGCGCCTGACCGGCTCCGATGCGCGCGGCGACGTCGCCCGCCACCTGCGCGCCCTGGGAGTAGCCGAACAGCATGACGCGGCTGTCGGGGCACCCGGCGAGCTGCGCGGCGACCTGGTCGGTGAGCGCGGAGACGGCCTGCTGCTCGCCGGCCCCGACCTCGGGCCCGGGTACCGCGATGACCGCGAGGCGCGGCCCGACCCGCTGGACGAGCGGGTCGGTGAGGGCCGCGAGGGTCTCGCCCCCGCCGGCCCCGCTGCCGTTGACCGCGAACAGCGCGACATCCCGGCACTCTGCGGGGGCCGGGTCGCCGGGCGCCGCCACCGTCACGACGTCGGTGCCGACGGCGCCGACCGTCAGCGTCGCGGCCAGCGCCGCCGCGAATGCGAGGACGCCGACCGGCCGGCGGCGGGGTCGGGCGACCACACCGGCCAGCACCGGCGCCCGCCGGCCCGGGGACCGGGGCGAGCGCCGACGACCGAGCTGCTCCCAGCCGGCAACCGCGCGCGGGGCGCGCGCGTCGTCGACCTCGCCGTCGGGGTGGACCACGAGCGGCCAGGAGCTCCAGGGGCTCGCCAGCTCCACCCGGACCGGCCGTCCGAGCCGTGCCGCCCGGCTCGCCGCGAACGCCAGGCCCTCGCGGTGCGGGTCTGTGCCGCGCCCGAGCTCGACCGGGGCACCGTCGACGTGCAGCGGCACGCGCCCGGGCGCGCGGTCGACCCGCAGGCGCACCACGGGCGTCGCGGGTACCGGGCGGCCGAACCGGTCGACCACCCGCTCCGTGGCGCTCACCCGCCACCGCCCAGCGCCGACCGCCCCATGCCCCGCCCTCCACCGCTGTGCCCGGCCGCGGCCGGGGCGGGGCGGGCCCGGCCCGGTCTCGGGAACCGGGCCGGGTCGCCCTCGCCGCGCCAGCTAAGGCGAACGCCGGGGGGCGTGGGTGCGCTTTGGGGGAACCCGGGCGAACTGTTCCCGATCGCAAACGTCGTCGGCGTGTCGCGCGATCGAGGATGTGGCGATCCTGGCGTTGAGTGCCAGCGATGCCGCATCGCTGGTACGCCCCCCGCTACCCCAGCGCGTCGCGCAGGAACGCGACCTGGAGGAGGAGCAGGTTCTCGGCGACGACCTCCTGCGGGGTCATGTGCGTGACACCCGAGAGCGGCAGCACCGTGTGCGGGTGTCCGGCCGCGAGCAGGGACGACGAGAGCCGCAGGGTGTGGGCGGCGACGACGTTGTCGTCGGCGAGCCCGTGCACGAGCATCAGCGGACGCGCCGGCGTGCCCGTCTCGTCGGTGATCGACGAGCGCGCGTACGCGTCGGGGTGCGTGTCGGGGTGGCCGAGGTAGCGCTCGGTGTAGTGGGTGTCGTAGAGGCGCCAGTCGGTCACCGGCGCGCCCGCCACCGCGGCGTGGAACACGTCGGGACGACGCAGCACCGCGAGCGCCGCGAGGTACCCGCCGAACGACCACCCGCGGATGCCGACGCGGTCGAGGTCCAGGTCGCCGACCTGCTCCGCGGCCGCGTGCAGGGCCGCGACCTGGTCGTCGAGCACCGGGCCGGCGAGGTCGCCCCACACCGCCCGCTCGTAGGCCGGCCCCTGGCCCGGCGTACCGCGGCCGTCGGCGACCACGACGGCGAAGCCCTGGTCGGCGAACCACTGCGAGGTCAGGAACATCGCGCGCGTCGCGAGGACCCGCTGGGCGTGCGGGCCGCCGTACGGGTCGAGCAGGACGGGGAGCTTGCGCGAGCCCGGCACGTGCCCGGTGGGCAGCACGACGGCGACCGACGGCCCGCCCCGGTCGGTCGCGATCCGCCGGACCGCGGGCTGGAGCCCCGGCGACTCCGCGTGCGAGGCCACGCCGACCGTGCGGCCGTCGGCGCGCAGCGCGTAGGTGCGCACCCCGTCGTTGTCGAGGTCGCCGCCCGCCAGCACGGTCACCCCGCCCGCGCGTCGGCCGGCCCAGACGCCGTACTGCGGGCCGACGCGCGTCGCTCCCCCGTGCCGCGACCAGGCCCAGAGCGTCACGTCCTCGGGCCGCTCGGAGGCGGTGAACAGCACGGTGTCGCCGTCGACGTCGGCCACCGCGCGCACCTGCAGCCCGAGCGGGGTGACGACCTCGTCCCCGACCACCAGCCGGCGCGTGTCGTCGCTGTCGGCGCACCGCACGAGCGCGCCGTCGCCGAGGTGGGCGGGCACGCCGGGCACGAGGTCCACCCAGACGTCGTCGGTCTCGCTGACCAGCACCGACGACTCGCCGGTGTCGGGGTCGACGCGGCGGTGGTCCACCCGGCGCTGGTCGCGCGTCGACACCGTGACCAGCAGGTCGTGGGTGTCCCACGTGACGCCGGCGAGGTACTCGGTGCCGTCGCCGAGGTCGACGGGCACCCGCGTGCCGTCGAGGTCCACCAGCGCGAGCGTCACGTCGGCGTTCGCGGTGCCGGCGGCCGGGTAGGCGGTCTCGACGGGGGCGCGGTCGGGGTGGGCCGGGTCGGCGATCCACCAGCGCGTCACCGGGGCGTCGTCGACGCGCGCGACGGCGAGCTGCGAGCCGTCGGGCGACCACCAGTACCCCCGGTAGCGGTTCATCTCCTCGGCGGCGACGAACTCGGCGAGCCCCCAGCTCACCCCCGGCCCGTCGTCCTCCGCCGGTCCGGCCAGCACGTGCGTGGTCCCGGTCGACAGCTCGTGGACGTGCAGTGTGCCCGCGCGGACGAAGGCGACCCGGGCGCCCGTCGGGTCCGGGCGCGGGTCGACGACCGGGCCGTCGACGGGAAGGGGCGCCGCCTGCGCGCCGGGGACGAGGTCGACGGTGAACGCCCGCCCCGACAGCACGAACACGGCGAGCCGGGCGGCCGCGTCGAGGGCGTACTCGACGACGCCGCCGGACTGCTCGCGCACGCGCTCGCGGCGGGCGCGCTCCTCGGGCGGGAGGTCCTCCTCGCCGGGGACGTCGAGGTCACGGGGGTCGACGAGCAGGTGCTCCTCGCCGGAGGCGACGTCGAGCAGCCACAGGCAGGTCAGCGGATCGTCGCCGGCGCGGCTGCGCAGCAGGACGACCCGGGCGCCGTCCGGCGAGACCGTCGGGCGCCGCGGCGCGCCGAGGGTGAACCGGCGGGTGGCGGCCTGGCGACGGGGGAAGCTCGACACACCGCGCAGTGTGCCCGGCTCGCACGGAGAAGGTGCTGGACCGCGGCGGATAGGCTCGGCGCGTGGCGGAGACGGAACGGCGCAAGATCGCCCTGACCGGGATCAAGCCCAGCGGCGAGCCGCACCTGGGCAACTACGTGGGCGCGATCCGGCCCGCACTCGAGCTGGCGCGGACGTCGGACTTCGAGTCGCGGTACTTCATCGCCGACCAGCACGCCCTCACCGGGACGCCCGCCGCCGGCGACATCGCGGCGTGGACCCGCTCGGTCGCCGCGACGTGGATCGCCGCCGGCCTCGACCCCGAGCGCACCGTCTTCTACAAGCAGTCCGACGTGCCCGAGACGTTCGAGCTGACGTGGATCCTGTCGTGCGTCACCGGCAAGGGCCTGATGAACCGCGCCCACGCCTACAAGGCCGCCCGCGACCGCAACGTCGCCGCCGGCGAGGACCCGGACGCCGGGATCAACATGGGCCTCTACGAGTACCCGGTGCTCATGGCCGCCGACATCCTGATCATGGAGTCGGACCTCGTGCCGGTCGGTCGTGACCAGCTGCAGCACGTGGAGATCGCCGCGGACGTCGCCGGCAGCTTCAACCACCGCTACGGCGAGGGCTTCCGTCTGCGCATCCCCGAGGCCGTCGTGCCGCCCGAGACGACGGGCCACACGCTGCCGGGTCTGGACGGCCGCAAGATGAGCAAGTCCTACGACAACTACATCCCGCTGTTCCTGCCCGCGCCGAAGCTCAAGAAGCTGGTGCGCCGCATCCCGACCGACTCCACGCCGGTCGAGGCGCCGAAGGACCCGGACTCGTCGGCGGTGTTCCAGATCCTCGCGCAGTTCGCCGAGCCCGACGTCGTGGCCGACACCCGCAAGCGGCTCGAGGCGGGCGGCGTGGGGTGGGGCGACCTGAAGAGCCAGCTCGCCGACGTGCTCGAGGCGCAGCTCGGGCCGCTGCGCGCCCGCTACGAGGAGCTCGTCGCGCCCGGCAGCGAGCTGGACGCGATCCTCGCCCGCGGCGGCGAGATCGCCCGCGAGCAGGCCGCGCGGACGCTGCGCGGGGTGCGCCGCGCGGTGGGCGTCGAGATCTAGGGGTCAGCGCGCGGTGGTGGCGCGGTCGTCGGCGTGCCCGCGGGGCGCCGGCAGCCCGTCGGCGAGGTCGCTCGCCAGCTCGTCCCAGCCCGCCCGACGGCTCAGCTCGTCGGGGGTCTCCGGCATCGCGGGCAGCTCGCCCAGCCAGAGGCGCAGCGGGCCGGTGTCGAGGGGACGCAGCGCCTCCTCGGGGTCGGTGGCCTCCGCGCGGCGTCGCAGCCAGGTGCCGAGCACCAGCGCCGTCGCGACCGAGGCGAGGCACCAGCCGACCACCAGGACAGCGACCCACATGAGGACCGGCACGAGCACCTCCGACGTCGGGGGCGGACCGCGGTGACCGAGCGTGCCCGGGAGCCCACCGCGTGCGTTGCCCCGAGGATGACATCCCGGACGTGGCCGCGGGGCCGCTATCACTCGATCGGACGTCGGGACTTCGACCGTTCACCGCTCCGGAGTGACCGCCGACGGTCGGATCACCGCCGTTCGTCGCCGGTCGTACTCCGTTCGCCGCGGATCAGGCCGCTCGACTGAACGCGTTCTCAGGTGGCGTCCAGCGCAGCGGCGATACGCCCGGCGACCGCAGCAGACTCGTCCGGGTCGCCGTACGGGTGGCGGGGTCCGAGGAAGAAACGCAGGCCGTCCTTCGGGCGTCGCGGGATGACGTGCAGGTGCAGGTGGGGCACCGACTGGCTGATCACGTTGTTGATCATGATCAGGGAGCCCGGAGCCTCCATCGCGGTCTCGACGGCGCGCTCGAGGCGCTGGGCGAGCGTGAAGAAGCCCGGCAGCTCGTCGGGCGGGAGGTCGGCCAGCGTCGTCACGTGGGTGCGCGGCACGAGCAGGACGTGGCCGTGGAAGACGGGCGACGTGTCGAGGAGCGCCATCGTCGACGGGCCGTCGTGGACGACGTCGGCCCGACCGTCGCCGGCGATGACCGCGCAGAAGGCGCAGGGCTTGGTCTTGCGCGGAGGCACCCGCGGAGCCTGTCACGACCCTCCGGACGCTTCCGCGAGGGCCGTTATGGTGGGGAGGACATGGGTGCACCGAGGATGCTGGTGATCGGCCACGAGGTCTCCCCCGAGACCGCGCTGGTCCAGGCCGGGACGTTGGTCGGCTGGGCGGCGGAGCACGGGGTGGAGATCGTGCCGGGGGTCGCCGGCGGGGCGCTGCCCGCCCCCGAGACGCTCGACGCGATCGCCGTGCTCGGCTCTGCGGAGGGCGCGTGGGACGACGACGTGCCCTGGCTCGCCGACGAGATCGCCTACCTGCACGCGGCGGTCGATGTGGGCGTCCCGCTGCTCGGCTTCTGCTTCGGCGGGCAGCTGCTCGCCCGCGTCCTCGGCGGTACCGCCCACGCCGCGGACGGGCGCCACGAGAACGGCTGGCGCGAGATCACCACCGTCGCGCCGGAGATCGTGTCGCCCGGCCCGTGGATGGAGTTCCACTTCGACACGTTCACCCCGCCCCCGCAGGCCGAGGTGCTCGCGACGTCCGAGCGCTGCACCCAGGCGTTCCGCGAGGGCGCGCACCTGGGCGTGCAGTTCCACCCCGAGATCACCCCCGCCGAGCTCGAGACGTGGATCGCGCGCTGGACCGGGACGCCGCTGGAGGCCCGCCTGCCCGAGCTGGGCGTCGACCCGGAGGCACTGCGGGCCGAGACCGCCGCCCGGGCCGAGGAGTCCCGCGCCGCGAGCTGGGTGCTCTTCGACGCCTTCGCCGAGCGCGCCGGCCTCCTGCCCGACCCCGCGGTGCGATGACGGCGGCCGCGATGAAGGTCCGCATCGGCATCGGTGCCGGGCCCTCGCGCCACGACCCGGCCGCGGCGACGCTCGAGCTCGTCGACGGGTGCGAGGCGCGGGGCATCGACTCGGTGTGGTTCCCCGACCGGATCGCGGCGCCGGCCGTGGAGCCGATCGTGGCGATGGGCTGGGCCGTGGGTCGCACGAGCGCCCTCAAGGTCGGGAGCGGCGTGATCGTCCTGCCCGGTCGCAACCCGGCGGTCGTCGCGGCGCAGCTCGCCTCGCTGGCGGCCCTCGCGCCGAAGCGCATCCTGCCGGTGTTCGGTCTGCGCCCCGCCACGGCGGAAGAGCGGACCGCCTACCCCGTGCCCGGTCCCCGCGCCGAGGTCTTCGAGGAGGCCCTGACCGTCGTGCGGCGGCTGCTCACCGAGGAGTCGGTGACCTTCCACGGCGCGTTCTTCACCCTCGACGACGCCACCGTGGAGCCGCGCGCGGCGCGCCCGCTCGATCTGTGGCTCGGTGGCCTGGTGCCGGCGGCGCTGCGGCGGGTCGGGCGGCTGGCCGATGGCTGGCTGGCCTCGTTCGTCACCCCGGCCGAGGCCGGCGCCGCCCGCGCGACGATCGCCGCCGCGGCCACCGAGGCGGGCCGCGAGGTCGAGGAGGACCACTACGGCACGAACCTCCTCGTGCTGCCGCCCGGCACCTCCGAGCGGGACGCCGACCGCGCCCGCGCCTCCTCGGCCCACCGGCGCCCCGACCTCGACGCGCCCGACCTCGTCGCCGACGGCTGGGACGATGCACGCCGGCGGGTGGCGCGGTTCGTGGACGAGGGGATCACGAAGTTCGTCGTGCGCCCGGCCGTGGCGCCGGCGTCGTGGCCGGGGTTCCTCGACGAGTTCGCCGAGCACCTCGTGCCCCTCGAGACCTGATCCGTCTCAGAAGGGTGGGGGTCGTCGGGGTGGTGCGGGGCCGGCGGTGTCGGTGGCCTGTGGGGCTTGCTGTGTGGGGCTCGTGCCGAATGTGGCGGCGTGGTGGGCGGCGGATGTGCCGGCCCCGAGAAGCCCCCGAGACCCCGAACCCAGATCACGGAACGATGGCGATCCCCGTCGGAGCGCAGGTCAGAGGCCGCGGCTGGCCAGCACCCGTGTCAGCGCGATCTCCAGGACCACGCGGGCCGGATTGACGCGCGGCGGGTGGTAGCGCTCGGTGTAGCGGCGCTCGCCGTCCTCCACCGAGGCCGGGTCGTCGCGCACCACCGCGAGCCCCTCGATCGTCGACCACCGTCGCCCGTCGACCTGGGTGAGCGCCACCCGCGCACCCTCCTCGCCGCCCAGACGCACGTGGCGGGCCTTGGCGCTGTGCCCCGAGGTCAGGACCCGGGCGATGGCCGTGTCGAGGTCCAGCGTGCAGTTCACCGGCACCACGTGCGGCGACCCGTCCCGGCGCAGGGTCGTGATCGTGCTGACGCGGTAGTCACGCCAGAACTGCGCGAACTCCTCGCCGCGGGCGCGCAGATCGGAGGGCGTGACGGTTGGCGTCGGGGTCATCCGGCGATGGTGCCCCGCGCCGCGATCACCCGCCCGGGGTGGGGGTGCGCGTCACGGTGGTGGCGATCCAGGCCCAGAACCGGGGATCCATCGGCGACATCGTCGGGATCGCCATCTGCGGCTCCACCGCGGCGGAGCCGGACGAGTCGCCGTTGCCGATCGACTCGTTGACGACGTTCGACTCGCCCGAGTCGCCGGAGGCGGTGGTGCGGCGCGAGGTCGGGCCGGAGCTCCCCGACGAGGAGTCCGAGTCGTCGCTGCTCGCGGTGGACCGGGAGGTCGAGCGTCGCGTGGTCGGGTCGGAGCTCTCGTCGTCGCCGTCCGACGCCGCGCTCGAGCTGGACCGTGCGCTCGGGCGGGTGCTCGGGTCCGACGAGGAGTCCGTCGACCCCGCCGACGGGGACGCGGTGGCCGAGCGAGTCCGCGAGCGAGGGGTCGACGTCTCGTCGTCGTCCGGGGAGCCCGTGGTCGTCCGGGCCCGGGTCGATTCCGCGGTCGCGTCTCCCTCGGGCGCCGACGTCGACCGTGCCGAGCCGTCGGAGCGCCGCTCGACGGACCCGTCGGGCGCCGTGGTGGTCCGGTTGCGGGTGGTCAGCGACGCCCCGGTGGTGGGGTCGACCGTGGTGGTGGTGCCCGCCTCGCGGTCGACGGTGGTGGTGACACCGGTGGACGGGTCGGTGGTGGTCACCGGCGCCGACCGGTCCTCGTCGGACACCTCCGTCGCGTCGGTCGGCAGCGGCCAGCCCTCGGGCGTGGGCTGGGTCCGCCGGGCGGTGCCGCCGGGTGCGGTCTCGGTCCCCGTGTCGTCGCGGATGTCGCCCGGGCCGTCGGGGTCACCGTAGGTGGGCCAGCCCTCGGGCGTGGCGGAGTCGGTGGGCAGCTCGAGCGTCGGCCGGCCCCCGGTGGACGGCGGAGCGCTGGTGGTCGCCTCGCCGGTGCGACGCGCGGGTGTCTCGTCGGCCGCGCCGGGCACGAGGTCCGGGAGCAGCCCGCCACCGCCCCCACCCTCGCCGCCGCGCCCGCCCTCACGCCCATAGCCGCCGCCGTTGCCCCCGCCGTTGTCACCGGCACCGCCCCGATCGGCGTCGCGACCGCGTGCGGGTGCGGCCTCTCCGCCCGGTCGGCGTCGCCATCCCGTCCGGCACCGCCGTCGCCGCCCCGTCCGGCACCGCCGTCGACGCCGCCCCCGTCGCCACCGCCGCCGTTGCCGCCGCCGTTGCCACCGCCGGGCAGGAGATCGGGCAGCAGGCCACCGCCGTCCCCGCCGCGCGCGGGCGCGTCGTCGTCGCGAGCGGCCCCGCCGCCGTTCCCGGCACCACCACCGCGACCACCGGACGACCCGGTGGGTTCGTCGCGCGTCGGGTCGGGCAGCAGCGGCAGGTCGAGCACCGGGCCCGGGTCGTCGTCGGTGGTCGCCGTGCGGGCCGGATCCGTGGGGCCCCGGGTGTCGGGCGGGCTCGCCGGGTCGGCCGCCGGAGCGGGGGCGGGCGCGCCGCCGGCACCGGGCAGCGGCACCGGGTCGACGCCGGGGACCAGCTCGTCGAAGCCCGGCGGGGCCGCCGCCGTGCCCTCCGAGCCGGGGAAGGCGGGCTCGCCGGGTGCGGCCGGCGCGGGGTCGAGCGCCCGCGACCCGGGCAGCGGGATCGGCGTCAGCGGCGGCGCGACGTCGTCGGGGAGGGAGTCGGGGAGGGCGCTGCCGGGCGCTGCCGCGTCGGTGCGGGGCGCGTCCGGGAGGGCCTGGGCGGCGTCGTCGCCGGTGGGCTCACGCGAGCCCAGGGAGCCGTCGGAGGAGTCGTCGACCTCGTCGGAGGTGGTCGGCACGTCGCTCGCGTTGCCGGTCAGGCCCGCCGCGTCGTCCCGGGGGCCACCCGGCACGACCGCGGTCCCGATGCCGAAGAGCGCCGCCACCAGCGCCACCGTGAACAGGCTCGTGACCACGATGTTGCGCGGCGTGCGGAACGGCCACGGTCGCGGACGCGGTGCCGGGTTCCAGCCTCGGGACGAGGTGGACGGCATGCAACCCCCTTCGCAACACGCCCGCCCCCGACAGCGGTCCCGGGCTCCAGCGGCCCCGGAGATCCGTACGGTACGCCGCCGCCCTGTCCCGGGTCAGCCGTTTCGTGGTGTCCGCGAAGAAATCGGCGGGCACCATGGAGCGCGTGAGGGCGCACTCCCCGTGACCGCGGACCGGGCATCCCCCCACCTCGAGCTCGACCTGGCCGCGGTACGCCACGCCTATCGCACGATGCGCACCGCCCTGCCCGGCGTCGAGCTCTGCTACGCGGTGAAGGCCAACCCGCACCCCGACGTCCTCGCCCTCCTCGTCGCCGAGGGCGCCTCGTTCGACCTCGCCAGCGTCGGGGAGCTCGACCTCTGCCTGCTCGCCGGCGCCCGCCCCGCCGGGCTGTCCTGGGGCAACCCGGTGAAGAAGGTCACCGACGTCCGCGCCGCCCGGGCCGCGGGCGTCACGCGCTTCACCACCGATTCCCCCGCCGACGTCGACCTCCTCGCGCGCGAGGTCCCGGGCGCCACCGTCGGGGTCCGGCTCGCCGCCGGCGACGACGGGTCGGCGACCCCGTTCGCCGGCAAGTTCGGCGCCACCGAGGACGAGGCCGTCGCGCTGCTCGAGCGGGCGCGCGCCGCCGGCCTCGACGCCGCGGGCATCGGGTTCCACGTCGGCTCCCAGCAGCGCGAGCCGAGCGCCTGGACCCGCGCCATCGACGCCTCGGCCCGCGTGGCCGCCCGCCTCGGCGACCACGCCCCGCGCGAGCTGAACCTGGGCGGCGGGTTCCCCACCACCCACGCCGGCGGGCTCACCCCCGACGTCGACGCGTGCGCCGCGGCGATCCGCGACGCCCTCGCCCGGCACGCCGGCCGGTGGCGCCCACGCCCGTACGCCGAGCCCGGCCGGGCCCTCGTCGCCGACGCGGGGGTGCTGCGCGCCGAGGTCGTCCTCGTCGCGCAGCGCGCCGGGCGGCGCTGGGTCTACCTCGACGTGGGCCGCTACCAGGGCCTCGCCGAGACCGAGGGAGAGATGATCGTCTACCGCCTGCGTACGCCCGGCCGCGGCGGGGAAACCGGACCGGTCGTGCTCGCCGGACCGACCTGCGACGGCGACGACGTCCTCTACCGCGACGCCGACGTCCGCCTCCCGCTCGACCTCGGGCCGGGCGACGTCGTCGAGTTCCTCGGCGCCGGCGCCTACACCTCCAGCTACGCCTCGGTGGGCTTCAACGGCCTGCCGCCCCTGCCGACCCACGTCCGGCACGACCCCATCGCGACCCACGCCACGATCGAGACCCCGGAGGAAGGTGGAATTGACCACCACACCAGCCAGCACTAAGCCCGCGACGTTCGCCGGACGCCACGTGCTCGCCGAACTGCGCGGCGTCGACCCCGCCGTGCTCGGCGACGAGCAGCGGATCGGCGACGGCCTGCGCCGCGCGCTCGACGCCGGCGGCGCGACCGTCCTCGACGTCGTCGCGCACCGGTTCGAGCCGCAGGGCACGACGGTCCTGGCGCTGCTCGCCGAGTCGCACGCCTCGGTGCACGCCTACCCCGAGGCCTCGGCGGCGTTCGTGGACGTGTTCACCTGCGGCATCCAGGCCGATCCCGAGCTCGTGGTCGACGCCCTCGGCCGCGAGCTGGGCGCGAGCGAGGTGCGCGCGCAGGTCGTGGCGCGCGGCGCCGGGCTGGCCCCGGCCGCCGGCGGGCGTGAGGTCGACGAGCCGCTCGCCGCGGGCATGCGCCGGCGCTGGCGTCTCGACGAGGTGCTCTTTCGCGGCCGCACGCAGTGGCAGGACATGATGGTCGCCCGCACGGCCCAGGGGATCACGCTGTTCTGCGACGGCGAGCGGCAGTCCACCGAGGCGAGCCAGCTCGTCTACCACGAGGCGCTCGCCGTGCCCCCGATGCTGCTGGCCGACCGTCTGGAGTCGGTGCTGGTGGTCGGTTCCTCGGAGGGCGTCGTGTCCCAGCTCGCGGTGGCCGCCGGCGCCGCGCGCGTCGACCACGTCGACATCGACACCGAGTGCGTCCGCCGGTGCGCCGAGCTGCTCCCCTACGGCTACACGCCCGACGAGCTGGCCGACGCCGAGGCCGGGCGCGGTCCGGTGCGCATGCACTACGCCGACGGCTGGCAGTTCCTCGTCGACGCCGCCGCCCGCGGCGACCGGTGGGACGTCGTCATCGTCGACCTGCCCGACGAGCCCGTCGAGATCACCGACCCGGCCCAGCACGCCCGCCTCTACGGCGAGGAGTTCCTGCGGCGGTGCTCCGGGGTCCTCGCCCCCGGCGGCGTCGTCTGCTCGCAGGCCGGCTGCCCCACGCTCTGGCGCCACGACACGCTCGCGCGCATGACCCGTCGCTTCGACGACGTCTTCGCCGCCGTGCTGCCGTACTGCTCCGACGAGCACGAGTGGGCCTACCTCAGCGGGCGCGTCGACCCCGTCGACGACCCGGTCGAGCGCGCGATCGCGCGCCTCGACCGCTTCCCCGCGCTGACGTCGATCGATGCCGACGCCCTGCGCCGCGGGGCGGTGCTGCCGTTCGCCGTGCGGACGTCGGCGACCTGACGCGCGGGGGCTGCCCTCACCCCGACGAGAGCGCCGCCGACAGCTTCTCCGGGATCCCGGGGGCCTTGGACCACGCCTTGGTCTCCGGGTCCTGGACCACGACGACGTACACGTTGCGGCCGGTGACGGCGACCTCGTCGGCGGAGCGGTAGACGGTGAACCCGAGCGTGAAGCTGGTCGTCCCCTGCCGCTCGCACTCGACCTCGACGCGTGCGTCGTCGCGCCACCGCACCGAGCCGCCGTAGTCGAGCTCCGAGTGCACGACCATGAC
This sequence comes from Actinomycetospora lutea, assembly GCF_028737205.1. Taxonomy (GTDB): domain Bacteria; phylum Actinomycetota; class Actinomycetes; order Mycobacteriales; family Pseudonocardiaceae; genus Actinomycetospora; species Actinomycetospora lutea. The sequence goes on along the minus strand of NZ_JAQZAL010000003.1, from coordinate 291,960 downwards.
GTCGACGCCGGAGGCGATGAGGTCGGGGTAGGACAGCCCGACGTGGTCGAGGAAGCCGGTGAAGGCCTCGTCGAACCACGTCAGGTAGTGGCCGTTGAACACGACGCCCTGCTGGTCGACCTCCGCGTACCGCGGCACGATCGGGAACGCGTAAGTCATCGGGTCGAGCTCCGCTCCGCTGCGTCTCCCGGTGTCACTGGCGCAGCTCCGGGAAGTCCTCGTCGCGGAACTCGCCCTCGGGGGCGGCGTCGGACGACGGGCCGGGGCGCAGCTCGTCCTCGCGGTCCCGCAGCTCGACCCGACGGATCTTCCCGGAGATCGTCTTGGGCAGCTCGTAGAACTCGAGGCGCCGCACCCGCTTGTAGGCCGGCAGGTTCTCGCGGGCGTGGCGCAGGATCGCCAGCGCCGTGTCGCGCGAGGGCTCGTACCGCGACGACAGCACGACGTAGGCCTTCGGCACGGCCAGGCGCAGCGGGTCCGGCGACGGCACGACCGCGGCCTCGGCGACCGCCTCGTGCTCGATCAGCACGCTCTCGAGCTCGAACGGGCTGATGCGGTAGTCCGACGCCTTGAACACGTCGTCGGAGCGGCCGATGTAGGTGATGTAGCCGTCCTCGTCGCGCGAGCCGACGTCGCCGGTGTGGTACACCCCGCCGCGCATGACCTCGTCGTTGCGCTCCGGGTCGTCCTTGTAGCCGACCATGAGGCCGAGCGGCCGGCCGACCGCGCCGTCCTGGAGGTCGATGCAGATCTCGCCCTCGTCGCCGCGCTCGCCGGTGACCGGGTCGACCAGCACGATCGGGTAGCCCGGCAGCGGGCGACCCATCGAGCCGTCCTTCACCGGCTGGCCGGGCGGGTTGCCGATCTGCAGCGTCGACTCGGTCTGCCCGAAGCCGTCGCGGATGGTCATGCCCCACGACTCGCGGACCTGCTCGATGACCTCGGGGTTCAGCGGCTCGCCGGCGCCCACGAGCTCGCGCACCGGCACCTGCACGCGCGTGAGGTCGGCCTGGATGAGCATCCGCCACACCGTGGGCGGCGCGCAGAAGGTGCTGACGCCCTTCTCCACCATGACGTCGAGCAGCTTGTCGGCGTCGAACTTCGTGTAGTTGTAGATGAAGATCGTCGCCTCGGCGATCCACGGCGCGAACACGTTCGACCACGCGTGCTTGGCCCAGCCCGGCGAGGCGACGTTCAGGTGCACGTCACCGGGCTGCAGGCCGATCCAGTACATCGTCGAGAGGTGCCCGACGGGGTAGCTCGTGTGCGTGTGCTCGACGAGCTTGGGCTTCGCCGTCGTGCCCGAGGTGAAGTACAGGAGCAGGGTGTCGCTGCCCTTGGTGGGCCCGTCCGCGGTGAACTCGGCGGGGGCGTCGTACGCGCCGGCGAAGTCGAGCCAGGGCTCGGTGATGCGGTCGCCGACGGCGATCCGGGTGTAGTCGCCGGGCACGTCGTCGAACTTGTCGACGTCGGCGTCGCGGACCACGACGTGGCGCGCGTTGCCGCGGTCGATGCGGTCGCGCAGGTCGGCGGGCCCGAGCATCGGCGTCGACGGGATGAGGATCGCGCCGAGCTTCATCGCCGCGAGGATCGTCTCCCACAGCTCCACCTGGTTGGCGAGCATGAGGATGATCCGGTCGCCGCGCTGCACGCCCTGCGCCCGCAGCCAGTTGGCGACGCGGTTGGACCGCTCGCTCATGTCGGCGAAGGAGTACCGGGTCTCGCGACCGTCCTCCTCGACGATCCACAGCGCGGGGCGCTGCGCGGTGCCGGGTTCGGAGCCGATGGCGTCGAAGTGCTCGAGGGCCCAGTTGAACTCGTCGAGCTGCGGCCAGCGGAAGTCGCGCAGGGCCGCGTCGTAGTCGGTCCGTCGTTCGAGCAGCTCGTCCCGCGCCCGTCGGAACTCCGTCGCGGCCTTGCTGAGCTCGGGCACTGCGGTGACCCCTTCCGTACGCCGATGGCGAGGCGGTTCTACCACCTCGCCACCGGCGCAGGGAGACGGAGCGCAGCGGGAGCTCGACCGTGGGGCGCGGACCCCGCTACCTGAAGAGCTTCCGCAGAATGATCAGCCCCACGAGCGCGCCGGCGGCGTAGACCGCGTACTTGACGCGGGGGTCGGCCCACTTCTGCGCGGCCATCTCCTTGCCCTGCTCCGAGAGCCGCTGCGGGTTCGCCCGCTCCGACAGCTCGTCGAGCGCTCCGGCGAGCGCCTCGCGCGCCTGCTGGATCTCCTTCTCGATGGCGTCCGTGTCCCGTGCCACGGCACCTCCCCGTGTGGTCGTCGGTCGCGCTGACCGTCGCTCTGTTCGCGACCGGCCGGTGGTCGGCGGCTATCCTGCCCGCCCGTGACCGCCGATACCCGCCTGGCCCCCGGTCAACCCGCGCCGGACTTCTCGCTGACCTCCGATCAGGGGGAGACGGTGTCGCTCGCGGACCACCGCGGACACCGTGTCCTCGTGTACTTCTACCCCGCCGCGATGACCCCGGGGTGCACCAAGGAGGCCTGCGACTTCCGGGACAACCTGGCGACGTTCAACGACGCCGACGTCACCGTCCTGGGGATCTCGCCGGACAAGCCGGAGAAGCTCGCGAAGTTCCGCGACAAGGAGGGCCTGACCTTCCCGCTGCTCTCCGACCCGGACAAGTCGGTCATGCAGGCGTGGGGCGCCTGGGGCGAGAAGACGATGTACGGGAAGACCACGACCGGTGTGATCCGATCGACGTTCCTCGTCGACGCCGACGGGAACATCGAGGAAGCGCAGTACGGCGTGAAGGCCACCGGCCACGTGGGCCGGCTGCTGCGCGACCTGACGCTGTAGGGAGTACCGGCGACGGGATTCGAACCCGCACTGTGCGGCACCTAAAGCCGCCCTCTCTGCCCGTTGGAGTACGCCGGTGGGGTCGTTGCGGGCAACGCGCTCTCGCTGTCGTCCCTGACGATACGAGGGCCGACCTCTACAGGAACGCCCGGACCGCCGCCGCGACCTCGTTCGCCGCCTCCAGCGGCACGAAGTGGCCCACGTCCTCGAGGTGGTGCACGCCGCGCAGGTCGGTGTACGCGCGGTCCAGGCCCTCGGCGAGCCGCGGCGGGAACAGCGGGTCCCGGTCGCCCCAGAGCACGGTGGTCGGCACGGTGACCGGCGCCGGCGGGTCCTTGCCGCGCAGCGCGAGCGCCGTGCGCAGGGTCGCCGAGCCCGCGCGGTACCAGTTCACCGACACCGTGAACGCCCCCGGCCGCGCGTAGGCCTCCACGAGCTCGTCGGTGACCCCCTCTCGCGCCGCGATCCCCCGGGCGCCCCAGTGCGACCAGAAGTGCTCGAGGTACGCCCGGACGTTCGCCGCCGACCCGTCGACCAGGTTCTCGACGAGCTCGAGCTGGTGGAAGTCCTGGTACCAGAACTCGGCGCGGTGGTCGTCGTCGAGCGAGGCCGCCGCGGCCCCGGGGTGGATCGCGTTGCCCAGCACCAGCGCGCGCACCCGCTCGGGCGCCGTCCGGGCGAGGTGCGTCGCGGTCGTCGACCCCACGTCGTAGCCGACCAGGACCGCGTCGTCGAACCCGAGGTGGTCCATCAGCTCGAGCACGGCGGCGCCCTGCGCGTCCCGGCCGAAGTCGGTGGCCGGACGGTCGACGTCCCCGGGGCGGAAGGAGGCGCCGAAGCCGAGCAGATCCGGGACGACGACCTGGGCGTCGCGCTCGAGCAGCGGCAGCAGGGCGCGGTAGTCGGACGCGGCGCCGGGCCAGCCGTGCAGGCAGACCACCGGGACGCCGTTGCCCTCGTGCGCGTACGAGATCACGTGGCAGTCCCCGATCCCTCGACGGCGAGCACCCGGAATCCCGCGTGCGACGACAGGCGCGTGGCCGGGTGGCCCTGCTCGCCGAGCCAGCGGGCGAGCGAGTCCGAGCCCAGGTTCTTGCTGACGACCAGGTACGACGTCCCGTCGACGCGCGGCAGCCAGCGCAGCAGCAGCTCGTGCAGCGCGGCCTTGCCCGAGCGGATCGGCGGGTTCGACCAGAGCTCGGCGAAGCGGACGTCCTCGGGGACCTCGTCGGGCCGGCAGGCGCGGACGTTGGTCAGCCTCGCCGCCGCCGCGTTGGCCCGCACGAGGTCCAGCGCGCGGTCGTTGACGTCGACGGCCCAGACCGTGGCCGCGGGGCGCCGGGCGGCGATCCAGAGCGCGATCGGCCCGTAGCCGCAGCCGAGGTCGAGCACGTTCCCGCTCGCGGCGGGGTCGGGGGCGTTCTCGAGCAGCACACGGGTGCCCTTGTCGAGCCGGCCGCGGGAGAACACCCCGGAGTCGGTGGTGAGGTCGAGCGCCACCCCGCCGATCTCGAGCCGGAACGGGACCGGGTCGGACGGCGAGGTCGGCTGCTCGGAGAAGTACTGGTCGGTCACGGCGGACACGACGCGATCAGGGGAGCACGCCGATAGGGGAGCCGGATCATCGGACGAGCTCGGTGAGCCTCGGGATCAGCGCCCGCAGCGCGCGCGACCGGTGGGAGACCGCGTCCTTCTCGTCCGGAGCCATCTCCGCCGACGTGCGCGACTCGCCCTCGGGCACGAACGCCGGGTCGTAGCCGAAGCCGTTGGTGCCACGCGGGAGGCGGATGAGGCGCCCGGGCCAGCGCTCGACCACGACGATCTCGCGCCCGTCGGGCTGCGCGGCCGCGGCGGCGCAGACGAACGCCGCGCCGCGGCGCTCCTCGGGGACGTCGGCCATCTGGTCGAGGACGAGCGCGAGGTTGGCAGCGTCGCGCTCGACGCGCGTGCCGCTGCGGCCCGACCAGCGCGCCGAGAGCACCCCCGGCATCCCGTTCAGCGCGTCGACGGCGAGCCCCGAGTCGTCGGCCACGGCGAGCAGCCCGGTGGCCCGCGCCGCGTCGCGGGCCTTGGCCAGGGCGTTCTCCTCGAACGTCGCGCCGGTCTCGGGCGCCTCGGGGAACTCGGGCACGTCGTCGAGCCCGACCACCTCGAGCCCCTGCGAGGACGTCAGCCGACGGAGCTCCGCGAGCTTCGCGTCGTTCCTCGTCGCCAGCAGCACCGTCACGGGGGCAGACGCAGCGGAACGGGGCTCGACCATCAGGACAACTCCCCCGGGTACGGCTCGGCGAGGGCGGCGGCCTGCAGCTCGGTGAGGCGCGCGCACCCGGCCAGGGCGTTGTCGAGCATCGCGTCGAGGGTGGCGCGGGTGTAGGTCGCGCCCTCGCCCGTGCCCTGGATCTCGACGAGCGTGCCGGTGTCGGTGGCCACGACGTTCATGTCCACCTCGGCGCGCGAGTCCTCCTCGTAGGGCAGGTCGAGGCGCACGCGGCCGTCGACGACGCCCACGGACACCGCCGCGATCGAGCACGACAGCGGCTGCGGGTCGGCGAGTCGCTTGTGGTGGCGCAACCACGTGACGGCGTCCGCGAGGGCGACGTAGGCGCCCGTGATCGCGGCGGTGCGGGTGCCGCCGTCGGCCTGGAGCACGTCGCAGTCGAGCTGGATGGTGTTCTCGCCGAGCGCGCGCAGGTCGATCGCGGCGCGCAGCGCGCGGCCGACGAGGCGGCTGATCTCGTGGGTGCGCCCGCCGACGCGGCCCTTGACCGACTCGCGGTCGCTGCGCGTGTGCGTCGCCGACGGGAGCATCGCGTACTCCGCGGTGAGCCAGCCCAGGCCGCTGCCCTGGCGCCAGCGCGGCACGCCCTCGGTGACGCTGGCCGCGCACAGGACCGTCGTCTGCCCGAAGGAGACGAGCACCGACCCGGCGGGGTGCTGCTGGAACCCGCGCTGGATGGTGATCTCGCGGAGCTCGTCGTCCGCCCTGCCGTCGCTGCGTGCCACGGGCGCCCACCCTAGGAGCCACCCGGCACCCCGGCCGCCGTCGGGCTAGCTTGGACGGTCGTGCGTACTGTGCCTGCCGGGGGCCGGACCGGGCTCGTGCTGTTCGCGAGCTGCCTGGCGCAGTTCATGGTCGTGCTCGACGTCTCGATCGTGAACGTGGCGCTGCCCTCCATGCGCGACGCGCTCGGGTTCGACGCCGAGGGTCTCGCCTGGGTGATCAACGCCTACACGCTCGCGTTCGCGGGCTTCCTGCTGCTCGGGGGCCGGGCCGCGGACCTCTTCGGGCGCCGGCGCGTGTTCCTCGTGGGGCTCGGGCTCTTCGGGCTCGCGAGCCTCATCGGGGGCCTCGCCAACCACCCCGCGCTGCTGCTCGCGGCCCGCGCCGTGCAGGGCCTGGGCGGGGCGGTCCTCTCCCCCGCCTCGCTGGCGATCCTGCAGACGACCTACCCCGAGGGCGCGGCGCGCTCGCGGGCGTTCGGGTGGTGGGCCGCGATGGGCGGGATCGGCGGCGCCGCGGGCGGGCTCGCCGGCGGCGTGCTGGTCGGCCTGCTGAGCTGGCGCTGGATCTTCCTGGTCAACGTGCCGGTGGTGGCGGTGACCGCGGTGCTGACACTCGCCGTCGTCCGCGAGACGCGCGACGAGAGCCGTCCCCGCCTCGACGTCGCGGGCGCGGTGCTGGTGACGTCCGGCCTGGTCGCGCTGGTCTACGGCGTGGTGTCGCTGGAGTCCGAGCCGTGGGTGTCGCTGTCCGTGCTGGGCGCGACGGCCGTGGCGGCGGTGCTGCTGACCGCGTTCGTGCTCACCCAGCTGCGCAGCCGCCGACCGCTCGTGCCGCTGTCGGTGTTCCGCATCCGCTCGGTGTCGACCGCCAACGTCGTCATCCTGCTCATCACGTCGGCGATGTTCTCAATGTGGTTCTTCGTCTCGCTGCACATGCAGGACGTGCTGGGCTTCGACGCGCTCACCGCGGGGCTCGCGTTCCTGCCGCAGTCGTTCTCGGTGGTGATCGGCTCGCAGATCTCGTCGCGGCTGCTGCCGCGCGTCGGGCCCCGGGCCGTGCTCGTCGGGGGCGGCACGGCCACCGCGGCGGGCTTCGCCTGGTTCGCGTTCCTCACCCCGACGACGAGCTGGGCCGCCGGCGTCCTCGGGCCCGGCATCGCGGTGACCCTCGGCATCGGTCTCGTCTTCCCGGCGGTGACGACCGCGGCGACGACCGGGGTCCCTGGCGGGCTCGCGGGCCTGGTCAGCGGCCTGGTCACGACGTCGCGGCAGATCGGCGGCGCGGTGGGGCTCTCGGTGCTCTCGACGCTCGCGGCGGCGCACACCGCGGCGCTCGTGGCCGCGGGCACGGCGGCCCCGGTCGCGCAGACGGCGGGCACGACGCGCGCGTTCGCCGTCTCGGCCGTGGTGGTCGCGGCGGCGGTGGTGGTCGCGCTGTTCGTGCCGGCCCCGCGGCGCGTCGAGGACCAGGAACCCGCCCGCGTCTAGATCGTGTAGCGGCCGTCGGGGACGACGAGCTCGGCGGGGCCGGAGAACTCCTCGCGGGCCTCGGCGAGCAGCGCCCCGGCGTCCGCCCAGGCCGGCACGTGCGTGAGGAGCAGCCGCCGGACACCGGCGTCGCGGGCGGTCCGCCCGGCCTGGCGGCCGGAGAGGTGGACGCCGGGCGGGCGCTCCGGGCCGTCGCTCCACGTCGATTCGCAGAGCAGCACGTCGGCGCCGCGCGCGAGCTCGGTCAGCGCGCGGCACGGCCCGGTGTCGCCGGAGTAGACGAGCGAGCGCCCCTCGTACTCGAGGCGGATGCCGTAGGCCTCGCAGGGGTGGTCGACCGGCGCGCTGGTGAGCGCGACGGGGCCGACCGCGGCCGGGCCCTGGGCGAAGGGGCGGTGGGAGAAGACGTCGGTGAGGTCGGTGGCCACGCGCTCGTCGGACGAGGGCGCGTACGCCACGGCCAGGCGCACCTCGGACTCGGTCGGCCCGTGCAGCGGCACGACCTTGCCGGGCCCGTCGGGGTGGTAGCGCCGGTGGACGATCAGCCCGGAGACGTCGGCGCAGTGGTCGGGGTGCAGGTGCGAGAGGACCAGCGCGTCCAGGTCGAACGGGTCCAGGTGGCGCTGGAGCGCCCCGAACGCCCCGTTGCCGAGGTCGAGCACCAGGGACGTGTCGCCCGCGCGCACGAGATAGCCCGAGGCCGGGGAGTGCGGGCCGGCGCCGCTGCCGGAGCACCCCAGGACGATCAGTTCCACGCGCGCACCCTACGGGCCCGACCTCTCCGTTCGCACAGGACCAGCACGACCTCACAAGTCACAGAACGAACACGATGTCCAGGGCTCAGGGGATGGCGGGCGTCCCGGACGGGCCGGCGCGCCGGCGGTCGGCCGCCACGGTGATCCGGGCGGCGAGCACCCCGCCGATCGCGCCGCAGAGGTGGGCCTGCCAGGAGATGCCGGGGTTGCTCGGCAGGACGCCGAGCAGCAGGCCGCCGTAGATCAGGAACAGGACCACGGCCACGACGATCTGCGCCGCGGAGCGCGCGAAGAAGCCGCGGACCAGCAGGAACGCGAACCAGCCGAAGATGATGCCCGACGCGCCGATCGTGGACCCGGGGCTGCCGATCAGCCAGGTGCCGACGCCGCTGACGATCCAGATGACGGCCGTGACCGCGATGAACTGGCCGAGCCCGCCCGCGAGCACGAGGAACCCGAACACCAGCAGGGGCACGGTGTTGCTCGCCAGGTGCTCGAAGCCGCCGTGCAGCATCGGCGCCCAGAGGATGCCGCCGAGCCCCTCGATGCTGCGCGGGACGATGCCGTCGTCGTCGAGGCCCTGCGGCGGGTCGAGCGCGACGACGACCGTGCGGTCGGCCAGCTCGACGAGCCAGAGCAGCGCCACGATCCCGACCATGAGGATCGCCGCGCGCAGGGGACGCTCGGGCAGGATGCGGGGTGACGGTCGCACCGGGCTGGTCACGCCCCCGACACTACGGTCGCCCGCGCCGGATCCCTGTGGGTTCCGACCCCGGAGTTCGCCGGGGTCGGCGACCCCCGGACATCGCGCCGCACGCGGCGCCGGCAGGCGGCAGGCCACGCGACGCTAAGCCCAGAGCTGGCCCTCCAGCGCCTCGGCGGCCTCCTCGAGCGTGCCCGAGTAGGCGCCGGTGGACAGGTACTTCCACCCGCCGTCGCACACCACCATGACGATGTCGGCCTCGTCGTCGGCGCCCGCGGCCTTCTCGGCCTGGGCGAGCGCGGCGTGCAGGATGCCGCCGGTGGAGATGCCCGCGAAGATGCCTTCCTGCTCCACGAGCTGACGGGTGCGGCGCAGCGCGTCGTAGGCGCCGACGGAGTACCGGCCGGTGAGCACGTCGGGGTCGTAGAGCTCGGGCACGAAGCCCTCGGCGATGTTGCGCAGGCCGTACACCAGCTCGCCGTAGCGCGGCTCCGCGGCGATGATCTGGCAGTCCGGCTTGTGCTCGCGCAGGTAGCGCCCGGTGCCGACGAGCGTGCCGGTGGTGCCCAGGCCCGCGACGAAGTGGGTGATCGTCGGCATGTCCCGCAGGATCTCCGGGCCGGTGCCCTCGTAGTGCGCGAGGGCGTTGGCCGGGTTGCCGTACTGGTAGAGCATCACCCAGTCGGTGTGCTGCGCGGCGATCTCCTTGGCCGTCGCCACGGCCTGGTTCGAGCCGCCCGCGGCCGGCGAGAAGATGATCCGCGCGCCGTACATCTCGAGCAGCTGGCGCCGCTCCGCCGAGGTGTTCTCCGGCATGACGCAGACCAGCTCGTAGCCCTTGAGCTTGGCCGCCATCGCGAGCGAGATGCCGGTGTTGCCCGAGGTCGGCTCGAGGATCGTGCAGCCGGGGGTGAGCCGGCCGTCGGCCTCGGCGGCCTCGATCATGCGCAGTGCAGGCCGGTCCTTGATCGACCCGGTCGGGTTGCGGTCCTCGAGCTTCGCCCACAGCCGCACGTGCGGCGCCGGCGAGAAGGACGGCAGGCCGACCATGGGCGTGTCGCCCAGGGCGTGGATCAGGGAGTCGTACCGGGTCATCGGCTCAGGTGCTCAGCGCCCGCCGGCCACGGCCGGCAGGATCGTCACGGTGCCGCCGTCGGGCACCTGCGCGTCGAGGCCGCCGCTGAAGCGCACGTCCTCGTCGTTGACGTACACGTTGACGAACCGGTGCAGCGCGCCGTCGGTGACCAGCCGGTCCTTGATGCCGGGGTGGTTGGCCTCGAGGTCGGTGATGACCTCCTGGAGCGTCGAGCCCTCGGCCTTGACCTGCTTCTCCCCACCGGTGTGGGTGCGCAGGATGGTCGGGATCGAGACGGTGGCGGACACGGATTCCCTCCGGTGCGTGGTGTGTGGAACGTGCTGCGGGTACTGCGACGAACAGCGTGCCACGGGGGCGCGGCATTCCGTGACCCGTCGGACGACGGGGCGGGCCGGCCCGGGCGGTCAGGAGCCGGCGTGGTCCGGGACGTCGGCCTTGTCCGGGACGTCGGGAGTGCCGGTGTGGGCGAACATGTAGTTCTCCACCACCTGCACCTCCTCCTCGGTGACCTCGCCGTCGAGGATGCGGTAGGACCGCAGCTCGTGCCGCTCGGGGTCGCTGGTGCCGACGAGCACGTAGTGCGCGAACGGCTCCTGCGCGAGCGAGATGTCGGTGCGCGACGGGTAGGGCTCGGTCGCGGTGTGGGAGTGGTAGACGACGACGGGGATCTCGTCGTTCGCGTCCATCTCCTTGTAGACCTTCAGCTGCTCCATCGAGTCGAAGCGGTAGAAGGTCGGCGAGCGCTCGGCGTTCTCCATCGGGACGAAGCGCTCCGGGCGGTCGGAGCCGTCGTCGGGGCCGGCGAGGATGCCGCAGGCCTCGTCGGGATGGTCCCGACGGGCGTGCGCGACCATCTGCTCGACGAGGTCGGCCCGGATCACCAGCACACCGCCAGGATACGTGGCGCGCGACGGCTCAGCCCGTCAGCGTCGTCACCCCGTCAAGGTGGTCACGAGGGAGTCCTGCAGCCACGTCAACCAGTGGTAGACGGGCAGGTGGTCGGCGCGGGGGTCGTCGGCGGGGAGCTGCTCGGGCATGTCCTCGGTCACCTCGAGCGCGACACCCAGGGCCAGGCGCACGTCGTTGACCGCCGCCAGCCACTCCTCGGCCTGCGCCGGCGCGAGCTCGACCCGGCCGCCGCCGGCCGGGCAGGTGGCGAGGACGGTGGCGATCGCGTCCAGCTTGGCCTCGATGAGCTCGGGTTCGTTCACCGAGCGCATGGCCGCGGACAGCTCGCCGGCGTCCTCCTCGCCCGACGAGGCGAAGTCGGGCAGCAGGCGGGCCAGCACCGGGTCGTCGGGCGGCGTGGACGGGCCGGTGCGGATGCCGGTGATGGCCGCGAGCTCGTCCTCGGGCGCCGCCTCGTTGCGGCCGGTGAGCATCTGCTCGACCTGGCCCATCAGGCCGCGCAGCACCGACGCCTCGGGGCGTTCGAGCACCGCGACGTAGCGGACGCGCTCGCCGCGCCCCTGCCTCTTCCACGGCTTCAACGGGGAGCCTTCACCCGCGCTAGCCCGCCCGCTGCATCGTCGCCCAGAGCCCCGCCGCGTGCAGGCGCGAGACGTCGCCCTCGACCTTCTCGCGGCTGCCCGACGAGACCGTCGCCCGGCCCTTGTGGTGCACGTCGAGCATCAGCGCGGTGGCTTTGGCCTTGTCGTAGCCGAAGAGCTTCTGGAACACGTAGGTCACGTAGGACATGAGGTTGACCGGGTCGTTCCAGACGATGGTCTGCCACGGGGTGTCGGCGAGGGTCGCCTCGTCGACCTCCGCTTCGGTCCGCTCGTCGACCTCGGGCTCGGCCGGGGCGGACAGGACGACCTCCATGGGGTCCATGGTGCCACCTAGGGTGGTCGCCGTGACGTTCCCGGGGCCGAGCACAGCGCTCCTCACCGACCAGTACGAGCTCACGATGCTCGACGCCGCCCTCGCCGACGGCACGGCGCAGCGCCGGTGCACCTTCGAGGTGTTCGCGCGCAGCCTGCCCCACGGCCGCCGGTACGGCGTGGTCGCGGGCGTGCCGCGGCTGCTCGACGCGATCACGCGGTTCACGTTCGACGAGGCCGAGGTCGCCGTGCTGCGCGACGCCGGCGCGGTGAGCGACCGGGCGGCCGAGTTCCTCACCGGGCACCGCTTCGCCGGCGACGTCAGCGGCTATCCCGAGGGCGAGCTGTACTTCCCGGGCTCGCCGGTGCTGTCGGTGACCGGGACGTTCGCCGAGTGCGTGCTGCTCGAGACCCTCGCGCTCTCGGTGCTCAACCACGACTGCGCGATCGCCTCCGCGGCCGCGCGCATGACCACGGCCGCGAACGGCCGCCCGCTGATCGAGATGGGCTCGCGGCGCACGCACGAGGAGGCCGCGGTCGCGTCGGCGCGCGCGGCGTACCTCGCCGGGTTCCACGCCACGTCGAACCTCGAGGCGCACCGCCGCTTCGGGGTGCCGACCACGGGCACCAGCGCCCACGCCTTCACCCTGCTGCACGACTCCGAGGCCGACGCGTTCCGGGCGCAGATCGAGGCGCTCGGGCCGGGCACGACGCTGCTCGTCGACACCTACGACATCACCCAGGGCATCGCCACCGCGATCGAGGTGGCGGGACCCGAGCTCGGCGCGGTGCGGATCGACTCGGGCGACCTCGGCGTCATGGCCCAGCGCGCCCGCGCCCAGCTCGACTCGCTGGGCGCGACGAGGACGCGCGTGGTGATCTCCGGCGACCTCGACGAGCACTCGATCGCCTCGCTGCGCGCGGAGCCCGTCGACGCCTACGGGGTGGGCACCTCGGTCGTGACCGGGTCCGGCGCCCCGACGGCGGGGATGGTCTACAAGCTCGTCGAGGTCGACGGGCGCCCGGTGGCCAAGCGCAGCTCGTCGAAGGAGTCGCGCGGCGGTGCGAAGTCCGCGCTGCGCCGGCACAAACCCACCGGGACCGCGGTCGAGGAGGTCGTGCACCGGCTCGACGCCGACGTCGAGATCGGCGAGCACGACCGCGTCGTCCCCGTCCCGCTGCTGGTCAAGGGCGACCCGGCCGGCGAGCTGCCGACGCTCGACGAGTCCCGCGAGCACCTGCGCCGCGGCCTCGTCGCCGTGCCCTGGGAAGGCCTCAAGCTCTCGCGCGGCGAACCCGCCGTCCCGACGACCTTCGTCCTCTGAGCCCCGCCCGCTCGTAGGCTCGGGCCCATGACGACCGCACTCATCGTCGTGGACGTGCAGCTCGACTTCTGCGAGGGCGGCTCGATGGGCGTCGACGGCGGCGCGGCGACGGCGTCGGCGATCAGCGCCTTCCTGGGGCGGTCGGCGGACCGGTACGCCCACGTCGTCGCGAGCCGCGACTACCACGAGGACCCGGGCGGCCACTTCTCCTCGACCCCCGACTTCGTCGACACCTGGCCGCCGCACTGCCGCCTCGGCCACCCGGGGGCCGCGTTCCACCCCGACCTCGACGTCCACCGCCTCGAGGAGGTGTTCAGCAAGGGCCGGTTCGAGGCCGCCTACTCGGCCTTCGAGGGCCACGCCACCGACGGGCACCGGCTCGCCCCGTGGCTGCGCGACCGCGGCGTCGACGCCGTGGAGATCGTCGGCATCGCCACCGACCACTGCGTGCGGGCCACCGCGCTCGACGCCGTCCGCGCAGGCTTCGCGACGACCGTGCACCTCGACCTCACCGCCGGCGTCCTGCCCGAGACCACCGCCCGGGCGCGGGCCGAGATGGCCGGGGCCGGCGTCACGCTCACCGGCGCTCCGCGACCCGCGTGAGCCGACAGGGAACCGATCGGGCCGCTCCGTAGTCTGAACCGTCGTGGGAGACGCGAGCACGGACACGATCACCGGGCCACCCCCGGTGGCCGCGCTGCTCGCGGCGGCGGTCTCGGCGCTGGGCGGCAGCGAGCGCGAGGGCCAGCAGCGGATGGCCGCCGCGGTGGAACGCGCGCTGCGCACGGGCGAGCACCTGGCGGTGCAGGCCGGCACGGGCACGGGCAAGTCGCTGGCGTACCTGATCCCCGCGGTGCGCCACGCGCTGGAGGGCGAGCAGGCGGTCATCGTGGCGACGGCGACCATCGCGCTGCAGACCCAGCTGGTCGACCGCGACCTCCCCCGCCTGACCAAGGCCCTCGAGCCCGAGCTCGGCCGGGAGCCGACCTTCGCGATCCTCAAGGGCCGCGCCAACTACCTGTGCCGCCACAAGATCTCCAGCAGCGCCCAGGCCGAGGACCCCGTCGACGAGCAGCTCTTCGACCCGTTCCAGGTCTCGGCGCTGGGCCGGCAGGTCACTCGGCTGCACGAGTGGGCCGAGAAGACCACCACCGGTGACCGCGACGAGCTCGTGCCCGGGGTCCCCGACCGGGCGTGGCGGCAGGTGTCGGTGTCCGCGCGGGAGTGCCTCGGGGCCGCGCGCTGCCCGGTCGCCGAGGACTGCTTCTCCGAGCACGCCCGCCACGCCGCGGGCGCCGCGGACATCGTCGTCACCAACCACGCGATGCTCGCGATCGACGCCATCGAGGGCCGCGCGGTGCTGCCCGACCACGACGTCGTCGTCGTGGACGAGGCCCACAACCTCGTCGACCGCGTGACGTCGGTGGCCACCGGCGAGCTCACGGCGGCCACGGTCACCGCCGCCGCGCGCCGCTGCGGCAAGCTCGTCGACCAGGGGCTCTCCGACGCGCTGCTCGACGCGGGCGAGGGTCTCGGGACGGTGCTGGAGGACGTCGTGCCGGGCCGGTGGGAGCGCCTGCCCGAGCCCGTCGGGCGGATGCTCGCGTCGATCCGCGACCGCGCGTGGGCGTGCCGCCAGGCGCTGGGCCCCGACCGCGAGAGGAGCAGGGACGAATCAGGGGAGCACGCCGATAGGGCGACGTCGCGGAGGTTCGCGCTCGCGCTCGTCGAGGAGGTCCACGACGTCGCCGGGCGCCTGCTCACCGCCTTCGACCGCGAGGACCCGGCGACCCGCCCCGACGTGGTGTGGTGCAGCGATCGCGAGGTCGGGTCGACCACCGTGCGGGCGCTGCACGTCGCGCCGCTGTCGGTGGCCGGGCTGCTCGCCTCGCGGCTCTTCGGCCGGTCCACGGTGGTGCTGACCTCGGCGACCCTCGCGCTCGGCGGCTCGTTCGACGCGCTGGCCCGGCAGTGGGGGCTGCCCGCGGGCGGCTCCGAGCCCGCTCCCCCCGACGACGGGTCCGGGCACGGCAACGACCCGGCGACCAACCTCGTGTGGCACGGCCTCGACGTGGGCTCGCCGTTCGCGCACGGGAAGGCCGGCATCCTCTACGTCGCCCGCCACCTGCCCCCGCCCGGGCGCGACGGCCTCGCCCCCGCGGTGCTCGACGAGATCGAGGGCCTGGTGCGCGCGGCCGGCGGGCGGGCGCTGGGCCTGTTCTCGTCGATGCGGGCGGCCAAGCAGGCGGCCGAGGACCTGCGCGGGCGCTGGGACGGCACCGTGCTCTGCCAGGGCGACGACTCGACGGGCACGCTGGTCACGAAGTTCGCCGCCGACGTGGAGAGCGTGCTGTTCGGCACCCTGTCGCTGTGGCAGGGCGTGGACGTGCCCGGCGAGTCGCTGCAGCTGGTCATGATCGACCGCATCCCGTTCCCGCGCCCGGACGACCCGCTCGTCTCGGCCCGCCAGCGCGCCGTCGACGCCCGCGGCGGCAACGGGTTCCTGACGGTGTCGGCGACGCACGCCGCGCTGCTGCTCGCCCAGGGCGCGGGGCGCCTGCTGCGCGGCACCGGCGACCGCGGGGTCGTCGCCCTGCTCGACTCGCGCGTGGCCACCAAGCAGTACGGCGGCTTCCTGCGCAGCTCGCTGCCGCCGTTCTGGACGACGCAGGACCCGGCCGTCGTGCGGGGCGCGCTGGAGCGGCTGCGGGGCGCCTAGATCGTGTGTGGCCGGGCTACGTCGTGCGGAACACCGGCCGGCCGATCTCGGTGCGCCAGCCGGCCGGGTCGTCGGTGTCGCGCGGGCCGACGAGGTAGGTCTCCTGCACCGGGCCGTCGACGCCCACGGCGTGCGCCACGAGGTGGGCGCCGAGCTCGCCGTAGGTGACGTCGATGTCGTGGTGCGGGCCGAGGTGCACCGCGACGGCGAGCTCGCGCGCGGGCAGCGTCAGCGGGCGGACGCGCCCGGCGGTCGGCGGCGACGCCGTGGGGACGTACACGACGGCCCGCCCGCGCCCGCCGGTGAACAGGGCGTCGTCGTAGAGGCCGCCGGGCGGGCCCGACGCGACGACACCCGCGGCGTCGATCTCCGCCATCGCCCGGCCGTACCAGGTCTCGGCCTGCTCGCCCTCCACGTCGGCGACCACGGCCGCGACGGTGCGCTCGGGCTCGGTGCGCCGCACGACGGGCGTCGGGGGCCGGTCGGGGTCGAGGAGGCGGCGCAGCGCCCCCACGGCGTCGCGGGTGGCGGCGAGCTGGTCCTCGAGCCGGCGCAGGTGCCCGGCGAGCAGGGCGTGGCGCTCGTCGACGTCGGTGGTGGCGACGAGCTCGGCGACCTCGGCCACCGGCAGGTCGAGCGCCCGGAAGCGGCGGATGACCTGGGCCGTCGCGACCTGGTCGGCGGTGTAGTAGCGGTAGCCGGTGTCCGGGTCGACCGTGGCCGGCGCCAGCAGGCCGGCCTCGTGGTAGCGGCGCAGGGTGCGCACCGAGAGGTGGCTCACCCGCGCGAACTCGCCGATCGTCATGCGTCCGGTCACGCAGGACAGCCTGGACCCTCTCCCCGGGAGAGGGTCCACGGTGCCGGTATGGACACCATCGAGCGCTACTTCGCCCTGGCCGCCGCGGACGACGTGGAGGCCTTCGTCGCCCAGTTCACCGACGACGCCGTGGTCGTCGACGACGGGCACCGCCGGGACGACCTGCGGGCCTGGCGCCGCGACACCCCGGACGTGACCTACACCATCGACCACGTCGAGGGGACGCACGCGGACGTCACGATCGCCGGCGACTTCCCCGGCAGCCCCGTCGGCCTGCACGTCGCGTTCGGGCTCGCCGACGACGGACGCATCGCGCGCCTCGACATCGGCCCGCGGTGAATCACCGGCGTGTCGCGCGGCGAGCGTGTGGCGATCCTGGCGTGAGACGCCAGCGATGCCGCATCGCTCGAACTACCCCAGGCGCGCGAGGAGGGCGTCGGCGAGGCGGTCGGGCGCGGCGGCGGCGCGGCGCAGGAAGAGCTCGGGCTCGATGAGCTCGAGCTCCATGACCACCGGCTCGCCGTCCACGCGGACCAGGTCGACGCGCGCGGCCGCGACGTCGCCGGGCGCGCGGGCCAGCGCCGCCTCGGCGACCTCGACCTCGCGGGTGGTCGGGGTGTGGTCCTCCAGGTGCCCGCCGTGCTTCTCGTGCACGAGGAAGCCGCCGGCCGCGGGGAGCTTGCGCACCGCGTGCGACCAGGCGCCGCCCAGGCGGATCAGCGACACCTCGCCGTCGCGCCCGATGCTCTCGACCGCCGGCTGGACGAGGACGTCGCCGCCGCGCAGGAGCTCGCCGACCGTGTCGCGCAGGTCCTCGGGGTGCCCGAGATGCGTGCCGCGCCCGCCGGCGGACACCGCAGGCTTGACCACCACGGGGCCGCGGCCGAGGTCGCCGGGCACCGCGGTGCCGTGCTCGAGCAGGGTCGTCGGCACCGTCGGCACGCCCGCCCCGGCCAGCTCGACGAGGTAGCGCTTGTGGCTGTTCCAGGTCAGCACGGCCAGGGGGTTCACGAGGGTCGTCGCCGCGTCGACCTTCGTCGCCCAGGCGAGGAAGTCGTCGCGGCGCTCGGTGTAGTCCCAGGTCGTGCGCACCACGACGAGGTCGGCGTCGGTCCAGCCGGCGGTGTCGTCGTCCCACGGGGCGTCGGCCGCCTCGACACCACAGGCCGTCAGCGCCGCGACCAGCGGGCGGGTCTCGGCGTCCGAGCGCTCGCTGCGCACCCGGGACCCGGCCACGAGGACGCGCGTCACGGCGTCCCCCGGGCCGCCACGCACGTGACCGTGCCCGGCGCGACCTCGGTGAAGCCCGCGTCGCGCACCGGGACGACGCCGTGGTCCTCCCAGGCCGCCAGGCCCGTGGCGTCGGCATCGAGCACGTCGACCCACCGCGCCCAGTCCTCCCGCGACGCCGGGCGCACCGCCGCGTCGAGCGCGCTCGCCGGGTCGCCGCCGGACGCGGCCAGCACCGTGGCGAGGATCATGCTCGCGTGCCCGACCTGCGCGGCGGCCTTGCCGACGGTCTGCTCGACCTCGGGGCTCAGCCAGATCACCGGCCCGGCGGGAGGGGGGCCGGGCTCGTCGGCGGGGAGGTCGGTGCCCCCGATCTGCAGGCGCCGCACCTCGTGGGGCACGTCGTCGACCGGTCCCGGCACGAGCGCCCGCACCAGCTCGCCGACCGTCACGCCCGGCACCTCCTGCACCGCGCGCCAGTGCGCCGTGCGCGCCCGCCGCGACAGCTTGCGGATGCGTCCGGCGCCCGCCCACGTCGCGACCGCGTCGAACCACTCCCCCTCGGGCGCGGCGCGCTCGTCGAGGCAGAGCGCGAGCGCGGCGGACGCGGCGGCCTCGAGCACGGCGGTGCGCCCGGCCCCGTCGCGTTCGAGGCGCAGGACCAGCGTCATCGCCCGCACGACGCCGTCGTCGGCGTCCCCGTCCCCGGAGCCCCACGGCGCCGGGTCGTCCACCAGCCACGGGCACACCCGCGCCGCCAGCGGAGCGAGCGCACGGAGCTGCGGGGACACCGAGGTCACAGCGGGACCCGACGTAGGAGCCCCTCCGCGGCGTCGGCCACCTCGATCTCGTCGCGGGTCACGCCGAGGATGAACAGCACGGCGTCGAGGTAGGGGTACGACAGCGCCGTGTCGGCGGCCGCCGCGACGACCGGCTTGGCGTTGAAGGCCACCCCGAGCCCGGCGGCCGCGAGCATGTCCAGGTCGTTGGCGCCGTCGCCGACGGCCACGGTCTGGTCGAGCGGGACGCCGGCCTCGTGCGCGAAGCGCTCCAGGGCCACCGCCTTGCCCGCGCGGTCGATGACCGGGCCGAGCACCCTCCCGGTGAGCCGCCCGTCGACGATCTCGAGATCGTTGGCGGCCGAGAAGTCGAGGGACAGGTCGTCGACGAGGCGGTCGATGATCGTGGAGAAGCCGCCGGACACCACGCCGCAGCGGTAGCCCAGGCGCTTGAGCGTCCGGACCGTGGTGCGCGCGCCCGGGGTGAGCTCGAGCTCGTCGGCGACCTCGTCCAGCGCGCTGACGGGCAGGCCCGCGAGGGTCTCGACGCGTTTGTGCAGCGAGTCGGCGAACTCGATCTCGCCGCGCATCGCCGCCTCGGTGATCGCGCGGACCTCGTCCTCGCAGCCCGCGCGGGCGGCGAGCATCTCGATGACCTCGCCCTGGATGAGCGTGGAGTCGACGTCGAAGACGATGAGGCGCTTGGCCCGCTGGGCGAGCCCGACGCGCTGGACGGCGATGTCGCAGCGGGCCCGGCGGCCGGCGGCGGCGAGCGCCTGGCGCAGCGCGGTGTCGTCCGGCGGGTTCACCGACGGCAGGGAGACCCGCAGCTCGAGCCCGGTGACGGGGTAGTCGGCGATGCGCCGCACCCGGTCGATGTTGACGCGCAGCGTCGCGAGCCCGCGGGCGACCTCGGCGAAGTTCGCCGCGGTGATCGGGCGCCCGAGCACCAGCACGACGTGGGTCGAGAACGGGTGCACCGCCGAGGCGTCGCCGCCGGTCTCGACGCTGACCGACAGCCCGAGCGAGGGCATCGTCAGGTCGAGCGCCGCCTGGAGACGGGCCGGGTCGCCGGGCAGCGTGACCAGCGCCGAGAGCGTGATCCGGTGGTGGATCGTCGCCTGCTGGACGTCGAGCATGGCCGCCTCGTGCTCGGCCAGGACCGCGAACAGGGCGGCGTTGACGCCCGGGAAGTCCGGCCCGGTGACGGTCACGAGGACCGGCACCGGGTCGGGACCGGGGTCCGCGTCGGGCGCGACCGGGTCGGCCAGCACGGCGGCCGGCTCAGGCAGGACGCCGTCGGTCGGGTCGTCGGGGACCGCGCGGCTCACTTGTTCCGGGGGTCGGAGCCGGGGAGGTGCTCCTGGCCGGTCTGCCCCGCCGCGGCCTCACCGATGGAGGCGTGCCCGGAACCCACGTGGGCCTCGAGCCGGATGCGCTCGGTGAGGTGCGGGTAGTGCAGCTCGAACGCGGGGCGCTCGGAGCGGATGCGCGGCAGCTCGGTGAAGTTGTGCCGCGGCGGCGGGCACGAGGTGGCCCACTCCAGCGAGTTGCCGTGCCCCCAGGGGTCGTCGACCTCCACCGGGCGCCCGTAGCGCCAGCTGTGGAACGCGTTCCACAGGAACGGCAGCGTGGAGGCCCCGAGGATGAACGCCCCGATGGTGGAGATCGTGTTCAGCGCGGTGAACCCGTCGGTGGCCGCGTAGTCCGCGTAGCGGCGCGGCATGCCCTCGTTGCCCACCCAGTGCTGCACCAGGAACGTCATGTGGAACCCGATGAACGTCAGCCAGAAGTGGAACTTGCCCACGCGCTCGTCCATCATCCGGCCGGTCATCTTCGGGAACCAGAAGTAGATCCCGGCGTAGGTGGCGAACACGATCGTGCCGAACAGCACGTAGTGGAAGTGCGCCACCACGAAGTACGAGTCCGACACGTGGAAGTCCAGCGGCGGGCTGGCCAGCAGCACGCCCGTGAGGCCGCCGAACAGGAACGTCACCAGGAAGCCGACCGAGAACAGCATCGGCGTCTCGAACGTCAGCTGGCCGCGCCACATGGTGCCGATCCAGTTGAAGAACTTGATGCCGGTCGGCACGGCGATGAGGAAGGTGGTGAACGAGAAGAACGGCAGCAGGACCGCGCCCGTCGCGTACATGTGGTGGGCCCACACGGCGACCGACAGGGCCGCGATCGACAGCGTCGCGTAGATCAGCGTCTTGTAGCCGAAGATCGGCTTGCGGCTGAAGACCGGGAAGATCTCGGTGACGATGCCGAAGAACGGCAGCGCGACGATGTAGACCTCGGGGTGCCCGAAGAACCAGAACAGGTGCTGCCAGAGGATCACGCCGCCGTGCTCGGGCGCGAACAGCTGGGCGCCGAGGTGCCGGTCGGCGGCGAGGCCGAGCAGCGCCGCGGTGAGGATCGGGAAGGCGAGCAGCACCAGCACGACCGTCACGAGGATGTTCCAGGTGAAGATCGGCATCCGGAACATGGTCATGCCCGGGGCGCGCATGCAGACGATGGTGGTGACGAAGTTGACGCCGCCGAGGATGGTGCCCAGGCCCGAGACGACCAGGCCGACGATCCAGACGTCGGCGCCGAGGCCCGGCGAGTGCACGACGTCCGACAGCGGCGTGTAGGCGAACCAGCCGAAGGCGGCGGCGCCGTCCGGGGTGAAGAACCCGGAGACGACGATGATGCCGCCGAAGAGGAACAGCCAGTACGAGAAGGCGTTGAGCCGCGGGAACGCGACGTCGGGGGCGCCGATCTGCAGCGGGACGATGTAGTTGGCGAACCCGAACAGGATCGGTGTCGCGTAGAGCAGCAGCATGATCGTGCCGTGCATGGTGAACAGCTGGTTGTACTGGTCCACCGACAGGATCTGCAGACCCGGCTGGGCCAGCTCGGCGCGCATCAGCAGTGCCATGAGCCCGCCGATCAGGAAGAACCCGAACGACGTGATCAGGTACAGGATCGCGATGTCCTTGGGGTCCGTCGTCTTGAGCATGCGCCCGACGAACGAGCCGCGCTTCGCCTCGCGCGCCGGGTACGGCGTGGTCGCGATCGGCTTGGGTGCGACGGCGGTCACGAAGGCCTCCTGCTCACGGTGCGTCTCCTCCACCCCGGCGGCCGTCGGCCGCTCGTGCGGACCCCGGAATCGTAACCGCCGTGCGGTCCCCCGGCTCGCCGGGTGAACCCTCCCACGACGACTCGTCGTAGACCACCGGGGGCCGGGCCCGGGAACGACGAAGGACCGCCGCCCGGTGGGCGACGGTCCTCGCGGTGGGTGGAGCTGAGGGGACTCGAACCCCTGACCCTCACACTGCCAGTGTGATGCGCTACCAGCTGCGCCACAGCCCCAACGCGACGCAACGTTACACGCCGACGGCGCCCGTCCGACGCCGGGGGTGACTAGAAGTCCCGCCGCCCGTGCTCCTGCTCGAGCACCGCGTCGAGGTCCTTGAGACGGTCCATCGTGGCCACGGCGCGGGCCGTGCGCTGGTTGCCCTCGAGCCGGCCGCGGTGCCGGTGCACGAACTGCCAGTAGCCCGCCGTGAACGGGCACGCCCGGTCCCCGACCCGCACCTTCGGGTCGAACGCGCAGTCGCCGCAGTGGTCGGACATCTTGTTGATGTAGGCCCCGCCGGACGCGTAGGGCTTCGTCGCGAGCTTCCCGCCGTCGGCGTGCTGGCTCATGCCGACGACGTTGGGCGGCATCACCCAGGCGAACCCGTCGACGAACGACGTGGTGAACCACTCGGACAGGGCGCTCGGGCGGTACTCGCGCTGCAGGGCGTGGTTGCCCAGCACCATGAGCCGCGGGATGTGGTGCACCCACCCGCGCTCGCGCACCCCGCGCAGCGCCGACGACAGGCACGCCGCGGTCACCCCGTCCGCGTCCAGCTCGGTCCACCACTGCGGGAGCTTCGCGCGGTGCTCCATCTCGTTGCGCTTCGCGTAGCCCTTCCCGAAGTGCCAGTAGAGGTGCCAGATGTACTCGCGCCAGCCGAGGATCTGGCGCACGAAGCCCTCGACGGAGTTCAGCCGGGCGGTCCCGTCGTGGTAGGCCTGCTCGGCGGCGTGCACGGCCTCGAGCGGGTGCAGCACGCCGAGGTTCTGGGGCACCGAGAGCAGCGAGTGCGCCATCCACGGGTCCTGCGCGAGGATGGCGTCCTCGTGGGGCCCGAACGGGTCGAGGCGGTGCTCGACGAACCGCGTCAGGGCCTTGCGGGCCTCGTCGGGCGTGACGGCGAACAGCCGCGGCCCGTCCTCGCCGACGGTCGGCAGGTCCATGGCGTCGAGGTCGCGGCGGACCTGCTCGTCGATCTCGTCCTCGGTCGGCCACCAGGGGTCCGGCACGCCGAGCGTGCGCGCCTTCTTCGGCGGCGGCTCGCGGTTGTCGTGGTCGAGGTTCCACGTCCCGCCGACGGGGCTCTCGCCCTCCATCAGCACGTCGAAGCGCCGCCGCTGGTTGCGGTAGAAGTTCTCCATCGTGAACGAGTTCTCGTCGCCTGCCCAGGCGGTGAACTCGTCGCGCGGGCGCGCGAACGTCGTCGCCGGCAGCACCGCCGCGACGAGCCCGTCCCGGCGCAGCTGCTCCACGAACTCGACGGCGGTGTGCGAGGTCGGCTGGTGCACGACGACCGGGCGCCCGACCTTCTCCAGCGCCTCGCGGTAGGTCTCGGTGCGGTGGTGGGTGCTGCGGTCGCCGAGCTCGGCGTCGAGGTGGCGCATGCCCGAGAGCACGAGGTGCAGCTTCTGGCGGTGGTAGCGGCGCCGGCGCAGCACCGCGGCCGACTCGATCAGCACGACCTCGCGCTCGGCGTGCTGCGGCAGCGCGTGCACGGCCGGGCCGAGCTGGTCGCCGAACACCCACAGCGGCGCGTCCGGGGGCGCGTCGGCCTGCGTGAGCGCGGCGTCGACGCTCTCCGTGTAGATGTCCTCCACGCCTGCGGGGACGGTGCTGCTCATGCGCGGCGGGTGCCCGCGTCCCCTGCCGACGAACCCGGCGAGGGATCCGGCGACCCCGGAGGTGTCCGGGGCAGCCGCTGCCACGCGACCAGGGCGACCAGCGCGATCGCGGCGCTGAGCGCGAAGGCGGCGGGGAACGACGCGCTCTCGGCCAGCGCGCCGGCGGCGATCGGCCCGATGATCGCGCCGACGTCGGCGGCCATCTGGAAGCCCGAGAGCGCGGGCCCGCCGCTGCGCCGCGAGCCGACGAGGTCGGCGACGGCGGCGCCCTGGGCCGGCTGCAGCAGGCCGGCCCCCGCCCCGGCGACCGCGGACGCGCCGAGCAGCACGACCAGGCCCAGGGCCCCGGGCACCTGCGCGAGCGCCATCGCGGCGGTCCCGACGGTGACGAGGGCCAGCCCGGCGATGACCACCGGACGGCGGCCCCGCCGGTCCGACAGCCCGCTGGTCGCCAGGAGCACCAGGCCGTCGCCGACCGCGAACACCGTCAGCGCGACCCCAGCCCACAGCGGCTCGCGGCCGAGCGCCACGGCGACGAACAGCGGCACGAGCGCCACCCGCACGCCCTGCACGGCCCAGCCCGTCGCGAGGCTCGACACCAGGGCCGCGCGGTAGGTGGGCAGCCGGAACGCGGCGCCGAGCGTCAGCGGCGTCTCCTGCGCGCCGTCCCGCCGGACACCGACCTGCCGCGACCGCGCGAGCAGCGCCCCGACCACGATCGTCGCCAGCACGAGCGCGACGGCGTAGACGACGAACGGGGCCCGCAGGTCGACGGCGACGAGCAGGCCGCCGAAGGCCGGCCCGGTGACCCCGCCGAGCAGGAACGCGCCGGTGAACAGCCCGCTCGCCTGGCCCCGGCGCCCCTCGGGGGCCAGCCGGAACATCAGCGAGAACGCCGAGACCGTGAACATCGTCGACCCGATGCCGCCGAGCCCGCGGAACACGAGCAGCTGGACGTAGCTGGTGGCCAGCGCGCACGCGCCGGTGGACGCGGCGACGACCAGCAGCCCGGTGAGGTACATCGTGCGCTCGCCGGTGCGGGCGACGAGCCGGCCCGACACCGGCGCGAACAGCAGCCGCATCACCGGCAGCGCGCTGACCACCGCGGACGCGGCCGTGACCCCCACCCCGAAGCTGCGGGCGAACACCGGCAGGGCCGGTGCCACGATCCCGTAGCCGGCGGCGACGAGGAAGCTGCCCGCGAGCAGCGCCCAGACCTCCCAGGGAAGTGACGTGCGCCGCGACCCGCCGGACGGGTGGTCGGGCGGGCGGTCCCGCTCCGGTGCGGCACCCATCGGTGTCTCGGGGGCTCCTTCGCACTCGGGGTCGGTGGCCCTGGCGGCAGTCTGCTCCCCCGCGGCCCGGTCCGCCCGGCCGGGCACCGGGGTCCGGGGCTCGCGGGGGCGGGGATCAGGGTGCGGCGAGCGTCGCCCCCCGCGCCCCGCCGGGGCGCGTCGTGGTGGTGGCGGTCGTCGGTCCGGTCGGCTCCGTCGGCCCCGTCGTCGGCCCCGTGGTGGGGCCGGTCGGCGCCGTGGTCGGCGCGACGGTCGTCGGCGGGACGGTCGGCGGCGCCGGCGGCAGGACGGGCGCGGGCACCGTCGTCACGTCGCTGGTGATCGGGCTGCGCGTGGTGGTGTCGCGCACCGGGGTGTCGTCACCCTCGTCGCCGTCGCGCTCGACGGTCTCGCCGCTGCTCGACGACGAGCCGGGCGGGGAGACCGCGACCGGCGCGGTGTCCGGCCCCGCGGGCGCGGTGCGGTCGGTGAGGCCCGCCTCGCGGGGCGTGCCCGGGTCCTCGCCGGACCACAGCACGAACCCCGAGGCGGCGGCGACCGCGAGCGCGGCGGCGCCGAGGGTCGCGAGCCGCACGCCGCGACCGGCCAGCCGGCGCCGGCGTCCGCGGGGTGCCCGTGCGACGGCGGGCCCGAGCACGGGCGCGACGACCTCGGTGACCTCGGCCGGCGCCGGCACGGGCGCGGCGACCGGGACGAAGCTCGTCGCGTCCTCGTCGACGTGCCGGAGGGCCTCGGCGACCCGGGCGAGGGATTCGCCGGCTCCGCGGGCGCCGACGCGGCGTTCCGCCATGTCGGCGAGGGCCTGCGCCAGGGCGGGAGCCGCCGGCGCGGCCGGGTCGAGGACGAGGGCGAGCGCGCGCCCGAGGTCGGCGACGTCGTCGTCGGGGCGGGGCGGCGTGGGCGCGGCCGGCTGCGCGTCCTCGTCGGGCGCCACCGCCGGCGCGGGGTGCAGCGCGGCGGTGAAGCCGGTGAGCCAGGCGTAGGGCGCGCCGGGCGTGCCGCCGAGGACCAGGCTCGCGGGCCCGATGTCGCCGTGGACCACGCCGCGGCCGTGGGCGTGCGCCAGCGCGGAGGCGACCTGCGCGCCGACCTCCGCGACCGTGATCGGCGCCCAGCGCCCGAGGTCGGCGCCCGGCTCGAGGACCCGCCCGGCGACGCTCTGCAGCACGAGCGTGCTCTCGGAGCCCTCGGTGAGGCCGTCGACGTCGAACACCTCGACGAGGTGGGCGTGGTGCAGGGCGGCCAGGCGACGGACCTGCTCGGTGCGCACGACGAGGTCCTCGCCGGCCGCCGGCGGCAGCGTGACCATCGCCACCTCGCGCCCCAGCACGGCGTCGAGGCCCCGGGTGGCGGCGTCGACCGCGCCGGGCCAGGACTCCGGCCGCCCCACCGGTCGGAGGCCGCCGTCCGGGGACGCGAGCGGCTCCCCGTCGGGCTCCGTGGCCACCGCGCACCCCCTCACCGCTCGTGCTCCTCCGGACGAGTGAGCACCGGGCGCCCACGGTAGCGTCCGCCCTCACGCTGAGTCGACCGGCCCATCGGACAGAGCCGACCGGCCGAAAGTCGGTGGTCAGCGCGACGAACGACAACGGGCCGACGAACGACGACGGGCCGGAGAGCGTGTGCTCTCCGGCCCGTCGTGCACTCCGGGGGTGGAGGTGCCGGGAATCGAACCCGGGTCCTCCGATCAGCAACCAGGACTTCTCCGTGCGCAGTCCGCGTCGTCTCTGCTCGGATCCACCGGTCCTGCGGACGGGCCGGTGTGACGATCCCAGTCACTGTGAGATGTCCCGACCGGACCCCGTGACCGGGTCCGGCGGTGAGTCACCTAGCTGATGCCGGCGACCGGGTCGGTGACGAACCCGGGCCGACAGACTTCCCTACTCGCTGTCAGGCAGCGAGCTGGAAGTCGCGCTGAGAACTCTCGGCGCTTATTTCTTTGCGACGCATGGTTAACGAGATCATCGTCGCCTTCCTCGGCACGCTTCTCCTGATGAACCACTCGGAGTCGAAACCAGTCACCCCCTCGGTCCCGCGCGGTGCGGGCCATCGATCATAACGCCCGTCCCCGCCCGTTTCATCCAGCCCGGTTCATCCCACCGGGACACCCAGCAGCCGCGCCGGGGCGTCGTGCAGCACCGAGCGCAGGAACGGGACGCCCAACCGGTCGTCGGCGGCCGCCCAGCCCGCGACGGCGGCGAGCTGCTCGTGGTAGCCGTAGGGGATGTTGGGGAAGTCGGTGCCCAGCACCACGCGGTCGGCGACGTCGGCCAGCCGCGCGGGCCAGTCGGCGGGCACCGGCGCGAACGCCTCCGTGTAGGGCGTCCCCACCATCGTCGTGTCGATGTGGACGTTCGGGAACCGGTCGAGCAGCGCGAGGGTCCGCTCGTACTCCGGCAGCCCGGCGTGGGCGATCACCGCGGTCAGGCGCGGGTGGCGCTCGAGCACCTCGACGAACACGTCCATGCCCGTGTAGGTGCCCTGCCGCGGCCCGTCGCCGCAGTGCACGATCGCCGGCACGCCCGCGTCGGCGACGAGGCCCCACGCCGCGTCGAGCCGCGGATCGCGCGGGTCGAAGTCGCCGACCTGGACGTGCACCTTGACCGCCCGCGCCCCGGCCGCGAGCGCGTCGCCGAGGTAGGTGGTCACCGAGTCCTCGGGGTAGAGCGTCGCGGTCGGGACCGCCTCGGGCACCTCGGCCGCCCACTCCAGCGCCCACGACGTCAGCCACGCCGCCATGTCCGGCTTGTGCGGGTAGACCAGCGGCGCGAACGTGCGGACCCCGAACCCGCGCAGCAGGTCGATCCGCGTCTGCTCGGGCTCGCGGTACCGGATCGGCCAGGCCATGCCGTACTTCTGCTCGGCCTGGTCGAAGAACGCCCACACCTTCTGCAGCATCCGGTCGGGCAGGAAGTGCACGTGGATGTCGACCAGGCCGTCGACACCGGTGGCGGCCACCCAGGCCGGGATGTCGGCGTCGTCGACCGGTGGCACGGCCAACGGGTCCCTGTTCATGGTCCGGCTCCGCTGCGCTTCGCGTCCCGGCGCGGGCTCACCACCCCTTGATCCGCCGGCCGACGATCCGCTCCGCCTCGCGCTTGGCGTCGCGCTCGGCCATCGCCTCGCGCTTGTCGTGCTTCGCCTTGCCGCGCGCCAGCGCGAGCTCGACCTTGCACAGCCCGCCGCTGAAGTACAGCGAGAGCGGCACCAGGGTGTGCCCGGTCTCGCGGGTCTTCCCGACGAGCCGCGCGATCTCCGAGCGGTGCAGCAGCAGCTTGCGCACGCGCCGGGGCTCGTGGTTGGTCCAGGAGCCGAAGTCGTACTCCTGGATGTGCAGGCCGCGCAGCCACACCTCGCCGTCGCGCACCTCGGCGTACGCGTCGTTCAGCGACACGTGCCCGGCGCGCAGGCTCTTGACCTCGGTGCCCTGCAGCGCGATGCCCGCCTCGTAGACGTCGACCACCGTGTAGTCGTAGCGGGCCTTGCGGTTGGTGGCGACGACCTTGCGCCGCTCCTCGGGGCGGTTGCTGCTGGCCTTGCTCGGGGCCGTCTTCGTCTTGGCCAACGCGCACCTCCCTCGCCGCTCACTGCCGGACGTACAGCCTCAGGGTGACGTACCCCGTGGCGGTGGCGATCACCGTTCCGACGACCACCAGTACCGGTCCAACGTATCCGAGCACGTCGCTCATCCCGATCGGCGGGATCGTGTTGGCCAGCAGCCGCCCGGAGAGCAGACGGTCGAGGAAGAACGCCTTCGCCGCGACGAGCCCGCCCGTCGCGAGGACGGCCCCGACGACGCCGGTGACCACCGCCTCGATGAGGAACGGCACCTGCGTGTACCAGCGCGTCGCGCCGACCAGCCGCATGATCCCGACCTCGGTGCGCCGCGTGAACGCCGAGAGCTGGATGGTGTTGGAGATCAGCAGCACCGCGGCGAGGGTCTGCACGACCGCCAGGCCGAACGTCGCGTTGCGCACGCTGCCGAGGAACGAGAAGAGGTCGGCGACGGTGCTGCGCTGGTCGACGACGTTGCGCACGCCGGGCCGCCCGGTGAACCGGTCGACGATCTCGGTGCCGCGCAGCGGGTCGGCCATGGTCACCCGCAGGGTCGCGGGCAGGCTCTGCGGGCGCACGAGCTGCAGGATCGACTGGCCCGCGTAGATCCGCTGGAAGCGCGCGAACGCGGCGTCGCGGCTCTCGTACTCGACCGAGGCCACCAGCGGGTCACGCTCGAGCTCGCTGCGCAGGTCGCGGCACACGGGGGTCGTGCAGTCCGGGTCGTCCGCGCTGGTCGGCTCGTCGAGGGCGACCTGGACGGCGATCAGCGAGTAGTACAGGTCCTCGGTGCGGTCGATCGTGCGCACGGCGAGCAGGCCCGCACCGAGCAGCCCGAGCGAGATCGCGGTGGTGATGACCATGGCGATCGACATCGTCAGGTTGCGGCGCAGCCCGACGAGCGCCTCTCTCCAGACGAAGAGCACGTCAGCGCACCGTCCCGTACACGCCGCGGTCGTCGTCGCGCGCGAGCCTGCCGCTCGACAGCTCGACCACCCGGCGCCGCATGCTGTCGACGATCTGGCGGTCGTGGGTGGCCATGAGCACCGTCGTGCCGGTGCGGTTGATCCGCTCGATCAGCGTCATGATGCCGCCGGCGGTCTCCGGGTCGAGGTTGCCGGTGGGCTCGTCGGCGAGCAGCACCAGCGGGCGGTTGACGAACGCCCGCGCGATCGCGACCCGCTGCGCCTCGCCGCCCGAGAGCTCCGAGGGCATCCGGTCGGCCTTGCCGCCGAGGTCGACCATGTCGAGCACCTCGGGCACCACGGTGCGGACCGTGTGCCGCGGCTTGCCGATCACCTCGAGCGCGAACGCCACGTTCTCGCCGACGGTCTTGTTCGGCAGGAGGCGGAAGTCCTGGAAGACGCAGCCCATCCGCTGGCGCAGCCGGGGCACCCGGCGGCGGGCGAGTCGGCCCACGTTCCAGTTGGCGACCCAGACCGTGCCGCCGGTCGGGACGTCCTCGCGCAGCAGCAGCCGCAGCAGCGTCGACTTGCCCGATCCGGACGGTCCGATGAGGAAGACGAACTCGCCCCGCTCGACCGCCACGCTCACGTCGTCGAGGGCCGGCCGGGTGGAGGTCGGATAGACCTTCGAGACGTTCTCCAGCCGGATCACGGACCGTGATGCTACTGACGCGTCGTGATCTCCCAGGGCCCGGCTCGGGGCGGGGTCGTCAGGGCTCGTCCCGGCGACGAGGGGACGGCCCGACGGCGCGCCTTCGTCGCGCGGTCCTGCCGTTCCCGCGCCTAGGCCGCCTCGGTCTGCTTGCGCCACCGGATGCCGGCGTCGAGGAACCCGTCGATGAAGCCGTCGAGCACCTGCGAGGTCTGCGAGGTCTCGTGGTTGGTCCGCAGGTCCTTGACCATCTGGTATGGGTGCAGGACGTAGGACCGCATCTGGTTGCCCCAGCTCGAGCCGGAGTCCTTGAGCGAGTCGAGCAGGGCCTGCTCCTCCTCGCGGCGGCGGGCCAGCAGCTTCGCCGCCAGCACGGCCATCGCGGAGGCCTTGTTCTGCAGCTGCGAGCGCTCGTTCTGGCAGGAGACGACGATGCCGGTGGGCAGGTGGGTCAGGCGCACCGCCGAGTCGGTGGTGTTGACGCCCTGCCCGCCGGGGCCGCTCGAGCGGTAGACGTCGACGCGCAGGTCCTTCTCGTCGATCTCCACGTGGTCGGTGGACTCGACGACCGGCGCGACCTCGACGCCGGCGAAGCTGGTCTGGCGGCGCCCCTGGTTGTCGAACGGCGAGATGCGCACCAGCCGGTGGGTGCCCTGCTCCACGCTGAGGGTGCCGTAGGCGTAGGGCGCCGAGACCTTGAACGTGGCCGACTTGATGCCGGCCTCCTCGGCGTAGGAGGTGTCGTAGACCTCGGTCGGGTAGCCGTGGCGCTCGGCCCAGCGCAGGTACATCCGCATCAGCATCTCGGCGAAGTCGGCGGCGTCGACGCCGCCGGCCTCGGCCCGGACGGTGACCAGCGCGTCGCGCTCGTCGTACTCGCCGGAGAGCAGGGTGCGGACCTCGAACGCGTCGACGTCGCTCTTGAGCGACTCGCGCTCGCCGTCGGCCTCGGCGCGCAGCTCGGTGGCGTCGGACCCCTCGGACTCGTCGGCCATCTCGTAGAGCGTGCCGAGGTCGTCGAGGCGCGAGCGCAGCGACTCGGCACGGCGCAGGTCGGCCTGCTTGTGCGTGAAGTCGCTGGTCAGCTTCTGCGCGGTCTCGACGTCGTCCCACAGGTCCGGGGCGGCGACCTGCTGCTCGAGCTCGGCCACCTCACGCCGCAGACCCTCGAGGTCCATCGCCGCCTCGACGCTGTCCAGGGAGGCGGCGAGGTCCTTCAGCTCGGTCGCGGTCGTGTCGTCCACTCCCCCAGCGTAATCGCCCGCCCTGGCCGGGCCCGCGACCGCAACGAGAGCACTGCTCCCGCCACCCGGTCAGGCGCCGACGACGAACGCCTCCCGCTCCGCCGCCGAGCCCTCGCGCAGCGCCAGCACGGCGGCGAGCGTGATGAGGCAGACCACCACCATGTAGACCGACACCGACAGCGAGGTGCCCGTCGCGCCGATCAGCGCCTGGGCCACCAGCGGCGCGAACCCGCCGCCGAGCACCGCGCCGACGGCGTAGGCGAACGAGGCGCCGCTGTAGCGCACGGCGGCCGGGAAGAGCTCGGCGTACGCCGCGGCCTGCGGGCCGTAGGTCAGCCCGAGCCCCACGCCGAGCACGGCGACCGCGAGCAGCATCCAGGGCAGCGACGCGGTGTCCAGCAGCAGGAAGAACGGGAACGACCAGACGAGCAGCAGGATCGTCCCGACGAGGTAGACGCGGCGCCGGCCGACGCGGTCGGACCACGCGCCGCTCCACATGATCGCGACGCCCCACACGACGGCGCCGACGATCCCGACGGCGAGCATCGTCGCGCTCGACAGCCCGAGCACGCGCGTGCCGTACGACGTGATGAAGGCGATCAGCAGGTAGCCGATCATGTTGTTGGCGATGAACAGCCCGATGGCCACGAGCAGCGCGCGCGGCTGGTCGCGCAGCACGGCGAGCATCGGCGAGGAGCGGCGGGCGCGCTGGTCGCGGAGGTGCTCGAACACCGGGCTCTCGTCGACCTTGAGGCGCACGAAGAACCCCACGCCGACGAGCACGATCGAGAGCAGGAACGGGATGCGCCAGCCCCAGGACAGGAACTGCTCGCGCGTGGTGGTCGTGGACACTGTGAGGAAGACGAGGTTGGCGAGGATCAGCCCGATGGGCACGCCCACCTGCGGATAGGTGCCGAAGAAGCCGCGCCGGCCGGGCGGGGCGTGCTCGACGGCCATCAGCGCCGCGCCGCCCCACTCGCCGCCGGCGGACAGCCCCTGCAGCAGGCGCAGCACGAGCAGCAGGATCGGCGCGGCCACGCCGATCGAGGCGTAGGTGGGCAGCAGGCCGACGCCCGTCGTCGCCAACCCCATGATCAGCAGGGTGGCGACGAGCATGCCCTTGCGCCCCAGCCGGTCGCCGAGGTGGCCCGCGATCACCCCGCCGAGCGGGCGCGCCACAAAGCTGACGCCGATCGTCGCGAACGAGGCGAGCAGCGCGGTGGTCGGGTCGAGCGCGGTGAAGAACAGCTGGCTGAACACCAGCCCCGCCGCGCTGGCGTAGATGAAGAAGTCGTACCACTCGATCGTCGTGCCGACGAGGCTCGCGACGGCGACCCGGCGCACCGCGTCCGGCGACGGCTCGGTCGTGGACGCGGTGGGTGGGGTCTGCGTCATGCGCGGACGGTAGCCATCCGCCCACGCTGCGGGGAAGGGGTCAGCCGCTCGCCACCGGCTCGTAGCGGCTGAAGCGCCGGGTGAAGCTCGCGGTGCCCGAGGTCAGGGCGCGCAGGTCGACGGGGTAGCGCAGCAGCGCCTGCTCCGGCACCTCGGCGCGCACCCGGGTGTGGCCGGGCTCGCCGGGCTCGGTGCCCACGACGCGGCCGTGGCGGGACGCGAGGTCGCCGAGCACGGCACCCAGCTGGCCGTCGTCGACCTCCACCTCGACCTCGTAGAGCCGCTCCATGACCACCGTGCCCGCCGCGGCCACCGCCTCCTTGATCGCGAGGGATCCGGCGGTCTGGAACGCCTGGTCCGAGGAGTCGACGCTGTGGGCCTTGCCGTCCACCAGCGTCACGCGCACGTCCACGACGGGCCGCCCCGGCGTGACGCCCGCCTCGAGCTGGGCGCGCACGCCCTTCTCGACGCCGGGGATGTAGGCCCGCGGGATGACGCCGCCGACGATCTTGTCGACGAACTCGACGCCCGACCCGCGCGGCAGCGGCTCGATCTCGATGCGGCACACCGCGAACTGGCCGTGCCCGCCGGACTGCTTGACGTGGCGTCCGAGCCCGGTGGCGGGCCCCGCGATGGTCTCGCGCTCGGGCACGGCGACGTCGGTGACCTCGACGTTCGCGCCGGAGGCCCGCAGCCGGGCGAGCACGACGTCGGCGTGGGCCTCGCCCGTGCACCACAGCACGATCTGGTGGGTGTCCTCGTTGCGCTCGACGCGCAGCGTGGTCTCGGTGGCCGCGAGGCGCGCCAGGCCGCGGGCCATCGCGTCCTGGGCCGAGCGGTCGGCCGCGGTCACCGCGACCGGCAGCAGCGCCTCGGGGAGCTCCCAGCCGTCGAGCCCCACGGGGTCCTCGGCGGCGCACAGCGTGTCGCCGGTGGCCACCGACCCGAGCCGGGTCAGCGCGCACACGTCGCCCGCGACGCACCACGGCATCTCGCGCAGCGTCGCCCCGAGCGGGGCGTAGACCCGGTTGACCCGCACGGTCTCGCTGCCGCGCGCCGGGGTCTCCGTGCCCGTGGGGTCCTCTCCGTCGCGCGGGGCCGGGATGCGCAGCGGGTCGGCGCACGCGGTGATCGCCGTGTCCGGGCGCAGCCGGCCGGAGAACACGCGCACCAGCGACACCCGGCTGCCCTGGGCATCCGTGCCGGTGTGCACCACCTCGGCGACGAGCGGGCCGTCCGGGTCCGGGTCGACGGGGGCGTGCCCGGCGCCGTCGGGGCCGTGCGCGGGCAGCGGCTGGTGCGCCGTGGGGGGCGGGACGGCGTCGACGACGAGGTCGAGCAGCGCGTCGAGCCCGGCGCCGGCCGGCGCGCACACGCCGGCCACGGGGATGAGCGAGCGGCGGGCCACGGCGGTGGCGAGGTCGGCGCGCAGCGCGTCGAGCGCCACCGGCTCGCCCCCGATCCAGGCGTCGAGCAGCGCCTCGTCCTCGCTCTGCTCGATGAGGGCCTCGACGAGCTCGCGTCGCAGGTCGTCGGGCTCGTCGGCGGTGGGGGCGTCCCCGGCGAGCAGCGGGTGGACGGTGATGGTGCCGTCGGCGCCGCGCTCGGTGCGGGTCACGGGCACGAGCACCTCGCCCGACCCGGCCGCCACCTCGCGGCAGGTCGCCAGCGCGGCGGCCTCGTCGGCGCGCGCGTGGTCGAGGCGGCTGAGCACGAGCATCGCGGGCAGCCCCGCGCGCCGGCACTCGGCGAGCAGGGCGGAGGTGGGCGCGGCGACGCCGTCGGCGGCGTCCGCGGTCCCGACGACGAACAGCACCGCGTCCGCCGCGCGCAGGCCGGCGCGGACCTCGGCGAGGAAGTCGGGGCACCCCGGGGTGTCGACGAGGTTGATCTTCACGTCGCGGTGGGTCAGCGACGCGACGGCCGGCGCCACCGACCGCTGCTGGCGGCGGGCGTCGGGGTCGTGGTCGGTGACCGTGGTGCCGGCCGCGACCGACCCCGCCCGCGGGATCGCGCCGGCGGCGGCCAGCAGCTCCTCGACCAGCGTCGTCTTGCCCGCGGCCATGGGGCCGACGATCGCCACCGAGCGCAGGGCGGCCGGGTCGTCCGGGGCCAGCTCACCCGCCCGCCCGTTGCGTGCTCTCCGGGCGGAGTCGCCCGCCTTCGTCCCACTCATGGCGACCACCTCGCGTGTCCGGGCCCGTCATCGCGCCGACACGCTCAGTCCACCCGAGTGACCGAGATCACGACAAGGGGTCGGGGCCGGTCAGTCGACACCGACTGCGTGCCACCGCCCCTCCGACGCCCCGGGAGCGTCAGACCTGCGCGACGCCGCCGTCGGCGGCGAGCACGGAGCCGTTGACGTAGCTCGACGCGTCCGACGCCAGGAACACGGCGGCGGCGGCGATCTCCTCGGGCGTCCCCATCCGGCCCAGGGGGATCGTGTCCTCGGTCTGCGCCCGGACCTCCGCGGGGACGAGGTCGAGCAGACCCGGTGTCGGCACCATCCCCGGCGAGAGCACGTTGACGCGGAAGCCGTACCGGCGCGAGCTGTGGGCCCAGCCGCGGACCAGGTTGTGCAGCGCGGCCTTGGTCGCCGCGTAGACCTCGAGGCCCGGCTGCGGCCGTGTCGCGGCGGTCGAGCCGGTCACGATGACCGAGGCCCCGCGCCGCAGCAGCGGCAGCGCCCCCTGGACGGTGAAGATCGTTCCCTTGACGTTGGTGGCGAACTGGGCGTCGACCTGCTCCTCGGTCACCTCTCCGAACGGGGCGTCGATGCCGATCCCGGCGTTGGCGACCACGACGTCGACGTGCCCCGCCTGCTCCCGGACGGTCCCGTAGAGGGCGTCCAGATCGGCGGGCACCGCGGCGTCGCCGACGACGGCGGTCACGTCCTCGCCGAGCTCGGCGACCGCCGTGTCGAGCGACTCCTGGCGCCGGCCGGTGATGAACACCCGGGCGCCCTCGTCGCGGAGGGCGCGCGCGATCGCGAGCCCGATCCCGCTGCTGCCGCCGGTGACCACCGCGACCTTGTCCGTGAGGACGGCCATGCCGTCCACCTCCTCGGAGTTCTTGACCATGCCGTCCAGAACACCGTGCCCGATCTGGACCGGTCGGTCAATATCTCGTCGACGGGTTCTGGCCTGTCGGGTCCAGAACTCGTACCGTCGAGGTGTGCCCCGCCCCCGGGAGTTCGACGAGGACCGCGTCGTCCTGGCCGTCCGCGACGAGTTCTGGGACAAGGGCTACGCGGCGACGTCGATGGACGACCTGCTGCGCGTGAGCGGGCTGGGCAAGGGCAGCCTCTACGGCGCCTTCGGGGACAAGCACCGGCTGTTCCTGCGCGTGCTGCGCGACTACGACGATGCGAACCTGCGGGGGCTGCGCGAGCGTCTGGACGCCGCGCCACGCGGGGTCGACGTGGTGCGCGAGTTCGTGCTCGGCGTGGCCGGCGACCCGACCGGGGCCGCCGCGCGGCGGGGCTGCCTGCTGGCCAACAGCACCGCCGAGCTCGCCACCAGCACCCCGGACGTCGCCGCCGAGGCCCGCCGCAGCTACGACGCGATCACCGCGATCCTCACCGAGGCGCTCGCGCGGGCGCAGCGCGAGGGCGACGTCGACCCCGGCGCCGATCCCGCCGGGATCGCTCGCGCGGTCCTCGCCGCCCAGCTCGGGGTCATGGCGCTGGGCCGGACCGGGATGGACGTGGCGGAGCTCGACGCGGTGGCGCGGTCCGCCCTGACGCGGTTGCTGCCCACACCGTCGCGGTAGGGCGCCGGGGCCCGTTCAGTCCATGGTCAGCGCCGCGAGCCGCTCGCGGTGCTCGTCCGCGGACCCGAACAGCGGGGCCCGCCGGCGGGCGCGCTTGTAGAAGAAGTGCGCCTCGTGCTCCCAGGTGAAGCCGATGCCGCCGAAGAACTGGATCATCGCGCCGGTCGCGGCCCACGCGGCGTCGGCCGCCTTGGCCTTGGCCACCGCCACCGCGATGGCGGCGCCCGGGTCGTCGGTGTCGAGCGCGTGGGCGGCGAAGAGCACCGCGTGCTCGGCCATCGTCACGCCGACGTGCAGGTCGGCCATCGTGTGCTTGATGGCCTGGAACGACCCGACGGGCACGCCGAACTGCTTGCGGTCGCGGTCGTAGTCGATCGTGCGGGTGAGGGCCTCGCGGGCGCCGCCGACGAGGTCCGCCGCGGTCAGCACCGCACCGCGCGCCATGAGCGCGTCCACGGCCCGGCCGCCCGACAGCGTGCCGCCGGTGAGGAGCTCGCCCGGGGTGTCGGCGAGCTCGACCGCCCCGACGCGCGCCGTGCCGTCGTAGGTCCGCTGATCACGGATCGCCAGGCCCTGCGCGCCCTCCCCCGTGGTCGAGCTCCGCTCCGCTGCGTCTCCCGCCTCCACGAGGTACAGCCCCGGGGCGCCCTCGGCGTCGGTCGCGGCGACCACGAACAGGCCCGCGACCGCGGGGTAGTCGACGGGCGAGGCCGTGCCCGACAGCCGCTCGCCCGACGCGTCCACGGTGATGCCGCGGCCGTCCCACGACCCGGCCTCGCCGCGCAGCGCGACGGTGCCGACGGTCTCGCCCGCGGCCAGGGCCGGCAGCCAGGCGGCCTGCTGCTCGGGCGACCCGGCGAGGCGCAGGGCCTCGGCCGCGAGCACGGACGTCGTCCACGGGCCGGGAGCGACCGCGCGCCCGAGCTCGCGGGCGATCACCTGGGCGTCGAGCAGCCCGAGGCCGAGCCCGTCGTGCTCCTCGGGCACGAGGACGGCGAGCGCGCCCTGGTCGGCGAGGCCCTTCCACAGCGTCAGCGGGTGGCCGTCACCGTCGGGGTCCTCGACGACCGCACGCACGGCGTCGAGGTCGAAGCGGTCGGCGACGAAGTCGCGGACCGTCTCCGCGAACGCCTGCTGCTCGTCGGTCAGCGCGAAGAACACGGGCTGGGGCTCCTCTACCGCGGCAGGCCGAGCACGCGCTCGGCGACGATGTTGCGCTGGACCTGGGACGAGCCGCCCCAGATGGTCACCGACCGCGACCACATGGCCTGGGCCTGGAACGGGGCGAGGTCGACGTCGGGGCGGGGGCGCTCCAGCGAGGCCTCGGGGCCGAGGACGTCGTCGAAGGCCTCCCACAGGTCCTGGAACGTCTCCGACCACTGCAGCTTGGTCATCGACGACTCCGAGCCCAGGTCACGGCCCTGCTCGACCTGGGTGAGGATGTGCATCGCGTGGTAGCGCAGGCACTCGAGCTCGACCAGGCAGTTCGCCAGCTTCTGACGCGCCACCGGGTCGTCCGAGCGCCCGAAGCGCCGGGCCTGCTCGACGATCTCGTCGTACTGGCGGCGGAACTCGGTGTACTGGCCGACGCCCGAGGCGCCGCGCTCGAAGGAGAGCAGCAGCATCGCGGTACGCCAGCCCTGGCCGATCTCGCCGAGGCAGTCGGCGACGGGGACGCGGGCGTCGGTGAAGAACACCTCGCCGAACTCGCTGGCCCCGCTCATCTGCTTGAGCGGCCGGGCCTCGACGCCCGGCTGGTTCATGTCGATCAGCATCATCGACAGGCCCTTGTGCCGCTCCGAGCCCGCCTCGGTGCGCACGATCGTGAAGATCTTGTCGCCGTGCATGGCGTTGGTGGTCCAGATCTTCTGGCCGTTGACGACGTAGTCGTCGCCGTCGCGGACCCCGCGGGTCGCCACCGCGGCGAGGTCGGAGCCGGCGCCGGGCTCGGAGAAGCCCTGGCACCAGATCACCTCGTTGCGCAGCATCGGCCCGATGATCTCGGCCTTCTGCTCCGGGGTGCCGATGGCCATGACCGTCGGCGCGAGGAAGGTCAGCCCGAGGGTGTTGACGGTCTGCGGCGCGTGGGCGCGGACCATCTCCTCGTCGTAGATCGCCTTCATGCCCGGCGTCCCGCCGCGGCCGCCGTACTCGGTCGGCCACTGGATGCCGGAGAAGCCGGCGGCCGTCTTGGACGCCTCCCACTCCCGGCGCAGCCGGAACGACTCGGCGTCGTCGAGCGAGCGCCAGAAGCCGGGCTCGGCCCACTCGGGCGGGATGTTCGCCGAGAGCCAGTCCCGCAGCTCGGTGCGGAACTGCTCCTCCTCCGCGGTGTAGCTCAGATCCACGGCGCCACTCTGGCAGATGCTCCCGGTCCCTGCGCGACAGCGGTTACCGGCTGGTATCGCTCGCCCGGCGAGCGATACCAGCCAGTGACCGTGCTACGGGGCGCAGCGCAGCACGCCGCGCCCGGCCTTCAGGGCCAGGATGCGGCGCGCGCTCTCGGTGACGCGCGCGGCGAACGCGGGCTCGTCGGCCGCCTCGACCAGCGCGTCGACCATCGGCTCGACGTCGCCCGGCTCGATCGTCAGCACCTGGTCGCCGCCGGCCGCCACGAAGCGCACGGCCCGCTGCCCGACCGGGACGTCGGCCACCGCGCGGGCCGCGCCGACGTCGTCGGTGGTGACGACGCCGGTGAACCCGAGGCGCCCGCGCAGCAGGTCGGTGATCACGTCGCGGGAGAACAGGGCGCGGTTCTCGGGGTCGATCCGCTCGTAGACCGCCGAGGACATCATCACCACGGGCGCACCGGCGGCGATGCCGGCGCGGAAGGACGCGAGGCCCGGGTCGTCGACGCCGGTGCGGCTGTCGGCGGCGCCGGCGAAGTCGGTGTTCTCGCGCACCCGCCCCAGGCCCGGGAAGTGTTTGAGGGTGGCGTCGACACCGCCCGCGTCCAGCCCCTCGACGAACGCGGTGACCGCCTGGCCGACCCGGCGCGGGTCGGTGCCGAAGCCGCGGTCGAGGGCGCCGACGGGCTCGTTGGCCTTGCCGAGGGCGGGGTCGACGACGTCGGCGACCGGCGCGAGGTCCAGCGTCACCCCGGCCTCCGACATCTCGCGGCCCCAGCCCTCGGCCTCCTCGCGCAGGCCGGCGACGTCGCGTCCCTGCGCGGTCGCCGACGGGATGCGCGTGAAGCCGGCGCCCTTGAGGTCCTGGACCTTGCCGCCCTCCTGGTCGGTGGCGACCGTCACCGGCAGGCGCGCGGCCTGCTGCACCGCGCGCGTCGTCGCCGCCACCTGGGCGGCGGAGGCCTCGCCGCCCGCGGCGTCTGTGAGGATCACCCCGCCGGCCCCCGCGGCGAGCGCGGCGCGCCCGGCGCCGGTCAGGCCGTCGGCGGGCACCCCGGCCATGATCAGCTGCGCGGCGCGCCCGCGGGTGTCGAGGCCGTCCAGGGCCTGCTGGACGCACGCCGCGGCGGGGTCGGCGGGCGCGGGCGCCGCGCTCGGTGCCGCGGCGCGGGCGCTCGGCGTGTCCGCGGGGGCGGGCGCGGCCGGTGGGGCGGGCTGCCCCCCGCACGCGGCGAGCACGGCGGTCAGGACGGCGACCAGCACGGGGGCGCGGCGGGCTCCGGACATCGTGTCGGGATTGTGCCGGAAGGCCTCCGGGCACCTTGACGCCCGTCGGCGCCGAGAGGGACAGGATGATCATCGATGACCGCTACGCGCCGGACCCGCACCCTGCACGGCCAGCAGATGTCGTACGTCGAGGCGTGCCCGGAGGTCGTCGGTGACGACGATCCGGAGGTCGTCGTCCTCGTGCACGGCATCGCGGGCAGCGCCGAGACCTGGACGCCGGTGCTCGAGGCCTTCGAGCGCTCGGGCTGCGACCGCCTGCTGCTCGCCCCCGAGCTGCTCGGCCACGGCGAGTCGGCCGGGGTCGGCGGCGACTACTCGCTCGGCGCCTACGCCAACGGGCTGCGCGACCTGCTCGCGGTGCTCGGCCACCGGCGCGTCACCGTCGTCGGGCACTCGCTGGGCGGCGGGGTGGCGATGCAGTTCGCCTACCAGTTCCCGGAGATGTGCTCGCGGCTCGTCCTGGTCTCGTCCGGTGGCCTCGGACGCGGGGTGAGCCCGGTGCTGCGCCTGGCCGCCCTGCCCGGCGCGGAGTGGGTGCTGCCCGTGCTCGCCTCGACGGGCCTGCTCGACCTGGGCGTCCGGGGGCTGCGCCTGGCCGCGGCGCTGCCCTCCCTGGGCGCCGAGGCGGTGTCGCTGCGCGAGATCGCGCGGCACGCCGCGTCGCTCACCGAACGGGCGCACCTCGACGCGTTCGTCGACACCGTCCGCGCCGTGATCGGGCCGGGGGGCCAGCGGGTCAGCGGCACCGAGCGGCTCTACCTCACCGAGGGTCTGCCCACCATGATCGTCTGGGGCGACCGCGACCCCGTGATCCCCGTCGGGCACGCGCGTCGCGCGGCCGCGCTGGTCCCGCACGGGCGTCTCGAGCTCTTCGGCGGCGCCGGTCACTTCCCGCACTGTGACGAACCCGACCGCTTCGCGGCGCTGCTCACCGACTTCTGCGACGCCACGGTGCCCGCCGACCTCTCGGTCGCGGGCATCGGGCCGCGGGTGGCGGCCCGGTCGACCGGTTAGTCCCGCTCCCGGGGGTGCCGGCACTGGTAGGCCAGCGCCGGCGGCAGGTTGCGCCACACGGTCGGCGTGACGGTGACCTCGCTGAACGCCTCCTCGAGCACCCCGCGGAAGCGGCGCTGGGTGGGGAGGCGCGTGACGTGGCTGTAGGCGAACGTGGTGAACGCCGCGCCGGGGGCGAGCACCTTGGTGACCTGGTCGATGATCCCC
This sequence comes from Actinomycetospora lutea, assembly GCF_028737205.1. Lineage (GTDB taxonomy): Bacteria > Actinomycetota > Actinomycetes > Mycobacteriales > Pseudonocardiaceae > Actinomycetospora > Actinomycetospora lutea. The sequence continues at coordinate 250,702 of NZ_JAQZAL010000003.1, read as the reverse complement.
CGCTGCGCCGACTCCGGGAACAGCGTCCACGGCAGGCCGCTGATGACCGCGTCGACCTGGTGGACCCCCGCGTCGGCGAGCAGTTTCTGCAGGTCGGCGGCGTCGCCCTGCACGACCTCGAGCCACGGGCGCGTCCGCCGCAGGTGCTCGACCATGCCCGGGTCGATCTCGACGGCGATGTGGCGGGCGCCCTCGGGCAGGCGGCGGCGCAGGGCGACGCTGACGACGCCGGTACCCGGGCCGAGCTCGACGACGACGGGCCGGCCCTCGGCGGGGGCGACCGAGGCGAGCAGGTCGGAGAGCGCGCGGCCGCTGGGGGCGACGGCGCCGATGACGGCCGGCGAGCGGACGGCCGAGGAGACGAACGTGACGAGGTCGCGCACGGGGCTCACGGGGGACACAGTGGCAGCTCCGGTGGTGGGGCGCCCGCTCGGGACGTCCGGGGTGGAGGGCAGCCGCCGAGGATGTTCAGCAGGCGTCCGGTGAGTATTCAGCGGGGGTCGACGACCCGCATGAGGATGAACGTCACCAGCAGCAGGATCATGATCGACAGATCGAGGCTGATGTTGCCGATGCGCACGGCCGGGATGAGGCGGCGCAGCAGCTTCACCGGCGGGTCGGTCACCATGAAGAGCACCTCGAGGCCCGCCGCGGTGCCGCCCGCGGGGTGCCAGTCGCGCGCGAAGCTGCGGACGATCTCGACCACGAGCCGGCCCACGATGAACAGCCACAGCACGAACAGCGCGTAGTACACCAGCATGCGGGCGAGCTCCATGTCTCCAGAGTGCCTGATCCGTCCGGGTCGCCGGCCACGGCCCGGGTGGTGGCTCCCCCGGCCGCCCCGCCGGACACCATGGGTGCGCTCCCGCCCGCCACCCGCATTGGCTACGGTCGAGCGTCGCTGTCGGTTGTTGTGATGTGAACGGCTGGAGGTCCGGTGGTCGTCCTGGTGCCCGTCGACGAACGACTGACGGAGCCCGGAGCCCCAGGCCTGGCCGAGCTCCGCACCGTCGGTGTCGAGCCGCTCGTGGAGGCGGTGCTGCGCAGCGAGAGCGGCGACGGCGCCTCGTTCGGCGCACCGGCCGCGTGCGACACCCCCGCGGGCGGCATCCCGGCCGTCATGCATCCGCGGACGTTCCTGGCGATCGATCCCCGGGACCACCAGGTGGTCGGCACCTGCGGGTTCAGCGGACCCCTGCGCAACGGGCGGCTCGAGATCGCGTTCTGGACCTTCCCGCCCTTCGAGGGCCGGGGCTGGGCGACGGCCATGACGCGCGCGCTGGTCGCCCGCGCGTTCTCCGACCCGGCGGTCCAGACGATCGTCGCCCACACGCTGCCCGAGCGGGCGCCCGCGGCCAGCGTGCTGACCGCCAACGGCCTGGTCCGCGTGCAGTCGCGCCGTCGCGACGAGAGCGGTCCGAACGGGGCGCGCCGGGTGAAGGTGTGGCGCTGGGAGGCCCACCGGCCGACCCGCGTGAACGCGCCGACGGGCTGACGTCGGGGATCCTGGGCGCCGTGATCCTCCATCTCTGCACGCGCGCCGAGCTCGATGCGGCGCGCGCCGAGGGCGCCCGGTGTCCGCCGTCGCTCGACGACGTGGGCTTCGTGCACTGCTCCGACCCCGGCACCGTCCACCTGCCCGCGACGCGCCTGTTCGCGGGCCGGTCCGACGTGGTCGTGCTCGTGGTCGACCCCGCGCGCCTCGACGTGCCGGTGCGCTGGGAACCGGGCGTCGGTGCCGGCGGCGGCGAGGACCCCCGCGGCCCGTGGTTCCCGCACGTGTACGGCCCGCTGTCCCTCGACGCAGTGGTCGCGGTGCACGACCTGACGCCCGGAGCCGACGGCACCTTCCGCCCACCGCCGGGGGTCGCGGACCCGGGCGCGCCGCGCTGACCGAAGGGCACCTTCGCTCGCACAGACGGGCGACGGGCGCCCACCGCCCGAACCTCGCCGGGGGGCGTCGCGCGGTTCGCCGAGCCCCCGGAGAGATCAGGAGCACCTCAGGGTCCCGCCACGACGCCCGGGGCGCACCGAGTGCTCGTGATCACCGGGCCATCCCCGCACGACGAGAACCCCGCGAACGACGAAGGCCCCCGACCGGGTGACCGGTCGGGGGCCTTGGTGCCGCGTAGCGGGGACAGGATTCGAACCTGTGACCTCTGGGTTATGAGCCCAGCGAGCTACCGAGCTGCTCCACCCCGCGTCGGGTGGCCCGTCGCCCTGGGCCGGGGGATCCCGGCGGCCGGAGAGCACTCCGACGCCGGTGTCGTAGCGGGGACAGGATTCGAACCTGTGACCTCTGGGTTATGAGCCCAGCGAGCTACCGAGCTGCTCCACCCCGCGCTGCGTTGTGATGACCACGGTACACCGGCACCCACCCCGCTCCGGGGAGGGGGGTGGGTGCCGGGCGACCTCAGCCGCCGGCGTTCGCCGGTGTCGTCGGCGTGGCGCCGGTGGCCGAGCGGAACTGGGCGATCGCGCTGTCCAGCGCCGCCTCGGCGTCACCGATGCCCCGGAAGTCCCGGGCGGCCTGCGCCTGGGCCAGGCGGTCCAGGGCGTCGTTCATCGCCGTCACGGCCTGCGTGAGCTGCGGGCTCAGCGCCTGCCCCGGAGCCCCGCCGGGGAGGGGGCCCGCGCCGGTGTTGGCGCCGGGTGCCGGCGTGGGCGACTGGGAGGTCGCGCCCAGCCCCGGGACGTTGAGCCCCGGCGGCAGCGGCACGCCCTGGAACGCCGCCTGCAGGGCGCCCTGCAAGGTGGGCGCGTAGCCGATGTCGCCGTTGTTGAACCGGGCGATGACACCGAACAGCTGCGGGAACGAGGTCTGGGCGTTGCGCTCGACGTAGATCGGTTCCACGTAGAGCAGCCCGCCCGCCACCGGCAGTGTCAGCAGGTTGCCGTACTGCACCTGGACCGGGGTGCCCGACTGCCGCAGCGGGAACAGGCCCTGGTTCACCGAGTTGCTCGTCAGCAGCTCGGCCTGCACCTGCTGGGGGCCCTGCGGTCCGCGCTGGTCGCCGGTGAGCTGCGCCGGGAGCTCCAGCACGGTCATGCGCCCGTAGCTCTCCGGTTCCGAGCTCACCGACAGGTAGGCCGACAGGTTGGGCCGTGAGAGCGCGAGCAGCGTGCTCGACATCTGGAACTGGGTGTCCGGCGCCGCCCCCGGCCGCGGGTCGCCCGCGAGCAGGTAGTACGGCGGGATCGACGCGTTGCTCTCGCGCGTCGGGTCCTCGGGCACCGTCCAGAAATTCTGGGTCGAGAAGAAGTCGCGCGGGTTCTCCACGTGGTACCGCGTGAGCAGGTCGCGCTGGACCTTGAAGATGTCCTCCGGGTAGCGGAAGTGCGCCCGCAGGGCGTCCGGCACCTCCGCCTCGGGGCGGACCACGTCGGGGAAGACGTTCATCCAGGTCCGCAGCACCGGGTCCTGGTCGTCGACCTGGTAGAGCCGCACCTCGCCGCTGTAGGCGTCGACGGTGGCCTTCACCGAGTTGCGCATGTAGCCCGCGGACCCGGGCGAGCCGGCGGGCCGCAGCGAGTCGGCGGTGGCCTCCCCGAGGCCCACCTGCTGGGCGTACGGGTAGCGCGGCAGCGTCGTGTAGCCGTCGACGATCCACTGCATCCGGCCGTCGACGACCGCCGGGTACGGGTCGACGTCGGTGCGCAGCCACGGCGCGACCTTCTGGACGCGCTCGATCGGCGTGCGGTTGTAGAGGATGCGCGAGTCGGAGCCGATCGATCCGTTGAACAGGATGTTCCGCTCGCCGTAGGCCGCGGCGAAGATCAGGCGCGACGCCCAGTTGCCCAGCGGCACGCCGCCCGGGCCGGTGTAGGCGGTGGCCGGCCGCCCGGGGCCGTCGAACTCCCGCGGCGCGGAGCCGGGGTTGCCGCCGACGATCGCGTAGTCGTCGGTGCCGCCGACGAACTCGCCGTAGTAGATGCGGGCGCCGTCGGGGCTCAAGCCGAACGGGCCGGGGTTGGACGAGTCGCTGACCTCGAACTGCGGCAGACCACCCTGGCTGGCCTCGGCGTTGCTGGGGACGTTCACGCGGTCCGCCGGGGCCGAGACGAGGCCCTGCCCGTGCGTGTAGACGAGGTGGCGGTTGATCCAGTCCTGCTGGTTGCCGATGAGGGCGTCGGGGTTGATCTCGCGGGCGGCGAGCACGAAGTCCTGGCGCTGCCCGTTGACCGTGTAGCGGTCGATGTCCAGGTCCGGCGAGAAGCTGTAGAAGTTCGTCAGCTGCTGCTGCACCGCGAAGGTGCGGTTGAGCCGCGACGGGTCCTGGATGCGGATGTTGTCGAGCGTCGCCTGGCTGTTGGCGATGTCCTGCGGCGGCGCGGCCGCGGAGCCGTTCGCCGACGCGACCTGCGGGGCGTACGGGATGACGCTGACGTCGGTGAGCCCGAACGCCTGGCGGGTCGCGGCGATGTTCCAGGAGATCGACTGCGCCTCGCGGTCGATCGCGTTCGGGCGCACCGAGACCTGCTCGAGCACCGCGGGCCACGCCGCGCCGACGAGCACGCTCGACAGCACCAGCAGGGCCAGCGCGATCGCCGGGATCTGGAGGTTGCGCAGCACGACCGCCGAGAAGAAGGCGGCGGCGCAGATCACCGCGATGATCAGCAGGATGAGCTTGGCCGGCATCGCGGCGTTGAGGTCGGTGTAGGTGGCACCGAAGAAGTTGGCGCCGCCCTCGGCCGCCTTGCGGTCGCTGAACAGCAGCTCGTAGCGGTCGAAGAAGTACGCGACCGCCTTGAGCAGCACGAACACCCCGGCGAGGACGGCGAGGTGCGCGCGGGCGGCCGGCGCGACCGCGCCGTTGCGCCCGGCCAGGCGGATGCCGCCGAAGAGGTAGTGGGCGACGAGCGCGGCGATGAAGCTGACCGCGACCGCGACGAACAGCCAGCTCAGCATCGAGCGGTAGAACGGCAGCGCGAAGACGTAGAACGAGACGTCGTGCCCGAAGACCGGGTCGGGGATGCCGAACGGCGTGGCGTTGAGGAAGAGCTGGAAGGTCTGCCAGTCGGCCTGCGCCGAGAGCCCGGCGATGAGGGCCACGACCGCGGGGATGCCGACCGCGAACCAGAGCGGCCGCGCGAGCACCACGGTGCGGTAGCGGGCCACCGGGTCCTCCGCGGTGCCGGCGGCCGCGACGGGGACGAACACCGGGCGCACCCGGTAGGCGATGACGAGGTTGAGCGCGAGCAGGCCGCCCATCAGCGCGGCGGCGAACACGAACTGCAGCACGCGGGTCCACAGGATCGTCGTGAAGACCCCGCGGAACCCGACCTCGCCGAACCAGGCCCAGTCGACGTAGACATCGACCAGGCGGGCCCCGCCCAGCAGCACGACGAGCGCCACCACGCCGACGATCAGCAGCGTCTTCGTGCGTCGCGACAGCTGGGGGGTCGCCGTCGGAGGCCGGTTGGCCACGGGGTCACACTCCTGAGAAAGGGGGTCGTCCACGCGCGGGCGGACCCGGGCGTGCGGTGGCCACTCTACGAACACGGTGTGGGGTTGACGTGGCCCGGCATGTCCGGATCCCTCCCGCCCTGCTCGGAGACGGAGCGGAGCGGAGCTCGACCATCGGGCCCGGCGCTCACCAGGGACGTCACGGGTGCGGCGCCGGATCCGGCACGCGCGTCAGCACGGGGCCGGCGTGCGCCCGGCCCGGACCGCCTCCAGGGCCGCGATCCCCTCGCCCAGCGTCCCGACGCGGGCGAGCGTCAGCCCCTCCGGCGCCTCGGCCACGGCCTCGGCGCAGTTGCCCGCCGGCACGAGGAAGACCTCTGCGCCGTCGTGGCGCGCGGCGTCCATCTTGAAGCGGATGCCGCCGATGTCCCCGACGCGGCCGAGCGCGTCGATCGTCCCGGTGCCCGCGACGACGTGGCCGCCGGTGATGTCGCCGGGCGTGAGCTTGTCGACGATCGCCGACGCGAACACCAGCCCGGCCGAGGGCCCGCCGATGTCGCCGAGGCTGATCCGCACGTCGACCGGGGAGTCGACGATGTTCGTCGGCGTGACGCCGAGGAAGCCGCGCGGGTCGCCGTCCGGGCGGGCGGCCGCGACGACGGTGACGTCGGTGCGCGGGCCGGGGGCGCCGAGCGGGCCGCGCTGGACGGTCACGGTGACCGCCTGCCCCGGCCGCGTGGGCGCCAGCGCGTCGACGACCTCCTGCGGGGTCGTCACCGGGCGCCCGTTGACGGCGACGATCCGGTCGCCGGGAGCGAGCAGGCCCGCCGACGGCGAGTTGTCGAGCACCGAGCCGACCTGCACCGCCGTCGGGTAGCCGAGGTAGCGCAGCGCCGCGGCCTCGGCGTCGGTCTCCGACTGCGCGAACTGACGCGTGTTCTCCTGGTCGACCTGCTCGCTGGAGCGCCCGGGCGGGTAGACCGACTCGCGCGGCAGCACCTGCTCGTTGCCCGAGGCCCACATCGCCATCGCGCCGAACAGCGTGACCTGCGTCGTCACCGCGACCGTGGTCATCCGCAGCTGCCCGCTCGTCGGGTAGACCGGCGCCGGGCCGGAGATGTCCACGACCGTGCGGCCGTCCTGCCCGGTGCCCAGCACGTCGAACGTGGGGCCGTCCCCGAGCGCCACGAACGGCACCCGCACCGTCGCGCCGAGGAGTCCCAGCACCCCGGCCAGCACGAGTCCGAGCGCCAAGGTCGCGCGCAACCGGGTCACGGCCGGACAGGGTAGTGACCGGGGGTGTGCCCGCCGTGCGGGGACGTCGGCCGTCCGCTCCGGGCCGGTTCCTGCGGCGTCCCTGGGAGCTTCCTGGGTGTTCGCCGTGAGCGTGCCCCGGGAGCGTGCTCGGGCCCCCGATCAGCCGCGGGGCCGCGTACCGTCGACACCATGAGTGACCTGCCCTTCGGTTTCGGGCCGTCCGACCCTGACGACGAGTCCCGCCGCTCCGGATCCGGTGGCGGTCAGGGAGGCGGTGGCTTCGGCTTCGGTCCCGGGATGGGCCTGCCCGGCGGTGCGGGCGGGCCCGGCGGCTTCGACATGGGTCAGCTCGGCCAGATGCTCACCCAGCTCGGGCAGATGCTGTCCCAGTCGTCCGGGCCGGGCGCCGAGGGACCGGTGAACTACAAGCTCGCGGCCCAGATGGCGCACCAGCAGCTCGGCGCGGAGGGCAAGAAGGCGCCGACCGGCGAGCAGCAGCGCGCCGCCGAGGAGTCCGTGCGCCTCGCCGAGCTGTGGCTCGAGGACGCCACGACGCTGCCCTCGGGCGCCTCGCAGGTCGTCGTGTGGTCGCCCGCGCAGTGGATCGACACGACGATGCCCACCTGGCAGCGCCTGTGCGACCCGGTGGCGCAGCGCGTCGCCGGCGCATGGGTCGAGGGCCTGCCCGAGGAGGCCCGCCAGATGGCGGGCCCGATGCTCGGGATGATCTCGCAGGTCGGCGGCATGGCCTTCGGCTCGCAGCTCGGCCAGGGGCTCGCCCAGCTGGCCAAGGAGGTGCTGACCTCGAGCGACGTCGGCCTCCCCCTCGGCCCCGAGGGCACCGCGGCGCTGCTGCCCGCCGCCATCGCGACCTTCACCGAGGGCCTCGACCGCCCGGCCGGCGAGGTGCTCGTCTTCCTCGCCGCGCGCGAGGCCGCCCACCAGCGCCTGTTCGGGCACGTGCCGTGGCTGCGCCAGCGGCTGCTCGCCACCGTCGAGGAGTTCGCGCACGGCATCTCGATCGACACCTCGCGCATGGAGGAGCTCGCCCGCGAGGTCGACCCCACCAACCCCGCCTCGCTCCAGGAGCTCATGAGCTCGGGGATGTTCGAGCCGCAGACCACCGAGTCGCAGAAGGCGGCGCTGCGGCGCCTCGAGACGCTGCTCGCGCTGGTCGAGGGCTGGGTCGACGTCGTCGTCGCCGACGCGGTGGGCGACCGCCTGCCCGGTGCCGTCGCGCTCGGCGAGACGCTGCGCCGCCGCCGCGCCTCCGGCGGGCCCGCCGAGCAGACGTTCGCGACGCTGGTCGGGCTCGAGCTGCGCCCGCGGCGCCTGCGCGACGCGGCCACCCTGTGGCGCCGCCTCACCGACGAGCGCGGCATCGAGGGCCGCGACGCGGTGTGGGCCCACCCGGACCTCATGCCCACCGCCGACGACCTCGACGACCCCTCGTCGTTCGTCGGCGAGCGCCGCTCTGTCGCGCCCTCGGAGGAGGGCGCCGCCCCGAAGAGCGGCGAGAGCTTCTCCGACCTCGACGACCCGCTGGCCCGCCTCGAGGCCGAGATGAAGGCCGAGCAGGAGGCGAAGGAGCGGCCCGACGACGAGGGCAAGGGCGGCTAGTCGGAGTCCTCGTCGGCGTCCCCGCCGTCGGTGTCGGTGATCGGCAGGCCGGCGCCGGCCGCGAGGCCCTCGAGGTAGCCGATCGCGCGCTCGCTGCGCGGGTAGGCCGCCTCGGCGGCCCGGAACGCGGGGCCGTGGTGCGGCTCGCGCAGGTGCACGAGCTCGTGCACCAGGACGTGGTCGAGCACCCACCCGGGGACCTCGCGGAGCCGCTCGCCGATCCGGATCGTCGCGTCCGCCGGCGTGCACGACGCCCAGCGGGTGCGCATCGGCTTCGTCCAGCGCACCGACGCCGGGCGCGGCCACGCACCGTCGGGCGCGATCGGGTCGAGGTGCGCGGCCGCCAGCGCGTCGGCCCGCGCGGCGAGGTCCGCGTCGCCCGCCCGGCGCCCGGGCCGGCGGCGGGCGTCGGCGCGCTCCAGGCGGCGCAGCATCTCCTCGACCCACTGCCGTTCCTGGGCCCGGGACATCGACGCCGGGATGTTGACGACCACCGTCGACCCCTCGCGGTGGGCGTCGACGGTGCGCTTCCGGCGCCGGCTGCGGCGGACCTCCACCTCGGGACGCGGATCGACCACACCGGGAGCGTAGAAGGCGGATCCGGAGGGCCTGCCGGTGCGTCGAACCAGGTGTGCTCCTCACTCCCCCCGCCCCGCTCCCCGACCGCCCCCGCCTCCGCCTCCCGGCGCTGCACCGGGCCCCCGACGTCCTGCAGTTCGGCGCCGGGCCGTCCGACGTGCTCGTCGTGGACGGCCTGACCCCGCCGCTCGTCCGCATGGTCGAGACCCTCGACGGCACCCGCCCGCCCGCGCGGGTGCTGGCCGACGCCGTGGCCGCCGGCGCCTCGCCGACCGCCGCCCGCGACCTCCTCGACCGCCTGCACGCCGCCGGCCTGCTCGCCGCCCCGGCGGCCCCGCCGTCGCGGCGGCGGGTGCTGGTCCGGGGCGCCGGGCGCATCGCGGTGTCGGTGGCCTGCCTGCTCGCGGCGGCCGGGGTCGGCCGGGTCCTCGTCGAGGCCGCGGGCACGGTGTCGCGCGACGACGTCGGCACCGGGCTGCTCGCCGGGGACGTGGGCCGCCCCGCGGAGCGGGCCGCGCAGGACGCCGTGGCGCGGGCCGGCGCGCCGTCGCCCGGACCGCCCGCGGCGCGGCGGTGGCTGTCCGCGCGGGCCGATCTCGTCGTCCTCGCGGACGGCGCCCGGCCCGACCCGCTGGCCGCCCAGCGGCTCGTCCTGGACGGGCGCGCGCACCTGCCCGTCGCCGCGCTCGACGGCGTCGGCACCGTCGGGCCCCTCGTCGTGCCGGGGACGACGCCCTGCCTGCGCTGCGACGACCTCGCCCGCGCCGACGCGGACCACGCGTGGCCCCGGGTGGCGGCCGAGCTGGTGGGTCGGCGCGATGCCGTGCCGGTGGCCCTGGCCGCGGCCACGGCCGCGCTGGGGGCCGGCGAGGTCCTCGCGGCCCTCGACGGCGGCGTCCCCGCGTCCCGGGGTGCGGTGCTCGTGCTCGCCGCCGGCGGCACGCGCCGGGTCCGGCCCGTCCGGCGCCACCCCGACTGCGGCTGCGGCGGGCTCGCGGGCCGCCGGGGGCGCGGCACGGGTGGGGCCGAGGTCACGCCGGGCACGACCGTCCTGGTCAGGGCCACGCCGGGCACCACGACGGCGGGAGCGGCGTGACCTGATCGCGCCGTCACGCTCGGCACGGGGGAGAATCGGGGGCGTGACCGATGACATCCCCCGCCGGTCGGTCCAGCGGTCGGCGCGGCTGGCCTCGCTCCCGCTGGGCTTCGCGTCCCGCACCGCGGCGGGCTGGGGCCGTCGGCTCGCCGGGGGCGACCAGGGTCAGATCTCCGCCGACGTCGCGCGCCGCGGCGCCGAGCAGCTCTTCGCCGTGCTCGGGGAGCTCAAGGGCGGGGCCATGAAGTTCGGCCAGGCCCTGTCGGTGTTCGAGGCGGCGGTGCCCGACGAGCTCGCCGAGCCCTACCGCGAGGCCCTGACCCGCCTGCAGACCGCGGCGCCGCCGATGCCGGCCGCGCGTACCCACCGGGTGCTCGCCGAGCAGTTCGGGCGCGGGTGGCGCGACCGCTTCCTCGAGTTCGACGACACCCCGGCCGCCGCGGCGAGCATCGGGCAGGTGCACCGCGCGGTGTGGCACGACGGGCGCGACGTGGCCGTCAAGGTGCAGTACCCGGGCGCGCAGGAGGCCGTGATGGCCGACCTGCGCCAGCTGCAGCGCTTCAGCCGCATGGTGCAGCCGCTCGTGCCGGGCATGGAGATCAAGCCCCTGCTCTCCGAGCTGCGCGACCGCATGGCCGAGGAGCTCGACTACCGCGACGAGGCCGACGCCCAGCGCGCCTTCGCCGCCGCCTACGAGGGCGACGCCGACGTGGTCGTCCCGCGCGTGGTGGCGTCGGCGCCGAAGGCGATGGTCTCGGAGTGGGTCACCGGCACGCCGCTGTCGGCGATCATCCGCGCCGGCGAGCCCGAGGAGCGCGACCGCGTCGGCCTGCTGCTCTCGCGGTTCCACTTCTCCTCGCCCGCGCGGGTGGGGCTGCTGCACGCCGACCCGCACCCGGGGAACTTCCAGATCCTGCCCGACGGGCGCCTGTGCGTCATCGACTTCGGCGCGGTCGCGCGCCTGCCCGACGGCCTGCCCCGCGAGCTCGGCGCCATGCTGCGCCTGGCTGTCGAGGACCGCTCCGACGAGCTCCTCGAGCTCCTGCGCGAGCTGAACTTCGTGCTGCCCGGCGTGGACATGGGCCCCGAGGAGGCCATCGCCTACCTGGGGCCGCTGACCGACCCCCTGCGCACCGAGAAGTTCCACTTCACGCGCGCGTGGCTGCGGGGCCAGGCCGACCGGCTCGGCGACCTGCGCCGCCCGGAGTTCACCACCGGGCGCGGGCTGAACCTGCCCCCGCAATACCTGCTCGTGCACCGCGTGACGCTCGCGTCGGTCGCGGTGCTGTGCCAGCTCGATGCGGAGATCCCGCTGCGCGGCGTCTTCGAGGAGTGGCAGCCGGGCTTCGCCTAGCCGCCCGGTCCTCAGGGGCCCGGTGCGCACGCCGGCATCGACCAGGGCGCACCGGCCCCCCTCTCCCCCTCGCGAGGGGGTCCGGGGCCGGGTCCCCGGGTGCGTGCAGCGAGGGACTCCCTCGCTGCGTGGCACGCAGCGAGGGTGACCCTCGCTCCCCCCGGGACCCGGCGGACCGGGCCTCAGGCGACCCCGGCGGCCGCCCGGGCCGCGGCGAGCTCGGCGTCGCGGGCGAGGTCGGCCTTCGACGGCCGGCCCCGGGGCCGCTTCCGGGCGATCACGGCACCCCGGTCGAAGATCTCGCCGCCCCACACGCCGCAGTACTCCCGCCGCTCCATCGCCCCGGCCAGGCAGGTGCGCCGGATGGGGCAGTCCACGCAGAGGGCCTTCGCCCGCTCGAGGTCGGCGGGTCGGTCGGAGAACCACAGGTCCTCGCCGGAGATCCGGCACGGGAGGTCGTCGACGATGGTCAGGGCGTCGAACAGGTCGACGTCGGGGGTCTCGATTCCGGTCTCGGGGGCGGTCGGACGAACGGCGAGTCCGGCGGGGGACACGGTCTACCTCCGGTGGGCGGGTCGGCGGGGGCCGGGACCGCGGGGGAGTCGTGTCCTGGAGAGACGACGAAGGCCGCGGTCCCTGATGCGGGTCCGCGGCCTCGTGGGTCGTGTCGGTGGCGCTCCTGGGCTCAGGGGCTCCACCGCGAGGCTGCGGACGGTCGCTGCGGGACGAAGGTCGGGAGGTACTGATCGCGCTCGGCGACGCGGGGGCGCTGCGTCTTCGGCATCCCCTGCGGCTCGCACGCCACGACGGCGTCGATCAACGACGCCGTGCCCGTGACGGCACGCCAGCTCGCGACGTGGCGACCGGTGCCCGCGAGAGTCACGTTGTCCATCGTCACGAGCCCCCTTCCTGGGTCACCACGCGGCGGAGAACCGCCCGACCGGCAGCCTCGTGCGCCGGTGTGTGATCGACGGTAGGGCGGCCCCGGGAACCGGGCAACGCATTTTCGGAAACTTTCCCGGAGATCCTCGGACCGGACACGGACGGTCCCGCACGGGTCGGGCCGCGCTCTCCTGAGCTACGACGCGTGCTCGCGCACGAGGGAGAGGACGTCGTCGCCGTAGCGTTCGAGCTTCGACGAGCCGATGCCCGGGATGGCGACGAGGCCCGAGGGGTCGTGCGGGCGCTGCTCGGCGAGCGCGATGAGCGTCGCGTCGGTGAACACGACGTACGCGGGCACCGAGCGGGACTTCGCCTCCGCCGAGCGCCAGACCTTGAGGGCCTCGAGCAGCGTCTCGTCGATGTCCGAGGGGTGCGTGCTGCAGCGGCCGAGCTTCGCCGACGCCGCGTCGGGCAGCGGCTTCCCGCACACGCGGCACGCCGGCTTGCCCCGGGAGCCGCCGTTGTCGCGGCCGGTGGGCACGCGCGCCGCGGGGTGCTCCTCGGGCACGAGGCCGTAGAGGAAGCGGCTGCGGCGCCGCGAGCGACGCCCGCCGGCGTTGCGCGACAGCGCCCACGACAGCCGCAGGTGCACGCGGGCGCGGGTGACGCCGACGTAGAACAGGCGCCGCTCCTCCTCGATCGCGTCGTCGTCGCCGTCGGCGTGCTGGATGGGCAGCGTGCCGTCGGTGAGGCCGACGAGGAACACCGCGTCCCACTCCAGGCCCTTGGCGGCGTGCAGCGAGGAGAGCGTGACGCCCTGCACGGTCGGCGGGTGCTGGGCCTGCGCGCGGGTCTGCAGCTCGGCGAGGAACGCCGCGAGGTCGGCGTCGGGCACGGCGGCGACGAGCTCCTCGGCGAGCTCGGTGAGGGCCCGCAGCGACTCCCAGCGCTGGCGCGCGGCGCCCTGCCCGGCCGCGCCCGCCGGCGGCTCGTCGGTGAGCCCCTGCTCGCCGAGCACCGCCCGCACCAGCGTGACCATCCCGGCGCCGGTGGCCTCCTCGGGCGCGCGCGACGCGGCGGTGCGCAGGGCGGCGATCGCGGTGCGGACCTCGGTGCGCTGGAAGAACCGCTCGCCGCCGCGCACCTGGTAGGCGATGCCGGCGTCACCGAGCGCGGTCTCGTAGACCTCGGACTGCGCGTTGACGCGGTAGAGCACGGCGATCTCGGCGGGCGGCACCCCGTCGTCGACCAGCTCGCGGATCGCCGCCGCGACGGCCGCGGCCTCGGCGGGCTCGTCGTCGTGCTCGGCGAAGTCGGGGTCGGGGCCGGGCGGGCGCTGGCCCTCGAGGCGCAGCCGCGACCCGGCCGCGCGCCCGCGCGCCGCGCCGATCACCGTGTTCGCGGCCGAGACGACCTGCGGGGTGGAGCGGTAGTCGCGCACCAGGCGCACGACCGTCGCCTCGGGGAAGACCCGGGGGAACTCGAGCAGGTACGACGGGCTCGCCCCGGCGAACGAGTAGATCGTCTGGTTGGCGTCGCCGACGACGGTGAGGTCGTCGCGCCCGCCGAGCCAGGCCCGCAGCAGGCGGTGCTGGGCCGGCGTGACGTCCTGGAACTCGTCGACGACGAAGCAGCGGTAGCGCTCGTGGAACTCATGGGCGACCTCGGGGTGCTCCTCGAGCGCGGCGGCGGTGTGCAGCAGGAGGTCGTCGAAGTCGAGCACCTCGGCGCGGTTCTTGAGCGCCTCGTAGGTCTCGTACACGGCGGTGACCTGCTCGACCGGCGCCGGCACGTCGCGGGCGGCCTTGCCCGCCGCGGCCGCGTAGTCCGACGCCGGGACGAGCGAGGCCTTGGCCCACTCGATCTCGCTCGCGAGGTCGCGCAACGACTCGCGGGTGGTGGGCGCCCCGGCGCGCTGGGCGGCCTGCCCGACGAGGCGCAGCTTGCCCTCGAGCACCTCCCACGGCGCGCCGCCGACCACGCGCGGCCAGAAGTAGCGCAGCTGGCGCAGCGCCGCGGCGTGGAACGTGCGCGCCTGGACCGGCGGCTGCCCGGGCCCGCCGCCGACCCCGAGGTCGCGCAGCCGGGTACGCATCTCCCCCGCGGCCCGCGCGGTGAACGTGACGGCCAGGACCTGCCCGGACTGCACGTGACCGGCGGAGACGAGGTGGGCGATCCGTCGCGTGATCGTGCGGGTCTTGCCGGTGCCCGCGCCGGCCAGGACGCACACCGGACCGCGCGGGGCGAGGACGGCCTGGGACTGCTCGGGATCGAGTCCGGACGTCGCCCTGTCTCCGTCGCTGCCGCCCACGGCCCCATGGTCTCAACCGGGGCCGACAGCCGTGGGCGGGACGGTCCGAAATCTCCATGACGCTGTCGGACCCCTCTGGAACTGTGGAGAGCGTGCCACCTGCCATCGAGGCCGACGGTCTCGTCAAGCGCTTCGGCGCCACCACGGCGCTCGCGGGCGCCAGCTTCTCCGCCACCGAGGGCACCGTCCTCGGCGTGCTCGGGCCCAACGGCGCCGGCAAGACCACCGCGACGCGGGTGCTCGCGACCCTGCTCGCCCCGGACGAGGGCCGGGGGCTGGTCGGCGGGTACGACGTTGTGGCCGAGCCCCACCGCGTGCGCACCCTCATCGGGCTCACCGGCCAGTACGCGGGCGTCGACGAGGCGCTCACGGGCACCGAGAACCTCGTGCTCATCGCCCGCCTGCTCGGCCAGGGCCGGGCGGCGTCCCGGCGGCGCGCGGCGGAGCTGCTCGCCCAGTTCGGGCTCACCGACGCCGCGGGCCGCGCCGCGCGCACCTACTCCGGGGGCATGCGCCGCCGGCTCGACCTCGCGGCGTCGCTGGTCGGGCGCCCGCGCATCCTGTTCCTCGACGAGCCGACCACCGGGCTCGACCCGGCGAGCCGCAACGAGCTGTGGGACATGGTCCGCACGCTCACCGACGACGGCGTCACCGTGCTGCTCACCACGCAGTACCTCGAGGAGGCCGACCAGCTGGCCGACGACATCGTCGTCATCGACCGGGGCACGGTGGTCGCGACGGGCACGCCCCGCGACCTCAAGGCGCGGGCCGGCGCCGCGGTGCTGCAGATGCGCCCGACGCAGCCCGAGCAGCTCGACGCGGTGCGCCGCGTCGCCGCCGAGCTGGCGGGCACGGAGCCGACCGTCGAGCAGGGCACGGTCGCGGTGCCCGCCGTCGACGACGCGCTGATGCCGGCGGTGGTGCGCCGCCTCGACGACGTCGGGGTCAGCCTCGCCGAGCTGACGCTGCGGCGCGCGACCCTCGACGAGGTCTTCCTGGCCCTCACCGGGCACCGGGCCGTCGAGGACGACCAGGACACCGAGATCCTCAAGGAGACGGCGTGACCCTCGACCGCACGACGACGGTGCGGCCCGCCGTCACCACCGATCCCGGGCCACGGCCGCCGTCGCGGCGGGTCTCGCCGGGGCAGTGGGCGAGCCAGTCGCTGACCATGGCGTGGCGCAGCATCGTCCAGATCAAGCACAACCCGTCCGAGCTGCTCGACCTGTCCATCCAGCCGATCATGTTCGTGCTGCTGTTCACGTTCGTGTTCGGCGGCGCGATCGGCGGGTCCACCGACGCCTACCTGCAGTTCGCGCTGGGCGGGCTCATCGCGCAGAACGCGCTGTTCCTCACCATCTACACCGCCACCGGGCTCGCGACCGACCTGCAGAAGGGCACGTTCGACCGCTTCCGCAGCCTGCCGATCGCCCGCTCCGCCCCGCTGTCCGGACGGATCCTCGGCGACGTGCTGCGCCAGCTGTGGTCGCTGGTGGTGCTGCTCGCGGTCGGCGTGCTGCTCGGCTTCCGGATCACGACGAGCCCGCTGGCCGTGGTCGCCGCGTTCGGCCTCCTGGTCGCGTTCACGCTGGCGTTCTCGTGGACGTCGGTGCTGCTCGGGGTGCTCGCCCGCGACCCGGAGAAGGTCCAGATCTACGGGTTCACGGTGCTCTTCCCCCTGACCTTCGCGAGCAACGCCTTCGCCCCGACCCAGACGATGCCCGGCTGGTTGCAGGCCTGGGTGTCGATCAACCCGGTGACGCGGATGGCCGACGCGCTGCGCGGACTGCTGGTCGGCGGGCCGGTCGCCGCCAACGCGGTCGCCACGCTGCTCTGGGGCGTCGCGTTCGCCGCGGTGTTCGGGCCGCTCGCGGTGTGGGCGCTGCGCACGCGCACCTGACCGGCGTCAGCGCGCCCGGCGCCGGTACTGGCCAGGTGTCTCGCCGGCGAGCCGGGCGAACTGGCGGGTGAACGCCGGCTGGTCGTGGAAGCCGCACGCCGTGGCGATCTCGGCCAGCGGGAGGTCGGAGCCGGTGAGGAGCGCGCGGGCGTGGTCGATCCGCGTCCGCAGCACGAACTGGGTGGGCGCGAGCCCGAACACCCGCCGCACACGGCGCTCGAGCGCCGAGGTGGAGCAGCCGGCGGCCGCGACCATCTCCTCCACGCGCGGCGGGCGGTCGGGGCGGGCGGCGACCAGGTCGACGACCGCGCGCAGCGCCGGGAGCGCGGGGTCGGAGTCCTCCGGGCTGCGCAGGTCCTCGGACACGCTGACCACGCCGGCGACGGTGCCGTCGCCGGCGCGCACCGGGAGCTTGGTCGTGACGTACCAGCCCGCGGCCCCGCGCCCGCGCCGGATCAGTTCGAGCTCGTGGCGCAGCGGCCGGCCGTCGGCGAGGACTGCGGCGTCCTGCTCCTCGTAGCGCTCGGCGAGCGCCGGGACGAACAGGTCGCCGGCCCGGCGGCCGATCACCGCGGCGCGGCTGCGCTCCCGGGTCCGGCGCACGAAGGCGTCGTTGACCTCGGTGTACCGCCCGGCCGCGTCCTTCGCGCAGAACATCACGTCGGTCAGCTCGCCGAACAGCTCGAGGAGGGCCTCGGCGGGCGGCCTGGTCGGGTCCGGCATCCGGCGAGGATGCCTGGTCCGGATCCGCCGCGCCCGGCGCCGGATCGGGACAAGACCGGCGCGCCGAACGGGGCCACGATGGGGGCATGACCGAGCAGCTCGTGCCCGCCGCGCTCGAGGCCGGCGGGATCCCCGACGACCTCGTCGAGCGCGCGGTGATCCGCGCCGACCAGTGGGCCCGGGCCGGGTCGGCGGGCACCGCGGAAGGGCCGTCCGCGCAGCTGGCCGCGCTGGTGCACGACCCGGCCGGGATCGACTTCACGCTGCGGTTCGTCGACCGCGTCGCCCGCCCCGCCGACGACGATGTCGCCGCCCGCGAGCTGGCGCGGCTGGCGGGTCGCCGCTCGCCGCTGCCCGCGTTCGTCGGCCGGCGCGACGCGGCGCTGCTGCGGGCCGGGGCGCTGGCCGGGCCGCGCCTGCCGCGCGTCGTGGTGCCGCTCGCCCGCCGGCGCCTCAAGGCCATGGTCGGCCACCTCATCGTCGACGCGGACGGGCGTGCGCTGGGCCGGCGCCTCGCCGAGGCCCGCGACGAGGGCTTCCGGCTCAACCTCAACCTGCTCGGCGAGGCGGTGCTCGGCGAGGACGAGGCCGACCGGCGCCTCGCGCGCACGATGGACCTGCTGCGCCGCGAGGACGTCGACTACGTGTCGGTGAAGGCGTCGTCGGTGGCGAGCCAGCTGGTGCCCTGGGACCTCGAGGGCAGCCGCGACCGGCTCGTCGAGCGCCTCACCCCGCTGTTCGAGCTGGCGCGCGAGACCGGGTCGTTCGTGAACCTCGACATGGAGGAGTACAAGGACCTCGACCTCACCATCGCGGTGTTCATCGCGCTGCTCGACCGTCCCGGGTTCGCGGACCTGCCCGCCGGGATCGTGCTGCAGGCCTACCTCCCCGACGCGCTCGGCGCGCTCACCGAGCTCGCGGCCTTCGCACGCCGCCGGGTCGCCGCCGGCGGGGCGCCGATCAAGGTGCGGCTGGTGAAGGGCGCGAACCTCGCGATGGAGAAGGTCGACGCCGCGCTGCACGACTGGCCGCAGGCGCCCTACACCACCAAGGCCGAGGTGGACGCCAACTACGTGCGACTGCTCGACCGCGCGGTCGGCGGGGACCTCGTCGACGCGCTGCGCCTGGGTGTCGCGAGCCACCACCTGCACCACGTGGCGCTCGCCGTCGAGCTGGCGGCCGCGCGCGGCGCCGAGCGCCAGCTCGACGTCGAGATGCTGCAGGGCATGGCGCCGGCGCAGGCGCGCGTCGTCGCCCGGGACGTCCGCGAGCAGCTGGTGCTCTACACGCCGGTGGTGCACCGCGGCGACTTCGACGCGGCCGTCTCGTACCTCGTGCGCCGGCTCGAGGAGAACGCGTCGCCGGAGAACTACCTGTACGCGCTGTTCTCCGACGCCGGGCCCACGTCGTACGTCGACCGGTTCCGGGCGTCGGTGCGCGACCGCGACACGATGCGGGCGACGCCGCGACGGACGCAGGACCGCGCCGACGAGACTCCGGCGATCCCCGACCCCGTTGGTCCGGCTCCGCTCCGCTCCGCGTCCGGCAGCTTCCGCAACGAGCCCGACACCGACCCGTCGCTGCACGCCAACCGCGCCTGGGCGCTGAAGGCGATCACCACGCCCGCCCCGCCCGTGCACGAGCCCGAGATCACCGACCCGGCCGGCGTCGACGCCGTCGTCGAGCGCGCCGCCGCCTCGGCGTGGGCCGGCCGGCCGGCGCGCGAGCGCGCGGCCGTGCTCCGCGACGCGGCCCGGGCGCTGGCGGCGGCGCGCGGGGACCTGCTCACGGTGATGGTCGGCGAGGCCGGCAAGACGATCGCCGAGGCCGACCCCGAGATCTCCGAGGCGATCGACTTCGCGGCGTACTACGCGGACCGCGCACAGGAGCTCGAGGGCGCCCCGTTCACCCCGGACCGGGTCGTCGTCGTGACCCCGCCCTGGAACTTCCCGATCGCGATCCCCCTCGGCGGCTGCGTGGCGGCGCTGGCGGCCGGGGCCTCGGTGGTGATCAAGCCGGCGCCGCAGGTGCGGGCGTGCGCGGAGGTCGGGGTCGCCGCCCTGCACCGCGGCGGCATCCCGGCCGACGCGCTGCAGCTCGTGCACACCGACGAGGGCTCCACCGACGACACCGCGGGCCGGCGCCTCGTGACCCACCCCGCGGTCGACCACGTGGTGCTCACCGGGGCGTCGCAGACCGCGGAGCTCTTCCGGTCGTGGCGGCCCGACCTGCGCCTCGTCGCCGAGACCAGCGGCAAGAACGCGCTGGTGATCACCCCGAGCGCCGATCCCGACCTCGCCGTCGCCGACCTCGTGCGCTCGGCGTTCGGGCACGCCGGCCAGAAGTGCTCGGCGGCGTCGCTGGCGATCCTGGTCGGGTCGACGGCCTCGACGCGCACGGCGGCCGGGGCGCGATTCCACCGCCAGCTCGCCGACGCCGTCCGCACCCTGCGCGTCGGGCACAGCAGCGACCCGTCCACGACGATGGGGCCGCTCATCGCCCCGCCGGACGAGAAGCTCGAGCGGGCGCTGACCCGCCTCGACGCGGGCGAGCGCTGGCTCGTGGAGCCGCGGCGGCTGGGCCCGACGCTGTGGACGCCGGGGGTGAAGGAGCCGGTGGCGCCGGGGTCGTGGTTCCACCTCACCGAGTGCTTCGGACCGGTCCTGGGGCTGATGCACGCGGCGGACCTCGACGAGGCGATCGCGCTGCAGAACGCGACCGGGTTCGGGCTCACCGGCGGCCTGCACGCGCTCGAGCCGGACGAGATCGATCACTGGATGGAGCGGGTCGAGGTCGGCAACGCCTACGTCAACCGCCACATCACCGGCGCGATCGTGCAGCGGCAGTCGTTCGGGGGGTGGAAGGGCTCGGTCGTGGGCCCGGGCGCCAAGCCCGGCGGGCCGAACTACGTCGCCCAGTTCGGGACGTGGCACGACGGCGACCTCGAGGCGCTGGCCACCGCGCCCCTGTCCCCCGCGGTCGCCGCGCTGCTCGCGGGCGCCGCGCGGGACCTGCCGGCCGACGACCTCGCGTGGCTGCGCACCGCGGCCGGCTCGGACGCCGCGGCGTGGCGCGACGAGTTCTCCGTCGAGCACGACCCGACGGGCCTGGCCGCGGAGGCCAACATCTTCCGCTACCGCCCGCTGCCCGCGCTGCGGCTCGTGACCGGGCCGGACGCCGCCGAGCGCGACGTCCTGCGGGTGCGGCTCGCGGCCGCCTGCGCCGGGGTGCCGGTGAGCGGGTTCACGGGCGCACCGCAGCCCGGCGAGCGCCTCCGGGTGGTCGGGACCGCGCCCGAGGAGCTGCGCCGGGCGGCGGCGTCGGCCGGGGCGTCGCTGGTCGACGCGCCGGTGGTGGCGGACGGCCGGCGGGAGATGCTCACCGTGCTGCGCGAGCAGGCAGTCAGTGTGACCCGTCACCGCTTCGGTCACGTGGAAGCCTGAGCGATCTCGTCGCGTTGCACCCGGTGTGGCACAGATGACGATGTACACGACCGCCTGGTGCGGCTTCTGCCGTCGACTCAAGACGCAGCTCGACCGCGAGGGCATCGGCTACGACGAGGTGGACATCGAGCGCGAGCCCGACGCCGCCGAGATCGTCACCCAGGTGAACGGTGGCAACCGCACCGTGCCCACCGTCGTCTACCCCGACGGCAGCGCGGCCACCAACCCCAGCTTCGCCGAGGTCAAGGAGACCCTGGCGCGCGTGGAGGCCGCGTCCTGACCCGCTGTCCGGCGGACCTCAGCCCGCGGCCGCCCACGCCTCGAGCATCGCGCGGGCGATGGACACGCCGCCGGGCAGGATGAGCTCGCGCCCGCTGCCCGCCTCGAAGTTCGTGCCGCCGACGCCGGCCACGCCGTGTCGTCGCCCGTCCGACCCCGCGCCGTCGCGGTGCGACCAGGCGCCGGCGTCGAGGGCGGTCCGCAGCTCGGCGCGGGTCACCCAGCGGGCGTTCTCGATCTCGCCCTCCTGCAGCTTCAGCGGCTGGGAAGGGTCGGCGACGGCCGCGAACCCGATCATCAGCGACCGCGGGAACGGCCACGGCTGCGACCCGAGGTACGAGATCGTGTGGACGTCGACGCCGACCTCCTCGGCGCACTCGCGGGCCACGCACGCCTCGAGCGACTCGCCGGCCTCGACGAAGCCGGCGAGCACCGAGTAGCGGCCCGCGGGCCAGATCGGC
This sequence comes from Actinomycetospora lutea, assembly GCF_028737205.1. Taxonomy (GTDB): domain Bacteria; phylum Actinomycetota; class Actinomycetes; order Mycobacteriales; family Pseudonocardiaceae; genus Actinomycetospora; species Actinomycetospora lutea. Next base: position 229,390 of record NZ_JAQZAL010000003.1, on the reverse strand, counting down.
TGGCGCGCGAGCAGCACCTGATCGGCGCCGTCGTGCACCAGGCAGATCATCGACGCGTCGGTGCGCGGGTACTCCTCGTGCCCGTGCGCGCGGCACAGCTGCGCCCAGCCCGCCTTGATCGCGTCCATCGCCGAGCCGTCGCGGGCGCAGAACCGGGCGCGGTCGTGCCAGTTCAGCAGCGACACCGCGGTGGTCAGCAGGCCGGCGCTGCGCGCGTCGAGGTCGGCCCCGGAGCTGCGCAGGTCGGTCCAGTTCCTGTGGTCCGGACTGCCGCCCGCGCGGGCCCACTGGTCGGCGGTCATGAACCCCGAGCCGGCGTCGTTCGCTTCCGCCTCGGCCGGGTCCGGGACGCGCACCGCCCAGAACGCGGTGCCGCGCTCCTCGCCGAGCAGGACCGCCCCAGCGGGGATGTCCCCGGGGATGTCACCGCCGAGGGCGTCGGTCGGCGCGAACGCCAGCGACAGCGTCCCGTCGGCCCCGCGGTCGACCGGCGTCCGGCCGTGCGGGTCGACGAGCACCACCCGCGCGTCGGGCCAGAGCGCGCGGGCGTGGTCGGGGTCGATGCGCAGCTGCTCGCGGCGGTCGACCGTCGAGCGCGACAGCGACGGGAGATCGTCGAGGTGGAACGCGGCGCGTAGGTCGGGACCCGCCGTGCTCACGGACCCACCTCCACCCCGCCGAGCGACCGCAGCCCGTCCGCGGTCCGGGCGGCGTCGGCGACGACGACCCCGGTGAACCGCGTCGGCGCGAAGAACTCCGCCGCCGCGGCCGCGACCTCGTCGACCGTGACGGCCTCGACGCGCGCGGGGTGCTCGCGGATCCAGCCGGCGGAGAGCCCGTGCGCGGCCAGCGAGGCGACGGTGGACGCGTAGCCCGCCTGGGTCGTCATCGAGATCAGCAGGGAGCCGACGAGGTAGCGCCGCGCCGACTCCACCTCGTCCGCCGAGGGCGGCACCACCGCGAGGCGCCCGAGCTCGTAGCGCGCCTCGAGCAGGGCGGGCGCGGTGACCTCGGAGGCGACGTCGGTCTCGACGAGCAGGGCGGCGCCGTGCGGGTCGAGCTCCAGGCTCGACGACGCGTGGTAGGTGTAGCCCTTGTCCTCGCGCAGGTTCTCCACCAGGCGCGACGAGAAGTAGCCGCCCAGCGACAGGTTGGCGAGCTGCAGCGCGGCGTAGCGCGGATCGGTGCGCCCCACCGCCGGCGCCGAGAGGCGCAGCTGCGACTGCACCGCGCCCGGGCGGTCGACCAGCAGCAGGTCGCGGGCGCTCAGCGCGGGCAGGGCGGGCAGCCCCGCCGCGTCCCCGCCGGTCCAGCCGGCGAGCGCCGTGTCGACCCGCCGGACCGCGTCGATCGGGTCGAGGTCGCCGACGAGGACGAGCACCGAGCCGCCCGGGCGCAGGGCCGCGGCCTGCAGGGCGCGCACCGCGTCGGCCGAGACGGCGGCGACCTCCTCCGGGCGCGGCATCTCCCGGGTCACCGGGTGGGTGCCGTAGCGCCGCTCCTGCAGCGCGCGGCGCGCGATGATCGAGGGCTGCGCGGAGGCCATCTCAATGCGCTCGACGAGCCGGTCGCGCTCACGGGACAGCTCGTCGGGGGGATGCGTGGCGTCCAGCAGGAGGTCGGCGAGCACCTCGAGCAGCGTGTCCAGGCCCTCGGCGAGCGCGTGCCCGGAGACCGCGAGGCGCTCGGGGTCGACCGCGAACCCGATCTCCCCGCCGACACCGGCCAGGTCGTCGTCGATGCCGACGCGGCTGCGGCGCCGCGTGCCGGACAGGATCGTCGTGGCGAGCAGCTCGGCGACCGCGGCGTGGTCGGAGCCCTGCCCGTCGGACCGGTCGGCCCCGAGGTCGGCGAACGGCACCCGCAGGCGCACCTCGACCATGGGGACCTCGGCGCGGCGTACGGCGATCACCCGCAGCCCGGAGTCGAGGACGGTGTCGACCTCGTCGGGGGCGGGCACGGCGCGCTGCGTGCGCAGGGGCGGCAGCGGGCGGGGTCCGACGGACGTGCTGCCGATCTCCTCGGCACTGCGCCGGGTGGGAGCGCTCATGCCGCACCCCCCGGCGTGACCGTGAGGACCGCGCGGGCGTCGGGGCGCAGCGCCCCGGCGGCCGCGGCGACGGCGGCGGGCGAGACGGCCGCGATCCGCGCGGGCAACTCGTCGGCGAGCTCGGCGCGGCCCTGGACCAGCTCGGCCGACCCGAGGGCGAGCATGCGGCTCATCAGGCGGTCGTGCTCCCGGTGCAGGGAGGAGGCCCACCGCGCGGTGACGCGGCGCAGCTCCTCGGGATCGGGGCCGTCGGCGGCGAGCGTGGCGAGCTCGTCGTCGACGGCGGCGATGACACGGTCCGGGTCGACCGAGGCCGGGTGCACCGCGGTGACGGTGAAGGTGTCGGGGTCGCGGGCGTCCAGCGGAGCGCCCATCAGCCCGCAGGAGGCCGAGACGTCGGTGACGAGCGCGTCGCCGTAGACGAGGCGCTGGGTCAGCCGGGCGGCCTCGCCGTCGGTGAGCAGGCTCGCGAGCACCGCGTGGGCGAGGTAGGCGTCGAGGTCGGCGTGCGGGTCGGGCAGGCGGTGCCCGAGCGCGAGGGCGGGCAGCGGGGCGTGCGCGTCGGTGACGTCCTCGCGCCGCACGCCGCCCGGCGGCGGCTCGGCGAAGCTCGGTCGCTCGGGGACCGCGCGGGCGGGGATGTCGCCGAAGTGCTTCTCGACCAGCGTGGCCGCCTCGTCGGGGTCGAGGTCGCCGACGACGGTCAGCACGGCGTTGCCCGGCGCGTAGTAGGCGTCGAAGAACGCGGCCGCGTCGTCGAGGTCGGCCTGCTCGAGGTCGGTGAAGTCGCCGTAGCCGTTGTGGGCGTTCGGGTAGGTGTCGTAGAGCACCGGCGGCAGCAGGATCCAGGGGAACCCGCCGTAGGGCCGGTTGAGCACGTTGAGGCGGATCTCCTCCTTGACCACGTCGACCTGGTTGCGCAGGTTCTCCGCGGTCAGGCGCGGGGCGCGCAGGCGGTCGGCCTCGAGGAAGAGCGCGCGCTCGAGCGCCGCGGACGGCAGGACCTCGAAGTAGTTCGTGTAGTCCTGGTGCGTCGAGCCGTTGAACACCCCGCCCGACGACTGCACGTGCCGGAAGTGGGCGAGCTTCTCCAGGCTCTCCGAGCCCTGGAACATGAGGTGCTCGAAGAGGTGCGCGAACCCAGTCCGCCCCTCGGGTTCGGAGCGGAAGCCGACGTCGACGTGGACGGCGACGCCCACCACGGGGGCCGCCGGGTCGGGCACGAGGAGCACCCGCAGCCCGTTGTCGAGCACGCGGCGGTGCAGCCCGCTGTCGGCCCGCTCCGGGGCGGTCACGCTGGAGGTCACACGGTCCAACCTAATCGCGGTGCGGACCGGCGGCCGGACGGCGCGGCCCGGCGGCCGTGCCGCGGCCGCGCGCACGCCCGCCGCGGGCGGGGGCGCCGGCGGTCCGGCGACGCCCGACGTCGAGCGCGGCGGGGCGTCCGGCGCGGGCGGAGCGGCCCGGGCGCGCGGCCGGGCGGTGGGTCGGGCGGCGGGCGGCGGGGCGCGGGGCGGCCGTCGTCGTCACGCCCCGGACGGGCCGGCGCGGGACGGCGGGCGCCGGGCGGCGGGAGCGCTCGCGCACGACGGCGACCAGCAGCGCGGCCATCCCGAGCCCCGCGACGCCGGTGAGCAGGATCGCGAGCCGGCCCGTCAGCGGGGACTCCGCGGGCTCGGGGGACGACAGGGCCGCGGACGACCCGGTGCCGAGCACCCGCGCCGGCGTGCCGTCGGCGGGCTCGGCGCCCACGAACGCCATCCGCACCTGCAGCCGGGTACCGGTCGGCGTGCCGCAGCCGTCGAGCGGCACGAGGCGCCGCCCGGCCGGGCCGTCGACCGCGACCGTGTCGTGCGGGTCCTCGCCGAGGCACGACGCGGTGGCGACGACCGTCGCCGGCCCGACCGTCTCCACGGCCGCCGGCGTGGCGTCGGCGCCGACGTCGGGCCCGCCGCTGCGGGCGCCGACCGGGAACGCGGCGAGGATCAGCCAGAGGGCGACGCCTGCCCCGATCGCGAGCGCCAGGAGCACACCGAGGACCGGACGCCGGCGCGACGACCGCGTCACCGGACGCCGGCCACCCCGCACCAGGTGGGAACGATCCAGATCCGCCTTCGCCGCAGTTCCCGTGAACGACACGGGCGGGATTCAAACACCCCGGACGGTCGCACGTTCGAGGTATCCAGCACACCCACGATCCGGCGTCTGCTACGGCGTTCCGGGCACGCGGCTCCACCGTGCGTCGCCGCCCCACCCGGTCCGGCGGCACCGGAGAGCGACGGCCCCGGGACCTTGAGACCGCCGAGCGGGTGATCCCGGGATCCGGCCCGACACGCGGGCCGGGACGTCACACGATCGACGGATCCGGCGGGGTGTCCTCACGTCACGCCGCGCTCGCCCAGCAGGCGCCACAGGTGGGCCGTGGCCTCGGCGCCGGCGAGCAGCAGCGGCAGGACGGCGCGCTCGTCGGGGGCGTGGATGCGGTCCGAGGGCAGCATGACGCCGAGGAACGCGAGCGGGGCGGCGAGCTCGGTGGACAGCAGGGCCTCGGGACCGCTGCCGCCCTCGCGCGCGGGCAGCACCTCGGTGCCCAGCGCGGCGCCCATGGCCTCGCGGATCGTCGTCACCAGGGTCGAGTCGACGTCGCAGATCAGCGGCGGCACGCCGGGCCCGCCCGCGATGACCTCGCCCTCGATGCCGGGCGGGGTGTGGGCGGCGACGAACGCGCGGACGCCGTCGAGCACGCGCGCCGGATCCTGGTCGGCGACCAGCCGGAAGGTCAGCTTGGCCGTCGCCGAGTGCGGGACGATCGTCTTGTGCCCGGGGCCGCCGTAGCCGCCGTGCAGGCCGTTGACCTCGGCGGTCGGGCGCGCCCAGAGCCGCTCGTAGGTGCTCCAGCCGGCCTCGCCCGCGGTGGCCCGGGCGCCCGCCGCGGACTGCGCGAGCCACGCGGGCTCGTCGAAGGGCAGCGCGGCCCAGGCGGCGCGCTCCTGCTCGGTGGGCAGGCGGACGTCGTCATAGAACCCGGGCACCTGCACCCGGCCCCGGTCGTCGTGCAGGGCCGCGACGAGGCGGGCGAGCTCGGTGACGGGGTTGGGCACGGCGCCGCCGAACTGGCCGGAGTGCAGGTCGACCGAGGCGCCCCGGAAGACGATCTCGGTGTCGACCATGCCGCGCATGCCGGTGCAGACGGTCGGCGCGTCCCGCCCGACCATCCCGGTGTCGGTGACGACGATCGCGTCGCAGGCCAGCGCGTCGCGGTGCGCGGCGAGCAGGGAGCCGAGGTGCGCCGAGCCGGACTCCTCCTCGCCCTCGGCGAGCAGCTTGAGGTGCACCGCCGGCCCGGCCGCGCCCGTCGCGGCGAGGTGGGCGGCGAGCCCGAGGCGGACCATCGCGAGGTGGCCCTTGTCGTCCGAGGCGCCGCGCCCGCGCAGCTCCTCGCCCACGACCTCCGGGTCGAACGGCTCGAACGACCACCCGTCGGCGAGGTCCGCGGGCTGGACGTCGTGGTGCCCGTAGACGAGCACGGTCGGGGCGCCCGGATCGGCGGCCGGCCACGACGCGAAGACGGCGGGCAGGGCGTCGGTGTCGTCCCACACCTCGACCTGCGGCCAGCCCTCGGCGCGCAACCGCTCGGTCAGCCACGCCGCCGAGCGCGCCACGTCGCCGTGGTGGCCGGGGTCGGCCGAGATCGACGGGATGCGCAGCCACTCCTGGAGATCGGCGACGAACGCATCGGCGCGGGCGGCGACGGCGGTGGATTCAGCGCTGGTCACTCTGCCGACGCTAGTCGGCAGCGCGGCCCGGCCCCGCGCACCACACCGCCCGGCCACCGCGTCGAGGCGGTGACCGGGCGGGACGTCGTCGCAGCTAGCGGGGGACGATCTCCCCGCGCCGCACCCAGGCCACGATCCCCAGCAGGACGCCCAGGATCACCGGCGTGTACCAGAAGCCCTCGGACAGGAAGAACAGCTGCGCGCCGGTGGCGCCGACCATGAGGGCCACGAGGCAGGCGGCGGCGAGCCCGGCGAGGCGGGGCACGAGCAGGCCGATGCCGCCGGCGACCTCGAGCACGCCGACGACGTAGCGCAGCCACTGCCCGGTCCCGAGGTCGGCGAAGATCTGCACGGCGTACGCCTCGCCGAACAGCTTGGGGGCGCCGGACCCGACGATGAACATCACCCCGAGCAGGATCTGCAGGGTCCAGAGCGCGACCGTGGCGGAGCGGGTGCGCGCGTGGGGGCGGTCGCGGTGGTCATCGGGTCCTCCTGGGCTCGGGGTGCTGCGGAGAAGTCTGGCCGACCTGTCGGTCCTATGTCAATACTTGTTGCTTGCTCTTCCGTACTATCGTTCCGCGGCGCGATCGGCTTCGCTGGCCCCGTGACGCCCGCAGGCTGGACACCCCCTCCGGAGTTCACGACACGACCGGTGCTCGAGGGCACCGTCGGGATGGCGGCGGCGACGCACTGGGCGGCCGCCGCGACCGCGATGGGCGTCCTGGAGCGCGGCGGCACCGCGTTCGACGCCGCCGTGGCCGGCGCGTTCGTCCTGCACGTCACCGAGCCCCACCTCAACGGGCCGGGCGGCGACCTCGCCGCGATCTTCGCGACCGCCGACGACCCGACCCCGCGGGTGCTCGACGGGCAGGGCCCGGCCCCGGCGGGCGCGTCCGCGGCCGCCTACCTCGCCGAGGGCCTGGACCGCGTGCCGGGCTCGGGCGCGCTGGCGGCCGCGATCCCGGGCGCGGTGGACGCCTGGTTCCTGCTGCTGCGCGACCACGGGACGTGGGAGGTCGGCGACGTCCTCGCGCCCGCGATCGGCTACGCCCGCGACGGTGTCCCCGCCGTCCCGCGCCTGGCGTCGACGATCGGCACCGTCGCCGGCCTCTTCCGCGAGCACTGGCCGACCTCGGCGGCGCTGTGGCTGCCCGGCGGGCGGGCGCCGCGGGCCGGCGACGTCGTCCGCAACCCGGAGTGGGCCGACACCCTCGACCGGCTCGTGGCGGCCGCGCAGGGCCCCGACCGGGAGGCCCGCGTCGACGCCGTGCGCACCGTGTGGGGCGAGGGGTTCGTCGCGCAGGCGGCGGCCGCGGCGTGCCGGACGCCGCACCGGCACTCCTCGGGCACCGACCACGCCGGCGTGCTGACCGTCGCCGACACCGCGGGCTACCGGGCCCGGGTGTGCGACGCGGTGGTCGGCGGGTTCCGCGGGCGGCGGATCGCGAAGACACCGGCCTGGGGCCAGGGCCCGGCGCTGCTCGCCGCGCTCGCGGTGCTCGACGGGTTCGACGACGCCGACCTCGACCCCGCCGGCGACCCGGGCGCGCACCTGGTCCTCGAGGCGGTCAAGCTCGCGCACGCCGACCGGGAGGCGTGGTTCGGCGAGTCGGCGGACCTCCTCGACGTCGCCGACCTCCTCGCCCCGGGCTACGTCGCCGAGCGCCGGGCCCTCATCGGCGACGTCGCCTCGCCCGACCTGCGCCCCGGGCGCCTCGGGGGCCGCGACCCGGTGCTGGCCGGGCTCGCGGTGGCCGGCGCGGGCGACGCCGCCGCCACCGCCGACGGCACCATCGGCGAGCCGACCGTCACCCTCGCCGGCGAGACGAAGGGCGACACCTGCCACCTCGACGTCGTCGACCGCGCCGGCAACATCGTCTCGGCGACCCCGTCCGGCGGCTGGCTGCAGTCGTCCCCGACGATCCCCGGGCTCGGGTTCGCGCTGGGCACCCGGCTGCAGATGACGTGGCTGCAGGAGGGCCTGCCCTCCACGCTCACGCCCGGGCGCAAGCCGCGCACCACGCTGACGCCGACCCTCGTGCTCGACGACGACGGGCCGGTCACCGCCCTCGGCACGCCCGGCGGCGACCAGCAGGACCAGTGGCAGCTGCTCTATCTGCTGCGCACGCTGGTCGGCGGCTACGACCCGCAGCAGGCGATCGACGCGCCCGCCCTGCACACGACGTCGTCGCCCAGCTCGTTCTGGCCGCGGGGACGCGTGCCGGCGGGCGCGGTGGTCGAGGACCGGCTGCCCGCCGCGGTCGTCGACGGGCTGGAGCGGCGCGGCCACCGGGTGACCCGCAGCGGGCCCTGGTCGCTGGGGCGGCTCTCGGCGGTCGGCATCGACCGGGCCCGCGGGCTGCGGTGGGCCGCGGCCAACCCGCGCGGGATGCAGGGCTACGCGGTGGGGCGATGATCTGTCGGGGCGCTGAGCTCGCGGCTCGGGTCACTCCGGGTTGCCGCGGGGGCGGAGCGTGGCCTGCGGCAGCGTCGGCGCCGGCAGGCGCGTGTCGGCGCCCGTCCGCCCGTCGCGGCCCACGTAGCCCTCGACCCCGCCGAAGCGCTCGCTGCCCGCCTCCCACGCGGCGCGGAACGCGACGATCTCGTCGTGGCTGCGGCCGACGAAGTTCCACCACATGACGATCTGCTCGCCGAAGGGCGGGCCGCCGAGCAGGACGAGGCGGGCGGGCCCGGCCCCGTTCGCGATCTCGAGCGTGGTCTGCCCGGGGCGCACGGAGCCGAGCTCGCCGGGCTCGAGCGGCTGCCCCTGCAACGACACCTGTCCCCGGTCGACGAGCAGGCCGTGCTCGAAGGTCGCGTCGACCGCGAGCACCACCCGCGTGCCGGGCTCGAGCAGGAGCTCCGCGCCGAGCAGCGGCGTCGCGGTGACGACCGGGGACGTCGACCCGGCCAGGGAGCCCAGGAACACGCGGGCGGTCGCGCCGTCGTCGAGGGTCACGGGCTCGGGGGCGTGGTGGGCGAAGTCCCGCGGCCCGTCGCGCGCCTCGTCGGGCAGGGCGACCCAGAGCTGGACCCCGTGCAGCACCGACGTCCCCGGCGTGCTGACCTCGGAGTGCGCGATGCCCCGCCCGGCGGTCATGAGGTTGAGCTCGCCGGGGCGCACGCGCGCGTGGACGCCGTGGCTGTCGCGGTGCTCGACCTCGCCGGTGAACAGCCAGCTCACCGTCGCGAGCCCGGTGTGCGGGTGCGGCGGGACGTCCATCCCGCCCGTCGCCGACGTGTCGTCGGGCCCGTAGTGGTCGACGAAGCACCAGGCGCCGATCAGCGACCTCTGGCGCTGCGGCAGCGTGCGGCGCACGGTCATCGCCCGCGGGCCGCCCAGCGGCACCGCCCGCGGGGTCAGGACCTCGACCGCCGACGTCGTGCCCCCCGGACCGCCGTGGACCTCGGGCGGCGCGATCTCGGTGTTGCTCACGTCCTCGATTCTGCGCCTGCTCAGCGCGGGTCGGGGTCCACGTCCGGGGGCGGGCCGTCGTCGCGGTCGGGGTCGGCGTCGGGGTCGTGGGGCGCGGCGGCCACCGGCGGCGGCTCCGGGTCGCCCTCGGGCGCACGTTCCTCCTCCGGCACGGCGGCCACGAGCGCGCGCAGGCCGTCGGCGTCGAGCAGGTCGGCCGGAGACCTCGTCTCGTCGAAGCGGACGTAGTGCAGCGCCGCCCGGACCCGCTCGATCGGGAGGCCCGACAGCGACGACCACGCCAGCCGGTAGGCCGCCAGCTGCACCGCGAGCGCCGGGAGGGCCTCGTCGCGCGGGAGCCCGCCGGTCTTCCAGTCGACGACGGTGGCGCCCCCGTCGGGGTCGGCGAACACCGCGTCGATGCGGCCGCGGACCAGGGTGCCGGCCACCTCGGTCTCGAACGGCACCTCGACCGCGACCGGCGTGCGGGTGGCCCATCGGCTGGCGGTGAAGCGCTCCCGCAGCTCCGCGGCGTCGGCGGCGCCGACCGGGTCGGCGGCGGCGTCGGCGTCCTCGTCGGCGGCGCCCGGGAGCTCGTCGAACTCGAGCAGCTCGGTGGCCGAGAACCAGCGCTCCAGCCAGGCGTGGAACTCGGTGCCGCGCCGCGCGCGGGGGTCGGGCGGGCGCGGCACGGGGCGGCGCAGGCGGCGGGCCAGCGCGCCAGGGTCGGCGGCGAGGTCGACGAGCTGGCTGACCGAGAGCTGCGGGGGCAGCAGCACGCGCGCGTGCCGGTCGCGGGCGGCGGCGCGCTCGGCGAGCAGGACCTCGATGTCGGCGGCCCAGCCCTCGGGGTCGTCCCCGCCCGGCTGCTGCGGCGCGCCGCGAGCCCGCGCGGCCCGGACCAGCGCCGCGCCCTCGTCCACCGCCGCGCGCCGGGAGCCCAGGGGGTCGATCGGCCACGCGGCCTCGTGCACGGCGTCGGCCATGGGGTTGGGGGCGCCTTCCTCGGGCGGCTCGGTCCAGACGTCGACGACCCCGCTGCGGCCGGTGGCGACCAGCTCCCCCACCTCGGTGAGGAAGTCGGACGGCCCGCGCGGCGTGTCGCCGGTCTCGCCCCACCAGTGCCCGGACACCAGCAGCGCGCGCTCCGAGCGGGTCAGCGCCACGTAGAACAGGCGCCGCTCCTCGACGAGGCGGCGGTCGTCGAACGCGCGCTCGTGGGCGTCGAGGCGCTCCTGGACCTCCTTGCGGTCGGCGGCGTCGTCGAGGTCGAGCTCGGGGAGGTCGGGCCGGTCGCCCCGCAGGTCGACGGGCAGCGAGGCCACCGACGTCAGCCAGGACCCGGACCGCTTGGCCGCCGGGAACACCTTGTCGACGACGTGCGGCAGCGCCACGAGCTCCCACTCGAGGCCCTTGGCGGCGTGCACCGTGAGCACCTGCACGCGGGTGCCGCCGGTGGCCGGGTCGGCAGCGGACACGGGGTCGACCTCGCCGGGCGTCAGGCCGTCCTCGGCGTCCTCGGCGGCGTCGAGGTAGGCCAGCAGCGCGGTGACCGTCGCCGTGCCGCCGGACGCCGCCGCGCCGGAGGAGAAGTCGGCGGCGACCTCGGCGAACGCGTCGAGGTGCGCCCGCCCGGTCGGGCCCGGGCGCGCCGCGGTCTCGACGTCGAGCAGCAGCACGCGCTCGACGTCGGCGACGAGGTCGACCAGCGGGGCGGTGACCCGGCGGCGCAGCATGCTCAGCTCGTGCGCGAGGTGGCGCAGGCGCTCGTACCCGGCCGCCGAGTAGCGCGCCGCCGGGCCCGGGTCGTCGAGCGCGTCGACCAGACCGGCGCGCTCGGCGTGCTCGCCGGGCAGGGCGGCGGCGATGGGGTCGGGGACCGCGTCGGTGACGGTGGCGGGGTGGTCGGCCGGCGCCGCCAGCTCGCGCGCCCGGCGCCACAGGGCGGCGAGGTCGGCGCCGCCGATGCGCCACCGCGCGCCCGTGAGCAGCCGGACCGCGGCGCCGCCGGCGAGCGGGTCGACCACCAGGCGCAGCGCCGACACGACGTCGCGGACCTCGGGCTCGTCGAGCAGCCCGCCCAGGCCGACCACCTCGACGGGCAGATCGCGGGCGCGCATCGCCGCGGCGAGCGCGGCTATGTCGGCGCGGCGGCGCACCAGCACCGCGGACGTCGGCGGCTCGGTGCCCGCGTCGGCGGCGGCGCGCCAGCGGTCGGCGATCGCGTCGGCGACCCAGGCGCGCTCGCCCTCGACGTCGGCGTGCAGCGCGACCCGCACGTCGCCCGCGGGCGCGCCGGGCCGGGGCCGCAGCTCGTCGACCGGCACGCCGGCGTGGCGCAGGGGCTCGGCGATCCCGTTGGCCAGCGCGAGGACCTCGGGCGGGTTGCGGAAGCTCGTGAGCAGGCCGTGGCGCGCCGCGGCGACCCACTCTCCGTGCTCGTCGGGGCGCGGGAAGTCGGTGACGAAGCGCGGGAGGTTGGCCGCGCTGGCCCCGCGCCACCCGTAGATCGACTGGAACGGGTCGCCGACGGCGGTGACCGTGGTGTCCTCCTCGCCCGCGAACAGCGAGCGCAGCAGGACGCGCTGGGCGTGCCCGGTGTCCTGGTACTCGTCGAGCAGCACCGCGCGGAACGCCGCGCGCTCGGCCTCACCGACCTCCTCGTGCCCCTCGGCGAGGCGCGCGGCGGCGGCCATCTGGTCGGCGAAGTCGAGGCAGCGCTCGGCGCGCTTGCGCTCGGCCAGCTCCTCGACCAGCGGCAGTAGCGCGGCGCGGAACCGCTGGGCGGAGACCTTGGTCGCGAGCGTCTGCGGCAGCGCCGCCTTCTGCCCCTTGGCCCGCGGCGCGTCCTCGACCGCGCGGGCGAAGCGTTCAGCGTGCCCGCGCAGGACCTCGGCGTCGGCGAGGTGCTCGCCCAGCTCGCCGGCCAGCGCCTGGACCAGCACGGTGACGGTGGCGGGGACCCAGTCGGTGTCGAGGTCGGCGGGCCAGGTCGACACGATGCGGTGGGCGAGCTGCCAGGACGCGGTGGGCGAGAGCAGGCGCGCGCCGGGGTCGACGGGCAGGCGCAGCCCGTGCTCGGTGAGCAGGCGGCCCGCGTAGGCGTGGTAGGTCGAGATCGTCGGCTCGCCGGCGCGGGCGGCGAGACGCCGGTCGCCGGAGGGGTCGAGCTCGTCGAGCAGCGTGGACGCGCCGAGCACGCGCAGGCGGCGCCGCACCCGGTCGGCGAGCTGCCCGGCCGCCTTGCGCGTGAAGGTCAGGCCCAGCACCTGCTCGGGGCGCACCAGGCCGTTGGCCACCAGCCACACCACGCGCGCGGCCATCGTCTCGGTCTTGCCGGACCCGGCGCCGGCGGTGACCAGCGCGGGCTCCCACCGCGCGCCGATCACGGCGGCCTGCTCCTCGGTGGGCCGGCGCAGGCCGAGGCGTTCGGCGAGCTCGACGGGGTCGATGAGCTCGGTGGTCGGGGGCGCCGTGAGCGTCACGGGACCTGCCTCCCCGAGACGTGCACCGGGCAGGCGGTGCGCACCGGGCAGCGCGGGCAGGCGTCGTTCTCGCGACCGACGAAGCGCGGGCCCTCGGTGGCGCGGGCGGCGGCGCCGACGGCCTCGCGCCACTGCTCGAGGCCCTCGTCGTCGAGCGGCTCCTGCGCGCGCTCCTTGGCCGCCGTGCCGGCGCGGGACAGGTACACCAGCCGCGCGCCGCCCGGGGTGGTCCGCGCGGCGGTGCGGTCGGGGCCGGCGAGGGTCTCGGCGAACGCCCCGAGCGCGGTGGCGAGCTGGTAGACCGCGAGCTGGGGGTGGGCCTGCGCGTCGGCCTTGGAGATCGGGGTCTTGGCGGTCTTCACGTCGATGATCACCGGGCGCCCGTGGGCGTCGATCTCGAGGCGGTCGACCCGCCCGCGCACCCGGACGCCGTCGGCCACGTCGACCTCGAGCGCGCGCTCCACCGCCGCCTCGGTGAGCTGGGCGCGCGTCTGCTCCCGCCAGGTCAGGAAGCTCGCGAGCATCCGGCGGGTGTTGGCGAGCTCGCGGCGCGAGAACCACGGGGCGCCCGCGTCGACCGACGCCCACGCCACGTCGAGCGCCTCGGCGAGCTCGCGGGCCTCGGCGCCCTCGGCGGCGCGCTGGACCAGCGCGTGGACGAGCGAGCCGGTGACCGAGGCGAGCGAGTCGGTGTCGTCGCCGCCGTGGGTCTGCAGCGCCCAGCGCAGCGGGCAGGTCAGGATCGTCTCGACCGCGCTCGGGCTGACCGCGACCGGGCCGGGCGGGCGCAACGGGGCGTCGGTGGACGGGGCGAGCAGGCCGTACCACTCGTCGGGGTCGGCCCCCGGGACGCCCGCGTCCGCGAGGCGCGCGAGGCCCGCCGCCGCCCGCTCGCGCTGCGCCGGGGCGGCGTGGGGGTCGGTGACGGCGCGGCGCAGCTCGCCGACCAGCTCGGCGAGCACCAGCGCGCGCCCGGGCCGGCTGCGCGACCGGGTGGCGTCGGCGGGGTCGTCGGTGACCGGCCCGCCGTCGACGTCGTCGAGGAAGCGCGAGGGCGTGACCTCCTCGGCCTCCACGGCGCTGACGTGCACCGCGCGCCGCGCCCGCGACAGCGCGACCGCGAACAGCCGGCGCTCCTCGGCGAGCAGCGGGGCCTGCGTCGAGACCGCCGGGTCGTCGGGGACACCGGCCTGCACGTCGACCAGCCGCTCGACCCCGAGCAGCGTGCCGCGGCGCCGCAGGTCGGGCCACGTGCCCTCCTGCACGTCCGGGACGACCACCACGTCCCACTCGCGCCCGCGCGCCGCGTGGGCGGTGAGCAGCGCGACGGCCTCGCCGTCGGGGGCGCGGGGGGCGAGGGTGTCGGCGCGGATGCGCTGGTCGTCGGCCTGGGCGACGAAGCCGGCGACGGTGCCGCCGGGCAGGTCCTCGACGAACCGGGCGGCGCGCTCGACGAGGGCGACGACGGCGTCGAGGTCGCGGTCGGCCTGCGCGCCGGTGACCCCGCCGCGCTCGCTGGCCGCGACCCAGCGCCGCTGCAGGCCGCTGCGGTCCCACACCGCCCAGAGCACGTCGGGCACCGAGGCGCCGTCGTCGATGGCCTGCGCGGCCGCCGAGAGGAGGTCGCCGACCCGGCCCAGCGGCGCGGCCTCGGACGGGCTGAGCAGCGCGAGGGGGTTCCTCTCCCGGTGCACGTGGTCGAGCAGGGCGTCGACGATGAGCGCGTCGCTCGGGGTGTCGGCCGCGCCGCCGCCCGCCTCGTGGCGGCGCAGCAGCCCGCGGCGCAGGCGGCGCACGGCCAGCGGGTCGGCCCCGCCCAGCGGGGAGGCGAGCAGGGTGAGCGCGGTGTCGGCGTCGAGCCGCTGCGGGTCGGCCGCGCAGCGCAGGACCGTGAGCAGCGGGGCGACCGCGGGCAGCGCGGCGAGCGGGGTGTCGTCGGCGGGCACGGCCAGCGGCACGCCGGCCGCGAGCAGGGCGCGGCGCAGCGGCGCGAGGGACAGCGACACGCTGCGGACGAGCACGGCCATGCGCGACCAGGGCACGCCGTCGGTGAGGTGCGCGCGGCGCAGACGGTCGGCGACAGCCGCCGCCTGGCGCCCGACGGTGGCGTAGACGTCGACGGTGACGCGGCCCGGGTCGCCGGCCTCGTCGCCGTCGTCGCCGTCGCCGCCCTCGTCGCCGTCGTCGCCGTCGTCGCTCTCGTGCTGCGGCGCGCGGCGGGTGCGGCCCGGGCCGGCGCCCGGCAGGTTGGCGACGACGCGGGCGACGGCGTCGCGCAGCGCGGGGCGGCTGCGGTGGTCGGTGGGCAGCACGACGGTGGCGAGGCCGCCGGGGTCGGCGTCGCGCAGCAGGGCCGGGTCGGCGCCGCGGAAGCCGAGCACCGAGGAGTCGGGGTCGCCGGCCAGCACCCAGTCGTCGGCGGCGGCGCCCAGCGCGCGGGCGAGCTGGATCTGCTGGGGGTCCATGTCCTGGACGTCGTCGACCACGAGGTGGCGCACCGCGGCGCGCTCGGCCTCGAGCAGGTCGGGGTCGGTGACGAAGGCGTCGAGGACGGCGGCGACCAGCTCCGCGGCGTCGAGCGGGGGCGCGCTGGCCAGCGGGTTGGCGGACCCCGCCGCGGCGCGCAGCAGCGTGACCTCCTCGTACGTGCGGTAGAAGCGCCCGGCGGCGATCCAGGCGGGCACGCCGTGGCGCTTGCCGAGGTCGGCGAGCTCCCGGGGCCCGAGGCCGCGCTCGGCGGCGCGCAGCAGGAGATCGCGCACCTCGCCGGCGAACGCGGGCGCCTCGAGGGCGGGGCGCATCCGCAGCGGCCAGCCGGAGGGGACCCCGGCGCCCGCGACCTCGCCGGCGAGCAGCTCGCGCACCATCGCGTCCTGCTGGGCGCCCGGGAGCAGGCGGGGCGGGGCCTCGCCGCGGCGCTCGGCGTGGCGGCGCAGGACGGCGAACGCGTACGAGTGGACGCTGCGCACCAGGGGTTCGGCGGCGGCGCGGGCGCGGTGCTCGCCGTCGTCGAGGGCTCGCCGTCGCGCCGCGATCCGCTCGCGCAGGGCGGCCGCCGCCCGCCGGTCGCCGACGAGCACGAGCGGGCGCGCGTCGGGCTCGGCGTGGAGCAGGCGCGCCACCCGCTCGGCGAGCAGCGTCGTCTTGCCCGTCCCGGGCCCGCCGAGCACGCGCAGGAAGCCCGCGTCGTGCTCGAGCACCCGCCGTGCGGCATCGTCGAGCACCAGCTCGCCCGGCACCCACGCCGCGGCGCGGCGCAGCTCGGGAGCGCGGTCGGCGCTCGGCGTGGCGGTCACGGCGTTCACTCCACCACGTCCCCCCGACACTCCCGGCGCGCAGGGCTCCCGACGCACCGGGCCGGTGCGAGCGATGCGGCATCGCTGGCGTCTCACGCCAGGATCGCCACATCCTCGCCGGCGCGACACGCCGGGGAGCTCGCCGCACGGGGTCTGTCGGCATGGGGCCACCGGCGGCACGCAGCGACGCGGAGCTGACGCGCCGGAGACGGAGCACTGACGTCCCACGTCAGGAAAGGCACCACGATCACGGCGGTCCGGCTCCCGCTCCGGGGTCCGCGCGTGCTGGACTCAGCGGTGTGGACGAGGCCCGGCACGAGCGGATCCGCGCGGCGGTCGCGGCGATCCCTGAGGGTCGGGTGGCGACCTACGGCGACGTCGCGGCCGAGGTGGGCGAGGCATCGGCGCGGCTGGTCGGCCGCGTCCTGAGCGAGGACGGCTCGGACCTGCCGTGGCACCGCGTCCTGCGCGCCAACGGGTCCAGCGCGCCGCAGATCCTCGACGAGCAGCACGCCCGCCTGCGTGCCGAGGGTGTCGAGATCCGCGACGGACGCGTCGTGCTCGCGAACCACCGCGTCGCGAGCGGGTGGATCACCTGACGCCCGACGCCAGCATGGCTGCACGCGGACACATCTCCGGCGTGTCGCGCGGCGAGGATGTGGCGATCCTGGCGCGAGACGCCAGCGATGCCGCATCGCTCGTACCGGGCCTCAGCTCTTCGGACCACCGCGGCGGTACAGAGCCAGGTGCGCGTCGGCCGTCGCGTCCCAGGTGTGTGCCGCCGCGAGCGCGCGGCCCACGGTCGCGTGGGCCGGGTCGACGTCGGAGCCCGCGAGCACGTCGCCGATCTCGCGCGCGAAGCCCTCGGGCGCGTCGGCGAACCGCGCCGCCCCCGCGAACACCTCGCGCAGCACCGGCAGGTCCCGCGTCACCAGCGGGACCCCGGCGGCGAGCGCCTCCATCGCCGCGAGCCCGAAGCCCTCCTGCGTCGACGGGAACGCGAACACCGCCGCGCCCGCCACCAGCCCCGGGAGCTCCTCGTGGGCCACCGGCCCGAGCACCACCGGCTCCACGCCCAGCTCCGCGGCGCGCGCGAACACCTCGGCGCGGTAGGGCCGGTGGTCGAACAGGGTGTCCCCGCCCGCGATCACCAGCGGCACCCCCGGCACCAGGCCCATCGCCGACACCAGATCCAGCGTCCCCTTGCGCGGCTCGATCCCGCCGACGGCGAGCACGTAGCGCCCGTACCGCGCGCGCCACGGCTCCCCCGCGCCCGACGCCGCGGCGCCGGCGAACCGCGAGGACTCCACCCCGTTCCCGATCACCGCCGCCCGGCGCCCCCACCCCGCGAGGACCTCCCCCGCGACCGCCCGGGACACGCACACCAGCGCCGCCGGCTCCGCGATCGCGCGCTCGTGGCACGCCGCGAGCTCGGGCGTGGTGAAGCGGTCGAGGTGGTGCACGGTCCGCCACAGCGAGCCGTAGCCACGGGCGCGCCCCACCGCGTTCGCCGTGAGGCAGTCCTGCGCGTGCACGACGTCGTACGCCTCGTCGAACGCGGAACCCAGCAGCGCGATCGACCGCAGGATCCGCTCCCCCACGCTCTCGCCCTCGACCTCCGCCACCGGCACCAGCCGCACGTCCACCTCGGGGGCCACCGGCCGGAAGAACCCCGTGTCGCCCCCGCGCGCGAGCGCCCATACCGTCACGTCGTGTCCCGCCCGCGCGAACGCCTCGGCCAGCGCGAGCGTGTGCACCACGCCCCCGCGCGGCTTCGTCGAGTACGTCAGCAGGGCGATGCGCACGTCAGTTCCCGTACGTCGACGGCCGGCGCTCGGACAGGTGGTGCAGCACCGACCGCGCCGCGCCGACGATGCCGGGCA
Source organism: Actinomycetospora lutea (assembly GCF_028737205.1). Classification (GTDB taxonomy): domain Bacteria; phylum Actinomycetota; class Actinomycetes; order Mycobacteriales; family Pseudonocardiaceae; genus Actinomycetospora; species Actinomycetospora lutea. Next base: position 211,485 of record NZ_JAQZAL010000003.1, on the reverse strand, counting down.
GATCGACCTCGGCGACCGCCAGGCCGCCCTTCGACCACGTCCGCGCCAGGATCTCCCCGCCCGGACCGACGATCTTGGCGCGGCCGAGGAAGTGCAGCGCCCCGTGCCGCCCGCTCTGGTTCGACGACAGCCAGACCACCTGGTTCTCCGCCGCCCGCGCCTGGTCGTAGAGGTCGAACAACCGCGCCTGGCGGTCCTGCGCCATCCGCGGCGCGCGGTTCGTCAGCGACGTCGGCCACGCCGAGAGGCACGCGATGACCTCGGCGCCGTCGACCGCGAGCGTCCGGGCCGCCTCCGGGAACGTCTTGTCGTGGTCGATGAGCAGGCCCATCCGCCCGAGCGGGGTGTCGAACGCGGCGAACCCGTCGCCGGGGTGGAACAGCGGCGCCACCCCGGCCGGGATGTGCACCTTGCGGTGCCGGCCGAGGATCCCGTCGCCCGACAGGCACACCGCCGCGTCGTAGCGCCGCCCGCCGGCACCCCGCTCGCTGTAGCCGAGGCAGACCACCATCTCGCCCGCGATGTCGATCACCGACCGCACCTCGTCGCCGTTGGGCTCGAGCAGCGGCGGGAGGCACTCCTCGTCGGGGTGGCGCAGGTCGGTCAGGTACCCGCCCAGCGCCCCGTCGGGCAGCGCGAGCAGCGCGACCCCGGCGTCCCGGGCGTGCGAGACGATCATCTTGACGCGATCGAGGTCGAACCCGACGTCGCGGGTGAAGTGGGCCGCGGCAGCGGCGAGGCGGACCACCCGCGGGCCTAGCCGGCCCGCGCCGGGACGAGGGGTGCGGACGGCCGCGCGTAGGACCGCGGGCGGCGGTCGCGCAGGTGCCCCATGAAGCGCCGCGCCGCGTCCACCGCGTCGTCGACGTCGACCGACGCGACGGCCAGGCCGGCCTGGGTGCCCGTGGTGTCCAGCACCTCCCCGCCCGGGTCGACGATCTTGGCGCTGGCGACCAGCCGCATGTCGCCGAACGTCCCGGCCTGGTTCGCCGACACCCAGACGATCTGGTTCTCCAGCGCCCGCGCGCGGTCGAAGAGGTCGAAGCGGCGGGTCCAGCGGTCGTCGGCGAGCACCGGCGACGGGTCGGTGCGCGCCGCCGGCCACGCCGACATGCACACCACGACCCGCGCCCCGTCGACGGCGAGCGCCCGCGCCGCCTCGGGGAACGCCTTGTCGTAGCAGATCATCATGCCGAGCAGGCCGACCGGCGTGTCGAACGCGGCGAAGCGGTCGCCCGCGGCGTACGATGAGTGCTCGTTCAGCGGCTGGTGGACCTTGCGGTGGTGCCCGAGCACGCCGTCGCCGGTGACCGCGACGCAGCTGTTGTACGGACGCCCGCCCGACGCGGCGTCGCCGCGCTCGCAGAAGCCCGCCGTGACGACGGTGTCGCCGGCCAGCGCGATCAGCCGCCGCACCTCGGGGCCGTCGACCTCCAGCTGGGGCGGGACATCGGCGGGTTCTCCGGTGGCCGGGTCGTCGTGCAGCGACGACAGGTAGCCGCCGAGCGCGGCCTCGGGCAGCGCGAGCAGGTCGGCGCCGGCCGCGCGCGCCCGCCCGAGCAGCGCCGAGATCGTCGCGAACCCCTCGTCCAGGTCGCGGCCGAAGCCCGCGGCGGCGGCCGCGAACGTCCTGACGGTCATGGGAGTGTCCCTCCGGTCGTTGCCGCACCCAGCCCGGTGACGCCGCCCGCGACGGCCCCGGTCAGCTCGCCGTCGGGCCAGCGCAGGGCCACCCCGGCGCCCGGGATCAGCTCCCCGCACACGGCGCTCGTCGCCGGGCCCGCCGCCGGGGCCGGCGCTCCCGGCGCGTCGGCGGTGAGCAGCGCGAAGCCGGGGAAGCAGGTCAGCCAGTCGGCGACGGTGGTCCCGCCCGGGCGCGGCACGGCGGCGACGTCGAGCACCGCACCGGTCCCGGACGCCTCGGCGAGCATCCCGAGCGTGCCGACCACCCCGGCCATCGACACGTCCTTCGCCGCCGCGGGCCGGTGAGCGGCGTCGGGGCCGATCGCCGCGACCATCGCCCGCAGCTCGGCGGGAGTGCGCGTCGACGTCGAGTCCCACTGCCGGCCCGTGTAGCCGGGACGCCAGGTGCCGTGCAGGTCGGCGGTGAGGCGCACGGCCATGCCGGGCCGTCCGCCCGCGGCGGCGACGGGCCTCGCGGTGCGGCCCAGCGCGGTGACGGAGAGCGAGGCGGGCACTTCGAGCTGGGTGTGCCCGCCGATCACCGGCACCCCGTAGGCGTCGGCGGCGGCGCGCAGGCCGGTCAGGACGCGGTGGGCGAACGAGGCGTCGCGCGCGCCGACGGCGTCGAGCAGGGCGGTCGGCGCCGCGCCCATGGCGGCGAGGTCATTGACGTTGACCAGCACCCCGCACCACCCGGCCCACTCCGGGTCGCGCTCCACCATCGCGGGCAGGATCGCGTCGCAGGCCGCGACGACGTCGCTCCCGGGGACGGGGCAGCCGTCGTCCCCGACGTGCCGGCCCGAGCCGGCCAGGCCCGCGACGAGCTCGCCGAGCGGGGCCTTCGTCGCCGCGACGAGCTCGGCGAAGCGCCCGACCGGCCACCGCATGCGCACGTGCGGGCGGCCCTCCACGTGGGTGTCGCCGAGGCGCTGCCAGCCGAGCCGGCGGAAGAGCGTCTCGTTGGCGGTCTGCACGTCCGCCTCGAAGCGCAGCACCCCGGCGGCCTCGGCGCGGGCGCACGCGGCCCGGACGAGGGCGGCGCCGACGCGCAGGCCCGTCCGGCGGCGCGCGGACGGAGCGACGACCAGGCGGCTGCCCGTCCACCACCCGAGGTCCGGGCGGGACACGTCCGGGTCGACGGGCGCGAGGCGCACCCCGCCGAGCACCGCACCGGCGCCGTCACGGGCGACGAGCACGACGGCGCGGGGATCGCGGTCGTGCTCGTCGAGGTCGCCGGCGGCGTCCGCGCGGAACAGGCCCTGCTCATCGACGAACACCGCGCGGCGCAGGGCGCGGTGGGCGACGACGTCGGGGTGGCGCGCGTCCCTCGCGGGTGCCTCGGCGACGGTGACGTCGCGGGACGGGCGGCGCGCGCGTCCGCCGAGGAGCTCGTCGGCCGCGCCGAGATCGAGGATCGACACGATGCTCAGCCCCCCGCCGCGGACAGCGCCGAGCACGCGCCGCACGCCGCGCAGCCGGCGGCCTGGTCGGCGCCGCGCATGCCCGCGGCCTGCAGGACCTTCGCGACGCGCGCGGTGACCTCGGCGAGCAGCTCGGGGTCGGGCGCGGGGTCGCCGTCGGCGAACGCGAGCGTGCCGGGGATCGGGCGGTAGGGGACGACGAAGGGGTAGACGCCGCGGTCGACGAGCTCGGCGGCGCCCGCGACGAGCTCGTCGGGGTCCTCGCCGAGGCCGACGATGAGGTAGGTCGACACGGCGTTCGGGCCGAACAGGCGCACGCTCTCGTCCCAGGCCAGCCGGTACTGGCCCAGCGGGACCGTGGCCTTGCCCGGCATCCAGCGGGCGCGCACGGCGTCGTCGAGCGACTCGACGTGGATGCCGACGGCGTCGGCCCCGGCGTCCTTGAGCACCTGCAGCGCCGCCAGGTCGGACGGGGCGGGCGGTTCGCACTGCACCTGGATCGGCAGCGAGGGCACCGCGGCCTTGATCGCGCGCACGCAGCGGGCGAGGTGGCGGGCGCCGCGGTCGCGGCCGTTGCTCGTCCCGGTGGTCAGCACCATCTGCGTGACGCCGTCGAGGCGGACCGCCGCCGCGGCGACCTCGGCGAGCTGGTCGGGGGTCTTCACGGCGACCGTGGTGCCGCTGTCGACCGACTGCTCGATGGCGCAGAAGCGGCAGCGGTCCTGCTCGCCGTAGCGGACGCAGGTCTGGACGACGGTCGTCGCGAGGACGTCGTCGCCGTGCAGGCGCGCGATCTTCTCGTAGGGGACGCCGTCGGCGGTGGTGAGGTCGTAGAACGCGGGCCGGGCGACGGTGTCGACGGCGACGCCGAGGTCGGTGACACCGCCGTCGGGGCCGGTGCGGACGAGCCGGCCGTCGCGCAGGCGGTACGGGCTCGCGGGGTTGATCGGGATCGTCGTCTTCAGCCCGTCGACGAGCACGTGGCCGTCCGCGGACGGGCCCGCGCCCCCGGGACGGTGCAGGGGGATGGACACGCCGAGGTCGACGGTCCCGGTGTCCTCGGGGAGGTCGAGCGCGACGCCGCGGACGGCCACGGCGGAGCGGGCGGCCAACGGGGAAGGAACGGGCAGCCCGAGATCGTGCGGGGACGACACTGACGGACCTCCTGGCTCGGGACGCGGGGGATGTCACGGGCGCGGTGCGGGCCGGCGGGTCCGCACCGCGCCGTGGCGGCTCAGAGCTGGTAGGTCGAGTTGATGATCGCGCCCTTGCGGGCGTAGTGGATGAGCGCGTCCTGGACGTCGAGCGGGTGGGTCGGGATGACGCCCTCGATGAGGTCCTCCTCGCGCGCCCCGTGCAGCGACAGCCCGAAGCGGCAGCAGTAGACCTTGCCGCCCTCGCCCATGAACGTCTTGAGCTGGTCGTTGATGTTGTGCTCGCCGGGGAACGCCGAGGTGCCGGTGGTGGGGAATCCGCGCGTGGCCAGGCAGTTCAGCGAGCCGGGACCGTAGAAGTACATCGCCGACTCGAAGCCCTTGCGCAGCGCGCGCGTGGCCTGCAGGACGGCGACGAAGCTGACCGACGACTCGTGCGCGATGCCGTGCACGAGCGTGAAGTAGGACTCGCCGTTCTCGGCATGCAGGTCGGGGAAGACCTTCGTGCCGCCGTAGATGCTCGAGCCCTCGGGCAGCGAGGGGTGCGGGATCTCCTCGAGGCTCTTCTTCTCGACGTCGGAGAGCTCGGTGCTCGTCATGCTGGGTTCTCCTCGAGTGGTGTCTCGTCGGGGGCGGCGACCGGCGCGACGGCCGGGGATGCGGGGAGGCTGCGGGTCCTCGCCGACCTCGCGCCGGGATCGAGCACACCAACCGACGATTTCCGAAGTGTTTCCTCGTGACTACGAGAGCGGGTCGTCCTCCGCGCCACGTTTCGCCGCCGTGACCCGCCCCCGAACGGCGGCCCGGCCCATGAGCGATGCGGCATCGCTGGCGTCTGACGCCAGGATCGCCACATGCTCGCGAGCGCGACACGCCGAGCGGAAGCGGCAGCGAGCGCTGCACCCGGCGTCCGGGCGCCCCGATGGCGTGAGCGCGTCGGAGCAGACCGTTGGGGTGACCGGACCAGTCCGGTCAGCGACGTGCGTGGTGACGATCCCCAGCCCGGGCCGCCATCCACAGCCGGCGTACGGACGCTCCCGCCGGGCGGCGGCAGGCCACGACCCTCACCACATGCGATCCGGCGACTGGGACCTCGAGAAGCTGCTGGCGCAGAGCGTCGACGGCGTCATCGCCGTCCGCACGCTCGTGGCACTGGGGATCGACGAGACGACGGTCTACCGCCGGTGCCGGCACGGCGGTCCGTGGCAGCGCCTCCTGCCGGCGGTCATCCTCCTGCACAACGGCACACCGACACGGCGTGAGCGCGAGATCGCCGCGCTGGTGTACTGCGGTGCCGGAGCGATGCTGACCGGGACCTCGGCCCCGCGTCACCACAGCCTGCGCCGGCTCCCGGACGACGACGTGGTCCACGTCCTCGTTCCGGCGCACCGTCAGATCCGGAGCGTCGGTTTCGTCGTCGTCGAGCGGACGATCCGCCCGCCGCGACCGTTCGAGCGGAACACCCTCGCGGTGGCCCCGCTGGTCCGCGCCGTGCTCGACGAGGCCCGGCGCCGTCGCGACCCGACGAGCATCGCAGGCTTGCTCGCCGAGCCCGTGCAGCGGCAGATGGTCCTGGTCGAGCAGCTCGCCGAGGAGCTCGAGGCGGGATGCCGCAAGGGGTCGGCCGCTCCGCGGGCGGTGCTCCGTGCGCTGGGAGCGGGCGTCCTGTCGGCCGCCGAGTTCGACGCCCGCGAGTGGTGGGAGTCCCGCGGGCTGCCGCCGGCGAGGTTCAACGTGCGGGTCCTGCGCCGGGACGGGCGCCTGCTGGCCATGGTGGACGTCTGTGTCGAGGACATCGGCTTCGTGTGGGAGATCGACTCGGTCGAGGCCCACTTCGCGACACGGGCCCAGATAGAGATCACGGCCCGGCGCCGCCGAGCGCTGCGTGATGCCGGCCTCGTGGTCGTCGGCACCCGACCGACTCAACTACGGGACGACCCGGACGGCGTGGAGAAGGACGTCGACGACGGCCTCACCGTGGCGGCGCTGCTCCCGGCGCCCGACGTGATCTACCTCGATGAGGTCGCGCGCGGAGCCTGACCTCCGCTCCCACGGCGTGTCGCACAGCGAGGATGTGGCGATTCTGGCGTCAGACGCCAGCGATGCCGCATCGCTCGCACCGGTAGGTGCGTCGACACCGGTCCGATGAGGGAAGGGGTCAGCGGACGGTCGGGGTGGAGCCGTCGCCCGTGTCCACGCCGCCGTACGGGACGGTGGTCGTGTACGTCGAGCCCGCCGGGCGCGAGCCGGTGCTGACCGCGATGGAGTTGACCACGTTCGTCAGGAAGACGGTGATCGAGGAGCCCGCGTCGCCGAGGGTCTCGACGCCGTTGCGGGTGGTCGCGGCGGACTGCTGGGGGTTCGAGACGATCGCGAACAGCACAAGGATGATCACGATCGTGCCGATCACGCGGGCGAGCATGGGGACAGCATCACCCTATCGTGACGCCGGGTAAACACCGGGGTGGCGCTCAGTCGCCGAACAGTCGACTTTCATCGATGTCGACGAAGCCGACCGGGGTAGCCAGAGCCTGCGCCCGGTCCACGTCGGGCGGGCCGACCGGCCGCTGGGGCTCCGGGACCCGCGACGGCACGGGACGGGGCCGGTGCACGATGCGTGCCAGCAGACGGTCACCGACGACCGTGCCGAGATAGGCGTCGGCGGGGTCGAGGACGTCGTCGCGCGGCTCCGGCGTCGGTTCGTGCGACCACGGGAACCAGCCGATCCAGCGGTCGCGCGTGCTCCACAGGTACGGCAGCCCCGGCCGGTACCAGGCGATCCAGCGCCCGTCGGACGCGTAGAGGTGGACCGCGAGCCCGACCCGCGCGCCCGTCCGGACGGTCACGCCGCCGCCCGGTAGCGCTCGACCACCACGGAGACGACGTCCGGGTGGTCGCCCAGGGGCTCGGCGACGACGGACGCGCCGGCGTCGGCGAGCCAGCGGTGGAACGCGCCGGGCGCGAGGAGCCAGGTCGCGAGCACGACCCGGGGCCCGCGCACCGCCGTCGACGCCACCACCGACGCCACCCGCGGCTCGCCGCCCGCGATGTAGCCGACCGGCACCTCGTGCCCCACCCGCGCGGTCAGCAGGGCGGCGGCGGTGCGCAGGTCCTCCTGCGCGACCGGGTCGGTCGAGCCCGCCGCCGCGAGCACCACCGTGTCGCCCGGCCGGGACCCGGCCTCGGCGAGGCGGTCGAGCAGCGCCGAGATCAGCTCCGGGTCGGGCCCGAGGGGCTCGGCGACCGCGACGTCCTCCCGCCCGATCGCCGCGAGCTGCTCGGGCACGTCGACGCGCACGTGGAACCCCGACGCCAGGAACGCCGGCACGACCACCACGCGCCCCGGCAGGTCGGCCAGCACGTCCGCCAGCGACGGCCCCACCACCCCGGCGTAGCCCAGGCGCACGTCGACCTCGGGCAGGGCGTGGCCGACGGCGGCGTGCAGCCGCTCGATCGTCGCCCAGCCCGCCTCGTCGTTCGTCCCGTGCGCGAGCAGCACCAGGGCCGGGGCCGTCATGCCTGCGCCAGCGAGCGGGCGTGCTCCTCCAGCCGCTTCACCATCGCCCCGAGCCGGAAGCGCTCCGGCGCGATGCCGACCACGCCGAGCCGCTCGAGGGGCGCCGCGGTCACCGGCCCCACGCAGCACGCGAGGACCTCCCCCGAGCCCAGCGCCGCCAGGACCTCGTCGCGCAGCCCCCGCGCCGACGCCCGGTGCACGAGCCCCTCGACGGCCGGCGCGCTGGTGAACGTCACGGTGTCGACGTCGCGCGCGACGATCGCGTCGATCAGCGCGTCGACCGCGGGCAGATCCGGCGGCGGCTCCCACCGGTACACGGGCACCGTCACCACGTCGGCGCCCGCCGAGCGCAGCGCGCCCAGGAACTCGGTCATCGGGTCGCCGTGCAGCTGCACCGCGATCCGCACGCCGTCCACCCCCGACGCGAGGAGATGCGAGAGCACCTCCGGCGACGACTCCGTCTCGTCGGCCGACCACGCCTCGCGCAGCCCCGCGCCGCGGATCGCCCCGCGCGCCTTGGGGCCGCGGGCGAGGATCGTCGCCGACCCCAGGACCGCCTCGAGCGCGCCGGAGAGCCCCCACGACGCCGCCACCTCGAGCCACCCGCGGAAGCCCTGCCCGGTGGTGGCGACGACGACCGCGGGCGGGTCGGCGAGCAGCCCCCGCGTGATCTCCGCGAGCTGCGCGTCGTCCTCCAGCGGCACGATCCGCATCGTCGGGCCGTGCACGACCTCGGCGCCCTTGCGGCGCAGCAGGTCCAGCTGGTCGTCGGCGCGGCGGTCGGCGGTGACGCCGACCCGCCACCCGGTCAGGGGCGCGGTCACGGATGCCCGATCTCGATGACGCCGTCCACCACCCGCACAGGATAGGTCGCCACGGCGACGTCGGCGTCCTCGAGGCAGCGGCCGTCCTCGAGCACGAAGTGCTGCTTGAACACCGGCGACGCGATCACCGGCCGCCCGCCGACGTCGCCGACGATGCCGCGCGCGAGCACCGAGGCGCCCGAGAACGGGTCGACGTTGTGGAGCGCGAACAGCCGGTCGTCGTGCGTGCGGACGACGGCGACCGGCTCGCCCGCCACCAGTGCCCCGACGGGCCGCTCACGCTGGACGCGCTCCAGCGGGCACACGGCCGTCCACGCCGACGCCGTGACCGGCCCGGCCGCGACGGCGACGGGATCGGGCGACGGGTCCTTCGCCGCGGCGCCGGCGGTGGTGTTCGGCGGGTGCTCCCTCAGCTCGGTCACACGCCCACCTCCCGGGACGAGCGCACCGGCAGCCGCGGCCCGCCGATCACCCGGGGTCCGAAGTCCAGCTCGGGCACCGTCGTCGGCTGGCCCTGCTTCATCCCCGCCGGGACGCGGTGGCCGCGGTGGTCGACGAACTCGACGCTCGGGTCCGGGGCCCCGGGCGCGTTGACGAACGACGTGAAGCGCTCCAGCTTCTCCGGGTCCTGCAGCACCGCTGCCCACTCGTCGGCGTAGTCCGCGACGTGCCGCGCCATCTGCTCGTCGAGCGAGGCGCACACGCCCAGCGAGTCCTCCATGATCACCTCGCGGAGGTGGTCGAGCCCGCCCTCGAGGCCCTCGATCCACGGCGCCGTGCGCTGCAGCCGGTCGGCGGTGCGCACGTAGAACATGAGGAACCGGTCGATGGTCCGCACGAGCGTCGCGGTGTCGAGGTCGGCGGCGAGCAGCTCCGCGTGCCGCGGGGTGAACCCGCCGTTGCCGCCGACGTAGAGGTTCCAGCCCGTCTCGGTGGCGATCACCCCGAAGTCCTTCGACCGCGCCTCGGCGCACTCGCGGGCGCACCCGGAGACGCCGCTCTTGAGCTTGTGCGGCGACCGCAGTCCCCGGTAGCGCAGCTCCAGCGCCACGGCGAGCGACACCGAGTCCTGCACCCCGTAGCGGCACCAGTCGGTCCCGACGCACGACTTCACCGTGCGCAGCGACTTGCCGTACGCGTGCCCGGACTCGAACCCGGCGTCGACGAGCCGGCGCCAGATCACCGGCAGCTGCTCGACGCGCGCGCCGAACATGTCGATCCGCTGCCCGCCGGTGATCTTCGTGTACAGCCCGAAGTCGCGGGCGATCTCGCCGATGACGATGAGCCCCTCGCCGGTGACCTCGCCCCCGGGCAGCCGCGGCACCACCGAGTAGGTGCCGTTGCGCTGCAGGTTCGCCAGGAAGTGGTCGTTGGTGTCCTGCAGCGTGGCCGCCTCGCCGTCGAGGACGTGCCCGCCGGCCAGCGTCGCCAGCATCGACGCGACGGCGGGCTTGCACACGTCGCAGCCCCGCCCGCGCCCGTGGGACTCCACGATCGACGAGAACGTCCGCAGCCCGGTCGCCATGACGATCTCGTAGAGCTCGGCGCGCGACCGGTCGAAGTGCTCGCACAGCGCCGTCGAGACCTCGACCCCGCACGCCGGAGGACCGTGCCCAGCGTCGGCACGCACGACCCGCACGTCGTCCCGGCCCGGGTGCACGCCTTGAGCTCGGGCACCGTCGACGCCTCGCCCGACGTGATCGCCGCGACGAGCGCGCCCTTGGTGACCGCGTTGCACGAGCAGATCTGCGCCCCGTCGGGCAGGGCGTCGACGCCGACCGCGGCACCCTCCGACGCGGGCGCGATCAGCGCCATCGGGTCGCCGGGCAGCGTCTCGCCGAGGAACCCGCGCAGCGTCTCGTACGGCGACGCGTCGCCGACGAGCACGCCGCCGAGCAGCGTCGTGCCCCCACCGTCCTTCTGGCTGTCGGTGACCACGAGCTTGGCGTACGTCCCCGCCACCGGATCGTCGACGCGCACCTCCAGCGCCCCCGACGCCGTCGCGTGCGCGTCGCCGAAGCTCGCCACGTCGACGCCGAGCAGCTTGAGCTTGGTGGACGTGTCGGCCTCGCCGAACCGGGCGTCACCACCGGTCAGCCGGTCCGCGACGACCTCGGCCATCGCGTACCCGGGCGCGACCAGCCCGTACGTCCGCGGTGCCGACCCCTCCCCGCCGACCGCGGCGACCTCGCCGATCGCCCACACGTGCTCGTCCTGAGTGCGGCACCGGCCGTCAACGAACACGCCGCCGCGCTCGGCCACGGGCAGCCCGATGTCGCGCGCGAGGGAGTCCGCCGGCCGGATGCCCGCCGAGAACACGACTACCGAGGCGTCGAGCTCGCTGCCGTCGGAGAGCGTGACGGTGAGCCCGCCGCGGTGGTCCCGGGTGATCGACGACGTCGAGACCCCGGTGTGCACCCGCAGTCCCCGCTCGCCGACGAGCCGGCGCAGCAGCGCGCCCCCGCCCTCGTCGACCTGGACGGGCATCAGCCGCGGCGCCATCTCGACGACGTGCGGGACGAGCCCGAGCGTGCGCAGCGCGTCGGCCGCCTCCAGCCCGAGCAGCCCGCCGCCGACGACCACGCCCGCGCGCCGCCCGGCCCCCGCCCGGGCGGTCGCGCGCCCGGCGGCCGCGCGCAGCGCGTCGAGGTCGTCGAGGGTCCGGTAGACGAAGACGCCGGGGAGGTCGCGCCCGGGCACCGGCGGCACGAACGGCACCGAGCCGGTCGCGAGCACGAGCTCGTCGTAGGACACCTGCCTGCCGCGCGCGGTCGTCACGACCCGTGCGCCGCGGTCGACGCCGACGGCGCGGTCGTCGAGGTGCAGGTCGACGAGGTCGTCGGTGAGGAACTCCTCGTCCGCCAGCGCCAGGTCGGCCTCCGACGCCGCGCCGAGGTACGACGAGAGCGCCACCCGGTCGTAGGCGGGCCGCGACTCCTCGGCGAGTAGCACCACGCGGAACGAGCCCTCCGTGTCGCGGCGCCGCAGGCTCTCGACGAAGCGGTGGCCGACCATCCCGTGGCCGATCACGACGACGGTCCGGGTCATCTCAGACCTCCGCGTAGGAGACGCGGGTGCCGGTCCTCGGATCGGTGGCGGCCGTGGTGGTGCGCCTGTAGACGACGAAGGTCACCGCCATGCAGGCCGCGTAGAAGGCGAGGAACGCCCAGAACGCCGGCGCGCCGGACCCGCTGGCCCGGAACGACGACCGGAAGGCGAGGTTGATCAGCAGCCCCCCGAAGGCGCCGACGGCGGCGGTGATCCCGATCGCGGCGCCGGAGATGCGGCGGGCCCACAACAGCGCGTCGTCCTGGCTCCAGCCGCGTTGCTCGGTCGCCGCCAGCGCCTTCGTGCGGAAGATCGACGGGATCATCTTGTACGTCGACCCGTTCCCGATGCCCGAGGTGATGAACAGCAGGACGAAGCCGACCGTGAACAGCGCCAGCGAGTCGATCCCCGACGCCCCGATGCAGACCAGGGTGGCGACGGCCATGCCGGCGAAGTTCCAGAACGTCACCCTGGTGCCGCCGATGCGATCGGAGAGCCAGCCGCCCACGGGGCGGATCAGCGAGCCCAGCAGCGGGCCGATGAACGTCACGGCGGCGGCCTGGAGCGGCGTGCGCCCGAACTGGTTCTGCAGCACGAGCCCGAACGCGAAGCTGTAGCCGATGAAGGATCCGAACGTCCCGATGTAGAGGAACGACATCACCCACGTCTGCGCGTCGCGGGCCGCCTCCGTGAGCGCGCCGGAGTCGTTGCGCACCGACGAGATGTTGTCCATGAACAGTGCCGCGCCCGCGAGGGACAGCACGATCAGCGGGATGTAGACGGCCAGCACGAGGCGCGGGGCGCCGGTGCCCGCCGTCGCGATGATGAGCAGCCCGACCAGTTGGATGACCGCGACGCCCAGGTTGCCGCCGCCGGCGTTGATGCCGAGCGCCGCACCCTTGTACCGGTCGGGGAAGAACGCGTTGATGTTGGTCATCGACGACGCGAAGTTGCCGCCGCCGACCCCGACGAGCGCCGCGAGGACGACGAACGTCGTGAACGAGGTCCCCGGCTCCATGACCACGGCGAGCAGGACCGTCGGCACGAGCAGCAGAGCCGCGCTGATCAGGGTCCAGTTCCGCCCGCCGACCACCGCGACCGCGAGGCTGTAGGGCAGGCGCAGCGCCGCCCCGACGAACGTCGCCACCGAGACGAGCAGGAACTTCCCGGCCGCGTCGATCTCGTAGGCGGGCCCCATGAAGAGCACGAGGACCGAGAACAGCGTCCAGACCGAGAACCCGATGTGCTCGGAGAACACCGAGAACCACAGGTTCCGGTTCGCGATCCGTCGGCCCGTGCTCCGCCAGAAGGACTCGTCCTCGGGGCGCCAGTCGTCGATCCAATGTCCGCGCACGCGGCGGACGTTAGGAACCGCGTGTTACGCCGCGATGACCACGTGTTGCCGTGACGCGAACCCCGGGTGCGGCCCGCGTCACGCCGGGATCAGGAGGCGGGCAGCAGGCTGCTGACGAGCCGGGAGGCGTGCTCCAGGCCCTGCAGCGACTCGCGGGTGCACGACGGGTGCTGCGCGTGCACGGCGAGGCGGAACAGCAGCGCGTGCAGCAGCATCTGCGGCCACGCCGCGAGGTGCGACCAGCGCGTGAGGATGCCCGGGTCCGCGCCGCCCCAGGCCAGCGCGTCGATCACCACGACCGCCGCCGCCCACTCGACGGGACGCCAGAACGGCACGAGGTCGAGCACGGCCGGCGGGGCGCCCGGGTCGGACGGGTCGAACAGCACGGTGCCGAACAGGTCGCCGTGCACCAGCTGCGACGGGCGCTCCAGCGGGCGCCGGCGGCGGGCGAGCTCGGTGAACAGGGTGCCGCCGGTCTCGGCGTCCAGCGCGGCGGCGCGCTCGCCGAAGGCGGCGCGGTCGGCCCGGGCGAGCAGGTCGTCGCGGTCGTCGACGAGACGCGGGCGCTCGAGGCGGGCCGTGGCGCGGTGCAGCCGCAGCGAGGCGGCGACGACGTCGTCGTGGCGCGGCTCGACCCGGCCGGGGACGTCGTGGCTCGCGGCCCAGCCGGCCACCACGCGGCGGCCGTCGCTGGCGCGCACCGGGCGAGCGAGACGCAGCCCGTCGACGCCGATGGTCGCGAGCTCCTCGATCGCGCCCGCCGACCAGGCGGCGAGCACGGTGTCGGCGACCGGGCGCAGGACGAGCCCGTCGCAGCGCCAAGCGGGGCCGGGGAGGTCGGGGCGCGGGCGCGGCACCGACTCGCGGACACCGAACGCCGTGCGGACGTGCTCGGGCGGCCCGTGCTCGAGGCGGGGGTCCGGGCCAGCCATCTCCGGGCCGGCCGCATCCGCGCCTGCCACAGCGTCCTCGGCCGACGGTTCGGCAGAGGGCGCCGTCTTCTGCGTGGGCGCGGCGGTCACGCTGCGCACGCTACTCGCGCGCAGGGAGCGACCCCCTCACCCGCGACCGGCGTGTCTCGGGCTTCTCGATGGTCCGGCTCCCGCTTCGCTTCGCGTCCCGTCACCACACCTTGTAGGGGAGGAACTTGCCGTTGAACGTCAGTTTCACGCGGTCGCCCTTGGGGTCCTCGACGCGCTCGAAGTCCAGCGTGAAGTCGATGGCGCTCATGATGCCGTCGCCGAACTCCTCGCGGATGAGCTCGTGGAGGCTCGACCCGTACACCTGCAGGGCCTCCTGCAGGCGGTAGGTCACCGGCTCGGTGGGGTCGAGGGCGGCGTCGCCGCGGACCGGCGGGAAGGTCAGCGCCTCGACGGTCTCCTCGTCGAGGTCGAGCAGCGCGCCGACCGTCCCGGCCTGCTCGGCGTCCAGCGGCTGCTGGCCGAGCAGGGCCGACGTCGTCCACACCAGGGACCGGTCGAGGGCCTTCGCGAGCTCGGCCCAGCTCACGCCGTGCGCCTCCTTGGCGCGCACGATCTCGCGGCCGGCCTCGAGACGGTCGTCCTTGTCGCTCATGCCAGCTCCTGTACCCGGGCCAGGCGGGCGGCCCACCAGTCGCGGGTGGCGGGATCCGCCGCGTAGCGCTCGAGCAGCGCGCGGTCGGGACGCGGCGCGTGCCGCGGGACGTCGAGGTGGCCCGCGACGGGGTGCAGCGGCGCGGCGACGACGTCGGCGGCCAGCAGGTCCGCGGTCCCGAGCCCGCAGGCGAACGGCAGCTCGGGCAGCGCGGCGGCGAGCGCGAGACCCGCGGCCAGGCCGACCGAGCTCTCGACCGCGGACGACACCACGCACGGCAGCCCGATCGCCTCGGCGATCCGCAGCGACGCGCGGACCCCGCCCAGCGGCGCCACCTTGAGCACCGCGACGTCGGCCGCCTCGGCGCGCACGACGCGCAGCGGGTCGTCGGCGCGGCGGATCGACTCGTCGGCGGCCACCGGCACGTCGACGCGGCGGCGGACCGCGGCCAGCTCGTCGACCGACGCGCACGGCTGCTCGACGTACTCCAGCCCGTCGGCGGCCCGCGCGAGCGCGCCGATCGCGGCCACCGCGCCGTCGACGTCCCAGCCGCCGTTGGCGTCGACGCGCACGCGCCCGCCGGGCCCGAGCGCGTCGCGGACGGCCTCGAGGCGCGCGAGGTCCTCGCGCGGGTCCCGGCCCTTCTCGGCGACCTTGACCTTGGCGGTCCGCGCAGCCGAGTCGGTGACGATCCGGTGCGCGTGCACCGGGTCGACGGCCGGGACGGTGACGTTGACCTCGACGCGGTCGCGCACCGGCGCGGGCCACCCGTCGCACGCGGCCTCGCGCGCGCACCGCCACCACGCGAGCGCCTCGGCGTCGTCGTACTCGGGGAACGGACAGAACTCGCCCCAGCCGGCCGGGCCCTCCACCAGCGCGAGCTCGCGCACGGTGATGCCGCGGAAGCGGGTGCGCAGCGGCAGGGCGGCGACGCTCACCTCGGTCAGCCCGGTCATCGCGCCTAGCCTAGATCGGGTGCGCGCCGTGCAGCCGATCCCGACCGACGGGAGCCCCGCGGCGGCCTCCGCCCTGGGGGCCGCGGCCCTAGCGGCACTCGAGGGGCGCGGGCCGGCCGTGCTGCCGACGGGCCCGGACGACCGGGCGCCGGCCCCCGACCTGCTCGCGCCCGTCGACGACGACGTCGCCGCGGTGGTCACCACGACCGGGTCGACCGGGGCACCGAAAGCGGTGCTGCTGCCGGCCACGGCCCTCGCGGCCTCCGCCGACGCGACCTCCGCCCGCATCGGCCCGCCGGGACGCTGGCTGCTCGCGCTGCCCGCGCACCACATCGCGGGGCTCCAGGTGCTCCTGCGCTCGGCGCGCGCCGGGGTCCCGGCCGTGGCGATGGACCTGCGTGCGGGGTTCCGGGCGTCGGTGTTCGCCTCGGCCGCCGCGGGCTGCGCCTACACCTCGCTCGTCCCCACCCAGCTCCTGCGCCTGCTCGACGCCGGCGGCGCCGCGCTCGACGCCCTGCGCGGGTTCACGGCCGTCCTGCTCGGCGGCGCGGCCGCGGACCCGGCGCTGCTCGACCGCGCGGCTGCCGCCGGCGTGCCGATCGTGACCACCTACGGCATGAGCGAGACCTGCGGCGGCTGCGTCTACGACGGTCGTCCGCTCGACGGGGTCACGGTGACGCTGGAGGACGGCGGGCGCATCGTCCTGGGTGGGGCGACGGTGGCGGCGGGGTACCGCGGGGCGGTGTCCCCGGCCGACCGCGCGGCCTTCACCGCCGACGGCTTCCGCACCAACGACCTCGGGGCCTGGTCGGCCGACGGTCGCCTGGAGGTGCTCGGGCGCGCCGACGACGTGATCGTCACGGGCGGCGAGAAGGTGGCCCCGGCGACCGTCGAGCGCGCCCTGCTCGCCCAGGCCGGCGTGCGCGAGGCCTGTGTCGTCGGGGTGCCCGACCCGGAATGGGGCGCCCGGGTCGTCGCGGCGGTGGTGGGTGACGGTCTCGACGCCGACGCGCTCCGGGCGGCCGTCGCCCCCGGCCTCGGGCGGGCCGCGCCGCGGGACGTCGCGGTGCTCGATGCGCTGCCGCTGCGCGGGATCGGCAAGCCCGACCGCGCCGCGCTCCGCACCCTGCTCGCCGGCACCTGAGGGGACCCGCGCGCAGCTCGGTGTGGCGGAGCCCCGCCGCGCTCCCGCTACTGTCCGGGGAGCCGCCCCCTCGACGAGGAGGCCCCCTCGATGCCGACCGACGGCCCGACCCCGTCATGACGGGGCTGCGCGTCGCCGTCGTCGGCGGCGGGATCGGGGGCGCCACCGCCGCGCTGGCGCTCGGGCGCCTGGGCGTCGACGTCGCGGTGTACGAGCGGCGCGCGTCCGTGCCGCCGGTGGGGTCCGGCCTCGGGCTCGCCGCGAACGGCCGCCGGGTCCTCGCCGAGCTCGGGCTCGGGACCGCCCTCGACGCGACGGGCGCGCCGATCGGCACGATGCGCCTGCTCCGCGCGGACGGCACCGAGGTCGCGCACTACGACACCGGCCGGCTGCTCGGGATGCGCCGGGCGGATCTGGTCCGCATCGTCCTCGACGGCCTCGGACCGGGCGTCGTGCACCAGGGCCGCGACTGCGTCGCCGTGGTCGCCGACACCGAGCGACCCGTCGTCCGCTTCGTCGACGGGTCCTCCACCTGGGCCGACGTCGTGGTCGTCGCCGACGGCCTGCGCTCCCGCTGCGCCGGGGCCGTCGCGACGCCGCCGGCGCTGCGTCCATCGGGAACGTCGGCCCTGCGTGGCTTCGTCGACGGCCGTGGTCTGCCCGACCACCTGTCCACCGGCCAGAACGCCTGGCTGGGCCCCGACCGCCACCTGCTCAGCTACCCCGTCGACCGGCACGGGACGCTGAACTTCGCGGCGTTCGTGCCCCGGCCGGCCGGGAGCGCCGACGAGTGGTCGTTCCGCGTCGACGCCCAGACGGTGCGCGACGCGTACGCGGGCTGGGACCCGGACACCCGCGCGATCCTCGCGCGGGCGACCGAGGTCTACCGCTACGACCTCGCCGACCGGGACCCGTTCGCGCCCTGGGTGCGCGCCGGCGTCGTGCTGCTCGGCGACGCCGCGCACCCGATGCTGCCCCACATGGGACAGGGCGCCAACCAGGCGATCGAGGACGGTGCGGTCCTCGCGGCCCTGCTCGACGGGGCCGGCGGGTCCGCCGACGTGACCGAGCGCCTCGCCGCCTACGAGGCCACCCGACGACCGCGCACCGACCGGATCCAGGAGCAGTCCCGGCGCAACGGCGAACGCTTCTCCGGCGCCCGCGACCTCACGTCCGGGGGCGACCGCGGTCCGACGCAGGACCTGTCCTGGGTCTACGGCTACGACGCGGGCGCGGCCGGGCGCGCCGCGGCGGCGGGTCTGCGCACGTCCTGACCTCGTGGGACCCGCCGGCTCCTACTTGACGGGGAGCGACTCCGCGTAGGACAGGCCCTCCTCGACCCATCGCGGCAGGCTCTCGTCGTCCAGGACCGTGCGGTCCACGAGCAGCCAGCCCTTCAGCGGACGCCCCTTCATGATCATGGGCTCGACACCCTCCTGCGCGAGCAGGGCCTCGGCCCGCGCGGGGTCGATGCGGACCATCAGGGCACCGGCACTGCCGGCGCAGACGGCCATGTTGCCGTGCAGCATGAACGCCAGCCCGCCGAACATCCGCTTCTCGCTGATGCCGTCCTGGCCGTCGAGGGTCGCGCGCAGGCGCTCTGCCAGCTCCTCGTCGTACGCCATGCCGGGAGTATGCCGGGCGGCACCAGCTCTTCACGGGCTCCGGTTCCCGAAGCGTCTGCGGTGGTCAGAGGGGGACGCGGGGCCGTCCGCCGGGTCTGGGGCGCTGTGCGGGGTCGATGAACCCAGGTGGGGTGAACCAGGGCCGCCCGTCGATCATCTGGATCGTCCAGTGCCCGTGGTGGATCAGCTGGTGGTGGTAGCGGCAGAGCAGGCACATGGTGTGCACCGCGGTGGCGCCGCGGTCGAGCCAGCTCTGCACGTGGTGGGCCTGGCAGCGCCGGGGTGTGCGGTCGCAGCCGGGGAACGCGCAGCCCCCGTCCCTGGTGTTGAGGGCGCGCCGGATGGCGTCGGGGGCGGTGCGCTGGGCGCGACCCACGTCGAGGGGCTCTGACCTGGAGCCCAGGATCATGGGGACGATGTCGGCGTCGCAGGCCCACCGGCGCACCGTGGCCGCGTCCACGGTGTGGCCGGAGTCCAGGGTGCCGTAGCCACCGCGCCCGGCCAGCGCCGCGCACAGCCACCGGTGATCGATGGTCACCGTCAACAGAGCGCGGCCGGGCCGCTCGGTCCACCCGCGCGTGGTGGTGGGACTGTCGGGGCGGCGGGGCTCGGGGAGCAGCGCGAGCGGCTCCCCGTCGGCGTCGTCCTCGCGGTGGTCGGGGGTCTCGGTGGCGGGCGTCTCGGTGGCGGGGGTCTCGGTGGCGGGCGCGGGGCGGGTGTCGCTGGCCAGGCCGCGGGGTCCTCGGGCGTCCTGGACGAGGTCCTTGAACGCGTCGGCGTTGCGCTTGACCAACCCGCGCTCGTCCTCGGCGCCGGCAGGCGCACTGAGGACCCCGAACACCTCGAGGACCATCTCGGCGTCCATCGGATCCCCGAGCCGCCCGGTGAACACCAGCGACCCGTCACGGCGGCGGTGCAGGCGCAGCTGGTCGAAGTCGTCCTGCCCGTCGGGCGGCGCGGCGCCGTCGGGGTCGTACAGGTCGACCAGCCGCTTGGCGAGCCGGCGCAGCACCCGCGGCGGCAGCACCTGGGCGTGCTCGGCCAGGGTGCGCTCCACCCCGACCCACTCCTCGAGCGGCGGCGGAGTCGCCAGCCCGGCGAGGTGGCGCATCGTCTCCCGGATGATCTTCACGTGCGCCGGGTCGATCACCCCCGCGGCCAGCGCTTCCCCGGTGCACCGCAGCCGCGCGGGCAGCGGCTCACCGTGCATCGAGGACCGCGCGCACAGGTCGGCGGCCTCGGCCACCAGCCGCTTGGCCTCGGCGGGGTCGAGGTTGTCCCGATCAGCGAGCAGCGACTCGATCGAGCGGTAGCCGGTGTCGGCCGCCACCCCGGACCGGGCCATCTCGGCCACGTCCTCGAGGCGCTGGAAGTACGCGCAGCGCAGGGCGATCACGTGGGCGCGGGCACGGTCGAACACCTCCCGCGCCGCCCCAGCCACCCCACGTTCGCTCATGTGTTCGAACCTAGCCGACACCCCCGACAACGCCGGGCCCTTCTACGCTCGCGGCCATGGTCGACACCGACGCCCCGCTGTTCGATCCGGCCCAGTGGCGGGAGGTGCCGGGTCACGACTTCACCGACATCACCTACCACCGTCACGTCGAGCTCGGCTGCGTGCGGATCGCGTTCGACCGCCCGGAGGTCCGCAACGCGTTCCGGCCGCACACGGTCGACGAGCTGGCCTCCGCGCTGGAGCACGCCCGCACCAGCGCCGACGTCGGCGCCGTGCTCCTCACCGGCAACGGCCCGTCGGGCAAGGACGGCGGGCACGCGTTCTGCTCGGGCGGCGACCAGCGCATCCGCGGGCGCACGGGCTACCAGTACGCGGAGTCGGAGACCGAGGTGTCGGCCGACGAGAAGGGCCGCGCGGGGCGCCTGCACATCCTCGAGTGCCAGCGGCTGATCCGATTCATGCCCAAGGTCGTCATCGCCGTCGTCAACGGCTGGGCGGCCGGCGGCGGGCACTCCCTGCACGCGGTGGCCGACCTGACGCTCGCGAGCGCCGAGCACGCCCGCTTCAAGCAGACCGACGCCGACGTCGGCAGCTTCGACGCGGCGTTCGGGTCGGCGTACCTCGCGCGCGCGGTCGGACAGAAGTTCGCCCGCGAGATCTTCTTCCTCGGCCGGACCTACACCGCCGAGCAGATGCACCTCATGGGCGCGGTGAACGAGGCCGTCCCGCACGCCGAGCTCGAGACGACGGCGATCCAGTGGGCCCGCGAGATCCTCGGCAAGTCGCCGCAGGCGCAGCGGATGCTCAAGTACGCGTTCAACCTCCCCGACGACGGCCTGGTCGGCCAGCAGCTCTTCGCCGGCGAGACGACGCGGCTGGCGTACATGACCGACGAGGCCGTCGAGGGCAAGGACGCGTTCCTCCAGAAGCGGGCGCCCGACTGGAGCCCGTTCCCCTGGTACTACTGACGCGGCACCGAGCACCGACACGCGGGGACCGACCCATGGCCGTGCACCAGGACGTCGACGCCTACATCGCCGCCGCCGCTCCGGGCCGTCAGGAGGCGCTGCGGGCGATCCGTCGGGACTGCCTCGACCTCCTGCCCGGGTTCACCGAGGAGATCCGGCACGGGATGCCGACCTACGTCCGGGACGGGGAGCCGGAGCTGTCCTTCGCGAGCCAGAAGCGGTACCTCTCGCTCTACGTGCAGCGCGAGGACGTGCTCGACCGGCACCGCGAGGAGCTCGCCCACCTGGACGTGGGCCGGAGCTGCATCCGGTACCGGCGCGTCGACCAGATCGACCACGACCTCGTGCGCACGATGCTGACCGAGACCGCCGCTCGTCCCGGCACCCCGTAGCGGCGCCCTACCGCGAGTCGTCCCCCGCGCGGTGGTGACGGCCGGTGGGCCGCGGGGAGCCGTCGGCGAACGAGGGGACCGGCTCGTCGGGGGCGCGTCCGGCCGGTGCCGGGCGCCCGCGCGGCGGCGGCGCGGGACGCGGCGGCGCGGGGGAGGGCAGCGGGGGCGGCGGGGCCGGGAGCGGGGTCGGGGTCAGGACCGGGGCCGGCGCCGGCCCGGGTCCCGGGGCCCGCGCCCCCGGCGCGGGCCCGCCCGGGCGGCCACCGGGCACGGCGCCCGCGGGGACGCGCGTGTAGCGACCCGTGCCGGACACCAGCACCCCGGCCGGGGGCGAGGCGGGGACCGGCCGCCGCCCCGCCGGCACGGCGCCCGCCGGCACGGCGCCCGCCGGCACGGCGCCCGTCGGCGCCGGGCGACCCGTCGGATGTCCGTCCGGGCGTGCTGTCGGGCGTGCTGTCGGGCGTGCTGTCGGGCGTGCTGTCGGGTGTCCTGTCGGGCGTGGCGACGGCGCCGGAGGCCGCGGCCGGACCACGGCCGCGACGCGGTCGGCCGGCGGCCCGGGGACCGGCGCCGCGCCCGTGAGCCGCGAGAACCGTGCGCGCAGCGAGCCCTGCGACAGCGCCGAGGTCTCGCCGTTCTCGACGTCGGTGGGGATGACCGGCGGGCGGGGTCCCTCGACGGCGCGCTTGGCCGGACGGGCCCGGCCGCGGCCGTCGGGCAGCAGGGAGAGCGCGCGCCCGGCGGCGAGGTCCTCGACCCAGCCGAACGCGAGCACCGCCACGACGATCAGCCCGGCGGCGATGAGGAAGTGCTGGCCCTGGGAGTCCCAGCCGAGCACGTCCCCGATCGACGGCGCGAACGCGATCGCCACGTTGTGCCAGAGGTAGATCGTGATCGCCCTCGCGTTGACGACCGTGACCAGCCGGCCGAGCAGCGGCACGCGCTCGAGCCAGGCCACCTGCGGGTTCAGCCGCAGCACCAGCAGCACGGCGCCGAACGACACCAGCGCCTGGGCGAACGGGATGTCGTTGAGGTCGACACCGTCGTCCCCGGCCGGGTGGCTGAACGCCCAGAACAGGCCGCCCGCGACGAGCACCGCCGCCGCGCCCCACGCCGCCAGCACCGGGATGCGGCGCAGCGTGCCGTCGCGGTGGGCGAAGCCGAGCATCCAGCACGCGGCGAACGTCGCGCCGTCGACGAGCACCGGGCCGATCGCCCCCCACTCCCCCAGTGGCGAGCCGAGGACGGCGTCGAGGCCGACGACGACCAGCGGCACGGCCAGCGCCACCGCGGGCCGGCGGCGGAACGCCCACAGCATCAGCGGGGTGAGCAGCACGAACCACAGGTAGGCGCGGATGTACCAGAGGCCGATGACGGCGTCGGAGCCCCAGTCGCTGCCCGGCGGGTCGACCAGCGGGAAGAGCCAGTACAGGAGGTTCGACCACACCAGCGGCGACTCGACGGTGCCGTCGGCGTCCTGCGCGGCCCACCCGTGCCAGAGCATCACCGGCACGGCGAGCAGCCCGAAGAACCACAGCGGGGGCAGCAGGCGCCGCAGCCGGTGGCCGATCACGTCGAGGGCCTCGCCACGGCGCAGCGACTGGACCATGAGCGACCCGCCGAGCGCGAACATCACGCCCATCGACGGGAACACCATGCTCATCCAGCCGCCGCCGAACGCGTGGTAGGTGACGACGCGCAGCAGGGCGATCGCCCGCAGCAGGTCGAGCCAGCGCTCGCGGCCCGCGCCCTGCGGGCGGGCGACGGGGACCTCGGCCGACGTCGGCTCCGCGTCCGGCGCCGGCCCGCGCGCCACCGCCGGCGCCGGCAGCCGGTCGGCCGCGGGACGGGACCGCCCGTCGGCGACCTTCGGGGCCTCGAGGTGCTCGGCCACGGCCCCGACGCGCTGGAGCTTCTGCCAGCGCACGCCGGCACCGGTCAGCGCGCTGACCACGGCCTGCACCAGCACGACGTACATGAGCTGGCGGTACATCAGCTGCTGCACCGGCAGCGCCCACAGCGGCCCGAGCGGCTCGCCGTCCATCCGGAACGCGAGCACGCCCGCGATCAGCTGGAGCAGCAGCATCGAGCCCCACAGCATCAGCGCGACGGCGGGGTCGCCGAAGAGCAGGCCGTAGACGAACAGCAGGTCCACCAGCGGCGCGGCCAGCGGCAGCGCGACGTGGAAGACACCGATGTGGGCGAGCCCGAGGCGTCCCATGCGCCCGGACGCGCCGCGCTCGCGCAGGGCACGGCGGTGCTTCCAGAGCGCCTGCATCGTGCCGTAGCTCCAGCGGAACCGCTGGCGCCACAGCTGCCCGGCCGACACCGGCGCCTCGGTCCACGCCAGGGCGTGCTCGTTGTAGACGACGCGCCAGCCGGCGCGGCCGAGCGCGATGGTGAGGTCGGTGTCCTCGGCGAGGGTGTCCGACGACAGCCCGCCGACCTCCTGCACGGCCTCGCGGCGGAACGCGCCCGCCGCGCCCGGGATGGTCGAGATCGAGCCCCACGAGTCCTGCACGCGGCGGTCGACGTTGAAGCCGACCACGTACTCGAGGTGCTGCATCCGCGGGATGAGCCGGTCGCGGTTGGCGATCTTCACGTTGCCGGCGACGGCGCCGGTGCCCGGGTCGGCGAAGGGCGCGACCAGCTGCGCGACCGTGTCCGGCTGGAAGATCGTGTCACCGTCGATCATGACGATGAGGTCGTGCTGCGCGGCGGCGACGCCGCGGTTGAGCGCTGCGGGCTTGCCGGCGTTGACCTGCCGCACGACCCGCACGCGGGGCAGCGCGAGGTCCTCGAGCAGGTCGGCGGTGCCGTCGGAGGAGCCGTCGTCGACGACCACGACCTCGAGCGGGTGGTCGTTCGCGAGGATCGACCGCACGGTCGCCTCGATGTTCTCGGCCTCGTTGTAGGCGGGCACGACCACCGACACCGGCTCGGTGACCGGCTCGCCCCAGGAGAACCTCGGATCCGCCCGGCGCCGGGCGTGCCGCCGGGCCACGACCACCATGACGATCAGCCGCAGGATCACCAGTCCGCCGACGCCGATCAGCGCGACCTGCATGAGGGTCACGAGGCCCTGGGCGACGCCGACGGTAGCGAGCAGCGCCTGGCCGACGAGCCGGTCGCGCGCGGGCGCGGGCCGCCCGTGGGGGCCGAGGCCCGCGGCGTCGCTGACCGTGGTGAACCGGTACCCCTGGGCCTGGAGCTGCGGGATGAGCTTGTCGAGCGCGGCGACGGTCTGCGAACGGTCGCCGCCCGCGTCGTGCAGCAGGACCGTCGCGCCGGCCCCGTTCTGCGGCGTCGCGTTGCGCACGATCGCGTCGACGCCGGGGCGCTGCCAGTCCTCGCCGTCGACGTCGGTGAGCACCGTGACGTAGCCGGCGCGCCCGGCCGCGACGACGGTGCCGTAGCCCGGGTCGTCGAGGGCGTCGGAGGTGGACGAGAACGGCGGGCGCACGAGGTGGGTGGACACGCCGGTCGCCCCGGCGAGCGCCAGCTCGGTGTTGTCGATCTCGCGATCGCGCCGCCACTCGGAGACGCCGGCGAGGTCGGGATGGGTGAACGTGTGGACGCCGATCTCGGAGCCCGACGCCACGACCCGCTGCGCCATGTCGGGGTGGCGCGCGACCATCGAGCCGACGACGAAGAACGTGCCGGGCACGCGGTGGCGCGCCAGCACCTCGAGGATCTCCGGCGTCCACACCGGGTCGGGGCCGTCGTCGAACGTCAGCGCCACCGTGCGCTCGGGGAGCCGGGCCGAGCGCACCGGGTCGGTGCGCGCGTCGATGATCGGGCCGCCGGCGCTGACGTTCGCGGGCACCGCCTCGTGACCCTCGGGGGGGCGCGCGTGGGCGTCGTTGCCGATGCCGGCGTTGACCAGGCCCGACACCGTGAGCACCGTCAGCACCATCACGGCGAGGACGGCGGTCATCGTCCAGATGCCCCAGCGTCTCGGGGACCGGTTCGTGCGCGCACCCCTCGTCGTCACCGTGCGTTGCCCCCTCCCCACCCACGGCGGTGCGACCGTGTCCTGGCCGTCACCTCGTCGTGTGCCAGACGATATCGATGGGGGCGGCCCCGTCACGCGGTGTGGGTAGGTCCAGCGGGACTCCGGACCCCTCGCGGCGCCGGGTCCGTCCCTGGTCGTCCCGCAACGTCCGATTCGTCCCGGTGCCTCGGGCCCGCCGGCGCGCGCACCGGCCCCGAGCAGGGAGTCGAGGACCACAGCGGCGGCGTCCCGGGAGCCCGGGACCGCGCCGGCGGACGCCACCCCCGGCCGCGCCGCGACCACGCCGGTGGCGCGGGCTCACGGGCCGTCGCCCCGGGCCTCGACCCCCGCGGGACGGTGGCAGAGGGTGATCGTCCCGAGCGGGTCACCGGTCGTCGCTCTCCGCGACGGCGAGTCCGGCGCCGCCGGGCATCCGCTTGCGCACCGGCAGCGGGGACGCGACGGTCGGCGGGTGAGCTCTCCTGCCCGCGGGTCCCGCCGCGGCTCGTCGCTGGTGCGCCGGCTGCTCGCGCTGGAGATCGCGACGGTCGTGCTCGCCGCGGTGATCGCGGGCGGGGTGAGCGCCTGGAACACGCGGGAGACCATCGAACAGGACGCCGCCGACAAGATGGTGGCGGTGGCGGTGGCGCTCGCGTCCTCGCCCGGGCTCGCCGACGCGGTGGCCGCCCGCGACGTCCCGCGGGTCCAGGCGGCGGCCGAGACCACGCGGGCGGGCACCGGCGTCTCCTTCGTGACGGTCATGGATCCCGCCGGCACGCGGCTGAGCCACCCCGAGCCGGCACGCATCGGCGAGACCTACCAGGGCACGTTCCTGCCCGCGGCCGCCGGCGGGACGCTGGTCGAGACGTTCCCGGGGACGCTGGGGCTCTCGGTGCGGGCGATCGTGCCGGTGCGGGACGCCGGGGACGGCGGCGTGGTGGGGATGGTCGCCGTCGGGCAGCTGCGCGTGCAGGTCGCCGACCGGATCGCCCGGGAGCTGGGGACCCTCGCGCTCGCGGCCGCCGTGGCGATCGCGCTCGGGGTGGGGCTCGCGGTGGTCGCCGCCCGCCGGGTCAAGCGCGACACCCTGGGCCTCGAGCCCCGCGAGATCACCGCGCTGCACCGCCACCACCAGGCCGTGATGGCCGCGATGCGCGAGGGCCTGCTCGTGCTCGACGCGGACACCGGGCGGGTCGTCGTGCTCAACGCCGAGGCCGCGCGCCTGCTCGGGCTGCCCGCCGCCCTGGAGCCGTCGCGAGCGGCCGGGCCCACGCTCGACGAGCTCGGCGTCGACCCCGCCCTGCGCGAGCGCCTCGCCGACCGCTCCCCCGTCACCGACGAGACCGTGCTGGTGGGCGAGCGCCTGCTGCTGCTCAACCGCACGGAGCTCGCCGGGACCTGGGAGACGGAGCGATCAGGGGAGCACGCCGATGGGGGAGCTCGACCCGAAGACACCGCGCCCGACATCGTCGTGACCCTGCGCGACCGCACCGAGCTCGAGGCGATGACACGCGAGCTCGACGACGCGCGCTCGGTGACCCGCGCGCTGCGCTTCGCCGCACACGAGCACGCGAACCACCTGCAGGCGGTGTCCACGCTCATCGAGCTCGGCGCGCAGGACGACGCCCGCGAGCTCGCCCAGCGCTGGAGCCGCGACCTGCTCGCGAGCGGCGACGACGAGCTCCGCGACCGGCTGGCCGACCCCGCGCTCGCCGCGCTCGTGCTCGACAAGGCCGCCGACGCGCGCGACCGGGGCCTCGAGCTGCGCATCGGCGAGTCGACCGCGCTCCCGGCGGACGAGGCCGGCGACGAGCAGGCGTCGACCGACCGCGTCACCGTCGTCGGCAACCTCGTCGACAACGCCCTCGACGCCGCCCTGGAGAGCGCGCACGCCGGGACGGGCGGGGTGGTGGAGCTCGACGTGCACACCGCCGGGGGTGCCGAGGTGATCCGGGTCGTCGACGACGGCCCCGGGCTCGCCGACCCGGACGCGGCGTTCGCGGCGGGCTGGTCGACGAAGGCGCGCGGGTCGGGCGAGCGGGGGCTCGGGCTCGCGCTGGTGCGCCGGGTGGTCGACCGTCGCGGCGGCACCGTGGAGGTCGTCCCCGGTGTGGAGGGCCGCGGGACCGTGTTCACGGTGACGCTGCCGCTGGTGGCGGCGGGGCGTCAGCGCTCGCCGGCCGCCAACCGGTAGCCGACCCCGCGCACGGTGACGACCGCGCCGGGGGCGTCGAGCTTGCTGCGCAGGGCGGCGATGTGCACCTCGAGCGAATGCAGGCCCGCCTCGAGTCCGGGGTCGTCGGGGGCGAGCCCCCAGACGTCGTCGAGCAGGTCGGCGCGCGGGACCACGGCGCCGTCGCGACGGGCCAGGGCCGCGAGCAGGTCGAACTCCTTGCGCCGCAGGCTCACCTCGCGTCCGGAGACCTCGACGACGCGCCGCGACAGGTCGATGCGCAGCGGGCCCACCTCGACCACCGGGGCGACGACGTGCCCGGCGCTGCGGCGCAGCACCGCCTCGATGCGCGCGGTCAGCTCGTCGATCGCGAAGGGCTTGACGACGTAGTCGTCGGCGCCGCTGCGCAGGCCCAGCACCCGGGCCTGCTGGTGGCCTCGCGCCGTGACGGCGATGATCGGCACCGCCGAGCGGGCCCGCAGCCGCCGGCACACCTCGACGCCGTCGAGGTCGGGCAGCCCGAGGTCGAGCAGCACGATGTCGGGCGGGTCGGCGGCGGCCTCGGGGCCCGTGACCGCCTCGAGGGCGGCGGCCCCGGTGCCGACGGGCGTGACGCGGTACCCGGCCGCGCGCAGCGCCGTGACCAGGGCGCCGCGCACCGCGTCGCTGTCCTCGACCAGCACGACCTTCACGCCCACCCCTCTCGATGGTCCGGCTCCCCCTGTCGGCGTGCTCCTTCGAACGCTGCGCGTCCCGCCCCTTTCCTCAACTCCTTCCCAACTCCGCGCCACCGATCTCGCACGCAGGGTGACGCGCGCTTAACCTCACCGCCCAGGTGAGACCCACGCCACCCCACGACGGGGAACCGCGGGCCGAGAGGAGACATCGATGTCGACCCAGGAAGCGACCGCGCCGCCGCCGGGGGGCTCCGCGCCGCCCCGGCGCAGTGCGGTCTGGACACAGTTGTGGTTCTGGGTGGTGATCGGGATCGCCGCCGGCGTCGTCGTCGGCCTCGCGGCGCCCGACTTCGCCTCCGACCTCAAGTTCCTGCCCGACATCTTCATCCAGCTCATCAAGATGATCACCGCGCCGGTCATCTTCTGCACCGTCATCGTCGGCATCGCCTCGATCGGGAGCCTCGCCACCGCGGGCGGCATCGCGGTCCGCGCGCTGGCGTACTTCCTGCTGATGACGCTGGTCGCGCTCGGGCTCGGCCTGATCGTGGTCAACATCGTCAAGCCCGGCGCCGGCTTCCCGCCGATCCCGCCCGACCCCGAGACGCTCGCCGAGGCGCAGGCGGACGTGGCCAGCGGCTCCGAGGGCGGTGGCGCGCTCGAGTTCATCGAGAACACCCTGCTGCCCGAGAGCTTCTTCGGCCCGTTCGTCGAGAACGAGATCCTGCGCGTGCTCGTGCTGGCGATCCTCGTGGCCGCGGCGACGTCGATGCTGGCCCCGGCCCTGCGCAAGCGCGTCGTCGGCGGCATCGAGCTCATCGCCAAGGTCATCTTCGGCCTGATCCGCCTGATCATGTTCCTGGCGCCGATCGCGGCGTTCGGCGGCATCGCGTACACGGTGGGCGCCCTCGGCGGCGAGAGCCTCGGCAACCTGCTCGCGCTGATGGTGACGTTCTGGGGCACGTGCCTGGTCTTCGTGGTCGTGGTGCTCGGCGCCGTCAGCGCGCTGTCCGGGTTCAACGTGTTCAAGCTGATCCGGATGATCAAGGACGAGATCCTCATCATCGTGGGCACGTCCTCGTCGGAGACCGTCCTGCCGCGGCTGCTCGCCAAGCTGGAGTCGGCGGGCGCGTCCCGCTCGACGGTCAGCATGGTCCTGCCCACCGGGTACTCGTTCAACCTCGACGGCACCTGCATCTACCTGACCATGGCGGCGCTGTTCATCGCCCAGGCCGGCGGGCAGGACCTGCCGTGGGGCGTGCAGCTCGGTCTCGTGGCGCTGATGCTGCTCACGTCGAAGGGCGCGGCGGGCGTCTCGGGCGCCGGACTCGTCACCCTGGCGGCCTCGCTGCAGGCGTTCGGCGGGGAGTTCTACACGACCGAGTCGATCGCGATCGGCATCGCGATCATCGCCGGCATCGACCGCATCATGAGCGAGGGCCGCGCGCTGACCAACGTCATCGGCAACACCGTCGCCACGATGGTCGTCGCCGGCTGGTGCGGGGAGCGCGACGACGAGCGCTTCCAGGCCGCGCTGAACGACCCGTCGCTGGTCCGCGACGCGATCGAGCAGGAGACCCACCGCGGCGACGAGGAGGACGAGACCTCGTCCGACCGCACCCCGGCGACCGCCGGCGCGCACTAGGAGGACCGGTCGGTGGTGCCCGCCGCGCCGGGTGCCGCCACCCCGGAGAAACGAACGGCGCTCTCGCTGCTATCGAAGCAGCGAGAGCGCCGTTCATCGTTCCCGGCGCGCGCACCCGGGCGAGCGCGCTACGCCTCGCGATTCAGTAGGTCGGCAGCGAGGTGTCGACCTGCTGCGCCCAGCCGGTGACGCCGCCACCGACGTGGACGGCGTTCGAGAACCCGGCGTGGTGCAGGGCCGAGAGCGCCTCGGCCGAGCGCACGCCCGACTTGCAGTACAGGATCGTCTGGCGGTCCTGCGGAATCTCGGTGAACGCCTCGCCCGACAGGATCTTGTCCTTGGGGATGAGCTTGGCGCCGGGGATCTTGACGATCTCCCACTCGTGCGGCTCGCGGACGTCGATGAGCTCGAACTTGTCGCCCGCGTCCATCTTCTCCTTGAGCTCGGTCGCCGTGATCGTGTGACCGGCCGCGGCGGACTGGGCCTCGTCGGAGACGGTGCCGCAGAAGGCCTCGTAGTCGATGAGCTCGGTGACCTCGGTGGCGTTCGGGTCGCGGCGGATCCGGACCTCGCGGTACTCCATGTCGAGGGCGTCGTAGACCTTGAGCCGGCCCAGCAGCGGGTCGCCGATGCCGCAGATCAGCTTGATGGCCTCGGTGACCATGATCGAGCCGATCGAGGCGCACAGCACGCCGAGCACGCCGCCCTCGGCGCACGACGGGACCATGCCCGGCGGCGGGGGCTCGGGGTAGAGGTGCCGGTAGTTGAGGCCCTGGCCGTTCGGGGCGTCCTCCCAGAACACCGAGACCTGGCCCTCGAAGCGGAAGATCGAGCCCCAGACGTACGGCTTGCCGAGCAGCACCGCCGCGTCGTTGACGAGGTAGCGGGTGGCGAAGTTGTCGGTGCCGTCGAGGATCAGGTCGTAGTCGCGGAAGATGTCCAGCGCGTTCGACGAGTCCAGCGGCGTCTCGTGGAGGTTGACCGTGACGAACGGGTTGATCTCGGCGACCGACTCCTTGGCCGACTGCGCCTTCGACTTCCCGATGTCGGACTGGCCGTGGATGACCTGGCGCTGCAGGTTCGACTCGTCGACGACGTCGAAGTCGACGACCCCGAGGGTGCCCACACCGGCGGCGGCCAGGTAGAGCAGCGCCGGGCTGCCGAGGCCACCGGCGCCGACGACGAGCACCTTCGCGTTCTTCAGACGCTTCTGCCCGTCGACACCGACGTCGGGGATGATCAGGTGGCGGCTGTACCGGGCGACCTCGTCCTTGGTCAGCTCCGCGGCCGGCTCCACCAGGGGCGGCAGGGATGCCATGACGGCACTCAACTCCCTATCGATGCTTTCGTCGGGTCCTCACGGCGTGCAACCGCCGCGGTCCCCTCCATGTTCCCTGCCGCCGGCCGGGGCGTCAGCCCGCGGGCGTCACCGCACCCTGGGGGTAGGGCCACGCGTTCGGGCGGCAGACCTTCCCGTCCCGCGGGATCTGGGTGCCCTGCGGGTTCTCCTCGGTGAGCTGCGCGAGGTAGTCGTTCGCGGTCCCGAAGCTCTGCTGCATCATGATCGGCGCCAGGCCGCCGGTCTCGGGGCAGGGCACGTGCGGGTTGTCGAAGACGTGCCCGACCTCGTGGTTGATGGCGTACTGGCGGTACAGGCCGAGCTGGCCCTCGAACGCCGCGGCGCCGCGCACCCAGCGCGACCCGTTGATGAGCACGCGCCCGATGTCGGACTTCCAGCACGACGCCTCGTAGCGCAGCGAGTAGCCGCACAGCCCGCGGATGGTCATCTGCGCCGAGAGGCTGACGCGGAAGTCGGGCACGCCGGTGTCGATGCGCCGGACCGCGATCTGCCCCGACCCGACCCAGCTGCGCGGGTCGGTGAGGGTCGCGTCGACGGCGGTGGCGTAGGCCTGCTCGCCCTCGGGGACGACGATGCCGTCCTCGACCTCGACGGTGTAGGTGTAGACGCGCCCCGTGCCGGCCTGCGGCGTCGTGCCCGGCACGACGTGCCAGGTGCCGTTGCCCGTCACCGGGAACGCGCCGCCAGCGGGCAGCTCCGCGGACGGGATGTCGACGTTCTGCCCGGCGCCGCGCGGCGCCTCGGTGACCACCGGCGACGGGCTCGCGGTGGGGGTCGCGAGCAGCGGTGACGCCGACCCGGCGTCACCGTCGGGCGAGACCGCCTCGACGACCGCCAGCACGGTGAGCACCACGAGCGCCGGGATCACCCACGTCCGCCACGAGCGCAGGACCGAGGACCCGCCGCCGCGCCCGCCGCCGCGCCCTCCGCCGCGCCCGCCCGGGGCGGGCCCGCTCCGGCCCCAGCCCGGCCCGGGGGCGCCCCGCCGGCGCGGGTCGCGGTCCCGGCTGCGCGACGACGACCGGGGCCGGTCGCGCAGCGCCGTCGGGGATTCGGGACGTCCGGGACGATTCGCCCGCCCCTCGCCGCGCGCCGGGGAGGCGTCGGGAGAGGAGTCGGCCGGGGCCTCCTCCCCATCGGCGCGCCTGGCCGGCCGGGTCACCCGGGCACTGTTTCACACCGGCACGGCGGCACGCGCAACCGTGCGCGCGACACCCAGCGGCAGGCGCGGTCGCCAATGGCGCAGGGTGGCGTCGTCCCCCGTCGGGCGCGCCGGCGCCCCCGCCGCCGGCCACGACCCGTCGGCCGCCGCGTCGAGCAGGCCCAGGACGGCGCGCGCGACGGTCTGCGGGCGCTCGATCTGCGCGACGTGCCCCACGCCCGGCAGGCGCAGCAGCCGCCCGGCGGGCAGCGCGGCGGCGGTGTGGGCGGCCCGGGACACGCCGACGAGGCGGTCGACCTCGCCCCACACCACGAGCGTCGGCGCGGTGACGCTCGCGGCGGCGGTCCACAGCGAGCGCGGCGAGGGCGTGAGCCAGGTGCCCAGCAGGCCGAGGAACGAGTGGTGCAGGGCCTCGGGCGCCCAGGCGAGCGCGGCGCGCTCCTCGGCCT
Source organism: Actinomycetospora lutea (assembly GCF_028737205.1). Lineage (GTDB taxonomy): Bacteria > Actinomycetota > Actinomycetes > Mycobacteriales > Pseudonocardiaceae > Actinomycetospora > Actinomycetospora lutea. The sequence goes on along the minus strand of NZ_JAQZAL010000003.1, from coordinate 178,911 downwards.
CCTGCGCGGCCATCGCGAAGGCGCGGTCGCCGACGCGGCGCGGGTCGGCGTGGCAGAGCGCCATCGTGCGGGCGAGGCGCTCGTGGGGCGCCTCCGCGGCCTGCTCCGCCCGGGCGGCGGCGCCGAGGAACGGCAGCAGGGCCAGCGCCGCGCGCCGGCCGCCGAGGCGCGAGGGCAGCGGGCGCAGGTCGGGCATCGCCGGGCTGACGAGGGTCAGGGTGCGCACGAGGTCCGGGCGCGCCGCGGCGGTCAGCAGCGACACCGCCCCGCCGAGCGAGTTGCCGAGCAGGTGCACCGGGCCGGTGCGGCGCGCCAGGTCGTCGAGGTAGGCGGTGAGGGTCGCGGCGTGCGCGAAGGGCCGGTAGTCGCCCGACGCCGGCGGTGGCGTGCGCCCGAAGCCGGGCAGGTCGACCGCGAGCCCGCGGCAGCGCCCCGAGAGCGCGCCGGCGAGCTCGGTCCAGTTGTTCGACGAGCCGCCCAGGCCGTGCACGTAGACCGCCGTCTCGCTCGCCGGCCCCGGGGTCTCGCGCACGTGCAGGGTCGTGTCGCCGACCGTCACCTCGTGCCCCGGCCAGTACGGCGTCGGGTCGGCGGCGGTCCCCGTCGGCCCCAGCGCCGTCCGCGCGGCCAGCGGGGGCTCGGGGGTGGGTGTCGCCGAGGTGTCGCCGCGGCGTCCGGACCGGGACGGGCCGGTGGACGGCACGGGGCGGCGGACGATCACGCACACCATGATGCGGTGTCACCCGTGTGACGTCACGATGACCTCCGCCTGAACGCGGGCCGTCCCCGGGGCCCGCCGCGGGACATCGGGCGTGGCACGACCCGCACGGACGTCACCCGATGGGTAGGGTCGTGCGCTCGAGGCGGTCGAGACCGGTGCCGCCCGGACGAGCAGGACTTGGGGGCGGGGGAATGAGCGGGCAGGCCCGGCTACCGGATCGCCCCGCGGTCACCGCGGGGCGACCGCGCATGACCCGGTCCGCACGCCGGGCGCAGCTGCTCGAGGCCGCGCGCGAGGTGTTCGGTTCCCGGGGCTACCACGCTGCCGCGATGGACGAGATCGCCGAGCGCGCCGGCGTCAGCAAGCCGGTGCTCTACCAGCACTTCCCCGGCAAGCTCGACCTCTACCGCGCGCTCGTGCAGGGCGCCGCGGACGACATGGTGCGCACGGTGCGCGCGGCGATCCGCTCGACCACCGACAACAAGGCGCGCGTGCAGGCCACCATCCAGGCCTACTTCGACGTCGTGTCGTCCCGCGACGGCGCCATGCGCCTCGTGTTCGAGACCGACACGCGCGCCACGCCCGAGATCGCCGGGCTCGTCGACCGCGCCACCTCGGACTGCATCGACGCCGTCACCGAGGCCGTGACCACCGACGCGGGGCTCGAGCCCGAGCGGGCGCGCCTGCTCGCGGTGGGCCTGGTGGGCCTGTCGACGACGGCGGCGCGCTACTGGCTCGACGCCGGCCTGCAGCCCCCGCGCGAGGACGCGATCACGCTGATGTCCCAGCTCGCGTGGCGCGGGATCGGCGGGTTCCCCCGCCAGGAGGGCCAGCCGGAGGGGTGAGCGCCGGGACCCGGTGTCCCGTGGCCCCGGCGCCCGATCCCGCCTCTAGCTCCCGACCCCGAAGCCCACGCGGCGGCCCTCCTGGGGCGCGATCTCCACGTAGGCGATGCGGGCGGCGGGGATGACGTACCGGCGGCCCTTGTCGTCGGAGAGCACGAGCGTGCCGCCGCCCGAGGCCAGCGCCTCGTCGACGAGCCCCTGCACCTCGTCCGGCGACTGGTCGCTCGCGACCACCAGCTCGCGTGGGCTCTCCGCCACGCCGATCTTGACCTCCACGCGTTCCTCCGCTCGGCCCGGTGCCTGTGCCCGCGCGAGGCTAGTCCACCGGGCGGCGCAGGGTCGGCGTCAGAGCCCGAGCGCCGACAGCCGCTTGGTGTGCCGCGACTTCAGGGCCTTGAACACCGCCGCCCGCGACGTGCCGCCGAGCAGCGCGGACGCGGCCTGCGGGTGCGCGTCGAGCACCTCGGCGGCCGCGGCCAGCGTCTCGCCGAGCAGTCGCCGGCCCCACATCGCCAGGCGCCCGCGGGTCTCCTCGTCGACGGCCACCTCGTGCACGGCGCGCTCGGCGAACGCGTCGAACCCGCTCTCCCCGCTCGCCTCGCGGCCCGCGTCGGGGCCGCGCAGGAGGTCGGCGCCCGGCGCGTCCTCGGCCACCGCGCCGGTCGCGGCCACCAGGTCGACCGCCAGCGTGCGGCCGACGTAGGCGCCGACGAGGGCCTCGCCCCAGTCCCGGGACGCCGTGCGGGCCGCGAAGGAGTCGAGCACGGGCGCGAACGGCGCCATCGACGTGACGAGGTCCACACCGTGCGCGTCGAGGTGCTCGCGGATGCGCTCGACGTGCGCCATCTCGACCGCGGCGAGCGCGGCCATCTCGGCGCGCCCGGTGAGGTCCGGGGCGAGCGCGGCGTCGGCGGCGAGCCTGGTGAAGGCGGTCAGGGCGCCGTAGGCGACCGCTCCGAGCAGGTCGGCGGCCGGCGGACCCGGGACCGTCGCGGGCTCCGTCGCGGCGTCGCGGGGGGCCGTCGACGGGGCGGGGGCGGGGCGGCCGCTGTCGTGCTCGGTCACGGGCGACCACCCTAGGGGGACGGCGGGACCCCGGCGGTGACACGGCGGTTGCGGGTCGACCGGTACCATGGCGACGTCCCGCGGTGCATGCACCGTCGCCGACCGCCCCGGTCGCCGTCCTGCGCCGCGGAACGCACCCGAGCGTGCGGGCGCCTCTGTCGGCTCTCCCGCGTCCGGTGACGTGGTACCCGGCTCCGACGAGGGAGCGGGCACCGGCATCAACCGTGCACCGTCGCCGACCCCGGACGTGGTCGAGCAGCCAGCAAGCCTCGCGCGCGAGACGCGAGAGAGGCAGACCCCTGACCACCATCACTCCCGACAACCCCACCGACGAGGAGCCGGTCGCCGAGCCGCTCAAGGCCGGCGCCCCCGTCACCGAGGACGCCCCCACCTTCGCCGAGCTCGGCGTCGACCCCGCGATCGTCAGCGCGCTGGCGAAGGCCGGCATCGAGCGCACGTTCGCGATCCAGGAGCTGACCCTGCCGCTGGCGCTCGCCGGCGAGGACGTCATCGGCCAGGCCCGCACGGGCACGGGCAAGACCCTCGGCTTCGGCGTCCCGCTCCTGCAGCGGCTCGGCACGCCGGGCGACGGGACGCCGCAGGCGCTCGTCGTCGTCCCGACCCGCGAGCTGTGCGTGCAGGTCGCCAAGGACATCGAGGGCGCATCCGCCAACCTGGGCACCCGCGTCGTCTCGATCTACGGCGGTCGCCCCTACGAGGGCCAGATCGCGGCCCTGCAGCGCGGCGTCGACTTCGTCGTCGGCACGCCCGGCCGCCTGCTGGACCTGGCCCAGCAGGGCCACCTCGTGCTGGCGAAGGTCGGCGGGCTCGTGCTCGACGAGGCCGACGAGATGCTCGACCTGGGCTTCCTGCCCGACGTCGAGCGCATCCTCGGCATGCTGCCCGAGCGCCGCCAGACGATGCTGTTCTCGGCCACGATGCCCGGCCCGATCATCACGCTGGCCCGCACGTTCCTGACGCAGCCGACGCACATCCGCGCCGAGCAGGTCGACGCCAGCGCGATCGGCGAGAAGACCGCGCAGTTCGTCTACCGCGCCCACGCGCTCGACAAGGTCGAGCTGCTCGCGCGCACCCTGCAGGCCACCGACCGCGGTCCGACGATGGTGTTCACCCGCACCAAGCGCACGGCCAGCAAGGTCTCCGAGGAGCTCGCCGAGCGCGGCTTCGCCGTCGGCGCCGTCCACGGCGACCTCGGGCAGGGGGCCCGCGAGCACGCGCTCAAGGCCTTCCGCGACGGGCGCATCGACGTGCTGGTCTGCACCGACGTCGCCGCCCGCGGCATCGACGTCACCGGCGTCACGCACGTCATCAACTACCAGTGCCCGGACGATGCCAAGACCTACATCCACCGCATCGGGCGCACCGGCCGGGCGGGACTCACGGGCATCGCGGTCACGCTCGTCGACTGGGACGACCTCCCGAAGTGGAAGATGATCTCCGACGACCTGGGGCTCGGCGCCCCGGAGCCGCCGGAGACCTACTCCAGCTCGCCGCACCTCTTCGCCGACCTCGGCATCCCCGAGGGCGCCACCGGCCGGGTCGCCCGCCGGCGCCGGCCGGCCGAGGAGGAGGCCGAGGACGGCCCGAAGCGCGAGAGCACCGACCGGGGCCGCTCGCGCGGGCGCTCCCGGGGCGGTCGCGGCAACGGGGACGCCGGGTCCTCCGACGAGACCCCGGACGAGGGCGGCGACACGCCCCGCCGCGGGCGCAGCTCGCGCTCGCGCACCCGGCGGCGCAACGGCGAGGTCGTCGCGGGGCCGGAGGCCGAGGGCAGCGGCGAGGGCACCGGAGAGGGCAGCGGCGAGGCGACCGGGAGCACCGGCACCCCCGACGCCGGCGAGCGTCACGAGGAGACCTCCGGCGAGGGCGAGGGTGGCCGGCGTCGCCGGCGCCGTCGCGGCGGCCGGGGGTCCGGCGCGTCGCGGGGCTCGGACGGCGCCGAGGCGCCGACGAGCCCGGAGACCGCGGACGCCGTGGCGGCGTCGACCGAGTAGCCCCCGAGTAGCCCCCCGCCGGTGACCTCGCCGACCTCGGCACGACCGTCCCCCGGGTCCACGGATCCGGGGAGCGGGCGGCCGCCCCGTCGCCGCCTGCCGCGCCCCGAGCGCCGCAGCCGCGGCGACCTCGTGGCCGTCGCCATGCTCGTGGTGGCCGCGGTGGTCGGCACGCTGCTCGTCCTCGCCTCCGGGGACGCGCAGGACACCGAGCTGGTGTCCGACGGCCCGCCGTTGCAGCCGGGCCCCGACGGGCCGGTCCCGACCGCGCTCGTCGAGGCCTGGCGGGCCGAGAGCCCGTCCACGCCGGCGCCGCTCGCGGTGGGTCCGGCCGTGGTCACCGCGGGACCGGACGGGGTCGTCGGCCACGACCCGGTGACCGGCCGCGAGGCGTGGCGCTACGCGCGCCCCGAGGCCCCGTGCACGGTCGGCACCGGCTTCGGCGACGTCCTCGCCGTCTACCGCACCGCCGGGCCGCTGGGCAGCTGGTGCTCCGACGTGGCCGCCCTCGAGCCCGACACCGGCGCCCGCGGTCCATCGCGCAACGCCGACCTGCGCGAGGGCACGCGCCTGCTCGCCGACCGCGACCACGTCACGGGCACCGGCGCCGACCACGTCGAGACCTGGCGCTCCGACCTCGTGCTCACCACCGAGGCCGGCCGGATCCCGACGCCCGTCCAGCCGCCCGACGCGCAGCCGCGGGCGGCGTGCGCCAACGGCTCGATCGCCGTGGGGGGCGGCACCGTCGGGATGATCCAGCGCTGCCCCGGCGACGACTCCGACCGCCTCACCGTCCTCGACGCCGACCCGCAGAGCTCGGAGAAGCCCGAGGAGCGCTCGAGCACGCTGCTCGGGGTGCGCGGCGCGCGGCTCGTCGCCCTGACCGACCAGCGCGCGGCCTGGGCCGCGCCGGACGGGACGCTGCACGTCGTCGGCACCTCGGCCGACGCGGACACGCTCGTGCCCGAGACGGTGTTCCCCCTCGGCGCCGCGGCCGGCCCCACCACCGACCCGCCCGACCTCGCGGCCACGGTCCGCCCGGTCGGGCCGGTGCTGCTGTGGTGGACGGGCACGGCGACCGTCGGGCTCGACGCCGGCGACCTGCGCCCCCGCTGGACGGTGCCCGGGACCCTCGGCGCCGGCGCCGCGTGGCCCGGGAGCGCCCCGGCCGCCGTCGCGCTCGTGCCGGTGCCCGACGGCCTCGCGGTGCTGGACGCGGCCACCGGCGCCCCGCGCGGCCCGGTCGTCCCCGTGCGCCGCGACGTCGCGCCGGGCACCCCGGTCGCCGTCGCCGCGACGGGCACGACGCTGGTGGAGCTGCGGGGCCCGACGGTCGTCGCGCTCCGTCCGCCGGGCTGACCCCGGATACGGCAGACTGACCGAGGTGGGCCGCCCCGAGACCCCCGGCACCGCCGATCCCGCCGCCGTCCCCGGCCGCGGGACGGTGGACGGTGCCGGCCTGCGGCCGCCCGACGCCACCCCGGCCGCCCTCACCGTGGGCCCCGCCGAGGCCCAGCGCCATCCCCACGCCGCGCGCCCGGTCACCGTCGCGTCCTCGCTCGGGCCGCTCGCGGGCCTGCGCGCCGACGCGGACGAGTCGGCGTCGGTGGGCGGTCCGCCCGCCACGGCGCTGCTGCTGCCGGGCTACTCCGGCTCGAAGGAGGACTTCGCGCCGCTGATCGACCCGATCGCGGCCGCGGGGATCGGGGTGCTGGCGGTCGACCTGCCGGGCCAGTACGAGTCGCCGGGCCCGGACGCCGAGCACGAGTACCGGCCGTCGTCGCTCGGCCCGGTGATCGCCGGGGTGGTCGCCGACGAGGCCGGGGCGGGGCGCCGGGTGCTGCTGCTCGGGCACTCCTACGGCGGTCTCGTGGCCCGCGCAGCCGTCCTGGCCGGGGCCCCGGTGCGCGGGCTGACGCTCATGGACTCGGGGCCCGGCGAGCTGCCGATGGGCCGGCGCCGCAGCGACCTCGACGTGGTCGAGCCCGTCCTGCGCCGCCGAGGCATCGACGAGATGATCGCGCTGCGCGACGCCTCGGGCCAGTGGTCGTCGACCCATCCGCACGTCGTCGAGCTGCTGCGCGAGCGGCTGCGGCGCACCGCGATCGCCGCCCTGCTGGGGATGGGCGACGCGCTGCGCTCCGAGGACGACCGCACCGCCGAGCTGGTCGCCGCCGTACGGTCGCGGCGGGTGCCGTGCCTCGTGGTGTGCGGCATCGACGACGACGCCTGGCCGGTCAGCATGCAGCGCACGATGGCCGACCGGCTCGAGGCCGAGTTCGCCGCCGTGCCGCACGCCACGCACGCCCCGAACGTCGAGAACCCGTCGGCGCTGCTCGACGTCCTGGTCCCGACGTGGCGGACGTGGCTGCGCGACGACATCCTCGGGTGATGGCGTCCCTCGATCCGGCCGACGGGTACTTCGGCCCGGGCAGCATGACCTGGCGCGTGCTCGCCGACCCGGCCGCCGGCGTGGGCGGGGTGTCCGCGCTGTTCCTGCAGGCGCTGCACCCGCTGGCGATGGCGGGGGTCTCGGAGCACTCGGACTTCGACACCGCCTTCTGGCCGCGCCTGCAGCGCACCGCCGAGTACGTCATGACGGTGACCTACGCCGATCGCGAGCGCGTCGACGCCGTCGCCGCCCGCGTGCGCCGGGCCCACGAGTCCGTGCGCGGCACCGACCCCGTCACCGGGCTCCCCTACGCCGCGGGCGACGAGGAGCTCCTGCGCTGGGTGCACGTCACCGAGGTCAGCTCGTTCCTCGAGGCGGTGCGCCGCGCCGGCGCGCCGATCAGCGACGTCGAGGCCGACGCGTTCTACCGCGAGCAGGTCGTCGCCGCCCGCCTGCTCGGGGCCCGCGACGTCCCGGCCAGCCGCGCGGAGGTCGCCGACTACGTCGCCGACGTGCGCCGCGACCTGCGCGCCTCACCCGTCAGCCGGGCCGCGGTGCTGCGCCTGCTCGTGCCGCCGATGTCGCTGCGCACCACGTTGACCACCCCCGCCCGCCCGGCGTGGACGGCGGTCGCCGCGCTCGGCTTCGCGCTCCAGCCGCGCTGGGCGCGCCGGATGCACGGCGTCCCGGCCCTGCCGACCACCGATCTCGGCGCCACTCTGACCCTGCGTGCCCTGCGCACGGCCGTCCTCGCCCTGCCCGAGCACTGGCGCCACGGCCCGATCGCCCGCGAGGCCCTCGCCCGCGAACGCGCGGCGGTGTCCTGAGCGGGGGGTCCCGCCCCCGTGGAGCGAGGGAGTCCCTGGGTGCCTCGGAGGCAGCGGAGGTGACACTCGCTCCGCACCGGCCCGCGCGCTCGTCCCGCGCTACGCCCACCACACGATCGCGAGCACGAGGAACAGGATCACGGGCACCGAGGCCGCGGCGACGACCGCCAGGACGGGCGAGGTGCGGCGGTGCGCGGCGAGTGCGGTGGCGGCGACCGCCGCGCCGGCGCCGACCAGGTGCCCGGCGACGGTGTCGACGCCCGGCCCCGGCCCGCCGAGGAACCACGGCGCCACGATCACGACCACCGCGAGCACCACGAGCCCGCCCGCGAGCACCCGGGCCAGGGCCACCAGGCGCCGCCGGGTGCCGACGAGACGCTCGGGCGGGCGCGCGAACGACCCGGTGGCGAGCCCGCGGGGCGGGGTCGGCCGGCCGGCGCCGCGCGAGCGCTCCCGGCGCCTCGCGGCGCGGGGCACCCCGGCCGGCGAGGTCCAGCGGTCCGGCGGCACCCACGAGCCGGTCGAGGTCACCCCCGGCACGTCACCCCGCGGTGGCGTCGGCTCATCGTGCGGCGACCAGGCGCGGGGCGGGGTCGGCCCGGTGCCGTCGTGGGGGTCGGGCTCGGCGCTCACGGGGCCAGCCCCGCCCACGCCGGCTCGGCCGCGGCGGCGGCGCGCCCCTCGGGGCAGTGACGCCGGACGTCGCAGGCGCCACAGCGGGGCCCGGGCGCGGGCGGGAAGAGGTCCTCGGCGCGCCGCGGGTCCTCCTCCAGCGCGTCGGTGGCCGCCCCGAGCGCGACGGCACCGGCCTCGGCCCGCTCGCGGTGGGCGGCCAGGCTCGCCTCGTCGTGCTCGGCGGCCGCGACGGTGGCACTGGGCAGGTGGTGCAGCTCGACGCGGTGGCACGGGCGCCGCAAGGTGCGCCGGGCCGCGAGCACGTAGAGCGCCAGCGCGGGCGAGCGGCGCGCGTCGTCGGCGTCGGGGACGTGGCGCCCGGTCTTGTAGTCGACGACCACGACCTCGGGTCCGGCATCGCCCTCGCGCTGGTCGAGGCGGTCGGCGCGGCCCTCGGCGACCATGGCGCCGACCGGCGCGGACAGCCAGCGCTCCAGGCCCACGACCTCGCCCATCGGCTCCGGGGCGCCCTCGACCGCGTGGCGCTCGACGTAGTCGGCGACCCAGGTCCGGGCGCGCTCGCGGTAGGTCGCGACCTGGGCGTCGTCGCGGAACCCCTCGGACGACCACTGGCGGTCGACCTCCGCGGCGGCGCGCGCGGCGCTGCGCCGGGCGGGCGGCTCGCCGTACACCGCCTGCAGCGCGTTGTGCACCACCGCGCCGAGCGTGCTCGCCGCCCGCGGGCCGCCGCGCGGCGGCACCGGCCGGTCGAGGTAGGTCAGGCGGTACCGGCGCCGGCAGTCCTGCCACGTGGCGAGACGCGACGGGGTCACGCGGACCAGGCGGGCGGGCATGCCGTCCAGACCCAGCTGCATGCTCATCGCCTCCCACCCTAGGCGGCGCCGGGGTCTCGGCCCGCGAGCACCTCGACGCCCGACGCGCGCTCCTCCGCCCGCCCGACGAGCGCCTCGAACTCCGCCGGCGCCGTCGTCTCCGCGGCGATCGCGGTCGTCTTGTTGGTGCCGTGGTAGTCGCTCGAGCCGGTGACCAGCAGGCCCGTCTCCGCGGCCAGGTCGCGCAGGGCCGCGCGGTCCTCGGGGCCGTGGTCGGGGTGGTCGACCTCGACCCCGTCGAGCCCCGCCGCGGCCAGGTCGCGGATCACCGACGCGTCGACGCACGGTCCGCGTCGGCGCGCGAACGCGTGCGCGAACACCGCGACCCCGCCCGCCGCCCTGATCATCGCGACCGCCGTGGCGATCGGGGTGTTGTACTTCTCGACGTAGTACGGGCCGTCCTTGGCCAGGACGTGCTCGAACGCCTCCGACACCGAGCCGACGACACCGGCGTCGAGCAGCGCCTGCCCGATGTGCGGCCGGCCGGCGGGCGAGTCGGCCGGCAGGCGCGCCAGCAGGGCCTCGCCGTCGATCGGCAGCCCGCCCGCGGCCATCCGCTCCCCCATCGCCCGCACCCGCTCGCGACGGGAGCCGCGCACCCGCTCCTGCTCGGCGGCGATCGCCGAGTCGGCGGGGTCGAAGAGGTAGCCCAGCAGGTGGGCGGTGACCTCGCCGCCGCGCCCGTCGGGGCTCACGGTGGAGAACTCGGCGCCGCGCACCAGCGTCAGGGCCGACGGCCGGGCCTCGGCCGCCTCCGCCCAGCCCGCCGTCGTGTCGTGGTCGGTGAGCGCGAGCACGGTGACGCCCGCGTGGACCGCCGTCGCGAGCAGCTCGGCCGGCGTCTCGGTGCCGTCGGAGACCGACGAGTGGGTGTGGAGGTCGATCGTCACCCGGTGAGTGTCAACGCCGGCGCGCCCGCGCGCCGCCGAAGCCCGATCCCGGCAGCGTGTACGAGCGGGTCTGGCGCTTGTCGCCGAACACCAGCTCGGAGATGGCCTCGTAGACCTCTTCGGGGTCGGGGAGGTAGTCGATGCGGTTGAGCGCCTGGATCTGGCCGGCCGACTCGATGACCATCGTCCCGTAGCCGAGCATGCGTCCGAGCAGGGTGCGCTCGAACGTCAGGTCGGTGACCTTGGTCAGCGGCATCATGCCCGCCTGGTGGGTGATGATGCCCTTGGTCAGCATCACGCGCTTGTCGGTGACGACGACCTTCTCGACCCACCACTCGCTGACCTTGTAGCTGGTCTTCAGCAGCACGAGCAGCGCGCCGTACCAGAACAGGTTGTCCAGCACGACGTTCTGGGGCAGGTACGCCGCCCCGAGCGCCAGCAGGACGAACAGCACGACGGCCTGCAGCACCTCGCTGAGGATGACCGCCCAGTGGCGCCGGAAACGGATCACCCGCCGCTCGGTGGGCAGGACGTACTCGTCGACCTCGCGGGGTGCCAGCACGTCGGGCCTCCGGACCTAGAACAGCGCGCGGATGAATTCCACCACCGATGCTGCCGCATCGCCCAGGATCGTGAGGATGCTGAGCACCAGATCGGCCGACGCCTGCGGTTGGGAGATGACGAAGAACAGCGCGAACGCGACACCCACGATGATGCCGATCTTCTTCGCGTTCACCAGGTGTCCCTCGCGGTGGTCGTCGCCGTGTCGTGATCAGTATGGGTCGCCCGGGCCGCGACGGGCATCGGGCGACCCGGGTGATACTAGTGTGATCTCGTGTGACGATGGGTGACCCCGGGGTGCGTGGCGGCGCGTCGCCCGACACGTCCGGGGACATCCCCTGCGTCGGGGGGATCGTCACCGATCCCCGCGGCCGCCTGCTGCTCGTCCGCCGCGCCCATGACCCCGAGGCGGGACGCTGGTCGCTGCCCGGCGGCAAGGTCGAGCCGGACGAGTCCGTCCGCGACGCCACGGCGCGCGAGGTCGCCGAGGAGACCGGGCTCGACGTCGTCGTCGGCGAGGAGGTCGGGCACGTGCGCCGGCCCGCGCCGGACGGGCGCACGTTCGCGATCCACGACTTCCGCTGCCGGCTGTCCGACGAGGGCGACCCCGACGCGGTCCCGCGCGCAGGCGACGACGCCGCCGACGCCCGGTGGGTCGACGGCGCCGCCTACGCCGCGCTCGACGCCGCCGGCGAGCTCGTGTCCGGGCTCACCGCCGCGCTGCGTGGCTGGGATTGCCTGCCTCAGTCGCGCTGAGGGACGGGACGACGAGGCTGCTCCGCGGTGAAGGCCTCGTCCGCGCCCTCGGACGCCGGGCGCTTGGGCACCATCACCTTGCGGCGGTAGATGCACACGACGACACCGTCCTGGTTGTAGCCGATCGTCTCGACCTGCACGACGCCGCGGTCGTTCTTCGACGACGACTCCTTCTTGTCGAGCACCGTCGACTCGCCGTAGATCGTGTCGCCGTGGAACACCGGCTTGACGTGGCGCAGCGACTCGACCTCGAGGTTCGCGATCGCCTTGCCCGACACGTCGGCGACCGACATCCCGAGCAGCAGCGAGTAGACGTAGTTGCCGACGACGACGTTGCGGCCCTGCTGCGTGCCCTCGGCGTAGTGGGAGTCGAGGTGCAGCGGGTGGTGGTTCATCGTGATCAGGCAGAAGAGGTGGTCGTCGTACTCGGTGACCGTCTTGCCCGGCCAGTGCTTGTACGTCGCGCCGACCTCGAACTCCTCGAAGTACCGACCGAACTGCACGGATCCGCCTCCTGAACGTCTGTGGTCGTGCGGGCGCCGATCCGGGGGACGTACCGCCCGGGACCGACAGCGCCGGCGAGGGTCGCTAGGATGACGGATCGTCCGAGGTCGTGTCGCGCGAGGCGAGGGAGGTGAGACGTGGACGACTCCTATCGCAGGGCCGCTGCCCTGCCCCCGAGTACGGGCCGCGTCCCCTCCCCGGTGACGCCCGGGCGCTGAGCGCCGTGGGGTGGTCCGGGAGGGACGCGGTGGCCGAAGCGCCCGTCGTCCCCGTCACACCGTCCGGTCCCCGGAGGTCCCCATGGCTGCCCTGCCCACGCTGCGCAACGCCGGAGCCCGCGTGATCCGCCCCGGCCGTCCCCGCACGCAGGATCCGCGGGTCCCCCACGTGCCGCTCGCCGCGTTCGTCGTCGACTGCGCGGTGTACGTCGACGGCAAGCGCCTCGAGGGCCGGTGGAACCACCGCGACGCCATCGCCGAGGTGCGCCGGCGCGAGGAGGGCTTCGTCTGGATCGGGCTGCACGAGCCCGACGCGGAGCAGATCCAGGACATCGCCGAGGTGTTCGGGCTGCACCCGCTGGCCGTCGAGGACGCCGTGCACGCCCACCAGCGCCCGAAGATGGAGCGCTACAGCGCGGCCAACGGTGCCGCGGGGTGCGCCGACGACATGCTGTTCTCGGTGTTCAAGACCATGCGCTACGTCGCACACGCGTCGCCGACCACCGCGAACGAGATCGTCGAGTCCGGCGAGCTGATGGTCTTCCTCGGCAAGGACTTCGTCGTCACGGTGCGGCACGGCCAGCACTCTGGCCTGCGTCGCGTGCGCCACCTGCTCGAGGCCGACCCCGAGCACCTCGCCCAGGGCCCGGCCGTCGTGCTGCACGCCGTGGCCGACCACATCGTCGACGCCTACCTCGAGGTCTCCCAGGGCGTCGAGGGCGACATCGACACCATGGAGGCCGAGGTCTTCGCCCCGTACAGCGAGGTCGGCGCCGAGCAGATCTACCTGATGAAGCGCGAGGTGCTCGAGCTGCGGCGCGCGGTGACCCCGCTCGTGACGCCGATGCGCCGGCTCACCGAGGGCTACTCGCCGCTCGTGCCGTCGGACGTGCGCAGCTACTTCCGCGACGTCGACGACCACCTCGCGACGGTGGCCGAGCGCGTCGCCTCGTTCGACGAGCTGCTCACGACCCTGGTCGACGCGGTCCTGGCGAAGATCACGCTGCGCCAGAACAACGACATGCGCAAGATCACCGCGTACGCGGCGCTGCTCGCCGTGCCGACCATGCTCGCCGGCATCTACGGCATGAACTTCGACTACATGCCCGAGCTGCACTGGGAGTTCGGCTACCCCGCGGTGATCCTCGTGATCCTGACCATCTGCGCCGTCCTGTGGCGGACGTTCCGCAGGAACCGCTGGCTGTAGCCGGTCTAGCCGTCGGTGCCCATCGCGAGCTTGCCGAGCATGTCGCGGGCCTTCTCGGCGTTGCGGGGCTGGCACAGGACGTCGTAGCGCCCGGCCACGATCTGGCTCTGCGAGGTGAAGTCCCGCCGGCCGCGCGAGGCGCCGTAGGTGATGGCCCCGGACACGACGCCGAACACGATGCCGATGACGAGTCCGGTGAGGATCGCGCCGAGGCCGCCGATGCCGCCGGTGGGCGAGAGCAGGGAGAGCACGAGGCCCACGAACAGACCGAGCCAGGCACCCGATGCGGCGCCCGTGGCCAGCACGCGGCCCCAGGTCAGACGGCCGATGACCCGCTCGACGAGCATGAGGTCGACACCGACGATGGTGACGTCGGCGACGGGGAACTCGTTGTCCGCGAGGTGGTCGACCGCGCGCTGGGCCTCCTCGTACTTCGCGTAGGAGCCGACCGGCCAGCCCGACGGCGGCTCGGGAAGATTGGGCAGCCCGGGCTGGGTACCGGGGCGCCCGGTGAACGGCGCAGTCACGACGATCCCTCGCTGTCCTCTCGACGATCTCGCCCTGTCCAACGGCGGACCCCGCCCGGGAGTGCCCGGGCGGGGTGCCGGTGTGACGAAGCAGGTGACGGAGGACGGTACCGCTGATCAGCGCAGCTTGTAGTCCTTGAGCAGACCCCGGCTGATGATCGTCTTCTGGATCTCGGAGGTGCCCTCGCCGATGAGCAGGAACGGCGCCTCGCGCATGAGGCGCTCGATCTCGTACTCCTTCGAGTAGCCGTAGCCGCCGTGGATGCGGAACGACTCCTCGGTGACCTCCTTGCAGTGCTCGGACGCGAGCATCTTGGCCATCCCGGCCTCGACGTCGTTGCGCTCGCCGCGGTCCTTGAGGCGGGCGGCGTTGACCATCATGTGGTGCGCGGCCTCGACCTTGGTGGCCATCTCGGCGAGCTTGAACGAGATCGCCTGGTGCTGGGCGATCGGCTTGCCGAACGTGGAGCGCTGCTGGGCGTACTCGATGCCGAGCTCGAAGGCGCGGATCGCGATGCCGCAGGCGCGGGCCGCGACGTTGACGCGCCCGACCTCGACGCCGTCCATCATCTGCGCGAAGCCCTTGCCGGGCGCGTGGCCGAGGACCTGCGACTGCGGGATGCGGAAGCCGTCGAACACCATCTCGGTGGTGTCGACGCCCTTGTAGCCCATCTTGTCGATCTTGCCGGGGATGCTCAGGCCCTCGGCGACCTTGCCGAAGCCCCGCTCCTTGTCGACGAGGATCGTCGTCAGGTTCTGGTAGGGCTTCTCGGCGCCCTCGTCGGTCTTGACCAGCACCGCCGACAGGTTCGACGACCCGCCGTTGGTCAGCCACATCTTGGCGCCGTTGACGACGTAGTCGTCTCCGTCGGCCTTCGCGCTGGTCTTGATGGCGGCGACGTCGGAGCCGAGGTCGGGCTCGGACATCGAGAACGAGCCGGTGATCTCGCCGGTCGCCATCTTCGGCAGGTAGTGCGCCTTCTGCTCCGGCGTGCCGTGCTGGCGCAGCATGTAGGCGACGATGAAGTGGGTGTTGATGACGCCCGAGACGCTCATCCACCCCCGGGCGATCTGCTCGACGACCAGGGCGTAGGTCAGCAGCGACTCGCCCAGACCGTCGAACTCCTCCGGGATCATGAGCCCGAACAGGCCCATCTCCTTCATCCCGTCGACGATGTCCTGCGGGTAGACGTCCTCGTGCTCGAGCTGCTGCGCGTGCGGGATGATCTCCTTGTCCACGAAGTCGCGGACCGTGGACAGGATCTCCTGCTGCACATCGGTCAGGCCGGCGGTCTGGGCGAGGCGTGCCATGCGTCGTGCTCCTGCTCGTGAGTGGTGACCGGCGAGTATGACCCCCTTCGGGGGAGCTCAGCTCTCCGGCGGCGTCCAGCGCTCGCCGCGGCTCATCCCGGCCGCGCGGCCCTTGCCGGCGATGACGAGCGCCATCTTGCGCGACGCCTCGTCGATCATCTCGTCGCCGAGCATCGCGGAGCCCTTGGCGCCGCCCGCCTCCGAGGTGAACCACTCGTAGGCGTCGAGGATGTTCTCGGCGTGGTCGTAGTCCTCCTGCGACGGCGAGAACGTCTCGTTCGCCGCGTCGATCTGGCCGGGGTGCAGCACCCACTTGCCGTCGTAGCCCAGCGCGGCCGCCCGGTTCGCCACGCGGCGGAAGCCGTCGACGTCGCGGATCTGCAGGTAGGGGCCGTCGATGGCCTGCAGGTCGTTGGCCCGCGCGGCCATGAGGATCTGCATGAGGATGTAGTGGTAGGCGTCGCCCTCGGTGTAGCCGGGGGGCTGCTCGCCGACGACCAGCGACTTCATGTTGATCGAGGCCATGAAGTCGGCGGGGCCGAAGACGATGGTCTCCAGGCGCGGGCTCGACTCGGCGATCGCGACGACGTTGTTGAGCCCGCGCGCGTTCTCGATCTGCGCCTCGATGCCGATCCGGCCGACCTCGAGACCCATCGTCTTCTCGATCTGCGTGAGCAGGAAGTCGAGCGCGTGGACCTGCTCGGGGGTCTGCACCTTCGGCAGCATGATCGCGTCGAGGTTGGCCCCGGCGCCCTCGACGACCTCGGTGACGTCGCGGTAGGTCCACTCGGTGGTCCAGTCGTTGACGCGCACCACGCGCGTCTTGCCCTCCCAGCCGCCCTCGTTCAGGGCGGCCACGATCGTCTTCCGGGCCTCGGGCTTCACCAGCGGGGCGCAGGCGTCCTCGAGGTCCAGGAAGATCTGGTCGGCGGGCAGGGTCCGGGCCTTGTCGATGAACTTCTGGCTCGACCCGGGCACCGCCAGACACGACCGGCGGGGGCGGTTCTCGACACTCACGAGCTGCTGACCTCCTGAGGGCTACGACAGGCGGCCGATGCTGACACGCGTCCCGGTGCCGCATCGTCCGAGGTGGCGACCCTCTCAGAGGTGACTCGATCCAGCTCGGCAGCCCGGGCGAGCTAGCCTGCTGCGGTGACTACCGCCATGTCCAGGGTGTTCGTGGCCCGCATGGTCGGGCTGCCCGTCCTCGGGCCGGACGGCGAGCGGATCGGGCGCGTGCGCGACGCGGTCTGCGCCGTGTCGGTCGGTCCGCGACCACCCCGCGTGCTCGGTCTCGTCGTCATGGTCGGTTCGCGCCGGCGCATCTTCGTGCCGATGCTGCGGGTCACCGCCGTGGACGCGGCCGCGGTCACGCTCGCGACCGGGCAGGTCAACCTGCGGGCCTTCGCGCAGCGCCCCAACGAGGTGCTCGTCGTCGGCGAGATGCTCGACGCGCGGGTCCGGGTCGTCGACCACGACGCGGACGCGCAGGTCGTCGACGTGCTGATGGAGCACCAGCGCAGCCGCGACTGGCTCGTCACCCGCGTGGCGGTGCGGGAGCTGGTGGGGAGGCTCGGGCGGCGGGGCCCGATCCAGGTGCTGCCGTGGCCGGCGATCTCCGGGCTCTCGCTCGACGAGACCGGGCAGGGCACCGAGCAGCTGCTGTCCACGTTCGAGGACATGCGCCCGGCCGACGTCGCGCACGCCCTCATGGACCTGCCCCAGCGCCGCCGCCACGACGTCGCCGACGGGCTCGGCGACGACCGCCTCGCCGACGTCCTCGAGGAGCTCCCGTCGTCCGAGCAGCAGGACCTCCTGCGCCACCTGTCCACCGAGCGCGCCGCCGACGTGCTCGAGGAGATGGACCCCGACGACGCCGCCGACCTGCTCGCCGACCTCCCCGGGCCCGAGTCCGAGGAGCTCCTGGGGCTGATGGAGCCCGAGGAGTCCGAGCCGGTCCGGCGCCTGCTGACCTACTCGTCGAACACCGCGGGCGGGCTGATGACGCCCGAGCCGATCGTGCTCCAGCCCGGCGCGACGATCGCCGAGGCGCTCGCCCACGTCCGCAACCCCGACATCACCCCGGCGCTGGCGTCGATGGTGTTCGTCTGCCGGCCGCCGACGGCCACCCCGACCGGGCGCTACCTGGGCTGCGTGCACTCCCAGCGCCTGCTGCGCGAGGCCCCGTCCGACCTCGTCGCGGGCGTGCTGGACTCCGAGCTCACGCGCATGGGGCCCGACGCGACACTCCCGGAGGTCACCCGCTACTTCGCGACCTACAACCTCGTCTGCGGCCCGGTGATCGACGAGGGCGGGCACCTGGTCGGCGCGGTCACCGTCGACGACGTCCTCGACCACCTGCTCCCCGAGGACTGGCGCTCCCAGCCCGATCCCGAACCCGCACCGCCCGCGGCCAGGCCGCCGGCACCCGTCCCGGGGGTGAACCGTGCCTGAGGCCAGCACGCGGCGGCGGCTGGACCAGCCCGCCGGGACGCGCCATCTGCGCCTGACCGTCGACACGGAGTGGTTCGCGCGCTTCGCCGAGAGCCTCGCCCGCTTCCTCGGGACGGGCACGTTCCTGCTGTGGCAGTCGATCATTGTGGCGACCTGGATCGTGCTGAACGTCTTCGCGATCAGCCTGCAGTGGGACCCGTACCCGTTCATCCTGCTCAACCTGGCGTTCTCCACACAGGCTGCCTACGCCGCGCCGCTGATCCTGCTCGCGCAGAACCGCCAGGACGACCGCGACCGCGTGTCCCTCGAGGAGGACCGCTCGCGCGCCGGCCGGCTCTCCGCCGAGACCGAGTACCTCGCCCGCGAGCTGGCGTCGATGCGCCTGCAGCTCGGCGAGGTCGTGACCCGCGACTACCTGCGCGGCGAACTCGAGCAGCTCCGCGGGGTCCGGGACGGCACCCGGGACGCCGAGGGCCGCACCGACAAGGCCCTGGAGAAGGCCGTCGCGCGGGCCGTCGACCGGGCCGTGGCCCGCAACCTCGAGCAGGCCCTGGCCCGCGCGCTGGACCAGGCGGGACAGAACGCCCCGACCGACGGCGACCTGAACCGCAACGGGCACTGACCCGGCACGCCGCGTGACGGGCACGTGACCGGGGCGTGACGGGCGACGCTCCGCGTGCCCGGCGGCGCGCGGGGGGCGGCACGTAGCATGGGTGTCAGTCGACGGGACCCACGCTCCGTGGGAGGCACCCGTCCCCGGTCCCGGCGCGGGGCACCACACTCCCCGGGACCGACCGACGCCGAGAAGCCGAGAAGGGTCCGATGGCCGCAGCTCCATCCGCCGACGCGATCCGGTCCGCCCTGGCCGGCGTCGAGGATCCCGAGATCCACAAGCCCATCACCGAGCTGGGCATGGTCAAGGACATCAGGGTCCTCGACCACGGCAAGGTCGAGGTGGCGGTCTACCTGACCGTCGCCGGCTGCCCGATGAAGGACACGATCACCCAGCGGGTGACCACCGCGGTGTCCGCGGTCTCCGGCGTGACGGCCGTGTCGGTCGAGCTCGACGTCATGAACGACGAGCAGCGCCGCGAACTGCGCAAGACCGTGCGCGGTGACTCCGACGAGCCGGTGATCCCGTTCGCCCAGCCGGGCTCGATGACCCGCGTGTACGCGGTGGCGTCCGGCAAGGGCGGGGTCGGCAAGTCGTCGGTGACGGTGAACCTGGCCGCCGCGATGGCCGACAAGGGCCTGTCGGTCGGTGTGGTCGACGCCGACATCTACGGCCACTCCGTGCCGCGCATGCTCGGCACCGACGACCGGCCGACCAAGGTCGACGACATGATCCTGCCGCCGCAGAGCCACGGCGTGAAGGTCATCTCGATCGGCATGTTCACCCCGGGCAACACCCCGGTCGTGTGGCGCGGGCCGATGCTGCACCGCGCCCTGCAGCAGTTCCTCGCCGACGTCTTCTGGGGCGACCTCGACATCCTGCTGCTCGACCTGCCCCCGGGCACCGGCGACATCGCGATCTCGGTCGCGCAGCTCATCCCGAACGCCGAGCTGCTCGTCGTCACGACGCCCCAGCAGGCCGCCTCCGAGGTCGCCGAGCGCGCCGGCGCGATCTCCCTGCAGACCCGCCAGCGCCTGGCCGGCGTCGTCGAGAACATGTCGTGGATGGACATGCCCGACGGCTCCCGGATGGACCTCTTCGGCTCGGGCGGCGGGCAGATCGTCGCCGACTCGCTGGCCAAGTCGGTCGGCGGCACCGTCCCGCTCCTGGGCCAGATCCCGATCGACACCCGCCTGCGCGAGGGCGGCGACGCCGGGATGCCGCTGGTGCTCAGCGAGCCCGAGTCGCCCGCCGGCGCGGCCCTGCGCGCGGTCGCCGAGAAGCTCTCCGTGCGCTCCCGCGGCCTCGCGGGCATGTCGCTGAACATCTCGCCCGCCGGGCGCTGAGACTCCGCACGGCGGACTCAGCGCCCGCGCGAGCGGTAGCGGGCGCGCTGGTCCTTGGTGATCTGCTTCCAGCGCCCGCGCCGTTCGGCCGCCAGGCGGGCGTCGGTGCGCGCCGCCGCCCACTCGTCCTCGCGCTGGAGCTTGCGGTAGTCCTCCCAGCGCCGGCCCGGGAGCTCGCCGGCGTCCACCGCCGTCCGCACCGCGCACCCCGGTTCCCGGTCGTGCGCGCAGTCGGCGAAGCGGCAGCCGTCGGCGAGGTCGACCACGTCGGCGAAGGCGCGCTCGATGCCCTCGGCCGCGTCGCGGACGCCCACCGCCCGCAGGCCCGGGGTATCGACGAGCACGCTGTGACCCGCCTCCGGCGCCGCGGCTGCGCTGCGCTGTGTGCGGCCTCCCCGGGGCAGGGGCAGGAGCTCGCGGTGCACGGTGGTGTGACGGCCCTTCCCGTCGACGGCGCGCACGTCGCCGACGGCGAGCCGGTCCTCGCCGAGCAGGGCGTTGGCGAGCGTCGACTTGCCGGCACCGGAGGGCCCGACGAGCACCGTGGTGCCCCGGGCCGCCGCGGCGACGTCGTCGACCCCCTCGCCCGTCACGGCGCTGGCGCCCACGACCTCCACGCCGGGCGCCGAGAGCGCGAGGTCCGCGAGGACGCCGGCGACGTCGCCGCTGCGGTCGGTCTTGGTGACGACGAGCACCGGGGTCGCGCCGCTCTCCCAGGCGAGGGCGACGAGACGTTCCACCCGCCCGACGCGGTCGGTGGACCCGGCGGGCACGGTGACGAGCACGGTGTCGACGTTCGCCGCCAGCACCTGGGCCTCGGAGCGCCCCGAGGTGGCGGCGCGGGCGAGCGTGGTGCGTCGCGGCAGGACGGCGGTGACGGCGCCGTCGTCGACCAGCACCCAGTCGCCGACCGCGCAGGCGCCGCGCGACGCGGCGTGGACGCGGCCGGCGTCGGTGAGGACGTCGACGCGGCCACGGTCGACGCGGGCGACGCGACCGGGGACGCCGGACGCGTCGAGGGTGGAAGCGAGCTGCTCCCAGGAGGTGTCCCACCCGTAGGAGGGCAGGACGGAATCGTGCGGAAGAGCGGAGAACACTGCGGGGTACGACCCTTCGAGCAGGACGCCGCACCGCGCTCACGCAGCCGGCGTCACCGAGAGATGGCGTGACGGCGCCTCACCTGGCGCCCGCGCGGGGCCACCATGGCGTTCACTCCTCGAAGTCGTCCCCGGGGCACTCGCCCCGGTCGCACCGAGCGTCCCAAGCAGGGCCGGGTCGCGCCAGCCCTTTTCCCGTGACCGTCAGGCCACCTGGAGCGACCGCCGGGACAGGCCCCACATGTTCCCGTCGATCGTCGTGGTCACCGGCCCCCCGGGATCGGTGGCCGCGCCGAGGGTGACGAACAGCGGCACGAAGTGCTCGGCGGTCGGGTGCGCGTAGGGCATCCCCGGCGCGTCGCGGAAGCGGTGCAGGGTCTCGAGGTCGCCCCGGTCGAGGGCCTCGGCGGCCCAGGCGTCGAAGTCGCCGGTCCAGCCCGGGGTCTCCCGGCCCGCGAGCATCTCGCGGGACAGGAACGGCAGCCCGTGGGTCATGAAGCCCGAGCCGATGACGAGCACGCCCTCGCTGCGCAGCTCGCGCAGGCGCGTGCCGATCGCGAGCAGGCGGTCCGGGTCCTCGGTCGGCAGGCTCATCTGCAGGACGGGCACGTCGCCCAGCGGGTACATGACCTTCAGCGGCACCCACGCCCCGTGGTCGAGCCCGCGGCGCGAGGTGTGCGCCGGCTGCCCGTCGGGCAGGGTCGCAGCCACGCGGGCGGCGAGCGCGGAGGCGTCCGGCGTCGCGTAGGTCATCCGGTAGAAGCGCTCGGCGAAGCCGCCGAAGTCGTACACCAGCGGGGTGCCGGCCTCGGGGCTCGAGAGCGTCAGCGGCGCGGACTCCCAGTGCGCCGAGACGATAAGGATCGCCTCCGGGGTCGGCAGCCGGTCGGCCCACTCGCCCAGGCGCGTCATCCACTCCGCGTCGTCGAACAGCGGCGGCGCCCCGTGGCTGACGTAGAGCGCCGGCAGCGGGCCGTCCTCGGGCCGCCAGGGTGTGCGCCGCGCCGCGCGCTCGCGCGCGGCCGGCTCGTAGGCGTCGAACGCCGCTCCCGGGTGGGCGGTGGCGAACGGATCCATGACTGCTCCCTGATAGCGGGTTGATGCTTCAACCGTGAACCGTACCGGGCGAAGAGTTGAAGCATCAAGTAATGTGGTCGTCATGCACGAGGGGCCCTGGCTGGACGACGACGAGCAGCGCGCGTGGCGGCGCACCGCCGCGGTGATGACGCTCCTCCCTGCGGCGCTGGACGCGCAACTCCAGCGCGACGCCGGGCTGACGCAGTTCTCCTACCTGACGCTGGCGATGCTCTCCGAGACGCCCGGGCGCACGCTGCCGATGAGCGCGCTCGCGGCCACCGTGAACTCCTCGCTCTCGCGGCTGTCGCACGTCGTGGCGCGCCTGGAGAGCCAGGGCTGGGTGACGCGCGAGCCCTCGCCCGAGAGCGGCCGCGTCACCGTCGCCCGCCTCACCGACGCGGGCATGGAGAAGGTCCGCGCGACCGCGCCCGGCCACGCCGCCGAGGTCCGTCGGCTCATCTTCGACGCGCTCGACGGCGAGGGCGTCGCGTCGCTGGCCTGCGTGACCGCGGCGATCCTGGGCCGCCTCGACCCGTCCGGCGGCCTGCGGGCCAACCCCCTCAGCCGCGAGGGCGCCGACCGACCCGCCACGGAGTGATGTCCGGCGGCACGCCCTTCCCGCGCCGGCGGCTCAGCGGGAACGTCGCGAAGTCCCCGCCGTCGAGCAGCGCGCGGGTCGGGCTCGACACGCAGACCTCGCCCGGACCGGCCGCGTCGGTGATCCGCGCGGCGATGTTGACGTCGCGGCCGTAGTAGTCGCCGCCGAGCTGCTGCGGGGTGCCGACGTGCACGCCCGCGCGCAGGTGCAGCCGGTGCCCGTCGACGTCGAGCTCCTCGACCGCGTCGCGCGCGGCCAGCGCCGCCTCCACGGCGTCCTCGACGCTCGGGTGCACGGCCATCAGCCCGTCGCCGAGCCGCTTGACCACCCGGCCCCGGCGGCGCACGAGCGGCTCGACGGCCGCGCCGACCCGCCGCAGCGCGCACACGGCGACGTCGTCGCCCACCTCGAGGGTCCAGTCGGAGAAGCCGGCGAGGTCGGTGAACAGCACGACGACCTGCTCGTCGCTGAGCCGCTCCTCGAGCCCGGCGTGCGCCTGCCAGAGCTGCAGCGCGGTCAGCCCGACCTCGCGCAGCACGCTCGGGCGGGCGGCCGCGAGCGGGGCGAGCTGGGCGGCGACGCGGCCGACGGCGTCGTCGCCGGTCGAGAGCGGGTCGCCGTAGGCGGCGTCGCCGGGCAGTCGCGAACGCGCCCACTCGAGCGCGGCGAGCAGACGCGGGTCGCTGTCGAACCGGTTGGCCGCCTCCAGCACACGACGACGCACCGGCTCACGCTGATGCGCAAGCACGTCACCGAAAGTAACAGCCGGCTCGGAAGGCTCCGAGCCCCGTGGCCCCCACGTGAGGCACCTCTCGCCGGACGGGCGATCCCCGTGGCACGGTGCGACCCACGCCCGTGGTCGGCCTCTGGAGTTGATGATGCAGGTCCCGTTCGAGATCCAGGACTTCCTCGACCGCGCCGAGATCGTGTACGGCGAGCGGACCGGGATCGTCGACGAACCCGATCAACCGGCCGCGCCGCTGACGGGGCTCACCTACGCGCGGGTGGCGGAGCTCGCCCGCGCGCAGGCGGCGGCCCTGGACGCGATGGGCGTCGGGTTCGGCGAGCGCGTCGCCATCGTCTCGCACAACAGCGCGCGCCTGCTCGTGTCCTTCTTCGGGGTGTCGGGGCACGGACGCGTGCTCGTGCCGGTGAACTTCCGGCTCTCCGTCGACGAGGTCACCTACATCGTCGAGCAGTCCGGGGCGAGCCTGCTGCTCGTCGACCCGGAGCTCGAGGAGCAGCTCGCCGGGGTGCCGTGCCCCCGCACCGTCGTGCTCGGGGAGGGCGACGCGGAGATCTACCGCTTCGGCGTCGACCCCGTGCCGTGGGAGCCCGACGAGGACGCCACCGCGACCATCAACTACACCAGCGGCACCACGGCGCGCCCGAAGGGCGTCGAGCTCACCCACCGCAACCTGTGGGTCAACGCGACGACGTTCGGGATGCACCTCGGGGTGAGCGACCGCGACGTCTACCTCCACACGCTGCCGATGTTCCACGCGAACGGCTGGGGCATGCCCTACGCGGTGACCGGGCTCGGGGCGCAGCACGTCGTGCTGCGCAAGGTCGACGGCGCCGAGATCCTGCGCCGGGTCGCCGCCCACGGCGTGACCGTGCTCTGCGCCGCCCCGGCGGTCATCAGCGCCGTGCTCACCGCCGCCGCCGACTGGGAGGGCGAGATCCCCGGCCGCGGGCGGGTCCGCATCGTCGGCGCGGGCGCGCCCCCGCCCACGCGGACGATCGCGCAGGTCGAGGAGGTGCTGGGCTGGGAGTTCATCCAGATCTACGGGCTCACCGAGACCTCCCCGCTGCTGACGTTCAACCGGACGCGCGCCGAGTGGGACGACCTGCCCACCGAGGACCGCGCGGCCCGGCTCGGCCGCGCCGGGGCTCCGGCGCTGGGCGTGAGGCTGCGGACCTCCGACGACGGCGAGGTCCTCGCCCGCTCCAACGTGATCCTCAAGAGCTACTGGGAGCGTCCCGACGAGACCGAGAAGGTCCTGCGGGACGGCTGGTTCCACACCGGCGACGGCGGCACCGTCGACGAGGACGGCTACTTGACGATCAGCGACCGCCGCAAGGACGTGATCATCAGCGGCGGCGAGAACGTCTCGTCCATCGAGGTCGAGGACACGCTGTTCAGCCACCCGGCGGTCGCGGAGGTCGCGGTCATCGGCGTGCCCGACGAGAAGTGGGGCGAGACGATCAAGGCGCTGGTGGTGCTGGCCGCGGGCAGCAACGCCGACGAGGCCGAGCTGATCGAGCACTGCAAGGCCCACCTGGCCCGCTACAAGGCCCCCACGTCGGTCGAGTTCCGCGCGGAGCTCGCCCGGACGGCCACCGGGAAGCTGCAGAAGTTCAAGCTGCGCGAGGAGTACTGGGAGGGGCGCGGCCGCCAGGTCAACTGAGGGGGGTGTCAGGTCGCGTCCGGGTCGACCGGGGCGATCTCGCCGGGGTCGAGCGGCCGGCTCGGGGTCCGCGGCGCGGCGGGCGCCGGGGACGTCCCGTTGCTCGGCGGCGCCGGCGTGGCCGCGGCCGCGGTGCCCGGCGTCGCCGACCCGCTCCACGTGCCGTCGGCGGGCGGCTCGCTGAACAGGTTCTGGCGCACGGCGCGCCGCGGGTCGAGGTCGCGCACCGAGCGCAGGTCCTCCAGCGGCTTGCGCAGCTCGTCGAACTCGGGGCCGAGCTCCTGGCGCAGCTGGTCGCGGGCGCCGGTGGCGTAGTCGCGGATCGTGCGCACGGTGTTGGCCACCCAGGACGCGGCGGCGGGCAGGCGCTCGGGTCCGAGCACGAACAGCCCGACCAGGGCGAGCACGAGCAGCTCCGGCCAGCCGATGTTGTCGAACACCCCGGCCCCCTAGAGCGTGACCTGCAGCGTCAACGGCCGACCCTCGCGCACGACGCCGAGGCTGACCGTCTGACCCGGCGCGTGCTCCCGCACGGCCACGACGAGCTCGTCGGCGGACGCGATCGGGCGGTCGTCGACGCGCAGGACCACGTCGCCCTCCTGCACCCCGGCGCGCGAGGCGGGCCCGCCCTGGCGGACGTTGAGGACCTGCGCGCCGTCGGCGGTGCCGTCGGTGACCGACTTGGCGTTCACCCCGAGGTCGCTGTGGGTGTAGCCGCCGGTGCGGATGATCGACTCGGCGATCGTGCGCACGTCGTCGATCGGGATGGCGAAGCCCAGGCCGATCGAGCCGCCCTCGCCCCCGCCGAGGGTCCGGATCGCGGTGTTGATCCCGACGACGGCGCCCGAGGTGTCGACGAGCGCGCCGCCGGAGTTGCCGGGGTTGATCGCCGCGTCGGTCTGGATGGCGTCGATGACGGGGTTGGCCTCGGCCGACTCGGCGTCGAGGCGCACCGGGCGGTCGATCGAGCTGACGATGCCCTCGGTGACCGTGCCGGCCAGGCCCAGCGGTGAGCCGATCGCGATGACGCCGTCGCCGACCCGCAGGTCCGCCGAGCGCCCGAGCTGGGCGACCACGGGGTTGGCGATGTCGACCTTCACCACGGCGACGTCGGTCTGCGGGTCGCGCCCGACCACGCGGGCCGGCGCGCGCAGGCCGGAGGCGAAGACGGCCTCGAGGCTCGCGCGCGGGTCGGTGGCCGCGAGCTCGACGACGTGGTTGTTGGTGACGATGTAGCCGTCCGGCGTGAGCACCACGCCCGAGCCGGTGCCGCCACTGCTGCCGGCCTGGAGCTCCAGCGACACCACGGCGGGGGCGACGCGCCCGGCGACGTCGGCCACCGAGCCCGGCGGGCGCTCCCGGCCCGCCTCCACCGGGGTCAGCGTGGCCCCCGGGTCGACGAGGCTGTCGGCACCGCCCGCGACGGCCCAGCCGACCACGCCGCCGACCGCGCCGAGCAGCAGCGCCACCACGGCCAGCAGCGCGAGCGCGGTGGGCTGGACGCGCCGGCCGAGCACGAGCTCGCGGGCCGAGAGCCGCGGTCCGACCGGCCGCGCGGCCTGCCCCGGGCGCGACTCCCCCAGCGCCGGGCCGCCCAGCTCCGCGCCGGCGTCGGGGTCGCGCCACGGGTCGGTGGTGGCGGTCTCGTTCTCCCAGAAGTCGTCGGGGCGCTCGTCGTCGGCGTCCGGGCGGCGCTCCGGGCGCTGGAGCGACGACGGTCCCGTGCCCTCGGGGCGGCCGAACGCGGCGACGAGCGCGGGCGCGGGCGGCTCGCCCCGTCCGGAGGGGCGCGTCCTGCCCGGGTCGCCACCGGGGGCGCCGAAGCCGCCGTCGACGCCGGCGGGGCGGCCGAAGACCGCGGCGAGCTCGCGCTCGTCGGCGGCCCGGTGCCCGTTGGCCTGCCCGTTGGCGTGCCCGTTGCCGTGCCCGTCCGCGTGCCCGTTGCCGTGCCCGTTGCCGTGCCCGTTCGCGTGCCCGTTCGTCGGGCCGTGGCCGTTCGCCTGCCCGTTCGGCGGTCCGCCGGCGGCGGGGTCGGGCGTCGACCCGGTCGACGGGTCGGTCGGTCCGGTCATCGCGTGTCCCGGCGGGTGCGCAGGCGGGCGGGCCGCTCCAGGGTGGTGCTCATCGCCCCACCACCGTAGAGCCTCGGGGCGCGGCTCGCGTCGACACCGTCACAGCGTGCGACCGCAGCGGTGAAGGGCCGGTCAGCGGGCGGTGCGTCAGGGGGCGCCGGGGCCCGGCAGGCCCGGCGAGGAGACCGCGCCGCGATCGCGGACGGCCAGGTCGGCGGCCGCGGCGGTGGGCGTGACGCTCGGCGCCACGCTCCCGAGCGCCGGGACGCCGGCGCCCGCCGAGGACGGGGCGGTGCCGGACACGACCGCCGGCCCGGCGAACGCGGCCAGGGCGGCCGCGCCGACGACCACCCCGGAGCTGACGGCGACCGGCAGGCCGAGCGTGCGGCGGCGCCCGGGCCACCGGCGGCTGCGGTGGCCGTGGCCGCGCTCCGGCTCGGCGGCGACGACGATCTCGCCGTCGGCGCCGACCGCGAGCCCCGCGGGCGCCTGCGGGACGGGCGCGGCGTCGGGGATGGAGCACAGGGCGCTGATCAGCGAGCTCGGGACGGCCGGACCGCCCGCGGCGCGGACCCGGCGGCGGGCCTGCCGCTGGGCGGCGACCTCGGCGGCGCAGGACAGGCACCGGTCGACGTGCTCGGCGGCGCGGTGCGCCGGACCGGGCGGCAGCTCGTCGTCGACGAAGGCGACGACGGCGTCGAGCGCGAGGTGACCGGCCTCGGTGAACCGCCGCGACCAGCCCGTTCCCCCGGTGCGCCCGGAGATCACGCCGCGCTCCCGGGTGAGGCCGCCACGGCACGGGACTCGAGCGCGGCGCGCAGGGCCTGGCGCCCGCGATGGATACGGCTTCGCACGGTCCCCAGTTTGACACCGAGGGTCGCCGCGATCTCCTCGTACGACAGACCTTCCACGTCGCAGAGCACGACCGCGGCCCGGAACTCGGGGGCCAGCGCGTCGAGGGCGGCCTGCAGATCGGGGTCGAGGTGGGCCTCCGACCAGACCTGCTCGGGGTCGGGGCCGCCGCCGGGCAGGCGGTCGGTGTCCTCGGGGAGGCCCTCCATCCGCAACCGGGCACGGCGGCGGACCATGTCGAGGAAGAGGTTGGTCGTGATGCGGTGCAGCCAGCCCTCGAACGTGCCGGGCTTGTAGCCCGCGAGCGACCGGAACACGCGGATGAAGGTCTCCTGCGTGAGGTCCTCGGCGTCGTGGGCGTCGCCGGTGAGGCGGTAGGCCAGGCGGTAGACGCGGTCGGCGTGCTGGCGCACGACGTCGTCCCAGGTCGGCGGCACCCAGGCCTGCTCCTCGGAAGCGAAGGCGTCGTCGAGGGAGGCGGTGGGGGTGGAGGCGGCGGGGGTGGAGGCGGTGGAGCTCTCGGGACGCTCGAGCAGAGCCGTCCCGCCCGGGGCGGACCGGTGGCCGCCGGGCACCGGACCGGGGGAGGCGGTGTCGGCGGCGGGAGCGGGTCGGTCGGGCATCGGGGTGCGTGCTCCTCGGCTCGGCTGACGGCCGCCGGTCGGGGTACCGGCGACGTGGGCACCACTCTGGCGGGCCGTCATGTCACGGGGGTGAGGTCGAGCTGAGAGGCCGCTGAGTTTCCGCGGAACGGCGTGATCCGTCCCTCACCCCGACCGTGTCGGCGGCGTGTCGGCGCGGCACGCCGCGTCGGGCCCCCGTCGCGATCTAGCCTGCTCGGATGGCGACGGGACGCCCCGGGGGGCGTGGTGGTGGGGGCGTGCGCGGCACGACCCGCCCACTGCGGGCCGTCCGCAAGGAGGCGGGCGCCTCCGTGGCCGACGGTCCGGCGGAGGCCGAGGCCGCCGCGGCCGCCGCGGCCGCCGCGGCGACGACCCGGGCCCGCATCGCCGAGCGGGCCGAGGCCTTCCACGTCGAGGACGAGCTGCTCGCCGGGCTGCGCGAGCGCTCCGTCGCGGAGGGCGTCGTCCCCGTCGCGCCGGCCAGCGCGGCGGCCCTGACGTTCCTCGCCGCCGCCACGCGGGCGCGCGCGGTCGTCGAGATCGGCACCGGGTTCGGGCTCGGCGCCGTGGCGCTCCTGCGCGGGATGCCCGCCGACGGGCTCCTGACCAGCATCGACCCCGACGGCGAGCGCCAGGTCCGGGCGCGCGTGGCGTGCGTCGAGGCAGGGTTCGCGCCCGGCCGCGTCCGCATGATCAAGGGGACGTCGCGCCAGATGCTCCCCAAGCTCTCCGACGCGGGCTACGACCTCGTCGTCGTCGACGGCGTCACCACCGAGATGCCCCGCGACCTCGAGGCGTCGCTGCGCCTGCTGCGCCCGGGCGGCGTGGTGGTCGTCGACGACGTGCTCTGGCAGGGCCGGCTCGCCGACCCGGTGCGCCGCGAGGCCGTCGCGGGCGCGCTGCGCGAGACCGTGCGGACGGTCCGCGAGGACGAGCGCCTCGTGCCGCTGGTGCTCCCGATCGCCGAGGGCCTGCTCTGCGCGGCCCTCCGCGAACCGTCAGCTCCCTGACGCGCGCCCCGCGCAGAACTCGACGAGCGTGCGGGCCGCGAAGCCCGTGGCGCCCTTGGCGACCTCCTCGTGCGGGCTGTCGCACCGCGCGGGCCCGGCGATGTCGAGGTGGGCCCAGGGCCGCCCGTCGGTGAAGCGGCGCAGGAACAGGGCCGCCGCGATCCCGCCCGGCCCGCCCGGGGCCTGGCGGACGTCGGCGATCGTGGAGTCGACGTCCGGGTCGAGGTCGGCGGTCAGCGGCATCGGCCACCACGCCTCCCCCGTGCCCTCGCCGGCCGCGGCGACGGCGGCGCGCAGGCCCGGGTCGCTGGCGAACACCCCGCCGGTGCGCACACCGAGCGCGACCTTCATCGCGCCGGTCAGGGTGGCGACGTCGACCACCACGTCGGGCGCGAGCTCCTCGAGGGCGTAGGCGAGCGCGTCGGCCAGCACCATGCGGCCCTCGGCGTCGGTGTTGGTGACCTCGGTGGTGGTCCCGCCGCGGTGCCGCACGACGTCGCCGGGCCGGTAGGCCGAGCCGGAGACGTGGTTCTCGGCGAGCGGGACCAGCCCGGTGACCCGCACCGGCACCCGCAGCCGGGCGAGCGAGCGCAGGGCGGCGACGACCGCGGCGCCGCCGGCGCAGTCGGTGCGCATGTCGGCCATGCCGGCGTTCGGCTTGATCGAGATGCCGCCGGTGTCGAACGTGATGCCCTTGCCGACGAGCACGACGTGGTCGGCCGCACCCGCCGGCGACCAGCGCAGCTCGAGGAACCGCGGCGGCCGCGACGAGCCGCCCCCGACGGCGAGGACGCCGCCGAAGCCCGCGGCGGCGAGCCAGTGCTCGTCCCGGACGGTGACCTCGAGGCCCTCGGCGTCGGCCACGAGCGCCGCGGCGGTGTCCGCGAACCAGGCCGGCGACTTCGCGCCCGACGGCGTGTCGGCCAGGTCGCGGGCCCGGGCGGTGGCCGTCGCGAGCTCGACGGCGCGGTCCACCGCTCGGTCGATCTCGGGGCGGTGCTCGTCGGGGACCTCGACGTGCACCCGCAGCCGCGGCGAGGTGGCGTCGGACCGGACGGTGAAGCGGTGGGAGCCCAGGACGGTGCCGAGGGCCAGCGCGGCCCACTCCGACGCGGAGCCCGGCGCGTCCTCGAGGCGGTCGGGGCGCAGCACGGCGACGCGCCCGTCGCCGTTGTCCCCGTCGTCGCCACCGAGGGCGGCCGCCGGCGCGTCGCGGACGGCGCGGACCGCCGCGGCGCCCGCGGCCCGCCAGTCCCGGGCCCGTCCCTCGCCGACGCCGACCAGCCAGCTCGCCGGGCCGGGGGCACCCGTGCCGGGGAGCGCGGCGACGGACCCCGCCGAGGGCCGCCACCCCGGCGGAGCACCCTCGACGCCGCCGTCGGCGTCGTCGGGGGCGTCCGGGGCGTCGGCGTCGGGGCGCTCGTCACGACGCCGCCAGCGCACGGTGGCGGCGACGGCGTCGTCGGGAGGGAGGTCGGTGGTCAGGACGGCGAGCGGCGTGGGCAGCGTCGGGGCCGCGTACTGCGTGTCGACCGCGGGGCCGGCGCCGTCCGGCCCCGCGGAGGTCGGGGCGCTCAGCCGACCACGCCCTGCAGAGCCTCTCGCAGGTCGCCCGCCTCGTCCGCCGTCATCTCGACGACGAGGCGCCCCCCACCCTCGAGAGGCACGCGCATCACGATGCCGCGCCCCTCCTTGGTGACCTCGAGGGGACCGTCACCGGTCCGGGGCTTCATGGCCGCCATAGCGTGCTCCCTCCACGAGCTGGTCGTCTTCGTCCCCCGTGTCGCCCGAGAGGGCGACCGGGGAGCGAGCGCCGTGTGACAAGCGACGATTCTTCCCTATGGACCCGACGGGCACGACACCGGAGCGATCACCCGGGCGTGTCCGCCCCGGTCAGACGCCCGCGGCGCGGTCCGCGGCGCCCACCGCGCGGAAGCATCCGGCGACGTGGTCGTCGACCATGCCGGTCGCCTGCATCATCGCGTAGCACGTCGTCGGCCCCACGAACCGGAAGCCGCGCGAGCGCAGCGCCGTCGCCATGGCGGCCGAGACCGGGGTCGTCGCGGGCACGTCCGCGAGCGCGGCGGGCGGCGTCGCGCGCGGGGGCGGCGCGAACGACCAGAGCAGCGTGTCGAGGTCCTCGCCGCGCTCGGCGAGCCCCAGCACGGCGCGGGCGTTGGCGATCGTCGCCTCGATCTTGGCGCGGTTGCGGACGATCCCCGCGTCGGCGAGCAGGCGCGCCACGTCCTCGTCGCCGAAGCGGGCGACCGCCTCCGGGTCGAAGTCGGCGAACGCCGCGCGGAACGCGGGCCGCTTGCGCAGGACGATCAACCAGGACAGGCCCGACTGGAACGCCTCCAGGCTGATCCGCTCGTAGAGGGCGTCGCGCCCGCGCAGCTCGCGGCCCCACTCGGTGTCGTGGTAGTCGGCGAGCAGGCCGCCGTCGGCGCTGCCGGCCCCCCAGGGGCAGCGCCCGACGCCGTCGGCGCCGACGACCGCCGCGGTCACCGGGCGCTCTCGCACCGCCGGGCCAGCTCGGCCAGCGACCGGCGCAGACCCCACGCGAACGCCGGCTTCACCACGGGCCAGCCCAGCGCCCCGAGCGGACCGAGCGGGAGGTCGAGCTGCTCGCTCATCGTGAACGTCGAGCCCTCCCGCCCGTCGGGCCCCCGGCGTTCGACGACGGTGAAGGCACCACTGCCGCGCACGACGTGACCGGTGTGGCGCATGGTCGCGCGGTGCGGCGGGTCCCAGCCGACCAGCTCCATGGTGTCGGTGAACCCGAGCGGCCCCACGCCGGTGAACGCGGCGGTCCGGGTACCGACACTCACCCCGTCCCCGTGGGTCACCTTCACCGACGTCCCGAGCATCCACTCACCCTGGGACTCCCAGTCGGTGACCTCGCGCCACACCGTCTCGACGGGCGCGTCGATGTCCACCGACAGCGAGATCTCGCGTCGAGCCATGTCTCTCCTCGGGTCGTCAGCGGAGGGGTTCCGCCGACGCGGAGTGTCCGCGAACCCGCTCCGTCGAACCCCGCCGGGGCGTCGGGTCGGTGGGTGACGGGTCCGCGAGCCCGTCCGCGGTGCCGGTGCCGTTGGTCCGCACGACCTCGGCCGGCTCGGCGGCCGGGCGGGCGGGGTCCCCGCCGCTCTCCATCGCGTCCACGCGCGCCCGCAGCGCGTCGACCTCGGCGGCCAGGCGCTCGAGCGCCCAGTCGACCTCGCTGCACTTGTAGCCGCGCAGGGTCTGCTGGAACCGCAGGTCGCGGACGTCGCCGCCGGTGAGGTCGCGGGCGGGCAGCCGCGTCGGCGTGGCGCCGGGCGGCATCGGGGCGAGCTCCTCGCCGCGGCCGAAGACGAAGGCCGCCAGCAGGTAGACCGCGGCGGCCACCAGGCCGACCACGATGACGTACACCAGCGCGCTGCCCATGGCACCGATCGTAGGTGCCACGCCCGATCGTCTCTGTCAGCTCCCGGTGGCGCGCAGTGTCGCGAGCGGCGGGCGATCGGTGGTGGCGACGGCCTGCTCGTCGGGCAGCCAGTCGCCGTCGACGGGGACGAACTGGGTGAGCGGGTCCGCGCCGGGGTGCCCGGGCACGCAGCGGCGCACCACGGCGTCGAGGACCTCGGCGGCGGTGGCCCCGAGCGCCCGCAGCGAGCGGTGGCGGTGCTTGCGCACGCCGAGGTCCACCTGGGCGATCGCGTCGAGGCCGCGCGTGCGGTGGGTGTCGAGCAGGAGTCCGATCTCGACGCCGTAGCCGGCGGCGAAGGGCAGCGACTCGAGCAGCTCGCGGGTGGCGGCGTACTCGCCGCCGAGCGGCTGCACGACCCCGGCGAGCTCGGGGCGCAGCGAGGCCAGCGCCGGGCGCGCGGTGAGCTCGGTGACCCGCCCGCCGCCGGTCAGGACGGCGTCCTGGTCCGCCGTGCCGGACGCCGGGAGCCGCAGGGGGCGGTGGTAGAAGCCCTTGACCAGCGCGACGCCCTCGACGGTGAGCAGCGGCCCGAGCAGGTTCACCACGAAGTCGGGGCCGAGGTCGACGAGGTCGGAGTCGAGGAACACGACGAGGTCGCCCGACGTCGCGGCCAGCGAGCGCCACAGCACCTCGCCCTTGCCCTGCCGGATCGGGATCTGAGCCGGCACGGGCACGCCGGGCAGCACCGCGTCGCGCGCCACCACCCGGGCCCCGGCCGCCTCGGCGCGCGCCACCGTGGCGTCGGTGGACCCCGAGTCGACCACGACGATCTCGTCGACGAGCGTGGAGAGCAGCGGGCGGACCGCGGCGACCACCCCGCCCACCGTGGCCTCCTCGTCGAGCGCGGGCAGCACCACCGAGACCGTGCGTCCGGCCTTCGCGGCGGCCAGGCCGGCGGCGGTCCAGGGCGGGCGGGCCCACGTCCGGCGGGCGAACCAGGCCTCGGTCGCGGCTCTCACGCTGCGTTCGTCCCCACCTCTCGGGATCCTGGAGATCGTGTATCAAGACGGCATGGCGAGCGCCGCAGCCGACCCGACCCCCGTGCACATCGTGCTCCGCGGCCGACACCTGCGCCGTGACCGCGCCCTCATCATGGCGATCGTCAACCGCACCCCGGACTCGTTCTACGACCAGGGCAGCACGTGGGCGCCGGAGGACGCCCGCAAGGCGATCGACGACGCGGTGGCCGCGGGTGCCGACGTGGTCGACCTCGGCGGCGTGCCCGCGAGCCCCGGCCCGGAGGTGTCGGTCGCCGAGGAGCTCGACCGGCTGCTGCCCACCCTGACCTGGACCCGCGAGCAGCACCCCGATCTCGCGATCAGCATCGACACCTACCGCGCCGAGGTCGCGCAGGCCTGCCTCGCCGCGGGCGCCGACCTGGTCAACGACAGCTGGGCGGGCTGGGACCCGGACATCCTGCCGGTCACCGCCTCCTACGGCGCCGGCTACGTCTGCGCCCACACGGGCGGGCTGACCCCGCGCACCGACCCGGTCCGCCCGACGTACGACGACGTCGTCGGCGACGTCATCGAGGTCACCACGGCGCTGGCCGAGCGCGCGGTGGCCGCGGGCGTGCCGCGCGAGGGCCTCCTGCTCGACCCGACGATCGACTTCGGCAAGAACACCCTCCAGAGCCTCGAGGTGCTCCGCGGCCTGCCGCGGCTCGTCGCGACCGGGACCCCGGTGCTGCTCGCCATGTCCAACAAGGGCGTCGTCGGCGAGACCCTCGACGTCCCGCTGCACGGGCGCCTGACGGGCACGCTCGCCGCGACCGCGCTCGCCGTGGCGGCGGGGGTGACGATGGTGCGCGCCCACCAGGTCGAGGAGACCCGCCAGACCCTGGAGATGGTCGCGAGCGTGCTGGGCGACCGGCCCCCGTCGCGCGCCGAGCGGTGGACGTGACCTGATGCAGCAGGTCTGGCCGCTCCCGGCGGCCGAGCTCGACGACGCCGGGCTCGAGGAGCTCTACACCTACCCCGCCGACCGCGACCACTGGCTCGCGGTCAACTTCGTCAGCTCGCTCGACGGCGGCATCGAGGTCGAGGGGCGCTCGGCGGGGCTCTCGACGCCCGCCGACCGCCGGGTCTTCGCGCTCGCGCACGACCTCGCCGACGTGGTGCTGCTCGGCGCGGGCACGGCGGTCGCCGAGGACTACCCGGGCCTGCGCCCCGACGCCACGACCGCCGCGCGCCGCGCACGCCACGGCCTGGCGCCGGTGGCCCCGCTGGCGCTGGTCACCTCAGGGTCGTCGCTGCCGGCGGACGCCACGAGCATCGTCGACGTCCGGGTGCCCTCGATCGTCGTCACCTCCGCGGCCGGCGCCGTCGAGCGGGAGGCGTGGGAGGACGCCGGCGCACAGGTGATCGTGGCCGGCGACGAGGACGTCGACCTCGCCGACGCGATCGCGCAGCTCGCCGCCCGCGGCCTGCGCCGGATCGACTGCGAGGGCGGGCCCGGGATCGTCGGCACACTGCTCGCCCGCGACCTCGTCGACGAGATCCGGCTGAGCTACGCGCCGTTCGCGGTCGCGGGGCAGGCGGCGCGGATGGCCCGCAGCGCCGGGGCGCTCAGCCCGCCCGCCCGGTTCGACGTCGGGTCACTGCTGGTCGACGACGGCACGCTGCTGGTCCGCTGGCTGCGGCAGCGGTGGGACGGGGGCTGAACCGCACGCGTCGAGGGCCGCGGCGATCGTCGTCGTGCGCACGACGCCCGCCATGCCGCGCGCCGAGACGAACCCGGTGCCGACGAGGCCGTCGAGCCAGGTGAACAGCGGGTCGTAGAACCCGTCGGGGTCGAGGACCACGACAGGCTTGTCGTGCATCCGCAGGTAGCCCGAGGTCCAGGCCTCGAACAGCTCCTCGAGCGTGCCGAGCCCGCCGGGCAGGGCGAGCACCGCGTCGCTGCGCGCGTCCATCTCGCCCTTGCGGGTGCGCATGTCGGCGACGACGACGAGCTCGTCGGACTCGTCGTCGGCGACCTCGTGGGCCACCAGCGCCTCGGGGATGACGCCGACCGTGCGCGCCCCGCCCTCCCGCGCGGCCCGGGCGACCGCGCCCATCATCGACACCCGGCCGCCGCCCGAGACGAGGCTCCAGCCGCGCGCCGCGATGGCGGCGCCGACCTGGCCGGCGAGCGCGAGGTGGGGCTCGGGGACGGGCCCCGACGCGCAGAACACGCAGACCGCGAGCGGCCTCATGAACCGACGACCTCGCGGAACCCCTCTTCGACGATCTTCACGACCTCGTCGATGTCGTCGGTGAGGTGGATCAGGTCCACGTCGTGCCTGCTGATCGTCCCGGCCTCGACGGCCGGCCCCCTCAGCCACTCCAGGAGACCGCCCCAGTAGCGGGTCCCGAGCAGGACCACCGGGAACCGCGTGACCTTGCCCGTCTGCACGAGGACCAGCGCCTCGAACAGCTCGTCGAGCGTGCCGAACCCGCCCGGCAGGCACACGAACGCCTGCGCGTACTTGACGAACATCGTCTTGCGGGCGAAGAAGTAGCGGAACCCGACGCCGAGGTCGACCCACGGGTTGAGGCCCTGCTCGAAGGGCAGCTCGATGCCCAGGCCCACCGACAGGCCGCCGGCCTCGGACGCGCCGCGGTTGGCGGCCTCCATGACGCCCGGCCCGCCGCCGGTGATCACGGCGTAGCCGGCGCGGACCAGCGCGCCGCCCAGCTCGACGCCGAGCGCGTAGTCGGGGTGGTCGCGGGGCGTGCGCGCCGACCCGAACACGGTGACCGCACGCGGGATCTCGGCGAGGACGCTGAAGCCCTCGACGAACTCGGCCTGGATGCGCTGGAGGCGCCAGGCGTCGGAGTGCACCCAGTCGACCGGACCGCGCGAGTCGAGCAGGCGCTGGTCGGTGGTCGAGCTCAGCCGGGCCGGGTCGCGGTGCTCCGGGCGACGGCGGTCGATGGTGGTCGGGCGGGGCGCCGTCGCGTCCTGGCCCGCCGGGTCGTCGTGGAGCATGCCGTCGAGCCTAGGAGCACCACCCGAACGGGGCCGGGCCGCGGGGTTCACAGCGGCCCACGGTTTCGGACGCCCCGTCACGTGGCACGCCCTGGTTGAAAGCAGAACTTCTTCGAGGAGGCAACCACGGTGGCGACGGTCACGCCCAAGGTCTCGATCATCTACTACAGCTCCACCGGCACGATCCACGCGCTCGCCCAGGAGTACGCGAAGGGCCTCGAGGGCGCGGGCGCCGAGGTCCGCCTGCGCAAGGTCCACGAGCTGGCGCCGCCGGAGGCCATCGCGTCGAACGAGGCCTGGCAGGCACACGCCGAGGCCACCGCCGACGTCCCCGAGGCCACGGCCGACGACGTGCTGTGGGCCGACGCGGTCGTGTTCGGCTCGCCGACGCGGTACGGCAACATCGCCGCGCAGCTCAAGCAGTTCATCGACACGCTCGGCCCGCAGTGGGCGCAGGGCCAGCTCGCCGACAAGGTCTACTCGGGGTTCACCTCGACCGCGACCGCGCACGGTGGCCAGGAGTCGACGCTGCTCGCGCTCTACAACACGATCCACCACTTCGGCGGCGTGCTCGTCACCCCGGGCTACACCGACCCGATCCAGTTCACGGTCGGCAACCCCTACGGCCCGTCGCACGTCGACGGCCAGGGCTCGATCCCGATCTCCGAGGAGACGCGCCAGGCCACCCAGTACGCCGGCCAGCGCATCGCGACCGTGACGCGCCAGCTCGTCGCGGGCCGCTCGGACGTGGCCGCGATCTGAGGCTCGCGGTGCCCTGGGTCTGGGCTCGCGGGTTCTGAGCGAAGGGCACCGTCGAGCGAAGGGGCCCTTCGCTCGGAAAGGCGCGCCGCCCAGGCGCCCTCAGGCGCGCGTCAGGTAGGTCCGCAGGACGTCGCACGCCTCGGAGATCGCGCCGACCGGCACCGACTCCTCGCGCGTGTGGGCGAGGTTCGGGTCGCCGGGGCCGAAGTTCAGCGCCGGGATGCCCAGGGCGGCGAAGCGGGCGACGTCGGTCCAGCCGTACTTGGCGACGGGCACCGTGCCGGTCGCCGCGACGAAGCCGGCGGCCGCCGGTGCGCCCAGCCCCGGCAGCGCGCCCGGGGCGGCGTCGGTCTCGGTGAGCGCGAACCCGCCCAGGACGTCGGCGACGTGTGCGCGGGCGTCGTCGAGGGAGCGGTCGGGTGCGAAGCGGAAGTTGACCGTCACCTCGCACGCGTCGGGGACGACGTTGCCCGCCACGCCGCCGGCGACCTTCACGGCCTGCAGGCCCTCGCGGTAGCGGCAGCCGTCGATGTCGACCTCGCGCGCCTCGTAGGCCGCGAGCCGCGCGAGCACCGGCGCCGCGGCGTGGATCGCGTTCTCGCCCAGCCAGGAGCGCGCCGAGTGCGCCCGGCGCCCCTCGGTGCGCACCACCACGCGCAGCGTGCCCTGGCAGCCCGCCTCGACCTGCCCGGAGGTCGGCTCGCCGAGCAGCGCGAGGTCGGCGTCGAGCCAGTCGCGGTGCTCGCGCTCGAGGCGCCCGAGGCCGTTGCGCGCCGACTCGATCTCCTCGCAGTCGTAGAGCACCAGCGTGACGTCGTGCGCCGGCTCGGTCACCGCGGCCGCGAGGTGCGTCATCACCGCCACCCCGGACTTCATGTCGCTGGTGCCGCAGCCGTAGAGCGTCGCGCCGTCGCGCCGCGAGGGGACGTTGTCGGCGATCGGCACCGTGTCCAGGTGCCCGGCGAGCAGCACCCGGCGCGGGCGGCCCAGCCGCGTGCGGGCGAGGACCGCCTGACCCGAGCGCAGCAGCTCGAGGTGCGGCGCCTGGCTCGCCAGCGCGGCCTGCACGGCGTCCGCGAGGGCCTGCTCGTTCCCGGAGACGCTCGGCACGTCGACCAGGGCCGCGGTCAGCGACACGGGGTCGGCGAGCAGGTCGAGGGTGACGGGAGGTGCGCTCACGCGGCCCGAGGCTAACCGGGTGGTCGGTCTGCTGGAGCGCGGGCTGGTCTCATCGAGCGGTGGGACGGCGTCCGAGCACGACGAGCGCGCCCACCACCAGCACCCCCGCGAGCACCGGCACCGCCCCCGGGAGCACGCCGAGCAGCACCGCCGCCCCCGCCGCGCCGGCCACCACCGCGGCCAGCTGCTTGAGCGCGACCACCCGTCCGCGCGCCCCGCCGGTGACCAGCGCGGCCATCGCCCCGGTGAGCGTGCCCGTGAGGTAGGTCGTCGACTCACCCAGCCGCAGCGCGACGCTGCTCTGCCCGCCCATCGTCGCGGCGGCGACGGCCAGGAGCACGAGCGTGGGGACCCCGCGGAACACCCACGCCACCGCGAGCGCCCCCAGCACGACGAGCTCGACGGCCAGGGGCGCGCCGACCGCGTCGGGCCGGCGCCGCCAGGCGGACGACCACACCGCGACCCCCGCCGCGAACCCGAGCACCGCCACCAGCGGCGGCCACAGTGCACCCGCGTCGCCCCGGCCGGCGGCCCCGCCGACGGTGACGAGGTTGCCGGTCACCACCCCGGCGAACGGGCCGCCCAGGCTCGTCACGGCCCACAGGTCGACGACGCCGGACGCGGCGGCGAGCAGCGTCGAGGCGGTCGCGACCCGGATCGCCGCGCGCTCGCCCACACGTCCTCCCCGGCCCCCGTCGGCGACGGCCGATAGCCTGGCGCACGATGAGCACTCCCGCTGCCCCGCATTCCTCCCGCGCCGTCGGCGTCGGCCTCGCCACCGTGGCCCTCGACGGCACCGTCCTCGACACCTGGTATCCGCTGCCCGAGCTCTCGGACGACACGGTCGGGTCCGGCGGGATGGCCGAGGAGCCGGGCACGGTGATCGTGCCCGCCGGCGAGCTCGAGCCCGCCCTGGTCGAGGCGCTGGGCACCGACGAGGACCGCGGCGTCGAGGTCGTCGCCGTGCGCACGGTCGCCGACCTCACCGGCCCGCCCGCGTCGGCCTACGACGTGTACCTGCGCCTGCACCTGATCTCCCACCGGCTCGTGCAGCCCCACGGCGTCGACCTGACCGGCATCTTCGGCCACCTCGCCAACGTCGTGTGGACCAACCACGGCCCCTGCCCCGTGCCGGAGTTCGAGCGCGTCCGCGCCCGCCTGCGCGCCCGCGGCCCGG
Organism: Actinomycetospora lutea; assembly: GCF_028737205.1. Classification (GTDB taxonomy): domain Bacteria; phylum Actinomycetota; class Actinomycetes; order Mycobacteriales; family Pseudonocardiaceae; genus Actinomycetospora; species Actinomycetospora lutea. The sequence continues at coordinate 138,846 of NZ_JAQZAL010000003.1, read as the reverse complement.
TCACCGTCTACGCGGTCGACAAGTTCCCCCGCATGGTCGACTACGTGATTCCGTCGGGCGTGCGGATCGGCGACGCCGACCGCGTGCGCCTCGGCGCCCACCTGGCCAGCGGCACCACGGTGATGCACGAGGGCTTCGTCAACTTCAACGCGGGCACGCTGGGCACCTCGATGGTCGAGGGCCGCATCTCCGGCGGCGTCGTCGTCGGCGACGGCTCCGACGTCGGCGGCGGCGCGTCGATCATGGGGACGCTCTCGGGCGGCGGCAAGGAAGTGATCTCCATCGGCGAGCGCTGCCTGCTCGGCGCCAACGCCGGCATCGGGATCTCGCTGGGCGACGACTGCGTCGTCGAGGCCGGCCTCTACGTCACCGCGGGCACCCGCGTCACGCTCATGGAAGGGGAGCACGCCGAGAGGGGGACGGTGGTCAAGGCCGCCGAGCTCTCCGGGCGCTCGGGCATCCTGCTGCGCCGCGACTCGGTCACCGGCGCCGTGCACGCCCTGCCCCGCACCGAGGGCGCGAAGGTCGAGCTGAACGCCGCGCTGCACGCGAACGACTGAGGATTACCCTGGTCGCTCGTGGACGTCGAGATCACTCGTCTGCCCGGCATCGGCACGAAGCAGGAGTTCGACACCGCCGCGGGCCGGCGGATCGGGGTGCTGACCCACCGCGACGGCCACCGCGAGCTGCTCGTCTCCGCGCGGGAGGACCCGGACGCCTGCAGCGCGTCGGTGGCGCTCTCCGACGCGGAGGGCCAGGCGCTGGGCACGCTGCTGGGCGCGCCGAACCTTGTCGCGCAGCTGCAGGACCAGCAGCGCTCGGTCGAGGGCATCAGCACCGCGCAGTTCCCGGTCGGCGCGGCGTCGCCGTACGACGGGCGCACGCTGGGCGACACCGCGATGCGCACGCGCACCAGCACCTCGATCGTCGCCGTCGTCCGCGACCACGTCGTGTCGCCCTCGCCGGGCCCGGACTTCGTGTTCCGGGCCGGCGACCTGGTCGTCGTGGTCGGCACGGGCGAGGGGCTCGGGCAGGCCGCGGCGATCCTCGAGACCGGCTGAGGGGACGGCCGACCTGCACACCACCGCCCTCTCGCTGATCGAGCTGGGCGCGCTGTTCTTCGGGTCTCGGCGTGCTCGGCAGGCTGGCGGGGCGCCTGGGCATCTCCCCGGTGCCGCTCTACCTGCTCGGCGGGCTCGCGTTCGGCTCGGGCGGCCTGCTGCCGCTCGAGGGCATCGAGCCGTTCACCGGCCTCGCGAGCGAGGTCGGGGTGGTGCTGCTGCTCCTGCTGCTCGGCCTCGAGTACTCGGCGTCCGACCTGGTCGGCGGCCTGCGCCGGTCGTGGCTGGCCGGGGTCGTCGACATGGTGCTCAACGCCGCCCCGGGCGCGGTCACCGCGCTGATCCTCGGGTGGGGCCCGCTGGGCGCGCTCGCGATGGCCGGCGTGACGTGGGTGTCGTCGTCGGGGATCGTCGCGAAGCTCCTCGAGGAGCTGGGCCGGCTCGGCAACCGCGAGACGCCCGCCGTGCTCTCGGTCCTCGTCATGGAGGACCTCGCGATGGCGCTCTACCTGCCGATCACCACCGCCGCGCTCGCCGCGCTCGGGCTGGTCGCCGGGCTGCGCACGGTGGCGATCGCGCTGGCGCTGCTCGTCGTCGTGCTCGTCGTGGCGCTGCGGTTCGGGCGCGTGGTGTCGGCGGTCGTCGAGTCGCCGAGCTCCGAGGTGTTCCTGCTGCGGGTGTTCGGCATCGCGCTGTTCGTCGCCGGGATCGCCTCGCAGCTGCAGGTCTCCGCGGGCGTCGGCGCGTTCCTGCTCGGCATCGCGATCTCCGAGGACACCGCGGAGAGCGCCACCCGCGTGCTCGCGCCGCTGCGCGACCTGTTCGCCGCGGTGTTCTTCGTCGTCTTCGGGCTCAACACCGATCCCCGCCAGATCCCGGCGGTGCTGCCGGCCGCGATCGCGCTGGCGATCGTGTCGACCGCGACGAAGGTCGCCGCCGGCTGGTTCGCGGCGCGCCAGGTCGGGGTGGGGCGCCTGGGGCGGTGGCGGGCGGGCGCGGTGCTCGTCGCGCGCGGGGAGTTCTCGATCGTCATCGCGGGACTCGCCCTGACCACCGGGTCGGTCGACCCGGGGCTGGCCCCGCTGGCGACGACCTACGTGCTGATCATGGCGATCGTGGGCCCGGTCGCCGCGCGCGTCGTCGAACCCGTGCACGCGGCGATCACGACCCGGCTGCGCCCCTCCCCCTCATGACCCGGAGCCGGCGACCAGCCGCTCCCGCAGCACGTTCTTGCGGATCTTCCCGGACGCGGTGACCGGCATCGCGTCGAGGAAGTGCCAGCTCGCGGGCGTCTTGTACGCGGCGAGGTGGGCGCGGCAGAACGCGTGCAGCTCCTCCGCCGCCGGCGGGGCGTCCCCGGCGGGCCGGACGAACGCGGCGACGGTCTCGCCCCAGCGCGGGTCGGGGCAGCCGACGACCGCGACCTCGGCGACGCCCGGGTGGCGCTGGAGGAGCTCCTCGATCTCGCGCGGGGAGATGTTCTCGCCGCCCCGGATGATCATGTCCTTGATCCGGCCCTCGACCCGCAGGCGGCCCTCCGCGTCCATCGAGGCGAGGTCGCCGGTGTGGTACCAGCCCGCGGCGTCGAGCACGGCCCCGGTCGCCTCCGGGCGGGCGTGGTAGCCCTCCATGACGAGGTAGCCCCGCGCGCAGAGCTCGCCGACGGTGCCGACGGGCACCGGCTCGCCGGTCACGGGGTCGGCGATCTTCACCTCGGTGTGCGGCAGCGGCGACCCGAGCGTGCCGGTGCGCACGTCGTCGGGGTCGTCGGGCGCCGTGGCGGTGATGACCGGCGAGGTCTCGGTGGTGCCGAACACGATCGACATCCGGCCGCCGAGGCGCCGCTCGACCTCGCGGGCGACCTCCTCGGGCACCGGCGAGCCGCCGGAGAACAGGCAGCGCAGCGTCGAGGTGTCCCGCGTCTCCAGGTCGGGGTGGGCGAGCAGCGCGATGAGCATCGTCGGGACCCCGCCGGAGATCGTGGCGCGCTCGGACTCGATCAGCGCGAGCTGGAGCGCCGGGTCGAACGCGGTGAGGTAGACCAGCGTCGCGCCCGCCGTGAGCGCCCCCAGCACGCCCAGGCCGCAGCCCGCGGTGTGGAACAGGGGCATCGTCCACACGCACACGTCGTCGGGTCCGGCGCCCATGCGCCGCAGGGTCAGCCGGGCGTTCTCGAGCATCCCGTGGTGACGCAGGAGCACGCCCTTCGGGAAGCCCGTCGTGCCCGACGTGTACTGGATCTGCACCCGGTCGTCGGGGCGGACCGAGGGCAGCTCGCGGTCCGGGTCGCCGCCCGCCACGAACGCGTCGAAGTCCGCGAGGTCGACGACCTCGCGCAGGTCGGGCAGGTCGTCGCGGACCTCGGCGACGATGTCGGCCATCGGGTTGCCCCGGTAGCCCGCGACGTGGAACAGGCCCGCGCTGCCCGACTGGCGCAGGACGTAGGCGAGCTCGGAGGCCTGGTAGGCCGGGTTGGCGGTGACGAGCACCAGGCCCGCGAGCGCGCTGCCGTACTCGAGCAGGATCCACTCGAGCGAGTTGCCCGACCACACGGCCACGTGCTCGCCGGGACGGAAGCGGCCCAGCAGCGCGCGGGCCACCGCCTCGGCGCGCTCGAGCAGCTCGCCGTAGGTCAGGGTCCGCGAGGGCCCGGGGCCGGGCGCGCCCTCGACGACGGCCCGGCGGTCGGGATCGGCGGCGGCCGCCTCCCGCAGCGCGTCACCGATCGTCTGCTCGGACAACGGCATCGACGTGTCGCCGCTGCGGTACGACTCCTCGACCGCTCCCACACCGGTGGTGGCCATGCCGGTCCCCTTCGCTCGTCCCGTCCGGGCACCACGGTGCTCCGCGACGTGACCTGTGTCACCGGGCGGGCTGCGGGAGCCTCCGATCGGCCCACACGGCGGTCGCGGCGGCGAACCCGACGGCCGTGAGCAGCCACGCCAGCCCGTCGAGCGTGTGGTTCGGGACGACGACGGCGGCGACGACGTGCAGCGGCTGGGACACGATCAGCGCAACCGCCACCCCGCGCGGGACCACCCGCCACAGCGCCACGCCGAGCAGGACGGTGCCCAGGACGTGGCCGAGCACGAACAGGGTCGTGGCGAGCGAGCTGACGGGGTCGGCGGCGACCGCGGCGACGAGCGCGGCGGTGCTGCCCTCCGGGAGCCCGGCCGCGACGCCGGCCCGCGCCATGAGGTCCGCGGGGACGAGGAAGGCGAGGTTCGCGAAGCCGATCCAGGCGACCACCGCGGCGACGGTGCCGAGGACCGGGCGGGCCCGGGCGGCCACGGCGCCCACCACCAGCACGCCGAGCGGCAGCGTGAGCAGGGCGAGCAGGCTGAGCCAGAGCACCGCGGTCCCGGCGCCGGGGCTCGCGGCGACGCGTGCGACCAGCGTGGCGGGGTCGTCGGTCGTGTCGTAGGGCAGCAGCCAGCGCAGCCCGGCGACCGCGAGCGGGCCGAGCGGGGTGACGATGAGGGCGGCGCGCCGGACGAGCCGGGTGGTGGCGGCGGTGGGCGCGGCGAGGGTCGTGGTCATGGGGACGACGGTCGGGCCCTGGGTGTCCCGCCGGACAGGGGCGTGCTCCCGGACGCGTCGGGCGCTGTCCCCGGCGAGGCCGGGACCGGGGCGGGGGACCGGAGCGGGGCCCTAGGTGTCGCCGTCGTAGGTGACCCGGCGCGGGCCCAGCCGCACGACCGCGAGGCCCTGGACGAGCGACGCCGCGAGGATCACGACCAGGGCGGCGCGAAAGCCCGCGAGGTCGATGAGCACGCCCATCGCCGGCGGGGCCAGCGCGGCGAGCAGGTACGCCGACCCGAGGGTCAGCGCCGACACCGACGCCGCCGTCGCCCCGTCCGGGGTGCGCCAGGCGACCACCGCGAGTCCCAGCGGGAACCCGGCCCCCACCGCGACCGACGCCAGGACGATCCACGGCCACGGGCCCACCACCGGCAGCACCGGCGCGACGAGGATGCCGGCGACGCCGATCCCCGCGCAGACCACGCAGAACGCCGCCCAGGGCGCCCAGGAGCGGCGCCGCTCGGCGGCCAGGGGCACCAGCAGCGCGGCGGGGATCTGCACGACGTTCCACACCGACAGCGCCACCGCCGCGCGGGTCGTCGAGAAGCCCTGCGCCTCGTAGAAGGGCGCGAGCCAGGTCAGCCACCCGTAGAACTGCACCGAGGACATCGCCTGGAAGAGCACCGCGAGCCGGGCGAACCGGTTGCGCCACGGCAGGCGCACGGGCGCCGCACCCGGCAGGTCGTGCAGCCGCCGCGTCGCGGGCCACCAGACGACGAGGGCGAGGACGGCGGGCACCGTCCACGCCGCCAGCGCCCACCACCACCCGCCCAGCACGTCGGCCAGCGGCAGCGCCGTCAGCGACGCCACCGTCGCCCCGCCCATCATCGCCACCGTGTAGAGCCCGGTCGCCGTGCCGGCCCGCTCGGGCAGGTGGTCGCGGATGACGCCGGTGATGGCCACGCCGACGACGCCGATGCCCAGCCCGATGGCGAGGCTCCCGACGACGAGCGGCACCGCGGCGGGCAGCCCGTGGGTGAGGGTGCCGAGCGCGATCGCCGTGACCCCGATCGCGGCGGCCCGCTCGCGTCCGGTCCGTCGCGCGAGGGCAGGCGCGGCGAACGAGCCCGCGCCCATCATGAGGATCGTCGCCGCCTGCACGAGCCCGGCGAACGCCGCCGAGAGGCCCAGGTCGGCGCGGATCGTCTCGAGCAGGGGCGGATACGCCGACAGCGCGGCGCGCAGGTTCAGCGCGAGCGCCAGCACCGCGAGCAGCACGACGACCGGGCGCACGCGGGTGCTCGTGGTCGCCCCCTCCGTCACACCGCCGGGCATGCCGCCGGGCACGCCGCCGGTCACTCCGCCAGGCGTCGTGCGGCGGCGGCGATCCGCTCGTCGGAGGCGGTGAGGGCCACGCGGACGTGGGAGCCGCCGGCGGGGCCGTAGAACTCGCCCGGCGCGACGAGGATGCCGCGCGCGGCGAGGCGGTCGACCGTCGCGCGGCAGGGCTCGTCGGCGGTGGCCCAGAGGTAGAGACCCGCCTCCGAGTGCTCGACGCGCAGGCCCGCCGCCTCGAGCGCGGGCCGCAGGACGCGGCGGCGGCCGTCGTAGCGCGCGCGGGTCTCCGCGACGTGGGTGTCGTCGCGCAGGGCCGCGGTCATGGCCTCCTGCACGGGGCGCGGGACGATCATCCCGGCGTGCTTGCGGACCTGGAGCAGGCCCGCGACCAGCATCGGGTCCCCGAGGACGAGGCCCGCGCGGTAGCCCGCGAGGTTGGACGTCTTCGACAGCGAGTGCACCGCGAGCAGGCCCTCGACGCTCCCGTCGTGCACCACGGGGTCGAGCACCGACGTCGTGCGCACGCCCGGACCGGGCAGGGCGAGGTAGCACTCGTCGGCGGCGACGACCGCCCCGAGCGCGCGCGCCTCGGCGACCCGCGCCGTGAGTGCGGCGGCATCGAGGAGCCGGCCGGTGGGGTTGGACGGCGAGTTCAGCCAGACCAGCCGGGTGCCGGCCGGCAGCGGCTCGTCGTCGCCGACCCGCGCCGGCTGCGCGCCGGCGAGCTGGGCGCCGACCTCGTAGGTCGGGTAGGCGAGCTCGGGGAAGGCGACCACGTCTCTGTTGCCGTCCCGCCCACCCAGCCCGAGCAGCGTCGGCAGCCACGCCACCAGCTCCTTGGAGCCGACGGTGGGCAGCACGGCGTCCGGGTCCAGGCCCTCGGCGGGCGAGCGACCGGCGCCGTGGCGGCGGCCCAGGGCCTCCACCGCGGCCTCCCGCAGCGCGGGGGTGCCCCACGTCTGCGGATAGCCCGGGGAGTCCCACGCGGCGCGCAGCGCCTCGCCGACCGCCGTCGGCACCGGGTCGACGGGCGTGCCCACCGACAGGTCGACGACCCCGTCGGGGTGGCCGCGGGCGACCGCGGCCGCCCCGGCGAGGCTGTCCCACGGGAAGTCCGGCAGGGCGGGGAATCGCACCCCGGTGCCCGCCGTCGTCCCCACGGGTGTCACTCCCCCTGCGGCGGCAGGTCGGGCACGGGGCCCGCGTCGCGCTCGATCTTGCCGACCTTCGACGCGCCGCCGGGCGAGCCCAGCTCGTCGAAGAAGTCCACGTTGGCCTGCGTGTAGACGGACCACTGGTCCGGCACGTCGTCCTCGTAGTAGATGGCCTCGACCGGGCAGACCGGCTCGCACGCCCCGCAGTCGACGCACTCGTCGGGGTGGATGTACATCATCCGTCCCCCTTCGTAGATGCAGTCGACAGGGCACTCCTCGATGCACGCCTTGTCGAGCACGTCGACACACGGTTCGGCGATCACGTACGTCACGTCTGCTCCTGCTCCTCACTCACGTCGTCGGGCACGGACCCGGATCCTCGCGCGGTGGTGTCGCACGGTCACGGGACATGCTTGCGGCGAGTATTCCGGTCGTGGTGCCGTCACGCCCGTGCGGGGGCGTACCGATTGCCCCACAGGACGATGGCGGCCGTCACACCGGGGCGCCGCCGTCAGGCCCGGCCCTGCTCGCGCGCCACCCAGCGGGCCGCCGCGCGCGCGGCGCGCTTGAGGCCCGAGCGCTCGCCCCGGTAGCTCGCGGGCGCCCCGACCACGGGCAGGTTGGCCAGCGCGCGCCAGAACCGGTTGCCCTGCGGGCGCCGGTCGAGCTCGCCCTGCAGTCCCCACAGCGTCTTGCCCATGCGCCACACGGCGCCGGCCAGGCCCGCCAGGCGGCCCCGTTCCTCCTTCTGGCCGTCGACGCCGCCCGCGAGCTCGCCCGCCTCGCGCTCGACGTCGACGCCGTGCGGATCGCCGTGGCGGTGCGGGTCGACGTCCCGGCCGAAGAGCACCGAGGCCAGCAGACGCACCTGGTCGTCGCGGCGGTCCATCCCGTGCTCGCTCGCGATCGCGCAGACGACGAGGCCCTGGGCGGCGAGCCCGAGGATGTCCGACACCGGCAGCCGGCGCGCGAGGGCGCCGCCGATGCCGGGCACCGCCGCGACCGCCGACGTGAAGCGCCCGACGCGTGACACCCACCACTGGTCGCGCTCCTCGGGGCTCATCGCCTGCCAGCGCGGCGTGCCGGGCAGCTTCGAGGTGGCGAGCCGGTCGAGCACGCGGGCCCGGCCGGTGCGCGCCACGCGTCCGGCCCGCCCGATCCGGCTCGTGGGCGCGGTCTCCGGGGCGCGCCCCTCGTTCTCGTGCAGCTCGACGGCCCGGCGGCGGGCGAGGCGTCCGAGGCGGAACGGGTCGGCGTCACGCAGTCCGCGCAGCACCGGACCGGTGGCGGCCACGAACGGGCGCAGGACGCGGACGACGTGCTCGTCGGGGATGGCGGGCATGGCGGCTCGTTTCCCGGGCGGAGCCCTGCTCAACCGTCGGCGGGCACCCGGCTCGCGCCCCTGTGCTCCACACGGCGGCGCGCCGAGGTCCACGACAGGGCGAGCGCGCCGGGCAGCACGCCGGCGGCGAGCAGGAGGATCGCGCGCCAGTCGGGCGGGAGCACCCCGGCGCCCGCGGGGCTCCACAGCCCGGCGACGAGGACCGTCAGCGTCCACGCCGCGAGCGGCACGAGCGGCGCCCGGCTCGCGGGCCACGCCGCGTCGGCGGCGAGCACGAGCACCGGCGTGGTGACCAGGGCGACGACCGCCGCGAGCGGCAGCGGCACCCCGTCGGCGGCGGTGCGCAGGGTCAGCCACGCCATCTCGGTCCACGCGAGCAGCACCGCGTCGAGCGCGAGGAGTGCGAGGACCACGACGGGGAGCACGGTGCCGCCGGGGCGGGAGCGAGGGTCACCCTCGCTGCGCCCCACGCACCCAGGGACTCCCTCGCTGCTCGCGGCGGCGCCCTCGCTGCTCGCGGCGGTGCCCTCGCTCGCGGCGGTGCCCTCGCTCACGACGGCGGGAACAGGTCGTCCGCGGGGCTCTGGGGGCCGCGCAGGTGCACGAAGCACTCGGTGGGCAGGACCGGCTGGGCCAGGTCGTTGGACAGCACGAACACCGGGGGCTCGCTGCCGTCGTCGTACACGGTGATCTGCGTGGCGTGGGCGCGCAGGGCGGCCAGCTTGGCGACGCGGGCGGCGCCCAGCGCGACGCGGGTGGTGATCGTCGCGTCGGGCACCGTCGGCAGGTCCTCGACCGGCGGGACGGGGACCGGCAGCCACGACCGCCGGCGCAGGACGGCGAGGCCGGCCTCGACCTCGTCGTGGGCCGCGGCGGTCGCGACGACGGTGACGGTCGTGGCGTCGGGGTCGACGGCCTCGACCGCGGCCAGGGTGATCTCGTGGGCGCGCACGTGGTCGGGGTGGCCGTAGCCGCCGTGCGCGTCGTAGGTCACCACGACGCGGGGCTCCACCTCGCGCAGGATGTCGACCAGGGCCTTGACCTGCGCCTCGAACCCGTCGGGGGCGGCGAGGGCGTCGGGGTCGATCGAGGCCGGGGCCGCGGCGAGGATGCCCTCGCCGACCCGGACCATCCCCGAGTCGCGCCAGGTCCCGGTGCCGGCGAGCCAGCGCCGGTCGGTGACGCCCAGCGCCGCGCAGGCCCGCCTCAGCTCACCCTCCCGGTACTCGCCCAGCGCGTCGCCGGTGAGGTGCCGCAGGCCGGGCGGGATCACCTCGCCCTCCTCGCCGCGGTTGCACGTCACGAGCGTCACCGGGATGCCGGCCGCGACGGCCCGCGCCATCACCCCGCCGCAGGTGATCGTCTCGTCGTCCGGGTGGGCGTGGACGAGCAGCAGCGGACCGGGGCTCACCCGGGGCACGGTAGGCCGTCCGGGCGCGCGCGACCGGTGCGGGTGGGACGAGACTCGGGCGTCGTGACGGAGCTGACCTGGTCGGTGTCCTGGGAGACCGAGCTCGCCGACGCCGCGCACGGCCCGCTGGCCGCGCTCCTGGCCCGCGCGTACGCCGGGCACGCGGCGCGGTTCACCGACGGCCGCAGCTGGGCCGGCGCCCGCCCGGAGCTGCGCGTCGTCGCCCGGGACGCCGCCACGCCCGTCGCCCACGCGGGGATCGTGCGCCGCTTCCTGCGCGCCCTGCCCGCGGGCCCCGACGTCCTGGTCGGCGACGTCGGTCTCGTCGCCGTCGACCCCGAGCACCACCACCGCGGGCTCGGCACGGCGCTGATGGCCCGCGTGGTGGACGTGCTCGTCGACCTCGACGTCCCGTTCGGGTTCGTGTCCTGCGGGCCCGACGTCGAGCCCTTCTACCGCGCGGCGGGCTGGACGCGGCTGCCCGGCGTCGCCGTGCACCTGATCGACACCCACCACCGCCTCCGGGCCGACACCGACCCCACGATGGTGCACGCCGCCGGCCGGCCGCTCTCCGCGTGGCCCGCAGCTCAGGTGTTCGCCCGCGACGGCCAGCTCGTCTGACGAGCTACTCCGCGCGCACCAGGTGCGGGGGCTCGGCGAAGTGGCACGCCGTGGGGTGGTCGGTCGAGGCGCGGTCCTCGAGCGCCGGCGGGTCCTGCGCGCAGATCGCCGCCGCCTTCGGGCAGCGCGTGCGGAAGCGGCACCCCGAGGGCGGGTCCGTCGGACTCGGGACGTCGCCCTCCAACCGGATCGCGTGGCGGCGCCCGCGCAGCGAGGGGTCGGGCACCGGCACCGACGACAGCAGCGCCTGCGTGTACGGGTGGCTCGCCCGCCGGTAGATCTCCTCGGCGGTGCCGGTCTCCACGATCGACCCGAGGTACATCACCGCGACGCGGTCGCACAGGTGCCGGACGACGCCGAGGTCGTGGGCGATGAACAGGTACGCCAGCCCGAACTCGCGCTGCAGGTCCGACAGCAGGTTGAGCACCTGCGCCTGGATCGACACGTCGAGCGCCGACACCGGCTCGTCGCAGACGATGACCTTGGGGCGCAGGGCGAGCGCGCGGGCGATGCCGATGCGCTGGCGCTGCCCGCCGGAGAACTGGTGCGGGTAGCGGCGGATGTGCTCGGGGTTGAGCCCGACCACCTCGAGCAGCTCCTGCACGCGCCGGCGGCGGTCGCTCTTCGGCGCCACCTCGGGGTGGATGTCGAAGGGCTCGCCCACGATGTCGCCGACGGTCTTGCGCGGGTTCAGCGACGTGTACGGGTCCTGCAGGACGATCTGCATGTCGCGGCGCCACGCGGTGAGGGCCGCGCCGCGCTTGGCGAAGAGGTCCTCGCCCTCGAAGGTCGCGGTGCCGCTGGTCGGCGGGGTGAGGCGCATGAGCACCTGGGCGAGCGTCGACTTGCCGCAGCCCGACTCCCCGACCACCCCGAGCGTCTCGCCGGGGTGCAGGTCGAGCGAGACGCCGTCGACGGCGCGGACGTGGCCCACGGTCCTGCGGAACACCACGCCGCGGGTCACCGGGTAGTGCTTGACCAGGTCGCGGACGCTCAGGACCGGTCGGCTCACCGGGACACCACCTCGTGCGTCGTCGGACGGTCGGGGCCCTGCGCGACGAAGCGCTCCGCGAAGTGGCACGCGGCCTGGTGCGCGTCGCCCAGCTCCCGCAGCACCGGCACCTCGTCGGTGCACACGTCCTGCGCGTGCGCGCAGCGCGGGTGGAACGGGCAGCCGTCCGGGATCGCCGACAGGCTCGGAGGCAGGCCCGGGATCGGGCGCAGCGGGATACCGGCCCCACCCCGACCCCGGTCGTCGACGCGCGGCACCGAGTCCATCAGCCCCCGCGTGTACGGGTGGGCGGGGTGGGCGTAGAGCGAGGCGGCGTCGGTGTGCTCGACGATCCGGCCCGCGTACATCACCGCGATCCGGTCGGCCACCTCGGCGACGACCCCGAGGTCGTGGGTGATGAGGATCAGGCCCATCCCCCGCTCGCGCCGCAGCTCGTCGAGCAGCTCCATGATCTGCGCCTGCACCGTGACGTCGAGCGCCGTGGTCGGCTCGTCGGCGATGAGCAGCTCGGGATCGAGCGCGAGCGACATCGCGATCATCGCGCGCTGGCGCATGCCGCCGGAGAACTGGTGCGGGTACTCCCGGACGCGCTGCTTCGCGTTCGGGATCCTGACGAGGTCGAGCATCTCGGCGGCCCGCACCATCGCGTCCCTGCGCGACATCCCGCGCCGGAACCGGAACTGCTCGGCGATCTGGAACCCCACCGAGTACACCGGGTTCAGCGCCGACAGCGCGTCCTGGAAGATCATCGCCATCGACTCGCCGCGCAGCAGCCGGCGACGCTCGGGGTCGGCGGAGAGGAGCTCCTCGCCGCGGAAGCGCACCGCCCCGCCGGTGATCCGCCCGGGCGGGGTGTCGAGGATGCCCATCACCGTCTGCGCGGTGACGCTCTTGCCGGAGCCGGACTCGCCGAGCACCGCGAGGGTCTCGCCCTCGTCGACGTGGTAGCTCACGCCGTTGAGCACCGACGCGGTGTCCCGGCCCTGGCCGAACTCGACGCGGAGATCGTCGACCTCGAGCAGCGGGGACACGGAGCGATCAGGGGAGCACGCCGATAGGGGAGCTGGACCATCGGTCGGGGCCATCAGCGTCCCCTCGGGTCGAAGGCGTCACGGACGGCATCGCCCAGCATGACGAAGGCGAGCACCGCGACGACCAGGAAGGCGGCCGGGAAGAACAGCGCCTGCGGGATGTCGGCGACGCGCTCCTGCGATTCGGAGATCATCACGCCCCAGGACACCACGGGGTCGCGCAGGCCGATCCCGAGGAAGGACAGCGTGGCCTCGGCGCCGATGAACACCCCGAACTGGATGGTGGCGAACACCAGTACCGGGGCCAGGGTGTTCGGCAGGATGTGGCGGGCCACGATGCGCCACGGCCCCGCCCCGAGCGCGCGGGCGGCCCTGACGTAGTCCTGCTGCGTCGCCTCCAGCGCCGCCGCCCGCATGATGCGCATGGCCAGCGGCCAGGACAGGACCACGATCGTCAGCACGACCTGGGTGACGATGCGGACCTCGCCGACGATCTGCCCGGGCTTGTTGAACGTCGTGAGGATGACGATGCCGCCGAGGATGAACGGCAGGCCGGCGAACACCTCGGCGAACCGCGAGATCAGGCTGTCGCCCCAGCCGCCGACGTAGCCCGCGACGAGCCCGGCCATCGACCCGAGGACGACCGTGCCCAGGCTCGCGAGCAGCCCCACGGTCAGCGTGGGCGCGGCGCCGTGGATCGCTCGCGCGTAGATGTCGTGACCCTGGAGATCCCGGCCGAAGATCGCGTCCGGTGACGAGTCGGCGCCGGAGAGGGCGAGGTCGGCCGCCTGCGGGTCCACCGAGGTGAACAGCGACGGGGCCACCGCCATCACGAGCAGGACGCCGATGAGCGCCGAGGCGGCCCAGAACAGGGGGCGGCGGCGCAGCCGGTCCCACCCGTCGGCCCACAGCCCGCCCGCGGGCTCGGCGCCCGCGCCGGCGCCCTCGGGCCCGGCGGCCCCGGCCGGGCGGAGGGCCGGTGCGGTGTCAGTCATAGCGGATCCTCGGGTCGAGCACGGCGTAGAGCAGGTCGACGAGCAGGTTCGCCAGCAGGAACACGATGACGAGCAGGCCGACGATGCCGACGACCGTGGCGATGTCCTGCTGCTCGATCCCGCGATACACCAGCCCCCCGATGCCGCGGATGTTGAACACGCCCTCGGTGACGATGGCCCCGCCCATGAGCGCGCCGATGTCGTAGCCCAGGAAGGTCACCACCGGGATCAGCGAGTTGCGCAGCATGTGCACCCCGACCACCCGGCGCCGCGGGAGGCCCTTCGCGATCGCGGTGCGGACGAAGTCGGCGCGCCGGTTCTCCACGAGGCTCGTGCGCGTCAGCCGGGCCACGTAGGCCATCGACAGGCTCCCCAGCACGAACCCGGGGACGAGCAGCTGCCCGATCGTCGGGTCCCCGGGGACCGAGGTCCGGATCCAGCCCAGCTCCACCCCGAGCACCTGGCGCAGGACCAGGCCGGTGACGAACACCGGCAGGGCGATGAGGACCAGCGTCGAGACGAGCACGAGGTTGTCGACGAACCCGCGCCCGCGCAGCCCGGTGAGCACGCCGGCCGCGATGCCGATGACCGCCTCGATGGCCACGGCGACCAGCGCGAGCTTGATCGTGACCGGGTAGGCGGTCGCGATGAGCGTCGACACCTCGGTGCCCGAGAAGGTCTGCCCGAAGTCCCCGGTCAGCAGGGCACCCAGGTACTTGAGGTACTGCACGATCACGGGGTCGTCGAGGTTGTAGCGCTCGGTCATCTGGGCGACGTAGGAGGCCGAGCACTCCCGCTGCCCGCACTTGCCCGCGAACGGGTCGTCGGACAGGCCCCAGACCAGGTAGTAGACGATGAACGTCGTCCCGAGGAACACCGGGACGAGCTGCAGCAGGCGCCGCAGGGTGTAGCGGCCCACGGCATCCTCCTTCGGGGCCCGGCGTCACGGCCCCGCGACCGTACGTCGGTGGGACTAGCCCTGCGGGTTGAGCCGGTAGGTCGTGGTGTCCTGCCGGTTCAGCGGGTTGTGCTCGGCCTCGGCCACGCGCGCGGAGTTGCCGTAGATCACCGGGCGGCTCCACAGCGGGATGTTCGGCATGTCGTTCAGCACGAGCCGCTCGGCCGCTGCGTAGCCCTGGTCGGCGGCCGCGATGTCCGGGGCCTGGTCGGCCTGGCTCAGCGCGGCGTCGACGGCCGGGTTGGAGTAGACGTAGTCGTTCGTCGAGGCGTTCGTGCGGTAGAGCTGGGTCAGGAACGTCTCGATGCTCGGGTAGTCGCCCTGCCAGCCGTTGCGGAACAGGCCGGTGAACCCGCGGTCGTTGGCCAGCCGTCGCTGCTCGGAGAACGAGGGCACCGGGGTGTACCGGGCGTCGATCCCGAGGGTCTGGCGGATGCTGTTGGCCACGGCCTGCATGTACGGGTCGTGCCCGCCGTCGGAGTTGGCGGTCAGCGTCAGCGGCCCCTGGAAGCCGCCGGCCTGGGCGAGCAGCTGCTGGGCCCGCTGCGGGTCGAACGTGCAGAACTCGCCGCACTGGTTCGGGACGAAGCCCTCGGCCGCCGACGTCGCGTAGCCGGTCGCGGGCCGGTAGACGCCGCCGAAGATCTGGTTGACGATCGCCTGGCGGTCGATGGCCATCGAGATGGCCTTGCGCAGGTCCGGGTTCGCGAAGCGCGGGTCGTAGAGCGGGAAGCCGAGGGAGTCGGTGACCAGGCCCTCCTTCTGGTGGGCCCCGGCGCCGAGGTCGGTCCGCCACCGGTCGCCGGCCAGGGCCGCGCTGGGCATCGCGCGGATGTGGTCGAGGTTGCCGGACACGACGTCGTCGTAGGCGGTCTGGATCTCGGAGTAGACGCGGAACTCCAGGCGCTGGGCCTGCGGCTTCACCGAGCCCGCGTACTGGTCGTTGCGCACCAGCGTCAGGCTCTGGTTCGGCGTGCGGGACTCGAACCGGAACTCGCCGTTGCCCACCGGCGCGGCCTCGTAGCCGGGGCGGTCGGTGAAGAACTTCTGCGGCATCGGGTAGTACGCGGAGTACCCGAGCGTCAGCGGGAAGATCGTGAACGGCGCCTTGAGCGCCACCGTGAACGTCTGCGGGTCGACCACGCGCAGCCCGCGCATCGTCGGCGCGGTGGGGGCCTCGGTGGAGACCTCGTCGTAGCCGTCGATCTTCTCCATGAACGACTGGGCCTCGGCGGCGTTGGGGCCGTAGGCGGTCCAGTTCCAGGAGTCGACGAAGCTCTGCGCCGTCACCGGGGTGCCGTCGTGGAACGTCCAGCCCGGCTTGATCCGGATCGTGAAGTTCCGGTTGTCCGTCGTGGTGATCGACTCCGCCACCTCGTCGGTGGGGTCGGCGGTGTTGACGTCGTACTTCACGAGCCCGGCGAACAGCGCGTCGATGACGTCGCCGCCGTTCTGCTCGGTGGTGTTGCCTGGGATCAACGGGTTCTCGGGCTCGCCCCACTCGATGCCGATCGTCCGGGCGGACTGGTCGTCGCCGCCCCCTCCCCCGCCGCACGCGGTGGCGACCAGCGCCACGGCGAGCGATGCGGCCACGATCGTGACCAGCCGGCGCACGCGCAACGTTCCTCCTCGTGGTGGTAGCACGGACGACTCGCTCGCGCGGGGCAATCGACCGATCACCGCGCGTGACTCGACCGCACGCAACCTAAGGGTTTCCCCCGAATGCGGCAAGGTTTCCGGGAACGTTCACGTGAACCATCACGGGCGACATGGCGCGCGTGTCAGTTGATGCCGTCGTCCCCGCGCTGGGTCGCCGGCGGCGGCGTCCAGCGGTCGGCGCCGGCGAAGGGGCTCTCGGTGAGCGGGCCGATGACCACGTCCGTGCGGTCGGTGGGGCTGACCAGCACCGACGCCGCCTGGAACAGCGGGATCGTCGGCAGCGACGACCACAGCGCCGGCTCGGCGAGGGCGAGCGCCGTGTCGGTCGAGACCGTGCCGGCGGACGCGCCGTCGAGCAGCGCCTGCAGGGCGGGGTCGCAGAACCCGGTGGGCGTCAGCGCCTCGGAGGCCTGGGGCTCGGCGAGGTCCTCGGCGAGCTCCTCGACCTCGTCCGCGTCCGGGGTCGTCGCGGCCGTGGAGGGTCCGGCGGCGTCGGTGGACGTCGGTGCCGCGCCCGTGGCCGACGCGGCCGGGGCGGCGCTCGTCGGCGGCGACGTGCTCGTCGGCGCGGCCACCGTGCTCGGCGGCGGAACGGTCGCGCCCGGCGCGGTCGGGCCGACGTCGGCGGCGGCCAGGGCGACACCCTCGTCGGCGCCCGTGTGGCCCGAGGTGGCCGGCGCGCGGCCTCCGGGACAGCCGACGACCGACGCCAGGTCGGCGATCGGGTCGCCGCCGACGGGCAGGGCCTCGACGGCGATGTCGGCGACGGCGAGGTCCGACGGCGAGTTGGGCGTCGGCGGGACCGTGGTCGTGGTGGTGGCTGCGCCGCCGCTGCTCGGCCCCGCCCGCGACGGGCTGCTCGTCCCGCCGCCGGGCACCGGGGTGGGCGTCGTCGCGAGCAGCGCCCCGCCCGACGGGGTGGGGGTGCCCGTCGGGGGCGCGGTGGGGGCCGGGCTGGGCGCGCCCGGGGGCGTCCCCGTGGTCGTCGAGGCCGGCCCGCGCCCGGGCGCGAAGCCCGAGGTGCCGCCGTCGGCGACGACGACCGAGGCGATGCCGGCCGCGCGGAGCTGCGTACCGAGGGTCGCCATCAGCCGCCCGTAGGGCGCGACCTGCGGCGGGGCCGCGAGACGCAGGATCAGCGGCTGCCCGCCGCGCTCCCAGGTGCCGTTCTCGCCGCGGGTGTACCCGGCCTCGGTGAGCAGCCGGAACGTCTCGTCGACGTCCCGGCGCGCCGCGGGCGAGTCCGCGGGCAGCGTCGAGCGGTAGTCCTCCTCCGACGGCGCCCGGGCGAACGCGTCCGCGGGCAGCTGCGCCGACGGGCCGCCGCTGGTGCCCACCGCCCGCAGCGCCGAGCGGTCCATCGCCGACGCCACGGCCCGCCGCACCCGCAGGTCGGCGAGCGGGCCGTCGTCGCTGCGCAGCGCGAGCTGCACGAGCGCGGGCTCGGGCAGGGTGCGCACGCTGAGCTCCGACCCGACCGCCCGCAGCGCGGCGAGGTCGTCGGCGTCGGCCCGGAACTGCGTGGCCTGCACGTCGCCGGAGCGGACCCGGTCGATCAGCGACGGCGCCTCGGCGGCCTGGAAGACGATCTCGTCGGGGACCGACGGGGTGCCCCAGAAGCGGTCGTTGCGCGCGAGCGTGACCTGCCCGCGGATGCGGTCGACGACGCGGACCGTGAACGGGCCCGCCGAGACCGGGATGCTGTCGGTGAGCCCACCGCCCCACGAGCCGGGGGCGTCCTTGAGCAGGTGCGCGGGCAGCATGTGGTCGAACAGCGTCTGCCAGGCCGGGTAGGGCCGGTCGAACACCACGTCGACGGCCTTGCCGCCCGCGCGCGAGCGCACGTCGGTGATCGCGCGGTAGCCGGCGGCGCCGACCACCCCGGGCTGGCTGCGCATCTGCTGCCAGAGGTAGACGAAGTCCTCGGCCGCCACCGGGGCGTTGTCCGACCAGCTCGCCGCCGGGGCGATCTCGTAGGAGACGGTGAACGGCTCGGTCGAGGTGATGCGCGCCGAGGTCACCACCGCCGTGTCGAGCCGCGGCTCGCCGTCGGGCCCCGGCCGGAACGCCGACGGGAGCACCAGCCCGGCCATCGCGCGGGACAGCGGCGTGTCGTCGGCGACGCGGTGCGGGTTGAAGCCGACGCCCAGGTCGTCGACACCGATGCGCAGCTCGGTGGGGTCGGGCTCGAGCTGGGGCGTCGGGGCCGGCGCCGGCACGGGCACCTGGCCGACCACCGGCGGGGGTGCGCCGGAGCACGCCGCCAGGACCGCGAGGACGAGCGCCAGGGCGGGGAGGACGCGAACGACACCGACGGCACGTCGGGGACCGCTCACGCCTGGATCCGGCCCTTCTTCCTCGACAGACCGCTCGGTCGTCCCGATCGGCGGTCCGGAGCACTACCGAGAACCGGCCGTACCGGGGATCGTCATCGTGACACGGTCACCGCCGGGGCAGACCGACGGGTCTGGTCCCGACCCGGGAGCAGAGGTTAGCCTCACCTCATGGGCAAGGGCGCGAAGAAGAAGGGCCAGGAGCGCCGCGTGCCCGAGGTCGGCGGGAAGGCCGGCAAGAAGGCCGGCAAGAAGGCCGGCAAGAAGGCGGCCAAGCAGGCGACCGAGCAGGCGGGGCGGCCGAAGGGACCGGTGGTGCCGCTGCACCTCGTCCGCTATGCCGACGCCGCGCCGCTCACCGGCGCCAAGAAGATCAAGAAGAAGTGCTGCCGGTCGACACCGCGCTGCAAGGGCTGCCCGGTGCTGCTCATGCGCGCCGCGCGGCTGAGCGAGGCCGGCGTCACCGGCAAGGACCTCAAGAAGGCGCTGAAGAAGGCCCGGGCGGCCTGAGCAGGGTCGCGATCGCGGGCAGCACCGCGCGGTCGGCGTCCAGCCAGTCGATCCCGTCGAGGTCGTCGGGGCCCAGCCACCGCAGCGCGTCGTGCTCGAGCGCCGTCGGCTCCCCCGCCGCCCGGCACACCCGGATGCGCAGGACGCGCTCGCCGGGCAGCGGCACCTCCGGCCCGACCCGCTCGCCGACGCCGACGTCGTCGAGCGCCAGCTCCTCGCGCAGCTCCCGGGCCAGCGCGGTCGCCTCGTCCTCGCCCGGCTCGACCGCGCCGCCGGGCAGCTCCCAGCGTCCCGCGGCGACCGCCGGCCGGGTGCGGCGCGCCGCGAGCACCCGCCCGTCGCGCACGACGGCGGCGCCCACCACGACCCGGTCCACGTCGATCAGTGTGGCGGCCGTCGCGACGTGTCAGGATCCGGGCATGGCTGAACTCCTGAGCGAGGAAGCGATCGCCGACGCCCTGAAGGACCTGCCCGGCTGGCAGCGCGAGGACGACGCCACCATCGTGCGGTTCGCGAAGCTGCCGACCTTCCCGGAGGCGATCGCGGCCGTCGACGCGGTCGCCGAGCTCGCCGAGGCCGACAACCACCACCCGGACATGAACATCCGCTACAACAGCCTGAAGTTCAAGCTGTCGACGCACTCCGAGGGCGGGCTGACGGCCAAGGACACCGCCCTGGCCGCGAAGATCTCCGCGGAGCTCGACGCCCGCGGCGCGTCGTGATCCTCTGAGCGAGGCCCGCCCGGCGGACCTGTGGTCCGCCCCGTTCGTCGCCGTCCTCGTCGCGACGGTCCTCGCCTTCGGCGGCTACGCGCTGCTGCTGCCGGTCGTGCCCGTGCACGCCGCCGCGGGCGGGGCGAGCCCGGCCGCCGCCGGCGCCACGACCGGTGTGTTCATGGCGGCCACCGTCGCCGCCCAGCTCACGGTGCCCGCGGTGCTGCGGCGCACGGGGCCGCGGGCGGCGCTCGTCGCGGGCGCGCTGGCCCTCGGCGCCCCGGCGGTGCTGCTCGCCGCGACGTCGGCGCTGGGGGTGCTGATCGCGGTGGCCGTGGTGCGCGGCATCGGGTTCGGGCTGGTGACGGTGACCGGGGCCGCGCTCGTCGCCGACCTCGCCCCGCCGTCGCGGCGCGGGCGCGCGGTCGGCCTCTACGGGGTCGCGGTCGGCCTGCCCCAGCTCGTCCTGCTCAGCGGCGGGGTGTGGGCCTACGAGGTGCTCGACCCGACCGTGGTCCTGCTCGCCGGGGCCGCGATGCCCCTGGTCTCGGCGCTGTGCTGCGCGCGCCTGCCGACCACGCGGGCGGCGCCGCGCGACCGCTCCGGCGGCCTGCCCGTCGCCGTGGCGGTGCCCCCGTGGACGGCCATGGTGGTGTCTGCGGCCGCGGCCGGCGGAGTGATCACGGTGCTGCCGCTGTGGGCGCCCGACGGGTCGCCGACGGGGCTCGCGGGGGGCACGGCCACCGCGGCGATCGCGCTCGCCGTCCTCACCGCGGGCCAGCTCGCGGGGCGCGGGATCGCGGGCGAGCTCGCCGACCGGCGCGGCGCGCGCGTCCGCACCCCCGCCCTCACGCTCGTCGGGCTCGCCGTCGCCGCCCTGGGCGCCCTGGTGGTGGCGCTGGGCGGCACCACGGTGGCCGTCGCCGTGCTCGCCGGCGCGGCGCTCGTCGGCGCGGGCTTCGGGGCGGTGCAGAGCGACACGCTGCTCGCGCTGTTCGCCCGCGCCGGCCCCACCCGCTCCGGGGCGGCGAGCACCTGGTGGAACACCGCCTACGACGCCGGCACGGGCCTCGGCGCGGCGGCCCTGTCCGCGGTGCTGGGCGCCTCCGGCGGGTCGGCGGCGTTCCTCGTCGCCGTGGCGGCCTGCCTCCTCGTCGTGCCGGTGGTGCTCCGGAGCCGGGGCGCGCCGGGGGCCGCTGAGCGAAGGTCCCCCTCGGTCGACTAGTCGAGCGAGGGGCGCCCACCACCGGAACGCGGCTCCGCGCAGCTCCGTCGCGAGGGGCACGTCCCGCATGATCGACGTGCGCGCCGGCCTGCCGGACGTGCCGGTCGTCCCGGTCGTCCCGGTCGGCGGGGACACGATCGAGCACGCCGCCCGTCGCCCGTCCGGACGCCGCCGAACGCGCTGGGTCGAGCGGACACCTCCTCGCGGGTGATCCGCCTCCGCGTTCGGGCGAGACCGCGTCATCGCAGGTCACAAGCCCGGTGTCGCCCGCGATGTCCGGCTGCTCGGGTCGCTCGGAGATCACCCCGGCGCGACGTGCGTGGAGGCCGGCGTGGTGAAGAAGGTGCTGTTCGCGGCGCTGTTCGGCGCGGTCGTGATGCTGGGCTCCGCGCAGGCGGGCTACCTCGCGCCCGGGACGCTCTCCGAATCCGTCCCGGACGCGGCGCCCGCCCCGGCCGTGTCGAGCTCGGCCACGCCCGCGATCCCTCCGCCGGGCGGCTCGACGCCCGCCGGCCCCGCCCCGGTCCCGCCGGTGACGCCGAGCCCGGTGGGCGCCGCGACCGACGTGCCGGACCGCGCGGGCACGGCGACGGACGCGCCGAGCACCGGACGCGCGCCGACCGCCGGCGCGGACGGCGAGGCCGCCCGTTCCCCCGGCGGCCCGACCCGTGGCTCCGGCTCGTCCGGCGCGAATGGCGCGAACAGCGCGGGCGGCTCGAACGGCGGCAGCTCGAACGGTGGCAGCTCGAACTCCGGCTCGGGTTCCGGGTCCGGCGGCGGTCAGTCCGGCGGCGGTCGGTCCGGCGGCTCGTCGAACGGTTCGGCGGGCGGCGGCCCGGGCCTCTGCGTCGAGCCGCTGATCTGCGTCAGGGTCGGCTAGCTGCTCGCGACGGTGGGGCGCACCTCGAGCTCGGCGCGGCGCTCGCGCTCGGCCTCGCGCACCGCGGCGATGGTGTCGTCGAGCAGGGCGACGAGCATCCGGTCGCGGGCCTCGGCGTCGAGATCGGCCACGCGGGCGGCCACGAGCAGGTGGGCGCAGGCGTGGTTGACCGGCCCCACGTGCAGCAGGGTCGCCAGGCGGCCGCCGTCGCCCTCCTCGCCCCGCCCGCGACGGCGCGGCCGGACCTCGGCGCGGCGCTCGAGCCGGCGCTGCAGGCGGGGGAAGAACCGGTTGGCCGGATCGATCGCGAGGCCGGCGCGGGCGATCGTCGCGAGGACGATCGGCCGGACCTCGACGCCGGCGTCCCGGCCGAGACCGATCAGCGTGACCGCGCGGGTGCCCAGCTGCTGGCGGGCCGTCGACGACACCGCGTCGTTGACCTGCCACGCCACCGCCGCGAGCGCGGGATGGGTGCAGCGGGGGCGGTCGGTGAAGCGTTCACCGGCGAGCACGGATACGTACTCCATGAGACAACTGCCGGCCTCCGCGTCGCGGTGCGCGCCGGCCTCGAGGACGGGCAGGCCCTCCGGAGGGCTGGTGGACGTCATGGGAAGCTCCCCTCCCCGGCCCCGGGCCCTCGCGCCCGGTTCGGATGTCCTACCGTAATCCGTTTCGCGCCGCGCGACAGGGGGTCCGGTCGAGGGAATCGGCCGAGTGCAGCCACCCGGACGCGATCAGTGGTCCGAACCGATCACCGTGGTCGCGGTGAGGGCGGCGAGGACGGCCCCGACGGTCGGCGAGACGAGCCGGCGGATGTCCTGGGCGACGCCGAGCGACACGTACCGACCGTCGGCGACGGCCCGCGCCCGGCGCGCCGCGCGGGCGGGGTCGGACGGGCTCAGCTCGGGCACGCGCCGGCCGTGGTGCAGCAGCACGACCAGCATCGCGACGGCCTCGTCGGGCTCCTCGTCGCCCTCGAGGACGGCGCGGACGGCGGCGCGGTCGTGGTGCAGCGCGTCGACCTCGTACACGCGCAGCGCGGACCCGAACACCGGCATCGTCAGGTAGCCGAACACCCGGCGCGGCTCGCGGGCCGCGAGCCCGCGCTCGACCAGCCGGTCCATGGTCCGGCGGATCATCTGCGCGCCGCGGGGACCCGTCACGGCGCGCTGCAGGTCGGCCTTGGCGCCGCCGCGGGACACGAGGCCCTCGCCCACCCACCGCAGCAGGGGATCGGTGACCTCCACCGGTCCGCGGCGGTAGGAGGCGCCCGCGTCGAGCAGGGAGGCGTCGAGCAGCAGCTCCACCATCGCGGCGGCCACCAGCAGTCCCGCGGGCTCGGTGAGCGTGGACAGCGGGCGGCCGTCGTCGTCGCCGAGGACCCACGCGACCCGCTCGGGAAGCGTCAGGTCCGCGGTCCGGGACGACCACCGCTCCGAGCGCACGGAGACAGACTAGGCACGGACGTCCCCCACCCGAGTCAGCAGTCCCCGGATGACAGCACGCGGCGTCGAGTGGTGCGTCCGGCCGGGTCAGGGGCGTGCGCCGAGCGGCCCGGGACCGGTCGCGGCGGGTGACGTCGGCTCCCGGACGCCTCGGCGATGTCGGTCCCGCGCGGCACACTGCACGGTCATGAGCACGACCTCCGCGGACCCGGCCCCGGATCCCGACCTCGCCCGCGCACGGGCCGGCGACGACGAGGCGTTCGCCCGGCTGGTCGCGCCGCTGCGCCGCGAGCTGCACGCCCACTGCTACCGGATGCTCGGCTCGGTCCACGACGCCGACGACGCGCTGCAGGACGCGCTGCTGCGGGCCTGGCGGGCGATCGACCGCTTCGAGGACCGGTCCGGCCGGCCCGGCGCGCTGCGGTCGTGGCTCTACACGGTGGCCACCAACACCAGCCTCGACACCGCCGGGCGCCGCGGGCGCCGTGCGCTGCCGATGGACCTCGGCCCGGCGAGCGAGGGCGTCGTGGACGACCCGCCGCGCACCGAGGTGGCCTGGCTGGGGCCCTACCCCGACGACCCGGACGCCACGGTGCAGGAGCGCGAGACGGTCGAGCTCGCCTTCGTCGCCGCCCTGCAGCACCTGC
Source organism: Actinomycetospora lutea (assembly GCF_028737205.1). Classification (GTDB taxonomy): domain Bacteria; phylum Actinomycetota; class Actinomycetes; order Mycobacteriales; family Pseudonocardiaceae; genus Actinomycetospora; species Actinomycetospora lutea. The sequence continues at coordinate 114,989 of NZ_JAQZAL010000003.1, read as the reverse complement.
CGGGCAACCAGCGCGCCGCGCTGCTGCTCATGGAGGTGCTGGGGTTCTCGGCGGCCGAGGTCGCCGCGATGATGGCGACGACGACGGCGTCGGTGAACAGCGCCGTGCAGCGCGCCCGCGCCACGCTGGCCACCAAGGTCACCGGCCCGAGCCAGCAGCGCACCCTGCGCGCCCTGTCCGACGCCTCGCTCGCCGCCACCGTCGCGCGCTACACCGCCGCGCTGGAGGCGGGCGACGCCGAGGCGCTGGTCGCCCTGCTCACCGCCGACGTCACGTGGACGATGCCGCCGAACGCCGCGTGGTTCCGCGGGCTGCCGGCCGTGCGGGCGTTCCTGGAGGCGGCCCCGCTGCGGACGGCGTGGCGCCACGTGCCCACGCGCGCCAACGGCCAGCTCGCCGTCGGCTGCTACACCTGGGACGGCGAGGAGCAGCTCTGGCGGGGCATGGTCCTCGACGTGCTGACGCTCGCCGAGGACGGGCGGATCGCCGAGGTCACCGCGTTCATCGGCCCCGAGCACCTGGCCCGCGCGGGCCTGCCCGCGACGCTGCCCGCCGTCACCCCGCCGACAGCTCCCGGATGAGCTCGTCGGTGCGCTCCTCGGCCGCCGCCAGGAACGCGCCCATGCGCTCGAGCTCCGCGGGGGCCGTGCCCGCGAGCAGGGCGGCGAGCCGGTCGTTGAGCGGGCCGTAGATCGCGCCGATGCGCGCGAGCGAGGCCGGGTCCGGCTCGACGAGCACGCGGCGGCGGTCGGCCGGGTCGGCGACCCGGTGGACGTGCCCGGCCGCGTGCAGGCGCTCGACCATCCGCGACGCGGAGCCGGTGGTGAGGTTCAGCCGCGCGGCGAGCGCGCCCGGGGTCGCGGGCCCGTGCTGCGCGAGCTCGTAGAGGCACTGCAGCTCGGTGGTGCCGACCCCCAGCTGCCCGGCGACGTGCCCGTTGAACTGCACGAGCCGCACGCTCCACGCCGCGAGCGCCGCGACGACCTCCTCGGGCTCCACCGCCACCTCCCTCGGGGATTTCACTGCACAGTGCAGCGAATGTGTGTCACAGTCTCTGCATGACGCAGCAATCGTCGCACGGCACCTGCCCGTTCACCGGCGGGACCCACCGCCCGGACGAGCCCTACCCCGGCCGGGACGTGCTGCGCGCCGCGGGGCCGGTGGTCCTCACGGAGGCGCCGGCCGGCGGTCCGGTCGCGGTGGTGACCACCGCGGCGCTCGCCCGGGTCGTCCTCGGCGACCGGCGGATCGTCACGGACACCGCCCTCGCCCCGTCCACGTGGGATCCGCGGGTCGCCGGTCTCGAGCCGGCCGCCGCCGACGCCCTGTCGCTGACCACGGCCGAGGGCGCGCCCCACGCCGCGCTGCGCCGGGCGCACGCCCCGATGCTCTCGCCGCGCCGGATGCGGGCCCGGGCCGGGGCGATGCGCGACGCCGCCCGGGAGCTGCTCGCCGGTCTCGGGGACACCGCCGACCTCACCGCCGACTTCACCACCCGCTACCCGCTCACGGTCGTCGGCGACCTGCTCGGCCTGCCCCGCGCCATGATCGACGACGCCGTGGACGCCTGCCGGCGCATGCTCGGTGACGCCGCGGACGCGGCGGCGGCGATGGGCGCCTTCGCCCGGCTCGGCGCGGCGGCGATGGAGCACGACGGCCTGGCCCGCGAGCTGCGCGGGCGCCTGCCGGCGTCGGTGACCGACGACGAGGTGCACTACCTGCTCTTCGCCCTGATCTTCGCCGGCCAGCTGACCACCGACATCGCGCTGGGCTTCCTGCTCGCGCGCGTCCTGACCGCGAGAGACGCAGCGCAGCGGAGCTCGACCCGGAGAGGCAGCCCGCCCGCCGACGTGCCCGCGCTCGTCGACGACGTCCTGCGCCGCGACCCGCCGGCACCGTTCTCGCTGTGGCGCTTCATCACCGAGGAGGTCGAGCTCGCGGGCGTCGTGCTCGCGCCCCGGACACCCGTGCTCGTCGACCTCGCCGGCCTCGCCGACGACCCCGGTGCGGGCCCGGGCAGCGGGATGGCCTTCGGCGCCGGGCCGCACGTGTGCGCGGGCATCCACCTCGCGCGCACCGAGCTCGCCGCCGCCGTCGACGTCGTCGTCACCGACTTCCCCGACGCGCGCCTGGCCGTGCCCGCCGCCGACCTGCGCCGCGTGGACCCCGGCGGGGTACAGGGCAGCCGGCTCGCCGCCCTGCCCGTCGCGGGCCTCCGGCCTCGCGCGTAGGCGGGCCCGTCAGGGCAGCGCGGCGTGCGGCACGTCGACCCGGGTGGCGAGCAGGACGGCCTCGCGCACCGGGCGGCGCTCGTGCTCGGCGAACGACGGCGCCGCGCACGCGTAGAGCGTCCGACCGTCCTCGCCGCCGAGCATGCAGGCGTAGACGCCGAGGCCGCCGGTCGGGCGCTCCTCGAGGATCGTGCCGCCCTCGGCGACGCGCAGGACCCGCTGGTGCAGGGCGTCGGCCACCCAGATCGCGCCCTCGGCGTCGCCGCCCAGCCCGTCGGGCGCGACGGTGAGACCGGCGAGGGCCTCGCCGACGTCGTCGGTCACCGGCGGCGGCGCGAACCGGGCCCAGTCGCGGCGGCGCGCGAGGCCGCCGTCGTCGGCGACGTCGAACGCGGTCAGGCGCGCACCGAAGGTCTCGGCGACGACGAGGACGCGGTCGAACAGCACCATCCCGTTGGGGAAGAGCAGGTCGTCGGCGATGGTGCGCGGCGTGCCGTCGGGGGCGACGTGGGTCAGCGTCGTGCGGGCGAGCGGGGCACCGCCCATGAGGTCGAAGCCGAAGTTGCCGACGTAGGCGCCGCCGCGGGCGTCGACGACCATGTCGTTGAGGTGGTGGCCGACCAGCCCCGACAGGTCGGCGTGCTCCACCAGGGACCCGTCGTGCTCGCGCCGCAGGATCCGGTGGTCGCGCATCGAGACGATCAACAGGCGCCCGTCGGGCAGGAAACCGAGACCGGAGGGCTGCTGGGGCACCTCGGCGATCACCTCGTGGCCACCGTCGGGGTCGATCGCGACGACCCGCTCGGTGTAGAAGTCCGAGACCCACAGCCGCCCGTCGTGCCACCGCGGGCACTCCAGGTACGACCACCCGTCGGACACCACGTCGAAGTCCTGCTGCGCCACGGCACTCCTCCTCGAGCCACGATGGTCCGAGCAAGATCGAGGGGTCGGGGGCGGGGTGTCAACCCCCGGGACCTGCGAATCCGGACCGCCCGACCGGCGCCCGACATTGCGTGTCTCTCGATCTCTGCGAGGTACACCGCCCTCCTCGGCGCTCGTCGTCCGCGACCCCGACAGTCCAGCTCGAGCTCTTCTCCATGGACCAGGGCTGACCCGGTGCCGGGCCCCGGGTCGGAATGCCGCCCGGGGCGCCGCCGTTGGTTGAAGCGTGAAGAAGATCGGGTTCCTCTCCTTCGGGCACTGGTCGCCGTCGTCGGCGTCGATGGTCCGGTCCGCGCAGGACGCCCTGCTGCAGTCGATCGACCTGGCCGTGGCCGCCGAGGAGGCGGGCGCCGACGGCGCGTACTTCCGCGTGCACCACTTCGCCCGCCAGCTCGCCTCGCCGTTCCCGCTGCTCGCGGCGGCGGCCGCGAGGACGAGCCGGATCGAGCTCGGCACCGGCGTGATCGACATGCGCTACGAGAACCCGCTGTCCATGGCCGAGGACGCCGGGGCCGCCGACCTGATCTCCGGCGGACGCCTGCAGCTCGGCATCAGCCGCGGGTCGCCCGAGCAGGTCATCGACGGCTACCGCTACTTCGGCCACACGCCGCAGGACGGCTCGACCGACGCCGACATGGCACGCGACCACACCGCGCGCTTCCTCGACGTCCTGCAGGGTGAGGGCTTCGCGCAGCCCAACCCGCGCCCGATGTTCGCGAACCCGCCCGGCCTGCTGCGCCTCGAGCCGTACGCCCCGGGGCTGCGCGACCGCATCTGGTGGGGCGCCGGCAGCCGCGCCACCGCGGAGTGGACGGCCGAGCAGGGCATGAACCTCATGAGCTCGACGTTGCTCACCGAGGACACCGGCGAGCCGTTCCACCGTCTGCAGGCCGAACAGATCCAGCGGTTCCGTGACGCGTGGGCCGCGGCCGGTCACGAGCGCGAGCCGCGCGTGTCGGTCAGCCGCAGCATCTTCCCGATCGTCAGCGACCTCGACCGCCAGCTGTTCTGGCGCGAGCGGCACTCCACCGACCAGGTCGGCCACCTCGACGGCGGCGACGCCCGCTTCGGCAGGACCTACGCCGGCGAGCCCGACAAGCTCGTCGCCGAGCTGGCCGAGGACGAGGCCATCGCCGCGGCGGACACGCTGCTGCTCACGGTGCCCAACCAGCTCGGCGTCGACTACAACGCCCACGTCGTCGAGAGCGTGCTCACCCACCTCGCCCCGGAGCTGGGCTGGCGCTGACCTCTGTAGGACTTTCTGGTCCTACGGTAGGATCGGCCGATGCTCATCATCGCGGGACACGTCCAGGTCGCCCCGGAACGCCGCGACGCGCTGGTCGCGGAGTTCGCCGACCTCGTGCGGCGCGCACGTGCCGCGCCGGGGTGCCTGGACGTGGCCGTGACCGCCGACTCCGTCGACCCCGGGCGGATCAACAACTTCGAGCGCTGGGCGTCGCAGGACGACCTCGACCACTGGCGCTCGATCGCGCACGCGCGCGACATCGGCGACGAGGTGCTCGACGTGCAGGTCAGCCTCTTCGACGCCTCGAACGAGCGTCCGCCGTTCTGAGACCGGTCACGCACCCGCGGTGAACCGGAGGACCTCGGCGGTGAAGAGGTCGGTCCCGGTGTCCATGGCCACGTGCCCCTGGCCGGGCATGACGACGATGCGGGAGTCGGGCAGCGCCTCGTCCACGGCCTCGACGGCGGTGCGGTAGTCGGCCGGGCTCGCGTCCCCGCGCAGCACCAGCGTCGGCACCGGGAGCTCCCGGAACCGCTCCGCATCGAACCGATACGCCTCGGTCGCCCGCAGCTCCCGCGGGATGGTGTGCGCTGCCGCCATGCGCGCCTGCCACACGGGCAGGGACCGCGTGGCCGCCACGACCTCCGGCGGCACGCCGGCGACCTCGCGCCCCATCGTCGCCACCACGCCGTCCCGGTCCTCCGCCCGCAACAGGGTCTCGAGCCGCTCGATGACCTCGGGTCGTGCGGCCGCCATCCCGATCGCGGGCTCGTAGAGCACCAGGGCCCGGACGTTGCGGGAGAGCAGGGTGGCCTCGAGGGCGCACAGCCCCCCGTACGAGTGGCCGAGCAGGGTCGCCGGCTCCCCCAGCGCGTCCACGACGGCGGCCAGGTCCTCGAACTCCCGCTCGAGCGCGTAGTCCGTCGCGTCGCCGCTGGCGCCCCGCCCGCGCCGGTCGATCGCACAGACCGTGTGGTGCTGCTCCAGCGCCGGGAGGACGGGAGCCCAGCGGCTGTGGTCGGCGGACGTCCCGTGCACGAGCACGAGCGGCGGCCCCTCCCCGCTGCGCCACCAGGCGATCGGCGTGCCGTCCCGGGACGTGACCCTCTCCAGGCACATGACGTCCCCTTCGTCACGGTGTCGGCCCGGTGTAGCAGAGAGCCGCTGCTCCCAGCTAGGGCCCGCCGGACGCGGCGAGGAGGTCGTCCAGCGACCGCGCACGATGACCCGTGAGCCGGGGGATGTCGTCGGTGACGCCGTCGAGCTCGCCGGCGGCGATCGCGGTGTAGGTGCTGACCCAGGCGTCGAGCTGCCAGTCCGGGGCCTGCCCCGCCCGGGAGGCGTACGCCTCGTCGACCGTCTGGTCGTGGAACGTCACCGGCCGGCCCGTGCGGCGGGCGATGACGCCGGCGGCCTCGGACAGGGTGAGGGCCTCGGGGCCGGTGAGGCTGTAGGTCGCGCCGTCGTGGTCCTCGGGTGCGGCGAGGATCGCGACGGCGGCCTCGGCGATGTCGTCCTGGGCGACCGCGGCGACGCGTCCGGTGCCCGCGGGGCCGCGGATGACGCCGTCGGCCTCGACGAGCTCGGGCAGGAAGTCGAGGTAGAAGTTGTCCCGCAGGACGACGGCCGCCAGACCGCTCGCGCGCAGGTGCTCCTCGGTGGCGAAGTGGTCGCGGGCGAGGGTGAACGTGGCGTCGGGCGAGGCGCCGACGAAGGAGACGTAGACGAGCCGGTGCACCCCGGCGGCCGCGGCGGCGTCGATGAACGTCCGGTGCTGCTCGACGCGGTCGGGGGTCTCGGAGCCGGAGACCATGAGGACGGTGTCGGCGCCCTCGAGCGCGGTGGTGACCTCGTCGGGCCGGTCGTAGGCGCACCGCACGGCCACCGCGCCGGGCAGCGTCGGCGCGCGCTCGGGGCTGCGCACGGCGAGGCGCTGGGCGATCCCGCGCTCGGCGAGCAGGCGGGCGACCCGTCCGCCGAGGCGTCCCGTCGCCCCCGTGACGGCGATGCTCGGTGGCATCATCCGCTGTCCCCTCTCCCCGTCGAACCGGAACTCCCGACGACGTGCGCGAACCCGTCGTCGGCGCCCCCAGCGGCATGCCCTCGGCCCGCGGCACGGGCGTCGTCAGTGTGATCGAGCATCGGGGGCGCCTCACGGGTGGGGAGCCGCGGAGACCTGGTGCGAGGAGGGCGAGCGGTGGGACCGTGTCAACCGCGCTGCGACCATGCGCTCGTGCCCGAGGAGGGACGGTTGGTGTCGACCGGCGAAGCCGCCCGCCACATCGGTGTGGAGCCACGGTGAGCGACACCCTGCGCAAACAGCACCCCGATGTGACCCGCGTGCTCCTCGTCGACGGTTGGCACGAGGTCGAGGAGCGGACGTTCGAGCTCGACGGACACAGCTTCGGGTTCGCCGAGCTCGTGGCGGTCGAGGGCGAGCACGGCGAGCTGACCACGACCCGCCGCTTCATCACCGGCCCGCTCACCTCGGTGCTCGCCGTGGAGTCCGAGCCGAGGACTCCCGACGGCGTGGGACGTCCGGTGCGGCCTCCGCCGTGGCCTTGAGGACCGTGCTGCCGCTCTACACGTTGAACCGGAACTCGACGACGTCGCCGTCGGCCATCACGTAGTCCTTGCCCTCCATGCGGACCTTGCCCGCGGTCTTCGCGGCGTTCATCGAGCCCGCGGCGACGAGGTCGTCGTAGGAGACGATCTCGGCCTTGATGAAGCCCTTCTGGAAGTCCGTGTGGATCACGCCGGCGGCCTCCGGGGCCGTCGCGCCGATCCGGATCGTCCAGGCCCGGGACTCCTTGGGGCCGGCCGTGAGGTAGGTCTGCAGGCCGAGGGTGCGGAACCCGGCGCGGGCCAGCGCGTCGAGACCCGGCTCGGGCTGGCCGATCGACTCGAGCAGCTCCTGCGCCGACTCGGCGTCGAGCTCGAGGAGCTCCTGCTCGACCTTGGCGTCGAGGAACACGGACTCGGCGGGCGCCACCAGCTCGGCGAGCTCCTTGCGCCGCGCGTCGTCGGTGAGGACCGGCTCGTCGGCGTTGAAGACGTACAGGAACGGCTTGACCGTCATGAGGTTCAGCTCGCGCAGCCGCGGCGAGTCGAGCCCGGCCGAGAAGAGGGTGCGGCCCTCGTTCAGCACCGACTGCGCGTGGGCGATCTCGTCGACCGCGGCCCTGGTCTCCTTCTTGACCCGCGCCTCCTTCTCGAGGCGCGGGAGGGCCTTCTCGATCGTCTGCAGGTCGGCGAGGACGAGCTCGGTCGCGATCGTCTCGATGTCGGCCGCCGGGTCGACGCGGCCGTCGACGTGGACGACGTCGTCGTCGGCGAACACCCGCACGACCTGGCAGATCGCGTCGGCCTCGCGGATGTTGGCGAGGAACTTGTTGCCCAGCCCGGCGCCCTCGCTGGCGCCTGCGACGATGCCCGCGATGTCGACGAACGACACCGTCGCCGGCACGACCTTCTCCGACGAGAACATCTCGGCGAGCCGGTCGAGCCGGGGGTCGCGCAGCGGCACGACGCCGACGTTGGGCTCGATGGTGGCGAACGGGTAGTTCGCGGCCAGGACGTCGTTGCGGGTCAGGGCGTTGAACATCGTCGACTTGCCCACGTTGGGGAGTCCGACGATGCCGAGGGTCAAGCTCACGGGATCCCAGTCTGCCAGCGAGGGATCCGTGGGCGGCCCGGCGGCGTCCAACCCCAGGAGACGACGCGACGCGGAGCCGGCTCCCTCGCCTCGTGACAGCGTTCCCACCTGGAGGCCCCGTGTCCGCCCACGCCACGATCCCCACCGTGCTCGGCCCGTTCACCACGCTCGTCGACGACGACGGCGCGGTCCTCGCGTCGGGCTGGACCGATGACGTCGAGGGCCTGCTCGCCCTCGTGCACGCCGACGTCCGGCCCACCGATCCGGCCCGCCGGACCGAGCTGGGCGAGGTGACGCGGGCGGTGACGGCGTTCCACGAGGGCGACCCGGCCCCGGCGGCGGTGGTCCCGGTGCGCCAGATCAGCGGTCCGGCGACCACCGCGGTCCGGGAGCAGCTGCGCCGGGTGCCCGCGGGCCACCCCACGACGTACGGCGAGCTGGCGGCCGCGGCGGGCCACCCGCGGGGACACCGGCTCGCGGCGCGGGCGTGCGGCCACAACGCGGCGACGCTGTTCGTGCCGTGCCACCGCGTGCTGCGCCGGGACGGCGGGCTCGGCGGCTACCGCTGGGGCCTGGAGATCAAGGACCGGCTGCTCGCGATGGAGGCGTCCTGGGGCACGTAGCGCAGCGGAGCTGCCCCGCCGGAGGCGAATGACAGCTGCCCGAATCCACCGCGTTGTCGGGGGCGTGATCCATCCTGCGTGACCATGAGCGTGGACGGGGTGCTCGCCGGGCTGCTCCTGGGGCTCGTGCTGGGCGCGGTGGTCGGGGCGTGGGTCGCGCTGCGCCTGGCCCGTGCGTGGCGCGACGCCGCCGTGGCCGAGGCCGTGCGGCGGGCGAGCGCCGAGGTGGCGGCGGCCCGCGCCGAGCTCCACGCCGAGCGGCGCGGGGCCGGCGACCGGGAGCGGGCGCTGGTCCCGGCCGCCGCGGCCGCCTCCACCGACGCGCTCGACCGCGTGCTCGAGCCCGTGTCGACGGCGCTCGGGCGCATGGAGCGCCAGATGGCGGGCGCCGAGCGCGAGCGGGAGGCCGCGTTCGCCTCGCTGCGCGAGCAGGTCGGGGCGGTCGCGGCGAGCGCGCAGGGCGTGGCCGGCGAGACGCGCGCGCTGGTCGGCGCGCTGCGCGCCCCGCACGTGCGGGGGCGGTGGGGCGAGCTGCAGCTCGAGCGGGTCGTCGACCTCGCGGGCATGGTCGAGCACTGCGACTTCACCCGCCAGGCCCACGCCCGCGACGACGACGGCGTGCAGCGGCCCGACCTGGTGGTGCACCTCGCGGGCGGCAAGCAGGTGGTCGTCGACGCCAAGGTCCCGTTCACGGCCTACCTCGAGTCCACCGAGGCGCGCGACGACACCGCGCGCCGCGAGCGGGTGGCGGCGCACGCCAAGCAGGTCCGCGCGCACGTCGATGCGCTCGGCGCCAAGGCCTACTGGCGCCGCTTCGACCCGACGCCGGAGTTCGTCGTGATGTTCGTGCCGGGCGAGGTGTTCCTGTCCGCCGCGCTCGAGGCCGACCCCACGCTGCTCGAGCACGCGTTCGGCAGCGACGTCGTCATCGCCACGCCCACGACGTTGATGGCGCTGCTGCGCACCGTCGCGTACGCCTGGCGCCAGGAGGCGCTGGCCCGCAACGCGGCCGAGGTGCACGCGCTCGGGCGCGAGCTGCACGGGCGCATCGCGACGCTCTCGGGCCACCTCGCGCGTCTGGGCCGCTCGCTCGACGGCAGCGTGCGCTCGTTCAACGAGACGGTGAGCTCGCTGGAGTCGCGGGTGCTGGTCAGCGCCCGCCGGTTCACCGACCTGTCGGTGACCACCGCCGACCTCGAGAGCCCGGACCAGGTGGAACGCCGGCCGCGGGCGCCCGCCCACGAGTCGGGGGACGCCCACCAGCGCCGATCGGGTGGTCCACGTCACGGAGATCGCCCGCGCCCGTGGCGGCTGGACGATCGGCGATCACCCGACCGCTAGCGTTGAGGGGTGACCAGTACACGGGACGACGCTGCGGGCGTCGGGGCGGTCGGCCCCGGCGAGCGCTCGGTCGTGCGGTCACTGCGCGGGCTGCGCTGGTGGGGATCGCTGCTGCTCGCGGCGGTCCTGACCGGGGCGGGCCTGGCCATCGACATGCTGACCTCCGGCGAGCTCGGCGTCGTGTTCACCGCCTGCTTCGCGGGCGGCTGCATCCTCGCAACCGCCTGGGCCCGGCGCGACTCGCTGTTCGTCCCGCTCGTCCAGCCGCCGCTGCTGCTCGCGGTGGGCGTGCCCGTGGTGGTCGCCGCCACCGGCTCGCTGCCCCGCTCCGGCGGGCTCGCCTCGACGCTGCTCGCCGTCGGCGGCCCGCTCGTCAACGCGTTCCCCACGCTGGCGGTCACCACCGCGATCTGCCTCGCGCTGGGTTTCGTGCGCACGCGGGTCGAGCCCTGGCGCCGCGCCGAGGACGACCTCGACCCCGACGCCCGCCCCGACCCCCGCGACCGGCCACCGCGCGACCGGCCGCCACGGGACCGCGACCCCCGCGACCGCGACCCCCGCGACCGGCCGCCGAAGGAGCGTGCTCCCCGGGACCGGCCGCCGAAGGAGCGCGAGCGGCCGCCACGGGACCGTGACCCCGACCGTGACCCCCGCGACCGCGATCCGCGCGACCGCGACCCCCGCGACCGCGACCCCCGCGACCGCGACCCCCGCGACCGCGACCGGCCGCGCCGGGTGCCGGTCGAGGCCCGCCCGGCGCGCGACGACCGCCGGCGCCCGGGTGACGAGCGGGGCCGCCCGGTGCGCCCGGACGACCCCGACGACGAGTTCGGCCCCGGCGTGCGCCGCGTGCCCCGTCGCGTCGACGGCCCCGACGGCCCCCGCTGACGCGTCTCGCGAGATCACGGGCGACCGAGTGCACCCGGCGGCGCTCAGGAGGTCGATGAGGGCGCTCCTGATCTCCGACCCCGGGCCTCGGACCTCAGTGCGCGTACTCGTCGCGGCGCCAGAGCATCGCGGCGAACATGGTCAGGAACATCAGCACGTGGCCCGCGAGCATGAGCACCTCGCCGGTGATCAGGCCCGCCCAGTAGGGCGCGAGGAGCAGGACGAACGGCGCGCACATCGCCGCCGACATCTCGGTGATCTGGCGGGCGGTGTGCCGGCGGATCGCCATCCACAGCGCCATGCCGGCGGTCATGTTCGCCGCCATGACCAGGGCGCCGACGTCCGGACGCGCGGTCCAGGCGTCCGGCCACAGCGGGGCGAGCAGCATCATGCCGACGACCATCGCGGCGACCATCTCGGCGTAGTGGCCCGCGAAGCGCAGCACGCGCCGGTGACGCGGGCGGGCGGCGGGGACGGCGACGGTGACGGGCTGAGCGGTCATGGTGGGTCCTTCCACGAGGCCTGACTGGCGACGTGGACGAGCATCGCGAGCGGCGTCCCCGCGCTGACGTGCCGAAGGTCATGCCCCGGGGTCATGACCTACAGCAGGTCGAGCGCCCGGGCCCGCAGCGCGGCCTGCGTGCGGTCGCGGGCCCCGAGCTTGCCGAGCACGTTCGTCACGTGGTTCTTCACCGTGCCCTCGGCGAGGTGCAGGGTCCCGGCGATCTCGCGGTTGCTGCGGCCGTCGGCGAGCAGGCGCAGCACGTCGACCTCGCGGTCGGACAGCGGGACGACCAGCGGCTGGCGGCGCGGCGCGGGCCCGTCGGCGGGCAGGCGCGCGACACGGGCGACGACCTTCGCCGCCACCGACGGGTCGAGCACCGAGCCCCCGGCCGCCGCGGTCAGGACGGCCTCGACGAGCCGGGCCGACGGCACGTCCTTGAGCAGGTAGCCGACGGCGCCGGCGCGCAGGGCGGCGAAGACGTCCTCGTCGTCGTCGAACGTGGTCAGCGCGATGACGCGGACCTCGGGGTGCTCGACGCGCAGGCGCCGTGTCGCCCCGACCCCGTCGAGCACCGGCATGCGCAGGTCCATGAGCACGACCTCGGGGGCGAGCTCGGCGACCCGGCGCAGCGCCTCCTCGCCGTCGCCCGCCTCCCCGACCACGACGACGTCGTCGCGCACCCCCAGCAGCGTGGCCAGGGCCTCGCGGAACAGGGCCTGGTCGTCGACGAGCAGCACGCGGACGGGAGCGGAGCTCACGCCGGCACCTCCACCCGCAGCGCGCAGCCGCCGTCGGCCCCCGGGCGCAGCGAGAGGGTCCCGCCCAGGGCCTCGGCGCGTTCGCGGAGCCCGAGCAGTCCCACCCCGTCACCGGCGCCGCCGGTCGCGCCCCGCCCGTCGTCGCGGACCTCGACCCGCACCGCGCCGCTCGCGTAGTCGAGGACCACCTCGGCGCGGCTCGCGCCCGCGTGCTTGCGCACGTTGGTCAGGCCCTCCTGGGCGGTGCGGAAGAGCGCCTCGCGGGCGCCCGCGGACAGGGGGCGCTCGTCGCCCTCGACGGCCAGGCGCGTCGGCACCCCGGCCGCCGAGCTCTCCGCCGCGAGGTCCTGCAGGGCCGTCGCCAGCGGCGGCGCCCCGCGCGGCTCGCGCAGCGTCCCGACCGAGCGCCGGACCTCGGCGAGGGCCTCCCGCGACTGGTGCTGGGCCTTGGCGAGGACCTCGTCCACGTCCCCCGACCCGCTCTGCACCAGCGCGCGCGCCGCCTGCAGCTGCATCCCGATGACGGTCAGCGAGTGCCCGAGGCCGTCGTGGATGTCGCGCGCGAGCCGGTTGCGCTCCTGCGCCGCGGCGAGGCGCTCGACCTGTTCCTGGGCGGCCGCGAGCTCGCGGCGCATCGCCTGCTCGCGGCGCAGCAGCTCGGTGACGACGGCCGCGAACACCACCGCGACCAGCGTCCCGAGGCCCTCGCGCAGGCCGTCGACCAGCGGCATGCCGGCGTGCACCATCGGCACCATCGCGATGACGACGATCGTGACGGGCAGCGGCAGGAGCAGCACGCACTCGCTGACCAGCACGACGAGGAAGAGGGTCGCGCCGACCCCGGGCGCCAGCGCGAACACGACCGACGCGAGCACCAGCCCGACGAGGACGTGGGCCGCCGACCACCACCGCCGCCCGCGGGCGAGCACCCAGCGGAACCCGAACGTCGCGAGCAGCGCGAACGCGACGCCGAGCGGGAGGACGACCACCGGGTCGCCGCCGAGCACCCCGAGCACGAGGGTGAGCAGCGCGCCCCCGGTGAGCAGGGTCAGGGCCAGCAGCACGGGGACACTGTGCGGCGCCCGCGCCGCGAGGACAACGCCCGGCCGGACGGCAGTTAGCGCACCGCCTGCGGCTTCATGTCGCGCTTGAGCTCGCGGGGCAGGGAGAAGGTCAGCTTCTCGTTGGCGGTGGTGATCTCCTCGACGGCGGCCCAGCCGCGCTCGGCGAGCCAGTGCAGGACGTCGCCGACGAGGATCTCGGGCACCGACGCGCCGCTGGTGACCCCGACCGTCCGCACGCCGGACAGCCACGCCTCGTCGATCTCGCCGGCGTGGTCGACCAGGTGCGCGTCGCGCGCGCCCGCCTGCAGCGCGACCTCGACCAGGCGCACCGAGTTCGAGGAGTTGCGCGAGCCGACGACCAGCACGAGGTCGCACTCGGGCGCCATCTGCTTCACCGCGACCTGCCGGTTCTGGGTGGCGTAGCAGATGTCGTCGGACGGCGGGTCGGCCAGCGACGGGAAGCGCTCGCGCAGGGCGCGCACCGTCTCGAGGGTCTCGTCGACCGACAACGTCGTCTGCGACAGCCAGATGACCTTCTCCGGGTCGCGGACGGTGACGTGCTCGACCGCGTCCGGGCCGTCGACGAGCTGCACGTGGTCCGGCGCCTCGCCGGCGGTGCCCTCGACCTCCTCGTGGCCCTCGTGGCCGATGAGCAGGATGTCGTAGTCGTCGCGGGCGAAGCGCTTGGCCTCCTGGTGCACCTTCGTGACCAGCGGGCAGGTGGCGTCGACGGTGCGCAGCTCGCGCGCGGCCGCCTCGGCGTGCACCGCCGGGGAGACGCCGTGCGCGGAGAACACGACCGTGGCGCCCTCGGGCACCTCGTCGGTCTCGTCCACGAACACCGCGCCGCGCGCGGCGAGCGTGGTCACGACGTGGCGGTTGTGCACGATCTCCTTGCGGACGTACACCGGCGCGCCGTAGGTCTCGAGCGCCTTCTCGACGGCCACGACGGCCCGGTCGACGCCGGCGCAGTAGCCACGGGGCTTCGCGAGCAGCACGCGCAGGCCATCGGTCTGCGCGCCGGACTGCTCGCCGGGGTGCTCAGTGGACATGTCCCCAGCCTACGGGCGACGAGCGTCACGCCCCCGGCGTGAGCCGCCCGGTCGTGGCCGTCCACACATCGACGCGCTCCGGCTGGCACCCTGGTGGCCATGAGTTCGCTCCCGTTCCCGGTGCGTGTCGCCGCCGGTCTGGTCGTCACCGCCGTGGAGGAGGCCCGGGACCTCCCGCGCACCGTCGCCGGGCTCCCCATCACCGCCGTCAGCCGCGTGCTGCAGCTCTCGATGCGGGCGCAACAGGTCGTCACCGAGCTGGCGATCAAGGGCGACGGGGCGCTCGACGGGATGCGCCCGGTGGAGGAGGCGCCCTCGTGGGCGCGCTTCGACGACGACCTGCCGACGCTGCCCACCACCCGGCCGGACGCCTGGGAGCGTCCCGACCTCGACGACACGTCGCTGGAGTACACCGAGCTCGCCGACACGCCCCGTGTGAACGGCCACGCGTCGCGGGCGACGGCGAAGACCCCCGACGCCCTGCCCGGCTACGAGTCGATGACCATCGCCCAGCTGCGCGGCAAGCTGCGCACGCTGTCGGTCGACGAGGTGGCCGAGCTCCTCGCCTTCGAGGAGGCGCACGCCGACCGGCCGCCGTTCGTCACGATGCTGTCCAACCGGATCGCGACGCTCAACGCGCAGTAAGCGGTGACGCAGGCACCCGGCGGGCCCCCGCCCACCAGCGCCGAGGAGCCCTGGCCGGTCCGCACCGTGGCGCGCAAGATCCAGGCCTGGATCGACCGGCTCGGTGCGGTGTGGGTGGAGGGCCAGCTCACCCAGGTCACCGCCCGGCCGGGGTCCCAGACGGCGTTCCTCGTCCTGCGCGACCCCGCCGCCGACGTCTCGCTCGGGCTCACCGCCCCGACCTCGATGGTCCGCGGCACGGTGCCGCCGCTGGCCGAGGGCGCGCGGGTGGTGGTGCACGGCAAGCCGTCGTACTTCTTCGGCCGCGGCACGCTCTCGCTGCGCGTCGACGAGATCCGCCCGGTCGGGGTCGGCGAGCTGCTCGCGCGCATCGAGCGGCTGCGCGCGCTGCTGGGCGCCGAGGGCCTGTTCGACCCCGGCCGCAAGCGCCGCCCGCCGCGCCTGCCGCGATGCGTCGGGCTCATCACGTCCCGGGCGAGCGCCGCCGAGCACGACGTCATCACCGTCGCCACGGCGCGCTGGCCCGCCGTGCGGTTCCGGACCGTCAACACGCCCACCCAGGGCACCCAGGCGGTGCCCGAGATCCTCGACGCGCTCACCGCACTCGACCGCGACCCGGACGTCGACGTCATCGTGCTGGCCCGCGGCGGCGGCAGCGTCGAGGACCTGCTGCCGTTCTCGGACGAGGCGCTCTGCCGGGGCGTGGCGGCGTGCCGGACGCCGGTGGTCTCGGCGATCGGGCACGAGCCCGACACCCCGCTGGTCGACCACGTCGCCGACGTCCGCGCGGCCACCCCGACCGACGCCGCCAAGCGGATCGTCCCCGACCTCGCCGAGGAGACCGCCCACCTCGCGCAGCTGCGGCGGCGCGCGCACCGCGCCCTGCACGCCTGGGTGGAGCGCGAGGACGCCCGCATCGCCGCGCTGCGCCGCCGCCCGGTGCTCGCCGACCCGCTGGGCCCGGTCACCGCGCGCGAGGACGCCGTCGCGGGCCTGCGCGCCCGCGCCCGCGCGGTGCTCGAGGCCGCACTCGTCGCCCGCGAGGCCGACGTCCGCCACCTGCGCGCCTCGCTCACGGCCCTCGGACCCGCCGCGACGCTGGCCCGCGGCTACGCGATCGTCCAGCACGGCGAGGCCGTGGACGCGCCCGTCCTGCGCTCGGCGGCCACCCCGGCGGCCGGCGACGCCCTGCGCGTGCGCCTCGCCGACGGCGCCCTCCACGCCGTGGTGACGGCCGACGACGACTGAGGCCCGGAGATGCCGGAGGATGCGCGCATGACCGAGAGCGACGAGCCGGGCTACGAGGAGGCGCGCGCAGAGCTCGAGCAGGTCGTCGGGCGCCTCGAGGCCGGCGGACTGAGCCTCGAGGACTCGCTGGCGCTCTGGGAGCGCGGCGAGACGCTCGCGCGGATCTGCGAGCGCCACCTGGCCGGGGCGCGCGAGCGCGTCGAGGCGGTGCTGGGGGACACGGGCGGGAACGCGGGCGGGAACGCGGGCGGGAACGCGGGCGGGGACGCGGACCCGGCGCGCGGGTGAGAGCCCGCGACACCCGGGCGGGGGACCCCCGTCGCAGGCCCGCGATGCCCCAGACTCGACGGTCATGAGCAGCCCGTACGGAAGCAGCGGGGGCGACGTCGACCGCGCGGTGACCGGCGCGCACGCCGACTACCACCGCGAGATCCAGCAGCACGTCGAGCCGGACGGCCTGGTCGACGACGTCGTCACCTACCGCATGCTCGCGCCGCACCTGATGCGCACGCTGCTGTTCCTGGTCACCCCCACCGTGCTGCTCCTGCTCACGTTCGTCATCGACTACCTGGCGTCGATGTCCACGCCCGACGAGTTCACCGACGTCGTCTCGACGCTGCTCGGGCTGCTCGTGGTCGTGCTCTACCTCGCCGGGATCGCGTCGTTCTTCGCGCCGGCCAAGGAGCCGATCGCCGAGCACTCCCGGCTCCTGGAGAACCGGGGCGACGTCGCGACCAGCGCGTTCGAGTACGTGCGCGCCGCCGCCGAGGCACGGCAGAGCCCCGCCGACGTGCGGCCCTCGACCGTGGCGGGCGTGCCGGTGCTGCTGTTCAGCCAGTACAGCGAGCGGGCGATGCTGCTCGTCCAGCCCTACGGGCGCGACCTCTACGTCGGCTGGACGATGTGGCGCTCGCGCTCCACCGCGACCCTGCTCGTGCACTTCCTGCGCGACACGTTCGGCCGCTTCGCCCCGGCGCCGCGCTTCTCCGCCGAGCTGCGCGCCGCGGCGACCCGCGCGCTGCGCGAGAGCGTGCACTCGCTGTCCCGCGAGGGCGTCGCCGCGGCCACGCACCTCACCACCGCCGCGTCGCAGCCCCCCTCGGCCCCACCCCCGACCGCACCGCCCCCGCCGCCCGAGCAGGCCGAGACGTGGCGGCCCGAGCCCCCGGTCCGGGAGCGCCGCGACCGCCCCGACCGCCCCGAGCAGCACCCGCCGGAACAGCACCCGCCGGAACAGCACGCGCCGGAGCAGGCCCCGCCCGACGCGCTCCCGACGTCGGGGCCCTACCGCGCCCCGAGCGGCACCGACACCGGCGGCTGGACCGCCCCGCGCCCCGGCGAGGACCAGGACGAGCGCGTCGCCGTCCGCCGGGACGCGCCGCGGGAGATGCACGACCGGGCGCGGGGACACGACGACGATGGCTGGGGGCCGCCGCCGCGCGACCGGTGGTGAGCCCTCAGCGCGCCACGAACGGGGCCGCGAGCGCGACCTCGGCGAGCTGGGTCAGGCGTTCGGGCGCCGCGCTGCCCGTGACGAGCAGGCGGACGCCGTCGACGTCGGTCACCCAGATCGGCTCGTCGCGCCGTCCCGTGTGCGTGACCCAGGTCCGGCCCCCGGCCGTGACGGTGCCGGTGGCGGTCGGGTCGCCCGCCTCGGAGACCACCGCGGCGGCCTCGTCGGCGTTCGTCTGCACGAGGCGCGCGAACTCGTCCTCCGGCGTCACCCAGCCGACGCGGGCGGCCCGCGGCGCGTCGGGGGCCGTGCCGATCACCACCACGTCGGACGACTGCGGGATCCAGTCCGGCGGCATCGACGGCACGCGCAGCGGGAAGGCGAGGGTCGGCGCGTCGCGGCGCAGCTCGGTGGCCGGGTCGATGCGGGGCACGCTCTCGCGGTCGACCTCGGGCGCCCCGGGCGCGAACGAGCAGGCCCGCAGCAGGCCGGCCAGCAGCAGCACCCCGACGCCGACCACCACGAAGGCCCGCAGGAGGGCGGCCGGACCGCGCTGCGGCTCGGGATCACGGGCGCCGGGACCGGGCGAGGGGGTGGCCACGGCGTCATCCTCGCAACGAACGGCCCACCCGGCCCGCGAGGTTCCCGTGTGAGGCGAATCCGGACGGCCGCCCGACCGGCCGGATTCTGCGAGGATGGGCGGCCCGCCCGACCCGGGCCGTCCCGCCACAGTTCTGCCCCAACGGAGGTGCACCCGGTGAGCTCGCAGGAAACCGTCCGGTCCGAGCGGCCCGACCGCAACCTCGCCCTCGAGCTGGTCCGGGTCACCGAGGCCGCCGCGATGGCGGCCGGTCGCTTCGTCGGCCGCGGAGACAAGAACGGCGGCGACGGCGCCGCGGTCGACGCGATGCGCAAGCTCATCGGCTCGGTGTCGATGCGGGGCACGGTCGTCATCGGGGAGGGCGAGAAGGACGAGGCCCCGATGCTGTTCAACGGCGAGGAGGTCGGCAACGGCGACGGGCCCGAGGTCGACGTCGCGGTCGACCCCGTGGACGGCACGACGCTGATGGCCAAGGGCATGCCCAACGCGCTCGCGGTGCTCGCCGTCGCCGAGCGCGGCGCCATGTTCGACCCGTCCGCCGTATTCTACATGTCGAAGCTCGCCGTCGGGCCCGACTGCGCCGACGTCGTCGACATCGACGCCCCCGTCCGCGACAACCTGCGCGCGGTCGCCCGCGCGAAGGGCATCAACGTCGCCGACGTCTCGGTGGTCGTGCTCGACCGGCCCCGCCACGACCAGCTGGTGCAGGACATCCGCGACGCCGGCGCCCGCATCCGCTTCATCTCCGACGGCGACGTCGCCGGCGCGATCGCCGCGGCCCGCCCGGAGAGCGGCGTCGACATCCTGCTCGGCATCGGCGGCACCCCGGAGGGCATCATCACCGCCGCCGCGCTGGCCTGCATGGGTGGCGAGCTGCAGGCGAAGCTCTGGCCCAAGGACGACGCCGAGCGCGAGAAGGCCCTCGCCGCGGGCCACGACCTCGACCGCGTGCTGCGCACCGGCGACCTCGTGCGCGGCGAGAACATCTTCTTCTGCGCGACGGGTGTCACCAACGGCGACCTGCTGCGCGGCGTGCACTACCGCGCGGGCGGCGCGTCCACCCAGTCGATCGTCATGCGCTCGAAGTCCGGCACGGTCCGGATGATCGACGCGTGGCACCGGCTGCGGAAGCTGCGCCAGTACTCCGCGATCGACCTCGGCACCGACGACGACCACCTCGACGGACCGGCCTGGGGACCGGACCACTCGACGCTGTAGACCGGCGCGTCGCTCGGCCGGGCTACCACACGCCTGGGATGATGCCGCGTCACTCGGGGTAATCCGATGTGACCAGATCTTCCTCGGAGGTCCTCGTGTCGTCCCAGCCGCGCCGGTGCACGCCCCTCGCCCTCGTCACCGTGATCGTCAGCGCGCTCGCCGCGCTGCTCGTCGGCGCCGGGAGCGCCGGGGCCGCCCCGGCACCTGCGGCCCCGGCGCCGGCCCCCGTCGCCGCGCCCGCGGCGCCGGCCCTGGCCCTCACCGCCGGGACGCCCTGCGACGCGTCCGCCGACGCCTGCGTCGACCTGTCTTCGCAGCAGGCCTGGCTCACCGACGGGCAGGGCAACATCACGTACGGGCCGGTCGGCGCGCTCGGCGGCACGCGGAAGTACCCGACGCCCACGGGCACGTTCTCGGTGGACTACAAGGACGCCGACCACGTCAGCAACCTCTACGACGCCGCGATGCCGTACTCGGTGTTCTTCGCCCCGGCGATCGCGTTCCACACCGGCAGCCTCTCGGAGCGCTCGCACGGCTGCATCCACCTCGGCCGCACGGCGTCGAAGCGCTTCTTCGCGAACCTCTCGCCGGGCGACACCGTGCAGGTGGTCCGCTGAGTCCGGTGAAGGACCTGCCCGATGAAAGACTGGGGGACATGACCGAGGAGCAGGAGTACCGGACCGAGCACGACACCATGGGCGAGGTCCGGGTGCCGGCCGCCGCGCTGTGGGCCGCGCAGACCCAGCGCGCCGTCGAGAACTTCCCGATCTCCGGCCGCCCCATCGAGCCCGCCCAGGTCCGAGCGCTCGGCCTGGTCAAGGGCGCCTGTGCGCGGGTCAACAAGGACCTCGGTGTGCTCGACGCCGCCCACGCCGACGCGATCGCCGCCGCCGCGGACGAGGTGGCCTCCGGCGCCCACGACGCCGAGTTCCCCATCGACGTCTTCCAGACCGGCTCGGGCACCAGCTCGAACATGAACGCCAACGAGGTCATCGCGACCCTCGCCTCCCGGGCGTCCGGCCAGAAGATCCACCCGAACGACCACGTCAACGCCTCGCAGAGCTCGAACGACGTCTTCCCGACGACCATCCACGTCGCCGCGGCCGAGGCGATCGTGCGCGACACCGTGCCCGCCCTCGACCACCTGGGCGCGGTGCTCAACCGCAAGGCGCAGGACTGGCGCCACGTCGTCAAGGCCGGCCGCACCCACCTCATGGACGCCGTGCCGATCACGCTCGGCCAGGAGGCGGGCGGCTGGGCGAGCCAGTGCGAGCACGGCACCGAGCGGCTGCGCGCGGTGCTCCCGCGCCTCGCCGAGCTGCCCATCGGCGGCACCGCCGTGGGCACCGGCATCAACACCCCGGAGGGCTTCGGCGGGAAGGTCGTCGAGCAGCTGCGCCAGGCCACCGGCATCCCCGAGCTGACCGAGGCCCGCAACCACATCGAGGCGCAGGGCGCGCGCGACGGGCTCGTCGAGGCGTCCGGGGCGCTGCGCGCGGTCGCGGTGAGCCTGTACAAGATCGCCAACGACGTCCGCTGGCTGTCCTCCGGGCCGTCGACCGGCCTCGCCGAGATCCGCATCCCCGACCTGCAGCCGGGCTCGTCGATCATGCCGGGCAAGGTCAACCCGGTGATCTGCGAGGCGGCGATGATGGTCGCCGCCCAGGTCATGGGCAACGACGCGACCGTCGCGTTCTCGGGCAGCCAGGGCAACCTCGAGCTCAACGTCATGATGCCCGTGATGGGCTACAACGTCCTCGAGTCGTGCCGCCTGCTGGCCGCGGCCGCGCGCCTGCTCGCCGACCGCGTGCTGGAGAACACCGAGCCCGACGAGGAGGCGTGCCGCCGTTACGCCGAGTCGTCCTCGGCCATCGTCACCCCGCTCAACC
Organism: Actinomycetospora lutea; assembly: GCF_028737205.1. Taxonomy (GTDB): domain Bacteria; phylum Actinomycetota; class Actinomycetes; order Mycobacteriales; family Pseudonocardiaceae; genus Actinomycetospora; species Actinomycetospora lutea. The sequence continues at coordinate 93,630 of NZ_JAQZAL010000003.1, read as the reverse complement.
GCCTCATCGGCTACGAGGAGGCGGCGAAGATCGCCAAGCAGGCGATGAAGGAGCGGAAGACGATCCGCGAGGTCATCGAGGCGGAGGGCTACGTCCGCGACGGGCGCCTCACCCAGGAGCAGCTCGACGACGCCCTGGACGTGCTGGCGATGACCCGCGTCGACCGCTAGGGAGACGGAGCGGAGCTCGACCCATGGAGAACCAGTGACCCTCCTCGGGCAGGTCGTCGCCGCCTCCGCGGAGGTGGCGGCGACCCGCTCGCGCAAGGCGAAGACCACGACGCTCGCGACGCTGCTGGCGCGCCTCGAGCCCGACGAGATCCGGCCCGCGACGGCCTGGCTCGCCGGCGAGATGCTCCAGGGCCGCACGGGCATCGGGTGGCGGACGCTGCAGTCGGTGTCACCCTCGCCCGCGGAGACGTCGACCCTCTCCGTGGGCGACGTCGACGCCGCGCTCGACCGGCTCGCGGCCCTGGCCGGGTCGGGCACCGGGGTGGGCCGGCGGCGGGCCGACGAGCTCGGCGCCCTGCTCGACGCGGCGACCGAGGACGAGGGCCGCTTCCTCGTGCGCCTGCTCGGCGGCGAGCTCCGCCAGGGCGCCCTGGAAGGGATCATGATCGAGGCGGTGGCGGCCGCCGCCGAGACGCCCGCGGCCGCCGTCCGCCGCGCGTTCATGCTCTCGGGCCGACTGCCGACCACCGCGCACACGGCGCTGACGGGCGGCGACCTGGGCGCCGTCGGCCTCGAGGTGATGCGCCCGGTCCGGCCCATGCTGGCCTCGCCCGGCGACTCGCTCGACGCCGCGCTCGCCGAGCTCGGCCCGCCCGACGGGGACCCGGGTGTCGTCGTGGAGCACAAGCTGGACGGCGCGCGGATCCAGGTGCACCGCCGCGGCGACGAGGTGCGCGTGTGGTCGCGCACGCTGCGCGAGATCACCGACGCGGTGCCCGAGATCGTCGCGCTGACCCGGGCGCTGGCCGTCGAGACCGTCGTCCTCGACGGCGAGACCCTCGCGGTCGCCGAGGACGGGCGGCCCCGCCCGTTCCAGGAGTCGATGCAGGGCCTCGGGTCCGGGGCCCGCGGCACGGAGCGCAGCGGAGCTGACGCGATCGAGCGAGTGATGCAGCCGTGGTTCTTCGACTGCCTGCACCGCGACGGCGTCGATCTGCTCGACGAGCCCCTGGCGGCGCGGCGCGAGGTGCTCGCCGAGGTCGTCGGCGACCGCCTGATCCCCGGTGTCGTGCGCCCGACCGCCGCGCAGGCGGAGTCGGCCGTCGCCGACGCGCTGGCCGCCGGGCAGGAGGGCTCGATGGTCAAGGCGCTCGACTCGACCTACTCGGCCGGGCGTCGCGGCCGCGCGTGGCAGAAGGTGAAGCCGTCGCACACGCTCGACCTCGTGGTCCTCGCCTGCGAGTGGGGCTCGGGCCGGCGGCGGGGGTGGCTGTCGAACATCCACCTCGGCGCCCGCGGCGAGGACGGTTTCGTGATGATCGGCAAGACCTTCAAGGGCATGACCGACGCGACGCTGACCTGGCAGACCGAGACGTTCCCGCGGTACGAGACCCACCGGGACTCGTGGACCGTGTACCTGCGCCCGGAGATCGTCGTGGAGATCGAGATCGACGGCGTGCAGACCTCCACCCGCTACCCCGGTGGCGTGGCCCTGCGCTTCGCCCGCGTCGTGCGCTACCGCGACGACAAGACCGCGGCCGAGGCCGACACGATCGACACGGTGCGGGCGCTACGCGCTTGAGCGCAGCTCGACACGCCTCCCAGCGCTGCCGTGGCGATCTCGGGTCGAGGCGGCGGTGCGGCGAGCGCCACGCGTAGCCTCGTGACACGTGCAGTTCCTCGACGGCGAGCGCCCGCCCCACGACCTGACCTACGACGACGTCTTCCTCGTCCCGACGCGGTCGGACGTGCCCTCGCGCTTCGACGTCGACCTCGGCGTCGCCGACCCCTCCGGGGCCACCATCCCCGTCGTCGCGGCGAACATGACCGCGGTCAGCGGGCGCCGGATGGCCGAGACCCTCGCGCGGCGCGGCGGCCTCGCGGTCATCCCGCAGGACGTCGACGCGGACGCGGTCGCCGACATCGTCGCCGGCGTCAAGTCGCGGCACACCGTGTGGGACACCCCGGTCGTGCTGCACGCGGGCGACGCGGTGGCCGACGCGCTGAACCTCGTCAACAAGCGCGCACGGCGCCGTGGCCGTCGTGGACCAGGCCGGGCGTCCCGTCGGGGTGGTCAACGAGTCGGCGTGCACCGGCGTCGACCGCTTCACCCGCCTCGCCGACGTCCTCTCCCCCGCGGTGACGCTGCCGGTGACCACCGCCCCGCGCGACGTGTTCGACGCGCTGGCCAGATCGGGGTCGGGCATGCTCCCGGCGCACGCGGGCGCCCCGGCGCTCGGGGTCGACGGGGACGGGCGGCTCGCCGGCATCCTGACGCGCACCGGCGCCCTGCGCGCCGAGGTCTACCGGCCCGCCGTGGACGCCGACGGCCGGTTCCGGATCGCCGCGGCGCTGGGCGTCAACGGCGACGTGGCGACGAGGGTCAAGGAGCTGGGCATCGCCGGGGTCGACGTGCTCGTCGTCGACACCGCGCACGGCCATCAGGAGAAGATGTTCACCGCGCTGACCACCGCGCGGGCCGCCGCCCCGGACGCCGTGATCGTCGCCGGCAACGTGGTGACCGCCGAGGGCACCCGCGACCTGGTGGAGGCCGGCGCGGACGTCGTCAAGGTCGGCGTCGGGCCCGGCGCGATGTGCACGACGCGCATGGTGACCGGCGTCGGGCGCCCGCAGTTCTCGGCAGTGGCCGAGTGCGCGGCCGCGGCCCGGGCGGTCGGCGCGCACGTCTGGGCCGACGGCGGGGTGCGCCACCCCCGCGACGTGGCGCTCGCCCTCGCCGCCGGCGCGTCGGCGGTGATGGTCGGGTCGTGGTTCGCGGGCACCTACGAGTCGCCGGGCGACCTGCTGCGCGACGAGCACGGCGCCGCGTACAAGGAGTCGTTCGGCATGGCGTCCAAGCGCGCCGTCACCGCGCGCACCCGCGGCGACGGCGGCTTCGACCGCGCCCGCAAGGGCCTGTTCGAGGAGGGCATCTCCTCCTCGCGCATGCGCCTGGACCCGCAACGCCCGGGCGTCGAGGACCTGCTCGACAGCATCTGCGTGGGCGTGCGCTCGGCCTGCACCTACGCCGGCGCCTCCTCGCTCGAGGAGTTCCACGCCCGTGCCCTGCTCGGCGTGCAGTCGGCGTCCGGCTTCGCGGAGGGCCGCCCGCTGCCTAGCGGCTGGTGACGAACGCGCGCCGGTGCTCGGTGGGCGTGCGCCCGTAGGCGCGCAGGAACGCGGTCCGCAGGGTCTCGGTGGTCCCGAAGCCGCAGCGCGCCGCCACGCGGGGCAGCGGCAGGTCGGTGGTGGCGAGCAGGTGGGCGGCGGCCTCGGTGCGGGCGCGGCGCACGTGCTCGGCGGGCGAGCGGCCCAGGTGGGCCCGGAACAGGCGGGTGAGGTGGCGCTCGCTGACACCCACCCGTCCGGCGAGGGCGGCGGCGCCGAGGTCGTCGTCGAGGTGCCCGGCGACGTGGTCGACCACCGTGCGCACGAGGTCGTTCGCGGGCGGCGGGGCCGCGACGTGCACGCTCATCTGGGCCTGCGTCCCCGGGCGCTGCAGGTAGGTCACCAGCGAGCGCGCCACCCGGCGGGCCAGCGCCGGGCCGTGGTCCTCCTCGACGAACGACAGCGTCAGGTCCAGCGCGCTGGTGACGCCGGCCGAGGTCGCGACGGCGCCGTCGCGCACGAAGATCGGGTCCGGGTCGACGGTCACCGCGGGGTGGGCGCGGGCGAGGTCGCCGGCGAAGTGCCAGTGCGTCGTCGCCCGGCGCCCGTCGAGCAGGCCGGCGGCCGCGAGCACGGACGCGCCGGTGCACACCGACGCGACCCGGCGCGCGTCGCGCGCGAGCCGGCGGACGTGCGCGAGCAGGACGTCGTCGGCGGCCGCGCGCTCGTGGCCGTAGCCGCCGGCGACGACCAGCGTGTCGATCTCGCCGACCGAGCGCTCCAGGGCGCCGTGGACGTCGAGGTGCAGCCCCGGGCGGCACGTGACCGGGCGGCCGCCCGGCGAGAGCAGCCGGACCGCGTAGGGCGGGTCGGCGCCGCGGTCGTTCGCGGTGGCGAGCGTGCTGGTGACGCAGGCGATGTCGAGCAGCTCGGCGTCGTCGTAGGCCACGACCACCACGTCCACGGCACCCGAGGGTAGGTCCTCCCGGACCCGCTGCCCAGGATTCCGGACTCATCGGGCATATACCCACCGGGGGTATCCGCGGCGGGCGCACGCTGGCGCCCATGACCACCCTCCACGGGCGGAGGGCCTCCGCCCTGCTCCACCGCTGGCCGACCGCCGTCGGCCTCCTCGTCGCCCTCGCCGCCGTGCTCGCCGGGGCCGACCGCGACACCGTCGCCACCACGGTCGCCGTGGCGGCCTCCTGCTACGTCGCCGCCGCCGCGTTCTCGCTGCCGTGGATGGCGTGGCTCTGGATCCCGATCGCCTCGGTGCTCGCGGTCGGGGGCGCCCTCGTCGCCGTCGACCCGGTGGTCACCACCGGGGTCGTCGTCGCCGTCCTGGTCGTCGTCGGCCTCCTGCGCGGCGCGTCACGCCCGGCGCTCACCCTCGAGACCGCGGGCTTCCTCGGCTACGGCGCGGTCGTCGTGGTGGCCCTGCTCCTGGCGCCCGGCGTCGGGCTCGTCGTCGCCGCGCTCACCCTCGTCGGCCACGGCGTCTGGGACCTGTGGCACCTGCGCCGCCACCGCGACACCGTGTCCCCGTCGCTCGCCGAGTTCTGCGTCGCCCTCGACGTCCCGCTCGGCCTCGCCGTGCTCGTGCTCGCCCTCGTCCCCGCCTGAACCGGTGGGGACGAACGAACGGCGCTCTCGCTGCTTCGGAAGCAACGAGAGCGCCATTCGTTCGTCGGGTCGGCGCGCACCCGGCCGAGCGGACCCCCCCGCGCGGTCGAGCGAGGGCGCTAGAGCCGCTCGCCCTCCAGCATCTCGGTGACCAGCGCGGCGATCGGCGAGCGCTCCGAGCGGGTCAGCGTGACGTGCGCGAAGAGCGGGTGGCCCTTGAGCTTCTCGATCACGGCGGCGACGCCGTCGTGGCGCCCGACGCGCAGGTTGTCGCGCTGGGCCACGTCGTGGGTGAGCACGACGCGCGAGTTGGTGCCCAGGCGCGAGAGCACCGTGAGCAGGACGTTGCGCTCCAGCGACTGGGCCTCGTCGACGATGACGAAGGCGTCGTGCAGCGAGCGCCCGCGGATGTGGGTCAGCGGCAGGACCTCGAGCATCCCGCGCTCGATGACCTCCTCGACCACGTTCGACGAGACCAGCGCGCCGAGCGTGTCGAACACCGCCTGCGCCCAGGGCGCCATCTTCTCGTTCTCGCCGCCGGGCAGGTAGCCGAGGTCCTGGCCGCCGACGGCGTAGACGGGGCGGAACACGACGACCTTGCGGTGCTGCTGGCGCTCGAGGACCGCCTCGAGGCCCGCGCAGAGCGCGAGCGCCGACTTCCCGGTGCCGGCGCGCCCGCCGAGGGACACGATGCCGACGTCGGGGTCGGAGAGCAGGTCGATCGCGATGCGCTGCTCCGCCGAGCGGCCGTGCAGCCCGAACACGTCGCGGTCGCCGCGCACGAGGCGGACCTGCTTGTCCGGCGTGACGCGCCCGAGCGCCGAGGAGCCCCCGCCGAGCAGACGCAGCCCCGTGTGGCACGGCAGCTCGCGCGCGGACTCGACGTCGGTGACCCCGTCGGCGAACAGCGCCGACACCTCGTCCGGCGTCGCGGCGACCTCCGCGGTGCCCGTCCAGCCCGTCGTGGTGACGTCCTGGCCGTGGTACTCGTCGGCGGGCAGCCCCACCGACGCCGCCTTGACGCGCAGCGGCATGTCCTTGGTGACGAGGGTGACGCGGTGACCGTCCGCGGCGAGGTTGAGCGCGCACGCGAGGATGCGGCTGTCGTTCTCCGCGGTCCGGAAGCCCGCCGGCAGCACCGAGGGGTCCGAGTGGTTGAGCTCGACGCGCAGCGTGCCGCCCTCGGGGGTCATGGGCAGCGGCTGGTCGAGGCGGCCGTGGTGGATGCGGAGGTCGTCGAGCAGACGCAGCGCCTCCCGCGCGAACCACCCCAGCTCGGAGTGGTGACGCTTGCCCTCGAGCTCGGAGATCACGACGAGCGGGAGGACCACCTCGTGCTCGGCGAACCGCGTGGGGGCCCACGGGTCCGACAGGAGCACGGAGGTGTCGAGGACGTAACAGCGGTCACCGTCGGCGGCCCCGGAGGAACCGGGGACGGAGGTGCTGCCGTACGGGGTGGAGGCGGGGCTCACGGAAGCGGGACGCTCGGCTGGTGCTGCGCTCACGACTACTCCCTCGAGCGGCCACGGCACCCGCGACCACTGTGTTCCTCGTCGGAACGGGTCGACTAGTCCGGTGGCTCGACGGCGCGGTGGCGCGGCCCGGGGGCCGTCCTGCGCCATCGCGGGGCAGGACCGGGTGCCGGCCCTCCCCCGGGACCGGACCAGGGCGGTCGCGTCGCGCCGGCCGCGGGGGCGGGCGCCGTGCCGGCGCCTGCTCCGCGAGCGGTGGACGTCCCCGTCCCGCTCCGATCTGCCACTACCGGCCTCCCCGGACGCCCCGCATCCGGTGCGGGTCCGTCGGCGCGGACGCTACCGCCGGTAGCCGGTCGTTGTCGCGCGCCGAGCGTGACGACTTGGTGACGTGACTCACCGATCTCAGCGCGACGTGCGGTGCGGCGCGACCGTTCGACGCAGCCAGGGCGCCCACACGGCGCGTCCGGTCCGGGGCCGGGAGGCCGCGGACGGCGCGACCGCGCCGGTCTCGCCGCGCAGCTCGGCGACCGTCGGCGGGTCGTCGAGCACCCGGGCGAGACGCGCCGTGACCGGCTGCGGGTCGGCGCCCAGCAGCCACGGACGCAGCAGGCGGGCTCCCTCGACGTAGGTCGTGGTGTGGGTGCGCCAGCGCGGGTGGGCCAGGAACTCGAGCATCCGCCGCGCGCGGGGCTCGTCGACCAGCAGCCAGCGGCGCAGGTGGGCGACGACCTCCTCGGCGGGCCGGTGCTGATCGTGCAGCATCAGCGCGGCGTCCTGGCGCACCGGGGCCAGCCGGGCCATGACCGCCTCGACGGCCTCGCCGAGGGCGCCGCGCTCCGGGTCGGCCGGCACGCCCGCGGCGACCAGCACCTCGGCGTTCCACCGCCCCCACCCCGACCCGACGACGACCTCGAGCCCGAGCTCCGCGGCACCCTCGGCGACGAGGCTCTGCGGCGTCCGCGCGAGGAACACCTGCCGCTCGGGGCGCACGGCCAGCCCGTCGGGGTCCGCGGCGAGGCGGCAGTGCTCGGTGTGGTGGCCCGGGTAGGCCTCGTGCGCCACGAGCAGGGGCAGGTGCGTGACGCGGTGCCCGATGCCCGCGTTCACCGTCACCGCGGAGCGCCGGGGCCCGACCCAGCGGCTGAACCCGCTCCAGGGGGCGGTGTCGACGACCTCGAGCACCACGTCCTCGTCCGGCGGCAGGCCCACCGTCGCCGCGGTGCGCTCCCGCAGGGCCGCCATCGCCGCGCGCAGGCCGCGCGAGAGGTGCTCGGGGGCGAGACGGTCGCCGTCGCGGTGGGCCGCGAGGCGTCCCGCCAGGTCGCCGGTGCCGCCGAGCAGCGCGCCCAGCGTGCGGTGGGCCTCGCGGTAGCGGTCGGGGTCGCCGGACGCGATGCGCACGCCGAAGCAGCGCTCGACCTCGTCGACGAACCCCACCTCGCGGCCCCCGGCCCGCTCGGCGAGGACCCGGCAGGCCCGCAGTTGGGCGTCGAGGAACGCGGCGCGCGCGGCGTCCCCGTGCCCGGCGCGCGCGAGCTCGCCGCGCAGGTGCTCGGCCTCGCGCGCGAGGTCGTCGGGGTCGGGCGCGGTCTCGCCGGCGACGCGTGCGGCGTCCTCGGGGGCACCGAGGTGGGCGTCGAGCACGCCGGGCAGCACGCGGTCGAGGCGCAGCGCGAGGCCGACATAGGCGCGCGCGACCGCGTCGAGGCCCGGATCGGCAACCACCGGACGAGGCTACGCCGCGTGGCCCCCGAGGGCCTCGTCCGACGGCGCCCGGCCCTTGATACGACACCCGGGTGTCGAGGTCCGCGACGCAGGGGCACCGGAGACGCCGCCGGCCGCGGGATCCGTGGCGAGCGAGCACCGTGGATCACCCGGATATCCCACTCAAGTCGCGCTCAGAATTGTCAATCACTCGATGGGGGCGGCTGGCTGGAAATGCCGATCCGGCCGGGGATAGCTTTTCTCCCATCAGCCGCACCGTCCGTGGGGCTGGAGCCGATCGGCGGGAACCCCGAATTCCCTCCGAGACCACGAACGAAACTGGAGTTCTGGATGCTGAAGAAGGCGGGAATGGTTGTCCTCGGGGCGACGGCGGGCATGATCTCCCTCGCGCCGCTGGCGAGCGCCGGCGAGGACCACCAGGGCGGCGGCCACGACCACCACGGCCACCACGCCGGGCACGACCACGGCGACCGCGACGGCCGCGGCGGCGACTGCAGCAAGTTCGCGGGCTCCAACGGCGACCGGCTCATCAGCCTCGACAACCTCGCGTCGAACGCCACGATCTCCGACGTCAACGTGCTGTCGCGCGACCGCGGCGGCGACGGCGACTGCGGCGGCGACCGCGACCGCGGCCACGGCCACGGCCACCACCACGGCGACCGTGACCGCGACGGCGGGGACAACCGCAAGGTGGCGTTCTCCAACGGCGACCGTCTGATCAGCGCCGACAACCTGCTGGCGAACGCCGACATCCGCGACATCAACGTCCTCAGCTCGGACGGCTGAGCCCCGGACCCGTCCCGGCGTCCGTGTCGATCGGGGGATGGCGCGGCCGCCGGGTGGATCGGGGTGACACGGGTGGACAACGGCCCCGGGAGCATCGCTCCCGGGGCCGTTCCGCGCGCCTATTGGCCCAGTCGACGATTCCTGCGCGAGTAGTCGCGCAGGGCCCGCAGGAAATCGATGTGACGGAACTGCGGCCACAACGCCTCGGTGAAATAGAACTCCGAGTAGACGGACTGCCACATGAGGAATCCCGAGAGCCGCTGCTCGCCCGAGGTGCGGATGACGAGGTCCGGATCGGGCTGCCCCGAGGTGTAGAGGTGCTCGGCGATGTGGTCGACGTCGAGCACCTCGGCGAGCTCCTCGATCGACGTGCCCGCCTCGGCGTGACGCAGCAGCAGCTTGCGCACCGCGTCCGCGATCTCCTGGCGCCCGCCGTACCCGATCGCCACGTTGACCTGCATGCCGTCGCGACCGGCCGTGCTCGCCGCGGCCGCCTCGACCCGCTCGGCGATCGGGCCGGGCAGGGCGTCCGGGTTGCCGACGACCCGCAGCCGCCACCGCCGGTCGGGCGCCGCCAGCCCCTCCACGGCCGACGCGATGATCTCGAGGAGCTGGTCGAGCTCCGCGGCGGGCCGGTCGAGGTTGTCGGTCGAGAGCAGGAACAGGGTGACCAGCTCGACGCCGGCCTCCTGGCTCCAGTCCAGCAGGTCGACGATCTTCGCCGCGCCGGCGCGGTGCCCCTCGCTCGGATCCGCGAGCCCGGCCTCCCGCGCCCAGCGCCGGTTGCCGTCGAGGATGACCCCGATGTGGCGCGGCGGCTCGCTCGTCGCGCCGCGTCGGCGCAGCCGCTGCTCGTAGAGCGAGTAGGCGATGCGGCGCAGATCGTCCCGCAGTGTCACGGGCCATCACGCTAGCCGCTGGCCGTCGCGCCGCGTCCCCCCGTGACGAGCAGCGAGGGAGCCGGGCTCGCCACACGGACAGGGCACGCCCGGATCGGCGACCTACGCTGAGGACGTGACCCTCATCGACCCCCTCGCCGAACCGGCTCCGGTCAAGCCGCGGATGCGGGGCTGGCTGCACCTGTGGTCGTTCGTGGTCGCCGTGGCGGCCGGGATCACGTTGGTGTCGCTCGCCGGTGCGACCGTCTCCGCCGAGGCCGCGTTCGCCGTCGCCGTGTACTCGCTCACGGTCTGCGGCGTCTTCGGGATCAGCGCGCTCTACCACCGGCGGACCTGGGTCACCCAGCGTGCCCGCGGCGTCATGAAGCGCCTCGACCACGCGATGATCTTCGTGTTCATCGCCGGCACGTACACGCCGTTCGCCGTGCTCGCCCTCCCCGAGCGCACGGGCCTGATCGTGCTCGCCGTGGTCTGGGCGGGGGCGCTGGGCGGCGTCGCACTCAAGATGGCGTGGCCGCACGCCCCGCGCTGGGTCGGAGTGCCCTTCTACCTGGCCCTCGGCTGGGTCGCGGTGTTCGTCATCCCCGACCTGCTGCACCGCGGCGGCGTCGCGGCCCTCGTGCTGCTCATCGTGGGCGGCGTGCTCTACAGCCTCGGCGCCGCCTGCTACGCGCTGCGCCGCCCGGTGGGCTGGCCCGCCACGTTCGGCTACCACGAGTTCTTCCACGCCGCGACGGTCGTGGCCGCCGCCTGCCACCACGTCGCGATCTGGCTCGTGCTCTACGCCGGCTGAGGTACCGACCCGGGACGCGCCCCCGGACGCAGCGAGGGACGCCCTCGCTGCGTCGTGCGCAGCGAGTGCGTCCCTCGTGCTGTCGGGCCGGTGCCGTCGGGCCGGTGCGGTGTCGTCAGCCCTGGGGCGGGACCGGGTCGCCGCCGCCCCCGTCGCCGGGGTCGGGCCGGTCGTCCACGCCACCGGCGTCGCCCGCCGTGTCGTCGTCGAGCACCGGGCCCTTCGTCCGCAGCTCGTCGACCGCGCTCATCGCGCCGCGCAGGTCCTCGAGCCAGCTGCCCGCGTGCTCGCCGACCAGCGCCACGGCCCACGCCAGGGCGTCCGACCGCGACCGGGCGACGCCCGCGTCGACCAGCGTGTCGAGCACGAGGCGCTCGGGCTGGCGCAGCCGCGTCATCACCGGCACCGACAGCGTCGTGAACAGCTCCTCGACGTCGCCGATCCGCGCGCCCCAGGCCACCTTGCGCCCGTAGCGGTGCTCGGCCTGGCGCGCGACCTCCATGCGCTCGCCGCGGGTCTCCTCGCGGAACCGCTCGATGCGGCCCCGCGCCGCCGCGGTCCGCGCCGCCTCGTCGGCCCCCTCGTCGAGCGTCGGGGCCGGCAGCTCGCCGACCACCAGGATCTCCTCCCGGTCGGTGGTCACCACCGGCGCGCCCGTGAACCACCCGTCGGGCAGCCGCCCGGCGAGCCAGCCGGCGAGGTCGTCTGTCGCGGGCAGATCGGTCGGCACCCGACCGCCGCCCCGCCGCCCCGGGCCGCCCCGTCCCGGCCGCCCCCGGTGTCCTCCGCGTCCCACCATCATCGTGCACTCCCTCCGTGCTGTGCTTACAGCATTACACAGATGCACGTGTGTGAGTGTTCGCTCGACGCGAAGCGCCGCATCCGTTGATCGACGGGGAGTTCGGGCGCGTGGAAGCAGCGAACATCCAGCTGAGCACGCCGATAGGGCGTTCGCTGCGAAACCCCGGGCCTCAGCGGGCCAGGGCCGCCGCGAGGTCGTCGACGGCGGTGCGCGGGCGGTCGCAGACGAAGCCGCGGCACACGTACGCCGCGGGCGCGCCGTCGACGAGGGACCGGTCGGCGAGCAGCGGCACGCCGTCGGCGTCGGGCTCCCCGGCCACGACGACGGAGCCGCCGGGCGCGTGGCGCCGGGCGGTGTCGGCGAGGCGGTCGCGCTCGACCTGCCCCGCGGAGCCCGCCACGGCCACCTGCAGCGGACCGTGCACGGCGGCCTCGGCGACGGACAGCCAGCCGCCGGCGAACCGGGCGTGCCGGGTGAGCAGCCCGCCGACCGCGCCGACCGCGGCGTCGGCGAGCTCGCGGTAGCGCGCCGAGGCCGAGGGCTCGACGAGCAGCGACGCCGTGAGCAGGGCACCCGCGAGCAGCGACGACCCGCACGGCGTGGCGCCGTCGGTGACCTCGCGGGGCCGGGTCACGAGCGACTCGGCGTCGTCGGCGGTGTCCCAGAACCGGCCGGTGAAGGCGCCGTCCTCGCCGATCTCGGCGAAGTGGTCGAGCGTGGTGTCGAGCAGCGTGCGCGCCTCGGCGAGCCAGCGGGCCTCGCCGGTGGCCTGGTGCAGGGCGAGCAGGCCGTCGACGAGCGCGGCGTGGTCCTCGAGCACGGCCGGGGCGTCGCCGACCACGCCGTCGCGCGACGTGCGCCGCAGCCGCCCGCCGACCACGTGCACCCGCAGCAGCAGCGCGACGGCGCGCCGGGCGGCGGCGAGCCACTCGCTGCGGCCCAGGGCGGCGGAGGCCTCGACCAGCGCGGTGGCCGCGAGCGCGTTCCAGGCTGCCACGACCTTGTCGTCGCGCTCGGGCTGCGGGCGGCGCGCCCGCGCGGCGAGCAGGGACTTGCGCACGGCCTGCCAGCGCCCGGGGTCGTCGGGGTCGGTGCGCATCTGCAGGGTCGAGCGGCCGTGCTCGAAGGTGCCCTCGTCGGTCACGCCGAGCAGGCCGGCGGCCCAGGCCGCGTCGTCGGGTCCCAGGACCTCGGCGAGCTCGGCGGGGCTCCAGACGTAGGTCGAGCCCTCCTCGCCGGCGGCGTCGGCGTCGAGCGCCGAGGCGAACCCGCCCTCGGGTGTGCGCAGGTCGCGCAGGAGGAACGCCGCGGTCATGTCCGTGGTCCGCGCCGCGAGCTCGGAGCCGGTCAGGCGCGCGAGGTGGGCGTACGCGCGCAGCAGCTGCGCGTTGTCGTAGAGCATCTTCTCGAAGTGCGGGACGGTCCACGTCGCGTCGACCGAGTAGCGGGCGAACCCGCCCGCGAGCTGGTCGAACATCCCGCCGCGGGCCATCGCCTCGGCGGTGATCTCGGTCATCGCCAGCGCGTCGGAGCTGCCGGTGCGCTCGTGGTGGCGCAGCAGGAACTCCAGCACCGCCGACGGCGGGAACTTCGGCGCGGGGTGCTCGCGGGAGGAGACGAAGCCGCCGCGGTGCTCGTCGAAGTCGGCCGTCAGGGCCGCGACGGCCCCGGCGAGCGTGTCCGCGTCCACCCCGCCGGCGAGCCCGGCGGCGGGCAGCGACGCCGCGCCGAGCCGGTCGGTGATCGAGCGGGCCGCGGTGCGCACCCGCTCGCCGTCCTCGTTCCAGGCCGTCACGACGGCACCGAGGAGCTGGGTGAACGAGGGCATGCCGCCGTACGGGCGCGCGGGGTAGTACGTCCCGCAGTGGAACGGGTCGCCGTCGGCGGTGAGGAAGCAGGTCATCGGCCAGCCGCCCCGGCCGGTCATCGCCTGGGTGGCCTCCATGTAGACCGCGTCGACGTCCGGGCGCTCCTCACGATCGACCTTGATCGCCACGAAGTGCTCGTTGACCAGCGCGGCGACCCCCGGGTCGGAGAACGACTCGTGCGCCATGACGTGGCACCAGTGGCAGGCCGCGTAGCCGACCGACAACAGCACCGGGACCTCGCGCCGCCGGGCCTCCGCGAACGCCGCGGTCGACCAGGGCTGCCAGTCGATCGGGTTGTCGGCGTGCTGTCGCAGGTAGGGGCTGGTGGAGCCGGCGAGCCGGTTGGCCATGACCGGGAATGGTCGCAGCCGCGACGGGTCAGGGCGAGCCGGCGCCGGGAGGTCGCCCGCCCGCGGGATCGGCCCGGTCGGTACCCCCGCGACCGGCCGCGGGGTGGCCTTCGCCGTCCGGGTCATCGCCCTGCTCCGGGCGGTCCGCGCGGGCGTCCTCCTCCGGGGGGTCGAACGACGCCGGCACGTTGCGCAGCCGCTTGGTCATCGAGCGGATGAGCAGGGCCGTCGCCAGGCCGAGCAGCAGGATCACCACCAGGGCGATCGGCGAGGTCTTGCCGAACTCCTCGCCGCGCTCGCTGCCCGGCGCACCCCCCGGCGGGGGCGCCGGCACCCGCGTCGGGAGCAGCGTCCACCACACGGCCAGGGGGCTCATGCGCCGACCCGCTCCCGGACGCCGGCGAAGAGGTCGTCACCGGGGGTCTCGTGGCTCTCGTCGGTGTCGACCAGCGAGCGGGCGAGCTCGTAGTCCTCGGTGGGCCAGACCCGCTGCTGCATCTCCATCGGCATCTGGAACCAGCGGCCGTTGGGGTCGATCTGCGTCGCGTGCGCCCGCAGCGCGTCGTCGCGGACGGGGAAGTACTCCGCGCAGGCGACGCGCGTGGTGATCCGCGTACCCGGGTCCTGCCGCGAGTCGTCCCACCGCTCGAGCCACTCCGCCCACGGCGACTCCATGCCGGCCTCGAGCAGGGCCTCGTGGAACGCCTGGATCCGGGCCTTGGAGAAGCCGTGCGAGTAGTAGAGCTTCAGCGGCTGCCACGGCTCGCCGGCCAGCGGGAACCGGTCCGGGTCGCCGGCCGCGTCGAACGCCGCCATCGACACCTCGTGGGTGCGGATGTGGTCGGGGTGGGGGTAGCCGCCGTTCTCGTCGTAGGTGACGACGACGTGCGGGCGGAACTCGCGCGCCAGCCGCACGAGCGCCTCGGTGGGCACCTCGAGCGGCTCGAGGGCGAAGCAGCCCGGCGGCAGCGGGGGCTTCGGGTCGCCCTCGGGCAGGCCCGAGTCGACGAAGCCGAGCCAGCGGTGCCGGACCCCGAGGATGGCCGCGGCCTTCTCCATCTCGGCACGGCGCGTGCCGACCATGTCGGCCTGCACCTCGGGGGTGTCCATCGCGGGGTTGAGGATGCTGCCGGCCTCGCCGCCGGTGCACGTCACGACCATGACCTCGACACCGTCCGCGACGTAGCGCGCGCAGGAGGCCGCGCCCTTGCTGGACTCGTCATCGGGGTGGGCGTGCACCGACAGGAGCCGCAGCGGCTGATCGGTAGGGAGTGCGCTCATCGTCTGTCCGGAGCCGTCCTCGTGCGTCGAACTGGTGACCACCGGGGAACAACGCCCCCGCGTGCCTCCATCATCCCGGCCACCCCCGACAACCCCACCGACAACCCCGCCGGGCGCCCTGCGCGATCATGGGCGGCCGCCCTCGCGGGGATCTCCGGACCGGGCCCCCGGCGGGGGGTGAAGCAGGAAAAGCGCAGGTGGTCAAGGCCCTTCACGCGCACCCGATCCCGCCGGCGGCACGCTCGGACGGGTTCCGCACGGGCTCGTCCGTGTTACCGTGGGCCGACACGGCCCGCATGCCGCGGGCCGTGTTTTTCCGTCTGTGGCCCCCGGGGCCGCCGACACCGTGCACGCCGGCGCGGTGTCCGTAGGGCCCGCGAGGAGAACAGGCCGCCGACCCGCGCAGCGCGGGAACGGACCTCCGAGGAGTTGATCGACGTGACCGAGACGCAGACGCAGGTGACCTGGCTGACCCAGGATGCCCACGACCGGCTGAAGGCCGAGCTCGACGACCTCGTCGCCCAGCGTCCCGTGATCGCGCAGAAGATCAACGCCGCGCGCGAGGAGGGCGACCTCAAGGAGAACGGCGGCTACCACGCCGCCCGCGAGGAGCAGGGCGTCATGGAGGCCCGCATCCGCCACCTCCAGGAGCTGCTGCACACCGCGAAGGTCGGCGAGACGCCCACCGAGAGCGGCACCGCCGTCCCCGGCACCGTGCTGACCGTGCGGTTCGAGGGCGACGACGACACCGAGACCTTCCTGCTCGGCTCGCGCGAGGAGGGCGCCCACGGCGACCTCGAGGTCTACTCGCCGAACTCCCCGCTCGGCTCGGCGCTGCTCGGCGCGAAGGCCGGCGACACCGTGAGCTACGACCTGCCCGACGGCGGGTCGATGGAGGTCACGCTCGTCTCGGCGGAGCCGTACCGCGCCTGATCCCCGGGGATCGGGCACTCACTCCCCCGCCACCTCGTAGCCCGCGCCCGCGAGCTCGGCGAGGATCGCCGCCCGGTGGTCGTGGCCCCGCGCCTCGAGCGTGAGGGCCACGTCCACGGTGCCCGGCGCGGCACCGGATCCGGTCAGCCGGCGGTGCTCGACGTCGACGACGTTGCCGCCCGCCCGCCCCACGCGGCGCAGCACGTCCGCGAGGTAGCCCGGACGGTCGGTGAGGCGCACGCGCAGCGCCGCGTACCGGCCGGCGGCGACCAGGCCGCGCCGCACGATGTCGACCAGCAGCATCGGGTCGACGTTGCCGCCGGAGAGCACCGCGACCACGGGCGCGGGCCAGCGCCGGGGGTTCTCCGCGACCGCCGCCACGGCCGCCGCCCCCGCGGGCTCGACGAGCAGCTTCTCGCGCTCGAGGCAGCGCAGCACGCCGCGGGCGATGGCCTCCTCGCCCACGGTGACGATCTCGTCGACCAGGGCCCGCACGTGCGCGAACGTCACCTCGCCGGGCCGGGAGACCGCGATGCCGTCGGCGATGGTCGCCCCGGCCACGCTCGTCGGGGCGCCCGCGTCCAGCGACGGCGGCCAGGCGGCGAGCCCCGCGGCCTGGGCGCCGACGACCCGCACGCCGGCCGGCGCGCACGCCGCCGCGATCCCGGAGAGCAGCCCGCCGCCGCCCGTGCAGACGACGATCGTCGCGACGTCCGGGACCTGCTCGAGGATCTCCAGCCCGACCGTGCCCTGGCCCGCGACGATGTCGGGGTGGTCGAAGGGGTGGATCAGCACCGCCCCGGTCCGCTGCGCGTACGCCGTCGCCGCCGTGAACGTCTCGTCCAGCGTGTCGACGAGCTCGACCTCGGCCCCGTACTCCCCGGTGGCCTCGATCTTGGGCAGCGGCGCCCCGGCCGGCATGAACACCGTGGCCCGGGTGCCGAGCAGCTGCGCCGCGAGCGCGACGCCCTGGGCGTGGTTGCCGGCGCTCGCGGCCACCACCCCGGCCGCGCGCTCGTCCGGGGTGAGCCGCTCGATGCGCCGGTACGCCCCCCGGATCTTGAAGCTGCCCGTCCGCTGGAGGTTCTCGCACTTGAGCAGGACGGGGCCGCCGGTCACCGCCTCCAGGGCCCGCGAGGGCGTCACCGGCGTCTCGCGGACCACGCCGGCCAGCGCGTCCCGCGCCGCCGCGACGTCGGCCGGACGGACGAGCTCCACGGCACCGATCCTGGCACCCGCCCGCGCCCGGCACGCTCGGGGTCCGCTCAGGGCCCGCTCAGGCGTTCCTCTCCGACGAGCGGCGGGGTGAGCGGTGAACGTGCTGTGAAGGCGCCGCCCGCGACCGGTCGTCGCGCTCCCGCCGTCGCCGGACGCCCGATCGTGCGCGTCGGGGTCGCACTCGCGGAGCGTCGGTAGCCTTGTGGTATCGGCGTGAGCACGCCGCCGTGCTCGAAGCCGGAGGGGGGTGGGGACGGTGGCCACGATGCCGCCCGACGCGCGCGTCACGCGCCTCGCCCGGGCGCTGCCGCTGCTGCTCGCCGCGCTGCTCGCCCTCGCCGCGGTGGGCACGGTCGGGTCCGCGGGCTGCGACGACCCGGCCCGCTACGTCAGCACCCCCGACGGCATCTCGCTCGAGGGCGGCTGCCTCAAGCCCGGCGAGATCGACCCGCTGACGGGCGACCCGGCCGATCACGACCCCGCCTCGCGCCGCGGGTAGGCGCATCATCGAGGGGTGACGTCCTCCTTCGATCCGCGCGCCCTGCTCGCCGAGAGCCGCCTCGGCGTCCTCGCCACCATCAAGCGCGACGGGCTGCCCCAGCTCTCCCCCGTCATGCCGTTCTACGACCCCGCCACGGGCACGCTGTCGGTGTCGATGACCGAGGGGCGGGCCAAGACCGCCAACCTGCGGCGCGACCCGCGCGCGGCCCTCGAGGTCACCGCCCCCGACGGGTGGGCGTGGGCCACCGCCGAGGGCCCGGTGACGCTGACCGGCCCGGGCGCCGACCCGCACTCCCCCGAGGTCGAGGCGCTCGTCAACTATTACCGCACCGCCGCGGGCGAGCACCCGGACTGGGACGACTACCGCGCGACGATGGTCGCCGACCGCCGCGTGCTCATGGTCATGACCGTGGAGCGGATCTACGGCGACAGCGTGCGCGGTTAGGAGAGCGTGTCGAGGGCCCGGCGCAGGTCGTCGACGAGGTCGTCGGCGTCCTCCAGGCCGACCGACAGGCGCACGAGGTCGGAGGGGACCTCGAGCAGCGAGCCGGCCGCCGACGCGTGGGTCATGGCGCCCGGGTGCTCGATGAGCGACTCCACCCCGCCCAGTGACTCGGCGAGGGTGAACACGCGGGTGGCGGCACACAGGTCGCGGGCGGCCTGCTCGCCGCCCGCCACGCGCACCGAGACCATCCCGCCGAAGCGGCGCATCTGCTTGGCGGCGACCTCGTGGCCCGGGTGGTCGGCGCGCCCCGGGTAGAGCACCGCGGTGATCGCCGGGTGGGCGGCGAGGACGTCGGCGACCCGCTCGGCGTTGTCGCTGTGGCGCTCCATGCGCACCGCGAGCGTCTTGAGCCCGCGCTGGGTGAGGAAGCAGTCGAACGGCGAGGGCACCGCACCCATCCCGTTCTGCATCTTGCCCAGCGTCACGTGCAGCTCGTCGTCGTCGGTGACGAGCGCGCCGCCGACGACGTCGGAGTGCCCGCCGAGGTACTTCGTCGTCGAGTGCACGACGACGTGGGCGCCGAGCGCGAGCGGGGTCTGCAGGTAGGGCGAGGCGAACGTGTTGTCGACGACCAGCATGAGGTCGTGCTCGCGGGCCAGCGCGCCGAGAGCCGCGATGTCGGCGATGCCGAGCAGCGGGTTGGTCGGCGTCTCGCACCAGAGGATCTTGGTGTTGGGCCGGATCGCCGCGCGCACCGCGTCGAGGTCGGCCGTGTCGACGGCGGTGTACTCGACGCCCCAGTCGCAGTAGACCGTCGAGATCAGCCGGTAGGTGCCGCCGTAGGCGTCCAGCGGGATGAGCACGTGGTCGCCGGGGCGCAGCACGCCGCGCAGCAGCGCGTCCTCGGCGGCCATGCCCGACGCGAACGCGCGGGCGTGGCGCCCGCCCTCCAGCGAGGCCAGCGTCGTCTCGAGCGAGGTCCGCGAGGGGTTGCCGGTGCGCGCGTACTCGTAGCCCGAGCGCAGCCCGCCGACGCCGTCCTGGGCGAACGTGGACGTCGCGAAGATCGGGACGACCACCGCGCCCGTGGTCGGGTCGGGCTCCTGCCCGTCGTGCAGGGCGCGCGTCGAGAAGCCGTTCACCTCGTCCACCCTAGGCACCTCCCCGTCAGGCCGGTCCACCGACGTCGTAGCGGCTGCCCGTGGCCAGGAACGCCAGGATGTCGGCGCGGGTGACGATGCCCGCGGGCCGGCCGTCGACGACCACCAGCGCGCCGTCGCCGCCGCGCAGCGCCTCGACCGCCTTGGAGATCGGCTCGGTGCTGCCCAGGCTCGGCAGCGGCTTCGACAGGTGCCGCTCGACGGGGTCGGTGAGCGACGCCTGCTCGTTGAACACCTTGTCGAGCAGGTCGCGCACGGTCACCGCCCCCCGGACCTCCGCGGCCATCACCGGCGGCTCCGCGCGCACGATCGGCATCTGCGAGACCCCGAACTCACGCATGATCGACACGGCGTCGGCGACGGTCTCGCTGGGGTGCCCGTGCACGAGGTCGGGGATCGAGCCGTCCTTGCGGCGCAGGACGTCGCCGACGGTCCACTCGCCGGTGTCCATGGCGAGGAAGCCGTAGGAGGACATCCACTGGTCGTTGAAGACGGTGCTCAGGTAGCCCCGGCCGCCGTCGGGCAGCAGGACGACGATGACGTCGTCGGGCCCGGCCTCGGCGGCGACCTTCGCCGCGGCGCACACCGCCATCCCGCACGAGCCGCCGACGAGCAGCGCCTCCTCGCGCGCGAGGCGCCGCGTCATGTGGAAGGAGTCGCCGTCGGGCACGGCGACGATCTCGTCGCAGATGTCGCGGTCGTAGGTCGCGGGCCAGAAGTCCTCGCCGACGCCCTCGACGAGGTAGGGGCGCCCGTCGCCGCCGGAGTACACCGAGCCGACGGGGTCGGCGCCGACGACCTTCACGCGGCCCCCGGAGGTGTCCTTGAGGAAGTGCCCGGTCCCCGAGATCGTGCCGCCGGTGCCGACGCCGGCGACGAAGTGGGTGATGCGCCCCTCGGTCTGCTCCCAGATCTCCGGGCCGGTGCTCGCGACGTGCGACGCCGGGTTCGCGGGGTTCTGGTACTGGTTGGGCTTCCAGCCGCCCTCGGTCTCGCGGGCGAGCCGGTCGGACACCGAGTAGTAGGACTCGGGGCTCTCGGGCTCGACCGCCGCGGGGCAGACGACGACCTCGGCGCCGTAGGCCCGCAGCGCGTCCTGCTTCGCGACGCTGACCTTGTCGGGGACCACGAAGATGCAGTGGTAGCCGCGCTGCTGGGCGATGATGGCCAGCCCGATCCCGGTGTTGCCCGAGGTCGGCTCGACGATCGTGCCGCCGGGCTCGAGCTCGCCGGACGCCTCCGCCGCGTCGATCATCCTCTCGGCGATGCGGTCCTTCACGCTGCCGCCGGGGTTGAAGTACTCCACCTTGGCGAGCACCAGCGGCGCGTCCGGACCCGTCGGCACCACGTGGTTCAGGCGGACCAGCGGGGTGTTCCCGATGAGGTCGGCGACGTGCTCGACGTAGCGCATACCTCCATCTTCCGGGCTCGCCCGCCCGGGACGCCGCTCGCCCCCACGGTCGTGCCCGGGATCACGTGCCCGTCGCCGCCGTCGCCCCCTCCGGCCGCCGCGCGGTCGTAGGGTCGCGGCATGGTCGCTCCTGGCCGCGAGGCCGTCATCGTGTCCGCCGTCCGCTCGCCCATCGGCCGCGCCCGCAAGGGCTCGCTGGCCGCGATGCGCCCGGACGACCTCACCGGGCAGGTGGTGCGCGCCGCCCTCGACGCGGTCCCGGCGCTCGACCCGGACGAGGTCGAGGACCTGCTGCTCGGCTGCGGCCTGCCCGGTGGTGAGCAGGGCTTCAACATGGCGCGGATCGTCGCCGTCGAGCTCGGGATGGACCGGCTGCCCGGCGCGACGATCACCCGCTACTGCTCGTCGTCGCTGCAGACCGCCCGGATGGCCGCGCACGCCATCCGCGCCGGCGAGGGCGACGTCTTCCTCGCCGCCGGGGTCGAGACCGTGTCGCGGTTCGAGAAGGGCAACTCCGACTCCTGGCCCGACACCCACAACCCGCTGTTCGCCGACGCCGAGCAGCGCACCGCCGACGTCGCCGCCGCGGGCGCCACCGAGTGGCACGACCCCCGCGCCGACGGCCTGCTTCCCGACGCCTACATCGCGATGGGGCAGACCGCCGAGAACGTCGCGCTCGCCGAGGGCGTCACCCGCGAGGAGATGGACCGCTTCGCCCACCGGTCGCAGCGGAACGCGGCGCGGGCGCAGGACTCGGGGTTCTGGGCGCGCGAGATCACGCCGGTGCGCCTGCCCGACGGCTCGGTCATGGAGCACGACGACAGCCCGCGCCCGAGCACCACCTACGAGGCACTCGCCGACCTCAAGCCCGTCTTCCGCCCCGACGGGCGCATCACCGCCGGCAACGCCTGCCCGCTCAACGACGGCGCCGCGGCCCTCGTGGTGATGTCCGCCGAGCGCGCCGAGGCCCTGGGGATCACCCCGCTCGCGCGCATCGTGTCGACGGCGGTCAGCGCGCTGTCCCCCGAGATCATGGGCCTCGGACCGATCGAGGCGTCCGCCCGCGCCCTGGCCCGCGCCGGACTGGGCATCGCGGACGTGGACCTCGTCGAGATCAACGAGGCCTTCGCCGCGCAGGTCATCCCCTCGGCCCGCGGGCTCGGGATGAGCGACGAGGACATGGAGGCCAAGCTCAACGTGCACGGCGGCTCGATCGCCGTCGGCCACCCGTTCGGCATGACCGGCGCGCGCATCGCCACGACGCTGATCAACGGCCTGCGCACCCGCGACGCGACCCTGGGCCTCGAGACCATGTGCGTCGGCGGCGGGCAGGGCATGGCGATGGTGCTCGAACGCCTGAGCTGAGCCGGACGCAACCCGGGGCGCGGCGCTCACACCACCCGGCGCTCACACCACCCGGTGCGACCGAACCGGCTCCGGACGCACGGCGGCCCCTCCCGCAGCGTGGCGGAAGGGGCCGTCGTCTCGGGCAGCGCCCTACTCGCGGAAGTAGCTGAGCAGGCGCAGGATCTCGATGTAGAGCCAGACCAGCGTGGTCATGAAGCCGAAGGCGAGGTACCACGCGAAGCGCGCGGGGACGCCGGCCTTGACCGCCTGGTCGGCCTGGTCGAAGTCGAGCATCAGCATGAAGGCGCCGATGGCGATGCAGACCAGGCTGAAGATGATCGCCAGCGTCCCGCCGTCACGCAGGCCCATGCCGCCGGGGACGAAGAAGCCCGCGACGAGGTTGGCCAGCATGAGCACGATCACGCCGATCGCCGCACCGATGACCATCTTGGTCAGGCGCGGGGTCACGCGGATGGCGCCGGTCTTGTAGACGACGAGCATGCCGATGAACACGCCCAGCGTGCCCAGGACGGCCTGGACGCCGATGCCGGCGAAGCTGCTGCCGCCCGGCGAGGTCGCGAGGTTCTGGAACACCCCGGTGATGGCACCGAGCGCCATGCCCTCGAACGCCGAGTAGCCCAGCACCAGCCACTTGTTGGTGCTCTGCTTGAAGATGATGATCAGCGCGAGGACCAGGCCGACCACGAAGCCGAGGAGCCCCAGCACGTAGATGCCGCTCCACGCGGTGGCCACGCCGACCGCGAGGGCGAGGACCACGTTGAGTGCGGTCTTCTGGACCACGTCGTCCACGGTGAGCGGACGGTCGTCCGCCGCCGCGGTCGGCATGGGGCTGCCGCCCCCGCCGAACATGCCCCCGGCGCCGGCCATGCCGGCCGGGGCCCCGCCTGCAGGGCCGAACCGCGCGTACCCACCCGGCGAGGTGGGCAGGTTGCGGAACGCCGGGTTGCTGCTGGTGCGCACCTCTCGTCCTCCTCCTCAGCGGAGACCGGCACCGATGGCGGGCTCGTCATCGGCCGGGTCGGCCGCGGACTCTCTCGTCCACCCGGTCCAACGACGTGTCCGCCGGATCGGTTCCCGTCTCGGTAAAAGAACTTTACCGGATGGGTCGTGGACGGAGCGTGTCCGCTTCGCCCCACGATGGGGTCCCACGCCGAGTCTATCCGCCCGTTCGGGGGCACCCGGCCGGGTCCGAGGTGTCGGCCCGCGGCCGGACGGGGCATGCTGCCGGCGACCTCGCAAGCCGCGACGAGGAGGGGTGTCGATGGTGGACTTCGGCAAGATGGCGGACCAGGCCAAGGACTGGGCCGGCGAGAACCCGGAGAAGGCCGACTCCTACGTGGACAAGGGCGCCGACGCCGTCGGCCAGCGCTTCGGCCACGAGGAGCAGGTCGACCAGGCCGGCGAGAAGGCCAAGGAGTTCCTGCACGGCGGTCAGCAGGAGGGGCAGGCCCCGCCGCCCCCGCCGCCGGGCGAGGAGCCCCCGCGACCCTGAGTCCCGACGTGCCGGCGGCCCGGTCCCGCGCCGGGGCCGGGCCGTCGCGCGTCCGCAGCGGGCTACGCCGGGGACGCCACCGGGCCGTCCTCGCCGTCGAGGCGGATCGCGAGCAGCACGGCGTCGTCGCGCAGCCCGTCGACGCCCAGCATCCCGAGCAGCCGGTCGCACAGCTCCTCGACGGGCATGTCGGGCGCCTGCGAGGCGAGGGTGTCGGCGATGAGCTGGGTGCGGTCGTCGGGGTCGGCGCCGGGGGCCTCGATGAGGCCGTCGGTGTGCAGGACGAGCAGGTCGCCCTTCGCGCAGTGCACCGAGGTCTCCTGGCGGGTGATCGCGCGGGTGGCCCCGATCAGCGGCGAGAGGTTGCCCGTGAGCAGCTCGACCGTCCCGTCGGCCCGGCGCAGCAGCGGCGGCGGGTGCCCGGCGTTGGAGTAGCGCAGCGTCCACCCGCCGTGCTCGCCGCGCTCGAAGCGGGCGTAGACGGCGGTGGCCATCGCGGCCATGCCCAGGCCCTGGACGACGTCGTCGCAGCGGTCGACGACCTCGGCGGGCCCGAGCCCCTCCCAGGCGTAGGAGCGCAGGACCCCGCGCAGCTCGCCCATCGCCGCGGCCGCCCGCAGGTCGTGACCCACGACGTCGCCGACCGCGAGGCCGACGGCGCCGTCGGGCAGCGCCAGCATGTCGTACCAATCGCCGCCGACCTGGGCGCCGTCGGTGGCGGCGAGGTACCGCGAGGCGATCGACATCCCGGGCATGGCGGGCACGGCGGGCAGCAGGCTGCGCTGCAGCGTCTCGGCCGCGCCGTGCTCGCGCGCGTACAGCCGGGCGTTGTCCAGCGCGAGCCCGGCGCGGGCGGCGAGGTCGGCGGCCAGGTAGAGGTCGCGCTGGGCGTACCGCCGCCCGTAGGGCAGCTCGGTGCCCAGCGTCAGAGCGCCGAGCACCTGGCCCCGGGCGCGCAGCGGCACGACGATCGCCGAGCGCGGGCGCAGCGCCTCGTAGCGCCGTAGCAGCTCGGGCTGCTCGGAGATGCCCGCCGGCCGCACCGGCAGCTCGGCGAGCAGCGAGGGCGTGCCGGCGGCGAGGGCCTCGCCGATGGGGTCGCGGCCGTCGTCGGTGGGGCTCACCCACCGTCCGAGGCCCTGGACCTCGTCGGTCTTCGTCTCGTCGCGGTGGTTGACCGCCGCGCGCCGCACCGAGGAGTTGCCCTCGACGTCCTCGAGCAGGTCGACGCAGCAGAAGTCGGCCATCGCCGGCACCACGATGCGCGCGAGCGCCTCCGCCACGCCGGTGGTGTCGAGGCTCGCCGACATCGCCGAGGTCGACTCGGTGAGCAGGCGCAGCTGCTCGCGGGTCTCCTCCGCGGCGGCCAGGGCGGCGCGGCGCTCGTTCTCCACCATCACGCGCTCGGTGACGTCGGCCTGGACCCCGACGAAGTTGACGACGCGGCCGCCGCCGTCCAGCACCGGGGTGATCGACACCTGGTTCCAGAACGCGGTGCCGTCGCGGCGGTAGTTGAGGAGCACCTCGGTGATCGGGCGCTCCTCGGCCAGCGCCGTGCGGATGCGCGAGATCGAGGCCGGGTCGGTGTTGGGGCCCTGCAGGAAGCGGCAGTTGCGCCCCATCACCTCGTCGAGCTCGTAGCCGGTCAGGCGGGTGAACGCCGGGTTGACCCACACCAGCGGGTTCTGCTCGCGCGCCGGGTCGGAGATCGTGAACGACAGCTCGGTGGCGACCACGGCGCGGTCGCGGACCATCTCGAGGTGGCGCTGGGCCCCGGCGCCAGAGAGCTGCAGGAACACGACCAGGGCGAGGCGGCGCTGGTCGGAGTTCACCGCCTCCGAGAGCGGGAAGCCGGTGACCCACAGCAGCCGTCCCTCGGCCTCCTCGCGCTCCTCATCGCTGGCGTCCGAGCCCCGGCGGGCGGCGTCGGCCACGGCCACGGGCTCGCCGGAGACCGGGATGCCCTGGGCCACGCGCGAGAGCGGCGAGGCGGTGTCGCGCATCGGGCGCCCGGACAGGTCGGTGAGGCCGGCCGCCTCGCTCCACGCGTCGATGTCGAGCGGGAGGGTGGCGCGACCGCCGGTCAGCCCGGCCGCCGAGTCGTTGGCGTAGGTGACGAGGCCCGCACCCAGGTCGATCAGCGCGACGGCGGCCGGCGCGGTGTGCAGGACCTGCGGGAGGTCCGCCTGCGCGAGGTCGCTCTGCGGCGCGACGGCGTCCCGGACACGCTGGGCCTCGGCGGCGTAGTCGGCACCGAGGTCGGGGGCCAGCTCGGGATTCTCCGTCGCCACCTCGCCGCGATCGCCGTTCGTCCAGCCCGTCACGTCACGGAGCCTATCGGCCCCGAGCGGTGACCGGACCGGGTGTGACACCCGTGAGAGCGCACGCCGACGACACGCGCCGACCGGTCGGGCGAAACAGAGGGTGCCGGAGCACCCGGACGGGCGACGGGGGACGCGCTCACACCAGGAAGACCTCGCGGGGACCGGGGGCCGAGCCGTCGGGCAGTTCGCGGTCGCGTCCGGGACGGCCACCGAACGCTGCGCTGGCCGCCAGTTTACGAGCTCGCACCGTCTCCGACAGCGCGAGCTGGCGGGCACGCCGCCACGGCACCTCCGCCGACTCCGGCCCGGCCCAGCTCCAGGCCTGGTCGAGCCACCGGACGAGGCGGACGCGGTAGGCCGCGCACACGACCTCTGCGGCGCGCCCGGCGGCCTCGTGGTCGTCGTCGCCGTCGCCGGACCAGGGTGCCAGCACGCAGAGGCCGTGCGGGTCGTCGGCGAAGCCGACGATCTCGCTCAGCGCGGCGACCACGTCGGCCTCGCGCCCGGCGAGCCCGGCGTCGGGGAGCCCGAGACGGTGCCGGCGGACCTCCGCGACGCCCAGCGCCTCGTACGCATCCTCGAGCGCCGCCTCCTCGGAGTCGACCGGGGTCTCGGTGACCGGGTCGTCGTCCGACTCCGAGGAGGCCTCGTCGAGGCGCGCCAGCACCGAGGCGAGCGTGTCCGGGTCGGCGAGGTCGTCGGGGCGCACCACGAGGTCGCCGACCGGCCGGTCCGGCGCCGGGGGCACGGCGAGCCCGTCCGGCGGCGTGCACGTGCGGCCCGGGCCGTCCGTGAGCGCCAGGACGTCGACCGACGCGTGGCGGGCGGCGAGGCGGCGGAGCAGTCCGCCGGCCGCACGGATCTCGTCGCGCGGGTGCGGTGCCACGACGACGAGCCGGCGGCACTCGCGCAGCGTCAGCGGGCGCAGCCCCTCGAGCTCGCGCCACGGCGGGCGCGCGCCCCCGGGCGCGGGGATCCGACCCGACAGGTCCCCCTGGTCAGCCACGACGCTCACCTCCCTGCCACGAGTGTGGCTGATCTTCTCGCCCGTTCGGAGCAGCTCCGCGGGGTCGGCGTCGAGCGGTCCGTCCGGGAGGCCCGAGCGGTCGCGTCCGGTCCCACCCGTCGACACCCCGACCGCTCTTCGCGCGGGCGCTGCGACGGGCGGGTGACGCGGAGCTGTCCCGCGGGCGGGGAGACGGTGACGCCGCGGGATCCTGCAGGGCCGTCCGAGGTGCCGGGCTCCTCACCTGGACGCCGTGCCCCCGGTGGGGTTCGAACCCACACTGCGGCGATTTTAAGTCGCCTGCCTCTGCCGATTGGGCTACAGGGGCTCGGAGTCGCGGCAAGCCGAACCGGCAGCTCGGGCTCCTTCGTCGCCCGACCTGCAGGCCTGCGGCGCCGCGTCCGGTGGTTCCGATCCGTCGAGCCGGAACCGTGGGCAGCCTAGCCGGGGTCGCCTCGTCGGGGGCGCGTTTCGAGACCGGCGGCAGTGGCCGCGGACGCGAGGACGTCCTCGAGCATCGCCGGCGTGAGCCGTCCGGTGAAGGTGTTCTGCTGGCTGACGTGGTAGCAGCCGAACAGCTCGAGCGATGCGGTGTCGGCTCCGGAGACCGGTGACAGCGTCACGTGCGCCGCGTGCCCGAACGCCGGGCGCGGCGTCGGCACCACCCACCCCGGGTGCCCGCTGGCCGGGTCGGGGGTCGCGAGCACGGGCAGCAGCGCCTGCCACCCGAACCCGCCGAGCACGACGACGGCGCGCACGGTGTCGCGCAGCAGCGCGAGCTCCCGGGCGAGCCACGGCCGGCAGCGGTCGCGCTCGGCGGGCGTCGGCTTGTTCGCGGGCGGGGCGCAGCGCACGGGCGCGGTGATCCGGGTGCCGAACAGCTCGAGGCCGTCGCCGATCGCCACCGACGTCGGCTGCGAGGCCAGCCCGACCGCGTGCAGGGCCGCGTAGAGGACGTCGCCGCTGCGGTCGCCGGTGAACATGCGCCCGGTGCGGTTGGCGCCGTGCGCGGCCGGCGCGAGGCCGACGATCAGCAGGCGCGCGTCGGTCGCCCCGAAGCCGGGCACCGGGCGGCCCCAGTAGGTCTGGTCGCGGAAGGCGGCGCGCTTGGTCGCGGCCACCTCCTCGCGCCAGGCGACCAGCCGCGGGCACGCGCGGCACCCGGCGACCGCCGCGTCGAGGGTGGCGAGGTCGGGCGCGAGCGCGGGGTCGGCGTCAGCGATGCCAGGCACCCCAGGCCTCCCGCGCGGCGAGCACCGCCACCACCGCCGACACGGCGGGCGCGGCCACCGAGGGGGCGACCACGGTGCTCGCGAGGAGATCGACCCCGGACGCCGCGACCAGCACCGCGCACAGCGCCACCACCAGCACCGGCGGGGCGGCGGGGCGCACGCGCGGGTCGCGGTCGGCGCCCTCCGCGCGCGAGGCGCGGGCGTCCAGGGCCACGAGCACCGGCAGCGCCACGGCCGCGGCGAGCCCGAGCAGGCCGCCGACCAGGGTCTCCCCCGGGCGGGCCGGCGCCAGGGCGTCGAGCACGGCGTCGACCGCGCTGTACACCGCGAGGATCACGAACGACACCGTCATCGCGCGCACCGCGCGGTGCTCGCGCCGGGCCGGGTCGCCGGCGAACTGCCAGCGCACCGGCAGCGCGGCGCCCAGCGAGATCGCCAGGTGCGCGGCGAACGCGGCCACGCTCGGCAGCGTCGGCCCGTTGCCCAGCAGCCAGGCGGCGACGGCGAGGACGGTGGTGTGCACGACGGTCACCGCCACCAGCGCCCGCACGCGCCGCGCCAGCACCAGCGCCGCGAGCGGCAGCACGCCGGCGGCGCCGGGCGGACCCGCGGGCTGGGCGGTCACGCGCTCACCAGCGAGCGGCGAGCGCCCGCGCGATCCCGTCGAGGATGTCGTGCTCGGAGACGACCAGCTCGGTGACGTCGGTGCGCTCGGCCAGCTCCTCGGCGAGCACCCGCATGACGAGCGACCCGCCGCCGATGACGTCGACCCGGCCCGGGTGCATCGGGCCGAGTGCCGCCCGCTCGTCGCGCGGCATCGCCTCGAGGCGCCGGGCGGTGGCGCGCACATCGTCGAGGCCCAGGCGCGAGAGGTGGATGCGGTCGGCGTCGTAGGTGCGCAGGTCCATCGCCACGGCCGCGAGCGTGGTCGCCGTGCCCGCGACGGCCACCCAGGTCTGGACGTCGGCGACCGCCACCTCGGTGAACGCCGGCGCGAGCGTGGAGCGCGTGAACTCCTCGGCCTCGGCGATCTCGTCGGCGGTCGGCGGGTCGTCGTGCAGGAACTTCTCGGTCAGCCGCACGCAGCCGACGTCGGTGGAGCGGGCCGCGGTGACCTCCGCGTGCACGGCGTCCCAGGTGCCGGTGACGAGCTCGGTCGAGCCGCCCCCGACGTCGGCGACGACGAACGGGCCCTCGTCGGGGTCGAGGTCGGCGACGGCGCCGGCGAACGACAGCCGCGCCTCCTCGTCGCCGGTGATCACGTCGGCGTCGACGCCGATGACCTCGCGGACCGCCCCGAAGAACTCCTCGCGGTTCTCCGCGTCGCGGGTCGCCGACGTCGCGCACACGCGCACCGTGTCCGGGCCGACCGCGACCCCGTGGCGGCGCAGCATCTCCGCGTAGGCGCCCAGGGCCTCGCGCGTGCGGGCCAGCGACTCCGGCGCCAGGCGGCCGGTGGCGTCGACCCCCTGGCCGAGGCGGTTGATGCGCATCTCGCGGTGGACGTCGCGCAACCACGCCGACCCGTCCTCGCGGACCGTCACGTCGGCCACCAGCAGGCGGATCGAGTTGGTCCCGCAGTCGATGGCCGCGACCCGTGGCATGGGCGCTCCCTGCACCAGACGCCTCCCCGGTGGACCGGGCTGGCGTCGACGCTACTGAGGTCTTCCCGACCGCGCCGGGCGCGGGGGTCGGACCGATCGCCGGGCGTCCCCGGCGGGTGGGGCCGCCCGGCGACCGGTCCGTGGGCGCGCGCCCGCCGGGCGGCCGCTCGACGGCGCCGTCCGGCGGGTCACCACCCGGAGCGCGGCGGGCCGTCCGCACCGTCGCGCTGCGCCGGTCGGGGGAACCAGCTCGTCCATCCTGGTCGGCGGGCGGCTCCCGATCAACGCGGGACGGGGGTCGTGACCGGGCCAGGGGGCAGGTCCACCGGTCCGTGGCGCGGACGCCACCGTGCGTGCCCTCCGCGCGGGTGCCCGCGTCGCCGTGTGGGGCAGCCGGGTCAGCCCGAGGGGTCGCCCGGCGCCGGGCTCACGCAGGGGCCGGCGTGCCACCAGTCGTCGAGCCGGTCGAGGGTGTCGTCGCCCGCCGGGTTGACGCCCCGGCCCCGGGCCAGGGTGTGGGCGACGTGTACGTGCAGGCACTTCACCCGCTCGGGCATGCCGCCGGCGCTGACGGCGGTGCCCAGCGGCTCGATCGCGTCGCGCTCGGCCAGGTAGGCCGCGTGCGCCCGCGCGTAGCGGGCCGCGAAGTCGGGGTCGGTGTCGAGCCGTTCGGTCTGCTCGCGCATGAGCCCGTCGGCCTCGAGCGTGCCGATCCGGGACGTCAGCCGGGGGCACGTCGCGTAGTACAGCGTCGGGAACGGCGTGCCGTCCTCGAGCCGGGGTGCGGTCTCGACGACGTCGGGCAGCCCGCACGGGCAGCGGTGCGCGACCCGGCGCAGCCCGCGGGGGCGCCGCCCGATCTGCGCGGCGACGGCGGCGCGGTCGGCGTCCGTCGGGGGGTCGTCCGGTCCGCTCACGGGGTCGTGCCCAGGGTCGTCCGCGCGACGCGGGCGTACCAGGGCAGGTCGGCCTCGGCGGGCGGGAGCCCGGCGCGCGGGTCGGTGTCGCGGGGGGCGCGCGCCCCGGCGTCGCCGGGCAGCTGCACGCGGTACGGGACCTCGCCCGGGCGCGCGTAGCCGAGGCGCTCGCGGGCCAGGGCCTCCACGTGGGCGGGGTCGCGCAGGGCCGCGCGCTCGTCGGTGAGCGTGCGGACGTCACCGGCGAGGCGCTCCTGCTCGGCGGCGACGGCGGCGAGCTCGTGGCGCTGGGTGACGTAGTTGCGCAGCGGCACCGCGACGGTCAGGGCGACCGCGCACACCACGACCGCGAGCACCGCGGCGCGCCGCGCGGTGGAGAGCCCGAGGGCGCCCCCGGTGGCCTGGGCGGCGCGCCGGGCGCGCGCCGCGGCGGCCGCCGTGCCGGAGGGCACGCGCAGCGGGCGGCGGCGCACGACCCGCTGCGGGTCGCGGCGGGGCCCCTGCCGGGCCCGGGTGCGCCCGCGGGTCGGGGACGACCCGCCCGTCGTCCGCTTGGCCGGTGCCCCGTCGCGCCCGCCGCGCCGACCGCGCCCACGCGAGGCACCCGTCCGACCGGTGGAGCGGTCGGCGGGGCCGTCGGGGGTACCGCGGTCGGCGGGCACGCGGCTCAGGCGTCCGGGTCGAAGCGCGGGAAGGCCAGGTCGCCGGCGTAGCGCGCGGCGTCGCCGAGGGCCTCCTCGATGCGCAGGAGCTGGTTGTACTTCGCGACGCGCTCGGAGCGGGCCGTCGCGCCGGTCTTGATCTGCCCGCAGTTGGTGGCGACGGCGAGGTCGGCGATCGTGGTGTCCTCGGTCTCGCCGGAGCGGTGGCTCATCATGCAGCGGTAGCCGTACTGCTGGGCGAGGCTGACCGCGTCGAGGGTCTCCGAGAGCGTCCCGATCTGGTTGACCTTCACCAGCAGGGCGTTGGCGGCGCGGCGCTCGATGCCCTCCTCGAGGCGCTCGATGTTGGTGACGAACAGGTCGTCCCCGACGATCTGGATGCGGTCGCCGATGTCGCCGGTGAGCTTGGTCCAGCCCTCCCAGTCGTTCTCGGAGAGCGGGTCCTCGATGCTGACCAGCGGGTACGCGTCGAGCAGCTCGCCGTAGTAGGAGCTCATCTGCGCGGCGCTGCGGGTCTCGCCCTCGAAGGTGTAGACGCCGTTCGAGAAGAACTCGCTGGCGGCCACGTCGAGGGCCAGCACGATGTCACGGCCCGGCGTGTACCCGGCGTCGCGGACCGCGGCGAGGATGAGGTCGAGCGCCTCGCGGTTGTTCGGCAGCGAGGGCGCGAAGCCGCCCTCGTCGCCCAGGCCCGTCGACAGACCCTGCTTCTTGAGCACCTTCTTCAGCGCCTGGTAGACCTCCGCGCCCCAGCGCAGGGCCTCGCGGAAGGACTCGGCGCCGATCGGCGCGATCATGAACTCCTGGATGTCGACGCCCGAGTCGGCGTGGGCGCCGCCGTTGAGGATGTTCATCATCGGCACCGGCAGCACGTGCGCGTTGGGGCCGCCGACGTAGCGGAAGAGGTCGAGCTCGGCGGACTCCGCGGCGGCCCGCGCGACCGCGAGGGACACGCCCAGCAGGGCGTTGGCGCCCAGGCGGGACTTGTCCGGCGTGCCGTCGAGGTCGATGAGCTTCTGGTCGACGACGCGCTGCTCGGCGGCGTCGATGCCGACCAGCCCGGGGCCGATCTCGTCGAGGACGCCGGCCACCGCCCGCTCGACGCCCTTGCCGAGGTAGCGGGAGTCGTCGCCGTCGCGCAGCTCGACCGCCTCGTGCTCGCCGGTGGACGCCCCGGAGGGCACCGCCGCGCGGGTCAGCGTGCCGTCGTCGAGCGCCACCTCGACCTCGACCGTGGGGGTGCCCCGCGAATCGAGGATCTCCCGTGCGCCGACCTGCTCGATGACCGCCACGGACCATGCCTCCGAATGCTGGATCGCCTCGCCGCGCCCCGGGGCACGGCACGTCGCCCGCATCGTAGACGCCGCTGCTGGCCCGCTCGGGGAGGCACGCACGGAGGCGGGTGAGGAGGCGGGCGGGGAGACGGGCGGGGAGACGGGGCGCGGAGCCCGACCCGTCGCCGGGGACCGGGAGCCCTCGCGTGGTTCCGTGAGTCCGCCTACGGTGGCAGGGATGTCCGCCGCGCAGCCCGAACCCGCCGAATCGGACGTCCCCGGGGCAGGGGCCGGGACACGAAGCGAAGCGGAGCTGGACCCCTGGGGTTCCGTGGCGGCGTTCCGCCGCGCCGAGGACCTGCTCGAACGCCGCCGCCCACTCGACGCGCTCCGGGCCCTCGCGCCGCTGCTCGAGACCGAGCAGGCCGCGGCGTCGGTGCACCTGCTCGCCGCGCGGGCCTACCTCGCGTCCGCGCAGTTCCGGCGGGCCGAGGAGGGGTTCCTGCGCGTGCTGGAGCTCGACCCGTCGGACCACTACGCGCGCTTCGCGCTGGGCCGCACGCTGCAGCGCCAGAGCCGGCTCGTCGAGGCGCGCACGCAGCTGCGGATGGCCGCGGCGATGGACCCGCGCCCGGAGTACCAGGAGGCCCTGGGCGAGGTCAGGGCGAACATCGCGGTGCGCTCCGACCTCACCGGCGGCGCCTGAGCGCTACCCCTGGCTGGCGCGCGCGTACTGGTCGGCGGCGGCGTAGACGCGGCGGCCGTACTCGTCGGAGTTGTTGTACGACAGCACCGCCGAGCGCCAGCCCGGGCCGGTGGCGAGGTCGCGGCCGTTCGCGCAGAGGTAGCGCCCGGCCGCGAGCGCGGCGTCGTCGATGTTGTTCGGGTCGGCGACGCCGTCGCCGTTGCCGTCGGATCGCCACTTCGCCCACGTCGACGGGATGAACTGCAGCGGGCCGACGGCGCGGTCGAGCACCCGGTCGCCGTCGAGGACACCGCCGTCGCTGTCGCCGATGGTGCGGTTGCCGCCGGTGCCGTCGAGGGGGACGCCGATGATGCGCGGGGTGACGTCGCCGTTGCCGGCGATCGCGGCCCCGCGGTAGCGGCCGTGGTTGGACTCGATGCGCGCGAGGCCGGCGATCGTGACCCACGACAGGTTGCAGTCGGGCTGCTCGCGCTTCACGGCCTGGTCGGCGACGCCGTAGGCCTGCAGCGCGCGGGCGGGGACGTCGGCGCGGCTCGCGATGCCCTCCGACCAGTCGGCCAGCGACGTCCGCTGCCCCGCGCCGGCGGCGGGCGCGCCCCCGAGCGACGGCACGGCCAGCGCGCCGGGCTGCGCGACCGTGCCGAGCTGCACCGGCGCGGGCTCGACCTCGAGCGCCGGGATCTCCTCAGCGCCCGCGTCGTCGCGCCCGAACTCGCCCTGGCGGCTGACGAGCACGACGGTCGCGACGACCGCCAGGAGCAGGACGAGCACGAGCCCCAGGCGCCCGAGCACCGCGAGACGACGGCGCGGCGCAGGCGTGTCGCCCTCGCCGCCGCTGCGCACCGTCGACCGGCGCGAGACCGGCACGCGATCGCGGGAACCCGGCTCGGGGTCGGTCGGCGCGCTCATCGCGCTGGAGATTACGCGGCAGTAGACAGCGCCCTCGGCTGACCCGGGTGGCTCAGCCCTCCAGGACCGTTCGGCCCCAATACGCGCCGTCCCCGAGCCCCGGCGGGACCGCGAACACGGCCGACCCGGTGTGGTCGATGTACTCCATCATCTTGTCGAAGCGCGCCAGCTGGCTCTGCATCGGCACGAACTGGCGGTGCGGGTCGCGCATGAACGCGACGAAGAACAGGCCCGCGTTCAGGTGCCCCAGCCCGTCCGAGCCGTCGACGAAGTTGTAGCCGCGGCGCAGGATCTTCGCGCCGCCGTTGTTCTGCGCCGACGCGAGGCGGATGTGCGCGTCGGGCCCGATCGGCGAGTCCGGCGCCAGGTTCGGGAGGTCGAACTCCTGCGCCTGCCCGATCGGCGCGCCCTCGCCCTTGGTGCGCCCGGTCAGCGACTCCTGCTCGGCGAGCGACGTGCGGTCCCAGGTCTCGACGTGCATCCGGATCCGGCGCGCCACGAGGTAGGTGCCGCCCACCATCCAGGACGGCCCCTGCGGCGGCGGCACCCAGACGTGCTCGTCGAGCAGCGCGCCCTCCTCGGCCTTGAGGTTGTTGGTGCCGTCCTTGAAGCCGAACAGGTTGCGGTGGGTCTGCTGCGCGGTCGACGTCGACGACGTGCGCCCGAACCCGAGCTGCGACCAGCGCACCGAGGTCGTGCCGAAGCCCGTGCGCACGAGGTTGCGCACGGCGTGCACGGCGACCTGCGGGTCGTTCGCGCACGCCTGCAGGCACAGGTCGCCCCCGGACAGGGCCGGGTCGAGCTGGTCCTGCTGGAACGGCGGCAGGTCGGCGAGCTCGGGCGGGCGCGGGATGCCGAGCTTGTCGAGCAGGCTGCCGCCGATGCCGAACGTGATCGTCAGCGCGGCCGCGGGCAGGCCCAGCGCCTCGCCCGTGTCGCTGGGCGGTGCCTCGGGGTTGCGGTTCACCGCGCCGCCGGGCGCCGCCTCGGCGCCCGCGGTCATCCGCTCGGCGGCCGTCGTCCAGCGCTGCAGGAGGCTGATCACCGCCCGGCGGTCGGTCGTCGTCAGGTCCAGGGCGACGAAGTGCAGCCGGTCCTGGGCCGGGGTGACGATCCCCGCCTGGTACGGGCCGCGGAACGGGACCACGCCGCCCGACGGGTCGGGCGGGGCGTCCGACGCCGACTCCCCGGCCGCGAAGCCGGCGACCGCGCCGGCCCCGGCCAGGGCGGCCCCGGCGCCGGTCCATCCGAGGAGCCGACGCCGGGAGACACCACGGAGTCCGGAACGGGTCATGCCACCACTCTCACGTCACGTCCACGGGCCGCGGTCCCGCGGCGCGTCACGCGGTGACCAGGCCCGCGACCTGGCTGACCGGCTCGCCGAGGGCGTCGATGGCCTGGGTCATGCGCTGCTTGTCCTGCTCGGTCAGCTGGGTGTACAGCACGAAGCCGTCGCCCGAGCGGTACTGCTCGAGGAGCGCGTCGACGTCGGCGAAGCGCTGGTCGAGCGTCGGACCCAGCGCCGGGTCGCGCTGGTCGATCGCCGGGCGCAGCGCGGCGACCGCCGCCTGCGAGCCGTCGACGTTGGCACGGAAGTCCCACAAGTCGGTGTGCGAGTAGCGGTCCTCCTCGCCGGTGATCTTCCCGGTGGCGACCTCGTCGAGCAGCTCCTTGGCGCCGTTCGCCAGCTGCACCGGGGTCAGCGCCACGGTGGCCGCGCGAGCCTGCAGGTCGCGCAGGTCGGCCATCAGCTGGTCGCCCATCGCGGCCGAGTCGGGCTGCAGGCCGGTGACCCACAGGTCCTTCTCCAGGCGGTGGTAGCCGGTCCACGCCACGCCCGGATCGCGCTCGTCGTCCTCGCGGCCGTCGACGCGCGGGTCGATGTCGCCGAACGACTCCGCGACCGGCTCGACGCGCTCCCAGTAGGTGCGCGAGACGGGGAAGAGCGCCTTGGCCTGCTCGACGTTGCCGGCCTTGATCGCGTCGACGAACTCCTGGGTGCGCGCGATGCCGGCCTCGATCTGCGAGTTCGTGTAGCGCTGGTAGCCCGCGACGGCGGAGGCGAGCACCGCGTCCTGCGAGGTCGACCCCGCCGTGTTGCCGGTGACGGTGAACGGCGCGCGGATGCCGTCGCCGACCATCCCGGGCTTGCACGCGGTCGTGTACTGCCCGCCCTGGGGCACCTCGACGATCAGCTGGCGCGACAGGCCGGGGCCGATGTTCTCGACCTCGCCGATGATCCGGTCACCGGTGCCGGACACGTAGAACTCGGTGATCTTGGTGCCGCTGTTCTGCACGGCGAACGCGATGTTGCCCGCGGGAGCCTCGGTCGCCGAGACCTCGCAGGCGGTGTCGGAGGCCTGGACCTGGATGGGCCCGCCCTGACCGCCCTGTCCCGGAGGCGGGGGTGCGGTGCTCGTGCACGCGGCGAGCGCGAGCATCGCCAGGGCCGCTCCCATGACGACGGTCGAGCTCCGCTTCGCTCCGTCTCCGGCGGCGAGGATCCTGCGGGACATCTGTTTCTTCCAGGGGGCACACCGGAGCACGCCCGGCGTCGTTCGGATCTCGGGGGGACCGTCGGGGGACGGTGGTGTCAGGCCCTCGTGTCGGCCGTGTCGGTGGAGCCGCCGGGCGCCGGCGCCTCCCGGCGTCGCGGCGTGCGCAGGAACAACGTCAGCACGATCCCGACGTAGAGGACCCACACGACGGCCTCGAGGACCGTGGTCTGCGGGGAGAAGTTGAAGATCCCCTTGAGCAGCGTGCCGTACCAGGAGTCCGCGGGGACGGCGGCGCTGACGTCGAAGGCGAGCGTGTACAGGCCGGGCAGGATGCCGGCCTCCTGCAGGTCGTGGACGCCGTAGGCGAGGATGCCCGCCGCGACGAACACCAGCAGCACCCCGGTGACGGTGAAGAACGTGCCGAGGTTCAGCGTCACCGCGCCGCGGTAGATCAGGTACGCGAGCACGACGGCCACCGCGATGCCGAGGAGGAAGCCGATCAGCGGGCCCGTCGTCTCCCCCGCCGCCTGGGCCGCCGCGAAGAAGAACACCGCCGTCTCGAGGCCCTCGCGCCCGACCGCCAGCGCGGCCATGACCACGACCGCGACGGAGCCCATCGCGATCGCCTTCTCCAGGCCGCCCTCGAGCTCGGCGGCGATGGTGCGCCCGACGCGGCGCATCCAGAAGATCATCCAGGTGACGAAGCCGACCGCGATGATCGACAGCGATCCGCCGAGCGCCTCCTGGGCCTCGAACGTCAGCGCCTGCTGGCTCAGCGTCAGGGCGAGGGTGACGCCGACGCTGATCGCGATCGCCACGCCGACGCCGAGCCAGACCTTCGGCAGCTCGCGCCGCCGGTCGGTGCGGACCAGGAACGCCACGAGGATGCTGACGACGAGGGAGGCCTCCAGACCCTCGCGCAGCCCGATCAGGGCGTTCCCCAGCATGGCGTCCTCTCGGCCCTGCTCAGGTGACCCTCACCTGACGTGAGGTGAGGCTAGCCTGGCTGCGCCGGACGAGGGAAGACGGCGACGGACTGGTCACACAAGGTGACCGAATTGTCCGTTTCCTGACCCGGACGTCACGTCGGCCAGTACCGGCGCCATCCGTCGTCGTCGAGCGCCGCCGGGTCGTCGCCCGCGGCGCGGGCCGCCGCCTCGGCCCCGCGCACCCGCCGCGCGAGCTCGGCCGCGGCCGCCCGGAGGTGCCCCTCGGGGTCGGCGTGCCCCGCGGCGGCCGCGTACAACGGGTCCTCCGACGCGCCGGCGAGGAGATCGTCGGGCACCCCGGCGCGCCGCGACCGCGAGAGGTACTTCGCGACGAGCGCGGCGGCCGGCTGGGCCTGCGCGACGCCGTCGAGCGCCGAGTCGCGGCGCTTCTCGACCGCCTTGAGCTCCTCCCAGCGGACCTGCTGCTCGCCGGGGGACATCACGGCTCCCGTGATCGTCCCGCCGTCGCCGAAGACGTGCGGGTGGCGGCTCACGAGCTTGGCCACCAGCTCGCCCGCGACGGCGTCGATGCCGAACGGGTCGGCGGCGTCCTCCTCGGCGATCCGCGCGTGGAAGAGCACCTGCAGCAGGACGTCGCCGAGCTCCTCGCGCACCGCGACCCGGTCGTCGTCGGCGACGGCGTCGTAGAGCTCGTAGGTCTCC
The DNA here is from genome assembly GCF_028737205.1 of Actinomycetospora lutea. Classification (GTDB taxonomy): domain Bacteria; phylum Actinomycetota; class Actinomycetes; order Mycobacteriales; family Pseudonocardiaceae; genus Actinomycetospora; species Actinomycetospora lutea. The sequence continues at coordinate 55,438 of NZ_JAQZAL010000003.1, read as the reverse complement.
TCGACGAGGTAGCGCAGCAGCGAGGCGGGCGTCTGCGCGGCGTCCCAGGGGCAGCCGCCGGGCGAGCGCAGGCGGTCCATGACCCGCACGGCCTCGAGCAGCTCCGCGCCGGCCGGTGCGCCCGCCTCGCCGGGGACGAGCTCGACGACGGTGCCGTCGCCCTCCGGCGCCTCGGGGTCGACCGCGCCCAGGTCGCGTGCGAAGGCCGCGGCGACGTCGGCGGGGAGGTCGGGGTGCAGCCGGACCTGGTCGGCGGCCGCGACCGTGCGGACCGCCGCGGCGGGCAGGGCCGCGCCGAGCCGGGGGTCGACGGTGACGATCTCCCGGTCGCTCACGGGGCCGGGGTGCGCACCGGCGTGACGACGCCGACCGCCCCCGCGTCCTCGACCACGTCGAGCTGCGTCGGGTCCCACGCCCCGTAGCGCGGGCTGACCGTCACCCCGAGCTCGAGCGCGAGCGGCTGGAGCTGGCGCAGGCCGAAGCCGAACATGGTGTCGTCGTCGACCGCCGCGGCCGGAGTGACGCCCGGGGCCGGCGGGGCGTCGAGGATCCGCTCGCGCACGTGGATCACCGACCACGGGCCCTGTGCCGGGTCCTGGCCGCGGGCCTGGGAGGACCCGCCCGGCGTGATCGTCACGGTGCCGGCGGGCAGCCCGAACAGCAGCGACGACGCCGACGACCGCAGGCCCGCACCCTGGTCCTGGCCCGGGCGCAGCGTCAGCCCCGCGGCGCCGGGGCCCTGGCCGCCCTGCGCGCCGAACAGCTGCGGGGCGCGCGACGGGTCGGCGGCCACCTGCCGCGCGAGCGCCTCGGCGGACGCCCGGTCCGGCGCGGTGGCGTAGTCGATGGTGACCTGCAGGCGGTCGAAGACGCGCCGGCCGATGTCGCCGGCGGCGAGCTGGTCGGCGACGAGCCCGCGGATCGTGGCCGGGTCGAACCCGCTGCCCGCCGCGGCGGCCTCGGCTCCGCCGGCCCGGGCCAGCGCGGCGTCGACCCGCTGCGGGGCCACGACGATCCCGTCGCGGCGCGACTGCTCGGCGATCAGCTCGTGCAGCACGCGGACGGTCACGAGGCGCCGCGACTCCTGCGCGAGCAGCTGCGGCGGGATCGGCGCGCCCGGGGCGACGCCCTGCTGCGCGGCCTGCTGGTCGACCGCGATCCGCAGGTCGGGCACCGCGGTCCGCAGGTTGTCCTGGATCTCCGAGATCGGGATGACCGTGGTCCCGACGATCGCGGCCGCGCCGGCGCGGTCGGGCCCCGTCCCGCATCCGGCGAGGACGAGGAGAGCCACGACGATCGAGGCGACCAGCGCAGACAGGCGACGCACGCCGTCACCTTCTCACCCGCCCGGTCGCGCCCCTCACGCCGCCCGGCTGATCGGCGTCGGGGGGTGGGCACCGGACGCGCCGCTCGCCGATCGCGGTGATCAGGGGCGACGCCACGCACCCCGCGGGGGTCCCGAGGGGCGTGGTGACGCCCCTGATCACCGGGGAGGTGCGTCAGGTCGCCGCGGCCGCCGGCTCCGGGAAGAGCTGCCCGAAGAGCTGCTCGCACCAGGCCAGCAGCGCGAGGTCGCGCAGCGGCGCCGCGCCCATGCGCACGGGGCCCCGGGATCCCGACGAGGCGTCGGCGCCCTCGACGGGCCGGGGCAGGGACAGGGTGCGCGAGGCCGCCTTGTACTGCGCGCGCGGGTGCAGGCGTCGCAGGCGCATCTGCATCGACTCGGGCAGCTCGACCGGCGCGAACCGGATCATGTTGCCCTGGCCCGCGACCTCGGCGATCCCGTGGCGCCGGCACGCCTGCCGGAACGCGGCCACGGCGAGCAGGTTACCGACCGGGGTCGGCGGCTCGCCGTAGCGGTCGACGAGCTCCTCGCGCACCGCGTCGAGCGCGGCGGCGTCGCCCGCCTCGGCGATCTTGCGGTAGACGTCGAGGCGGAGGCGCTCGGTGTCGACGTAGTCGTGCGGCACGTGGGCGTCGATGGGCAGGTCGACGCGGACCTCGGCCAACGGCTCGTCGTCGGCCCCGCCGGCCCCCGCGTGCGCCTTGAACGCCTCGACGGCCTCGCCCACGAGGCGCACGTAGAGGTCGAAGCCCACGCCCGCGATGTGGCCGGACTGCTCGGCGCCGAGGATGTTGCCCGCACCCCGGATCTCGAGGTCCTTCATCGCCACGGCCGTGCCCGCGCCGAGCTCGGAGTGCTGGGCGACGGTGGCGAGGCGGTCGTGCGCGGTCTCGGTGAGCGGCTGGTCGGCGGGGTAGAGGAAGTACGCGTAGCCCCGCTCGCGGCCCCGGCCCACGCGTCCGCGCAGCTGGTGGAGCTGCGAGAGCCCGAGGGTGTCGGCGCGCTCGACGATCAGCGTGTTGGCGTTGGAGATGTCCAGGCCGTTCTCGACGATCGTCGTGCACACGAGCACGTCGTGCTCGCGCTCCCAGAACTCGTTGACCGTGCGCTCGAGGCGCTCCTCGGCCATCTGCCCGTGCGCGGTGGCGATGCGCGCCTCGGGCACGAGGCGGCGCAGCTTCGCGGCCGCGTCGTCGATCGACTGCACGCGGTTGTGGATGTAGAAGACCTGCCCGTCGCGCAGCAGCTCGCGCCGGATCGCGGCGGCGACCTGCTTCTCCTCGTGGGCGCCGACGTAGGTCAGCGTCGGGTGCCGCTCCTCGGGCGGGGTGAGGATCGTCGACATCTCGCGGATGCCGGCGAGGCTCATCTCGAGCGTGCGCGGGATCGGCGTCGCCGACATCGACAGCATGTCGACGTGGGCCCGCAGGCCGGTGATGTGCTCCTTGTGCTCGACGCCGAAGCGCTGCTCCTCGTCGATGACCACCAGCCCGAGGTCCTTCCACGCCACCCCGGTCTGCAGCAGCCGGTGGGTGCCGACGACGACGTCGACGCTGCCGTCGGCGAGGCCGCGGAGGATCCCGTCGACCTCCTTGGCCGGCGTGAACCGCGAGAGCCCCTTCACCGTGATCGGGAAGTTGTGCATGCGGTCGGTGAACGTCTGCAGGTGCTGCTGGGCGAGCAGCGTCGTGGGGACGAGGACCGCGACCTGCTTGCCGTCCTGCACGGCCTTGAACGCCGCACGCACCGCGATCTCGGTCTTGCCGTAGCCGACGTCGCCGGAGATGACGCGGTCCATCGGGACCGGCTTCTCCATGTCGGCCTTGACCTCGTCGATCGCCGACGCCTGGTCGGGCGTCTCGGTGTACGGGAACGCGTCCTCCATCTCCCGCTGCCACGGGGTGTCCTGGGCGAACGCGTGCCCGGGCGCCGACTGGCGCGCGGCGTAGAGCTGCACCAGCGAGGCCGCGATGTCGCGGACGGCCTTGCGCGCCTTCGACTTGGTCTTCGACCAGTCCGACCCGCCGAGCTTGTTCAGCGTCGGCAGCTCGCCGCCGACGTAGCGGCTGACCTGGTCGAGCTGGTCGGTGGGCACGAACAGCCGGTCCGAGGCCTGGCCGCGCTTGCTCGACGAGTACTCGAGCACCAGGTACTCGCGGGTCGTCGCCGCTTTGCCGGTGCCCGTGGTGCGCTGGGTCATCTCGATGAACTTGCCGATCCCGTGCTGCGCGTGGACGACGAAGTCGCCGGGCTGCAGCGTCAGCGGGTCGACGGCGTTGCGCCGCTTCACCGGCGCGCGCTTGACCGTGCCCTCGGTGCCCGGGCGGGTGCCGGTGAGGTCGGCCTCGGTGACGATCACCAACGAGGTGGACCCCGCGGTGACGCCGTCGGCGAGCGACCCGCGCGTGATCGTCACGACGCCTGCCTCCGGCGCGGCGAGCAGGCCCTCGTCGGCGAGCTGCACGGGCACCTCGTGCTCGCGCAGCTGCTCGGCGGCGCGCTGGGCGGTGCCCGCGGCGGGCACGACGAGCACCCCGGTGCCGCCGGCCGCGGCCAGGGCGCGCAGGTCGGCGGCGGCGCGCGGGATGTCGCCGCGGTAGGCCTCGACCGCCGTGAACCCGGGGCGCAGCACGCGGGCCCCCCTATCGGCGTGCTCCCCTAGATGGGTGTGCGAGTCGTCCTCGACGTCGGGGTCGGTGGCGAGGCTCGAGAGCGTCCACCAGGGACGGCCGGCCTTGGCCGCGACGGCGCGCACGTCGCCGAGGTCGCGGTACGCCGACGCCCCCAGGTCGATCGGCGCGCTGCCAGGACCTCCATCTCGGCTGCCGACGCCGTCCGCGGCGGCGAGCCACGACGCCTCGAGGAACTCCCGGCCGGTGCGCACGAGGTCGGCGGCGCGGGTGAGCACGCGCTCGGGGTGGCAGACGAGCACGTGCCCGCCGGTTGGCAGCAGCTCGGGCAGCAGCGCGAGCTCGGGTGTCTCGCCACTGTCCTCGTCCCCGGCGCCGAGCAGGGCCGGGATCAGCGACTCCATGCCCTCGGACGGGATGCCCTCGGCGACGCGGCTCAGCAGCTCGCCCAGCGCCTTGTCACCGGTGTGCTCCACGGCGAGCTCGGCGGCCCGGGCGCGCACGGCCTCGGTGAGCAGCAGCTCGCGGCACGGCGGTGCCACGACCTCGGCCGGGCGCGAGTCGGGGCCGTCGCCGGGCAGGGAGCGCTGGTCGGCGACGGAGAAGCAGCGCAGCTCGGAGACCTCGTCGCCCCAGAACTCCACGCGCACCGGCGCGACGGCCGTCGGCGGGAAGAGGTCGACGATGCCGCCGCGCACCGCGAACTCGCCGCGCTTCTCGACCATCTCCACGCGGGCGTACGCGAGGTCGACCAGGCGGGCGGTGAGCGCCTCGAGCTCGTACTCGGTGCCCTCGGCGAGGCGCACCGGCTCGAGGTCGCCGAGCCCGGGCACGACGGGCTGGATGAGGCTGCGCGTCGCCGCCACCACGGCGCGCAGCGGGACGTCCGGGGTGTCGTCGGCCTCGGGGTGGGCCAGGCGGCGGAACACCGTGACCCGGCGCCCGACCGTGTCGGCGCGGGGGGAGAGGCGCTCGTGGGGCAGCGTCTCCCAGCTCGGCAGGTGGGCGACGGCGTCGGCGCCGAGCAGCTCGCCGACCGCGCCCGCCAGCTCCTCGGCCTCGCGCTCGGTGGCCGTGACCACGAGCAGCGGGACGCCGGCGCCGCCCGCGTCCTCGCTCGCGGCCAGCGCGCTCGCGACGAACGGGCGCAGGCCCGTCGGCCCCTCGACCGCCGCGTCGCGTCCGGCGGCGGCGGCGACCTCCCGCAGGCCCGGGTCGGCGAGCACGGAGGGCAGCAGGGGCGCCAGGGGCCCGGGGCGCGAGGCGGTGGGAGCGGGAGCGGGGGCAGCGAGCGACGCAGCGGGCGACAACGCGGAGGGACCCTTCGACGGACCGTCGGGGCGCGACCTCGTGGACGTCGCGCGGGGGATGTCTCCAGGGTACGTGCGCACCCCGACAGCGGGCTCGCGGCTCCGTCACCGGACGCCCGCCCGATCACCGCGGAGATCTCCGGGAGGGTGGACGGGGGCGCCGGTGGCGGACCGCCGGCACCCCCGGGCCCCGCGACGTCCGTGCGTGCCCCCCGGTCCATCCGCACGGGCTCCTCGGCGCCGCGGAAAAAGTACCGTGCGGTCCGTTCAGCGACAACACCCGGTCCGGAGCCGGACCACCGGGCGCGGATCCCTGCAGAACGGGCGATCGCGACGAGGGCCCCACGAAGATCGGACAGCGCACGCGGCATCATCGTCCGCGTGACCCCGAGCCGATCACGCCCGGCGCGCGCGCACTCGACACTGATCGGGGCCCTCTCCGCGCTCCTGGCCCTGGCCCTCACCGCGTGCGGCGAGGGCACCGAGCAGACCTCCGCCGCACCCGGCAGCGGCGGGGGCGCGGGCGCCGCCGCTCCGGCGCCGACCACCACCGCTCCCACCGGCACCGCCCTGCGCGTCGAGACCGTCGCGGGCGGCTTCGCCAACCCCTGGGACGTCGCGTTCGTCGGCGGCGACCGCCTGCTCGTGACCCAGCGGGACGGGTCGTTGACGCTGGTCACGGGACTCGGACCTGGTGCCCGCGAGACCCCCGTCGCCGCCGACCTCCAGGACGTCTACGCCCGCGGCGAGGGTGGGCTCATGGGGATCGCGGCCGCCCCCGACGTCGAGACCTCCGGCGCGTTCGTCACCTGCCAGACCCACCAGGAGGACGGCCGGCCGGTCGACGTCCGGGTGGTGTCGTGGCGTCTGTCCCCCGACGGCACCCGCGCCGAGCGGGTGCGCGACCCGCTGGTCGGCGGACTGCCGATCAACCCGTCCGGGCGCCACTCCGGCTGCCGGCCGACCTACGCCCCCGACGGCATGCTGCTCGTCGGCACCGGCGACACGGCGCGCGCGACCATCCCGCAGGACCGCAACTCGCTCGGCGGCAAGGTGCTGCGGGTCGACCCGGCCACCGGCGGCCCGGCCCCGGGCAACCCGTTCGCCGAGTCGGGCAGCGCGGCCGAGCGCCTGATCTCGGGGTACGGCCACCGCAACGTCCAGGCCGTCGCGATCCATCCCGGCACCGGCCGCGCGTGGAGCGCCGAGCACGGCCCCGACATCGACGACGAGGTCAACGTCGTGGTCCCGGGCTCGAACTACGGGTGGGACCCGGCGCAGGGCGGCGAGTCGCCCGGCGGGTACGACGAGGACGTGCCGATGACCGACCTGCGGCGCTACCCCGACGCCGTCCCCGCGGCCTGGAGCTCGGGCGACCCCACCGAGGCCATCAGCGGCGCCGCGTTCCTCGACGGCCCGGCGTGGGGCGACATGGCCGGGATGCTCGCGGTCTCGGCGCAGAAGGGCGAGAAGCTCCTCTTCATGCGCCCCGGCCAGGGCGCGGACGAGAACCGGATCGTCGAGGTCACGGCGCCGGCGGAGCTCGACGGCGAGTTCGGGCGCCTGCGCGGCGCGCGCCTGGGGCCCGACGGCGCCCTCTACCTCACCACCGACAACGGGTCGGACGACGCGATCCTGCGCGTGACCCGCGGGTGACCGACCGGCCCGGGCCGGAGCGGTACACGCCCGGCGGGTACACGCCCGGCGGGTACCGCCCGAGCCCGCCGGGCGCCCCGGGCGGGCGGCCTGTCCCGCCGGGCCGGCCCGCCCCGCCGCACCGCCCGGGTCCGCCGGGTCCGGGCCGGCCGCCGGACGGTCGGTCCGGCCCGCCCACCCGGCACCTGCCCCCGCCCGGGGCCGGCACCGCCGCCCCGATCGCGCCCGCGCCCGGGCCCGGCGGGCCGACCGAGGCGATGCCGCGCCACGACCCGCCCCGTCGCCCGGCCCGCCCCCCGCGGGGGCGGTCGCTCCGCGGACGCCTGCCCGCCCCGGGCGCGGGCGCGATCGGGGCGGCGGTGGTGCTCGGGCTGCCCGCCGCGGTCGTGACGTTCTCCGACCTGCTCGGCATCGACGACCGCACGCCGTTCGTCCAGACGATCGCGTTCCGGCCCCAGCTCGCGACCGGGCTGGTGGTGCTCGGCGTGCTCGTGCTCCTGCTCTCGCGGCGCGCCTGGCCGACGGCGCTGGCCCTCGGCCTCGTCGGCGTCCTGGGGCTGGGCATGGTGCTGCCGCGCGCGGTCGGCTCGTCGGAGGCGGGGGCCTCCGGGGGCCCGGAGCTGACCGTCCTGACCGCCAGCGCCTACCTCAGCCGCGCCGACCCTGGCGCGCTCGCCTCGCTGATCAGCAGCCGCACCCCCGACGTGGTGGTGCTGCCCGAGGCCCGCGGCACGCTGCGCGACCGCCTGCAACAGGCGCTCGTCGACGAGTCGGGCGGCGAGGCGGGCCAGAGCGGCTACCGCGTGTTCGCCGCCGACGCCCGGGGCGACGACAGCCCGATGACCGTGTTCGTCCGCCGCAGCGTGGGGCGGCCCACCGCGACGCCGAACCGCGACACCGAGTTCCCGTCGCTCATCGTCGACATCCCGGACGTCGACGGGCAGGCCGTGCGGGTGGTCGCCACGCACCCCCAGTCACCCCGGCCCGGCGACACCAACGCCTGGCGGCGCGACATCGCGGCCCTGTCGCGCTGGTGCACCGGGGACCGCCCGACGGTCGTCGCCGGCGACCTCAACGCCACCCTCGACCACGCCGAGCTGCGCGCGGCCACCGAGGGCTGCACGGACGCGGCGAGCGACGTGGGCGAGGGCCTCGTGGGCACCTGGCCGTCGGCGGCGCCGCGGCTGCTCGGCGTCCAGATCGACCACGTGCTCGTCTCCGGGGGGCCGCGGGCCCGGCAGGTCGACGTCGTCGACGTGCCGGGCAGCGACCACCGCGGCGTCCTCGCCCGGATCGGGCTGGGCTGATCCCGGGAGCCGGCTGGCTAGCGGCCCGGACCGACCCCGGCGCCAGGGCGGCGGACTACCGGGTCCACCCGCCGCTGGGCCGGCATGCCCGGGGCGTGCACGTCCTCCAGGCCGCGCCGCCAGGCCTCGTCGAGCGCGCTGCGGGCGCCCTCGCGGACCGAGCGCAGCATGTCGTGCATCGACACGGCCAGCGGCCGCGGCACCAGCGGCGAGTCGGCCAGCCGCGTCAGCGGCTCCAGGCGGGCGACGGCGTCCTGGAAGAGCGCCGCGGCGGCGACCGGCCCGTCGGGCGGCTGCGCCACGATCCGGTCCCCCAGCGACGTCTGCCACTGCCGCACCCGCTCCGCGAACGCCGTGGACAGCCTCTCGAGCAGCCGCGCCTCCACGTAGGAGCCGAACCCGCCGCGGACCGGGCCGAGGCCCTCGGTCGCGGGGTCCTCACCCCGGCGGAAGGCCTCCAGCCAGGTGACCCACGCGGCGTAACCCCCGCGCGCCGGTGCGCTCATCTCCGGGCCCCCTGGTCGGGCAGGAATGCTGTCGTGCTCACAGTCGAACCGCCTTCTGCACGTGCCGGCCGGGCCGGTCGTGTCGTCCGATCGTCGGACGCCGCGCGGCGTCCGGGTACGGCCCGGTAGTCGCTCGGCGGTCAGACTCCGTTTCGCCGAACGGCCAGAAGAGTTCAGGTTCGCTCGTGCGGCCCAGTCCGCGGTCACGGACGAGTGACGACGACCGCACGTTCCGTGCGGTCACCGACGTGCTTGTCCGGCGCGCGAAATCCGTCAGGCGCGGACGACGAGGGTCTTCGCCGCCATGTCACCGACGCGCTGGTGGCGGGCCGAGGTCGACATGACGATGAGGCCCACGATGCCCGCGAAGAGCCCGTCGACGACGAACAGCAGCCAGCGCACGACGCACTGCCCGAGCGACGGGACGCCGCCGTCCTCCTCGCGGACGATCCGCAGGTTCAGCCAGCCCATGCCCGGCGTCTGGCCCTGGTGGGTCGACGGCCAGTAGGCGTAGACGAAGAAGCCGCCGCCGAGCGAGACCAGGAGCATGACGACGTAGCCGATCCCGATGATCGTGACGGCGGTCTCGGGGTTGCTCGACGCGGTGGCGCTCCCGATGCCGATCACGACGAACAGCAGGACGAGGGAGGGCACGGCCGTCAGCAGCGCGTCCAGGATGTACTGCCCGACCCGCGAGCCGACGACGTCGGTCGGGTCGCCCGCGCCCATCGGCGCGCCGTAGCCGGGCTGGCCGTAGGGCTGGCCGTACTGCTGCTGGCCGTACTGCTGCTGGCCGTACTGCTGCTGGCCGTAGCCGGGCTGCCCCGGGGGCGGCACGTAGGCCGGCTGCTGGCCGGGCTGCTGGCCGTAGCCGGGCTGCTGGCCGTAGCCGGGCTGCTGGCCGTAGCCGGGCTGTTGCCCGTACCCCGGCTGCCCGTAGCCCGGCTGCCCGGAACCCGTGTCCGGCTGCGCGAAGGGCTGGCCGTGGCCCGGCTGGCCCGGCTGGCCGTACCCGGGCTGCTGCTGGCTCTGCGGGCCCTGCTCGCCGAAGCCGGACTGCTGCTGATAGCCACCCGGCGCCGAGCCGAAACCTGACTGCTGCTGGTATCCGCCGGGGTTGCTCACGCTGCGTTCTCCCGAAGTCGACGACGAGGGCGTTCCGCTCCCCGATGGCTGCACACCGTAGTGCTCGACCGGCGCGGAGAGGTGGTCCGCACGATCGTCGGGCTCCCGCCATCCGACCGTGGACCGCGGCACTGCGCCCATCGCGCAGGAGCATGCCACCGAGCGGTCACGCAGGGCACGACCGGGCGGCTGCTCGGGGGATCTCGTCGCCCACTCGGTGCGACGACCCTGCTCACTCTCCGCGGTCGCGTGGGGATCACCCCTTTGCTCACCGGGCCTCGCCCGGCCGGAGCATGACACCCGGGGGACCTCGCGCGTTGGGTGTAGGTCAGGTCACGACACAGCAACGACCGGGAGGAGGTCACCATGGCCATCCCGCCCCGCCCCGCCACGACGAGCGCCCCGACGCCGTCGTCCGCGGTCGCCGCCGTGCCCGCCCCGCGGTCCGCACGGACCCTGTCCGCCGCGCCGCCGGCGACGCCCACGGCGCCCGGCGCCGCCCTGGTGGACGCGCCCGGCGGCGACCTCGCCGGCCTCGCGTGGATCGTCCGCGAGGTCACCCACGTCCCCGGTGTCCTGCGCCTGCGCGCGGGGCGGCTGAGCTTCGAGTCCACGCGCGGTGTGCTCTTCGACGGGACGCCCGCCGAGCTCGCCCTCGAGACCCCGCGCTCCTCGCGCGCCGGCCTGCGGGTCACGGCGGGCGGCGAACGGCTCCGGCTCCACGTCGTGCGCCCCGCCGGCGGCGTCGCCCCGTGCGACGACCTCGTCGAGCGGGCCGCGCACGGCCGGCCGATCAGCTCCGGGGGCATGGACTCCTGGAGCGTGTGGCGCCCGCTGCTCGCCCCCGACCCGGTCGCGGGCGCGCGATCCGGGGCGCGGGTGCGCCGGGCGCTCGCCTTCACGCGGCACGCGCCCCGCACCGAGGGGCCCCTCCCCGGCTGACCGGCGTGTCACCGTCCCGCGCGGGGCACCGACGGTGCCCGCTCCGGGAGCTCGCTCCCGTCGTCGTCCCGGCGGTGGCGCCGGTGGTGACCGTGGCCGGCGCCGGCCTCGGCCTGCTCCCGCGGCACGGCGTCGGGCTCGAGCCCGTCGCGCTCGTCGGGGGTGGGCGGCGACAGCGGGTCGGCCGTGATCGACGGCCGGCGCGCGGCGGCCTGCGCGGGGAGCGGTGGCGTCCCGGGTGCGACGCCCGCCGGCGGACCGCCGGGCCCGTTCGGCGGCGGGCCGAACGCCAGGGGCGCGCCGGGCGGCGGTCCCTGCGGTGGCATCGGCGGGAAGGGCGCACCGGGCGGCCCCCCGACGGGCACGGGCCCGCGCGGCGGAGCGGGCGGGCCGGCGGGACCGGGTGGGCCGGGACGGACCCCGAGCGGCGGTCCGCCCGGCGCACCCGGGGGCGCGCCGGGGGGTCCGGGCGGCGGGCCGGGCCGGCGCGGCGCGCGCGCGGGCCACGGCACCGCGGCGCCGATCGCGTCGACCAGGGGCCGGATCGCCGCGTGCATCCGCCGGGCGGCCTCCACGTGGTCGGCGACCTCGCCCCGCACCGGGTCGGGGATGGCGTCGTCCTCGGCCTCGACCGGCGCGCCCTGTCCCCGCTCGGCGAGGGCCGCGGCGACGAGGGCGTGCGCGCGGTCCCGCGGGTCGGCGGGCAGGGCGGCGTGGTCGACACCCTCGAGCAGGCGGGCGAACTCGGGCATCGTGAACGTGCTGCGCAGCGCGCGCGGCTCGAGCTCGAGCACCGCCGAGCGGTGGGAACGGCTGACGGTGAGCACGAGGTCGGCGAGCTCGACGTCGCGCGCGGGCAGCTGGCGGGCGCGGAACGCGGCCACGTCGGGGTGCGTGGCGAGCGGGCCGAGCTGCGCGCGGGAGAGCGGGTGCATCTCGGCGCCCACCACCGCGCCGGTGCCGCCGCTGGCGACGTCGAACCACGAGGCCCACCGCGGGCCCAGCCGCATCTCGAGCAGCGCGCGGGCGTGGAAGCGGGCGAACGGCGAACGGCAGATGTTCCCGGTGCAGACGAACAGGAGCCGGAAACGCCGCGGCGCCCCGTTTCCCCGACCGTTCATACGGCCGATCGTCGCAGTCGAGGGCCGACTCCGCGAGCTGTCACCTCACCCGACCTGCCCGTTCGTGGCGCGCACGCCGCGCAGGAGGGCGAGGACGGCACTGTTCAGCGGGGTGGCGACGCCGGCCCGGCGCCCCGCCGCCACCACCGCGCCCGTCAGGTACTCGTGCTCGAGGGGGCGCCCGGCGAGGCGGTCGTAGAGCATCGAGGTGCCCTGCCCCGGCGGCATCCGGTCGTACAGCGCGACGAGCCCGTCGACGTCCTCGTCACCCAGGTCGGCGCCCACCGCGCGCCCGACCGTCATCACCTCCCGCGACAGGTCGACGACCAGTTCCCGCGTCGCGGGCTCGGCGAGCACGACGTTGCGGCGCCCGGTGAGGGCGGTGATCGGGTTGGCGACGGCGTTGCTCAGCAGCTTGCGCCACAGCTCGGTGGTGAAGTCGTCGACGGCCACGACCTCGAGCCCGCCGGCCCCCGCCGGGCCGTAGAGCGCCGCGAGTCCCCGGGCCGCCTCGCCGGCCGGGACCGTGAGCCGGGCGAAACCGTGGTGGACGATGCGCCCGGGCGCGACCGCCTCCGCCCCGATCCGCACCGAGGCCGGCAGCACCGTCGCGGCCGGGTCGACGAGGCCGTCGACCCGCTCGGCGTGATCGATGCCGTTCTGGGCCACCACGACCACGCCGTCCGGGCGTGACAGGGCCCCGAGCCATCCCGCCGCCGACGCCGTGTCCTGCGCCTTCGTGGCGAGCACGACCCAGTCGGCCGGGGCGACCGCGGCCGGGTCGGTGGCGATCGCGGCGGGCACCGCGCGCGTCACACCGTCGGTGGTCACCGTGAGGACGTCGAACGGCGTGCGCACGCACACCGTGACGTCGTGGCCGCGGTCGGCGGCCAGGGCCGCCAGGACACCGCCGATCGCTCCGGCACCCACCACCGCGACACGTGCCACGACGGCCGATTCTGCCCCGGCGGGTCAGCGCCCGTGGCGGGCGAACCCCTCGAGGTCGAGCACCATCCGCGCGACCTGCAGCGCCGTGGCGACCGCGTCGACCTCGACCGCCGGGCCAGGGCGTTCCTCGGCGTCGAGGCGCTCGACCAGCGACGCCGCCGCGTCGTGCAGGGCCACGGCGAGGTCGGACGCGTCCGCCAGCGCCTCGGCGGCGAGGCGGTCCTGGGTCGACCAGCCGCCGTCGGGCACCCCGGCCGCCGAGCGGTCGAGGGCGCGCAGCAGGGCCCGGCGGTCGGGTGTCTGCTCGTCGTCGTCCCGCTCGAGCTCGGCGAGCTGCGCCGCGAGCTCGTCCACGGCATGCAGCAGGTCGGCCGGCGGTGGCCCGTCGCCGCGGCGGAAGGGGGCCGGCGGCACGACGCCCTCGGGCGTGCGCGGCGCGGGGATCACGGTCTCGTCGGGCTGGAGGCGGGCGCGGGCCTCCCGCAGGCGGGCGGTGAGCCGGCCGCCGGCGTCGTCGGCGACGGGACCGGGACCCCGACCGGCGGCGGGCCCGCTGTCGCGGGTGGTCTCGTGGACGGGCTCGGCCTGGGTCGGGATGTGCGCCATGGCGGGGACGGCCCGGCCCTCTGTCCGGCCCTCTGTCCGGCCCTCTGTCCGGCCCTCTGTCGGGTCCGCTGCCGGGGCGTCCGGGGCGTCGGCGTCGGCGTCGGTCTCCGCCGGCTCCGCGGACGCCGCGCTCTCCGCGTCGTCCGGGGTCGCGTCCTCCGGGGTCGCGTCCTGCGCCGTCGCGGTGGCGGTCGGTGGGGCGGTCGAGGCCTCGTCGGACGTGGCGTCGGACGTGACGTCGGACGTGGCGTCGGACGTGTTGTCCGACGTGTCGCCGGAGGTGTCGTCGGGCGTGGAGCCGTCGACCGCCGACCCGTCGGTCACCCCGTCGGGATCGGGGGGCACGGGTGTCTCGGGGGTCGCGGCGTCGGTCGACAACGGCGCTCCTTCACGGGCGAGGACGTGGCCGCCGGGTGGTCCGACGGCGTCGGACGGCGGCACAGGGTCACCCGGTGGATCGTCCCTGCCAGCGTGACGCGTTGCAGACGGCTCACGGAACAGCCCGTTCGGGGCATCTCCTTCACCCGGTGGGCCGCTCATCGTCGCGGATCGGCGCCGTTGGGCGCCACCGGATGGGCCACCTGGACGCAGCCGGCCGGGACTCGGCGGTACGGCGTACTCGTCAGTGCGCATCCCGGTGGCGCGTGCCGCCGAACCGGGGCCGCGGGCCCGAGGGGACGCCGCGGGCGGTCCGGGTCATGAGCGCGCGGCGGGTCGCCGCGGCGGAACTCCCGCGGATCCGGCTGTGGATGACGACGGCGGCGAACGCGAGGCCGTTGAGCGCGCCGAGGCCGAGCATCGCCACCTCGAGCACCTGCGAGTCGTCGAACGAGCCGCCCGGGTCCGGGTTGTCGAGGGCCCCGCCGTAGGGCACGGGCGCCGGGGCCGGTGCGGGGTCGGCGGCGAGGGCCGGGCTCGCGCTCGACAGCGGCGCGCCGACGAGCAGGGTGCCCACGGCGAGGAACGCGACCGCGACGAACCGGCCGACGAGCGCGGCGAGCCCGGTCCCGCCGCGACCACGGACCGTGTGCGCCGTGTCGTGCGCCTGCGCCCGCTCGCCCATGTGCCTGCCCCCGTTCGCCCGGTGTGGTCTCGGGCACTCATCGGGAAACAGGCGCGGTCGTTACCGACACGAGGCCACGTCGTACGCGACACGCAGCAATCGTGACCTCACCGTGACCTCACGCGTCCGTTGGTGTCCGCGGAGTCCGGTTCTCGCAGCGCACGGCGCTGCGCGGAGCCTCGAGGGCTCAGAGGGGCCCAGAGGGGCCCCGAGGGGCCCCGAGGGCTCAGACGCGCTGGCCGAGGTAGTCGTCGACGACCTGGCGGTACTCGTCGTCACCGATCTCGCGGCCCAGCATCCGGCCGGCGAGCCGGCGGGAGAGCCGGGCGACGTCGGGCTGGAGGTCCGAGGCGACCGAGGAGCGCTGGGAGGCCAGCTCCTCGCGACCCTGGGAGACCATCCCGGCCGCCTCCTCGCGGGCACCGGCCAGGACCTCGTCGTGGCGGCGCTGGCCCTCCTCGCGCGCGGCGTCGCGGATGCGGGTGGCCTCGTCGCGGGCCTCGCCGATGCGGGTGCGGTACTCGGTCTGCACGCGGCGGGCCTCGGCGCGGGCCTGCTCGGCGCGCTCGAAGCCGCCCTCGATGCGGTCGTGGCGCTCGGCGTAGACCTTCTCGAGGCGCGGCATGAAGACCTTGGTCATGACGAGGTAGAGCGCGCCGAACGCGACCATCCCGATCACGATCTCGTGCCAGATCGGGGTGAGCACGAAGTAGCCACTCGCCAGGGTCATCGCCGGCTGCACCGCCTGTTCGGGTCGTCGTCCTGCATCGCGGGCACCACGGACCGGCAGCGCGGGTCACCGCCGGTCTGGCGCTCGCGCACAGTCTGTCCGATCTCCCCCGGCTCGGCGACCCCGGGTCACCCGTGAGCCCCCGCACCCTGCCCGGACGGGAACGGCCCCTAGGGTGCGGCCGTGAGCGACTACAAGCTGGTGGCGGTGGGCACGGACGGCTCCTCCTCGGCCACCACGGCCGTCACGCGGGCCGCGGCGATCGCGGCGGACGCCGGCGCCAAGCTCCTCATCATCTGCGCCTACGAGCGCTCCGGCCGCCAGGACACCCGCGACCGGGCCGAGGCGGAGCGCGCCCTCGGCGACGAGGCCTACAAGATCATCGGGTCGAACCCGGCGGAGGAGAAGCTGCGCGACGCCCGCGACGTCGCCCGCCGCGCCGGCGCCGAGGAGGTCAACACGGTCGCCGTCGAGGGCGAGCCGGTGCAGGCGATCTGCGACAAGGTCGATCTGCACCACGCCGACCTCGTCGTGGTGGGCAACAAGGGCCTCGCGAGCTTCGCCGGGCGCCTGCTCGGCTCGGTGCCCGCCGAGGTCTCGCGCCGCGCGCCGACCGACGTGCTGATCGTCCACACGACCTGACCTACCTCGACGCCTCCTCCAGCGTCACGGAGGCGTCGACCTGCTCGGAGAGGTCGCCGCGCCGCGGCGCCGGGGTCGCCGGCGTCGGGGGCGTGGCCCAGGTGCCGGGCACCGAGCAGTAGGGCGCCTCGCGGTGGCGTCCGAGCAGGTCGGTGAGCGGGGCGTCGGCGAGCACGTCGCCGAGCGCCTGTTCGAAGCAGCGCCGGGTGCCACGGTCGCGAGGTCGCGCCAGGGCCTCGGCGAGCCGGCGCGTGAGGCGCTCGGACTCGGCGAGGAACGTCGTCAGCGACAGCCGCCCGCGGCCCAGCTCGCGCCGGCAGCGCCCGGCCACGGTGTCGCCCTCGCCGACCACGCAGACCTCGACGTCGACGTCGCCGTCCTCGAGCAGCGCGCCCACCGGGCCGGTGCCCTCGCCCGCGGGACCGGCCATCGTCGCGCGGAAGACCGCGTTGGTGACCCGGTCGGACGGCTCGCGCACGAGCGCGGCGAGCAGGTTCCACCCGCCGCGGCTCTCGAGCACGTCACGCAGGCCGCGGACGTCGACGGTCAGCCGCCGCACCCGCACGCCGCCCTCGCCGCCGGCCCGGTCGAGCAGCTCGGACACGGAGTCGGGCCGCGGGCCGTCGTCGCCGACGACGACGTGCAGGCGCGGCACCGCGGGGGTGCCGGGGACCTGCGGGTCGATGCCGCAGACGGCGATCTCCGGGGCCGGGGCGCGGGTCGCCTCGCGGGCCGGCAGGTCGAGGTACTCCATCCCGACCATGACGTCGGGACCGGGCACGCGGCGGGCCGTGGTGGCGGCGCGCGGGACCGTGGTGGCGCCGCCGGAGGTGGTGCTCGTGGTGGAACGGCGGCGGACGAACGGGAGGCGCACGGAGTCTCCGTCCAGTGGGCTGTCCGAATCGCCCACGATGCCAGAGGGACGTGATCGCTGCCACGTCGAACGATTCAGTCGCCCGGTCGGCGGCCGCGATCACCCGGTCCGATCAGTCGCGCTCCGCTCCGTCGATCCGCTCGGTCCCCGCGCCGTCGAGGATGCGCTTGAGGTCGGCGAGGGTCTGCTCGAGGCCGGCGCGGACGCCGGGCCCGTCGGCGCGCTCGGTGTGCAGCGTGACGGTGACCCGCGAGTCCTCGTCGCCGATCCCGGTCACGAACAGCTCGCCGTGGTAGCCGCTGGCGTGCTCGGCGCCCCAGCGCAGGCTGCGCGCGTCCGCGTCGGCGTGCATCCAGGCCGTGCCCTCGTAGCGCTCGCCCTCGACGTTCGCGACGACGCCGACCTCCTCGCCGCCGTTGCTCCACGCCTTCTCCAGCCCGCTGAAGTACGCGGGCAGGTGCTCGACGTCGGCGAGGTAGGCGAAGACCTCCTCCGGCGGGCGGCGGACGTCGGTCGTGTGCTCGTAGTCACCCATCCCCGCGGCTACCCCGGCGGCACCGATCTCACCGGATCGCCGGCGTGATCGCCGTGCCCCCGCCGAAGCCCGCGACCCCGGCGGTCTCCGCGCCGAGCCCGAGGTAGGCGTTGACCAGCACCGGGGCGGCGCCGGGCCGGGTGTCGCGGTCGGTGCCGGTGCGGGCGTCGAGCACGACCGGGCCGTTGACCGTGGTGCCGTAGACCGCGCCGTGCCACGCGGTGGTCATCCGCGGCGCGACGCGGTTGGCGGCGGGGTCGGGCAGCTCCCACAGCGGGGCGGCGGTCCCCGCGTCCACCGCGAAGACGCGGGTGTCGCCGCCGCAGACGGTGGTGGCCGCCTCGTCCCAGACGCAGCGCGGCGGGGTGTAGGTGTTGCCGACGTCGACGGTGCGCACGGTCGTCCCGCGCGCGTCGACGAAGCGCAGCGAGGCGGCAGGCGCGGCGAGCGTCGTGGCGGCCGTGCGCCCGCTCAGCACGGCGAGCGACGGCCCGGCGGGGGTGATCTGCGGGGCCCGCAGCACCTCGGGCGGGGCGAAGCGGCGCAGTCCGGTGACGGCGTCGAGGCCGACGATCGTCGAGTCGGCGTAGGCGCGGCTCTCGCCCGGCGTGGTCGCGACGCCGATCGCGGTGCCGCCGGCCGGGCCGTCGGCGAGCAGCGCGTCCACCGCGACCCCGTCGGCGGTCCACAGCACGCGGCGGGAGGTGAGGTCGACGCCCACGGCGGTGCGCTGCGTGTCGGTGCTCGCGGTCAGCACGGCGACCCCGGCGACGACCCCGGCGACGTCCATCGCGACCGCCGGCGGGCGCTCCGCCCACGGGAGCACCGTCGGGGCGTTCCAGCGCAGGTCGCCGCTCGCCGCGTCGAGGGCGACGAGGTCGACCGCGAGGCCGGGCGGCGTGGTGCCCGCGCCCGGCACGACGCTCGACGCCCCGACCAGCACGCCGCCGTCGGCCGTGGCCACCGGCCTGCCCGCGGCGTGGCGACCCGGCGGCAGGGCGGGGCCCGGGACCTCGGCGCCGGTGGAGTCGGTGCGCAGCACGCGCCCGCCGTCGGTCGCCCAGATCGCGGTGCCGATCAGCGCCGCGGGCAGCGCCGCCGCGTCGCGCCCGAACACCCGCGACCCGGACCCGCCGAACAGCGTCCCGGTGGGGGCGGCGAAGCCGGTCGGCGGGTCGTACGCGGGCGGTGGCGCGCTGCCGGTGGGCGTCGCGCCGCAGGCACCGAGCAGCAGGGCCGTGACGACCGGGACGACCACCGCCGCGAGCAGACGGGCAGGCACGCCGCGCAGGATTCCACGCGGGCGCCTGCCGCGATCACTCCGTCGGGACGGTGTTCTCCGGCGAGCGGCGCTGGGGCACGACCGGCAGCGGCCCGGTGGCCTGGGCGAGGCGGCGCTGGGCGCGCGCGACGCGGGCGGCGAGCTCGGCCGCGGCGGCCTGCTCGGCCTTGACGGCCTTGCGCTCGGAGCGCGTCAGGCGGCGTGCCGGCTCGTCGGCGGGGCCGTCGACGGGGATGTCGGGCGTGCGTCCGGGCGGAGCGACAACAGGCGCGTCGACACGGCGGCGCAGGAACGACATCACGGTCTCCTCGATCACGTCGAGTGGTTCTCGCGAGGAGTGTCGTCGCGATCACCGTGGACGTGACCTCGATCCACACCATCGTGTCGCAGCTGTGACCGTGTCCGGTGACGTGATCGGACGCTGCGCCACCACCGGGGACGAACCGGACAGCTGTGCAGGTCAGGACGGGCGCGCGACCTCGGCGAGGGTGCGCCCGGCGAGGAGGTCCGCGGCCCGCTCCCCCAGCATCAGCGCCGTCGCCGCCGGCCCGCGGCGGGGCACGGTCGGGAGCACCGAGGTGTCGACGACGCGCAGCCCGCGCAGGCCGTGCACGCGCAGCTCGGGGTCGACGACGGCGAGGGGGTCGTCGGCCGGGCCGATCCGGGCGCTGCCGCAGAGGTGGGCCGACGTCCCGAGGTGCGCGGTGATCCACGCGTCGAGGTCCCTGTCGTCGAGCGCCGTGCCGCCGGGGGTCCGCGTCGGCCCGAGGGCGAGACCCCCCGCCGCCAGCAGCTCCCCCGCGCGCCGCACCACCTGGCGCATCCGGGCCCGGTCGTGCCCCGACGCGAGGTAGCGGTGCTCGAGCCGGGGCGGGGTCCGCGGGTCGGCCGAGAACGTCATCGCGCCGCGGCTCTCCGGGGCCTGCAGGGCGCACATGAGGTGGCACGGCCCGCCGGGCGCGAACGGGCGCGCGAACAGCAGGATCTCCAGGTCGCCGGCGGGGTCGGCGCCGGCGTCGAGGTGCACCGCGGCCTGCGCGCCGGGCGCCTCGGGGTGGATGCCCTCGGGGTCCGGGGACGGGAACGCCAGGTAGACGCTCGGGTGGTCGCTGTAGCCCCGCCCGACGCCGGGGCGCTCGTGGCGCACGGGCAGCCCCGCGGCGCGCAGGGCGTCGGGCGGCCCGATCCCCGAGTGGGCGAGCAGCTGGGGCGTGCACACCGACCCGGCCGACAGCACGACCTCGCCGGCCTCGATCCGCTCGCCGTCGGCGCCCTCGACCCCCACCGCCCGGTCGCCGTCGAGCAGCACCCGCGCGACCGTGACGTCGCCGCGGACCGTGAGGTTGGGGCGGTCGAGGTGCGGCAGGACGTAGGCCATCGCGGCGTTCACGCGCACCCCGCGCCGCACGTTGGCCGGCACGAGGCCTGCGCCGGGGGCACGGTCGCCGTTCTTGTCGATCTCGGGCGGCACGCCCGTGCGGGCGGCGGCGGCGAGGAACCGCTCGGTCACCGCGGCCCGCAGCTCGCCCGCCGGGCGCACCACCGGCACGGGCCCCGCGTCGCCGTGCAGCGGGCCGGTCATGTCGAGGTCGCGCTCGCCGCGCACGTAGTACGGCAGCGTCGCGTCGAACGACCAGCCCGACCAGGAGTCGAGGTCGGCGCGGGTGGCACGGAGGTGGTTGGCGCCGTTGACCGCGCTCGACCCGCCCAGCAGGCGTCCCCGCCCGACGCGCGTGCGCCGCCCGGCAGTGAGCTCGACTCCGACGTCCCACGTGTGCGGGCCGTCGGGGTCGCAGGCCGCCAGCGACGAGACGTCGCGGACCTCGGCGGGGAACGCGGCGGGGTCGGACACCGCCGACCCGGCCTCGAGCAGCAGCACCCGCCGGCCCGGGTCCTCGGAGAGGCGCCCGGCCAGCGTGCAGCCGGCCGAGCCCCCGCCGACGACCAGGACGTCCCAGCTCATGGGACCGGCATACCCGCTCTCAGCGCGGCGTGTCGGAGAGCTGCTCCTGCGGACGGGTGGCGACGTACTGCGGCACCGCGTCGGTGTTCACGGCGAACCACAGGTCACGGCCCGCGGTCCGGTTCAGGTAGACCACCGACTGGTCGCCCTCCGTCCCGGTCCCGCTGACGGGCACGGTGAGGAACGAGACGTTCGAGTTCCGCAGGTCGCGCATGCTGATCGCGAGCTGCGCGAGGCCGGTGTTCGACAGCGAGTCGTCGACGCCGACGTGGCGCGAGACGGTGTCGACGAGGGCGTACGCGCCGGTCGGGCTCGACAGCGTCCCGGAGGACAGCGCCTTCTCCAGGAACGCGCGCAGGGCGGCCTGCTGGCGCCGCACGCGGTCGAGGTCGCCGCCGGGCAGGCTCTTGCGCTCGCGGACGTAGACGAGGGCCTGCGCGCCGTCGAGGTGCTGCTCGCCGGCCGGGACGACGACGCCGTCGCGCTCGGACTCCTGGCCGACGTTGACGTCGATGCCGCCGACGGCGTCGGTCATCTGGGCGAAGCCGGCGAAGTCGATGACCGCGTAGTGGTCGATGTGGACCGCCGTGAGCTGCTCGACGGTCTGGATCAGCAGCGGCGGGCCGCCGAACGCGAGCGCGGCATTGATCTTGTTCTGGCCGCGGCCCGGGATGTCGACGTAGGAGTCGCGCGGGATGGAGACGACGCTCGCGCTCTGCCCGTTCTCGGCGATGGTCGCCACCATGATCACGTCGCTGCGCTGCGAGCCGAAGACGGCGTCGGGCGCGGCCTCGGTGCCGGTGGTCGGCTCGGGCGAGCGGGAGTCGGTGCCGATCAGCAGGAACGTCTGGCCGGCCGAGTCGGCGGGGCGCGAGGACGGGTCGATCGGCGCGAACACCGACGGGTAGCGGCCGACCTGCGAGCCCAGCTGCTGGGTGACGATCACGACGCCGGCCGCGGCCAGCAGCACGAGCACCAGCAGGGCGATGAGGCCGTAGACGAGCGCGCGCACGCCCCGGCGGCGCCGTCCGCGCTCCTCGTCCGGGTCCGGGCCGCGCCCGTCCTGGTCGATCATCCCGCCGACGCTCATACCCCGACCACCCCTGATCCCGTGGGACCGGCCTCCGCTGGCCGTGTCCTCACTCCCGTTCTCCTCGGACGACGAGCGGCGGCCGTTACGCGCCGCGTGGTGCGCGCCCGTCCGGTTCGACCCAGCGTGACAGCTCGCCCACACGCGGTTCTCACGCGGTCACCGCGCCCAGCCTGCCGTCGCCCGCCCGGCGGCCCGCGTGCGGCCCCTCGGTCGTGCGTGTCGCCCTACGCTCGATCGGGTGATCCCCGACCGAGACGGCGACACCGTCAGGGACGCGGCGGCCACGGGTGAGGTTGCGAACGAGGCGGCACGGGTCGCCACCGGCGCCGTCCCGGCCCCGCGCCCCGAGGTCCTCGCCCGCGTCCTCCACGGCCTGCGCGACCTCCCCGCCGCGCCCCCCGGGCCACGCGCCGGGCCCGCCGGCGACGAGCCCGCCCTGCCGCTGCCGCGCCGCCGCTCCTGAGATCAGCAGGTCGATACGCACCGGCGAGGGCCCTCGCGAGGTGCCTTTCCGCCTCCTGATCTCCAGCGGTGGCGCGGCGTGCGGGGCCCGCACCCCGGCGGCGTGATCAGGGGCGACGGTGCGCGCCTCGGCGACCCGTCCCGGTGCGTGTCGTGGCCCTGATCTCCGGCGGCAGCCCGGCGTCGGCGTTTCGCTACGGGTGAACGCCACGCAGACCGACGGGGCGGCGCGCGCGGCCTACCGTGGTCGGCGCGTGCGCTCGGCGTGTCGCGCATCGAGGATGTGGCGATCCTGGCGTCACGCGCCAGCGATGCCGCATCGCTCGCACGCCCGACGCAGGAGGCGAGCCATGACCGTCCCCGATCCCGGACACCCCGACGCGCGCCCCGGCGGACGGCCGGCGAGCGGGCTCGACCCGATGCCCTTCTCGACCCCGCCACCGCCGCTGGGCGAGCGTCCCGAGCCCGGCGAGCCCCGCCGGCCCACGCCCGGGCACCCGTCGCCCGACGGCACGCTCACGCTCGTCGCCGCCGGCCGGGACGACCGCCGGCGCCACGTCGTCGACGTCACCACCGGCGAGCTCGGCGACCCGGCCGGTCTGCGGGCCCGCTGCGGCGCGGCGGTCGAGCAGATCGTGCCCGGGATGCGCCCGGAGCAGGCCGACTGCCCCGGGTGTCACCTGTCGGTCCACCGCTGACCCCGCCCGTCCGCCGCTGAGCCTGCTGCCGGGACGGCGTCAGTCGTCGGGGCCCGCGCGCCGCACGCAGAGCAGGCGGTCGCCGCGCTCGAGGGCGTCGACCTCCGGAGCGTCGATGGCGTGCACGTGCCCGTCGCGCACGACGCCGAGCACGATGTCGCGCAGATGGCGCGGCGACCCGCCGACCTCGGCCTCGGTGACCGTGCGCTCGCCGATGCTCATGCCCGCCTCGGGCGAGATCAGGTCCTCGACGACCGAGACCACGGCGGGCGTCGTCGTCGCCATCCCGAGCAGGCGGCCCGCCGTCTCCGCGGAGACCACGACCGAGTCGGCGCCCGACTGGCGCAGCAGGTGCACGTTCTCCGCCTCGCGGACGGCCGCGGTGATCGTGATCTTCGGGGCCATCTCGCGCGCGGTGAGGGTGACCATCACCGCGGTGTCGTCGCGGTTGGTGGCGACGACGAGCGCGGTCGCGTGCGGCAGGCCCGCGGTGCGCAGCACCGACGACTGGGTCGCGTCGCCGCGCACGGTGACCAGCCCGAGCGCGGACGCCGCGTCGAGGCGCCCGCGGTCGGTGTCGACGACGACGATGTGGTCGACGTCGTGGCCGTCCCCGCGCAGCGTGGTCACCGCGGCCTGGCCCTTCGTCCCGTAGCCCACGACCACCACGTGGTTGCGCACGCGCGACCTCCACCGTCGGATGCGGAACGCCTGGCGCGACCGTTCGGTGAGCAGCTCGACCGTGGTCCCGACCAGGACGATGAGGAACAGCAGGCGCAGCGGCGTGATGACGAGGATCGTCCACAGGCGCGCCGACTCGGTGACCGGGACGACGTCGCCGTAGCCGGTGGTCGAGAGCGAGACCGTCGCGTAGTAGAACGCGTCGATCAGCCCGATGCCGTCGTCGTTGTTGTTGTCGATGTAGCCGTCGCGCTGGAAGTAGACGATCAGCGCGGCCGCGGTCAGCGCGCCGAGCGCCAGGAACAGGCGCCGCAGCAGCGCCACGACCGGCCCGACACGCCCCTCGGGCATGAGGATCGTGGCGCCGACCGCGGCGCTCCCGGGGGATCCGGGGACGCCGTCGCGCGACACCCGGCTTCGCAGGACCATGACCGGGCCCTCCCGACCGACACGCACCCGTGATGGCGGGCCGCCTGCCGCGCCGGGAGGACACTACCCGGCAGGGACCTCAGGTCGCGGGGTAGCGGTGGTAGCCCGGGAAGTTGCCGTACAGGTTCTCCCCGGGCGGGCCCTCGGTGACGGCCTGCACCAGGTACTCGCCGCCCACGAACGCGCCCTTCCACGACTCGCCGCGCCCGCCGAACGCCTCGTCCTTGTCGCCGCGGGAGCGCAGCTTGTTGATCCCGACCTTGAACGCCTGCACCTGCTCGGCGAGGCGCGCGGCGTGGTCGGTGTCGTCGGCGGCGATGCTCGCGACGAGCGCCCCGTTGGACGCGTTCATCTGCGCGAGCAGCTCCGCCTCGGTGTCGACGACCACGATCGAGTCGACGGGTCCGAACGGCTCCTCGTGCATGAGCCGCGACGCCCCCGGTGGGGCGAGCATCGACACCGGCGCGTGGTAGGCCGAGGTGTCCTGGCCGGCCAGGAACCGGCCGTGGTCGAGGCTCCCGCGGTAGAGCGGCACCGCGCCGTGGCGCAGGGCCTCGGCGACGCTGTCGTCGAGCTCCTGGGCCTTGGATGCCGAGATCAGCGGGCCGAAGTCGAGCGCGGGCAGGTCGTCGGTCGACCCCGACGAGCCCTGCTCCACCGCCAGCGGGTGCCCGAACCGGACTCCGTCGAGCACGGGCAGGTAGGTCGCCAGGAACTGGTCGACGAGCTTGCGCTGCACCACGAAGCGCGGGTAGGCGGTGCAGCGCTGCTTGGCGTACTCGAAGCCCTTCTTGAGGATCTCAGAGAACGACTCCCAGTCGGAGAACTCCCAGATGCCCCAGGTGTTGAGGCCCTCCTGCTCGAGCATGTGGCGCTTGCCGGTGTCGGCGAGCTGCGCGGCGACCTTGCCGCCGTTGGAGCGCCCGCCGACGAACGCCAGCGCGCCGATCTCGGGCGAGCGGATCAGCGCGTCGGAGAGCTCGGAGCCGTCGCCGGACAGCAGCGTCACGGGCAGGCCCTCGCGGGCCATGAGCGCGTGCGCGACGGTCAGCGTCATCCAGCCGCCCTGGGTGGGCGTCTTGGCGACGACGCCGTTGCCGGCGAGCAGCTGCACGAGCTCGGCGTGCACCTGCACGCTCATCGGGTAGTTCCAGCTCGCGATGTTCGAGACCGGCCCCTCGAGCGGCACCCGCTTGGCCGGCGCGCCCTCGACGTCGCGCGAGAGCATCCCCTCGATCTCGTCGACGTACCAGCGCACGCCGGAGATGGCGCGGTCGACGTCGGAGCACGCCGCCTTCCAGGGCTTGCCGATCTCCCACGCCAGCAGCAGCGCGAGGTCGTCGCGCGCGCCCTCGATCGCGTCGAGGGCCGCCGAGACCTTGCGCCGGCGCTCGTCGAGCTCGGTGCCGGCCCACCCCCGGTGGGTCTGCGCGGCGCGCTGCACGGCGTCGGTGGCCGTCGCGGCGTCCAGCTTGAGCATCGTGCCCAGCGATGACCCGTCGTTGGGACTCGTCTGCTCGGTGGGCGTGCCGACCGCCCGCCACTCGCCGTCGATGAGGTTCGCGGGCCCGTCGTCGGTGAAGGCCTCGCCCACCAGGTCGCGGACCCGACCGGTCACCGCGGACCAGGTCAGGTTCTCGGGTACGTGCAGGGTGGTGTCGTCGCTCATGGCCGTCCTCCCGTGGCGGTCGTGGGCGTCGACCGACACTAGGCACCGTGAGCCGTCGCGGGAACCGCCGGACCGGAGAGGGTCGGCGACGGATCGGGCAGGGCCACCACCGCCCGTGACCTGCGATCCGGACGGAACGGGCAGCGCGCCCCCCACCGTCGCCGTCGACACCGTGCGTGAGTGATCCGGCACGCGCCGTCGACCGTGACCGCACGCCGTGACCCGCATCGCCGAACGGCACACCCGCACGAGTGAATAGTTGAAATCTTGAGTCAGAGTTTGGGCATCCTCGCGTCACCAGTCGTGATAGCGACGCGCGACGATGCGACACCGTCACTCGACGGTGTCGGATCGCGCGGGTGACCGGGACGGCGCGCGGTACCCAGCGCCGAGCGTGGAGGAGGAACCGATGGACCACGATCCCCGGTGCTGCGCCCGTATCGACGCCGACGAGACCGATCCGGTGGCGACCACCCCCGGCGACGCCCTCGTCTCCCCCGACCGGACCGCCGAGCAGATCGACCAGCTCGCGGCGATCGACTGGGTGGAGGCGCAGACCGAGCTCGACCGGTGCGACGGCTACGTCGTGCTCGCCGTCGACCCCCAGACCGGCGAGGTCGACGCGCACGGCCCGTTCCCCGGCATCGACGCCGTCGAGATCGCCGACGACATGCGCTCGACACTGGACCGCGAGGGTCTCGACGACGTCGTCGTCCGTGTCGTGCGCTGGCACCAGGACCGCACGGGCGACAGCGCCGCCTGACCTCAGCGACCCAGCGCCGCCAGGATCCCCGCCGCGATCCCCTCGGCGTAGCGCTGCCGCCCCGCCGGGTCGGCGACGACCCGCGCCTCGGCCGGATTCGCCGTGTTCGCGCACTCCACCAGCGCCGCGGGCACCCGCGCGAGGCTGAGCCCCGCGAGGTCGGGCCGCGGGTCGAGCCCCGCCTCCCCGCGATAGGTCGACGGCGTGAACCCCTGGCCCTCCAGCCCCGCGACCAGCGCCCGGCCCAGCGCCGCCGACGGCTCGCCCTGGGCCGGCGCGAGCGGCGGGTCGGAGAGCGCGACGTGGAACCCGCGCCCGTCACGGGCCGCGCCGTCGGCGTGGATCGCGACGGTGAGCGCCGCCCCGGCCTCGTTCGCGATCGCCGCCCGCCGGTCCACGCACGGTCCGACGCCTGTGTCGTCGGGGCGCGTGGAGCGCACGTCGACACCCCGCGCCGCGAGCAGCCGGGTGACCCGCGCCGCGACGTCCCACGCGAACGCGTGCTCGGCGTAGCCCTCGGCCGTGGCGGTGCCCGTCGTGTTGCAGGGCTTCGTCCCGCCCCGCCCGTCGGGGACCTCCCGCGCGATCTCGTCGGTCGCCTCGGCGTTGCCGCCGTTGTGCCCGGGGTCGAGGACGACGACCGGCGCCGGTGTGGGCGCCGGGGTGGCCGCGCGGGCGACGGGGGGCGGGCTCGGTGCCGGCGGCGGCGACCCGCACCCGGCGAGCACGACCAGCGCCGCCACGATCACGACCCGGACCAGCACCCGATCAGTGTGCGCGCCACTCCCGCGCCGAGGCCCCGCGGGCGACGAGCACCGGGTCGTAGCGCCCGGGCGTCGCGGACATCGCGACCTGGTCGGTGACGCCCTGGTAGGCGCCGAGCCCGGTGTCGGCGGTGAACGTCTCGGGGTCGAGGTAGCGGTGCGGCTCGGGGTCGCCGTCGCCGATCCGCGTGACCTCCACCAGTGGCAGGTCGGCGAGCACGTCGGTGTACTGGGCGGTCTCCATCATCTCGGGCAGCGTGCGCAGCATCGGCATGACGACGCCCGCCGCCGACGCCGCCTCCTCGAGCTCGGCGGCCTCCCACCTCGCGATCACCGCCGTGACGGCCTTCGTCGTCAGCGGGACCCCGAGCAGCTCCTGGGCGCGTTCGCGCAGGTGGGGGTACATGTTCTGCGGCATCACGAAGCGCCCGTCGGCGCAGCGGAAGAAGCTGAACCCCATCGCGTTGCCCTGCTCGACGCTCGAGGCCACGGGGTAGCCGCCGAGCAGCTCCCAGCGCCGGTCGTAGAACGGGCAGAGGCGGTGGGGGGCGGCGCGCAGGTCGACGTGGACGTCCTGCCCGGGCCCGCCGCGGTCGCGGTGCAGCGCGGCGGCGGCCACCGACTTCGCCAGCAGCCCGATGCTCGCCGCCGCCCCGACGCGCACCGGGCTCGGGACGACGGGGTCGCGCCCGGTGACGGTGACCGCGCCGCCGGCGTCGGCGGTCGACATCCCGAGCGGGGCGAGGACGTCGTCGAGCTCGGCGACCGGGTCGACGCCGTCGTCCGCGGTGAGCGGGTTGTCCCAGGCGTGCTGGAGGCGGCTGGTCAGAGCAGGCACTCGGGGACCTCCACATGGCGCGCCCGCAGGAACTCGGCGACCGCCTTGCCGGCGATGTCGGGCCGGCCGTTCGACGACGCGCCCTTGCCGAGCACGTCGTGGACGACGAAGTGCACCGCGCGCAGGCCGGGGAACTCGTGGCGCTCGATCTCCACCCCCGCCGCATCCGGGAACAGGGCGCGCAGGCGCTCGGTCGACAGCGTCGCGCGCAGCCAGTCCCAGGCCTCATCCCGCGCCCAGAACCC
Organism: Actinomycetospora lutea; assembly: GCF_028737205.1. Classification (GTDB taxonomy): domain Bacteria; phylum Actinomycetota; class Actinomycetes; order Mycobacteriales; family Pseudonocardiaceae; genus Actinomycetospora; species Actinomycetospora lutea. Next base: position 27,211 of record NZ_JAQZAL010000003.1, on the reverse strand, counting down.
GATGTTGGAGTTGCCGCCCTTGTCGCCGCAGCGCCCGTGGGCGACGAGCCCGAGCGGGGCGCGGCGGGTCGGGCCGAGGTCGGGCCGCGGCGGCGCGCCGTCCGACGGCCGCTGGGTGGCCGCGCCGACCCGGACCGGGGTGTCCTTCACCGGTGTCCGGGTGCCGTCGGCGGACACCACGACGTGGTCGAGCTCGTCGACCGGCACCAGCGCCGGCCAGTACTCGACGACGGGCGCGCACACCTTGAGCGGGTTGACGTAGAGCCCGGGGTAGCCGGGCAGGAACAGGCCGGTCAGCGGGGCGATGAAGCGCTGCGCGTCGACCTGGCTCCTGGTCCGCGACTGCGCGGTGACGAGGATCTGCTGCGCGGCCGCCCACTGGTCGGGCGGGTCCTCGACGGGCGCGCCGATGCGGTCGACGCGCAGCAGGCTCAGGTCGAGGTCGGCGGTGATCCGCTCGACGTGCGTGCGCAGCAGCGCGACCTTGGCCTCGAGGTCGAGCCCGGTGGCGTAGAACGCGACGCTGGACTCGTGGCCGCCCGGCGCGGTCATGGCGAGCTTGGTCGTCGTCGGTGGCGGGATCCGGCGACGCCGGTGATCTCCACGCGGTCGGGCGCGACCTGCGTCGGGGCGACGTCGTCGAGGTGCACGGTGACGTCGGGGTTGAGGTAGACGGGGCCCTGGATCTCGTAGAGCAGCTGGGCAGTCACCGTGTCGGGGGTGACCGTCCCGCCCGCGACCTCGTGCTTCGTGATCATGGCCGTGCCGTCGGCGGCGATCTCGGCGATCGGGTAACCGAGGTCGTCGACACGCGGCACCGCGGTGAAGCCGGAGAAGTTGCCGCCGGTGGCCTGGGGCCCGCACTCGATGACGTGCGCGGCGGCGACGGCCCCGGCCAGCGTGCCCCAGTCCTCGGTCCCCTACCGGTGCCACCACGCCGCCGCCCCGACCGTCAGCGAGGCGTCGGTGACCCGCGGGCAGATGACGACGTCGGCGCCGTCGGCGAGCGCCGCCGCGATGCCCAGCCGCCGAGGTAGGCGTTGGCGGTGGTCGGCTCGAGCCCGGAGTCGGCGAGCGGGACGCCGGTGTCGAGGTGCTCCAGGGCGCCGAGGGCGTCCAGGCGCGCGGAGAGGTCGTCGCCCTCGACGTGGGCGACGGTGAGGTCGAGGCCGGCGTCGGCGATCACGCGCCGGACCTCGCCGGCCAGCCCGGCCGGGTTGAGCCCGCCCGCGTCCACGACGAGCCGCGCCCCGCGCTCGGCCAGCAGCCCGGCGGCGTCGGTGAACTGGGCGAGGAAGCTCTGCGCGTAGCCCAGCGACGGGTCCTTCGCGCGCTCGAGGGCGAGCTGGCGCAGGGTGGGTTCGGCCAGGTAGTCGCCGGTGACGACGTCGACGGGCCCGGCGAGCGCGTCCCGCAGACCGGAGAAGCGGTCCCACAACCAGCCGGCGCAGTTGGCGATGCGGACGGGGCGCGCTGCGGACACTCGACCTCCCGGACCTGCGAGCGGAACTGACGGTCAGCTCTGACGGTTACCGGGAGTCTCCCTCCGCGCCGCTGTCTGCAGAGTGGCCTGGATCACATCTCGCTGAGAGCAACCTGAGCGATCGCCACCCGTACGGCTCAGTGCTCGTCAAGATCACCGCTCTACCGTTTCACAGGCGCCGGCCACTGGTCGGACCAGATGATCGTCCCCGGCTCCGGTCGGGGCAGGGGGGATTGGCATGAAGACGCTCGCGCTCACCCTCGGCGGCCTCGCCGTCGCGTGGATGGCCGCGCCGACGGTGGCCATGGCCGCCCACGGCACCGTCGACGACCGCACCCGCGCCGCATGGCGCACCGCGCCCGTGCGGGCGCGCTTCGCCGCGGTGCCGTCGCAGCGCCGCGCGCCGGTCACGGAGCGCATCCCGGCCTGACCGGTGCCGTCCGGTATACCCACGGCATGCGCACCCTCGAGGTCACGAAGCTCCGCGACCTGACCGGGCCCGGGCAGACCGACGACTACGGGATCGGCGGCACGGACCTGGGCGCCGCGGCGCTCGCGCCGGACGGGCGGCTCGTCGCGGTCTTCGGCGACACGTTCGAGAGCCGGGAGGCGGGCGGCCGGGGCTGGCGCTCGCCGGTGATCCTCTTCGGTGACCCGGCCTCGGTGCGCGACCCGGACGGCGTGCGGTGGACCGGCTCGGCGGGCGGCGACCACCCCTACGCCGAGCAGGTCGTCTCCTACCGCCACAACGCGCGCATCGGCGGGCGCTTCGGCGGGCTGATCGGCGGCACGCGCATCACCACGCAGCTCCCGACCGACCTGCTGACGGTCGGCGACCAGATGTACCTGCACGTCATGGCGTGCGAGGGCCTGGGCAACGTGCACTGGACGGAGATCCACCGCTCGCGCGACAACGGGGAGACCTGGGAGTCGACGGGGCTGAGCTGGCCGGGCGGGCACCTCGGCGGGCTCTTCCAGATGCTCACCTGGGAGCTCGGTCCCGACGGGTACGTGTACGCGCTGACCACGGGGTTCCAGCGCGACAAGGGCCTGCTGCTGCACCGCGTGCCCGCCGACCGGCTGCTCGACGCCGCGTCGTGGGAGGGCTGGGGCTTCGCGGCCGGGGGCTGGGCGTGGGGCAACGCGCCCACGCCCGTGCTGCCCGGCGCGTTCGGCGAGCTCTCGCTGCGCCGGGTCGGCGACGGGTGGTGGCTCGCGGCGTTCGACGCCGGCCACTACCGCGTCGACCTGATCCCGCTGCCCCAGGGCCCGACGACCGACCTCACGATCGCCGAGCGCCTCACCGTGATCGCCGGCTGCGGCTGGGGCGACGAGGACCACGGCTGCGGGCGCGTGGCCCAGTGCTACGGCGGCTACATCCTGCCCGGCTCGACGCCCGAGGAGATGCACCTCGTCGTCAGCCAGTGGCACACGACCGACAACTGGCCCTACCGCGCGATGCACTTCCGGGCGCGGATCGGGAGCTAGCCGGCGATCTCCCGGGCGAAGACGACCGTGTTGTCGCGGTAGGAGCCCGCGCCGCGGTCGTAGCTGCCGCCGCACGTGATCAGGCGCAGCTCGGGGCCGGGCGTCGGGCCGTAGACGCGCTCGGTGGGGAAGGCGTCCTTGGGGTAGACGGCGACCTCGGTGACCTCGAAGGTCACCGTCGCCCCGTCGGCGCGCACGACCTGCGCGCGGTCGCCGGGACGCAGCCGCCCGAGCTCGTAGAACACCGACGGCCCGGACGCGGCGGAGTCGACGTGCCCGATGATCACCGAGGGACCCTGGCGCCCCGGGGTGACCGAGTACCGGAACCAGGCGGCGTTGTCGTAGCCGGGGGATCCCTCCGCGGGGACCTCCATCGTGCGGTCGGGGTTGAGGCCGACCTGGTCGACCGGCGAGTCCACCCGGATCGCGGGAACGCGCAGGGTCGCCGGCGGGGACGAGGTCCCCAGCGGCGCGGCGGTCTCGATCTCCCGACCCGACGGGCCCGCGACCAGCGAGGCCGGCGGCGGCGGGCCGGCGGACGGCGCCGGCGGCGGGCCCGACTGGTGCGCGAGCGCCCAGCCGAGGAGCGCGACACCGATCACGGCGAGCAGCACGGCCCCGGCGACCAGCGCGCGCCCCGTGCGGTCGGGGCGCGGCGGGGGTGGGGATGGTGCGGCGAGGGCGTCGCTCGCTGCCTCCGACGCAGCCGGGGACTCCCTCGCTGCGCCGGGCACGCCAGGCACATCGGGCGCGCCGGGCACCGCGCCGGGTCCGTCGGGCGCGGTCACGCCAGTTCCTCCCCGCTCACCGTCTCCACGTACCCGCGACACACGGCGACCCCGCACACCGGACGGGCGTGCGGGGTCGCCGGCGACGATCAGCTGTCGGTGCGCCGACGACGTGCGGCGGTCGCGCCGAGCGCGCCGGCACCCGCCAGGGCGAGCGCGCCGGCACCGATGAGACCGGCGTGCTCGACACCTGAGGTGGAGCCGCCGCCGGTGGCCACGCCGCCCGCCGGCGTCTGGCTCGCGCCGCCGCCGGAGCCCGAGCCGCTGCCGGACCCCGAGCCGCTGCCCGATCCCTCGGCCCCGCTGCCGCCCGCGCCGGAGCCCTCGGCGCCCGTGCCGCCGGCGCCCGGCTGGCCCTCGGCCCCGGCACCCGGAGCACCAGCACCCGGCGCACCCGGAGCACCAGCACCCGGAGCACCCGGGGCCGCCGGCGCACCCTGCCCGGCGGCCGCGCTCGGCGCGCCGGCCGCACCCTGCGGCGGGGCCGGCGGCTGCCCCTGCGAGCAGCCGGCCAGGACGCCGAGGCCGAGCGCGCCGGCCAGCGCCGGCGCCATGAGCAGACGTGCCCTGTTGCTGGAGTTCACGGTGTTTCCCCTCCGAGGTGGTCGCGGCACGCCAGCCCCCGACGGGGCGTGACGCGGTCGCACGCACCCTTCCCTCCTCACTCACCGCGCACACACGGACACGGCGAGGGATTGCGACGAACGGCCGTGCACAACCTGGCGAACGGCCGTCGTGATCGACATCGGTGATCGCTACATTCCTGCCGGTGCTCGGCATCGTGCGGCCCTGCCGCCACCACCTCTCCCCGGCGCTGCACCGGCGCTGGATGGCGCACCTCTGCGGGACGTGCCTGACGCTGCGCGACGGGCACGGCCAGCTCGCCCGGGCCGCCACCAACGTCGACGCGCTGCTGGTCTCGGTGCTCACCGCGGCGCAGACGGAGACCACCCGCGGGGACCGCCGCGCCGGCCCCTGCCCGGCGCGCGGGATGCGCACGGCGACCGTGGTGTCCGGCGAGGGTGCGCAGCTCGCCGCGCACGCCGCGCTGCTGCTGGCCGCCGGGCACCTCACCGACCACGTCGACGACGGCCAGGGCGTGCTGCGCCACCGCCCCGCCGCGGCCCTGACCAGGAGGATCGCCGACCGCTGGAGCGCCCGGGCCCGCGCCACCGCCCCGCGGGGCTTCGACCCGTCGGCACTGCTCGCCGTGCCCGCCCGCCAGCACGCGGTCGAGCACGGCACCGGCGCGGTCACCCTCGAGGCGGCCACCGCCCCCACCGCCGACGCGGTGTCCGCCGCCTTCGTTCACACGGCCGTCCTCGCCGGACGCCCGGCCAACGCGGCGCCGCTCGCGACCGCCGGGGCCGCGTTCGGACGGCTCGCTCACCTCCTCGACGCACTCGACGACCTCGACGACGACCGGCGCGCCGGCCGGTGGAACCCCGTCGACGCCAGCGGGGCGGGTGTCGCGGCGACGCGGACCCTGGCGCGCCGGCAGGTCGAGGTCCTCGGCGCGACGCTGCCCGCCGTCGAGCTCCCGGCGCCGCACGCCCTCGACGCCCGGCTCGCGCACCGCCTCCTGGTCCACGAGACCGACCGGGCGGTCGTGCGGACACTCGGCCGGTCGGAGCAGCCGTCCACCGACCAGCCGCCGCATCCTGGCGACAGCGACCCGCGGCGGGCGCCCCGCGGGTTCGTCACCGGCTGCGTGGCGGCGGCCGGGCTGTGCTGCACCGGGCAGCTCTGCTGCGCGGACCCGATCGTCGGGCCGTGGAGCGGCCAGCCACGACCCAACCCCTGCGCGAGCTGCTGTGACTGCACGTCGTGCGGCTGCGACTGCTGTGACAGCTGCTCCGGGGACGGCTGCTGCTGCGACGGCTGCTGCTGCGGCGACTGACCGCACCGGACCCGACGAACGGGCGAACTCTCGCGCCGAAACGGCGACCCGCCGTTGCCGACCCGCTCCCGCGCCGTTGGACCCGTCCGGGTGATGCTGGCCGGAGACCACGACGAGACCCCGACGTGACCCGGCGAGTCGTCGGGTCCCGAGCCGAGAGCGGAGGCACGAGGAGCGCATGTCGCAGGCGACGCTGGTGGCCGGGCGGTACCAGCTCGGCCCGAGCCTGGGCCGTGGCGGCATGGCGGACGTGCACGCCGGGCTCGACGTGCGCCTGGGCCGTGAGGTCGCCGTCAAGGTGCTGCGCTCCGACCTCGCGCGCGACCCCTCCTTCCGGCTGCGCTTCGAGCGCGAGGCCCAGAACGTCGCGGGGCTCAACCACCCGGGGATCGTCGCGGTCTACGACACCGGCGAGGTGGCCGCCGAGGGCATCGGGCTGCCGTTCATCGTCATGGAGTACGTGAGCGGGTCGACGCTGCGCGACCTGCTCCGCGTCCACGGGCCGATGCCGCCGGAGCGCGCGTGCGCGGTGATGGCCGACGTCTGCGCGGCGCTGGGCTACAGCCACGACAGCGGCGTCGTGCACCGCGACGTGAAGCCCGCCAACATCATGATCACGCCGGGCGACGTCGTGAAGGTCATGGACTTCGGCATCGCCCGGGCGCTCACCGAGACCGGTCCGGCGCTGACCGGCGACATGGTCATCGGCACCGCCCAGTACCTCTCGCCCGAGCAGGGGCTCGGCCAGGAGGTCGACGCGCGCGCCGACGTGTACGCCGCGGGCTGCGTGCTGTTCGAGCTGCTCACCGGCGAGCCGCCCTTCACCGCCGACAGCCCGGTCGCGATCGTCTACCAGCACGTGCGGGAGGACCCGCCGATGCTGTCCACGCTCACCCCGCCCGGCGTCGTCGTGTCGCCGGAGCTCGAGGCCGTCGTGCGCCGCGCGATGGCGAAGAACCCCGACAACCGCTACCCGACCGCCGCCGACATGCGCGCCGACCTGCTGCGCGTGCTCGCCGGCGAGCGGCCCGACGCGCCGGCCGTGCTCGGCGAGCACGACCCGGACGACACCGGCCGGGGCTGGGACACCGGCCGCTGGACCGACCCGGGACGCCGGGCCCGGCGCCGGGACGACCTCGCCGACACCGCCGAGACGCTCGTGACCCCGGAGCTCGCGCGGTCCGGGCGCCGGTCGGCCGCGGACGGCGGGCGCACCGGCGCCCACGCCGCGGCGACACCCGCGCGGCCCCGCCGCCGGCTCGCGCTCCTCGGGGTCGCGCTCGCGGTGCTGCTCGGCGGCGGGTGGTGGCTGCTCGGCCCGGCCGACACCGAGGTGCCCCGCCTCGTCGGGCTCAGCCGCGACGAGGCCGTCCGCGCGCTCGCCGACGCCGGCCTCGCCCCGATCCTCGTGCCCACCGCGTCGCCGCCCGACCAGGTCGACCGCGTCGTGGGCTCGTCGCCGGACGTCGGGCAGCGCGTCGACGAGGAGTCGGCGGTGACCCTGCGCATCGGCCGCGGGCCGGGCCTGGTGCAGGTGCCGCTGCTCGTCGGCCGCAGCCCCGAGGCCGCGCGGGTGGCGGCGGAGGGCGCCGGGCTCGTGCTCACCCCCGTGCCGCGCCTGCGCGAGACGAGCGACCCCACCGAGGTGGGCCAGGTCGTCGGGCAGGACCCGGTGCCCGGCTCGCTGCGGCCCCCGGGCGACGCGATCGAGCTCGTCATCGGGCAGCGCCGCCCGACGCTGCAGGTGCCCGACGTGGTCGGCCGCTCGCGGGCGTCCGCGGAGGCCACGCTCGAGGGCGTCGGGCTCGAGGTCTCGGTGCGCCAGGTCGACAGCGGCGGCGCGCCGGACACCGTCGTCACCGTGGCGCCGGGCGTCGGCACGGCGGTGCCGCGCGGGAGCACGGTGACCATGGACGTCGTCCGGTCCGGGTCGTCGCCCTCCTCGGGCGCACCGTCGGGCGGGTCCGGCGACGGCTCCGGGGCCGGCGGCGAGGGTGGCGGCGGGTCCGGCGGTGCGTCCGGCGGTGACGGCAGCGGCGACACCGGGGACACCGGCGACGGCACGGGGGACGACGGCGTCTTCGACGGGCTCTTCTGAGCGCGGCCCGACGTCGTGTCCGCGAGGTGACGCGTCTCTTCGGTGGACGGGGACCGGGCCCGGCGTCCACCGGACGGACGATCAAGAGCGGCCGCGTGGCGCTCGATGCAGAGGGTGACCGCACGTCGGCCCGTCGCACCGAGGGACGTGATCCACGATGTTCCGCCGCTCGACCACCACCGCCCGCTCCGTCCGCTCCGTCCGCCCCGCCGCCCTCGCCGCGGTGGGCCCGGCCGGTGAGGGTGACACCGCCGCCCACGACGGCGCGCCATCGGCCGCCGGACCCCGCCACACCCGCCGGGCGCGGCAGCGCAAGGCCGACGACGTCGCGGCCCTGCGCGCCCGCCTCGACCGGGTGCACCGCCGCCTCGCGGAGGTCGGGTCGGTGCAGGTCACCGGCCACGTGCACGCCATCGACAACGCCACCGCGCGCCGTGACCCGCTGACCCGCCCGTTCGGCTCCCCGCTGTCCGCCGTCGTCCCCGACGGGACCCCGGCGCGCCGCACGACCACCGCCCCGCTGCCCCGTCCGGCGTGACTCGAGCCACCCACACGGACGTCGTCGGTCACCGGCAGTGATAGATCGGCGCGATTATCGCGAACCCTCTGGATGAGTCCCCCCTCCTGAACACAGACTGTCACCGTCTCGGGCGCGCGCTCCGAGGGAGGTGACGTCGTCGGGCCGCGGGGCCCGGCCGCGAGGGAGGAACCCGGTGCATCCCGTGGAGCCCGTGCCCCGGCCGGCTGCAGGTCCTCGCGCGGCGCGCGGCCGACCGCTGACGGCACCGCAGCTCGAGCTCGGCCACGGTGATCGCCGCCTCGTGGTGCCCCCCGGGCAGGCGCTCACGATCGGCCGCGACGAGGCCGCCGGGTTCCAGGTCGTCCACCCCCTCGTGTCCCGCGTGCACGTCGAGCTGCGGCCGCTGCCCACCGGGTGGGAGCTGATCGACCGCAGCCAGAACGGGGTGTTCGTCCACGGCGAGCGGCTCCAGCAGCTCCGTCTCTCGCCCGGCGCCACGCCGCGGCTGACGCTCACGCTCGGTGTCGGCGGACCCGAGGTACACGTGTCGCTGCGGGCGGTCGGCGCCGACCCCGGCGCGCCGCCGGTGCCCATGCTCGCCCCGCTCGCCCCGCCGGCCGCGCGCCCGTCCCGGCCCCGCTCCGAGCCCGCGACCCCCGACCCGGGCCCGGCACCGGACGGTCCGAGCCGGCAGGGGCGGCTCTCCGCGGTCCACCGCCTGCCCACCCCCTCGCCCGCCCCGTCCTCCGCGCCCGCGCCGACCACCCCCGTCGCCACCGCCCCCGCCCGCATCCGGATCGGCCGCGAGACCGACAACGACGTCGTCGTCAGCGACCTGCTCGTCTCGCGCCACCACGCCGAGCTCAGAGCGGTCGACGGGGCCGACGGTGCCGGCGGGTGGGAGCTGATCGATCTCGGCAGCCCCAACGGCACCTATGTCGACGGGCAGCGCATCCGTCGCGTGGCGCTGCGCCCCGGCATGCTCGTCGGGATCGGGCACGCGCTGTTCCACCTCGACGGCGACCAGCTCGTCGAGCGCGAGGACGCCGGCGCGATCGCGTTCCGCGCCCGGGACCTCGTGGTGCGCACCGCGAAGGGCCGGACCCTGCTCGACCACGTCGGCTTCGCCCTCGAGGAGAACAGCCTGCTCGCGGTCGTCGGGCCGTCCGGGGCCGGGAAGTCGACGCTGCTGCGGGCCCTGACCGGCTTCCGCCCCGCCGACGAGGGCGCGGTCACCTACGCCGACCGCGACCTGTACGCCGACTACGACGAGCTGCGCCAGCGCATCGGGCTCGTGCCCCAGGACGACATCCTGCACCCCCAGCTCACGGTGCGGCGCGCGCTCGCCTACGCCGCCCGGTTGCGGTTCCCGTCGGACACCACCGACGAGGAGCGCGACCGGCGGATCTCCGCGGTGATCGGCGAGCTCGGGCTGGACGGGCAGGCCGACCAGCGCATTGACTCCCTGTCCGGCGGCCAGCGCAAGCGCACCTCCGTCGCCCTCGAACTGCTCACCCGCCCCTCCCTGCTCTTCCTCGACGAACCCACCAGCGGCCTCGACCCCGGCCTCGACAAATCGGTCATGCACACCCTGCGCGGCCTCGCCGACGACGGCCGCACCGTCGTCGTGGTCACCCACAACGTCGCCAACCTCGACGTCTGCGACCGCCTCCTGCTGCTCGCCCCCGGCGGCACCACCGCCTACTTCGGACCACCCCGGGAAGCCCTCACCTACTTCGGCGTCACCGACTTCGCCGACCTCTTCCTCCTGCTCGAGCGGCGCTCCGGTGCCGAGTGGGCGGAGCGGTTCCGACGCTCCCCGCTGGGCGAGCGCTACATCGGCACGCCGCCGCCGTCGCGTCCCGCCGCCCGCGCCCCGGCGCCGGCGGCGACCGCCCCGCCGCCGCGCCAGCAGTCGGCGATCGCGCAGTTCGGGGTGCTGTGCCGGCGCTACCTCGCGGTGATCGCCGCCGACCGTCAGTACACGATCTTCATGGTGGCGCTGCCGCTGCTGCTCGCCGCGCTGTCGCACGCGCTGCCGGTGGACACCGGCCTCTCGCTCGCCGAGCAGATGCGCGGCGTGCCCGGGGCGCCGCAGAGCCTGCTCATGGTGTTCGTGGTGGGCGCCGCCCTGATGGGGTCCGCCGCCTCGATCCGCGAGCTGGTCAAGGAGCGCGAGATCTACCGCCGGGAACGGGCGATCGGGCTGTCGCGCACCGCCTACCTGCTCTCCAAGGTCGTCGTCCTCGGGATCGTCACGGGCCTGCAGGGCATCGTGCTCGGCGTCCTGGGCCAGCTCGGCCGGCCAGGTCCCGACGAGGCGGTCGTGCTCGGCGACCCGCGCCTGGAGATCCTCGTCGCGATCGCCGGGGTCACGATCGCGAGCATGGCGGTCGGCCTCGCGGTGTCGGCGTGGATCGACAACGCCGACCGCGGCATGCCGCTGCTCGTGCTGCTCGCGATGCTGCAGTTCATCCTCTCGAGCGCGCTGCTGCAGATCCAGGACAGCCCCGTCCTCGCCCAGCTGTCCTGGTTCGTGCCGGCGCGGTGGGGCTTCGCGATGGGCGCCTCGACGATCGGCGTGCGCAGCGGCCCCGGCGTCCCGCCGCCCTACACCGAGGCCGAGCCGCTGTGGGACCACGACGCCGCCACCTGGCTGTTCGACCTCGGTGCCCTCGCCGGCGTCACCGTGGGATTCGTCGTCGTCACCGCACTGCTCCTGCGCCGCCTCGACCCGCGCGCCGGGAGGGCACGATGAGCACCACCTGGCCCGAGCGCCCCGGCACCCGCACCGGCGACCACCCGGTGCTCGCGCCGGCGACCGGTCGCTACGTCCGGGTCCCCGACGAGACCGTGCGGCCGGACCGGCCCTTCGTGCCCAGCGCCGTCCCGACCCGGCGCCCGTCGCCGTCGCCGCGGACCGCGCCCGGGGGCCCGGCGCACCACCGCGACCGGCCGAGCCCCGCGCCGGGCGTCCGGCCCGCCGTCACCGGCGGGCACCCGACCACCGCCCCGGCGCCCCGTCGCCGGTGGAGCCTGGTCGTGTGGGCCGCCGGCGGTCTGGTCGTCGGGCTGCTGGGGGTGCTCGGGATGGTCGTCGTGGTCGGCTGGCCGCCCGGGACGTCGCCGTTGCCCGCCCCCGTCTCCGCCGCCCCCGTCTCCCCCGCCCCCGTCTCCGCCGCCGCCGACGGCGCCACGCCGGCCGTCCCGTCCGCGCCGACCGGCACGCTCGCCGCGGCGTTCCCCGACGTCACCGCGCTCGGCGACCGGTGCGCGCCCTACCCGATCGGCGCCGACCAGTACGTGACGTCGAGCGGTGCCCGCCCCGTCGCGGTGGTCCTGTGCGACTACGGCGCGGCGGTCCCGGGCGGGTTCGTCTACTACGCGGAGTGGTCGGCGGCCGCCGACGCCCGACGGTGGCACGACGACCAGCGCATCGGGGGCCCGAGCCTCGACGGCATCACCGTCTGGGGTCACGGCGCCGACCAGCGACAAGGTCCGCTGCACCGCCGCACTGCGCCCGACGGCACGGTCTACGCCACCGCCGCGTACGCCGATCGGCCCTACACGTTCGACATCGTCACCCGTTCGCTGGATGACTCGAACCGCATGTTCCCGGCGATGCACCTGCTGCCCGGCGCGCAGCTCCCGCTCGGCCGATGACCGTTCCGGCCCTCAGAACTGTCACATGGAGTAAGGGAACTCTACGAAATGTGTGAGGGCTATGGCCTGCCTTCGGGTCATCGCACATACTCTCGGTGACTTTCACCGTGATCCAGGAGAGCGCCGCATGAGCACCGAGGCCCCGGGCCAGACGCCGCCGTCGTCGGGCGAGCCCGCGGAGACGTTCGGGCCCTACCGCCTCGAGGAACGCATCGGTCGCGGCGGGATGGGCGAGGTCTTCCGCGCCTTCGACACGTCGCGCCAGCGCACCGTGGCCGTCAAGCGCCTCCACGGCGGTCTCGCCGACGACGGCGACTACCAGGAGCGGTTCCGCCGCGAGTCCCGCACGGCCGCGCGCCTGTCGTCGCCGCACGTCATCCCGATCCACGACTTCGGCACCATCGACGGCCGCCTCTACATCGACATGCGCCTGGTCTCGGGCGTCGACCTCGCCGAGGAGATCGAGCGCCACGGCCGCCTCGAGCCGCGGCGCGCCGCCGAGATCGTGCGCCAGACCGCCGACGCGCTCGACGCCGCCCACGACGACGGGCTGATCCACCGCGACGTCAAGCCGTCCAACGTGCTGATCACCCAGCACCGTGGGCGCGACTTCGTCTACCTCGTCGACTTCGGCATCGTGCGCGCGATGGGCGGCGACACCAAGAGCTCGCTCACCGGCACCGGGTCGGCGATCGGGACGCTCGCCTACATGGCCCCCGAGCTGTTCGTGGGCCGCGAGATGGACCGCCGCGTCGACGTCTACGCGCTGGGCTGCCTGCTGTTCGAGGCGATCGCCGGACGCCCGCCGTTCGTGTCCGAGGGCCCCGGCCTCATGTACGACCACCTCAACGAGACCCCGCCGCGCCTCTCGGAGGTCGCGCCCGGCTCGCCGCCCGCCCTCGACGCGGTGCTCGCCCAGGCGATGGCCAAGGACCCGGCGCAGCGCTTCGCCACCGCCGGCGACTTCGCCGACGCCGCCGTTCGCGCGGTCGGCGGCGAGACCCCGGCCTCGGGCACCACGCCGGTCGGGGGCGCCGACGACGCGACCACCCGCAACACGGCGGCCGGTGCCGGCGCGCTCGGGATCGGCGCGGTCGCCGGTGCGGCGGGCGCCGCGGGCGCCGCCGGGGCGGGCTCCTCCGGCCCGCAGGGCGCCACCCCCACCCAGGTCCCCGGTCCCCGGCCGACCTCGGGTCCGCAGGCCGCCCAGCCGTGGACCCCCCACGCTCCGCCGTCGGGCCCCCAGGGCCCGTCGCCGTTCGGGTCACCGCAGGGCTCCGGCCCGCAGCCCGCCCCCGCCGCGTGGGGGCCGACCCAGCCGGGTGGCACCCAGGGCTACGGCCAGCCGGGCTACCCGCCCGGCACGGGGCCGCAGGGCTACGGCTACGGCACCGGGCAGTACCCGCCGCCGCCTCCGGGTGGCAGCGGCCCCCAGGGCTGGTACGGCCAGCCGCCGCCCCCGCCGAAGGGCGGCAAGGGCAAGGTCGTCGCGATCATCGCCGGTGTCGCCGCCGTGCTGCTGGTCGTCGTGGTCGGCGCGGTCGTGATCCTCAACCAGAACACCACCCCGACGCCGACGCCCGGCCCGGTCACCACCGGCGCGCAGCCGCCGGTCACCACGGGCGGCTCCGGCGGCGGCTCGAACGCGGGCGGCAACGGCTCCACCGCGCCCGCGGGCCAGGCGACGATGGCGCAGGTCTTCCCGGACGTCACGGCCTCCACCTGCCGGCCGACCACGTCGAACGACCAGCTGACCACCACCAGCGGCGCGAACCCGACCGAGGCCTACATCTGCGACTTCTCCAGCGTCGCGCCGGGCGCCCGGGTCATCTTCGCCCGCTGGCCCGACGCGGCCGGGGCGCGGTCCTTCTACGACGACACGTCGCGGCTCGGGCCCCGCATCGAGAACTTCGACGTGTGGCGCGCCGGCCAGGTGGAGCAGGGCCCGCTGTACACCGCCGAGGCCAACGGCACCGTCTACTCCACGGGCATCTACCGGGACCTGAACTACAGCTGGGAGATCCGCACCAGCACCCTGGAGCAGTCCAACGCCGTCTTCGGGGCCGTGCAGTTCCGCGCCCGGAGCACCTTCGGCGGCTGATCCCACCGACGAGGCGACGATCGGACCGCCGTGACGGACGTCGAGCCGCTCTCGGGCGGCCACTACCGCCTCGGGGCCGCGATCACCGCGGCCGTCCGGGCGGCGCACGACGACTGGGACGACCGCGACGTCGTCGCGGTGGCGCTCGACGGGGAGGGCACGGTGGCGCTGACCCGGGTGGCGCGCGACGTCCGGCGCGCGGCCGGGCACCCGCACCCCGGCCTGGCGCCGGCCCGCGACGTCGCCGCCGGCCGGGACCACGCGCTGTGGCTCCTCCACGACGTCCCGCCCGGCGCGCGGGGGCTCGCCGCCACCGGCCCGGTCACGGCGTCCCGGCTGCGCGCGATGGCCCTGGTCCTCGCCGAGGCCCTCGCCGCGGCCCACACCGCGCGGCTGATCCACGGCCGGGTGGGCGCGGACGTCGTGCTCGTCGGGGCCGGCGGGGCGGTGTGGCTGCTCGGCGCGCCCTCGGGCCTGCGGCCGGACGACCGGGCCGCCGCCGAGGACGACGACGTCCGCGCCCTGGCCGCGACGCTCGCCGCGGTCCCGGTCGACGGGGACGACGGCGACCTCCGGGCCGTCCTCGAGCACGTGGCCGGCGCCGCTGGTGGGGTGCCGGGTGGGGCACCCGGCGGGCTCGGCGCGAGCTTCGTCCGCGACCTGCGGGCCCTCGACGCCGGTCCCCGCCTCACCGAGGTGATCGCGACCCCGGTGGCCGGCGACGCTCGGGCGGCGAGGCGGGCCACGACGGTGCCGGTGCCGGCCGGCGACGCCCGCCGTCCCGACCGCCCGACGGTCCGGGTGGGCCCGCTCCCGCCGGTCCCGTCGCCGGGCCCGTCCCCCGCGCCGTCCCCCGCACCATCCCCCGCGCAGGCCTCCGCGCAGGCCCCGACACCGCCCCCGGCCCCGCGTCCGCTCGGCGTCCCGTCGCGCGCGCTCGGAGCGGGCCCACGCCGGCGGGGGCCCGTCGTCGCGGGCGTGGTCGCGGGGGTGGTCGCGGCCGTCGTCGTGCTCGTCGCCGTGGTCGCGGGCGTCGCGCTGCTCCGCGCGCCGGCACCGTCGGCCGCGCCCGGCGACCGGGTCGTGCCCGGGGTGATCGGCGATCCGGCGACCGTCGCGCCGTGCGGCCTCGTCGACCCCGCGGCGATCACGCCGCCCGGGTCCGCGCGGGTCGTGCCCGACCTCGGGAGCCCCGCCGCGTGCACCCTCGACGTCCGCGCGCCGGGCGGCGACGTCGCGGTGGTCGCGACCCTGGAGCCGGTCGCGACGGCCGTCACCGCGGGCCCGCAGGAGCGGGTCGGTCCGCTGCTCGTGCGGCGGCCCGCCCCGCAGCCCGGGGTGTGCACGCGCATCGTGGTGACGACCGAGGGCGTGCAGGTCGCCGTCGACGCCCTCCTGCCCGCGGGGTCCGGTGCCGACGCGTGCGCCACCGCTGACGCGGCGACCGCCACCACCGTGCGCGCCCTGCAGCGCAGCACGCCCCTGCCGCGGCGCGCGGTCGCCGACCCGCCCGACGCGCTCACCACCGTCGACACCTGCGCGCTGCTCTCGCCCGCCGACCTCGGCGGCGTCCCCGGTCTCGAGGCCGACCGCGTCGCCCCCGGCGTCGGCGGCTGGGCCTGCCGCTGGGGCAGCGGGCCCACCGCCGTCGACCTCGGTGTCGAGCGCCGCGCCGCGTTCACCCCGACCACGGAGATCGCGGGCCGCCCGGTCGCGGTGACGCCGCGCGGCGCGTCCTGCGACGCCGCCGTGGCCCAGCGCTCCATCACCGTCCCGGGCGGCGGCGAGCGCGTCGAGCTGCTCGAGGTGTCGGTGCTCGGCCCGCGACCGGTCGACGAGCTCTGCGCCGACGCCACCCGCCTGGCGGCCGCGACCGTGCCCCGTCTGCCGCCGGTCTGAGCGCGGGGTGTACGAACCACGACCGGGTGACGCAGACTGCCCGGCCAGCGGTAACACGGGTCGGTGACCGTCCCGATACTGCGGCCGGGGACCGATCGAGGAGGGCCACATGAGCAGCACGGGGAACGCCGAGCACGTCACGGCGTCGTGGCGGTGAGCGCGCCGGCTGCGAGCGCCGGCGCCGGTCGCGGACCCTGGATCGCGAGCGCCGCCCTCGGCGTCGCGATCCTCGTGGCCGCGGCCCTGGCCGTCCTCACCCTCGTCACCGCGCCGGTGGCCCCGGCGGGCAGCACGCAGGCGGCGGCCCCGGCACAGCCCGTGCGGAGCGCCGCGCCGGCCCCGGCCCCCGCGCCCGTCCCGGCCGGCGAGCCCGCCGTCACCGACACCGCCGGCCGTGCCCTGCCCGCGGCCGTGGCCACCGGGGTCCGCGAGCTCTACACCGCCCTCGGCGCCGGCGACCTCCCGGCCGTCGAGCGGCGTTACCGGCCCTCGGCCGCCGTCGACGCCGCGCCGTGGTCGCAGGTCTCGCCGCTGCTCGCCCAGCCGCCCAACCGCGAGGCGCTCCTCGCTGCGCTGCGCGAGCCCCCGCAGCGCGGCTCCGGCGTCTACCGCTATGCGGCCGGCGGCGCCCGCGTCGGCGTCGACACGCAGGGCCGGGTGGCGTTCGTCCTGCTTCCCTGAACGATCACCCGCGGGGGGCCGGATCGAGCCCGTCCGCGGCGGCCGGCGCCGCTGAGGCGCCGCTGAGGAGCCGCCGCCAGGGTTCTCTCAGGAACATCCCGGGGCGCTCGCGGCGTCAGAGGGTCGATCAGGTCACCCCCTCGGCGAGGAGCACGACGATGAGCGACCCCGGTACGTCCGACACCGACGGCACCTACACCACCGACGACGGCGCGACGTACGGCGCGGACGGCGGCCTCCTGGCGTTCCCGGCGGGGACGCCGAGCGCGACCTCGTTCGACGGCGACCACGACGGTTACTACGAGTCGACCGCCACGGACGCGGACGGCGACGGCTACGCCGAGACCGCGTCGGCCGACGAGGACCGCGACGGCTACGACGAGTACGCGGTGTCCGACCGCGACCACGACGGCCGCGTCGACGAGGTCGTCCTCGACACCGACGCCGACGGCTACGGCGACGCCGCGATCACCGACGGCGCGGCGTACGGGGAGCAGGGCCCGGTGGCGGTCGCCGACACCGACGGCGACACCTACGCCGACCTCGTCATCCCCGCCCTCTGACGTGGTCGGCGTCGATGCCCCCCGCAGATCGGGACGCCGTCCTACGATCCCGGCGTGAGCTCGCCGTGGGAACCGCAGCGCGACGGCCGGGACGGACAGGACACCCCGGCGCCCTTCGCACCACCGGGGGGCGCGCCGACCCCGTCACCGGACGGGCCGCCGCCCGCGGACCGGCCGTCCCAGCCGTACACCTCGGACCCCTACGGCCCCAGCCCGTACGCGCTCGAGCCCTACGCCGACCCCTACGCGGCCGACCGCGCGGCACAGAACCCCTACGCGGCGCCGCAGGACCAGTCCGCGCCGGGCCCGTACGGGCCGGGCGCCTACGGCTCGGGTCAGTACGGCCAGTACGGGCAGGCCCCGTACGGCCAGGACCCGTACGGCGGCTACCCCGCGGGCCCCGGCACGCCCTACCCGCAGGGCCCGTACACGCCGGCGTCCTACGGCTCCTACCCCGGCGGCCCGGCGGTGTCCGGGCTGGCGGTGGCCGCGCTGGTCTGCGGGATCCTCGGGTTCTTCACCGCCGGCATCGCGTCGATCGCCGCCGTGATCTGCGGCCACCTGGCCTGGCGCGAGACGAGCAGCGGGCAGAACACCGGCCACGGGATGACGATCGCCGGCCTCGTGCTGGGCTACATCCCCATCGTCGGCTGGATCCTCTTCTGGCTCTTCTTCTTCGTGGTCGGCGTCAGCTCGATCTGAGAGGCCCGATCCCGTGCTCTTCGCCCTGCGCTTCGCCGACCCGATCGCGCGCGGCGAGGTCGACCTGACCTTCCGGCGCTGGAAGCGCGCGCAGGTCCGGCCCGGACGCCCGTACCGCACGCCGGTGGGACGGCTGCAGGTCGACGAGGTGGACGTCGTGCGCCGCGAGGACCTCGGACCGGACGACGCCCGCCGCGCCGGGTTCGACTCCGTCGCCGCGATGCTCGCCGAGGCCGACCGGCACGCGGGCGACGACGCCGAGCTCTACCGCGTGCGCTTCCACCTGCTCGACGAGCCCGACCCGCGCGCCGAGCTCGCCGCGTCCGTGCCCGGTGCCGACGACCTCGCCGCGGTGGCCCGCCGCCTCGACGCGATGGACGCGCGCAGCGGGCACGGTCCCTGGGCGTGGGCGACGCTCGCGGCGATCGCCGAGCGCCCCGGCGTGCGGGCGCCGGACCTGGCCGCGTCCTTCGGCCGCGAGACCCTGCCGTTCAAGGCCGACGTCCGCCGGCTCAAGGCGCTGGGGCTGACGCACTCGCTGCCGGTCGGCTACGAGCTCTCGCCCCGCGGCCGCGCGGTGCTCGCGAGCAGGGCTTAGCGCACCCAGCCGGGGTGCACGGTCGACACCACGGCGACCGCGTCGAGCTCGGTCCCGGGGACGCAGGGCACGGTGGCCCCGACGGGCGCGCCGGGCGACACCTCGTCGCCGACCGAGCGCCGCGACGTCGTCGCCCCGGCCCAGGCGGTGACGGCGTCGGGGACGCCGGGCTCGCCCAGCGCCCGCAGGTCGACCAGCGCGTCCCGCGGGCACGCCGCGAGCACCGTGCCCTCCAGCGACGACGCCGCCGGGGCCGCGAAGCGGTGCACCGACGGGGTGCGCGCCCGCCCGAACACCCGCCGGGTCCGGACCGCGCGCGTCGAGCCCGACCCCGCGGACAGCACCAGCGCGCGGTACCCGTCGCCGAGGTGCTCGCGCAGGTGCGCACCGAGCGAGCCGGCGCGGACGACGATGTGGTCGGCGTGCGCCCAGAGCACGACGCGCCCGTCGGAGCCCAGGGCGTCGGAGCCCGGGGCGTCGGAGCCCAGGGCGTCGAGCACCGCGTCGGCCATCAGCCGGCCGGCGAGGGCGTCGGCGCGGTCGGGCGGGCAGGCCGCGAGCTCGGCGGCGCGCGCCAGGAACCCGGCGTGGCGGACCGCCTCGGCGTGCTGCGCGGGCGAGGTCGCCGCGACGAGCGCGGGGACGTCGCGCTCCAGTCGCTCCCGCACCCGCTCGACCGCCGCGCGGGAGGCGGCCCCGTCGCGTCCACCGCCGTGCCCGAGCGCGAGGTCGGCGAGCGCGTCGGCCACCGGCGGCAGCGCGTCCGGCGCGGCGGTGCGCAGGAAGGCACCGACGACGCGGACGGCGGTCGCGGGCGGGCGCGGGTCGATCCCGACCACCGGCACCGAGCGGACCTCGGCGAGCACGCGGACGAGGTCGAGCACCTCGCGGGTGTTCCAGCTCCACGACCCGAGGCGCTCGAGCGCGTCGCCGGCCGCACCCGTCCCGTGGCGCACGTGGTCGTCGAGCACGGTGGTCGCGGACTCGCCGGACTGCAGCGCGACCGTGCGGGCCCCGCCGTCGCGCACGGCGTTCTCGATCAGCCGGCAGGCCAGCAGCGCGAGCTCGCGCGTGCCGCCCACCGCCGGGCCGACCGCGACCACCCGCGCGCCGGCGCTCGCCGGCACCCAGGCCTCGACGGCGTCGAGCCCGTCGTCGGCCAGGTCGTCGTCCGCCACCGCGAGCGGGCGGGCGTGGTCGGCGAGCCAGCTCTCGAGATCGGCCACGGGCAGCACCCTCGCAGGTCAGCCGGATCCGGCGGACACCGGACTCGACAGGCGCGGATCGGCGACGGAGGGTGCAAGGGTGACGACTACTGAGCAGGATGGTCGAGCTCCGCTGCGGTCCGTCTCCGGCAGCCCTCCCGACGCCGCCGCGCTCGCGCAGCGGGTCGAGGAGTTCCTCGCCGAGCACGACCCCGCGAGCACCGACGCCGCCGAGTTCCTCCGCGAGCGCTTCGCCGCCGGCCTGGCCTGGGTGCACTACCCGGCCGGGCTGGGCGGGCTCGGCGCCGAGAACGGCCTGCAGACCGCCGTCGACGCCGCCTTCGCGCGCGCGGGCGCGCCGGAGAACCGGCCGCGGCTCAACGTCATCGGCCTCGGCATGGCCGCGCCGACGATCCTGCGCTTCGGCGACGACGCGCAGAAGCAGCGCTGGCTGCCCTCGCTGTGGACCGGCGAGGACATCTGGTGCCAGCTGTTCAGCGAGCCCGGCGCGGGCTCGGACCTCGCGGGCGTCGGCACCAGCGCCGTGTGGGACGGCGATGCGTGGGTGCTCAACGGGCAGAAGGTGTGGACCTCCATGGCCCACCACGCCCGCTGGGGGATCATCCTCGCCCGCACCGACCCCGAGGCGGTCAAGCACCGCGGGCTGTCCTACTTCGTCGTGGACATGACCGCGCCGGGGGTCGAGGTCCGCGGGCTGCGGCAGATCACCGGCGAGGCGGAGTTCAACGAGGTCTTCCTGACCGACGTCCGCGTCCCCGACGACCAGCGCCTCGGCGAGGTCGGTCAGGGCTGGGCGGTCGCGCAGTACACGCTGATGAACGAGCGCGTGGCCATCGGCGGCGGCACGCTGCCCCGCGAGAGCGGGGCCGTCGGCGCCCTGGCCGCCCGGTGGCGCGAGCACCCCGAGGCGCACACCCCCGGGCTGCACGACCGGATGCTGCGGCTCTGGGTGCAGACCGAGGCGGCGCGCCTGACCGCCGAGCGCCTGGGGCAGCAGCAGGCCGCCGGGCAGCCCGGTCCCGAGGGCTCCGGCGTGAAGATCACCTACGCGCGCCTCAACCAGGAGTGCGCGAGCCTCGAGCTCGAGCTGTGCGGGGAGGACGGCCTGCGCTACCCCGACTACACCGAGCGCCGCCCCGAGGTCGAGGACTACGGCAGCCGCGACACCGGCTGGCGCTACCTGCGCTTCCGCGCCAACTCGATCGAGGGCGGCACGTCCGAGATCCTCCGCAACGTCGTCGCCGAGCGTGTGCTCGGCCTGCCCGCCGAGGCCCGCGCCGACAAGGACGTGCCGTGGAAGGACCTGCCCCGATGAGCGCCGCAGCGACAGCTCCTGGCACCCCCGAGACCGGCGACCTCCTCTACACCGACGTCGAGGACGACCTGCGCGCCAGCGTCCGCGCGCTCGTCGACAAGCAGGCCCCGTGGGACGCCGTGCTCCGGCGCACCGACACCGACGACGCGGTCGACACCGACCTGTGGAAGCGGCTCACCCAGGAGATCGGCGTCGCGGGCCTCGCGGTGCCCGAGGAGCGCGGCGGCGCCGGCGCGTCGTGGCGCGAGGTCGCCGTCGTCGCCGAGGAGCTCGGCCGCGCCGTCGCGCCCGTGCCGTTCCTGGGCGGTGCCGTGGCGAGCGCGCTGCTGCTCGGGACCGGTGAGGACGAGCTGCTCGCGGCCGTCGCCGCCGGGGAGCGCACGGCCGTGCTGGTCGTCGGCGCCACCCGCGGCGCGGGGCGGCCGGTGCCGGTCACCGTCGAGCGCCGGGGTGCCGGGGACCTCGTCGCCGGCACGGTCACCGCCGTCGTCGACGCCGTCACCGCCGACGTGCTGCTCGTGCCGGTCTCGGCCGGCGAGATCGCCGTGGTGGGCGCCGACGGGGAGGGGGTCACGCGTACGACCTCCGAGTCGCTCGACATGACCCGCCGCCTCACCGACATCGTGTTCGACGGGGCTCCGGCGCGGATCGTGTCCGGGGCCGACGTGGACCACGCGCTGCAGGTCGGCGCCGCGGTCCTCGCCTCCGAGCAGCTCGGGCTCGCCGAGCGCTGCCTCGCCGACACCGTCGCCTACCTGCGCGACCGCCACCAGTTCGGCCGCCAGCTGGCGTCGTACCAGGCGCTCAAGCACCGGCTGGCCGACCTCTGGGTCGCGATCACCCAGGCCCGCGCGGTCGCCCGGTACGCCGCGCGGTGCGCGGCCGACGGCTCGCCGGACCTCCCGGTCGCCGCCGCGGTCGCCCAGGCGCACTGCTCCGAGGTGGCGCTGCTCGCCGCCGAGGACGGCCTGCAGCTCCACGGCGGCATCGGCTTCACGTGGGAGCACCCGGCGCACCTGTTCCTCAAGCGCGCCCGCGCCGACGCCCTCGTCCTGGGCTCCGCCGACCACCACCGGTCGGTGCTGGCGGACCTGGTGGACCTGCCGGCCTGACCCGCCGCCGGGAGCGAGGCCTACCGTTCCCCCGGTGGCCTCGCTCCTGACGTCCGACGACCTCGACGGCCTCGGTACCGAGGCGGTCCGTGCGCGCGATCCGCGCCCGTACGCCGAGGAGCTGGTGTCCGCGGTCGAGGAGGGGCGCCTCGCCGACCCCGAGGACGCCGCCTACGCGCTGAGCCTGGCCGCCGAGGCCCGCGAGCTGGCCGGGGACCACGACGAGGCCGTCGACCTCTCGGCCCGCGCGGTCGGCGCCGGGGCGGGGTCGGCCGACCGGGACTGGATCCCGGCGGCCCACGCCGAGCGTCTGCTGCGCCTCGGTCGCGGCGAGGAGGGCATGGCCGAGCTCACGAAGCTCCGGCCACTGCTGTTGCGCGAGGTGGGGTCGGTGCGCCCGATCGCCGACGCGCTCACCGAGAACGGGCGCGGCGAGATCGCCGAGCAGTGGCTCACCGCGGCCGTGCTCACGGCGATCGAGCGCGTGGAGCGCCTGCCGGAGGGTTCCGAGGAGCACCTCGACGCGGAGGACCTGGTCGACGAGCTGATCGGCCGGCGGCGCGACGTCCGCGCCGACCTCGGTCTCGCCGCCGACGAGTACGACGCGATGGCCGACGACCTCGACGCCGCGCCGGATCTGGTGTTCCACCCCGAGCCGTCCTTCACCCGGCTCCTCGCCGCGCACCCGGCCGCGGCCGACGAGCTCGGGCACGACTGGGACACCCACCGGGCGCTCGTCGAGCGCGAGCTGCAGGCCGCCGACGCCGAGGGCGAGCCGCTCGAGGTCGAGGTCGCGACCCCGGAGCTGCTGGCCGCGATGCTCGCGGACCTCGCCGCCGGCCCGCCCGCACCCGACCCCGCACCCGGCCCCCGCCTCGTCTGGCCGCCGGGGCGCAACGACCCGTGCTGGTGCGGATCGCGCACCAAGTACAAGAAGTGCTGCCTGCCCCGGGGGCGGGCGTCGGACGCTCGGCCGGTACCGCCGCCCGTACCCGCCCCGGCTCCGGCCCCGGCCACCTCCCCGTCCCCGGGCACGTCCCCGGGCACCTCCCCGTCCCCGTCGGAGCGCGTGATCGGGCGAGGTACCGGAGGGCGGCCGAGGGTGCGCTGACGCCCCGTGCGCTGATCAGCCCCTGGGCAGCCGGGCGTCGTCGCGGCACACTGCGACGATGGCCGGTCGCCGGGCTCTGCGCTGGCTCCTGCGCCGCGACCCGGGGCTCGGCGCGTGCCGGCGGGCGCTGCGCGTCGGCGTCGTCGCCACCGTCGTGTTCATGGTGTGCCGCTACGGGTTCGGCAGCCCCACCGCGGCGACGTACGCGGTGTTCGGCACGATCGGGTTCGGGGTGCTCTCGCAGGTCGTCGGGACGCCGCGCCAGCGCACCCGGACGCTGGTCGGCTGCCTCGTCGCGGGCACGGTCCTGCTGACGATCGGGACGCTGCTCGCCGGCAGCACGCTCCTGGCGTCGGTCGGCATGCTCGTGGTCGGCGTGTCCGTCGCGTTCATCGCGGTCGGCGGCCCGCGGCTCGCGGGCGTGGCCAACGGGCTGCAGCTGGTCTACATCCTGCCGTCGTTCCCGCCCTTCGCCCCGGAGACGCTGCCCGCGCGCGTGCTCGGCTTCGTGTTCGGGGTGGGGCTCCTCCTGCTCGCCGACCGCGTGCTCTGGCCGCCCCGCCCGGTGCGGTCCTACGCCTGTCGCGCGGCGTCGGCGGCCCGCGCGCTCGCCGGGCTCCTCGAGGCCACCGGGGCGGGTGACGCCGACGCCGTCCCCGCCCGCCGGGCCGCGGCGACGCGCGCCGCCGGCCGGCTGAAGCTGCTCGCGACGCCGTGGGAGGTGCGACCCACCGGCCCGGGGATCGAGGACCGGAGCCTCGCCCACCTCGGCGGCGCCCTGCGCGGGATGCACGGCCGCGTCGACGCGCTCCTGTCCGTGGATGCGCGCGGGATCCCGGTGGACGCCGCCGCGACGCTGGCCACACTCGCGACGACGCTGCACCGCACCGCGGACGCGCTGCTCGGGCGCGGCCCGGTGCCCGAGGTCGCCGACCTCGACGCCGAGCGCCTCGCCTACACCCAGCGCCGCCTCGACACGATCTCCGCGCTCGTCGACGACGACGCGACCGTCGCGCACGCGCGGGCCGCGGTGGCCGTCGGCCAGGCGCTGTCGGCCGCCCGCGTGGCCGTGCAGTCGGCGGAGATCGTCGTGGACCCCCGCGGTCCCCGCTCCCCCGGCGCCGCCGAGCTGTCGTGGTGGGCCACCGCCCCGACCGCGCTGCTGTGGTGGCGCCGCATCCACGCCCACCTCTCCCTGAGGTCGGTGTACCTGCAGAACGCGCTGCGCCTGGGGGTCGGGCTCGCCCTAGCGCGGCTCGTCGCCGGCGGGCTGGACCTGTCCCACGGGCTGTGGGTGCTCTTGGCGACGCTGACGCTCATGCGCACGTCGGTGACGTCGACGCGCGCCACGCTCCTGCCCGCGATCGTCGGCACCGCGCTGGGCGCGGGCCTCGCGGCCGGCCTGCTCGCGCTCGCGGGGCCGGAGACCGTCGTCTACGCGGCGCTCTTCCCGCTGCTGTGCGTCGTGGCGGTGGCCGCGGGGCAGGTGTTCGGGATGATCGCCGGGCAGGCGAGCTTCACCGTCCTCGTCGCCGTGCTGTTCGCCCAGCTCTCCCCGGCGGGTCCGTCGCTCGCGGGTGTGCGGTTCCTGGACGTCGCCGTGGGCGCGGCGGTCGGGATCGGCGTCGGCGCGGCGGTGTGGCCGGCCGGCGGGCACGGCGAGGTCCGCCGCGACGCCGCCCGCTGCCTGCGCGAGACCGCCGCCCTGGTGGCCGCGTCGTCGTCGTGGCTCGCGGGCACCGGGTCGCGGGAGGACGTGGCCGCGCGCCTGCAGCCCGCCGAGCACTGGCTCCTGCTGTTCGAGGCCACGTTCCTGCAGTACCGCTCCGAGCGCCGCGCCCGCCACGAGGGCGACGTCGACTGGTTCGTCGTGCTCGGCGTCGTGCACCGGGCCGTGCGGACCGCGCGCACGTCCCTCGGCGACCTCGACCCCGCGTCCTCGTGGCTCCCCGACCGCTGGCCCGACCTCGTCGCGCGCCTCCGCGACGACGCCCAGGCCCTCGCCGACGGCTACGCGGGCGTCGCCCGCTCGCTGGCCGAGGGGCGCACCCCGGCGGCCGTGCTCGCCGTCCCCGCGGACTTCCTCGACAGCGCCCTGCGCGCGCTCGCCGCCGCCCCGGGCCGCCGCGAGCACCCGCGCGAGACGCTCCGGCTCGCCGACGCGTGGGGCCGGCTGGGCTGGCTCGCCGACGACCTGGCCGCGCTCGGCGTCGTGCTCGCCCCGGTCTGCTCGTCCCCGCCCGCGCCGGCCCGGTCCGCGCGACGCCGCCGCCCACTGCCGGCGTGAGGGGTCCTCAGGCGCTCTCGTCCGCGGCCGCGCGGTCGTCCTCCTCGTCGAGGCGGGCGCGACGCTGCTGCTCACGGGTGCTGTAGGCCGCGGCGCGCACGTCCTCGGGTGCCGTCAGCCCCGACCCGACCGCGCCGGCCACGATGCCCATCGACGTCGCCATCGAGGCCACCGCCAGGTACGCCGCGGGCCCCACGGGGTGCCCGACGGTCTCGGCCAGCGACGACGGCGGGATCACGACGGCGGCCGCCGACCCCGCCAGCACCAGCAGCAACGCGTAGCAACAGACCACGCCGAGCACGATCGTCGAGGTCGTCGCCGCGTTGTAGAGGTGCACCTCGGCGCGCAGGCGCCGCGACCGCGGGCGCTCCCACAGCTCGTTGTCGGCGATCAGCCAGGTGCTCATGGCCGCGACCGCCAGCACCGCGATCAGCACCAGGCGCGACGGCCCGGCGGCGCTCGCGAGCTCCCAGATGTTCGAGTAGAAGATGCCGAACGCGGCACCGGCGGCGGCCGCGGCGAGCGCCGTGGACAGGCTCGGGACGAGGCGCCACGGCCGGTTGCTGCGCACCATGCCGGCGAGCAGGCGCAGGCGCCCCCGCGTCCCGCGCAGCGCGAGGTGGCTGTCGATGCCCTCGTGCTCCGAGGCGATCCGGCAGATCGGCGGGGCGAACAGGCCGCGCCGGGTCGGTCTCGGGGCGTCCGCCGGGTCCGCGAGGCCGTGCTCGAGCAGGTCGACGACGGCGGCGCGCAGGCGCCGGCGCAACGAGACGGCCCCGAGGGCCGGCACCGAGACGAGGCCGACCCCGTCGTCGGCGCCGAAGTCGGACACGAGCGGCTCGGTGCCCGCCCGCCGCGGCAGGTCGGTGACGATCACGACGACGTCCCAGCCGTGGCGGCGCTGGCGCTCGCAGCCCGTGCGGAACATGGGCACGAGGCCCTCGGAGTCCAGGCCGACCGGGCCCTCGGCCGTCTCGACCCGCCAGGTGCGTCCCGGCAGGTGGCGGGCGAGGACGTCGGGGAGGTCGAGGGCGACCTGCTCGGCGAGCTTCGTCGGCAGGCCGGGATCGGCGAGCAGCCCGACGGTGCGGATCGGGGTGTCGGGGGTGTCGGGGGTGGTGTCCGGGGCCTCCTGGGGTGGAGGCAGCATGGAGGTCATGGTCGTGCTCCTGGCGCGAACGAGAGAGATCGCTCGCCGGCAGGCGGGAGCTACCGCACACACGGGCACGGTGGGGAGGCCTCGGCCGTCGTCGCGATCTCGGGGGTGATGACGTCCCGCCACCATCTCGACGGGCCGAGGGGAGCGCGGTGATCGCGCAGTCCTGTCTCCCCCGGGGCGTGCCCGCCGTGACGCTCGTTCAATCTCGCCCTCGGGTCGCCGCACGCCGTGTGATCGACTGCGCGCGAACTGCAACGTTCTCGGGCCGGGACGCGACATCTCCGTCATGGCCTCCCCTCCGCCCCTGTCGCGGTTGCCGCGCGATCACTTCGTCGACGCCCGGATCGGACGCCGGCGCACGGTCGGACGCGTGGGCGCCGGTGTCGAGACGTCACCGGGTGCGGCCGGCGGTGGACACGATCTCGTGGCGGAGAACGCTTCGGTTCCCGAAGCGTCTCCGGTGCTGTGAAGAGAATTGACCGCAGCTGACCTATGCGACCTTGTCGAGGGTGACTCG
>NZ_JAQZAL010000039.1 GCF_028737205.1 Actinomycetospora lutea | reverse complement strand
CCGCGAGCCGGTCGGTGCGGCGGCGCCCCGTGAGGTCGAGCATCAGCAGCAGCGGGGCGAACACTCGCCCGCAGTCGCGGCACCCCACGTTGGCCAGCTGCACGCGCACCACCCCGACCGAGGTGTCGATGCGGCGCGGGCGGGTGCGCTTGCCCTTGCGGGCGAAGTCCTGCATGACCCCGCACCCCGGGCACGCGAACGGTGCGGGCAGGCCCCGCACGGGCAGCCACCGCGGGCCGCACACGCGTTCGATGAGCCGGTCCTGGACCTGCTCCAACGACGCCGCCAGCGCCGCGGCCGGGACCTCCTCGCGCATCGCCACCGCCCACGCCTCGACCATCGACCAGCTCAAGGCTCCTGGACCTTCACCGAGATCGGGAACCTCGGCGCACAGCGTGACAGAGATCGAGGACGGCACAGGCGCTCCTCACAGCAGGCCGGAACCCACCAACCTCACCGCAAGATCTCTGGAATTCAACGCTGCGCCACGCTACCGATCCCTCAGGCGAGCGGGCGCCGGCCGCCGTGGTGGAGCCGGTCCTTGATCAGCACCACCGCGCCGCCGAGCACCACGACCAGCGCCATGTCGGCGCCCGTGCGCTGCAGCCCCTCCAGCGCGAGCGTCCAGTCGCCCGCGACGACGCCCACGCCGGCGAGCGCCGCCGCGGGCACGAGCGCCAGGGCGATCAGCGCCCCCGCGAGGACGGCCTCGCGGAACGACGTGATGATGACGAGCCCGGCGAGCGCACCGCCCGCCCCGACGAGCCAGTCGGCCACCGTCGGGTCGACCACCATGTGCACGCCCTCGCTCTTGGCCAGCATCTCGGGGCTGCCCATCCCCAGCGCGCGCAGCACGAGGAACGCGACACCTCCCGCCGCCGCGAGGACCAGGTAGCCCACGACGACCGACACCAGCGCGCGCCGGATCCGGTAGAGGTTGCCGCGCAGGATCGCCACCGCCAGCTTCGCGACCGGCTCGAACGCGGGCGCGATGATCGCCGACGCGGCCAGCGCGAGGGCCTGGGGCACGGGCGGCGAGAGCAGCCCGGCGACCGCGATCGCGCCGCCCAGGGCCATGAGCGCGAGGTAGTTCGTGCTCATGCGGCCGTGGTGGCGCAGGGTGCGCTCGAACTCCTCCCACGGGGACTCGTCGGCGTCGTCCTCGACGGCCTCCTGCATCCCGGTGGCGACGACGCTCTCGGTGCGCACGGTGGCCACGGTGATCGGGCCGTGCTCGCGGGCGTGCTCGACCGCGGCGAGGACGTCGTCGATCGACCGGTTGAGCACGTGCAGGCTCAGCACGTCGCCGGGCGGCTTCACCGAGCCGTCGCGCTGGTGGGTGAGGGCCAGCACGCCCTCGTGGGCCGACAGCTCGGCGACCAGGCCGTCGGCCGCGGCGGAGGGGAGGGTCAGGTCGATCTGGTGGTGCACGCCCGCCCCCTCAGCAACCGGCCGGGCGCACGGCCCGCACGACGACGAGCTCCTCGGTGCGCTGCTCCGGCGTGGCGAGGCCGCGCGCGCAGAGCAGCTCGCGGCGCTGGGTGAGCACCGGGCCGTACGGGTGCTCGTGGCGCGCGACGACCTCGGCGGACATGCCCCGCGAGTGCAGGCGCCGCACGGTCAGGGCCGGGTCGTTGAACGCGGAGTGCACGACGAGCAGGCGCCCGCCCTCGGTGAGCACGTCGGGGGCCTCGTCGCACACGCGGTCGAGCACGGCGCGCCCGTCGCGGCCGCCGTCGAAGGCGCGGGCCAGCCCGTGCACGGGCAGCTCGTCGGTCGCGGCCGGGACGTAGGGCGGGTTGGACACGACGACGTCGAACCGCTCCCGCGCCACCGGCGCGGTGAGGTCGCCGCGGCGCGTCCGGACCCGGCGCCCGTGCCGCAGGGCGTTGACCCGGGTCGAGAGCAGGGCGCGCCGGGAGAGGTCGACCGCCGTGACGTCGGTGCAGGGCACCCCGGCGGCCACGACCGACAGCGCGCCCGCGCCGGCCCCGAGCTCCAGGACGCGGCACGGCCCGGCGGCGCCGCAGCCGTGGTCGGCGAGCTCGGCGCGCAGGACGTCGGCGAGCAGCCAGGTGTCCCGCTGGACCGGGTAGACCCCGGGCACGCGGAAGACGCGGTGGTGCGGGCGGATGCCGGCGACCGGCTCCGGCATCGGTCCCGGCGCCGTGGTCCTCGGCTCGCTGGTGGCGTGGCGCGGGTCGGGCGCGACGGTGGTCATGGATCCGGCGTTACCCGGCCGTCGGCGCGCGGGAGCCCGTCGGACCGGGTCGCGGATCTCACGTGCGGGACGACGCTGGAGCGGCGATCCGATCGGGTACCACCTCGCCTTCCCCGACGTCCTCCCCGCACCGCCCGACCTCACCGAGGAGCGTTCCGTGACCGCCCTGCCCTCTGCCCGCGGACCGGTCTCGTCCGCCGTGATCGACGTCCTCGCCGGGCGCGGCAGCACGGCCGACCTGCCGCACCGACCCGACGGCGACCCGCTGGGCGACGACCTGCAGCTCGCCCTCTACTGCTGCTACGAGCTGCACTACCGCTCGTTCGACGGGGTCGCCGACGACCTCGAGTGGGACCCCGACCTGCTGCGCCTGCGGGCGCACCTCGAGGACCTGTTCTTGGCGGCCGTCCGCGCGGAGGTCGCGGGCGGCGACGACGTCGAGGCCGCGGTGGACGCGCTGCTCGTCGAGCCGACCGAGGGCACCGGGCCGTCGTGGCACCTCGCGCGCGACGGCGAGCGCTGGCAGCTCGACGAGTACGTCGCGCACCGCTCGATCTACCACCTCAAGGAGGCCGACCCGCAGGCCTGGGTGATCCCGCGCCTGGACGGGGTCGAGGGGCGGGCGAAGGCGTCGCTGATGACGGTCGAGCACGACGAGTACGGCGCCGGGCGCCCCGAGCGGGTGCACGCGCGGATCTACAGCGAGATGATGGCCGGCCTCGGCCTGGAGACCGCGTACGGCGCCTACCTCGACGTCGCGCCGGCGGCGACCCTGGCCACCGTCAACATCATGTCGCTGTTCGGGCTGCACCGGCGCTGGCGCGGGGCCTCGGTGGGCCAGTTCGCGCTCATCGAGGTCACCTCACCGCCCGGGGCGGCGCGGCTCGTCACGGCGATCGAGCGCCTGGGGCTGCCGGCCGAGGTCACGGCCTTCTACGCCGAGCACGTCGAGGCCGACGCCGTGCACGAGCAGCTGGTGCGCCGCGAGCTCCTCGCCGGACTGCTCGAGCGCGAGCCGGAGCTCGCCGCCGACGTCGTCCTGGGCATCCAGGCCTCGACGTGGCTCGAGGACCGGCTCGCCGATCAGCTGGTGGCGGCCTGGTCGGCCGGCGAGTCGTCGCTGCTGGCGGTGCCGGCGCCCGCCTGATCCTTCGCGGGCCGCACCTTGCGCCGGTGGCTGGTGTCGCAGAAGGGGTAGCGCTTGGTGCGCCGGCACGCGCACAGCGCGACCACCGGGCGCTCGCTGGTCACCGTGGTCCCGTCGGGGAGCTCGAGCTCGACGGGTCCCTCGACGAGGAACGGCCCGCCCTCGGTCATCGTGACGCGGGTGGGTCGTGACGGTGCGGCCATGGCGGCGACTACCCCGCCAACGCGACGCGACACACGCGCGCGAGCTCCTCGGGCCGCGTGAGGGGCACCATGTGCGCCCCGGCGCGCGTGGTCACCACCGTGATCCCGGGGCGGACGGCGGCGAGGTCGTCGATCCACGCGGACGGCGCGAGATGGTCGTGGGGACCGCGCACCACGAGGACGGGGAGGTCGGAGCCGGCGAGCGTCTCGCGCAGGTCGTGGCGCCGCGCCGCGCGCAGGGCCCGGGCGAAGCCGGACAGGCGCGTCGTGAGGTAGTCGCGCAGCATCGCCGGCACGCGTCGCGGGTCCTCGCGGGCCGCGGTGCGCAGCCAGCGGATCACCAGCGCGGGCCGGGGCGACATCCGCGGGTCCGCGGTCGGGCCGACCAGGACCGACCCGCGCACCGCGGCGGGGTGACGCCGCGCGGCCTCGGCGACGACCTGGCAGCTCGCCGAGTGCCCGAGCAGCACGACCGGGCCGTCCGCGAGCCCGTCCAGCCGGCGCACGAGGTCGTCGGCGGACGACGCGGGCGCGATCGGCCCCGGGCCGGCCGGGAGCCCGTAGGCGGGCAGGGCGACGACCGCCGTGCCGGCGAGGTGACGGGCGACGTCCCGCCACCCGCGCTCGGTCAGCCCGAGGCCGGGGACGGCGACCGCGACGGGGGTCACGCCGACCCGCGGACGACGAGCGTCGCGGGCAGGAGGCGGGGCTCGGGGGCCGGCGTCGCGCCGGTGTCGTCGCGCCGGGCCCGGACGACGGCGTCGAGGGTCTCGACCAGCGTGCGCCCCAGCTCGTACTTGTCGGTGTGCACGGTGGTCAGCGGCGGGTCGAGGTCGGCGGCGAGGGTGAGGTCGTCGTGGCCGACGACGGCGCAGTCGTCGGGGACGCGGCGCCCGCGCTCGCGCAGCGCGCGGATCGCGCCGACCGCCATGAGGTCGTTGAACGCGACCAGCGCGGTGACCTCCGGGTGCTCGCCGAGCAGCTGGGCGGCCGCGGCGGCGCCGCCCGTGATCGTCGGCGGGCCGGTGACGATCGGCGACCCGGGCGCGGCGGCCGCGGCGAACGCGTGGCGGCGGACGTGGTCGACGCCGACGGCGCCGTCGAGCATCCCGAGATGGCGGTGCCCCCGGGCGTGCAGGTGCTCGACGGCGAGACGGGTGCCGGTGGCGAAGTCGGAGGACACGCTCGCGACCGTCGGGGCGGGCGCGCGCCGGTCCGCGACGACCAGGGGCAGCCGGCGGTGCAGTGCGACGAGCTCCTCGTCGCCGAGCGCCTCGAAGAACCCGATGACGCCCTCCGCGCCCCCCTCGAGGATCTCGCGTGCCGCGGCCGACTCCCGCCCGGCGTGGGCGTCGGTGTTGTGCACGACCACCGAGAAACCGTGGGCCGCGGCGGCGTCGAACACCCCGCGGGCCACGGCCGGGAAGAAGGGGTTGGCGATGTCGGAGAGGATCACACCGAGCGTCCCGGCGCGCCGGGTGCGCATGCCGCGGGCGAACACGCTGGGCCGGTACTCGAGCTCCTCGATCGTCGCGAGCACCCGCCGCCGGGTGGCCGCGCTGATCTCGCCCTTGCCGTTCATCGCCCGCGACACGGTCTGGCGGGACACACCGGCGGCACGGGCGACGTCGTCGATGGTCACCCGGACCGACGGCTCGACCTCCACCGTGTCGACCCTAGTGCCGCGCGCCCGGAGCCCAGGGCTCGCGACGCGCGCCGCCGGCGGGGTGAACCTCGCGGACCACGGGCTCCGGGTGGCCGTCGTCGGCGGCGCGGCGCCGGACGGCCTCGCCGATGCTGTCGGCCGTCGTCGTCGGCGCGAGCACGAGCGCGCTGCCGCCGAAGCCGCCGCCGACCAGGCGCGCGCCGAGCGCCCCGTGCTCCAGCACCGCCTCGACGACCGCGTCGAGCGCGGGCACCGAGACCGCGAAGTCGTCGCGCAGCGAGGCGTGCGACGCGGTGAGCTCGGGGCCGACGTCGGCGGGGCGCTGCGTCCTGAGCAG
This sequence comes from Actinomycetospora lutea, assembly GCF_028737205.1. Taxonomy (GTDB): domain Bacteria; phylum Actinomycetota; class Actinomycetes; order Mycobacteriales; family Pseudonocardiaceae; genus Actinomycetospora; species Actinomycetospora lutea. The sequence goes on along the minus strand of NZ_JAQZAL010000039.1, from coordinate 44,167 downwards.
CTCGACGACCCGGTGGACGCGGGCCTGCTCGGTGACGACGTGGCGGGCGCGGCGACGCAGCCTGCCGTCGAGCCGCCCGAGCATGTCCGGCGTCGCGTCGCGCAGCGCCGGCACCCCGAGGGCGTCGGCGGCCGCGACGCAGGCGGCGCGGCGATCGGCGTACCCGCCGTCGGCGAGGTCGTGGCGCACCCGCGTGTCGACGACGAGCGTCACCAGCCCGGCCTCGTCGAGACCGAGCGCCACGTCCTCGCCCTGCAGCGTGCGGCAGTCGAGCAGCAGCGCGGCCCCGTCGCGACAGAGCAGCGACGCCGCCTGGTCCATGATCCCGACGGGTGCGCCGACCACGTCGTTCTCGGCACGGCGCCCGGCGCGGGCGAGGGTGGCGCGGTCGAACGCCGCGCCGGAGAGCTCGGCGACGGCCAGGGCGACCGCGCACTCCAGCGCCGCCGACGACGACAGCCCGGCGCCGAGCGGGACGTCGCCGGCGACGACGAGGTCCCAGCCGTGCCGCCCCGGCAGCCCGGCATCGCGCAGCGCCCACAGCGTGCCGAGCGCGTAGGCCGACCAGCCGCGCGCCCGCGGGAGCGCCTCGAGGGTGGTGCTCACCGCGTCGCCCGGCTCCTGCGCCGACCGGACCGTGACGACGTCGTCGGCGCGGCGCCCGGCCGCGACCCGGCAGTGCCGGTCGATCGCGAAGGGCAGCACGTGGCCCTCGTTGTGGTCGGTGTGCTCGCCGATGAGGTTCACGCGGCCCGGCGCCGCGAACACGCCGTCGGGCTCGTGGCCGACGGCGTCGCGGAAGGTGGCGACGACGTCCTCGATCACGCTCACGCCGGCACCTCCACGTCCCGGCACGCCGCGCGGAGGCGCTCGGCGGCCACCTCGGGGGCGACGTCGGTGAGGAACGCCCCGCCGAACGTCTCCGACCCCGCCAGGTACTTGAGCTTGCCCCCGCCCCGGTGCGGCGGGCAGATCTCCAGGTGCAGGTGGGACACGTCGCGATCCTGGCCGTCGGTGGGCGCGGCGTGGAGGCCGAGCAGGTAGGAGGTGCTGGCGCCGAAGAACCGGTCGTAGCCGGCGAGCACGCGGGCCAGCACGCGGGCGAGGTCGGCGCGGGCCGGCGTGCTCAGCTCGGGCAGCGACGGGACGTGTGCGCGGGCCCAGATGTCGATCTCGTAGGGGAAGCGCGCCCACGGCGGTACCCCGGCCACGAAGTGCTCGCCGGCGACGACCTCGCGGGGGCCGCCGGCCTCGGCCGCAACGACGTCGCAGAACACGCAGCGCCCGGTCGCGTCGTGGTGGCGGCGGCCGGCGGCGATCTCGCGCGCCGGGCGCGGGGGTACGTCGGGGTAGGCGTAGATCTGCCCGTGGGGGTGGTGCAGCGTGACGCCGACCGCCTCGCCCTTGTTCTCGAAGGGGAGCACGTAGCGCACGCGGGGGTCGGCGCCGAGGTCGGCGACGCGGCGCGCCCAGGTCTCGACGAGCAGGTGCACCCGGGCGACGCCGACGTCGGCGAGGGTCGCGTCGTGGTCGTCGGTGAACACGACGACCTCGCAGTGCCCGTACGCCGGCTCGACGGGCACGAGGTCGGTGCCGGCGATCCCGGGCCCGGGCGGGTGCGGGGACAGCGACGGGAAGCGGTTGTCGAAGACCGCGATGTCGACGTGCTCGCGGGCGATCTCGGTCTCGGGGGCTCCCGGCCGCGTCGGACACAGGGGGCAGGCCGCGGCCGACGGCTTGTACGTCCGGTCCTGGCGGTGCGTCGCGAACGTGACCCACTCGCCGTGGGTGGGGTCGTAGCGCCGCTCGCTCACGTGTCCCCCGCGCCCCAGGAGAAGTAGCGGACGGTCCGGCCGTCGGCGAGCTGCTCGACGTCCTCCGCGACCGCCTCCTCCGGTTCCGGCGGCGACGCTGCGTGCTCGTCCAACGAACCCTCCCCCTCGACCCGGCCTTCCGCCGGTATCGGTCCCGTGAACCATCACGTTAACGTTCACGGACGGGAGGCGACAGGGTGATCGTGACGCCGGGGCGGGGCGAGGGCCGGGGCGGGCGCCGGCACCGAGCACCTGGCCAGGGGCGCCCCTCGCCCCTCTATCCGCGCGACGGTGCCCTTCGCTCAGAACCGGCACCCGTACCGGACTCCGCATCGGCGAGGCGGTGCATCGACGCCGCGAACGCGTCGGCGGCGCGGCGGCGGGCGGTCAGGGAGCGCGTGCCGGTCTCGGTGAGCCGGTAGCGGCGGGGGTCCCGGCTCGACCGGACGACGAGGCGGTTGCGGGCGAGCCGGTGCAGGGTCGGCACGATGCGCGAGTAGGGGACGTCGAGCACGTCACCGACCTGCGCGCGGATGACGTCCGCGACCTCTTCCTGTCGACGCGGGGCCTCGGCCAGGGCAGCGAGGACGAGCGCGTCGACCTGCCCGCGGTCGCGGATGCGGGCGCGCGGCACGGAGGCGCGGCGGGGAGCCGTCGTGGTCATGACCTGCAGGATTACCGCCGACCCACCCCTCTGACACTCCGCCGTCGGGCCGAGCGTGTTGACCTTCGCGGGGTACTTGCCCGCCGAGGGCCTCGGCGGCGCGGCGCCGCTGCCCTCGTCGCGGGAACCCGCTCGCCCGTGTGCGGACCGGGCCTAGCCTGCGCGCTCGTGACCACGGGCAGGGAAGCGGTACGGCGCGCGCTCGAGGACGCGGGGGCGCCGCGGGAGATCCGGACCTTCACCACGGCGGTCCCGTCGGCCGCGGCGGCCGCCGAGCAGCTGGGCTGCGAGGTCGGCGCGATCGCCAACAGCCTCGTCTTCACCGCCGGCGACGGGGTCGTGCTGGTGCTCGCGTTGGGCGCACACCGCGTCGACCTCGGCCGGGTCGCCGCGCACCTCGACGTCGCCAAGCGCCGCGTGAAGCGCGCCGACCCCGAGACCGTCGAGCGCGCGACCGGGCAGCGTCCCGGCGGTGTGGCGCCCGTCGGTCACCCGGCGCCGCTGCCCTGCGTCGTCGACGTCGCGCTCGCCGCGTTCCCGACGGTCTGGGCGGGCGCCGGCGACGAGCACTCGATGTTCCCGACGACCGCCGACGAGCTCGTGACGCTCACGGGCGGGACGCTGCTCGAGGTCGCCCCGGCCTGAGTTCCGGCGTGTCGCACCCGCGAGGATGTGGCGATCCTGGCGTCGAACGCCAGCAATGCCGCATCGCTCGCACTCCGGAGTGCGTCAGCGCGGTGTCGGTCACGCGGTCTCCCGCTCGTCCACGGGATCAGCCGCCGCTGGGCGGGGGTCACCGGGTCGTGCGGCGAGCCCCGTGCATCGTCCGCCGTACCGGGGCGTAGCATCGGTAGTGCGTCACTGGATCGATCCCGAACTGCTCGGGACGGGCCGGTCCGGCGACGCTCCCCGAACCACCCGCGACCCGAAGAAGGTTCGCCGTGACCGCCAGCACGACCCCGCAGTCCGAGGCCGACAGCGCACTCGACACCGAGATCGCCGAGCTGCGCCAGCTCCTCGACCGCCTCGACGGTCTGACCCACCAGGCGCGCACGCGCCTGCGCCGCATCGAGCAGCACCGCAACGGTGTCGACGCGCGCTGGATCGACCGGTCGCTGCGATAGACCAGGACGCCCCCGACGGCCCGCCCCGACGCGATCGGGGCGGGCCGACGTGTGTCCGGACCCGTCAGGCGGCCAGCGCCGCGTAGCGACCCTCGCGGTCGACGAGCTCGGCGTGGCTGCCGCTCTCGACGACCTGTCCGTGGTCGAGCACGGCGATGCGGTCGGCGTGCCGCACGGTCGAGAGGCGGTGGGCGATCGTCAGCGTCGTCCGGTGCCGCGCGAGGTCGTCGAGCGCGAGCTGCACGGCACGCTCGGTGCCGGTGTCCAGGGCGCTCGTGGCCTCGTCGAGGACGAGGACGCGCGGGTCGCGCAGCAGCGTGCGGGCGATCGCGATGCGCTGCTTCTCGCCGCGGGAGAACCGGTGGCCCCGGGCGCCGACGACGGTGTCGTAGCCGTCGGGCAGCGCCGCCACCATGTCGTGGATCCGCGCGGCCCGGGCGGCGGCCTCGATCTCCGCGTCGGTCGCCCCCGGCTTCGCGACCCGCAGGTTCTCGCGCACCGTGGTGTGCAGCAGGTAGGTCTCCTGGCTCACGACGCCGACGACGCGCGCGAGGTCGGCGAGGCGCATGTCGCGCAGGTCGACGCCGTCGATGGTGATCCGCCCGGCGTCGGGGTCGTGCAGCCGGGCGACGAGCGCGCCGAGCGTGGTCTTGCCCGACCCGGTCTCCCCCACCAGCGCCAGCGTCGTCCCCGCGGGGATGGTGAGGTCGACGCCGTCGACGGCGGGGCGGTCGCCGCCGGGGTGGGTGAAGCCGACGCCCTCGATCCGGACGTCGCCCCGGACGTCACCGAGCTCGACCGGGTGCTCGGGGTCCGCGATGTCGACGGCCAGGTCCTGGTACTCGAAGATCCGCGAGAAGAGGGCCAGCGAGCTGGCCACCTGCACGCCGACGTCGAGCAGGCCCGACAGCGGCCGGAAGACGCCCGCCTGCAGCGAGGTGAAGGCGACGAGCGTGCCGATCGAGAGCTGCCCGACCGTCCAGGGCAGGCCGGCGCCGAGGTAGATGAGGGCGGGGATCGCCGCGAAGACCACGCTCATCGTGGCCATGCGCCAGCGGCCGGCGAGCTGGGAGCGGATCTCGAGGTCGGTGAGGCGCGCCGAGGAGGCGGTGAACCGGTCGACGAGGGCGGGGCCGGTGCCGAGCGTGCGGTGCAGCGCGGCGGCGTCGACCGAGAGGCCCTCCTCGATGGTGACGTTGAGGTCGGCGAGCTCGCTCTGGCGCTTGGCGGTCAGCTCGCGGCGCATGCGCGCGACGCGGCGGCTGATCAGCACGGCCGGCGGCAGCACGACGAGCGTGACGAGCGAGAGCTGCCAGGACAGGGCGACCATCGCGACGGCGGTCGCGACGACGGTGGTGAGGTTGGCGGCGATCGACGTCGCGGTCGAGGTGACCACGGTCTGCATGCCGCCGATGTCGTTGGTGATGCGGGACTGCACCTCGCCGGTGCGGGTGCGCGTGAAGAAGCCCAGCGACTGGCGCTGCAGGTGGGCGAAGACGTCGGTGCGCAGCCGGTGCATGACGCGCTGCCCGACGCCGGTGGAGATCCAGGTCTGGACGACGCCGAGCACCGAGGTGACGGCGGCGACGCCGATCATCCCGCCGGCCAGCCACGCGAGCAGGGGCAGGTCGCGGTGCGGGAGCGCGTCGTCGATGACGGCACGCAGCAGGAACGGCGAGGCCATCCCGACGATCGACGAGGCGACGATGACGGCGACGACGAGCGCGAGCGGGCCGCGGTCGTGACGGAACAGGCGCGCGATGCGCCGCAGCGAGACGTGGCGAGCCTGCTCGGCCTCGAGCGCGCGCGTCTCGGGTGAGGGTGGCGTGGGGCGGGGCAAGGGGCGCCTCCTGGGGAGCGGGTCCGGCCACTGAGGTAAACTGCTGAGGTATCCTCAACATGAGGCTACAACAGCAAGCGCCCTACGGTATTCCCCGTGGAGGAGGACGGCTCGCTGGCCGACGCGTTCTGGCAGGTCGCCCGCCGGCTGCGCCACCAGTCGCGCGAGGCCCTCGCCCCGTGGGGCGTGTCGCTCTCCCAGCTGCGCGCGCTCGAGGTGCTGCTGCGCCACGGCCCGACCCGGTCCGGCGAGCTGGCCGAGCACCTGCGCATCGCGCCGCGCTCGGCCACCGAGGTCGTCGACGCGCTCGCCGAGCGGGGCCTGGTCGAGCGCCGCCCCGACCCCGCCGACCGGCGGGCCACCCAGGTCGTCGCCACCGACGCGGGCACCGAGCTCGGCGCCGCCGTGCGGGCGACGCGGGCCGCGGAGGCCGACCGCGTGTTCGCCGTCCTCGACGACGCCGAGCGCGCGGAGCTGCACCGCCTGCTGCGACGCCTCGCCGAGGGCTGAGCCCGCCGGCACCGGGCGCGCACGAAGGATCGCACCGGGGTGCATCCGTCCGCGGGGCCGGCGCCGTAGTGGGGGTGTCCGTCCGTTCCGCTCCGCTGGAGGAGAACCCATGCGCCGCCTGATCCGCGCCGCCGGAGGTGCCCTGATCGCGTCCGCGATCGTGCTCGGCACCGCCGGCGTCGCCAGCGCCCAGGAGACCGGCACCGTGTACGTCGTCCACGGCATCCCCGACACCCCCGTCGACGTCTACGTCGACGGCGAGCGTGCCCTCGACGACTTCGCGCCCGGGACCGTCCAGGGGCCGCTGGCCCTGCCGGCCGGCCCGCACGAGGTCAAGGTCTTCCCTGCCGACGCCGCCGACGACTCGGGGCAGGCCCTGCTCTCGGCGCAGGCCGAGGTGCCCGCCGGGGGCAACGTCACCCTCGCCGCCCACCTCTCCGCGCAGGGGCAGCCGACCATCTCGCCGCTGGTCAACGAGGTCGGTGAGGTGCCCGCCGGACAGGCCCGCGTCGTCGTCCGCCACCTCGCGGCGGCCCCGGCCGTCGACGTGCTCGCCGGCGGCCAGCCCGTGGTCCGCGGCCTGACCAACCCGAACCAGGAGGCGCTCGAGGTGCCCGCCGGCACCGTGTCGGCCGCCGTCGCCGCGGCCGGCACCACCGAGCCGGTCATCGGTCCGGCGGACCTGTCGCTGGAGGAGGGCACGACGACCTTCGTGCACGCCATCGGCTCGCTCGACCAGGACTCCCTGCAGCTCGTGACCTTCACGGTGTCCGGCGGCGACTCCGCGCCGCACGGCGTGCCCTCGGGCGCCCCGTCCGGTGCGCCGGCGTCGAGCCTGCCGCTCGGCTGGGCGGCGGCCTCGCTGCTCGGTGTCGGGCTCGTCGCGGTCTCGCTGGTGCGGCTGCGCACCGCGGGCCGGCGCTGAGCGATCCCACCCCGGATCGAGTGATGGCCCGGATCCTCCCCAGGCCGGCCGGGCGCGGCCCCGCCCTGGTCGGGCTGATCGTCGGCCTCGTGCTGGCGATCGGCCCGGCCTGGGTCGGGCTCGCGGACGTCCTCGCGGTCGGGGGTGCCGCTCCCCCGGCGACCCCGCCCGCCGCAGCCGGCCCGCCCCCGGGTGCGGCCCCGGTGACGACGGATCCGACCGCGCCGGCGCGCCCGGCACCGACGCCGGGCGCGCCGGTCCGGGTCCGCGCCCCGGCCATCGGCCTGGACGCCCCCGTGGTCTCCGTCGGCGTGCGCACCGACGGGCAGATGGAGGTGCCCGACCGGGTGGCCGACGTCGGGTGGTACCGCTTCGGCCCGACCCCGGGCGCCTCGACCGGGTCGGCGGTGCTGGCCGGCCACGTCGACGATCGCGTCCAGGGCGCGGGCGCCTTCGTCGACCTGGGCGGGCTGCGCCCGGGCGACGAGGTGACCGTCGACGCGCCGGGCGGTGCCGTCGTGCACCGGGTGCGCGAGGTCCGGACGTACAGCAAGGAGGCGCTGCCGGTCGCGGACCTGTTCCGGGAGACCGGCCCGTCACGTCTCGTGCTCGTCACCTGCGACGGGCCGTTCGACACCGACGCCGGCCGCTACCGGGACAACCTGGTGGTGGTCGCGGATCCGGGGTGAGGACGTGCGGCCGTCCGGCGGAGTTTCGTCCGCTTCCTCCGGGGCATCTCGAACGGGTGAGGAGTCCCCGGTGACCGACGGGATCGCGCCGTCCCCGCGCGCCGCCCCCGTCCCCGGGTCCCCCGTGTCCGACGACGACCGCATCGGTCGCGAGCTGTCCCGGGGCGAGCCCGGCGCGCTGCGCGAGGCCTACGACCGCCACGGCGGCTGGGTCCTCGCCGTCGCCCGCCGCAGCCTCGGGTCGCCGCAGGACGCCGAGGACGTCGCCCAGCAGGTCTTCGTCGACGCGTGGCGCGGCCGGGCGGGCTTCGACCCCGAGCGCGGCGCGCTCGGCGCCTGGCTGGCGGGCATCCTGCGCCGCCGCGTGGCCGACCGCCTCGGCGCCCGCGGGCGGGAGGCCCCGCCCGGTGCGCGCGCCGACGTCGCCGACGTCGAGCGCGACGAGGGCACGGTCGGGCCGTCCCTGGCCGACCAGGTGGTCGAGACCCTGCTCGTCGCCGACGAGCTCGCCCGGTTACCCGCCGACCAGGCGCGGGTACTGCGCCTGGCGGTGCTCGACGAGCTCACCCACCAGCAGGTCGCGGCGGCCACCGGGCTCCCGCTCGGTACCGTGAAGAGTCACCTGCGCCGGGGGCTCACCCGGCTGCGACGACGGTGGGAGGTCGACGGTGCACCCCACCGATGACCAGCTCACCGCCGCGGCACTGCCCGGGACGCCGGTCGACGCGGACGTCGCCGCCCACCTCGCCGCCTGCCCGGACTGCGCCGCGGAGGTGGAGGCCCTGCGCCGCACGACGGCGCACGCCCGCGACGCCATGACCCTGGACGCCGCGCCCCCGCCACCGCCGGAGCTGTGGGACGGCATCCTCTCCCGGCTCGGCGACGACGCCCCCGACACCGGCGCCGCGGGACATCCGACCCGCGGCCGCAACGGCCACCACGGCGCCCGCACCGGCGGCGGCACCCCCGACGACCGGCCCGCGCCCCCGCCCGCCCGGCCGGGCCGGTGGTTCGGGCGACCGGTCGCCGTCCTGGCCGCGGTCGCCGCGGTCGCGGCGGCCATCGCTCTCGTCGCCGCCGTGGTGACCGGTCCCTCCGGGCCCGGGAGCACGCCACCGCCCGAACGCATCACGCTCGTCGCGACGCGCGCCGGCGTCACCGGGGAGGTCGTCGGCGGTCCGGGCTCGATGCACGTCGAGGTGACGCTTCCCCAGCCCGCCCCGGCCGGTGCGGCCCTCGAGGTGTGGGACACCGGCGCGGGCGCCCCGCGCTCGCTGGGGGTGCTCCGTCCGACGAGCGCCGGGACGCACTGGGTCGGTGACCTCCCGGCGCCGTCCGCGGGCGGCATGCCGCCGCTGGACGTCTCCCTCCAGCCCGCGGGATCCGGCCCGGGGCACTCCGGGCAGAGCCTGGCCCACACGCCCTGAGCGGCCGGGGCTCACGCGCCGTCGAGGACCTCGCGCAACCTCACCGCGAACTCGTCGGGCTTGCCCGGCCAGCCGAACTCGCCGTCGAGGAACCCGCCGTGGTGGCTGGGGAAGACCACGGCCTCCTGCCCGAGCGCGGCGGCCGTGGCCCGGGCGGTGCGCGCGGTGTAGGTGTTGCCGGTCTCCTCGCCCACCGCGACGACGACGCGGGTGGGCGCCGTCCGCAGCGCGTCGACGTCGAGGCGGTGGTCGGTGACGGCCAGCGAGCGGTCCGAGAGCAGCGGGTCGTCGCGGGAACCGTCGTCCTCGGTGGGCATGCCGAACATCGCCGGGTCGGGCGCGGGCCGGGCGAAGTACTCGTCGGTGAACTCGCCCTCCCACGACCCCAGGGCCATGAACCCCGCCATGCCGTGACCCCAGCCCTTGGCCTGGTAGGCCTCGCGGAACTGCTTGCTCGCGCGGTCGGCGGCCTCGGCGTCGGGCAGGAGGCCGTTGATCGGCGGCTCGTGGGCCACGAGCGTCACGACGTCCTCGGGGTGGGCCGTCACGAGCTGCAGCCCGGTGACCGCTCCCCCGCTGCTGCCGAACACGTCGACGGGCCCGGCACCGAGCGCGCCGATGAGCGCGTGCAGGTCCTCGGCCTGGGTCTGCGGGGTGTTGTCGGTGCGCCCGTCGGTGCGGACGCTGCGCCCGAGGCCCCGCGGGTCGTAGGCGACCACGGTGCGGTCGGAGAAGCGCGCGGCCAGGGCGCGGAAGCCGCTCGCGTCCATCGGCTGGCCGATCATGAGGAGGACGGGACGACCGTCGGCCGGCGGGAGCGGGCCGTACACGTCGTACGCGATCTCGGCGCCGTCCACGGGGAGGACCTTCGTCTCGGCCACGGCGAGTCCTTTCGCAGTACAGTTCTCGAACCAAGGAGTTGTAGCTTCGCTTTCAACCGGGAGGTTGTCAAGCACGTCCCTGCGCCCGCCGGGCCGCCGCGATGACCTCGGTGAGCGACGCGTGCAGCTCGCGCAGCTCGGGGACCTCCATGGCGAGGCGCTCCACGATCGCCGGCGGGATGCGCTCCGCCTGCTCGCGCAGCGCCACGCCGGCGGGCGTCAGGCGCACGGCGAGGGAGCGCTCGTCGCCGCGGTCGCGCCCGCGGGTGAGGTAGCCGGCGGCCTCGAGGCGCTTGAGCAGCGGCGACAGGGTGCCGGGGTCGAGCTCGAGGCGGCGGCCGAGCTCGGTGACCGACAGGGGGGCCTCCTGCCACAGCGCGAGCATCACCAGGTACTGCGGATGCGTGAGGTTCATCGGCTCGAGCAGCGGCCGGTACACGGAGATCACCGTGCGCGCGGCCACCGCCAGGGCGAAGCAGACCTGGTTCTCCAGGGCCAGCGGGTCGATGTCGTCGAGCGTCTCCACCGCGGTGTCGTCCATCCCACTCCTCCTCCACACCGGATGGCACCCATACTATTGGTGTGCAAACCGTTGGGGTACCAAGCAAGGAGGCCGACGTGCCCGTCCGCCGCCCGAACCCCCTGCAGTGGCTCTGGTACGCCTACGGCGGCGGCCTCCCGGAGCGCCACGCCTCGTGGGTGCTGCACGACACCACCACCCGCACCTGGTGGCTGCGCCACGTGCTGCGCGCCGTCGCGCAGATCGCGCCGATCGTCATCGCGATCATCGTGTTCGTGCCCGGCCCGCTGTGGCTGCGGACGATGTGCGCCCTCGGCGGCGCGATCATGGGCCTGATCTTCTCGGTCAGCTACCTGCACGAGACCGCCGAGCACCGCCTGGTCAAGGCGGGCTACCCCGCCGGCACCGGACCCGCGACGCGGGCCGAGCGCACCGCCGACCGGGACGCCGCGGCGGCCGAGCGCTACGCCGCGCGCTACCGGACCCCGCCCGACGCCTGACCCGAGCGGCCGGCCCCGCCGGCCCCGCCTGCCCCGCCGGCGACGGCCGCGATCCCCTCGTCGGTCACCGGGATCGTGTGGCTGGTGGCGGCGGCCGCCGCGGCCAGCTCCACCGCCTTCGGACGCCCGCGCCGCCCCGCCCGGCGGGCCAGCGGGATGCCGAGCACGGAGACCACGGCCAGGGCGATGCAGGCCCGCGACAGGGCCGTGGCCAGCGCCTCGCCCGCCGGGACGCCGCCCGTGAGCTGCTCGGTGTTCACCGAGGCGTAGATCCCCGCGACGACAGCGGTCATCACCGCACCGCCGACGTAGCGCGCCATGTTCGAGATGCCCGAGGCGGCCCCGACCTGCGCGGGCGGCACCGACGCCGTCGCCGCCGACGAGGCCGGGCCGTTCGACAGGCCCAGCCCGACCGCGATGGCGAGCAGGGCCGGCAGGAACGTGAGGTAGGACCACGAGACCCGCACGAAGGCGAGCATGACGAAGCCCGCGGTGACGAGGACGAAGCCCGCCACCACGATCGGCCGCCCGCCGAACCGGTTCGCGAGCGGGGTGATGGCGGGCGCCGTGAGGATGACGACCAGCGCCAGCGGCAGCGTCGCGAGCCCGGCCTGCAGGCTCGTCATCCCGAAGGTCGACGGGTCCTGGAAGTAGAGGCTGATGAGGAACGAGAGGCCCGCGATGGCGCCCGCCCCGATGAGGATCGCGATGGTCGAGCCCACCAGCATGATGTTGCGCAGGAGCGCGAGGTCCACCAGCGGGGCGGCCACGCGCCGCTCGACGACCACGAAGCCGACCGTGGCGAGCACCGAGATCGCGAGGCAGCCGAGCGTCGCGACCGAGAACCAGCCCCAGGTCGACCCCATCGTCACCGCGAAGACGAACGGCGCGAGGATCGCGGCCACGAGGGCGGTGCCGGCGTAGTCGACCGAGCGCGGGCGGTCGGGGTCGCGGGACTCGCCCACGGTGGTCAGCACCCACGGGATGCAGATCGCGGCGATGACGGCGTCGATCCAGAACAGGCCCTGCCACCCGGTGGCCTCGGCGAGCACGCCGCCCACCACGGGGCCCGCCGCCGCGCCCGCGGCCGAGGCCGCGCCCCAGAGGGACACCGCGCGCAACCGGGCGGGACCCTCCGTCGCCACCGAGAGCAGGCAGAGCCCGGTCGCGAGGATCGCCGCGCCGGCCGCCCCCTGGATCAGGCGCCCGATCACGACCATCTCGCCCACCCGGGCGAGCGCGATGAGCGCGCACGACGCCACGAACAGCACGAGGCCCGCGACGAACAGGCGGCGCCGGCCGAAGACGTCGCCCAGCGCCCCGGTCGTGACGATGGTGGCCGCGCCGACCAGCAGGTAGCCGGTGACCGCCCACTGCAGCATCGCGATCGGCGCGCCGAGGTCGGCGCTGATCGACGGCAGCAGGATGCTCACGGCCGAGGTGTTGGCGTTGACCACGAACGTCGACAGGCAGGTCACCCCGATCACGCTCGCCGCTCCGCGGTGCGCCGGCGCCGTGGTGTCGGTCATCCCGCGAGCCTGCGTAGCGGCCCGCCGGTCCGCCTCATCCCCCGTGGGTGATCGCGGCCGCAGGGGCCGTCCGGACACGGCGATCTCATCCGGTTCGGGTGAGGTCCGCGGCCGCCACCGGGGGCAACGTCCCGGTACAGCCATCCGACTCGTGTCTGGAGACGACCATGACCGAACAGCAGATCCCGTCACAGATGTCGGGGCCGTCGGTGTCCGCGCCCCGCTCGAACGGGGCGTCCGCCCCGGCCCCCTCCCCCGCCTGGACGGGCTGGGTCCGCTTCGGCGGCGTGGTGATGACGATCATCGGCGGGTTCGCGGTGATCGAGGGCTTCTTCGCGCTGTTCTCGCCGACCTACGTGACCCTCGCCGGCGGGAGCGTCCTGCTGTTCGACCTGACCGCGTGGGGCTGGATCCACATCCTGCTCGGCGTGCTGGTGCTGGCCACCGGCCTCGCCCTGCTGGGCGGCGCGCCGAACTGGGCCCGCGGGACCGGCATCGTCCTGCTGGCGCTCAACACGATCGTGCAGCTCGCGTTCATGCCGGCCTATCCGTTCTGGTCGATCGTCATGATCGTGCTGGATATCGTCGTCATCTACGCGCTGATGGTGACGTGGGACGACGCCGCCGACTACTGACCGACGCCCGCCCCACACGCCGCGGAGGGGACGTGTGAGCGAGGCCCGCCCGGACACCGGGCGGGCCTCGTCCGCGCCGACGGGAGGGAGCGGACGTGGCCACGGAGACGGACTCGCCGTCGACCGGCCGGATCGTGCTGGTCCTGGTGCGCTCCGTGGTGACGATCGCGCTGCTCGTGTTCGTGTACTCCGTCGCGCCGCTGCGCCCCCAGGACAACGCGGGGACGGCCGTCCTGTTCTTCGCCGGGTTCACCGCGCTGATCGTGATGATCGGCTGGCAGCTGCGCGCGATCGTGGTGAAGGCCCGCTACCCGGGGCTGCGGGCGGTCGAGGCCTTCGCCAGCTCGATCTCGCTGTTCCTGCTGCTGTTCGCCGCGACGTACGTGGTGATCGAGGCGGCCCGGCCCGGGATGTTCTCCCAGCCCCTGACGCGGATCGACGCCCTCTACTTCACCATCACCGTGTTCGCGACCGTCGGGTTCGGCGACATCACCCCCGTCGGGCAGACCGCGCGGATGCTGGTGACCATCCAGATGGTCGCCGACCTGCTCGTGCTCGGGCTCCTCGTGAACTCGATCATCGAGGCCGTCCGGCGCGGCCGGTCGCGTCGCGGCACCCTGCCCCACCACCCCGCCCCCGAGGAGCCGACGCCGTGACCGCACCCGAGACCGCACCCGGGACCGCACCGGGGAAGGCCCCCGAGCAGGCCGGCTGGCACGTCGACGTGCCCCTCCTCGGCCCGGTCGGCTGGCCGCCCACCGGCTCGCTCGCCTTCGTCGTGGTGCTGGGCGGGCTCGCCGCGGCGGAGGTCATCGCCTGGCCGGTGGCGATCGCCGTCGGCGTCGGGCACGTGTTCGCCCGCGACCACGACCACCGGCTGGTCCGCGAGGTCGGCGAGGGGCTCGAGGTCGCCTGACCCCGGTCAGGCGTCGGGCAGCGGGTGCGCCGAGACGACCGTCAGTCCGAGCAGGTGGAGCTGCTCGAGGATGCCGTGCAGGTGCGCGTCGTCGATCACCGCGCCCCGCAGCACCGCCCCGGGCCGGATCTCCTGCACGTCCATGTCGCAGAAGGCCTCGCGGGCCTGCGCGGGCAGGCTCCCGTCGACGCGGAACTCGTAGATCCGGTCCGTCATTGAGGGCCTCCCGTTCTCGCGGTCCCCCGAGCCTGCTGCCCGGCACGGGACCCGCCCTCACCCGTCGAGGATGGTCCCGGACACGGCGACGTCGTTCATCCCCTCCGGGTGATCCCACCCGCGCGACCGGGCACGACGGTCGGGCCATGAGCGCGCCCGATCGCCACGCCCGCACGATGCTGCCGGTCCCGGACCGGCCGGTGCCGAGGCTGACCACCTACGACGCGAAGGACCCCGACACGTCCTTCGCGCCGGTCGAGCCCCTCCTGCCGCCCCGGGGCGCCCCGAACGTGGTCGTGGTGCTGCTCGACGACGTGGGGTTCGGGGCCTCGTCGACGTTCGGCGGCCCGTGCCGCACCCCCACCGCCGACCGTCTCGCGGCCCGCGGCCTGCGCTACAACCGCTTCCACACCACGGCCCTGTGCGCGCCCACGCGCCAGGCGCTGCTGACCGGGCGCAACCACCACTCCGTGGGCATGGGCAGCATCACCGAGACCGCCACCTCGGCGCCGGGATACACCTCGCTGCGGCCGAACACCAAGGCGCCGCTGGCGATGACGCTCAAGCTCAACGGCTACTCCACCGCCCAGTTCGGCAAGTGCCACGAGGTGCCGGTCTGGCAGTCGTCGCCCGTGGGACCGTTCGAGGCCTGGCCGTCGGGCGGCGGCGGGTTCGAGACGTTCTACGGGTTCATCGGCGGCGAGAACAACCAGTGGGAGCCGTCCCTGTACGACGGCACGACCCCGGTGGAGCCCCCGCGGACCCCGGAGGAGGGCTACCACCTCACCGAGGACCTCGCCGACCGCGCCACGAACTGGATGCGTCAGCAGAAGGCGCTCACGCCCGAGCGGCCGTTCTTCGTCTACTTCGCGCCGGGCGCGACACACGCGCCCCACCACGTGCCCCGGGAGTGGGCCGACCGCTACCGCGGGGAGTTCGACGACGGGTGGGACGCGGCGCGCGAGCGCACGTTCGCCCGTCAGCGGGAGGCCGGGATGATCCCGGCGGGCGCCGGACTGACCGCGCGGCACGACGAGATCCCGGCCTGGGACGCCATGCCCGAGGAGCTCAAGCCCGTCCTGGCGCGTCAGATGGAGGTCTACGCCGGCTTCCTCGAGCACACCGACCACCAGGTCGGCCGGTTGGTCGACACCCTCGAGGACCTGGGGATCCTCGACGACACGCTGATCTTCTACATCATCGGCGACAACGGGGCGTCCGCCGAGGGCACGATCACCGGCGCGTTCAACGAGATGGCCAACTTCAACGGGATGGCCGCGCTCGAGACCACGGAATTCCTGCGCAGCAAGATGGACGAGTTCGGGTCCCCCGAGTCCTACAACCACTACGCGGTGGGCTGGGCCTGGGCGATGAACACGCCCTTCCAGTGGACCAAGCAGGTGGCCTCGCACTGGGGCGGCACGCGCAACGGCACGATCGTCCACTGGCCCGGCGGCACCACGGGTGGCGGGCTGCGCTCGCAGTTCACCCACGTCATCGACCTCGCCCCGACCGTGCTCGAGGCCGCCGGAATCCCCGAGCCGACGATGGTCAACGGCGTGCAGCAGTCCCCGATGGAGGGGACGAGCATGCTGTACACGTTCGCCGACCCGGACGCCCCCGAGCGTCACGACCTGCAGTACTTCGAGATGTTCGGCAACCGGGGCATCTACCACCGAGGATGGAGCGCGGTCACCAAGCACCGGACGCCCTGGCTGATGACGGGCCACCAGCCGCCGCCTTTCGACGACGACGTCTGGGAGCTCTACGACGGGACCAGCGACTACAGCCAGGTCCGTGACCTCGCCGCCGACCAGCCCGAGGTGCTCGCCCGCCTGCAGCGGCTCTGGCTGATCGAGGCCACGAAGTACGGCGTGCTCCCGCTCGACGACCGCACCGCGGATCGCATCGAGCCGTCGATGGCCGGGCGGCCGACCCTGATCCGCGGCACCTCCCAGCTGTTCTTCCCCGGCATGGGGCGGCTGTCCGAGAACAGCGTCCTGTCGGTCAAGAACCGCTCGTTCAGCGTGACCGCCGAGATCGACGTCCCCGTCGACGGGGCACGGGGCGTGGTCATCGCGCAGGGCGGCCGGTTCGGGGGATGGTCGGTCCATCTCCACGAGGGCCGGCTGACGTTCTGCTACAACGTGCTCGGCATCCAGATCTTCACCGCGCGTGCCGACGATCCCGTGCCGGGCGGCGTGCACCAGGTGCGAGCCGAGTTCGCCTACGACGGCGGCGGGCTGGCCCGGGGCGGGAACGTGTCGCTGTTCGTCGGCGGCACCGCGGCCGGCACCGGGCGCGTGGAGATGACCCAGCCGATGGTCTTCTCGGCCGACGAGACGACCGACGTCGGCCGCGACGAGGGCACGCCGGTCAGCCCCGACCACACCGGCCCGGAGAGCCGGTTCACCGGCCGCATCCACTGGGTGCAGCTCGACGTCGGCAAGGACGACCACGACCACTTCCTCGATCCCGAGGAACGGCTCCGCGTCGCGCTCGCCCGGCAGTAGACGGGGGCGGTGGCGCCGTCGGGTCGCGGGCAACCGGACCCACCGTGACCGGGCGCTTCCGGGCCGTCGCGAGCTGCTCCGAACGTTCGTGCCGGTGCGGCCGGAGGCCGCGAGGATCGGGGACGTTGTCCGCTATCCGGAAGACGAAACAGATCCTATCGTGACCAGGGTCAGCGTCTTCCCCGCGAGCAGCCGCGGGCGCGGACGACCTCTCACCGGCGCGGCGGCGCGCCGTCACCCGAGGACGCCGCATGGTCCACGTCCCCCGGTCGAGGACCGGTCCTCCCCCGCCACCGGACGGCCACGTCCGACGCCGGGCGCTGGAGGTTGTCCTCGACCGGGGACAGGACCGCGACCTCGTGCTGCTCTCGGCGCCGCCGGGCTTCGGCAAGACCACGCTGCTGGCCTCGTGGGTCGGCGACGACCACGGGCAGGCCACGGCCTGGGTGTGCCTCGAGCCCGAGGACCGCGACCCGCGACGGTTCTGGAGCGCGGTCCTCGAGGCGCTGGCGGCCCTGTCGGTAGTGCCGGCCTCCAGCAGGCTCCACCGGTTGACCGTGTCCCGCTCGACGGTGGCGGCCGAGTTCCTCGCCGAGCTGACCGAGGCGCTCGCGGCCCTGCCGTCGCCGGTGCGGCTGGTGCTCGACGACGTGCAGCACCTCGCCGACCCGCTCTCGCGGCAGGGGCTGGCGATGCTCCTGCGCGACGCGGGCGACCGCCTCCGGCTCGTCGTGGCGGGCCGGCGGGACCCTCCGCTGCCGCTGCCGCGCCTGCGGATGGAGGAGCGCGTCACCGAGCTGCGCGCCGACCAGCTGCAGTTCACGCCCGAGGAGTCGGCGGCGTTGTTGACCGCTTGCGGCCTCGACCTCGCACCCGCCCGGGTCGCCGAGCTGCACGACCGCACCGGCGGGTGGGTCGCCGGCCTGCGCCTCGCCGCGCTGTCGCTGCGCGACCACCCCGACCCCGACCGCTTCCTCGAGGGCTTCTCGGGCGACGACCGCCCGGTCGCCGACTACCTGGTGGACGAGGTCCTCGCCGGGCTCGGGGACGTGCAGCGCGACGTCCTGCGGCGGATCAGCGTCGCGCGCGGGGTACCGTCCGCGCTCGCCGGGCGCCTCACGGGCCGGGAGGACGCGGCCGAGCTGCTCGACGACCTCGCGCGCACCACCGGGCTTGTCGCCGGCAGCGGCGCCCCGGGCGACCCCTACCGCCTGCCGGAGCTCCTGCGCTCCCATCTCGTCGCCGACCTCGGGCGGCGGGGACTGGCGCTGGTCGAGGAGCTCGACACGGTGGCGGCGGCGTGGTGGTCGGAGCAGGGCGAGCCGGTCGAGGCCCTCCGGCACGCCGCCCGGACCCGCGACCCCGCGCTGCTCGCCGACCTCGTCGGGCGCTGGGGCCCCCGCCTCGCCGGGCGCGGGGACCACGATGCCCTGGCGGCCGCCCTGGCCGCGGCACCGCAGGCTCCCCCGGACGCCCGCCTCGCGACCGCCGCGGCCCAGGTGCACCTCGTGCGCGGCGATCACGCGGGCGTGCGGGAGGCCCTGCGGCGGGCGCACCGCGCCGGGGACGCGGCCGGGGACGACGCCACGGCCTTCCGGACGGCCACCGAGCGCATCGTCGGGCGCCGGCTCCCGGTCTCGCCCGCCGAGCCCGTGCCCGCCGACCCGGTGCTGGCCGCGCACGTGCGGATCGGGCGCGGCGCCGCCGCGCTGCTCGCCGACGACGCCGCCCGCGCCCGCGCCGAGCTCGGGTCCGGGCTCGCGCTCGCCCACCGCCACGGGCTCGACGTCCTCACGCTGCGCGGGCGGTGCCTGCTCGCCGTCGCGCTGTGGACCGCCGGGGACGTGCCGCGGGCGCGGGTCGCGGCCGACCGGGCCCTCGCCGGCCCGGACGCGGACGGGCCGGGCGGCGCGCCCTGGGCGGCGGCGGCCCGGGCGGTCGTCGCCCACGCGGCCCTGCTGGGCGGCGATCCCGCGGCGGCGGAGGCCGCGGCGAGCCCGACCCCGGAGCCGGTCGCCGCCGTGCGGTTCGCGCGGCGCTGCGCCCGGGGCGGCGTCGCCTTCGACCTCGGGGAGCGCACGGCCGGCCTGCTCGAGCTGCAGGCGGCCCGCGCCGAGCTCGGCGACGTCGCGGTCCCGGGTGCCCTCGCGGTCACGGCGGCGCTCCTCGAGCACCGGGCCGCGGTCGCGCTGGGCCACCCCACCGCGGCGGGCGCGGTCGCGGCCTGGCTCGCCGCGCGCCGGCCGGCGAGCCCCGCCCTCGCCCTGATGCGCGGGTGGAGCGCGGTCGCGGCCGGCGACCACGCCGTCGCCCGCGAGGCGGTCGCGCCCCTGGTCGCCCGGCGCCCGCGACCGACCCCGGACGCCCTCGACGTCGAGGCCTGGCTGCTGGAGAGCGCGGGACGCCTGGCGCGCCACGACCGGCCCGGCGCCCGCGCCGCGGCCCGCCACGCCGTGGACCTCGCCGAGCCGGTCGGCGTCCTGCGGCCCTTCGCCCATGCCGCGGCCCCGGTGCGCGCGCTGCTGGTGGACGAGCTCGCGGCCGGCGCGCCGCGGGCCGCGTTCGTCGCGCGGGCCCTCGCCGCCGGCGCGACGTCGCCCGCCGGGATCGCGCTCAGCGGCCGGGAGCACGACGTCCTGGCCCGCCTGCCCTCGCTGGAGAGCCTCGACGAGATCGCGGACGACCTCGCCGTCTCCATCAACACGATCAAGACCCACGTGCGCGCCCTCTACGGCAAGCTCGGCGTCACGACCCGGAGGGACGCCGTGCTCGTCGCGCACGAGCAGGGCCTCCTCGGATGAGCGGGCCCCGTCCGGGGCCCTCGCCCCGGTCCGTCCTGGTGCTGCTCACCGCGCTGATGCTCGTCGACTTCGCCGACCGCCAGGTCCTCGTCGCCGCGTTCCCGTACCTCCGCGGGGAGTGGGGCCTCGACGACACGACCCTGGGCGCGCTGGTCGCCGTCGTGACGCTCGCGGTCGGTCTCGGCGCCCTGCCGGTCGCCGCGCTCGTGGACCGGTGGAGCCGCGTGCGGGCGATCGCGCTCATGGGCACGGTGTGGAGCGCGGCGGCGGCGGCCTCCGCGGTCGCGGCGAGCCCGGTAGCGCTGTTCGCGGCCCGGATCGGGGTCGGGGCGGGCGAGGCGGGCTACGGGCCGGCCGGCGGCGCGCTGCTCGCGACGCTGTTCCCGGAACGGCGGCGGGCCGCGGTGCTCGGCGTGTTCCAGGCCGCCGGCCCGCTCGGCACCGTCGTGGGGATGGCGCTGGGCAGCGCGATCGCGGCGCAGTGGGGCTGGCGGTGGGCCGTCGGGATCCTCGCCGTGCCCGGTGTGCTGCTCGCGCTCGCCGTCCTGCGGGTCCGCGACTACCCGACCGTGCACGCGGTCCCGCGCGGTCCCCGGGCCGTGGCCGGCGTGCTGCGCACGCGCACCGTCGTCGCCGCCGTCACCGGCATGGTGCTGGTGCTCGTGGTCGCCTCGTCGCTGTACACGTGGCTGCCGACGCACTTCGAGCGCAGCCTGCTGCTCTCCCCCGCGCAGGCCGGCGGGCTCGCCGCGGTCGTGGTGCTCGCCGGGGTGGGCGGCACCGCCGGCGCCGCGGTGCTCGCCGACCGTGCGGCCCGCCGCGACCCGGCCGCGCGGCTGCGCACCCCGGTGCTCGCGGGCACCGCCGCGAGCGCCCTGCTCGTCCCGGCGTTCGCGGTCGTGCCCGCGGGCCCCGCGCAGATCGGGCTGGTGGTGCTCGGGTCGGCGGCGGTGACGGCGGCCGTCGGGCCCGCCGCGGCGGCCGTGGTGGACGTGACCCACCGCGGGGTGCGGGCGACGGCGATCTCCGTGCTCGTCGTGGCGCAGAACCTCCTCGGGCTGACCGTCGGCCCCGTCCTCACCGGCGCCCTGGCCGACACGGTCGACCTCACGACCGCGCTGGCCCTGGTGGCGGTCCTCGGCCTGGCCGCGGCCGCCGCCTTCGGGGCGGCGATGCGCTCCTACCCCGGCGACCGGGCCGGCGTCGGGTCCCCCGCCCCGGGCGCACGCCCGGTCGCCGAGGCCGGGGGGTAGGTCGTGGTCACCTCCCGCGCGCCGTCGTCCGGGCCCGTCATCGAGGGGCCCTGGACGAGCCCGCCGCACCCCACGGCGCCCCCGGCGCCGGCCCACCGGCCGACCTCCGGACGCCGCGACGCCGAGCACGCCGTCCCGGTGGCCACCCACGTCGTCGACCGGCCCCGGCTGCACGCCCTGCTCGACCGCGCCGTCGCCGAGGCGGCGGTGACGCTCGTCGTGGGGCCGGCCGGGTGGGGGAAGACGCTGCTGGTCGGCTCGTGGCTCGCGGCGGGCGCCGGCGGGCGCGACGCGGCGTGGGTGACGCTCGGGCCCGGTCACGACGAGCCCCGGGCGTTCTGGGCGACGCTCGCCCGCGCGGTGGGGGCCCGGGGCGGCCCGGCCACCGCCGCCGCGCTGCGCCGGCTCGGCGGGCTCACCGACCCCGACGAGCTCCCGGGGGTGTTCGCGGCCGCGCTGTGGCAGGCGGATCGGCCGGTGGTCGTCGTCCTCGACGACCTGCACGAGGTGACGTCGGCGCGCGTGCACGACGGGCTGCGCAGCCTGGTGGAGCGCCCGGTGCCCGCGCTCGCCCTCGTGGCCACCACCCGCCGGGACCCGCCGTGGCCGCTGAACCGCCTGCGGCTGGCCGGTCTGGTGGCCGAGGTCCGGCCCGACGACCTCGCCTTCCGTGACGACGAGGCCGCCGCCCTGTTCGCGCAGCTGGGCGTGGCCGCGGCCGACCGGCACGTGCAGGAGATGGTCGCCCGCACCGGGGGCTGGGCCGCCGGGATGCGCCTGGCCGCCCTCGACCTCGCGACCCGTCCCGACGTCGACGCCGCGGTCGCCGCGTTCTCCGGCGACGCGCACAGCGTCTCGGGCTACCTGCTCGAGGAGGTCCTCGACCGCCTGCCCGCCGAGCTCGTGGCCTTCCTCGAGCAGGTCTGCGCGGTCGACCTGGTCTGCGCCGACCTCGCCGACGCGCTCACCGAGCGCAGCGACGGCGAGGCGGTGCTCGCCGAGCTCTCCGCGTCGCACCTGTTCGTCCAGGCGCTGGACCACCCGGGCCGCTGGTACCGCCTGCACCGCCTGGTGCTGGACCTGCTGCGGGCGCGCCCGGTGGCCCGCCGGGACCGGCGCGACCGCCACCGCCGGGCCGCGGAGTGGTTCCGGCGCGAGGGGATGCCGCTCGAGGCCCTGCGCTCGGCGGTGCGCGGCGAGCTGTGGGCCCTCGCCGCCGACATCTTGGGCGGCCACGTGGTCTCCCTCGTCCTGCGCGGCGCCGCGGACGAGGTCATCCGCATCCTCGGCGAGGTCCCCGAGCCGGTGCTGCTCGAGCGGCCCGAGCTGGCCACCGCGCTGGCGGGCGCCCGGGTGAGCACCGGGGTCACCACGCAGGTCCGGGCGCTCGTCGCGGCCGCCCGCCGGGGCGCCGGGACGCTCGGCGAGAGCCGCAGGCGCCGTCTCGAGGTGCACCTGGGCCTCGTCGAGGCCGCCTACGCGCGCGCGCAGGGCGACCTCGAGGCCGTCACCCGGGCGTACCGCTCGGTCACCCTCGACGTCGCCGCCCTCGGCCGGTGGGGGGTGGCGGACGCCGCGATCGTCCCCGCCGTGGTGCTGGCCAACCTCGGCACCGCCGAGCTCTGGACCGGCGATCTGGATGCGGCCGACGGGCACCTGCGCGAGTCCGCCGAGGGCCCCGGGCCGCCCTCGCTGCCCCGTGTCAACGCCGCGGCGCACCTCGCCCTGCTGCTCTGCGAGCGCGGCGAGCTCGACGAGGCCGCGCGCCGGGCGCGGGAGGTCGCCGCGGCGGCCGCCGATGCCGGGTGGGCGCGTACGCTGCAGGTGGCCCCGGCCTACCTGGCGCTGGCCCGCGCCTCGATCGACCGCGACGAGCTCGCCGACACCGACCGGTGGCTCGCCCTGCTCCTCGAGGTCGAGGAGGTCGCCCCCGAGCCGCAGGTCCGGCTCGCTGGGTCGATGGCGGTCGCGGCCCTGCGCGACGCCGCGGGCGACCGTGATGGCGCCCTCGCCGCGCTCCGGGCCGCCGGCGCGCGGATCGGCTCGTGGACGCCGCCGCGCCTGCTGGCCGAGCAGTGGGTGCTCGACGAGGCCGACCTCCTGGCCCGCGGCGGGAACCCGGAGGCGGCCCGGGTGATGGCCGCCCGCCTCGGGGCGCCCCGGACCGACGCCGGCCGCGCGGGCGCCGCCCGCCTGCTCCTGCACCTCGGCGACGGGGGCATCGAGGACGCCCTGGGCCCGGCAGCGGCGAGCCCGCACCCCCGCGTCCGTGCCGGGGCGGGCGTCGTCGCGGCCCTCGCCGCCGAGCGGGCCGGGGCGCCGCAGCGGGCGATCGAGCGTCTCGAGGACGCCCTGGAGGCCGCCGCGCCGGGCGGGCTGCGCCGGCCGTTCCTCGCCGAGCCGGCCCTCGTCGACGTGCTGCGCCGCCGCGTGGACCGGGGTAGCAGGGCCGCGCCGTTCGCGATGGACCTGCTCGAACGCCTCACCGGCACGTCCCCCGACCCCGCCGCGCCGCGCCGCGCCCTCGTCGAGCCCCTCACCGAGCGGGAGGCGACGATGCTGCGCTACCTGGCGAGCACGCTGTCGAACCCCGAGATCGCCGCCGAGCTCTACGTCTCGGTCAACACCGTCAAGACCCACCAGCGGGCGGTGTACCGCAAGCTCGGGGCCGCCGGTCGACGGGAAGCGGTCCTCCGGGCGCGCACCCTCGGATTGCTGTGAGTGATCACCATGACACACCACTCACCCCCACACGCCTCATCCTCGCGGAACGACGCCGTCTCATCCGCCCGGAGGACACTCTCCGTGGCGACGAGACGGAGGTCGCCCGACATGGTCCGCATCCCCGCGAGCAGGACGGCGGTGCCGGCGCTACCCGGCTGGTTCACCCCGCGCCCCGCGCTGTGGCGTCCCCTCGAGGCCGCCGGACCCGGCCGGCTCGTCGCGGTGCTCGCGCCCGCCGGGTCGGGCAAGACCGTCCTGCTCGCCGAGTGGGCCCGCCGGGGCGAGGGCCCGCCGACGGCCTGGGCCGGCCTGGACCGCGACGACGCCGACCCCGACCGCTTCTGGTCGGTGGTGCTGGCCGCGGTGCTCGCCACCGGGGCGGTCCCCGCCGACAGCCCGCTGCACGCGCTGGCCCACCGGCACGCCGCGGGCGAGGAGCTCGCCGACGCGCTGCTCGACGGCCTGGCGACCCTGCGCCCCGCGGTGCGTCTCGTGCTCGACGACGTGCACGTGCTCGCCGACCAGCACGCCGGCGTCCGCGCGCTGGCCCGGCTGGTGCGCCACCGTCCCGCCGGGGTGCACCTGGTGCTCGCCGCGCGCTCGGACCCCGCGGTCGGCCTGCCCCGCCTGCGCCTCGAGGACGGGCTGCACGAGCTGCGCGCCGACGGCCTGCGGTTCTCGGTGGCCGACGCCGGCGCCCTGGCCGCGGCGAGCGGCGTGGTGCTCGACGCCGACGACGTCGCCACCCTGCACCGGCGCACCGAGGGCTGGGCCGCCGGCCTGCGGCTCGCCGTGCTCGCGCTGCGCCGCGGCGGCGAGGAGTCGCGCTCCTTCCTCACCCGGTTCTCCGGGGACGACCGCTCGGTCGCCGACTACCTCGGCGGCGAGCTCCTGGCCGGCCTCGATGCCGACGACCGCGAGCTGCTCGACGACCTCAGCGTGTGCCGGCGGCTGCCCGACGCGCTCGCCGTCACGCTGACCGGCCAGGTCGACGTCGCCCGGCGGCTCGAGGAGCTCGCGCACGGGCTCGGGATGGTCGACCGCGTCGACCCCGGCGAGCACCACGTCCACGCCCTGCTGCGCTCGCACCTGGCCGCCGACCTCGCGCGGCGCCGCCCGGAGCGGCACCGCCGCCAGCACGCCGCGGCCGCCCGCTGGTGGGCCGGGCACGGCGAGCCCGCCCACGCCCTGCACCACGCGCGGCGGGCCGACGACCCGGCCCTCGTCGCGGAGCTCCTGGGCACGCTCGCCGTCCCGCTCCTGCTGCGCGGCGACCTCCCCGCGCTGCGCCGCGCGCTCGGCGCGCTCGACACGGCGGTCACGGAGGACGACCCCGGCCTGGCGCTGGTCGCCGCGCTCGTCCACCTCGACGCGCGCGAGCACCCGGCCGCGGCCGCGGCGCTGCGGCGCGCCCGCGCGGCCTGGCCGGCCGCTCCGGGCCCGGACCTCGCGGCGCTGCGCGCGGCCACCGAGCTGCTCGCGGGCAGCGCGGGGATCCCCGGCCTGCCGGCCCGCCACGAGCTGCTCGCCACGGCCGGCGCGGTGCCCGACGACGCGGGGCTCGCGGGCCTGCTGCAGCTCGCCCGCGGGACCGCCCTGCTCGCCACCGCCGCACCCGGCGACGCCGCCCCCGCCCGTGCCGCGCTGCACGGCGCCCTGGCCGCGGCCCGCGCCGGCGGCCTCGCCCGCCTCGAGACGGGCGCCTTCGCCGAGCTCGCCCTGGCCGCGGTGGTCGAGGGCGACCCCGCCGGGGTGCTCGGCCCCGCCGAGGCCGCGCTGGCCGCCGCCCGCCACGACCCGCGCGCGCCGGTGACGCCGACGGGACCGGCGGCACGCACCGTCGGCCTGCTCGCCTGGGCCGACCTGCTGCGCGGCGACCCCGGGCGCGCCGCCGGGCGCTGCGCCGAAGCCCTCGACGTCCCCGACCGGCTCGCCCCGGCGGACCTCTACGCCCTGCGCGCGATCGACGGGGCGGCCACCGGCGACCGCGGCGACCGCGGCGGCGGGCTCGCCGCGGCGCGCACGGCGCGCGCCGTGCTCGGCGACGCGCCCCTGCCGCCGGCGGTCGCCCGCGCGCTCGCCCTGCTCGAGCACCGCGCGGCCCTGCTGCTCGGCAACCTGCGCGCGGCGGAGGAGGTCGCGGCGTGGCTCGCGGCGCGCGGGGACGGCACGGACGACACCGCCGAGACCGACGAGACCGACGAGACCGACGAGACCGACGAGACCCTGCTGATGCGGGCGTGGACCGAGGCCGCGACGGGACGGTGGGACGCCGCCCGGACCCTGGTCGCCCCGCTGCGCCGGCCGGGCCGGTCGGCGGTCGTGGTGGTCGAGGCCGGTCTCGTCGAGGCGGAGGCGGCGCTGCGGGCCGACGACGACGCCCGCGGGCGCGCCGCCCTCGACGCCGCCCTCGACGTCGGCCGGGCCCACGACCTCGTGCGCCCGTTCGCGCTCGCCGGCCCGCGGACCCGCGCGATGCTGCTCGAGCGTGGTGCGGCCCGGGGCTTCGAGGGCCGGGTCGCCGCCGCCTGCGCCGCGGCACCCCTCGAGGCCGCGCCCCCGCTGTCCGAGCGTGAGCTCGTGGTGCTCGCGCTGCTCCCGTCGCTGCTCGACGCCCCGACGATGGCCGAGGAGCTCGTCGTCTCGGTCAACACCGTCAAGACCCAGATCCGCTCGATCTACGCGAAGCTCGGGGTGTCCACCCGCCGGGGTGCCGTGACCCGGGCCCAGGAGCGTGGCCTGCTGGTGTGAGTCGTCCACCTCCCGTTCACCTGGTCGGGATGAGGCGGGCGCGCGGCGCCCGGGGCGACGATCGCGGGGAACGGTGGCCGTCGGGGCCCCGCGGGCGAACCAGGAGAGGGCCGTGTCGGGACGCTTCGAGATCCACATCAGCGGGCGCCTGTCCGACCGGGCGCGGGCCGCCTTCCCCGACATGGCCGTCGTCGAGGTGCCCGCCGAGACCGTCATCTCGGGCTGGTCGCAGGACGCCGACGAGGTGCACGGGATCCTCGACCGCATCCAGGCCCTCGGGCTGGAGCTGGTCTCGATGCGGCAGGTCCAGGAGCCCGACGACGCCTGACCGCACACGACGATCCGCCGGCGGGAGCGGGGCTCCCACCGGCGGATCGGTCGGTGTCGGACGGCGGCCGGACGGTGTCGGACGAGGTCTCAGACCTGGGCCGGCGCGTCGTCGTCGACGTCGGAGAACGCCTCCCGCAGCCGTGCCTCCTGGTCACCCGAGAGGTTGGTGTGCAGGAGCTCGGCCTGGCTGCCGCGGAACGCCTCGGACACCTTGTCGGTCACGGCGTTGGCGGTCAGCGCGAACAGCGCCGACGACCCCGGGGTGACCTTGGAGCGCACCTCGTCGATGAACTCGTCGTCGATCCCCACGTCGGACAGCGAGCCGGCGAGGGCGCCGGTGGCGGCACCGATGGCCAGACCGAGGAGCGGGACGAAGAAGATCAGGCCGAACAGCAGACCCCAGAAGCTCCCGCCGAGGGCGCCCCCGCCCGCGAGGTTGTGCAGCTGGCGGGTCTTCGGCCGCTTCTTGTCCGCGGGCCAGGCCACGACCGCCGCGTCCAGGACCTGGATTAGTTCCTGCTTCTGGAGCTGTTCGAGCGTCGCGAGGGCCTGGTCGGCACCCTCGGGGGTCGGGAACTTCCATGCCGTCAACGTCGCCATCGTCATCCTCCTCGGTGCCACGGACCGCCCTCCGCCACCGGCACGGCCGGTGCGGCGGGCTCGTCGGGACTCTCGCCCGGCGGCGGGTCCGTGACCTCACCCCGGCGGGGTGACAGCAGGCGCGCCCCGAGCACGCCGCCGGCGACGAGGTGGCCGACGAGGGCGCCGCCGAGCATCACGACGCCGAACGCGACGAACCACGAGAGGATCACGAACACGATCCCCAGCGGACCGAACTGCCGGTAGTTCGAGCTGATCTGGGGCGACAGCACGACCGGCGCGGCCGCCCGCAGGCCCACGAGACCGACGCCGATGACGACCGCGCCGGGCAGCAGGCGCATCCACCCGATGCGCCCGCCGAGCAGGAGGTACTGGGTCCACCAGGCCCACGCCATCGCGAGCGGGGTGCCCACCACCAGCACCACCACGAGCGGCAGGCCCCGGTCCACCGGACCGACGATCACGATGGCGGCCACGAGCGCGAGGAAGCCCGCGAGCCAGGCGAGCGGCCGCCAGAGCGTCCGGACGCCCCGGTGCGGCAGATCCCAGACGAGCTCGTAGCCGCGCTGCAGCGCGAGCGGCCACCGGACGGTGAGCACCACCGTCAGCAGGACGCCGAACCACGTCGACGCGCTGGACACGGCGGTCGTCGTGGGGAAGAGCTGCTGGAGGTCCGACGTGGCCTGCGGCGTCAGCCCGATCCGGGTCGCGAAGGCGGTCACGCCGCCGCCGGGGCGCCCGAGCGGCACGACGGCCGCGAGGGTCACGAGCGCGGGGATGACGAGCATGAACGCGAGCGCGGCGAGGATCAGCGCCTGCTTGGTGAGCTGGGTGTCCACGACCCGCCGCTGCAGGTGGCCGAGCCCGCTCTCCTCGAAGCGCGTGCGCGTGTCCCGCACCCGGTCCCGCCACGGCGGGCGGGCCTCGGGGTCCGCGTCGGGGGTCATCGGGCGCCCGGTCAGTGCAGCGCGGCCTTGAACAGCACGATCGACGCCCCGACGGCGAGCGAGGCGATCGCCCAGGCGAGCTGCACGTGGGGCCGCCGGCGCGCCGCGCGCCCGCCCAGCAGGCTGAGCACGGCGAGCGCGGCGACGCCGACCCACAGCGTGACGTCGATGCGCAGCGCGACGTCGAGCCCGGTCAGCGCCAGCACGAACAGGAGCACGCCCGCGAGGATGCCGGGAAGCCCGGTCCCGGCGCTCTCCCCGACCACCGCCCGCAGCACCTGGCGTCCCGAGCGCGGCGGCGCCGTGAGGGTGCCGGCCAGCAGCCCGCTGTAGGTCTCGGCGAGGAAGATCGCGACGCCGGTCCCGGCGACGGTCAGGGCCGCGAGCCCCGGACCGGGGTCGTAGTCGCCGAGGTAGGCGAGCACCGACATGGCCATGAGCGTGCCGTACACCGAGGCCCGGAGCCGGTGGCGCCGCAGCACCGTCGGGCTGTGGGGCGGCGAGCTGGACGGGGCGTCCGGCGGTGTGGTCACGGGGCCTCCCGGGTGGGCGGGGCGGGCTGTGGACGCTACCGGCTCCGGGCGCGGTTCCCCGGACGGTAGGCAGCGTCGCCCGATGCGGGCTCACCCAGCGCGGGTGAGCCGCGCGCGCGGGCGGGATCTCTACCGTCCGGCAGCATGTCCTCCTCCATCGAGGTGCCCGACGCCGGCCCGCAGGCCGGACGCACCGGGGTCCCCCGCGCCCTGATGCTCATGCTCGGCGCGGCGTCCGTCGTCATCGTCGTCGCGGGTCTCCAGGCCGGTGCCTGGCTCGTGGCGCCGATCCTGCTCGCGCTGGTGATCGTGATCGCGGTCGCCCCGCTGCAGGGTTTCCTGCGCCGACACGGCTGGCCGGGGTGGCTCACGGTGCTGGCCCTGGTCGTCGTGATCTTCGGGGCGATCGTCGGGCTGGTCGGGGTGATGATCGCTTCGGTCGGGCAGCTGGTGGCGCTCGTCCCGCAGTACTCGGGCCGGATCCAGGGGCTCACGGCCTCGGTGGAATCCGCGCTCAAGCGCGTCGGCTTCGACCCCTCGCAAGCGCAGGCCACGGCGTCGTCGGTCGACCTCGGCAAGATCGCCGGGGCGGTCGGCGGCCTGCTCTCGGGCGTGAGCGGGGCCCTGACCAGCCTCGTGTTCATCCTCGCGCTCCTGCTGTTCCTCATCGCGGAGGCGAGCGGCGCGAGCCGGCGGCTGGCCGCCATCGGCGCGGACCGGCCGCACATGGTCGAGGCCATGCTGAGCTTCGCCCACGGGACGCGGCGCTACCTCGTCGTCACGGCCGTCTTCGGGCTGATCGTGGCCGTGCTCGACTCGATCGCCCTCGCGATCATGGGCATCCCGCTGGTGATCCTCTGGGGCCTGCTGTCGTTCATCACCAACTTCATCCCGAACATCGGCTTCATCATCGGCGTCGTCCCGCCCGCCCTCGTGGCGCTGCTCGTCGGCGGGTGGCAGCAGGCGCTCGCCGTGGTGATCGTCTACTGCGTGCTCAACGCGATCGTGCAGTCGCTGATCCAGCCGCACTTCACCGGCGACGCCGTCGGGCTCTCGACGACCATCACCTTCGTGGCCCTGCTGTTCTGGGCGTGGGTCCTCGGCCCGCTCGGCGCCCTGCTCGCGATCCCCGCCACGCTGCTGATCAAGGCGGTGCTGGTGGACTGCGACCCGAGCGCCCGCTGGGTCGAGGCGCTGATCGGGGCGAACAGCCCGCCCGAGAAGAAGGAGAAGAAGGAGCGCAAGCGCCGGGAGAAGGCCGGTACCGCCGCCGCGGACGCCGAGGGTGACGCCGCGGACACCGAGGGCGAACCCGCGGTCACGGCGCCGCCACCCCGTCCCGCACCGGCGACCTGAGCGCCGTCGCGGAAGGCACACTGGGCCCGTGACCACCCCCGATGCGGACCGCGACGCCGGCGACGACACCGTGTTCGAGCAGCTCGACGAGGCCGAGTCGCTCGACGACCCCGACCTCGACGACCAGCTCGACGAGGGCGTCTCCCCCCACGAACAGCCCTGGGGCGTCGACGCCTGGGGGATCACGCCCGAGGAGGAGCGCGAGGGCCAGCCGCTGGCCGGGCGCCTGCGCCGGGAGCAGCCCGACGACACCGACACCGACGCCGACGCCGACGGGATCGGCGACGCGAGCGACACCGACGGCGAGCCCTGGGACGACGAGGTCGGCGAGGGCCGCTCCGGGCGCCTGGTGCTGCGCGAGGACGGCGAGGACTTCTTCGCCGACGACGTGGGCATCGACGGCGCGGGCGCGAGCGCCGAGGAGGCCGCGATCCACCTGGTCGACGACGACCGCTGACGGCGCAGGAACCGGCGTCAGCCGCCCGTCAGCTCGGTGAGCGTGACGGCGGCGAGACCCCGGCGGGCGGTCCGCGCCAGCAGGGCGTCGAGGGTGGCGGGGACCGCCCCGCGGCCCGGCCCCTCGTGCAGGACGACCACGCTCCCCCGCCGCACCACGGCGTCCAGGGCCCGCGGCGTGCCCGCGGTTCCGGCGCCGGACCCGGCGATCGCCACCGCGCTCCCGAGCGCGCAGCGCAGGCCGGCCCGCTCGGCGACCGCGAGGTGCCGGGCGGTCGGCCAGCCCGACCCGGGCCGGAACCACCGCACCGGGCCGTGCTCCCCGAGGACCCGTTGCGTGTCGGCCAGCCCCGCCGCGAACGCGTCGACGGGCAGCCGGTGGGTGGGCTCGTCGCGCCAGGTGTGGTTGCCGAGCTCGTGGCCCCCGGCCCCGATGGCGGCGACGAGGTCGGGGTGCGCCGCCGCCCGCTCGCCGAGCAGGAAGAAGGTCGCGCGGGCGCCGTGGCGGGCCAGCACGTCGAGCAGCGCGGGCGTCGTCGCCGGGTCCGGGCCGTCGTCGACCGTCACCGCGAACCGCGGGGCGCGGGTGGGCACGGCGAACAGCACCCGCCCCGCCAGCACGGGGGCGAGCGCGGTCACGAGGGGCGCCATCACCCGGCCCCTAGGTGTCGTGGCGCGCGCCCTGCCGGGTGCGCGCCGGGTCGACCTCGCGCTCGGGGTGCCGCCGCAGGTACTCGCCCTCGAGCTCGCGGGTGCGGCGGTCGTGCGCCGCCAGGGCGTCGTCGCTGCCGTGGCGGAACGTGACGTGGCGGGTGTCGTGGAGGTGCTCGAGCTCCCCGAGCAGGGAGTCCTCGC
The DNA here is from genome assembly GCF_028737205.1 of Actinomycetospora lutea. Lineage (GTDB taxonomy): Bacteria > Actinomycetota > Actinomycetes > Mycobacteriales > Pseudonocardiaceae > Actinomycetospora > Actinomycetospora lutea. The sequence goes on along the minus strand of NZ_JAQZAL010000039.1, from coordinate 12,858 downwards.
CGAGCTCCCGGGGGTCGACACCGGGCGTGCTGCCGTCGTCTGCGGTCATGGGCCCGGACGTACCCGGCGGGCCCGCCGCGCACCCTCGCGCGTGCTCGCCCGCCCGCCGTCGGGGGTCGCTGCTAGCTTGCGCGACCATGGCCGACGTGCACGACGTCCGCCGGCTGGCGCTCGGCCTGGACGACGTCGAGGAGATCGACAGCGACGGTTTCGACTTCCGCGTGGGCGGGCGCGGGTTCGTCTGGTCGTACCCGGACCGCAGCAGCGGGCGCCGGGTCCTGCGCACCGACATCGCGGTCCTGTTCGTCGGCGACGAGGCCGAGCGGCAGGCGCTGCTGCGCGGCGAGCCCGACCTCTTCTTCTCGACGCCGAGCTACGAGGGGCTCCCGTTCGTGCTGGTGCGCCTCGAGAAGGTCGACGTCCCGCGACTGACCGAGCTCGTCACCGACGCCTGGCGGATGCGGGTCGACGGCTAGCCACCCGCCCCGTCACCGGCCGGAGAACGTCGCCTTCCCGTGCCCCTGCTCGACGAACGAGGCCATCGCGCCGGCGAGGTCCGCGGTGGCGAACAGCGCGCCGGCGGCCTGCGGGGTGACCTCGTTCGCCGCCTCCAGCCCGCCCTCGGTGAGGTGGCGCAGGATCTCCTTCGTCGCCGCGTGCGCCCGGGTGGGCCCGGCGGCGAGCTGCGCGGCGAACGCCCGCGCGGCCTCGTCGAACCCGTCCTCGGGCACGAGGCGGTCGACGACGCCCCAGCCCTCGAGCTCCTCGGCGCCGAAGCGGCCCGCGGTCATGACGAGCAGGCGCGCCCGCCCGATCCCGGCCCGCTCGGCGAGGCGCTGCGTGCCGCCCATCGCCGGGGTCAGCCCGACCGTGGCCTCGATCAGCCCGAACGAGGCCCGCGGCGTCGCGACGATGAGGTCGCAGGCGAGCGCGACCTCGAAGGCCCACGTCAGCGTCAGCCCGTGGGCGGCGAACACCGTCGGGCAGGGCAGGTGGTGCAGGCGGCGGCCGGTCTCGACCAGCTCGGCGAAGTAGGCCGTGCCGCGCTCGGCGTCCCCGGCCTGCGCCATCGGGTGGAAGACCTGCTTGACGTCCACGCCGCCGCTGACGACCTCGCCCTCGGCCCGCACGAGCACCGCCCGCGGGCCCGCCCGTTCCAGCTCGGCGACCGCGTCGCGCAGCGCGGTGTGCAGGGCCTGGTCGTAGAGGTTGAGCGGCGGGTGGTCGATGGTGACCACGGCGAGGCCTGCCTCGTCGAGGTCGACCGTCACGGGGAGCGTCGTCATGACCCCGAACCTGCCCGACGCGGGGCCGGGGCGCCCGGCGGGCCGGGGTCGGCGCGGGACACCGGCGCGGGCGGCGGCTCGAGGGCGGTCATCTGGACCTCGCGCCCCAGGAGCGCCAGCAGCACGTCCCGGGGCTCGTCGCTGCAGGGCGCGACGGGGGGACGCCACAGCCCCGGACCGGTGAGCATGACCGGGTCGCGGCGGATGTAGCTCAGCGCGCGCTCGACGCCGACGGGGTCGAGCTCCTCGTCGAGACCCGCGCCGCGCGCGAGGTCCCACTCGTGCACGGTGAGGTCGAGCAGCATCTGCTCGGCGTACTCCTCGACGGGGATCCAGCCGAACGAGGTGTGCACGCGGGCGGCGTGGGTGTCGGTCGCCGTCCAGACCGGCCGCGAGCGGGCGACGGCGCGCTGCCAGGCGCCGGGCGGGTCGCCGTGGAGCAGGTCGCCGTCGTAGCGGTCGCCCACCACGCCCATCGACGTGCCCGCCAGCACGTGCGGGGCCCAGAGGTGCTCGAAGCAGAGGTGGGCCACGAGGTCGCGCACGGCCCACTCGGTGCACGGGGTCGGGGCGCGCCAGATGCCGGCGCCCACGGCGCGGACCCGGGCGGTGACGCGGTCCATGGCGCCGGGGACCAGCGCGCGGGCATCGGCGGTGTCGCTCACGGGCGGCACCCTGCTCCCCGTGGGGCCCGCCGTCGAGTACCCACGGCGGGTGATCAGGCGGGCGCGGCCACGAGCACGCCGACCGGCGTGGCCGTGGGGACGATCTCCTCGATCCGCAGGTCGGCGCGGTCGAGCAGGGCGGCGTACTCCCGCTCGGTGCGCTCGCGCCCGCCGACCAGGGCGAGCATGAGGACGTCGAGGAGCTTGCCCAGGTGCGGCTCGTCGCCCTCGGGCAGCACCGTCTCCACCACGAGCAGCCGGCCGGCGGGGTCCATCGCCTCCCGGATGCGGCGCAGGATCGTCACGGCGTCGTCGTCCGCCCAGTCGTGCAGCACGCTGGAGAGCACGTAGCGGTCGGCGCCGGGCGGGACGGCGGCGAAGAAGTCGCCGCCGACCGCGGTGGCCCGCCCGCCGACGACCGCCGCGGCGCCCGCCACCACCTCGGGCCGGTCGAGCACGACCGCCTCGATGCCGGGGTACCGGTCGAGCACCGCGGCGACCAGGTGGCCCTGTCCGCCGCCGACGTCGACGAGCCGCCGGACCCCGGAGAGGTCGCAGACCGCGAGGACGGCGGCGGCGATCTGGCGGGCCCGGTTGCCCATCGCCCGGTCGAACACCTGCGCCCGCCGCGGGTGGGCGGCGAGGTAGGACCACCAGTCGACGCCGTGGTGGGTGTCGAAGGACGGCCGGCCCGTCCGGAGGGCGCCGCCGAGCCCGATGAGGGTGTGCAGGTACTCCGCCGAGCCCCAGTTGCGGGCGTGGTCGCGCATCGAGCCCGGCACCTCGCTGCGCAGGGTCGTGCCCAGGTCGGTGAGCGCGAAGGTCCTCGGCGCGACCTCGGTGAACACGCCGGCGGCGGCGAGCGCGCGCAGCATCCGGTACAGCGTGTCCGGGTCGGCGTCGGTGTCGGCGGCGAGCTCGTCGACCCCGCGCGGCCCGTCGGCACAGAGGTCCGCGACCCCGAACTCGGCGACGATCGACACCAGCCGGCCGACCACCGAGCCGTAGAGCAGCCCCATCATGCGCATCGCGGGCGACTCGGTCGCCCCGGAGGTGGTCGCGGTGGTCTCGGTCGTCATCGTCGGATCGTGACGCCGCGCGTCGGCGCGGACGACCGCCGAGCGGGCCCGCGACCGTCACGATTCGGCCGTGGTGCGCCGGGCCGGACGCCGCGCCTGGTCCGCGTGCCGCGTGACCTTCCCCCGACCGTCGCTGCGCGCCAGACTGCCGCCATGGGCGACGGCGACGTGCTGCGGGTGGGCGCGGCCCTGCCCGATCCGCCGTTCGAGCTCGAGGGCGAGCACGGCGACGCCGTCGGCTTCGATCCCGCGGTGATGCGGGAGGTCGCCGCCCGCCTCGGGCGCACGTTCGTCCTCGTGCGCTACGAGGCCGACGACTTCGACGGCATCTTCGCCGGGCTCGACCGCGGCGACTACGACGTCGTGGCGTCCGGCGCGACGATCACCGAGCACCGCCGGACGCTCGCCCGGTTCTGCCGGCCCTACGTGCGCTCCGGGCAGAGCCTCGTCGTCGACCGGCGGCGCCACCCCGACGTCACCGGCCTCGACGACCTCGGCGGCCGGACGCTCGGGGTGCAGCGGGGCAACACCTCCGAGCCGGTGGCCGACGCGCTCGCGCACGCCGGGCGGATCGGCGGGGTGCGCCGCTACGCCTACCGCGACATCCTCACCGCGCTCGACGACCTCGCGGCCGGGAGGCTCGACGGCTTCATGAAGCTCGAGCCCGTCATGCGGGCGCTCACGCGCGATCGGCCGACGCTCGGGGTGGTCCAGACCGGGATCACCCACGAGGACCTCGGCGTCGCCGTCCGGCGCGACGACGCAGGCCTGGCCGCCGACGTCGACCGGGCCCTCGACGCGCTGCGCGCCGACGGCACGCTCGCGCGCCTCGGGCGGGCGTGGCTCGGCACCGACGCCCCGGGCACGACGACGTCCGTGGTCACCGGGCAGGCCCCGTGAGCCGCCTCGTCCGGCTCTGGACCGAGGACGGCGAGTCGCGGTTCCGCGAGGAGTCCGGGCTCCCGCCTGCGGCGGACGCGCGCCGCGTGCACGCCGAGGAGTCCCCGGCGGGCAGCGCCCTGGCCTGGCACGACGCCCCGTGCCGCCAGTACGTCGTCACGCTCTCCGGCACCCTGCGCTTCACGACCCGCGACGGCGACACCTTCGTGCTGCGCCCCGGCGACGTCCTCCTCGCCGAGGACACCGCCGGTGGCGGCCACCGCTGGGAGCTGATCGACGACCGGCCCTGGCGGCGCGTCTACGTCGAGCTCGCCGACTGACCGGCCCCTACCGGCGGGGGCGACCCTTGCTCTGCCAGTAGCCCGGGCCGGGGGTGTCCACGGTGTGGCGGCGGCTCTTCGCGTTCCACGACCAGCGTCCGGCGCCGAGTCCCCAGCTGACGCCGTCGGGGCCGGCGTGCAGGCGCAACGGGCCGAGCCGGAAGGTGCGCCGCAGGTGATGGCGCGGATGGACGTGGGGCAGCAGACGGAATCCCATGGGGAGCCTCCTCGGTCGAGTGGTCAACGGATGCCCCGGGTCGGGGAGTTCCCGAACGACGCCATCCGGACCAATCGGACGACTGCGCGGCGGCGGCGACCTCACCGTTCGACGGGCTCCGCGGCGCCGGTGTCCCGCTCGGGCGCGCCCGACCCGTCGCGCAGCAGCGCCGCGGCCCGCGCCCGCAGGTGGACGAAGGCGTCCGACTCGCGGGTGGCGATCTGGTCCCGGTCGGGCGGAAGGTCCACCGCGAGGTCGGCGACGACGGACGCCGGGCGCGGCGAGAGGACGACGACGCGGTCGGCGAGGTAGATGCTCTCGTCGATGTCGTGGGTCACGAGCACCACCGTCATCGCGTACTCCCGCCGCACGCGCAGCTTGCCGCACCCGGACGGGCCCAGCAGGCACACGACCTCGTCGCGCTCGACGCGCAGGGAGAGCCCGTCGAGCACCGTCGTCGCGCTCCGCCCGTCACGGAAGGCCACGGCGAGGTCGGCGACCTCGACCATCGGCGTCACGGCATCCCCTCTCGTCATCCCCCGGTGGTGCCCCGGCCGAGCGCCCGGCGCTCGACGCCGAGCAGCGCCGCGTTCAGCGCGTAGCCCACGGCCCCGAGCAGGACGATCGCCGCCCACATCGCCGTGAAGTCGAAGGCGCGCTGGGCGACGACGAGCTGGTGGCCCAGACCGTCGGTGGACGCCACCAGCTCCGAGACGACCATGAGGATCAGCGCGAGCGAGAGGCTCACCCGCAGCCCGGCGACGATCCGCGGCGCCGCCGCCGGGAGGATCACCCGCCACAGCCGGCGCACGCCCCGCACGCCGTACACGTCCGCCGTGTCCATCGTGACCGGGTCGACGCCGCGGGCGCCGTCCGCGGCGTTGAGCAGGACGGGCCAGACCGTGCCGAACACGATCGTCGCGAGCTGCATCGGCGTGCCCGCGGCGAACAGCACGAGGAAGACCGGGATCAGCACCGGCGGCGGGAGCGCCCGCGCGAAGGCCAGCAGCGGGGCGAGGTACTCGCTCGCCCGCCGGGAGCGGCCCAGCATCAGGCCCACCGCGATGCCGATCACCGCCGACAGCGCCCACCCGCCGAGGACGCGGGCCACGCTGGGCACCACGTCCGCCCGGGCGCTCTCGGTCAGGACGGCGGGTCCGGAGAACCAGGTGCGCCACGCGACCGCCGCGATCGCCGACGGCGGCGGGAAGAACGCGCTCCCCGCGGCCCGGGCCGCGATCTCCCAGACGGCCACGGCGAGCGCGAACACGCCCCAGCGCACCCACGGTCGGGTCGTGCGGCGCGTCACGCGGCGGGGCTCCACGGCAGCCACCGGCGTCCCGCGGCGGTGAGCGCGGCGTTGGCGGCGAGCCCGACGAGGCCCGCGACGATCGCCGCCGCGAGCACGACGTCCATGCGTCCGCCGCCCGTGCCGGACTGGGCGATGTACTCCCCGATCCCCCGCCCGCCGCCCACGAGGAGCTCGGTGGAGACGACGAGGATCAGCGCCACCGCGGCGGCGAGGCGGACCCCGGTCAGCACGAAGGGCGCCATCGACGGCAGCACGATCCGCAGGAGGGTCCGGCGCCGCCCGGCCCGGAACGCCGCGGCGGTCTCGCGCAGGAGCGGGTCGACCTCGGTGACCGCGTGGACGGTGTTGAACAGGATCGGCCACACCGCCGCGTAGACGGCCAGGGCGATCTTGCTCGCGGGCCCCTGCCCGACGAGCACGACCGCCAGCGGGATCAGCGCCACGGACGGGATCGGGCGCAGGAACTCGACCAGCGCCCGCGTCCCCGCGCGGACGCCGGGCACGCTGCCCAGCAGGACCCCCGCCGGCACCGCGATCCCGACGGCGACGCCCAGCCCGATGAGCCAGGCGAGCACGGTCGCGACGACGTCGGCCCGGAACGCCTGGTCGGCGACGATCTCGACGAGCGAGGCGAGCACCGCCGACGACGGCGGCAGGAGCTCCGGCGGCACGAGGCCGGCCCGTCCGACGACCTCCCCGATCGCGAGGAAGGTGCACAGACCGACGAGCCCGCGGACGACCGCACGGCTCACGGCGGGGCCAGCAGCGGCTGCACGTCGAAGCGGCCCGGGACCAGGGCGAACTGCTGCATCAGGTCGGCGACCCGCTGCAGCCGGGTGCCGTCGAGCGACTGGGGGTAGGTCCCGAGGTTGATCAGCGTGGCGGTGGCCCGGTCGATGCGGATGTAGGTCGGGAGCACCTGCTCGACGTTGGCCCGGTCGGCGGCGGCCTGCTGTCCCCGCAGCATGGCCCGCTGGAAGGCCGCGACGGTCCGCGGGTTCTCGGTCGCGAACGCCTCGGTCGTGCCGTAGCCGCCCAACGGGATGTCGGCCGTGGGACCCGATGCCGTGTCGAGGACCGGGATCGCGCCGGAGCTGCGCCCGGCCGCGGTGATGAACGGCTCGACCATCGCGGCCGCGTCGACCCGCCCGGCCGCGAGGGCGGCGGCCATGTCGGGGAACGGGACCTCGACGAACTGCACCGTGTTCGGATCGACCCCGTTCGTCTGGAGCGCTGAACGCGCATTCAGTTCGACGATGTTGCGGAACGTGTTCACCGCGACCCGCCGGCCCGCGAGATCGCGCGGCGCGCGCACGGTGCCGTCCGGACGGACGACGAGGACGAAGGTGTTGGGCCCGGCCTGATATCCGTCCGAGATCAAACGGAATCGGCCGACTCCTTGGTTCTGCGCGAGGAAGAACGACACGTAGTTGCCGAACGTGACGTCGAGACTCCCGCCGACGACCGCCGGGATCGACGCCGCGCCGCCCTGCGCGACGACCGGCTCCACGGTGAGCCCCTCGTCGCGGAAGAAACCCCGTTCCTGCGCGAGGTAGAACGACGCCGTGTCGACGATGTTGAGCATCCCGACCCGCAGTGTGGGCCTCTCCGGTCCCCCCTCGGTCCCGCCCTGACCCCCGGAGCTCGACCCGCCGAGCGCGCTGCACGCGGACAGGACGAGCACGGACAGGACCGTCAGCAACCGGACGATGATCTGTCGACCTCGCCGGCTCGCACGATTGTTACTCCACTTGCGCACGACTTCCCCCTCTTGGAGCACGAATTGTTCGACGAATTGCCGCGCAGTAGTGCGTCCGCGTGAACAACTGTCTCGATCGGGTGTCGTGCTCGCCACGGGGAAGCTACCGTGGCTTTCGTCATCGTCACAGATGGTTGTTGAACGAGTTCTCCATCCGGTCAACGAAATGCGCCCGGGAACTCGAGACGCCGATCCGTGCCGTGCCTGGCGAACCGGGGGATCGTCCGTGGCCGAGAGCAGCGTGCCCGTTCCCACCGCGAATGCGTGGTGGAGCGCTGGCCACTGGCGTGTCCGCACCAAGGTGGTCGCGGTGGTGGCGGTCCCGCTCCTGTTGGTGCTTCTGCTGGCCGGGCTGGCGATCCGCACCCAGCTCGCCGAGCGCGGCGAGCTGGCCCAGGTGGCCACCGGCGCCCGCCTGACCGGCACCGTCGCCGACCTGGTCGACCGGGTCCAGACCGAGCGCAGTGCGACCGCCGCCTGGGTCGCCGCGGGCCGCCCACCGGACCGCTCGGGCCTCGACGTCGCCGCGGACCGCACCGACGGCGCCGTCGAGGCGCTGCGCGCCGCCGGCGGGGAGGCGGCCGAGCTCGACCCCGGCGTGCGCGACCGCTACGCGACGGCCCTCGCGCGCCTCGACGCGCTGCCGCCCCTGCGGGCCACCGCGGTGGCCACCCGCTACCCCGCCACCAGCGTCGTCACCGGCTACACGGGTCTGGTCGACCCTCTGCTGGGGCTCTCCCGCGACATCGCCGGCGCGGTCGGCGAGCCCTCGGTCGTGCGGCCGGCGACGAGCCTGGCCGCCCTCGGCCGGGCGAAGGAGCAGGCCGAGGTCCAGCACGCCCTGCTCCTGGTCGGGGCCATCACGCGCGCGCTGCCCGTCGGCGCGAGCGACGTCCTGCGCGGGGCGGTCGCCGAGCAGGAGGCCGCCACCGCGGAGTTCGAGGCGGGCGCCACCCCGGCCCAGGTCCAGCTCTTCGACGACACCGTCGCCGGCCCCGAGGTCGACCAGCGCGTCCGCATCCTGCAGACCGCCCTGCTGCAGGACGGCACGGCGCTCGCCGTCGACCCGGCCGCCTGGGACGGCGCCGCGAGCGCCACCCGGGAGCGGATGCGCACGCTCGAGTCCGCTCTCCAGGGCGAGCTGCAGGCCGCCGCGGACGGGCTCGTGGCGCGGGCGACGACGACGGCGGTCGTGGCGATCGCCCTGGTCCTGCTCGGCGTGCTCGCCGCGGTGGCGCTCGCCGTCGTCATCGCGCGGTCGCTGATCACCCCGCTGCGGCGGCTGCGGTACTCCGCGCTCGACGTGGCCGAGCGCCGCCTGCCCGACGCGGTCCGGGAGCTCGAGGACGAGGGCGTGGGCCGCGATCGCCCCGAGGACGCCGTCGACCCGGTCCCGATCCACACCGAGGAGGAGGTCGGCGAGGTCGCCCGGGCGTTCGACAGCGTGCACCGCGAGGCCGTGCGCCTCGCCGGCGAGCAGGCCCGCCTCCGGACCAACCTCAACGCGCTGTTCGTCAACCTGTCCCGGCGCTCCCAGGGCCTCGTCGAGCGGCAGATCCTGCTCATCGACACCCTGGAGAGCCGCGAGGAGGACCCCGACGTCCTCGCCGACCTGTTCCGGCTCGACCACCTCGCCACGCGCATGCGGCGCAACGGCGAGAACCTGCTGGTGCTGGGCGGCGCCACCCCGTCCCGCGGGGCCGCCGAGCCGCTGCTGCTCGCCGACGTCGTGCGCGCAGCCGTCGGCGAGGTCGAGCACTACCAGCGCGTCGAGGTGCGGCAGGTGCCCGGCCTGCGCGTGCAGGGCGCCGCCGCCGACGACCTCACCCACCTGCTCGCCGAGCTCCTCGACAACGCCACCAGCTACTCGCCACCCGACACCCCGGTCACGGTCAGCGCCTCGCGGGCCCCGGACGGCGGCGCGATCGTCGAGGTCGCCGACCGGGGGCTCGGCATGGACACCGAGGACCTCGACGACGCCAACGCGCGGCTCGAGCAGCCGGTGCTCCTCGACTCGACGGTGCCCCGGCAGATGGGCCTGTTCGTGGTGGGCGCGCTGGCCCGCCGCCACGGGATCACCGCACGGCTGCTGCCGGGCGGCGACGACGGCACCACCGCGAGCGTCCACGTGCCCGCCGACGTCCTCGTCGCGCACGAGCGCCCGCGCGTCACCGACGACCCCGTCGCCGCCGAGCCGGGCGACGGCTCCCTCACCGACGGCGTCCGCACCGACGGCGCCCGCACCGACGGCGCCCCCACCGACGAGCCCCAGCCCGAGGACCCCCTCACCGACGAGGTCCCCGTGGCGCGCGCGCCCGACGAGCCGATCTTCCAGGAGATGTGCTCGGCCTGGTTCTCCGACACCGACGCGGCGATCCCGGCACCGCGGGGCGGGAACGCGTCGCTCTGGGAGTCGACCGCCGACGAGGGGTGGCGGGCCGTCGCCGCCCGCGCCGCCGAGCCCGAGCCCACCGAGCACACCGCCGGCGGCCTGCCCCGGCGCCGCCGCGGCGCCGGGCTCGTCCCGGGAGGCGCCGCCCCGCCGGCCGCCCCGTCCGACGCGGAGCCCGCCCCCGACGACATCCCCGCGCCACGGCGGACCGTCGACGCCGACGCCCTGCGCGCCCGGATGAGCCAGTTCCAGCAGGGCGCCACCCGGGGCCGCGAGGAGCTCGACACCGACGGTTTCGAGGTACCCCGGGACGGCGACACCATCGAGACCGAGCCCGCCACCGCGGGCGCGGCGGGCAGCGAGTCGGGAGGCCCGCGATGACCACCTCGACGTCGTTCGAGCGCTTCGCCTGGCTGGTCGACGACTTCGTGACGCGCGTGCCCGGCGTCGCCCACGCCGTCGTCATCTCCGCCGACGGGCTCCTGCTCACGCACTCGAGCCGCCTGCCCGACGAACGCGCCGACCAGCTGGCCGCGGTCGCCGCCGGGCTCGTCAGCCTGGCCGGCGGCGCCGCCCGGTGCTTCGACGCCGGCGAGGTCGTGCAGACCGTCGTCGAGATGGCGCAGGGTCTGGTGCTGACCATGGCGATCCGCGACGGCTCCTGCCTCGTCGTCCTGGCCACCGTCGACTGCGACCGCGGCCTGGTCGGCTACGAGATGACCCTGATGACCGCGCGCGTGGGGAAGGCCCTCACCCCCGAGGTGCGCCGGGAGCTGCGCACCGCCCGGGCGACGTGACCACCGGGGCGGGGCGCCGCGCTCCCCGCGTGCGGCCGTACACGATCACCGGGGGCCGCACGCGGCCCGAGGTGACCCTGGCCGTCGAGACCCTGGTGCAGACCGCCTCGGCGCTCGACGTCCCCGCCGCGGGCATCCCCGAGGAGCAGCGCGCGATCTGCCGGCTGTGCGTCATGCCGATCTCGGTGGCCGAGGTGTCCGCCCGCATCGACCTGCCGCTCGGCGTCACGCGCGTGGTGCTCGACGACATGGCCCGCGGCGGCCTGGTCGTGCTCCACCTCCCGTCCGACGACCGCCCGAGCCGCGAGCTCCTGGAGAGGGTCCTCGATGGGCTCCAGCGTCTCTGAGGCCCCGCGCGGCGCGCCCTCCACCGCCGCGCCGTCGGCGAAGATCGTGGTCGCCGGCGGGTTCGGCGCGGGCAAGACCACGTTCGTCGGCGCCGTGTCCGAGATCGAGCCGCTCGTGACCGAGGCCGTCATGACCGAGGCCGGCCGCGGGCACGACGCGACCCCGCGGGCCGACAAGACGACCACCACGGTGGCGATGGACTTCGGCCGGATCTCGTTGCCCTCGCAGCTCGTGCTCTACCTGTTCGGCACGCCCGGCCAGCAGCGCTTCTGGTTCATGTGGGACGACCTGTTCCGCGGGGCGGTCGGCGCGGTCGTCCTCGCCGACACCGCGCGGCTCGAGGCGTGCTTCGCGGCCACGGACTTCCTCGAGTCCCGCGGCGTGCCCCATGTCGTCGCGGTGAACCTGTTCGACGGCGCGCGCCGCCACGACCCCGACGAGGTCCGCGAGGCGATGGACCTGCCGTCCGGGACCCCCCTGCTGACCTGCGACGCCCGGCGACCCGAGTCGGCGCGTGACGTGCTCGTGGCCCTGGTCCGGCACGCCCTCGTGCTCGACGGGCGATGACGGGAGGCCGATGCCCCGTGCGCGTGACCCGCCACCGTGTCCGCCGCCGGACCCCGTGGTTGACGAGGGTCCTCATCGCCCTCGACGCCGTGGTGGTCGTCGCCGGCTGGCTCGCCTGGTCGTCGACGCCCCCGCGTCCCCCGCCGGCGCACCCCCCGTCCTCGACGATCCACCAGCCCGACCCCGGACCCCTTGAGCGTGGGCCGCCGCCCACGGACGGTGGAGGCCGCCGTGCACGTTGAGCGCATCGAGCTCGAGCTCGAGTCACTGATGGCCCGCCTCGAACGCCAGGAGCTCCATCCCCGCGGCGACACGTCCCGCCCCGGCGGGTGGGACGAGCAGCGCCAGCAGCGCTTCATCGACACCATCCTGCGCGAGTGGTGCGTCCCGGAGATCCACATCGCCGCCGATCCGGCCGACCCGGACGTCGGCGAGGTCGTGCTCGACGGGGCCCAGCGGCTGCTCACGCTGCTGCGCTTCTTCCGCGACGAGCTGCCGTGCTCCGGGGAGCAGGCGCCCGGCCACGACGAGGTGCGCAGGCTCGACGGGCTGCGCTTCAGCGACCTCCCCGGCGACGTCCAGCGCCGCGTGCGCCGCTTCCGGATGACCGTGGTGGTGCTCTCCGACTACCGGCCCGCCGAGCTGCGCGAGCTGCTCGACCGGCTGCGCCCGTCGGACGAGCCGGACATCCCGGTGCCGTCGCCCCGCGCCCCCACCCACCGGTCCCCGGTCTCGCCCGAACCGATCTACGACCAGGTGTCGGCGTGGTTCGCCGACCTCTCGGAGTTCCGGGCGCTCTCGGAGGCGTCCGGCGACGCCGTGGCGTGGTCCTCGCCGGCCGACGCGGGGCAGGCCGCCGCGGAGGCCGCGGTCGAGCCGGACGGCGCCGACCTCGCGGGCGTCACCGCGGCGGGCCTGCCGCAGCGCGAGCCGCGGGCGCTGCTCGTCCCCGGCGCGGTCCCGCCGCCGGCGGGGGGCGCGCTGAGTTTCGGCGCCCCGGGGGCCTCGCCGCACGAGGTCGCGGAACGGCTGGCGAGCTACCGGGACGGCGTGACCGAGGGCAGCGGGGAGGAGCGCACGGACGACGTGTCCCCGCACCCGATGTTCGACGACGGGGGCGCCCCCCAGAGCCGGTGAGGGTCAGAGCCGGTGAGGGTCAGGGCCGGTGAGGGTCAGGGCCGGTGAGGGTCAGGGCCGGTGAGGGTCAGGGCCGGTG
>NZ_JAQZAL010000038.1 GCF_028737205.1 Actinomycetospora lutea | reverse complement strand
GCCTCGGCCCGGTTGTGCACCCGCCACCGCGCCCGCACATACGCCGCGAGATCCTGCCCGGTCAACGTGGACGCATCGATCCCGTCGAGCACCCCCGCCAGCTCGGCGTCCGGCTCACGACCGTCCAGCGCCGCCGCCAGCGCGGCGCCCAGATCGTGGTCGATGCTCACACCCAGAACGCTAGAACCGACCCCCGACAACCCCGGCCCCCAGAAACCCCCCGAGACCCCCACGCCAGATCACGGATCGGTAACGATCCCCAGCTCAGCGGCCCAACGGCCGGGCGGCTCACCGGTGATGAGAGCGCAGCTCCCCGCCCCGACCTCGCCCTCGCCGCGCCAAGCAAGGCAGCCAAGGCGTCACTCGCTGCCTGCCACGCAGCGAACGACGCCCTCGCACCCCGGGAAGCGGGCGAGCGCGAGCGTCCGCCGCTACCGAGCGGTCCCGGCGCGCACCGTCTCCGGCGACGCGGCCGCCTCGTCCTCCGAGGTCTCGTAGAGGTCCCGGCGGAAGCGCTCCCGGATCGTGATCACGGCCAGGAAGGTGAGCGCCGCCGTGCCGATGATGTACAGCGACACCGACCAGGACGCCCCGGTGGCCGCGAGCAGCGCGGTCATGATGAACGGTGCCAGCCCGCCCGCGAACACCGACGCGAACTGGTAGCCCAGCGACGCGCCCGAGTAGCGGACGTCGGCGGGGAACATCTCGGCGTAGAGCGTGGCCTGCGGGCCGTACATCGTCGCGTGGATCGTGAAGCCGACCAGCAGGGCGAGGAAGACCAGCGGCACCGAGCCCGTGTCGATCAGCCAGAACAGCGGGAACGCCCAGATCGCCATCCCGACCGTGCCGGCGAGGTAGAGCTTCTTGCGCGTGCCCATCCTGTCGGTGAGCGCGCCGAAGAACGGCATGGTGATCACCTGGGTGAGCCCGGCGCCCATCACGCACAGCAGGATCGCGGTCCGCGACATCCCGACCGTCTTGGTCGCGTAGTCGAGGACCCCGCTGATGAGGATGTAGAACGTCGCGTTGACGACGAAGAACGCCCCGGTCGCCTGGAGGATCTCCTTCCAGTACTTCCGCACCGCCTCGACCAGCGGCGCCTTGCGCAGCCCCGCCTCGCGCTTCGCCGCGGTCGAGCGCTCACGCAGCGCGGTGAAGACCGGGGTGTCCTCGATCCGCAGCTGCACGTAGAGCCCGATCAGCACGAGCACCAGCCCGGACAGGAACGGCACGCGCCAGCCCCAGCTCGTGAACTGCTCGTCGGTCAGCGTCGCGGTGAGGATCAGGAAGAACAGGTTGCCCGCGACGGCCCCGAGGACGGCCCCGGTCTGCACGAGGCTCCCGTAGAACCCGCGCCGCTCGACCGGGGCGTGCTCGGTGAGCAGCAGCGCCGCCCCGCCCCACTGCGCGCCGACCCCGAGGCCCTGCACCAGCCGGGCCACGACGAGCAGGACCGGCGCCCAGACGCCGATGACCGCGTAGTTGGGCAGCACGCCGATCGCGAACGTCGCCACGCCCATGACGAGCATGGCCGCCACCAGCGGGGGCTTGCGGCCGTACCGGTCACCGGCGTGGCCGGCGATGATGCCGCCGAGCGGGCGGGCGACGAAGCCGACCGCGAACGTCGCGAACGACGCCAGCGTCCCGGCCACCGGGTTCGACGACGGGAAGAACTGGGACCCGAGCACCAGCGCCGCCGCGGTGGCGTAGATCAGGAAGTCGAACCACTCCAGGGTGGTCGCGAAGACGGCGGCCGTCGCGAGCCGGCCCATGCGCGGCGGTGCTTCGGGACTGGTCTGGGTCACGGCGGCGCCCTCTCCGGTACACGAACGATCGTTCGTACCGTACGAGCGCGGTACCGCCCACCACAAGGTCAGTGCGCCAGCGGGCTCTCCAGCAGCGCGAGGGCGTACCGCGCCTGCTGCTCGGCGAGCTGGCCCCGCGACAGGCGCCCGTCCGGCCGGTACCACTGCGCCACGCCCGCGAGCCCGGAGAGCACGGTGCGGGCGGCGTCGTCCGGGTGCGGCGTGCGGAACTCCCCGGACGCCGCCCCCTGGCTGACGATCTGCTCGAACACCGCCTGCGTCGCGTCGCGGTCGACCACCAGGCGCTCGCGGTCCTCGCCGGCGAGGTAGCGCACCTCGTTGGTGGACACGACCATCGCGAGCTGGTGGTCCACGACGAAGCGGACGTACGCGCGCACGGCCTCGCGCATCCGCGACACCGCGTCGTCGCCGGCCTCGTCGACGGCCACGTGCAGGCGCGTCACCAGCTCGTCGTTGGCGTGCCGGAGCACCTCGGCGAGCAGGCGCGACTTCGACGGGAAGTAGTTGTAGAGGTTCGACAGGCTGGTGCCCGCACCCCGCGCCACGTCGCGCATCGAGGCGCCGTGGAACCCCTTGGCGCCGAACGCCTCGAGGGCGGCGTTGAGGATCGCGGCCTCGTTGCCCCGGCCGGTGTCCCCGACGAGCGTAACCGTCGAACGCGCGTTCACGTCCGCCAGCGTAGAGGCCCGCGCGGCCCCTGCTTGACGGCTCGAGGCGCCGGGTGGTGGATTGGAGCACGAACAGTCGTTCGTATGGAGGTGCCCGGGTGGCCGATCGCTGGTTCGAGGACTTCGTGGTGGGGGAGCGGTGGACCAGCCCGCCGCGCGAGGTCACCGCCGAGGACCTCGCCGCCTTCACGCGGGTCAGCGGCGACGACCACCCCCTGCACGCCGGACCCGACGCGATCCTGCAGGGGCCGTTCGGGGTCGCCGTCGCGATGGGGCTGCTGCAGGGGCTCGGCCTCCACGGCGAGGCGGTGCTCGGCCTGCTCGACACCCACTGGGCCTACCGGCGCCCGGTCCGCGTCGGCGACCTGCTGACCCTCGAGGTGACGATCGTGCGCGCCCGGCGCACCTCGGCCGGCGACCGCGGCGTCGTCACCCGGGCCATGGCCCTGACGAACCAGGACGGCGAGACCGTCCAGGACGGCACGACCGCCGCCCTGATCGCCGCCCGCGGCCCCGGGCCCGACCCGGACGGGCGCGCCTTCGGCACGGTCGGCTGGGCGGAGGCGCTCACCGAGAAGGCCGACCTCGCCGACGAGGTCGCCAGCTGGGACGGCACGGTGGGACTGCGCTGCGGGGACGACGAGGTGCACCTGCGCGTCTACCGCGGCCGGGTCATCGAGGTCGCCCGCCGCTCCCCGCGCGGGGCGACGTTCACCCTCGGCGCCGACGCGGCGACCTGGCTCGAGCTGGTGGAGGCCCCCGACAACCCGTTCATGCGCCTCGCGATGGCCGGGCGCTTCACCGTCACCGGCGACGGCTACGAGTACCTGCGGCTCACCTCCGCGCTCCACCGCCTCGCCGACGCCGCCCGGGAGATCGCCTGATGCGCGCCGACTACCTGCCGCTGGGCGGCAGCCTCGCCTTCGTCGAGCAGCACGGGGAGCCGGACGCGCCGCCGGTGCTGTGCCTGCACACCGCGGGCCAGAGCGGGGTGCAGTGGCGCCACGTCGCCCCGGCGCTCGCGGCCCGCGGGTACCGCGTGGTCGTCCCGGACCTGCCCGGCCACGGCCGCTCCGAGCCGGCCCCGGGCGGACCCGTCACCGACCTCGGCGCCTACGCCGACTGGTGCCTCGCGCTGATCGACCGCCTCGGGCTCGCGCGCCCCGGCGTCGTCGGCTGCTCGATCGGCGGCAAGATCGCCCTCGACGTCGCCGTCCGGGCGTCGGACCGGCTCGCCGCCGTCGTCGCCATGGCCGCCGACGCCCACACCGGCGGCCGCCCCTCGGTGCGCGGGCTGCGTCGCGAGCTCTCCGACGTCGCGGCGCCGAGCCGCACCGACCGCACCTACCTCGGCACACTGGCGGTCGTCGGCCGCGACGTCCCGCGCGAGCGCGCCGAGCTGATCGCGACCATGCACCGACGGGAGGACCCGGCCGTGTCCACCTCCGACCTCCTGGGCTGGGCGACCCACGACCTGCGCGACGCCCTGCCGGGCATCACCTGCCCCGCCCACCTCGTCGTCGGCGACGACGACCTCTGGCTCGACGTCGCGCGCGTGCGCGCGGCCGCCGCGAGCATCCCCGGCGCACGCTGCACGGTCCTGCCGGGAATCGGGCACTACCCGATGGAGGAGATCGCCGACTTCGACGCCGTCCTCGACGACTGGCTCGCCGAGCTCGGGGCGGTGCGGGCGTGAGCGACCGACCCACGGTGACCCCGCACCCCGTCGCCGCCTTCCCCGCGCCCGGCCCGCTGCCCGCCGACCTCCCCGACCTGCTCGGACGCCTGGCCCACCGGGACCCCGACGCCACCGTCGTCCTCGACACCGCCCCCGACGGCACCACCCACCCCGTCACCCGCGGCGAGCTGTGGCGCCGCGTGCGCGCGCTGGCCGAGGAGCTGCACGAGCACGGGATCGGCCCGGGCGACGCGGTGGCGGTGTGGATGCCGAACTGGAGCGACGCGCTGGTCTGGCAGTTCGCGGTCGCCGCCCGCGGCGCGCACGTGGTCGGCGTCAACACCCGCTACGGCACCGAGGAGTCCGGGCACGTGCTCGGGCGCGCCCGGCCGAAGCTGGTCGCCCTGGCCCACGGCTTCCACGGGCTCGACCTGCTCGAGCGCCTGCGCGCCGCCGTCGAGCACTCGGGCGTGGTCCCCGAGGTCGCCGTCGTCACCGGGCCGTTCGGCGCGGCGTCCGACGGTGCCGAGCCCGACCCGGCGGCCGGCGACGTCGGGGCCGGCGCGTGGACCCCGCGGCGCCACGACGGCCCGGAGCCGGCGCGCTGCGACCCCGCCGCGCTGGCGGTCGCGTTCACGACCTCCGGCTCCACCGGGCTGCCCAAGCTCGCCGCCCACAGCGGCACCGCGGTGCTCACCCACGCCGCGGCCGACGCCGCGGTGCTCGGGCTCGCCGAGGGCGACGTGGTGCTCGGCGCCCTGCCGCTCTCGGGGGTCTACGGCTTCAACGCGGTCATGGCGGGCCTCGCCGCCGGCGCCGTCGTGCTCCTCGAACCCACCTTCGACGCCGACCGCGTGCTCGACCACATCGCCGCCCACCGCGTCACCCACGTCGGCGCCGGCGACGACCTGGTGCTGCGGCTGCGCGAGGCCCACGAGCGCCGCCCGCGGGACCTGTCGAGCTGGCGCTGGTGGGGCGTCGCCGACTTCCAGGGCCGCAGCCACGAGCTCGCGGCGTGGCTCGGCGACGAGGCCGGGACGCAGGTGAGCGGGGTCTACGGCTCCTCGGAGGTCTTCGCGCTCACCGCCGCCTGGCCCGCCGACGAGCCCCCGCCCACGCGGTGGATCGGCGGGGGGCGGGTCGTGCACCCCGACATCGCCGTGCGCGTCGTCGACCCCGACACCGAGGCCGTCCTCGGGCCGGGACGCGAGGGCGAGATCCAGTTCCGCGGGCCCAACGTCGTCGACGCGTACCTGGGGGCCGACTCCCCGGACGTGTGGACCGCCGACGGGTGGTTCCGCAGCGGCGACCTCGGCGTGCTCGTCGACGACGGCGCCTTCGCCTACGTCTGCCGGCGCGGCGACGCCCTGCGCCTGCGCGGCTTCCTCGTCGACCCCGCCGAGATCGAGCTGCGCCTCGCCGCCCACCCCGACGTCGGCACGGCGAAGGTCGTCGGCGTGGAGGGCGCGGACGGGGCCACGACGGCCGTCGGTTTCGTCGTCGGCGCGGCGGGACGGACGCCGGCGGGGGACGATCTGGTGGCGTGGTGCCGTGCGGCGCTCGCGGGGTTCAAGGTGCCGGCGGCGGTGCACGTCGTCGACGCCATGCCCACGACGTCCGGCACGAACGGCACGAAGATCAAGGCGGCCGAACTGCGCCGGTGGGCGACGGAGTGGGCGCCCGAGAGGAGCTGAGGTGCGCGGCGTGTACCTGCCCGGCGGGCGCCGGGTCGACGTGCGCGAGGTGCCCGACCCGGAGCCCGGGCGGGGCCAGGTCGTGGTCGAGGTGCGCGCCTCGACGATCTGCGGCAGCGACCTGCGGGCGATCTACCGCGAGCACCTCGGCGAGGGCCCCGAGGCCTACCAGGACGTCATCGGCGGCCACGAGCCGTGCGGGCAGGTCGTCGCGGTCGGCACCGAGGTCGAGCGCATCCGCGTCGGCGACCGCGTCGTCGTGTACCACATCAGCGGCTGCGGCCAGTGCGACGAGTGCCGCCGCGGCTACCAGATCAGCTGCACCTCACCCCGGCGCGCGGCCTACGGCTGGCAGCGCGACGGCGGGCACGCCGACCTCCTGCTGGCCGAGGAGCGCGACCTGGTCCCGCTGCCCGACAGCCTGACGTTCCTCGACGGCGCCTGCGTGGCCTGCGGGTTCGCGACGGCCTACGAGGCGCTGTGCCGTGTGGCGCTCGCGGGCGGTGAGCAGGTGCTGGTCACCGGGCTGGGTCCGGTCGGGCTCGCGGCCGGGATGCTCGCGTCGGCCATGGGCTCGCCGTGGGTCGTCGGCACCGACCCGTCGCCGGAGCGGCGCGCGCTGGCCCGTGACCTGGGCGCCGTGGACGTCGCGGTCGAGGGGCAGGACGGCGAGCTGCACGAGCTCCTCGGGGACGGCGCCGAGGTCACCGTCGACTGCTCGGGCGCCGGCGTCGCCCAGCTGACCGCCCTGCGCCACACCCGCCGCCACGGCCGCTGCGCGCTCGTCGGCGAGGGCGGGACGCTGACCGTCGACGTCAGCGAGGTCCTCATCCACCGCCAGCTCACCGTCCACGGCTCCTGGGTGGCGCCGACCTGGCGAATGACCGAGCTGCTGGAGCGCCTCGCGCGGTGGGACCTGCACCCCGAGCGCGTGGTGACCGACCGGTTCGCCCTCGCCGACGCCGCCCGCGCCTACGAGGTCGCCGACGCGGGCGCGCGGGGCAAAGTCGGAATCGTCCGGGACTGAACCTGTACCGCGCGCACTCGCTCGCCTACGCTCCGTCGCGCAGGAGGCCACGACAGGAGGACCGATGAGTCAAGCTGCCGGGACGGCGAGCACCGAGCGCCACCAGTTGCCCGTGCGGACGCTCGTCGCCGCGAGCATCGGGAACGCGGTCGAGTGGTTCGACTGGACGATCTACGCAACGTTCGCGGTCTACTTCTCGTCGCAGTTCTTCGACAAGTCGTCGCCGACCCTCGCGCTCATCGGCACGACGAGCACCTACGCGCTGGCGTTCTTCTTCCGCCCGCTCGGCGGGGTGTTCCTCGGGCGCCTGGCCGACCTGCGCGGCCGCCGCTTCGCGATGCTCGTGACGATCCTGCTGATGGCCGGCGGGTCGCTGGTCATCGCCGTGCTGCCGACCTACCAGGCCGTGGGGTGGCTCGCGCCGATCCTGCTGCTGCTCGCCCGCATCGCGCAGGGCCTGAGCCTCGGCGGGGAGGTCTCCAACGCGAGCGCGTACCTGGCCGAGATCGCCCCGCCGAACCGGCGCGGGCGGTACTCCAGCTTCTTCTACATCTCCACCGGCACCGCACTGCTGGCCGCGAGCCTCCTGGGGCTGCTGCTGACCAGCACGCTCACCCGGCCCCAGCTGGAGTCGTGGGGCTGGCGCATCGCGTTCGTCGTCGGCGGCGTGCTGGGCCTCGTCGGGCTGTGGCTGCGCCGCACGCTGGCCGAGACCGAGCAGTTCGAGGCCAACGTCGAGACGGCCCGGGCCACGAAGAACCCGCTGCTCAAGACGCTGACGCACTACCCGAAGTCGGTGCTGCAGCTCTTCGGGTTCACCCTGCTCTCGACGCTGTGCTACTACACCTTCTTCAGCGCCCTGACCCCGTTCGCGGTGCAGTTCCGCGACGCCGCGGGCAGCGACGTGTTCCTGGCGCTGTCGATCGGCACCGTTGTGTTCATCATCGGCCAGTACCCCATGGGAGCCCTCGCCGACCGGTTCGGGCGCAAGCCGCAGATGCTGGTGTGGTCCGGGGCGTTCGTGCTGCTCACCGTCCCGCTGAGCCTGCTCATCACCGACCGGCCACCGCTGATCAACCTGATCATCGTGTTCGCGGTGGGCCTCGGGCTCTACTCGGTGTTCTCCTCGATCGCGCCGGCGATCATGAGCGAGATCTTCCCGACCGAGCTCCGGGCCCTGGGCATCGGCGCCTGGTACAACCTCACCGTCGCGATCTTCGGCGGGACCGCGCCGCTGCTCATCGCCGCGCTGTCCGGCGCCGGGCGTCCCGACCTCTTCTTCTGGTACGTGTCCGGCGGCGCGCTGATCGCCTTCCTGATCATCCTGACGCTGCCCGAGACGAAGGGCCGCGAGCTGACGTAACGGACGAACCACGTCGGCGGTGGCAGGCTGGGTGGCATGAGCCTGCTGCGGACCCTGCTCAACCTCGTCTGGCTCGTGCTGGCGGGGGTGTGGATGGCGCTCGGCTACGTCGTCGCGGGCATCATCTGCTGCATCCTCATCGTCACGATCCCCTGGGGGATCGCGTCGTTCCGGATCGCGCTGTTCGCGCTGTGGCCGTTCGGCAGCAGCATCGAGCGCCGGGCCGACGCCGGGGTGGGCTCGACGCTGGGCAACGTCGTCTGGTTCGTCGTGGCCGGGTGGTGGCTCGCGATCGGGCACGTCGTCACGGCGATCGCCCTGGCCGTGACGATCATCGGCATCCCGTTCGCCTGGGCCAACCTCAAGATGATCCCGGTGTCGCTCACCCCGCTGGGGCGCCGGATCGTCGACGTCGACGACCCCCGCGCGTTCGGCGTCGACGGGCACCGCGCGGCCCCGCCGGTCGGTGCCCGCCCCTGATCGACCCCCTGATCAGCCCCGCACCGGCAGGTCGTAGCGGCGCCGGATGCTCGACCCGAGCCTGCGGACGTCGACGCCGTAGACGTGCAGCGAGATCGTCGTGGTCGGCGCGGTGTTGGTGACCTTGTGGATGTCGCCGGGCGGGAGCAGGCCGGTGACCGTGCCCGGCCCGGCGACGTCCTCGCCGTCGACGACGAGGCGGTCGGCGACGCGCAGGTAGCGGGTCTCGTGCTCCTCGCCGGCGTGGACGCCGACCACGCACCACGAGAGGTGGTCGTGGATCGGGGTGGTCTGCCCGGGCAGCCACACCAGCGCGACCAGCGAGAACGCGCCGTCGTCGGCGACGTGCAGGAGGTGCTGGCGGTAGTGCTCCGGGTCGCCGACGCACTGGGCCGGCGACAGCAATCGTGGATCACCGAGGTACGGGGCCAGGGCCTCGCCGACGGCGTCGACCCGCGCGAGGCCCGGCGCGGACTGCCGGACCGCGGCGTCGAGGTCGGAGGTCAGCGCGGCCATCGGGGTGATGATCTGGGGGACGGGCGGGGTGGTCATGGCGGTCTCCTCGGTGACGGGCCGGTCGCTCAGGCGGCGACGAAGGCGGGGGTGCCGGCGCGCAGGTCGGCGGTGAGGGTGGTCTCGTGGCCGTCGGTCTCGACGGTCAGGATCGGCAGCACGGAGGCGAGCAGGACCCGCATGCCGGTGTTCACGGTCAGCACGTCGGCGACGAGGCGCGAGTAGCCCTGCTCGCGGCCCAGGACGGCGACGGCAGCGAGCAGCCGGCGTCCGATGCCCCGGCCCTGCCAGGCGTCGACGACCTCGATGGCGAGCTCCGCCTCCCGCAACCCCAGCCCGATGAGGCGGGCGATGCCGATCGGCTCGCCGTCCGGGCCGACGGCGGCGACCGCGATGTGGCGGCGCCCGTCGACGGCGGCGAGCGTGCGGCGCACGGCCCCGCGCAGGCGCGGCGTGGCGCCGTGGAAGCGCAGGTAGCGGCTGTGGTCGGACAGGCCGGCGAACACGGTGTCGAGGACGTCGGTCTCGTCGGGGCCCAGCTCGCGCAGGGTCACCCCGGGCGAGCGACCGCGGGGGCGGGACGTCGGTCTCTCGTCCGCCGGGGTGGTCGCGGTGCCGGGGACGAGGTGCAGGGCAGCCATGGTGGATCCCTCCGTGGAGCCGGACCCCGTGTCCGGCGACGTCACCGAGCGTGCTCCGCGCGGCGGGCCCCCTCGTCGGTGAGCGCTCCCCATCTCGCGCGCCGGCGGTACCTACGCCGGTCGCCGTGTCGGGAGGTGGGCAGGGCAGTGGCCCGGGATGGGCAGGCGACGCCGATCCGGCGGGCGTCCGGTCTCCCTAGCGTCGACGAGCACCGACGAGCAGGGGAGAAGACCATGGACGCAACCACGGACGTCGTCGTGATCGGCGCAGGTCAGGCGGGTCTCGCGATGAGCCGGTGCCTGACCCGGCGCGGCGTCGGGCACGTGGTGCTCGAGCGCGGCCGGGTCGGGGAGCGGTGGCGTCGCGAGCGCTGGGACTCCTTCACGCTGCTGAGCCCGAACTGGCAGACCCGCCTGCCGGAGCGCACCTACGCGGGCTCCGACCCGGACGGCTTCATGACCGGCCGCGAGGTCGCCGCGATGCTGGCCGACTACGCCGCGCACACGGGCGCGGAGGTCCGCGAGGGCGTCACCGTGCGCGCCGTGGACCGCGACGCGCGGGGCTGGCGGGTCACCACCGACCACGGTGAGCTGGTCGCCCCCGCCGTCGTCGTCGCGACCGGCGACCTCGACCGCCCCGCGGTGCCCGCGCTCGCCGCCGACCTGCCCCCGGGCGTCGTCCAGCTGCACACCCGCGACTACCGCCAGCCCGGCGCGCTCCCGCCCGGCGGGGTGCTCGTCGTGGGCGCCGGGCCCTCGGGCCAGCAGATCGCGGGCGAGCTCGCCCGCGCCGGACGGACCGTGCACCTGGCGGTCGGGCGCCACAAGTGCCTGCCGCGCCGCTACCGGGGCCACGACACCTACTGGTGGATGGACCGCATGGGCACCCTGTCCCGCACCCGGGACTCGCTGCCCGACCCGTCGGCGACCCGCACACCCAACGCGGTGCTCACCGGCGGCACGCGGGACCTGGACCTGCACCGTCTCGTCGCCGAGGGCGTCGTGCCGCACGGCCGGCTGGTCGGGGTGCGCGCGGGCGTGGCCGCGTTCGACGACACGCTGCCGGCGGTGGTCGCCGAGGCCGAGGACAACGCCGTGCGGTTCCGGGCGAAGGTCGACGGCTTCGTCGCCCGCACCGGGCTCGCGGCGCCGCCCGAGCCGGCCCGGCTGCCCCGCCCGGCCCCGTGGGCGCACGACGCCGACGCCACGCTCGACCTGGCGGGCATCGGCACCGTGATCTGGGCGACCGGGTTCCGCCGCGACTTCTCCTGGGTGCACGCCCCGGTGCTCGACGCGGCCGGCGAGCCCGTGCACGACCGGGGCGTCACCGCCGCCGAGGGCCTGTCCTTCCTGGGCCTGAAGTGGCTGCACCGCCGCTCGTCGAGCTTCCTCGACGGCGTGGGCGCGGACGCCGAGTACCTGGCCGATCAGCTCGCCGAGGCATCGCGGATCCGCTGGCGCACCCGCGCGGCCTCGCGGGTGAGGTGGTCGCGCTCGGGCACGCTGGCGGCGGCGCCCGCGGCCTCGGCGTAGAGGTCGGCGGCGCGGGCCAGGTCGCCGGCGTGCTCGTGGAGGTGGGCGGCGACCGCGGCGTGGCGGGGCACGTCGGGGGCGACCTCGGCGAGGGCCGCGAGGCCGGCCGCGGCGCCGTCGGCCTCGCCGACCGCCACCGCGCGGTTGAGGCGCACGACGGGGCTGTCGGTGATCGCCAGCAGCTCGTCGTACCACCCGACGATCTGCACCCAGTCGGTCTCGGCGGCGCTCGGGGCGTCGGCGTGCAGGGCGGCGATCGCGGCCTGCGCCTGGTACTCGCCGAGCCGGTCGCGGGCCAGCGCGGCCTGCAGGACCGCGACGCCCTCGGCGATCAGCCTCGTGTCCCAGCGTCCGCGGTCCTGCGCGGCGAGCGGGACCAGGCGCCCGCCCGGGCCGGTGCGCGAGTCGCGGCGCGCGTGGTGCAGCAGCATCAGCGCGAGCAGGCCCGCGACCTCGGGCTCGTCGGTCAGCGCGGCGAGCTGGCGGGTCACGCGGATCGCCTCGGCGGCCAGGTCGGTGTGGTCCGGGCTGTCGCCGCCGTAGCCCTCGTTGAACACGAGGTAGAGCACCCGGAGCACGGTCGCGAGGTCGCCGGGCTGGTCGAGCGGCAGCCCCGCGATCCGCTTCTTCGCCCGGCTGATGCGCTGCGCCATCGTCGCCTCGGGCACGAGGTAGGCGGCCGCGATCTGCCGGGTGGTCAGGCCGCCGACCGCGCGCAGGGTCAGCGCGGCCGCAGCGCTCGACGGCAGCGTGGGGTGCGCGCACAGGAAGTACAGGCGCAGGGTGTCCTCGGTGCCCGGGACCGGCTCGGCGGGCGGCTCGGCGTCGACGGCGACCTCGCGCCCCCGCCGCGAGGTCTCGGAGCGGGTGGCGTCGAGGAACTTGCGCCACGCGACCTGGACCAGCCAGCCCTTGGGGTCGCGCGGCGGGTCGTCGGGCCACGTCTCCAGCGCCCGGATGAGCGCCTCCTGCACCGCGTCCTCGGCCGACGCGAAGTCCGCGCCGCGCCGGCCGAGGACCGCGATCACCGCGGGCACGAGGTCCCGCAGCTCGGCCGCGTCGACGGGTGGGGTCACACGAACTTCCCCGGCGCGGCGGTGAGGAACGGCCGGACCTCGAGCCACTCCCGGATCGGCCGCCCGCCGGCCCCGGGCGCGGCGGACAGCTCGCCGGCCAGCTCGAGCGCGCGGTCCCACGACTCGACGTCGATGATCATCCAGCCGGCGATGAGGTCCTTGGTCTCCGCGAACGGGCCGTCGGTGACCGGCGGCCTGCCCTCGCCGTCGTGGCGCACGAAGGCGCCCTCGGCCGACAGCGCCTGGCTGTCGACGAACTCCCCGGTGTCCTGGAGCCGGCGGGCGAAGTCGGACATGTACTGCATGTGCGCGTCGACCTCCTCGGGCTGCCACTGGTCCATCGGCGTGTAGTCCATCCCCGGGTGTCCGGGGCCGCCCTGGTAGTGCTTGAGGATCAGGTAGCGCATGTCGGTCTCCTCCGTCGTCCGTGCGGTTCCTGCCCCGGGGACGGAGCCGCCCGCGCGTTCTCGACAGCTTCCCGTCACGAATCCCGGAATCTCCGCGCGGCCTCCTCCCGCGAGCCGACGCCGAGCTTGGCGAGCACCGCCGAGACGTGGTGGTCGACAGTGCGCACGGAGAGCACGAGGCGGTCGGCGATCTGCGCGTTGGTGAGCCCGTCGGCCACCAGCGCGAGGATGTCGGCCTGGCGCGGGGTCAGGCCCTCCGGGTGGGCGCGCGTCCCGGCCTGCGGCCCGCGCGGGATCCGCCGCACCCCCAGGGCCTGCAGCCGACGGCGCGCGTGGCGGGCGGCCGGCGCCGCGCCGAGGTCGTCGAGGATCCGCAGCCCCGCGGTCACCGACTCCTCGTCGTCGCCGTCGACGAGCTCGAGCGCCTGCTCGTAGGAGCCCGCGGGCCACGCCGCGGCGGCCCCGCGGTGGTCGCCGGCGAGGGCGAGCGCGTGGCGGGGCCACAGGTCGCCGACCGGCTCGTCGGTGGCCACCGGCAGCCCGGCGCGCAGGCCCTGGCGCAGCAGGTCCCCGCGCGCCCCGGCCAGGCCCGGGCGCCGCGAGCGCGCGAGCAGCGCGCGGATCCGGTCGTGCTCCCGCGAGCCGTCGCCGGCGAGCCACGCCTGCTCGGCGAGGCCGGCGGCGGTGGTCAGCAGCACCGGAAGGCTGTCCGAGCGCGTCGCGAGCTCCCACGCCCGGGCGAGGACCGCATCGGCGTCGGGATCGCCGCGGCGGGCCAGCAGGCGCCCGAGGGCCGGCAGCGTCTCGCGGGCGAGGATGCCGGCCTCGGGCACGGTGTCGACGAGCCGGCGCAGCCCGGCCTCGGCGGCGTCCCAGCGCCCGTCGTCGACCATGAGCTGCAGCCCGAACGCCTCGAGCGAGTAGCCGTGGGACAGGAAGTCGCCGGAGCGCGTGCTCTCCAGCCCCTCGGCGACCACGGCGGCGACCTCGTCGTCGCGGCCGAGACGGCGCAGCGCCTTGACCAGGCTCGTCCAGCCGCGGGCGGCGTGCTCGCGGTGGCCCGCGGCCCGCGCGGCGTCCAGGCCCGCGCGCACGATGTCCGGGCCGTCGGCGTGGCCGAGGAACGCCCGTCCGAGCCCCCGGTAGACGGTGCCGAGCGCGGTCGGGGGCGCCGCCGCGAGCTCGGCGAGGCCCGCCTCCTCGTCGTCGGCCAGCACGCGCAGGACCCCGCGGTGGGTGTGGGCGAGCGCGTCCCCCGGACCCAGGTCCACGGCGCGGTCGAGCGTCGCGACGGCGTCGGCGACGTCGCCGCGGATGTAGAGGTGGCGCGACAGCCCGACCAGCGCGCGGACGGTGGCGGCCGGGTCGTCGCCCGCCTCCCGCAGCGCCACGGCGTGCCGTGCGGTGGCGACGGCCTCCTCGACGCGGTGCGCGGTGTAGAGCTCCCAGGCGTGCTCCTCGGCGATCGCGGCCTGCTCGGCGGGCGGCAGCATCGCCGCGTGCGGCGCGAGCTGGGCGTACCAGGCGAGCGACTGCTGGTGGGCGCCCGCCGCGGCGGCGGCCCGGGCGGCGGCCGGGGCGTGCGTGAGCACCGCGTCGACGTCGCCGCAGCGGGCGGCGTGGTGCAGGATGCGCGCCCGGTCGGGCGGGTCGTGCGCCAGCAGCGCGGCGAGCACCGCGCGCTCCAGCCCGAGCCGGCGGATCGGCGGCAGCGCCTGCTCGACGGCCTGGCGGGCGAGCTCGTGGCGGAAGGCCACCGTGCCACCGTCGAGGCCGCCGGTCAGGCCGACGATGCCGCGGCGCTCCGGGACCTCGACGTCGTCGCGCCACGCGGGGCGCAGCGCCTCGAGCAGGGCGGCGTCCGCGTGGCCGGGGATGACGGCGAGCAGCTCGAGCAGCTCCCGGGCGGGGCGCGGGAGGTCGGCGACGCGGGCGAGGACGGCGTCGCGCACCGACACCGGCAGGCCCTCGCTCTGGGCGGCGAGGAGCTCGGTGACGAGGAACGGGTTGCCCAGCGTCGCCGCGTGGACGCGCAGGCCGGCGGCCCCGGCGAGCTCGGTGACCGCCCCGACCGTGAGCGGGCGCAGCTCGGGGCGCCGCGTCGAGGCGGCGGGCAGGCCGCCGAGCAGGCGCTGGAGGTGCGACCCCGGGTCGACCTCGTCGTCGCGGTAGCTGAGCACGAGCACCGCGGGCAGCCGGGCGACGCGGCGGGCGGCGACGGCGAGGACGTCGAGGGTCGCCTCGTCGGCCCAGTGCACGTCCTCGACGACGAGGACGGTGACGTCGTGGGCGAGCTCGGCGAGCACCGCGTCGTACACCGCGTCGGTCCCGCCCGCGGCGAGCGCGGCCCGCAGGTCGGGCGCGTCGAGCGCGGCGTCGTGGAAGGGGCCGAGGGTGCGGGAGGTGACGAGGTCGTCGCAGGCCCCTTCGAGGAGCCGGACACCGGCCAGCCCGGCGGTCCAGGTGCGCAGCACGGTCGTCTTGCCGAGCCCGGCCTCGCCGGCGAGCAGCACCGTGCGGCCCTCGCCGGCGCGCGCGGCGGCCAGCGCGGCGTCGAGCTCCGCGAGGACCTCGCCGCGCTCCAGCACCCGCCCCACGAGACCACGGTAGGCCGGTGGGGCGCTCATCAGGCGATCGTGCGCGCGCTGTCGAGCAGGTCGAGCGCCAGCGAGAGCCGCCGCCCGAGCCGGCGCAGGTCGTCGACGCGCGGCGTGCCGGTCCGCCCGGGGTCCGGGCCGGCGTGGTCGAGCTGCCAGTGCGTGGCCAGCAGCGCGGCGAGCCGGGCGCGCTCGGTGGGCAGGGGCGGGACCAGGGCCAGGGCGTCGACGACCTCCGCGGCGTCGGCGGCGACGTCGCGGCCCACGGCGCGCCAGTGCAGGCCGCGGGCGACGTCGAGGGCGTCGGCCTGGCTCAGCCGGCGCCACAGGAAGGCGGCGGTCGCGTACCGGCGGACGCGGTCGGTCTCGGCGGCGTCCAGGACGCCGAGGCGCAGGCCGAGCTCGGGGTCGGTGATGGCGTTCACGGTGGTCTCCTCAGGCGGCGAGGCTGGTCGGTGGGTCGAGGGCGCGGAGGGCCTCGACCTCGGGGCGCATCGCGCGGCTGAGCGCGGGCAGCAGCTCGCGCAGCTCGGCGAGGTCCCAGCGGTAGGAGGCGATCCGCTCGGTGAGGGCGGCGAGGTCGGCGGAGAGCCGGTCGCGGGTGTCCTGGTAGTCGCGCAGGGCGTCGGCGCGGGTGCGGTCCGACGAGCCGAGCAGCGCGCGGGCGAGCAGCTCGGCGTCGCGCAGCGCGTCGGTGATGCCGTGCGCGGTCAGCGGGTCCTTGAAGTAGCCGGCGTCCCCGACCAGCGCCCACCCCGGCCCCCCGGCGGTGCGGACGAATCCCGGGACGCCGGGGAAGCCGCGGACGCGCAGCGGGCCCGGCCCGAGCTCCACGTCGGGGGCGGCCTCGGTCAGCAGGGCGCGGTAGCCGCCCTCGAGGTCGCCGCGCAGGGCGTCGAAGCGCGCGGTCGGCACGCCGGCCCAGACGCAGGCCTCCCCGCCGGTGGTGGGGATGACGCCGGCGGTGAGGCCGGGCCGGTAGTGCCAGCGGTACCGGTCGTCGGGCAGCTCGGGCACGTAGGAGTAGAGGACGGCGCTCGACGCCTCGCCGGCGTGCTCCACCGGGGCGTCGACGTCCTCGGCGACCGTGGAGCGCCGCCCGTCGGCGCCGACGACGACCGCGGCGTGCGCGCGCACCGGGGTGCGGGTGCCGCGCTCGACGTACTCGACGCCGGTCACCCTGCCGCGCCCGTCGCGCAGCAGCCCGGTCACCCGGGCGCCGAACACGATCTGCGCGCCGGCGGCCCGGGCCGCGTCGGTGAGGATCGGGTCGAGCACCGTGCGGCGCGGGGCGCGCAGCGGCGTCGTCCCCGGGCGCGCGGCGACGCTCACGACGTCGTCGCCGTAGTGGAACTCGGTGGTGGTGACGGCGGGTGCGCCGGCGGCGACCACGGCGGGCAGCAGACCCCAGCGCTCGAGCTGGACGACCGCGCCGCGCATGAGCGCGTGGGTGGACAGGGTGTCGGTACCGGGGCGGGCGGACTCGAGGACGAGGACGTCGTGGCCGCCGCGGGCCAGCAGCATCGCGGTGGCGGCGCCGGCGGGGCGGGCGCCGACGACGATCGCGTCGCGGCGCCGGAGGGGGGTGCTCATGGGTGTCTCCTGGCGGTGGTGGCCGCCGGGGGCCGGGCGGATCGCGTCCGGCCCCCGGGCGGAACTCCGGGGCGGGGGCTCAGTCCGTGACGACCTCGACCGACACCGGCACGCCGCGCGTGATGCTGTCGAACACCACGGAGCGGTCGGTGCCGCGCGCGACGACCTCGCGGAGCTTCTCCGGGGTCGCCTCGCCGGCGATGTGGACGGTGATCCGGATCTGCTCGAAGCCGTTGCGGATGCCGTCGTCCAGGCCCATCGCGCCCTGCACGTCGAGGTCGCCCTCGAGGGTCGAGGAGACCGCGGTGAGCTTCACCTTGCGGGCCGCGGCGGCGTAGACGAGCGAGGTCGTCACGCAGGCGGCCAGGGCGTGCAGCAGGAACTCGGCCGGGTTGGGGCCGTCGTCCTCGCCGATCAGGATCGCGGGCTCGCCGGCGTCGAGGGTGAACGCCGCCGCGCGGGAGGTGTCCTCGCCGCCCGCCGCGTAGAAGTCCTTGATCGTGCTGCGGTTGTGCGAGCCGCCCATCCACTGGTTGCGGGCGCGGAAGCGGAACCGCGCGAGCTCGGGCTGGGCCTTCAGCACGTCGAGGGTGGCGAAGAGGTTGGTGGTGTCCACGCCGTTGCGGACGGTGTGGGTGATCGTCTCGGTCATCGTGTGCTCCCGGTGTCGGTGGGCTGTTCGGCTCCACCACGGTCGGCCGCGGGCACCGGTCGCGGCATCGGCAGCGCATGCCCAAGCCGGGCCGGCGGCTGCCCAGGTCGCCCACCCCGGTCACCGGGGCCGACCCGCGCGGGCACCGGTGGTCACGGCGCTTCACCGCGGCCCGCGACCGGCCTGCCGTCGTGCGCGGGGGAGTGCGCGATGGGCGGGGACCTGCTGGAACGCGCGGCTGAGATGGGCACCGGGGGCACCCGGGATGGGCAGGCGGCGCCGACGCCGGCACGCCCCCGCCGTTCCTAGCGTCCGGTGCGACACCGACCGGACCAAGGAGGCCACGGTGAGCACCACCCCCACGGCCAGCTCGACCACGGACATCGTCACCCGACTCATGGACCTGTGGTCGACCCCGCTGCCCGACGACGACGCCGCCGCGCTGGCCGCGTTCGCCGGGCTCTACACCGACCCCGTGACGATCAACGGCACCTCGGTGTCGCTCGCCGACCTGCTCACCCGCGCCCGCGGCGTGCAGGGCGCCTACGGCGGGCTGGACCGGGAGATCCTCGAGCAGGTGGAGGCGCCCGGCAAGGTCGTCGTCGCGTTCCGGATGCTCGGGACCCACACCGGCCCGCTGGCGACGCCGCTGGGCACCGTGCCCGCCACCGGCGGCCCCGTCGACCTGCGCGTCATCGACGTCCTGACCCTCACCGACGGCCGGATCAGCGGGATCGTCATGGTCGCCGACGAGCTGGGGAACCTGCACCGCCTCGGCGCGCTCGCCCTCGTGACGGGCGACGACCGGTGAGCGCGGCGCTCGAGGACCCGCGGAGCCCCCGGGTGGGACAGCGGGCCGGCCGGTCCCGCACGGTCACCTCCCGCGACATCGAGCTCTTCACCGCGATCTCCGGCGACCGCAACCCCCTGCACTACGACGAGGACTTCGCCGCGGCGACCCGGTTCGGCGGCGTCGTCGTGCAGGGCGGGGTGACCACGGCCGTGCTCAACGCCGTGGTCGCCGAGGACCTGCCCGGGCCCGGCAGCGTGTTCCTGCAGCTCGACCTGCGTTTCCTCGCCCCGGTCCGGCCCGGTGACGTGATCACCGGGTCGGTGGAGGTGACGGCCGCGCGGACCGACAAGCCGATCACCACGCTCGCGGTGCGGGTGACGCGCGACGACGGCGTCGTCGCCGTGGAGGGCACGGCGGTGTGCTGGACCGAGGGTCGGCCCGCGGCGGCGGACGTGCGGCGACCCGTGTCCCGCGGGCACGGGGAGCGGGAGGCCGGCTAGCCGGTCGGGTCCTGCCGCTCGGACTCCGGCTCGCCCTCGGTCTCGGCGCCGAGGTCGGGGATCGCCGGGCCGACCAGGTCGTCGGCGTCGACGATCCGGTAGGCGTAGCCCTGCTCGGCGAGGAAGCGCTGGCGGTGGGCCGCGTACTCCGCGTCCACCGAGTCGCGCGCGACCACCGAGTAGAAGTGCGCCTGGCGTCCGTCGCCCTTGGGGCGCAGCAGGCGCCCGAGGCGCTGGGCCTCCTCCTGGCGCGACCCGAACGTGCCCGACACCTGGATGGCGACCGAGGCCTCGGGCAGGTCGATGGAGAAGTTCGCGACCTTCGACACGACCAGCACCGGGATCTCGCCCCGGCGGAACCGGTCGAACAGGACCTCGCGCTCCTTGTTCTTCGTCGAGCCCTGGATGACCGGGGCGTCGAGCGCGACGCCGAGCTCGTCGAGCTGGTCGAGGTAGGCGCCGATGACCAGCGCCGGCTCGCCCTCGTGGCGGGCGAGGATGCTCTTGACCACCGGCATCTTCGTCTTGGCGCAGGCGCAGAGCCGGTAGCGCTCCTCGGCCTCGGCGGTGGCGTAGATGATCCGCTCGTTGTCGGTCATCGTGACGCGGACCTCGACGCAGTCGGCCGGCGCGACCCAGCCCTGGGCCTCGATGTCGCGCCACGGGGCGTCGTAGCGCTTGGGGCCGATGAGCGAGAAGACGTCGCCCTCGCGGCCGTCCTCGCGCACGAGCGTGGCGGTGAGGCCGAGCCGGCGGCGCGACTGCAGGTCGGAGGTCATGCGGAACACCGGCGCGGGCAGCAGGTGGACCTCGTCGTAGATGATCAGGCCCCAGTCGCGGGTGTCGAACAGCTCGAGCGCCCGGAACTCGCCCTTCGTCCTGCGGGTCATCACCTGGTAGGTCGCGATGGTGACCGGGCGGATCTCCTTGCGCTCGCCGGAGTACTCGCCGATCTCGTCCTCGGTGAGCGACGTGCGCGCGACGAGCTCGCGCTTCCACTGGCGCCCGGCCACGGTGTTGGTGACGAGGATCAGCGTCGTCGCGCCGGCCCTGGCCATCGCGGCCGCGCCGACCAGGGTCTTGCCCGCGCCGCAGGGGAGCACGACGACCCCGGAGCCGCCGTGCCAGAACCCCTCGACGGCGTCGGCCTGGTAGTCGCGCAGCTCCCAGTCGGACTGGTCGAGCTCGATCGGGTGCGCCTCGCCGTCGACGTAGCCCGCGAGGTCCTCGGCGGGCCAGCCGACCTTGAGCAGCGCCTGCTTGAGCCGCCCGCGCTCCGAGGGGTGCACCGCGACGGTGTCGTCGTCGATGCGCTCGCCGAGCATCGGGGCGATCTTCTTGTTGCGCAGCACCTCCTCGAGCACCGCGCGGTCGGTGGAGAGCATGACCAGGCCGTGCACGGGGGAGTTGGTCAGCTGCAGGCGCCCGTAGCGGCCCATCGTGTCGACGACGTCGACGAGCAGGGCCTGCGGGACCGCGTAGCGGGAGTACTGCACCAGCGCGTCGACGACCTGCTCGGCGTCGTGGCCCGCGGCGCGCGCGTTCCACAGCGCGAGCGGCGTCACCCGGTAGGTGTGGACGTGCTCGGGCGCGCGCTCGAGCTCGGCGAACGGCGCGATGGCCTGACGAGCGGCGGGGGCCGCCTCGTGGTCGACCTCGAGCAGCAGGGTCTTGTCGGACTGGACGATGAGCGGTCCGTTGCCGGGCTGACTCAACCTCTCGACCTCCGGGCGCGTCGGCGGGTGGTCCGTCCCATTGTCCTCCGGGGGACCGACACGCCGTCGGGCGGAGCAGGGACACCGCTCGGGGAGCGCTGCAGGCGCGCCGGGCATTCCCCGTCACCGGACGGCTACAGTGGGCCCGCTCGACCCCGCCCTGGAGGAGTGACCACCGACCCGCTCGAGCCCACGCGTCCGCGCCTGGGCTCGCCCGCCGCGACGTCCCCGTGGACCCGCGCCGACCGCTCTGGACACCTGACAACGCTGATGCGCTCGCCCGCCAAGCTCCCCGATCGTCGGACCGACGTGTCTCCGCGTGGCCGCACGGTGTCACCCACGTGCCTTCCCGCGGACCGGACGGTCGCGACCCTAGCCCATCCCTGGTCACCGAGCGTCGACCAGGGACGCGTTCGGCGTGGGGCGACGCCGGGCGATGTCCGACCGACCGGCGGAACCGGGAGGACCCGTCCGTGACCACTCCTGAGCGAGCACCCGAGCGCACGCCGGTGCGGTACCACGATCCGCAGGACGGCCGCCCCGGTCCGGACGACCGCTCCGGCGGCGACTGGACCGAGCGGCTGGCCCTGCGCAACTGGAGCCTGCCGGTCAAGCTGACCGCGGTGCTGCTGGTGCCGACGATCTTCGTGCTGACCCTCGGCGTGCTCCGCATCGTCGAGCAGACGCAGGAGGCCGCGTCCTACGACAGCGTCCAGCAGGCGGTGGCCCTGGAGGACAGCACGGCGCGCGTGCTCGGCGACCTCGCCGACGAGCGCTCGGCCGCGGCGGTCTACGTGGCGGCCAACCGCGCCGGCGGCTCCGGGCCCGTCGAGCAGCGCATCGATGCGACGCGCGACGCGACCTCCGAGCTGCGCCGCTCGGCCGGCGCGGCCGACTCGCTCGACCAGCAGACGATCACGGCCTTCGACCAGGCCGACGGCGAGATCGACCAGCTCGACCGGCTGCGCGACGACGTCATCGACGGCCGCGTCGACGCCGCCGGGGCCATCGCGCGCTACACCGAGACGATCGACACCCTCGAGGTCTTCGACCGCTCGCTCTCCCGCGAGGCCGCCGACCCGAGCGTCGCGGGGCTCTCCTCCGGGCTGTACTCGCTGTCGGTGGTCCGCGAGGAGGACGCCTACGTCCAGGCCGTCGTCGCGGCCGGGATCGCCGCGGGCCGCATCGACGCGCCGTCGATCGACCAGGCGCGCAACGCGACGCTGCGCCGCTCGATCGCCGTCGACGACTTCCGCTCGGCGGTCGGCACCGACAACGCCGCGCTCGCCGACGCCGTCGTCGGCCCGGACGTCGACAACCGCGACCTGCTGGCCCAGGTCGTGCTCGGCCGCGGGGCGGCGGGCCTCCCGCTGCAGGTGGCGGGCCCGGACTGGGAGCGCGCGTCCGCCGCCGTCGAGGACCGCGACGCCGCGACGTCCGAGCAGCTGCGCGGCCAGCTCCAGGAGCAGGCGGGCGCGCTGCAGGCCGCCGCCCGCAACGGTGCCGGCGTCGCCTCGGTGATCCTGCTGCTGGCCCTGATGGCCGGCGCCGCGGTGGTTTTCTTCGTGACCCGCTCGCTGCTGCGCCCGCTGCGCCTGCTGCGGCGCACCGCCCTCGACGTCGCCGAGCGACGGCTGCCGCAGGCCGTCAAGAGCCTGCGCGAGGGCGAGACGCCCGACACCACGATCGTCCCGACACCGATCAACACGCGCGAGGAGATCGGGCAGGTCGCCCGCGCCTTCGACCAGGTGCACGAGCAGGCGGTCCGCCTGGCCGCCGAGCAGGCCGGTCTGCGCTCGGCGTTCAACTCGATCTTCGTCAACCTGTCCCGGCGCTCGCAGGCGCTGGTCGAGCGCCAGCTGCGGCTGATCGAGCAGCTGGAGAACTCCGAGGAGGACCCGGAGGCGCTCTCCAACCTCTTCCAGCTCGACCACCTCGCGACGCGCATGCGCCGCAACTCCGAGAACCTCCTGGTGCTCTCGGGCACCGACCTCTCGCGGCGCGGCAGCCGTCCGGTGCCGCTGGTCGACGTGCTGCGCGCCGCCGCCTCGGAGGTCGAGCAGTACCAGCGCATCGACCTCGCGCCGCCGCCGCAGGCCCAGCTGCTGGGCCGCACCGCGAGCGACGTCGTGCACCTCGTGGCCGAGCTGCTCGAGAACGCGACCACGTTCTCGGCACCCGACACCCGCGTGCGGGTGCAGGCCACGCAGAACGGCGACGGCTCGGTGCTCGTCGAGATCCTCGACTCCGGCGTCGGCATGAGCGAGGACGACCTGCACGAGGCCAACGTGCGGCTCGACTCGCCGCCGACGGTCGACGTGTCGGCGTCCCGGCGCATGGGCCTGTTCGTGGTCGGCCGCCTCGCGACCCGCCACGGCATCACCGTGGAGCTGCGCAACCGCGACGACGGCGGCGTCGCCGCGACGGCGCTGGTCCCGGCGTCGGCGGTGCTCGCAGGCACGACCGAGGGCCGGCCCGCGCTCGGTGCCGGGTCCGCGCCGCGCCGGCCCGAGGCCCCGGCCGGCACCGGATCGGTCCCCGAGCAGGCGCGCGGCACGAACGGCCTGCCCCAGCGCGAGCGGCGCACGGCCGGCGCACCCGGGGCGTTCTTCGCGCCCGGCGGCGACCCCGCCCCGGAGCAGGGCCGCCCGCCGGCCCCCGACGGCGGGTCGGAGCGGCGCCCGATGCTGCCGCGGCGCGGGGTGGCGAACGGCGCGCCGGCCGGCAACGGGCACGGGGGCAACGGGCACGGCAGCAACGGGCACGCGGGCCCCGGTGGCCCGGGTCTGCCCGGACGCCCGGGCGGTCCTGGCGGCCCGGCGGGCCCCGGACGGCCGCCCGAGCGCGGACCGGTCCCGGAGCCGGCCGACGGCGCGGAGGAGCCCGCGACCGTGCAGGGCGAGGCCGCCGACCAGCGGGCGACGGCGTTCGCCGGGTCCCCCGCCGACGCCGACGGCCAGCAGGCCCCCGAGCAGGAGGAGCAGGGCCGCCACGGCTTCGTCGGCGGTGCCGCGGTCGCGGGCGGCGCGGCCGCCCTGATCGGCGCGGCCGCCGCGCGCCGGCGCAGCCGTCGTGCCGAGGAGCCCGGCGACGACGGGGTCCCCGCCGAGCCGGTGGAGCCCGCCGAGCCGGTCGAGCCCGTCGACGAGGACGAGCCGGTCGACGAGGACGACGAGGACCTCTCGTGGAAGCGGGAGGACGCCGAGGGGCCCGAGGAGGCCCCCGACGCCCCGCAGGACGGCCAGCAGCAGGGTCAGCAGGGTCGGCCGCCCCGGCAGGGCCGGCCGCAGGGTGCGCCCCACGGGCCGCTGCCGGGTCTGCCCGGCCAGCCCGGGGGGCCCGGAGGCATGGGCGCGCCGACCGGACCCGGAGGCTTCGGCGGTGGCGGCGGCGCGACCACGCCCGGCGCGCCCGGCCGTCCCGCCGGCCCGGTCTGGGGCCCGCCGCCCGGCGGCCCGGGTGCTCCCGGCCCGGTGCCGCCCCCGGGATGGCGGGGTGCCCCGCCCGGACGCGGCCCCGCCGGGCCGTACGGCCCGTCGCCCGGTGGCCCGCCGCGCGGGCCTGCCGCCGGCCCGCCGATGTGGAACGGCGCGCCCGTCGTGCCCCCGCCCGGGCCCGTGCCCGGCGAGGAGACGGCCGACGAGGTCGAGGAGCGCGCCGAGGACCCCGCCGTCGAGGCGCCGGCCGAGGACGTCGTCGCCGACGAGGTCACGGAGGAGCAGGCGCCGGAGCAGGACGAGGCGCCGGCCCCGGAGGCGCTGCCGAACCGCCGCGGCATGCTCCCGCTGCGCCCGCGCGTGGTGCGCCCGCAGGCCCGCCCGGCGTGGCCGGCGGGGTCGCCGGAGAGCGCGTCGTCGGCGACACCGGAGGCGCCCGCCGCCGACGAGCCCGTGGCGAGCACCTCGGACACCGCGACCGAGGCGCCCTCGGTTCCCGAGGTCGCGGAGACCGAGGTGCCCGAGGGCGCGGAGACCCCGGAGACCCCGGAGACCCCGGAGCAGGAGTCGCCGCAGGCCCCGGGCGAGCCCCGCGGCATGCGGCCCTCGGGTCGCCGCCTGCCGCCGACCGGGGCGAGGTTCTCGCCGGGGACGGCGCCGCGGCTGCGTCCGCGCCGCACGACCGGTGAGACGGACGAGGCACCGGAGACCGTCGAGGCCCTCGAGCCCGCCGACGCCACCGAGCCCGCCGAGGCCACGGAGGTCACGGAGACGCCGGTGGCGTCGGAGAGCTCCGAGGTCGCCGCGCCGGCCGAGCCGGTGACCCCGCCCGAGCCGTCGGCACCGCAGGCCCCGCCGGTCCCGGACGCGCCGCAGCGTCCGGCCGCGGGCCCGCAGAGCCCCGGCGCCCTGCCGCGGCGCGGTGCACCCCAGGGCCCGCAGCGTCCCGGCCCTCCGGGCCCGGCCGCGCCGCTGGTGCCCGCCGGCGCCGCGCCGGGCGGGCCACCGGACCGCCTCTTCGACGCGACGCCGCCGGCCGAGGGCAACGGGCACACCCGCAACGGGGGCGGCGGTGTCGGCGCGCCCGCGCGGGCGGTGCCGGAGCGCCTGCCCACCCGGGCCGGACGGCCGCAGCGGGAGCGGACGCCGATCTACGACGAGGTCGCGTCCGCGTGGTTCCGGGAGGCACCGCCGGCGGCGGGACCGGACGAGGCGGAGTGGGCCTCGACCTCGGGCGACGAGGGCTGGCGCGCCGCCGCGGCGACCGCCGACGCCCTGGACGCCGGGGTGAGCCCGGGCGGCACGACCGAGGCGGGCCTGCCGAAGCGCCGGCCGCGCGCGCAGCTCGTGCCGGGCGCCGCGCGTCCGGGCGAGGGCCCGACGACCGCGGGGCCGGCCCCGCGGCGCAGCGCCGACGCCATCCGTGGCCGTCTCGCGAGCTATCAGCAGGGCGTGGCCGACGGGCGGTCCACCCGCCGCGGCCGGCCGGGGGAGACCGAGGGCGCGCCGCAGGACGCTCGCCCCGGGGATGAGGAGGAGCAGTGACCGGAGCCCAGTCGCAGCCGAGCCGCTTCGGCTGGTTGGTCTCGAACTTCGCCGAGCGGGTGCCGGGGGTGGCGCACGCGGTCGTGGTGTCGGCCGACGGGCTGCTGCTCACGGCGTCCAACCGCCTGCCGCGTGACCGCGCCGACCAGCTGGCAGCGGTCGCGTCCGGCCTGGTCAGCCTCACGCAGGGCGCCGCGCGCTGCTTCGAGGCCGGCGACGTCGTGCAGACGGTGGTGGAGATGGAGCGGGGCATCGTCCTGCTCATGTCGATCAGCGACGGTTCGTGCCTCGCGACGCTCGCCGCCCCGAACTGCGACATCGGCCTGGTCGGCTACGAGATGACCCTCCTGGTCGACCGGGTCGGGCAGCTGTTGACCCCCGAGCTCCGCGCCGAGCTCCAGGGGTCGGCGGTGCGATGACGTCACGAGGGGGTGACGACCGGTGAGCGATGACTCCGGCGAGTCCTTCGCCGACGTCCTCAACGGCATCAGCGGTCCGGTGAAGCCGCGCGGCGAGCGCCGCGGGCTCTTCCGGCGACGCCGCAACGCCGAGGAGCCGGCGGAGACGTCGCCGCCCGCCACGCCGGCGCCCGGCGAGGTCGGCCCGCCGACCGAGGGCGCCGTCGCCCCCGACGGTTACCTGTACGGCGAGGGCGTGCCCGACGGGGCGCACGCCCTGGCGCCCGGGGAGCCCCAGACGGCCCCCTACGGCGTGCCCCAGCCCGGTGGCCCGCCACGGCACGAGCTCCCCGAGCCGGAGCCGCCCGCCGAGCGCGCCGACGACGTCGCGATCGTGCGTCCCTACGCCTGGACCGGCGGGCGGACCCGCCCGGTCTACGACCTCGCCGTCGAGACCCTGGTCTCGGTCGGCACCGCGGGCCGCGACCCGTCGCGGATCCCCCAGTACGAGCACCGTGCCGTGGCCGAACTGTGCGCCGAGCCCCGGTCCGTCGCGGAGGTGGCGGCGATGCTGAAGCTGCCGCTCGGCGTGGCCCGGGTCGTGATCGGCGACATGGCGTCCCAGGGAACCGTCGTGGTGCACCAGACCGCCTCGACCTCGGGCGACGTCCCGGACATGGCATTGATGGAAAGGGTGTTGAGTGGACTACGACGGCTCTGACGCAGCGGTCGCCGAGCCGGTCCCGACCACCACCTCAGCCAAGATCGTCGTGGCCGGGGGGTTCGGGGTCGGCAAGACCACGTTCGTGGGCTCGGTCTCCGAGATCGACCCGCTGACGACCGAGGCCGTGATGACCGACGCCAGCTCGGGCGTCGACGACCTCTCGGCGGTGCCCAACAAGCGCACCACCACGGTGGCCATGGACTTCGGCCGCGTCTCGCTCGACTCCGACCTGATCCTCTACCTGTTCGGCACGCCCGGGCAGGACCGGTTCTGGTTCATGTGGGACGACCTCGTGCGCGGCGCCATCGGCGCGGTGGTGCTCGCCGACACCCGCCGGCTCGCCGACTGCTTCGCCGCGGTCGACTTCTTCGAGGACCGGCGCCTGCCCTACGTGCTCGGCGTGAACTGCTTCGACGGCGTCCTGCGCCACGAGCTCGAGGACGTCCGCGAGGCGCTGGCGATCGACCCGTCGGTGCCGATCCTCACCGTCGACGCCCGCGACCGGGAGTCGACGAAGCAGGCGCTCATCGCCCTCGTCGAGCACGCGATGCAGGTCTGGGCGGTCGGCGCGCGAGCCTGACCCGGCGCTCGGCCCAGCCCGGGCAGCCGTCAGCGGTCGGCGAGCACGCTCACCGAGGTGATCCGGTGCAGGGCGAAGGACAGGGCCGCGCCGCCGACCGGGGCGCCGTTGCTGTCGCCGTCGTCCTCGACACCCTCGAGCACGCCGCCGCCGACGCGCAGCGGGCGCACGACGCGCTGGGACGCGGTGCCGTGCGAGTCGACGTAGCCGATCCACACGCTGCGCCCCGTGCGGGCCGCCTCGGCGAGGACGGCGACGGTGGCCGAGGTGGCCGTGCGCCCCTGGCCGGCGCCGGTCGCGCGGCCCCGGGGCGCGGTGGCGGCGCGGTCGCCGGCGCGGAGCTGGGCCACGAGCGCGGTGATCTGGTCCTCGGAGAGCGTCGGCGTGGTGCCCACGGCGCGCTCGGGCCGCTTCGCCGGGGTGCGCCGCCCACGGGGGCGCAGGTCGAGCACCCCGCCGACCTCGTCCTCGGCGACGGGTGACAGGCCGGCGGCACGCAGCGCCTCGAGCACGTCGACCAGCGGCTGGGTGCTGACGAGCACGGTCGGCGCGATGCGGCGCAGCTCGAGGCGCTCGGCCTCCGGGTGCACCATCACCTCGGCGATGAGGGCCTCGTCCTCCGAGCGCAGGAACGCCGCCGCCGCCCCGCCGCGCAGGCGACCGTGGCGGCGGGCGACGTCGTCGACGAGGTAGGTCAGGCCCTGGGGCACCGGGGTGGCCGAGCGGGTCGCGAACAGCTCGTGCAGGTCGGCGGCGGTCTGCCCGAGGTCGAGGGCGCGCCGCACGGTGGCCTCGGTGATGCGGTACACCGACGCCGCCCCCGAGGACTCGACGTCGGCGACGCGGTCGAGCGCGGCGGCCAGCTCGGGCTCCAGGCGCCCGGGGGCGACCGCGGTGAGGTCGGCCTGCAGGAGCACGTGGTCGACGGGATCGGGCAGCGCCCGCCGCAGCGCCGCGGCGGCCGCGCCGTCGGGGTCGTCGCCGGGGCCGCGGGCGGGCACGAGCAGCTCGCGCGCCGCGGAGGTGATCGCGTCGTGGGCGACCAGGCCCATCACCGTCGCCTCGCGCAGCACCGTGCGGATCATCTCGTCGCGCCGGCTGCCGCCCTTGCGCGGCGCGCGCCACGCGAGGGACGCGACGAGGTCGTCGGCGCTGGGCGGGCCCGCGCCGTCGTCGAACTCGCGCAGCCGGTCGAGCACCCGGCGGCGCAGCGCCGGCGCCCAGGGCCGGCGGGCCTCGTCGGAGAGCGGGCCGATGAGCTTGTCGCCGACGTCGCGCGCCCCGACCAGCGACGGCGCGCGGGGCGTGTCGAGCCAGCCGCGGGCGAGCACCACCCAGCGCACGTCGGGCCCCGCGGCGAACCAGCGGTCGACGGTGACGGTCGGCGTCCACGTCGGGTCGCCGCCCTCCGAGACCGCGATCAGCCCCGCCCCCGCGAGCACCTCGACGAGCAGGGCCGCGTCGGCCTCGGTGAGCTGCAGGTCGCGGGCGACCCGGCGCAGGTCGCGCACCCCGAGCCCGCCGGAGCGCAGGACCGCGGGCGGGGTGTCCGACCACGACGTCAGCACGACCTCCGCGCGCCGCACCAGCTCGAGGATCTCGCCGGCGGCGGTCGCGTCGACGTCGGCGGGCGCCCGCACGCGGGGGGCCGGCATGGGGTCGGCGAGCGCGACGTCGCCGAGCGGGCGGTCGCCCCGCACGCCGAGGGCGGCCTCGCGGGTGAGCTCGACGGTCTCGTGGTCGACGCGGTGCAGCAGGCCCGCGGCGAGCAGCCGGCCGACCGGGCCGTCGTCGGGGCCCTGGGCACGGCTGCGCCCGACCGGCCCGTCGGCGGACAGCGCCTCCACCACGGCGCGCTCGTCGGCGGGCAGGGCGTCGACGACCGCGCGGAAGTCGTCGGCGGTGGCGATCGCGGAGAACTCCGGCGCCGGGCGGCCGAGGCCGCCGGGGTAGCGCACGGAGACGTCGCGCAGCGCGGGCACGGCGCGCAGGCCTGCGCGGGCGTCCGGGTCGGCGGTCGGCAGGTCCGGGTCGAGCGTCGAGCCGTCGGGCCAGCACAGGGCGCGGCTCTCGAGGTCGGCGAGCGCGGCGCGGCCGGCCCCGGCGCGGTCGGGACCAAGCAGCGCGAGCACGTCGCCGACGGCGACGGGCGCCTCGTCGGCGCGCATCACGAGCAGCGCGTCGACCACCTGCAGGGTGAAGGCGTCGAGGTCCTCGCACGCCCGGCCGACCGACATCCGCACGCTCGCGCGGGTGGCGACGACGCCGGTGTCGGCGGGGGCGGGCAGGGCCAGATCCGGGCGGGCACGCAGCAGCGCGCCCAGGGTGTCGTCGTCCTGGGCGCGCAGGTGGTCGAGGAGGGTCCGGCCGGACATCGACGTCCACGGTAGTCGGGCCTGGGGGCGCACACCCCCGAGGTGCGGCAGACTGGTGCTCCGCCGACCGGGAGGACAGGGAGAGATGGCCGACGACCACGCGACCGGAGCAGACCCGCAGGCCGGGGACGAGACGCCGCCGCGCCAGGATCCCTGGTGGCCCGAGGTCGAGGGCGGCCACCCGATCACGGAGCTGATGGCGCCCACGCAGGGGTCGCCGTCGCCGTTCGGCGAGACGGAGTTCCCCCTGCCGGCCGACCAGCTCGGCTACGAGCACCCGGTCACCGAGATCAACCGCTAGAGCCGGGACGCGCAGCGAAGCGGAGCCGGACCATCGAGAAGACGCGCAGCGAAGCGGAGCCGGACCATCGAGAAGGTCACCGCGGTCGCCGGCCTGCTGCTCGCCGCGGGCGGGGGGCGGCGGATGGGGCGCCCCAAGGCCGCCGTCGAGCTCGACGGCGAGCCCCTCGTGCGCCGCGGCGCCCGGGCCCTGCGCGAGGCGGGGCTCGCCCCGGTGGTGGTCGTGCTCGGCGCCGGGCTGCCCGACACGGCCGCCCTGCTCGACGACGGCACGCGCTGGGTTCCCGCGCCGGGCTGGGACACCGAGGGCCAGGCCGCCTCGCTGCGCGCCGGGCTGGAGGCGCTCGAGCCGAGCGACGCCGTGGCGGTGCTGGTCGCGCTCGTCGACACCCCGGGCATCGGGCCCGACGCGCTGGCGCGGGTCGCCGCGCGGGCCCGCGACCCCGAGGTGCTCGCCCGCGGCGCCGTCGGCGGGCGCCCGGGCCACCCCGTGCTGCTCGGGCGGGCGCACTGGAAGGCTGTGCACGCGGCGGCCAGCGGCGACGCCGGCGCGCGGGGCTTCCTGCGCGGCCGGGACGACGTGGTGGCCGTCGAGATCGGTGACGTCGCGGTCGAGGACGACCTCGACACCCCGGACGACCTGCAACGGTGGCAGGCACGAGAGGAGACCCCACGGTGACCGTCCCGGGACCCGGTTACGCGATCACGGCCCGCGTCGAGGCGCCGGCGAGCGCGACCGCGGCGGGTGACCTCGCCGTCGCCGTCGGGCGCGTGGGCGGCGTCATGACGGCGTTCGACGTCGTCGAGTCGCGCACCGACTCGATCATCATCGACATCAGCTGCAACGCCCTGTCCGAGGAGCACGCCGAGCAGATCACCGGCGCGCTCGACGGCCTCGACGGCGTCCGGGTCCGCAACGTCTCCGATCGCACCTTCCTCGTCCACCTCGGCGGCAAGATCGAGGTCACGGCGAAGGTCGGCCTGCGGACCCGCGAGGACCTCTCCCGCGCCTACACGCCCGGCGTCGCCCGGGTCTGCCAGGCGATCGCCCGACGTCCCGACGACGCCCGCAGCCTGACCATCAAGCGCAACACCGTCGCCGTGGTCACCGACGGCTCGGCGGTGCTCGGGCTCGGCAACCTCGGCGCGGCCGCGGCGATGCCGGTGATGGAGGGCAAGGCGGCCCTGTTCAAGCGCTTCGCGGGCGTCGACGCCTGGCCGGTGTGCCTCGACACCCAGGACACCGAGGAGATCATCCGCACCGTGGAGGTCCTCGCCCCGGCCTACGGCGGGATCAACCTCGAGGACATCGCCGCGCCGGCTTGCTTCGAGATCGAGGAGCGGCTGCGCGAGAAGCTCGACATCCCCGTCTTCCACGACGACCAGCACGGCACCGCCGTCGTCG
Source organism: Actinomycetospora lutea (assembly GCF_028737205.1). GTDB lineage: Bacteria > Actinomycetota > Actinomycetes > Mycobacteriales > Pseudonocardiaceae > Actinomycetospora > Actinomycetospora lutea. The sequence goes on along the minus strand of NZ_JAQZAL010000038.1, from coordinate 23,930 downwards.
TCCTCGGCGCCCTGCGCAACGCGCTGCGCGTCGTCGGCAAGGAGATGAACGACTGCCGGATCGTGGTCTGCGGGGTGGGCGCGGCCGGCTCGGCGATCATCCGGCTGCTGCTGCCGCTCGCGCCCGCCGACCTCATCGCCGTCGACGTCGAGGGGATCATCCACCCCGAGCGCCCCGGCCTGCACCCCAGCCTCGAGTGGGTCGCCGAGCAGACCAACCGCGAGCGGCGCACCGGGACGCTGCGCGACGCGATGCCCGGCGTCGACGTGTTCATCGGGGTCTCGGCGCCGAACCTGCTCCACGAGTCGGACATCGCCGCGATGGCGGACAAGGCCGTCGTGTTCGCGCTGGCCAACCCCGACCCGGAGATCGACCCGTCGCTCGCCCAGCGGCACGCGGCGGTCGTGGCCACGGGCCGGTCGGACTACCCGAACCAGATCAACAACGTCCTCGCGTTCCCCGGCATCTTCCGCGGGCTGCTCGACGCGCAGGCGCGGGCGATCACCGACGACATGCTGCTGGCCGCGTCGGCCGCGATCGGGGACGTGGTGGCGGAGCCGAACCCGCTGTTCATCGTGCCCAGCGTCTTCGACAACACCGTCGCCCCCGCCGTGGCCGGGGCGGTCCGCAAGACCGTGGAGCGCGCCCGCGAGCGCGGGACCGGGACCGTCGACGTCGGCGCCGCGCTGGCCCTCGGCGAGGAGACGGCGCAGGCGGTGGAGGGCGCGGATGAGTGAGAGCTCGGGGCTCACGCACGTCGACGCCACCGGGGCCGCGCGCATGGTGGACGTCGGCGACAAGGAGGTCACGCGCCGCACGGCGACCGCGACGGGCGTCGTGCGCACGACGGCCGAGGTCACCGCCGCCCTGCGCGACGACACCGTCCCCAAGGGCGACGCGCTGGGCGTCGCGCGGGTCGCGGGCATCATGGGCGCCAAGCGCACGCCGGACCTCGTCCCGCTGTGTCACCCGATCCCGCTCGCCGGGGTGACCGTCGACCTGGAGGTCGGCGACAACCACGTCGCCATCACCGCCACCGCCCGCAGCGCCGATCGCACGGGCGTGGAGATGGAGGCGCTGACCGCGGTCGCGGTGGCCGGCCTGACGCTGCACGACATGATCAAGGCACTGGATCCGGCGGCGACGCTGGACGCGGTGCGCCTCGAGCGCAAGGAAGGGGGACGCTCCGGTGTCTGGACCCGGCCCGAGGGCCGCTGACCCCACCCGGCGGGCGCGCGTCGTCACCGCGTCCAACCGCGCCTCGTCGGGCGTCTACACCGACCGCGGCGGCCCGATCATCGTCGAGTGGCTGCGCGGGCAGGGCTTCACGACGCCCGACCCGGTGGTGGTGCCCGACGGCGAGCCGGTGGCCGCGGCGCTGCGCGAGGCCGTCGCCGACGGCGACCACGTGGTCGTCACCACCGGCGGCACGGGCATCTCGCCCACCGACGCCACCCCCGAGGCGACCCGCGCGGTCCTCGACTACGAGATCCCGGGCCTCGCCGACGCCGTCCGCCGGGCCGGGGCCGACAAGGTCCCCACGTCGGTGCTCTCCCGTGGCGTGGCCGGGGTCGCGAAGCGCACCCTGGTGGTGAACCTGCCCGGCTCCCCGGGCGGGGTGCGCGACGGCCTGGCCGTGCTCGAGCCGGTGCTGGCCCACGCCGTCGACCAGATCCTGGGAGGGGACCACACATGACCGCTCGGGTGCTCCGGGCCACCGTCACCGAGGAACCGATCAGCGTGGACGAGCACGCCGTGCTGGTCGACGACGCCGCCGCCGGTGCGGTCGTCACGTTCGCGGGTGTCGTGCGCGACCACGACCACGGCCGCTCGGTGACCGCCCTGGACTACGAGGGCCACCCGAGCGCCGCGACCGTCGTGGAGAAGGTGGCCGCCGAGGTCGCCGCGCAGTTCGCCGGTGTGCGGGCGCTCGCCGTGACCCACCGCGTCGGCGCGCTGGGGATCGGCGACGTCGCCCTGGCCTGCGCCGTCGCCGCCGAGCACCGCCGCGAGGCGTTCGACGCCTGCAGCGAGCTCGTCGACGCCGTCAAGCGCGAGCTGCCGGTGTGGAAGCGCCAGGAGTTCACCGACGGCACCGAGGAATGGGTCAACTGCCCCTGACCGGCTGACGGGCGGGTGGCGCGCCTGCCCGGGGGAGCGAGGGAGTCCCTGGGTGCGTGGGAGGCAGCGAGGGACGCCCTCGCTGCCTCCGTGGTCGGCGAGCTGTCGGTCTGCCCGGTCCTGCGCGAGCAGGTCGGCCGGGCGCCCGTGCCCTGCGCGGTCGTGACGCGCTCGGCGACCTGGGTCTGCCCCACGTGCTGAGGCGCTGTGACCCGGCTCCTCCCACACGACGGCCCCGGCTCCGCGAGGGGAGCCGGGGCCGTCGGGCGCGCGGACGCGGGATCAGCGCAGGGCGAGCTGCTGCCCGACGCTGAGGCTGTCCGGGTCGGCCAGCGCGTTGCGCTGGGCGACGGACTCCCAGGACACGCCGTTGGCGGCGGCGATGGAGCTCAGGGTGTCGCCCGCCGCGACCGTGTGGCTGGCGCCGGGGGCGGCCGGGGCCGCCGGCTGGGCCGGCTTCCCGGTCGAGGCGGAGGACCGCACGCCCTCGGCGTCCGAGGAGCCCGAGGAACCCGAGGAGCCCGAGCTCGACGAACCGGAGTCGGACTCGGTGTTCGCCGAGTCGTCGGTGTTGCCGGTCTTCTGGGAGCACGTCGGCCAGGCGTTCATACCCTGCTCGGCCTTGACGCGCTCGGCGACCTGGATCTGCTCGGCGCGGCTGGCGTCCTCCGGCTGACCCGAGCCGCCGAAGGCGCGCCAGGTCGAGTCGGTGAACTGCAGCCCGCCACCGAAGCCGTTGCCGGTGTTGATGCTCCAGTCGCCGCCGCTCTCGCACTGGGCGAGCTCGTCCCAGTCCGTGTCGGCGGACGCCAGGCCCGTGGTCAGGGCCATCGGGGTCGCGGCGACCGCGCCCACGAGGGCGATCTGGGCGGCGCGCCGTCCGAGGGCGCGCGCCAGCGACTGATCGGTGTTCCGAGCCATGACCTCTCTCCGTACCGCGCCGCGTGGGCGGGGCCTCGCGAGCGGGTCGACGACCGGTTCCACGCGGTCTCACCGCCCGTGGGTGCTCAGGGGGCACCCGGGGGCCCTGCAGTCCTCACGCCCGTCCGGTCCGCCACTTTCGTTTCGGGGCTGGTCACCCGGGAACGCTGGACGAGCGTCGGCGCGGCGGTCCCGGGGGTGTGCGGCCCTCGCACCGGTCGGTGCAGGAAGAGGGCCGCCAGGGACGGTACGGAGCACACGCGGTCTTTCAACCGGGCCTCATGCGACCGCCGTCACCGGCCCGTGACCGGTTCGTGATCGAGGAGTGTGCAGATTCCCTGCTCCAGGCCCGAGTCGATCAGCGAAGCAAGCGCTTTCGCGGCCGGTTGCGCAGATCCGATCTGTGCGTGGCCTCACGGTGTCAACACGGCCGTTCGGCCCAATACATCTCAGGCGCGCCCGCCGTCACATGGCCGCCCGGTGGCTACCCCACCGGCAGTGGGACATGCTGGACAGGTGAGCGTGACCACCGAACCCACCAGCCCGGACGACCTGGCGCGCGCCCTCGACGGCACCGGCTACCTCGCCGACGACGGCCTCGCGTCGGCGGCGTTCCTGGCGCTGCGCATGGGGCGCCCGCTCTTCTGCGAGGGCGAGCCCGGGACGGGGAAGACCGCGCTCGCCCACGCGCTGTCGGAGTCCCTGGGGCTGCCCCTCGTGCGCCTGCAGTGCCACGAGGGCATCGACGCCTCGCAGGCCCTCTACGACTGGGACTTCCCGCGCCAGCTGCTGCACCTGCGCGCGCTCGAGGCGTCCGCGAGCGCGTCGCACACCGAGCTCGACGTCGACGCCGTCGAGTCCTCCCTCTACGACCGCCGCTTCCTCCTGGCGCGTCCCGTGCTCCAGGCGCTGCAGGACGCGCCGTGCGTGCTGCTCGTCGACGAGGTCGACCGCGCCGACGACGAGTTCGAGGCGTTCCTGCTCGAGGTGCTCGCGGAGAACTCGGTGACGATCCCCGAGATCGGCGTCGTCCGCGCGAAGACGCCGCCGCTGGTCGTGCTCACCTCGAACCGCACGCGGGAGGTCCACGACGCGCTCAAGCGCCGCTGCCTCTACCTCTGGCTCGAGCACCCCGACCTCGCCCGCGAGACCGCGATCCTGCGCCGGCGCCTGCCCGATCTCCCGGAGGAGCTCGCCGAGCAGGTCGCCCGGGCCGTGCACGGGCTGCGCGGGCTCGACCTGCTCAAGCCGCCCGGGGTCGCCGAGTCGATCGACTGGGCGCAGGCGCTGCAGCTCGTCGGCGCCCGCCACCTCGACCTCGCGTCGGCGACGGCCACCCTCGGCGCCGTGCTGAAGTACCGCGAGGACGCGGACCGGGCGCGCGACAAGCTGGACGCCCTGCTCGCCTCATGAGCACGGGGGACCGCGGCGGGAGCAGCGACGGGCCTGCTCCCCGCCCGCACGCCGGCGCGGTGCTGGCCGGCGACGTCGTCGAGGCGCTCGGCGGGAGCCCCGTCCCCGACGGCGACGCCGTGCTCGAGGACTTCGTCGCCTTCACCCGCCTCGTCCGCAACGCGGGCGTGCCGGTCACCACCGACCGCGTCGCCGCGTACCTGCAGGCGCTGCGCCTGTCCGACCTGACCAGCGAGGTCTCGACCTACTGGGCGGGCCGGCTGACGCTGTGCGCCGACCCCGACGACGTCGTCCGCTACGACCACGCCTTCGCCGCCTGGTTCTCGGCCGACCCGCGCGACCAGCGGATGGGACGGCCCGCGCAGCCCAAGCCCCGCGTCTCGACGATGGCCGCGCTCACCGAGCCGCCGCCGGGCACCGGGGAGGGTGACGAGGAGGAGACCCCGGAGCTGCGGGTCGCCGCCTCCGGCGAGGAGATCCTGCGCGACCGCGACATCGCCGAGCTCTCGATCGGCGAGCGCGAGCACCTCAAGCAGCTGCTCGCCCTGCTGCGCCCGGCCCCGCCGAAGCGCCGGGCCCGGCGCCGCCGGGCCGCGCGGCGCGGCGAGCCCGACGCGCGGCGCACGCTGCGCGCGGCGCTGGCCAACGGCGGCGAGATCGGCGACCTGCGCCGCCGCGCCCGCCGCGAGCGCCCGCGCCGGCTGGTGCTGCTCATCGACGTGTCCGGCTCCATGAGCCCGTACGCCGACACGCTCCTGCGCTTCGCCCACGTCGTCACCCGGCGCACGCCGATGGCGGTCGAGACGTTCACGCTCGGCACGCGCCTCACCCGGGTCACCCGCGAGCTGCGCCAGCGCGACCCCGAGCGGGCGCTCACCGACGCCGGGCGCGCCATCCCCGACTGGTCGGGCGGCACCCGGCTCGGCGAGGTGCTGCGCGCGTTCCTCGACCGCTGGGGACAGCGCGGCGTCGCCCGCCGCGCGGTCGTCGTCGTGTTCTCCGACGGCTGGGAGCGCGGGGGTGCGGAGCTGCTCGGCGAGCAGGCCGCGCGGCTGCGGCGCCTGGCGCACAAGGTCGTCTGGGTGAACCCGCACGCGGGCAAGAGCGGCTACATGCCGGTGCAGGGGGGAATCGCGGCGGCCCTGCCGCACGTTGACCGGTTGCTGGCGGGCCATTCCCTGACGACGCTGGCCGAGCTGCTGGAGGTGCTGCGGGATGCGTGACGTGCTGCCGACCCTGGAGTCCTGGTGGGACGCGGGGCGTCCGACGGCGCTGGCCACGGTGGTCGGCACGTTCCGGTCCGCGCCCCGGCAGCCCGGCGCCTCGATGCTCGTCGGCGACGACGGGCAGGCCGTCGGGAGCGTGTCGGGCGGCTGCGTCGAGGGGGCGGTCTACGAGCTCGGCTCGGGGATCCTCGAGGGCACCGACGAGGCCACCCTGCAGCGCTACGGCGTCTCCGACGACGACGCGTTCGCCGTCGGGCTGACCTGCGGCGGCATCCTCGACGTCTACGTCGAGAAGGTCGACCGCGAGTCGTTCCCCCAGCTCGGCGCCATCGCCGCGGCCGTGCGCGAGCACCGCTCGGTCGCCGTCGCCACCGTCGTCTCGGGACCCGCGGACCGGCTCGGGCGCCGGCTGGTGGTGTGGCCGGAGGAGGTCGAGGGCAGCACGGGCTCGGCCCGTCTCGACGACGCGCTGCGCGACGACGTGCGCGGCCTGCTCGCCGCCGGCCGCTCCGCGCTCGTGTCCTACGGCACCGACGGCGAGCGCCGCGGCGAGGGCCTGCAGGTCTTCGTCGAGTCCTTCGCCCCGCCGCCCCGGCTCATCGTCTTCGGCGCCATCGACTTCGCGGCCGCCGTCGCGCGGATGGGCACCTTCCTCGGCATGCGGGTCACCGTGTGCGACGCCCGTCCGGTGTTCGCGACGTCGAGCCGCTTCCCCGAGGCGCACGAGGTGGTCGTCGAGTGGCCCCACCGCTACCTGGCCAAGGAGGCCGAGGCGGGGCGCATCGACTCCCGCACCTCGCTGGCCGTGCTCACCCATGACCCCAAGTTCGACGTGCCGCTGCTCGAGGTCGCGCTGCGCCTGCCCGAGATCGGCTACATCGGCGCGATGGGGTCGCGGCGCACGCACCTCGACCGCCGGGAGCGGCTGATCGAGGCCGGCGTCACCGAGGCCGAGCTGGCCCGGATGTCGAGCCCCATCGGCCTCGACCTCGGCGCCCGCACCCCGGAGGAGACCGCGGTGTCGATCGCCGCGGAGATGATCGCCCAGCAGTGGGGCGGACGGGGCACCCCGCTCTCGGATCGCGAGGGCCCCATCCACTCCGAGTCCAACGTCGAGCCGGCCGTGTCGGCGGCCTCGCTGCAGGCCACTCCCTAGGGAAGGCCTTAGACCACGCGCGCGGTCATCAGCAGGTACTCCCAGTCCATCGACCCGTCGCCGCGGTCGTGGCGCTCGGCGACGCCCGCGATGTCGGCGTCGAGCGCGGCCGTGCGCTCGGCGTCGTCGGCGACGTTGCGGTAGGCCACGATTGTCGGCCCGTAGGTCTCCTTCCAGTACGTGCGGAAGGTCGCGGGCGTGTCGAACGCCGACACCCGCACGGTCGCCACCTGCGTCTCGACGTCGGTGACGCGGTCGCCGAGCAGGTCACGGACGTGGCCCTCGTCGCCCCACAGCGGCGGGGGCTGCGCGCCCGGCGGCGGCGGCGGCGCGTAGGGCTTCATGGTCTTGAACAGGTCGCCGACGAAGCCCGACGGCGTCCAGCTGATGAGCGCGATCCGCCCGCCGGGGCGCACGACGCGCACGAGCTCGTCGGCGGCCTGCTGGTGGTGCGGCGCGAACATGATGCCCACGCACGAGGTGGCGACGTCGAACGTGTCGTCGTCGTAGGGCAACGCCTCGGCGTCGCCCTCCTCCCAGCGCAGCGTGACGCCCTGGCGCTCCGCGAACGCGCGGCCGGCGACGAAGAGCTCCGGGGTGAGGTCGGAGGCGACGACGTCCGCGCCGGCGAGCGCGGCGGGCACGGCCACGTTGCCGGTGCCCGCGGCGATGTCGAGCACGCGCTCCCCGGGACGGATGTCGGCGGCGGCGACGAGCGTCGGGCCGAGCTCGGCGATGAGCCGGGTGGCCACGTCCGGGTAGTCACCGAGGCCCCACATCGTGCGGTGGCGGGCCTTGAGGGCGGCGTCGGCGGCGGCGGCGTCGGTGAGGGGCGTGGTCGTGTCGGTCATGGAGGGTCTCCGTCCTGCGGGTCCGGCGCGGTCGCCGGTCCGTGTCCTGCGGTGTCGGGGAGTACGGTCCGCTCACCGAGAGCGCCGGTCATCGGGAGGACCTCCCTACGTTTCCCGGGACGACTGGGCCGTTCGGGACGTTCCGCGGCTGAAGTCGATCACGTAGTGTCACGGAGATGGGCCTGCTCGAGCGAGAGGACGAGCAGCGCCTCCTCGCGCGCGCCTGGCAGGAGGCGCGCGCCGGCGCGGGCTCGGTCGTCCTGCTCGCGGGGGAGTCGGGCATCGGCAAGACCTCGCTGGCGCGGGAGTTCGCCGCCGAGGTCACCGGCGGCCCCGATGACGCGCAGGTCCTCTGGGGTGTCTGCGACCCGCTGCGCGTGCCCCGGCCGCTCGGCCCGCTGCACGACGTCGCGGCCGACCTCGGCGAGCCGATCGCCCGCCTGCTGCACGCCAGCGCGCCGCCCCACGAGATCCACCGGGTGCTGCTCGACGTCCTGACCGCGCGCCCGCTCCTGCTCGTCGTCGACGACCTGCAGTGGGCCGACGAGGCGACGATCGACCTGCTGCGCTTCCTGCTGCGCCGCATCGCGGGCACGCGGTCGCTGGTGCTCGCCACCTACCGGGCCGACGAGCCCGACCCGCAGCCGGCGCTGCGCGCCCTGCTCGGCGACGTCGCGCGCACCCCGGCCGCGACCCGCCTGGAGCTCGGCCCGCTCTCGGTCGCGGCGGTCACCACGCTGGTGGGCGGGCGCGCCATCGACGTCGCCCACCTGCACGCGCTCACGCGGGGGAACTCGTTCTTCGTCACCGAGGTGATCAGCCAGGGCGGCCCGGGTGGTGGCGGGGACCTCCCCGTCTCCGTGCGCGACGCGGTCCTCGCCCGCACCGCGGGGCTCGACGCCGAGGCCCGCGACCTCGCCGACCTGCTCGCCTGCGCCCCGGGCCCCGTCCCGGACACCCTGCTCCCGGCGCTGGGCGTGGGCATCGGGCCGCTGCGCACGCTCGACTCGGCGGGGCTCCTCGCGCGCGACCGCCGCGGCATCGCCTACCGCCACGACATCTGCCGGCTCGCGATCGCCGGCGCCATCCCGCCCGGCGGCGAGATCGCCCTGCACCGGCGCATGATCGACGCTTTGGAGACGCTCACCGACCCCGACCCGACCGTGCTCGCCCACCACGCGCTGGCCGCCGGCGACGACGGGCGCGTGTTCCGGTACGCGGCGCGCGCGGGCCGGGTCGCCGCCACGGCGGGGGCGCACACCGAGGCGGCCCGGTTCTTCACGACGGCCCTGGACCATGCTCCGCGGGACGCGCTCGGCGCGCGGGCCGGGCTCTGCGAGCTGCTCGCCCACGAGCTCTTCCTCACCAACCGCCTCGCCGAGGCGATCGCCGCCTGCCACCGCGCGATCGGCTGGCGGCAGGCGGAGGGCGACCTCGACGGCGTCGGCGCCGGGCACCGCTCGCTGGCCTCGTTCGAGTGGTACCACGGCGACCGCGAGCGGGCCGTCGCGCACGCGGCCACCGCCATCGAGGTGCTCGGGCCCCGGGCCGCCCCGGGCAGCCCCGCCGCCGCGCTGCTGGGCCACGCGCTGGCGGCCCGCGGGTTCCTGGCGATCCAGGACAACGACCTCACGTCCGCCCGCGAGCTCCACGCCCGCGCCCGCGCCGTCGAGACCGACGGGACGGACGACGCCCTCGAGGTCCGGCTCATGCTCGTCGAGCTCGTGGGCGCGATCCTGGAGGGCGACCCCTCCGCGCGGGACCGGCTCCTCGCCGCGCTGGAGGCGGTCGGCGACGCCGTCAGGGTCGAGCACTCCACCTGCTGGACCCAGATCGCGAACCTCGACGTCGAGCAGCGGCGCCTCGACGCCGCCGAGAAGGTCCTCGACCGGAGCCTGCCGCTGACCGTGCAGTGGGAGTACCCCATCTGCGAGCACTGGCAGCGCGGCGTGCGCGCCCGCCTGCGCACCATGCGCGGCGCCTGGGACGAGGCCGTCCACGACGCGCGCGGGGTGCTCACCGACAGCGGGTCGCTGCTGACCCACACCTGGCCCTCCCTGGTGCGGGGACTCGTCGCGCTGCGCCGCGGCGACGACGAGGCCGACACCTACCTCGAGCAGGGCTGGGACATCGCGGCGCGGTTCGGCGAGCCGCTGCGGCTGCTGCCCGCGGCGTCGGCGCTGGCCGAGCGGTGGTGGGTCACCGGTGCGCCCGACGCCCGCCTCGACGACGTGCTCGCGCTGCTCGCCGAGGTCGGCGCGCGCCCGGGCACCGAGTGGTCCGCCGCCGAGCTCGCCGTGTGGCTGCGCCGGCTCGGGGAGCCGGCCCTCGCCGCCGCCCGGCCGCCCACCGCGGCGCCCGACGGCCCGTACCGGCTGCTGCTCGACGGCGACCCCGCGGCGGCCGCGCGCCGGTGGGCCGCGCTGGGCTCGCCCTACGAGCAGGCCCTCGCGCTCGTCGACACCGGCGAGCCCGCCGAGGCGTTCGCCGCGCTGGAGCTGCTCGACCGCCTCGGGGCGGACGCGGTGGCCGCCAAGGTGCGCCGGGACCTGCGCGGACGCGGGGTCACCGGCGTGCCCGCCCGGCCCCGGAGCACGACCCGCACCAACCCGGCGAACCTCACCGCGCGCCAGGTCGACGTCCTGCGCCTGCTCGCCGAGGGCCTGACCAACGCCGGCATCGCGGCGCGGCTGTTCATCTCCGAGAAGACCGCCGACCACCACGTCTCGGCCATCCTCGCCAAGCTCGATGTGCCCACGCGGCGCGAGGCCGCCGCGGCCGGCCGGGCGCTCGGCCTCGTGCCCGACCGCCGGGTCGCGCAACGCACGTAGGCGCGTCCCTCGTCGCCGGGACGGCGTAGGCCCCGGGGCCGCCGGGGTGGGTGGCCACGGAGAGCAACATGGGGAGGCGGCACCGATGTAGGTGACCGGCTCCGGGCGGCACGGTCCTCCCATGTCCATCACCGTGCGTCACGTCCTCGGTCACATCTTCTGGGGAGGCGAGGTCCGGACGGCCGTGCGCGACCTGGCGCCGGTCGTCCTCGGGCTCACGCCCTTCGCGCTGCTCATCGGCGTCACCGCCGTCCGCTCGGGCGTCGGGGCCGCCACCGGGATCCTCAGCGCCCCGCTGCTCTACGGCGGCAGCGGGCAGCTCACCGCGCTCACGCTGATGGCCGGCGGCGCCGGCCTCGGTGCCGTGCTCGCCGCGGTCGGTCTGGTCAACGCGCGCTTCCTGCTCTACGCGGCGGCGCTCGAGCCGGGGTTCCGCGGGCAGCCGCGCTGGTTCCGCTGGCTCGCCCCCCACTTCGTCGTCGACCCGACCTACGCCATGGTCACCCGGCGGCGCGAGCTCCCCGGTGTCGACCTCGACGACCCCGTGGCGTTCCGCCGCTACTGGACGACCGCCGGCGTGGGACTCGGGGTGGCCTGGACCGCGCTCACCGCGGTGGGCGCCCTGCTCGCCCCCGTGCTGCCGGCCTCGTCGGCCCTCGACGTCGCCGCACCCGCGATGTTCCTGGCGATGCTCGTCCCGCAGCTGCGCGCCCGCCCCGCCCGGGCCGGCGCCGCGGCCGCGGCCGTCACCGCCGCCCTCACCTCGTCCCTGCCCGCCGGGCTCGGCCTGCTGTGCGGCATCGCCGCCGGCGTGGTCGCGGCGACCCTCACCGACCGGAGCGCGTCATGACCCTCCTCGTCTCGGCCGCCGCGACGTACGGCCTGCGGATCGTGCTGATCACCCTCGTCCCCGCGCACCGGCTGCCCGCCGTCCTGCGCCGCGGCCTGCCCCACCTCGCCCCGGCCGCGCTCGCCGGCCTGGTCGCCGTGGCCGTCGTGGCCCACGTCGGCCCGCAGGCGCCGGGCCCGGCCCACCCGGGCTTCGTCGCCGCCCTCGCGGTCGCCGGCCTCGTGGCCTGGCGCTTCCGCAACCCCGCCCTGCCCGTCCTGGCCGCCGTGGCGGTCGCGATCGTCGTGGAGGTCCTGTCGTGACCGGCACCCTGCTCGGGGTCTGGGCCCACCCCGACGACGAGACCTTCCTGTCCTCCGGCCTGATCCTCGCGGCGCACGAGCGCGGCGACCGGGTCGTCCTCGTCACCGCGACCCGCGGCGAGCGGGGCACCGACGACCCGGGCACCTGGCCGCCCGAACGCCTCGGGCGCCTGCGCGAGCGCGAGCTCGAGTCCGCGCTCGCCGTGCTCGGCGTCGACGAGCACCGCTTCCTCGGCCACGGCGACGGGACGTGCCACGAGGCCGCCGAGCCGCTGGCCGCGCGAGCGGTCGCGACGGTCATCGAGGACGTCCGGCCGGACACGATCGTGACCTTCGGCCCGGACGGCGTGACCGGCCACGCGGACCACCGGGCGGTCGGGCGCTGGGCCACCCGCGCGCGCAACACCGTCGCGCCGGAGGTGGAACTGCTGCGGGCCGTCCTCGCGCCCGGCTTCACCCGCCGTTTCGCGGCGGTCAACGCGCGGTTCGGCGTGTTCATGGACGACCCCGCCGAGGAGGTCGTCGACCCCGGCCTGCACCTGCGGCTCGAGGGCGCCCGGCTGGACCGCAAGATCGAGGCGATGCTGGCGCAGGACAGCCAGACCCGCCGCCTGGTCGAGGGCGTGGGTCTCGCGGCCTTCCGGAGCTGGTGGGCCGAGGAGGCCTTCCTCGTCGATCGCCCCGCCGCGGCCCGGGCCGCGTGATCGTGTGACCTGGGTTGCGACGTGCTCCGATCGGACGCGACCGAACCCGTCCGTCACCCTGCCGTCGCCCGCTGTCCCTCTGTAACGTGGGCTACATCGTCGTGCGGATCGGCCATTCGGCCGGTCGGCAGAGAGGGGGCAGCGTGGTCCTCGCCGACAGCGTGACCCGTGCCGGGGGGTCGGTCATCGCCCATCGGCGCTCGGAGGAGCCGGTGGGCGGGGCCGTCGCCCCGCCGCGGAGCCCGGCCGAGCGGGCGAGCACGCGGTCGCGCACGGGGACCCCCCGCCTCGCGAAGTTCCACGTCCCGGAGATCCTCTTCGGCCCCGGCTCCCTGTCCGAGGCGGCCCACGCCGCGGTGCGCCTCGGGGCGCGCCGCCCCATGCTCGTCACCGACCCCGGACTGTGCGCCGCCGGGTGGCCGACGCAGCTGTGCGCCCACCTCGCGGAGGCCGGCCTGCGCCCCACGGTGTGGGAGGGCGTGACGCCCAACCCCAAGGACCACGAGATCGCGGCGGGCCACGTCGTCTACCGCGAGCAGGGCTGCGACGTCATCGTCGCGCTCGGGGGCGGCTCGGTGATCGACGCGGCGAAGGGCATCGCCCTGCTGGCGGGCAACGGTGGGCTCATCACCGACTACGAGGGCGTCGACCGGATGGCGCTGCCCATTCCGCCGATGGTCATGGTGCCGTCGACGTCGGGCACGGGCGCGGACGTCTCGCAGTTCTGCATCGTCACCGACACCGCGCGCAACACGAAGATCACGATCCTGGGTCGCGCGCTGGTCCCGGACATGTCGATCGTCGACCCGCACCTGCTCACCACGATGCCCGACTGGCTGAACGCCGCCACGGGTCTCGACGCGCTCACCCACGGCATCGAGGCCTACGTCTCGCGCGCCCACAACCCGCTCACCGACCACCACGCGCTGCAGGCGATCGCGCTGGTCGGCGAGCACCTCGAGCGCACGATGGACCACCCGGCCGAGGAGGCCGCGCGCACCTGCATGGCGCAGGCGGCCCTCGAGGCCGGGCTGGCGTTCACCAACGCGATCCTCGGCGCCGCCCACGCGATGAGCCATCAGGTGGGCGGGCTGCTCGACCTGCCGCACGGCGTCATCAACGGGGTGCTGCTGCCGCACGTCATCCGCTTCAACGCCGAGCCCGACCCGCACCGGTTCGTGCCGATCGCCCAGGCCCTCGGCCTGCCCGGCCGGGTCGCGCCCGACTCGACCGCGGGTGCGGCCGAGGCCGCCGAGTGGGCGGCCGCGGAGGTGCGCCGCATCGCCGACGAGCTCGGCGTGCCCACGGGGCTCGGCGAGATCGGCGTGACGGAGGACGACGTGCCGCTGCTGTCGACGATGACCCTCGCCGACGCCTGCCTGTCGACCAACCCGCGCGAGGCCGACCAGTCCGACATCGAGACGCTGTTCCGGGCGGCGCTGTAGATGGGACGCGTCGCGCCGCGGAGCCGGACCGGGTAGAGCCGTGTCCGTCGACCACCACGATCTGGACCAGCTCACCGGCATCCGGTCGGGCAAGCCGTCCTTCTACATCGAGTACCTGGCCTCGGCCGAGCGGCTGCGGCGGGTCATCCACGCCCTCGACCGGATCTCCCGCGCGCTGGTGCGCACCACCGAGGGGCCGGGCACGCTCGTGCGCTCGGTGGCCGAGGCCGCGGCCGACCACCTCACCGCCCACTGGGTGGTGTTCGCGCTCGCCGACGGCGCCCTGCCCGAGGCCGCGCCGCGCCACCTGGTGCTGGGCCCGGCCGGCGACGAGATCGACGCCGCCGACCCCGAGCTGCCGCCGTGGGTCGTCACCCACCTCCAGGCGGTGCGCTCGGGCCGGGGCCACCGCCACGAGGACGGCGGCGCCGCATCGGCGGAGCGTGCCGACAGGGGCACGGACGTCGAGCACGACCCCCACCACCTGCACGTCCCGGTGCACCTCGACGGCGACGTCGTCGGCGAGATCGTGGCCTGGACCGGCGCCGACCGGGCCATCGACGCCACCGACGCGTCGGTGCTGCGCGTCCTCGCCGGCCAGACGGCGGCGGCGCTGCAGAACTCGGCGCTGCACCAGCGCACGATGCGCCTCTACGGCGAGACCAGCCGTCACGCCGAGGACCTCGCCGCGCGCAACGAGCAGCTCCAGCGCACCCGTGACGCGCTGACCGTCGCCCGCCAGCGCGAGGTGCTCGACTCCGAGCGCCACCGCATCGCGCGCGAGCTGCACGACTCGGTCACGCAGTACGCGCTCTCGGCCGGCATGCAGATCGAGGTGGTGCGCTCGGAGATCCGCGACGAGCGCCAGCGCGAGCGCCTCGAGACCGCCAAGGCGCTGACCCGGCGGGCCGTCGAGCAGCTGCGCAGCGCGATCTACGCGCTGAACCACTCCGGCGACCGCGGCCCGCAGAGCCTGCCCGCCATGCTCGAGGAGCTCTCGACGGTCCACATGCCCTCGGACCTGCGCGTCGAGGTGCGCATCGAGGGCCGGCCGGTCGCGCTGTCGTCGGCCGCCGAGCGCTCGCTGTTCCGGGTGGCCGGCGAGGCCCTGTTCAACGCCGCGGTGCACGCCGAGGCGAGCGTGGCCGTCGTCCGCCTCGCCTACCGCAAGGACCGCCTGGTGCTCTCGGTGTCCGACGACGGCACCGGCGACCCCGAGCACGTCCGCCGCTCGTTGCGCGTCGCCGCGGCCGGCGACCTCAACGGCTCCCACCGCGGCCTGGTCAACATGGCCGAGCGGGCCCGCGAGATCGGCGGCAGCCTGCGCATCCGCCGCGCGCCGCAGGGCGGAATCCGGGTCGAGGTCGGGGTGCCGCTGGGTGCCGCCGGTGCCTGCCCGGGGCCGGTGGCGCCCGCCGAGACCACCTCACACAACCCCGAGGAAGCCGGGAGCCGGTCATGACCGAGATCCGCGTGCCCGCCCGCACCACCGCCAAGCGCGGGGAGGTGCGCATCGTCCTGGTCGACGACCACGCCATCGTCCGGCAGGGCCTGCGCTCGGTGCTCGAGCGCGAGCCGCAGTTCGCCATCGTCGGCGAGGCGTCCAGCGCCGCCGAGGCGCTCGCGGTCGTCGCCCACCAGCGCCCGACCATCGTGCTGCTCGACCTCAAGCTCTCGACCAGCTCCGATTCCGAGGGCCTGCAGCTGTGCCGCCAGCTCACCCAGGCACACCCCGGGGTCGGCGTGCTCGTGCTGACGACCTTCCTCGACGACCGCCTGGTGGTCGAGGCCGTCCACGCCGGCGCGCGCGGCTACGTGGTCAAGGACGTCGACACCACCGAGCTGACCTCGGCGATCCGCGCGGTCTCCCGCGGGGAGTCGGCGTTCGACTCGCGCTCCGCGGCCGCCGTGGTGCGCTCGCTCAACGGCCAGCAGCCCCACGGCGACCCGCTGACCGGCCGCGAGCTCGACGTCCTGCGCCTGCTCGCCCGCGGCATGTCCAACCGCACCATCGGCCGCGAGCTGTTCATCTCCGAGACGACGGTGAAGTTCCACGTCGGCAACCTCATGCGCAAGCTCGACGTCACCCGCCGCGCCGAGGCCGTCTACGCCGCCTCGAAGATGGGCCTTATCTAGGAGATCGGCACGTCCCGGTGCGAGCGATGCGGCATCGCTGGCGTCTCACGCCAGGATCGCCACATCCTCACCGGCGCGACACGCCGGTTCACCCCAGCTCGACCTCCAGGCCGGCGAGCACGTCGGGGTCGGCGATCATCTCGATCGCCGCGATCCGCCCGTCCACGACGACGATGTCGAACGCCGAGAACACCCGCCCGCCCGGCGCGTACACGGCGCCGAGCAGGCCGTCGAGCAGCGCCGGCTGGGCGGCGCGGGCGCGCCCGCTGAACACGCGCGCCACGGCCTCGGCACCGTGCATCGACGCGGCGACGTCGGGGGCGCCGCGGTCGCGGTAGGCCTCCGCGGCGGCGACGGCGACGCGGTCGGCGCGCAGCTCCACGTCGGGGTCGAGGACGCTGAGCAGCCCGGCGAAGTCGCCCTCGCGCGCGGCGGTGAGGAAGGCCTCGACGACCTCGCGGCGCCGGGCGGGGTCGGCCTCCGCCTCGGCCGACCCGCCGCGCACGCGCCGGCGCGCCCGGCTCGCGAGCTGGCGGGCCGCGGCGGGGCTGCGCTCGACGACCGTCGCGATCTCGTCGAACGGCACCGCGAACATGTCGTGCAGCACGAACGCCAGGCGCTCGGCCGGATCGAGCCGTTCGAGCACGACGAGCAGCGCGGCGCCGAGCGCGTCCGCCTGGGCCGCGCGGGCCTCGGGGTTCGGTTCGGGGTCGGCGGCGTCCGCGGCGTCGTCGATCGGGGCCTCGGCACGCGTGCCCCGGCGCCGCAGCATCGACAGCGCCACCCGCCCGGCGACCGTGGTCAGCCAGGCGCGCAGGTTCTCGACGTCGGAGGTGTCGGTGCGCGCCAGGCGCAGCCACGTCTCCTGCACGGCGTCGTCGGCCTCGGCGGGGCTGCCCAGCAGGCGCAGCGTCACCGCGCGCAGGTGCGGGCGGTGGGTCTCGAAGGTCTCGGCGAGCTCGTTCTCGTCCATCGGTCACATCCCTGCGTTCGGGGGCGTCTCCCTGATGACCGCCAGGCACCGGCGGATGTGACCAGGGACGAGGAGAGTGTCATGACCGGACGACTCGAGCACTTCACCCGCGCGCTGCCCGGTTTCGGCGAGGCCGTCGGCTCGATGATCGGCACCATCCAGGCCGCGGGCGTGCCGGACGGCCTGCGCGAGCTCGTGCACCTGCGCGTCAGCCAGATCAACGGCTGCGCGTTCTGCGTGGACTCGGGCACGAAGACGATGCGCAAGAACGGCGAGAGCGAGGACCGCCTGGCCATGCTCGTCGTGTGGCGCGAGGCCCCGGGCTTCACCGACGCCGAGCGGGCCGCGCTCGCGCTGGCGGAGGCGGCGACGCGGATCGCCGACCGCCCGGACCCCGTGTCCGACGAGGTCTGGGCCGAGGCCGCCCGCCACTTCGACGAGACCGCGCTGGCCGGTCTCGTCGCACAGATCGCCCTGACCAACCTGTTCAACCACGCCAACGTCGCCATCCGCCGGCCGGTGGGCGCCTGGTGACACGTGAGCGGAATTCCCGGCCATAGCCGGGAATTCCGCTCACATGGGGCCGGTCAGGGCAGCGGCGTCAGGAGACGGTGGGGACGGCGCAGGGAGAGGCTGACGGCGTCGTCGCGCGGCGTCTGCCCGGTGCCGTCCAGCAGCCGCGTCTCCAGCGACGACGGCGCCGGGAGCGTCCCGCACGCCGGGCAGACGGCACCCGCGGCGAGGTCGGCGCCGCCGGCGGGGCAGTCGGCGTGCCGGAACCGGCGCCGCCCGCCGCCCGGCCCCACGAGGTGACGGTCGCCGAAGCGGGCCAGCGAGAACACGGCGGGCCACAGGTCGAGCCCCGTGTCGGTGAGGACGTACTCGTCGCGACCCGGGGCGTAGTTCCGCCGCTCGAGGACACCGGCGTCGACGAGCATCGCCAGCCGCTCCGACAGCACCGCGCGCGGGATGTCGAGGTGGGCGCGCAGGTCGGCGAAGCGGCGCACGCCGAAGAAGCAGTCGCGCAGCACGAGCAGGGTCCAGCGCTCCCCGACCACCTCAAGCGCGCGGGCGAGCGCGCAGTCCTGGCGGTCGTAGTTCTGCCCCAGCGGCACGGTGACCAGCCTAGCAGTTCGGTTCAATCACCGAACCGAACCTGCTAGCGTCCCGGCACGTGACCCCGGTCGAATGCCCCCGCGCCGTACTCGCCGTCGCCGGGGTCGCCACCTTCCTCGCGCTGGTCGTGTTCACGACGCCGCTGGCGACGCTGCCGTCGACGGCGACCGCGCTCGCCGCCGGCCCGGAGGCGCAGGCCTGGATCCTCAGCTCGATGAGCATCGGGCTCGGCGTCGCGCTGCTCTCGGTCGGCGCGCTGGGCGACGACCTCGGCCGCCGCCGGGTCCTCGTGCTCGGCGCGCTGGTCCTGGCCGCGTCCTCGGTGCTCGGCGCGCTGGCCCCGAACGCGCTCGTGCTCGTCGTCGCCCGCGTGCTGCAGGGCCTCGGGGCGGCGGCGCTCGTCGCGTGCAGCCAGGGCCTGCTCGGCCACGCGTTCCCGGCCGGGACGCCCGGGGCGCGCACGGCGGGCAGCGTCTGGGGGGCGAGCCTCGGCGCCGGCATCGCCGCCGGACCGTTCCTCTCGGCCGGCCTCGACCGCGTCGTCGGCTGGACCGGCGCCTACTGGGCGGCCGCGGCGGGCGCGGTCGTCCTCGCGGCGGTCGCCCGGCGCACGGTGCCCGAGTCGCGCGCCGACGTCCCCCGCCCGATCGACCTGCCCGGCGTCCTGGTGCTCGCCGCCGGCCTCGCGGCCCTGCTCGCGGGCCTCGTCGAGGGCCGCTCGGGGTTCACCCGCCCCGGCGTGCTCGCCCTCCTCGCGGTCGGTGTCGTGCTGCTCGTGGTCTTCGTCGTCCTCGAGCGCCGTCGCGCCGCCCCGATGCTCGACATGGCGCTGTTCGCCTCGCCGGCCTTCGTCGCGGCGACGGTCGGGGCGCTCGCCACCGGGATGGGGATCATCGCCTCGACGTCGTTCCTGCCCACCGTCGTCGAGCGGGGTCTGGGCAGCACCGCGGTGGTCGGCGCGCTGCTGCTGTTCACGTGGTCGGGGACGAGCGTGGTGACCGCGCTGCTCGCCCGCCGCCTGCCCTCCGCCTGGTCCGGGCGCCTGCTGCTCGCTGGGGGCCTGCTGGTCGTCGCGGGCGGGCAGCTGCTGCTCCTCGGGCTCGCCCCGGGCGACGCCCCGCTCTCGCTGGTGCCCGGCCTGGCGGTGGCGGGCGCTGCGAGCGGCATCGTCAACAGCGCGCTGGGGCGGGAGGCGGTGGCGAGCGTGCCGCCGGGGCGCGGCGCGATGGGCGGCGGCGCCAACAACACCGCGCGCTACGTGGGCTCGGCGATCGGCACCACGGTCATCGCGGTGGTCGCGACCCGCCCGTCGCTGGGCGGGGGAGCGGCCGGACTCGTCGCGGGCTGGAACGACGCGCTGCCCGTGCTCATCGCGTTCTCGCTGGTCGGCGCGGCCGCGGTGGCCGCCTGCCGACCCCGGCAGGTGCGCACGCCCGTGACGACCGGGTGACGCAGCGCCACGTCCGGGGGAGGATCAGGAGCATGGACAAGTCGCAGCTCGCCGAGAGCCAGGGCCCGCTCAAGTCGCAGTACAAGGAGGACCCCGCATCGGCCGTCGTGACGCTGAAGGCCGACGGGGACGTCGACGGCTCGGGCATCGCCTGCCGCGTGCAGACCTCGCAGGCGCTGGTCGAGGCCGGCCTGCACCCCGCCACCGGCGGTGACGGCACCCAGCTGTGCTCCGGTGACATGCTCCTCGAGGCGCTCGTGGCCTGCGCGGGCGTCACCCTGCGCGCCGTGTCGACGTCGATGGGCGTCGAGATCCGCGGCGGCAACGTGCACGCCGAGGGCGACCTCGACTTCCGCGGCACCCTGGGCGTCGCCAAGGACGCGCCGGTCGGCTTCCGCGAGGTCCGCCTGCGCTTCGACCTCGACACCGACGCCGACGCCGAGACCCTCGCGACGCTGCACAAGCTCACCGAGCGCTACTGCGTCGTCTTCCAGACCCTCGCCAAGCCGCCGGAGCTCTCGGTGGAGATGACCCCGCGCCAGGCCGCGACCGCCTAGAACCCCCGCGACGAAGGACGCCCTCGCTGCTCAGCAGGCAGCGAGGGCGTCCTTCGTGCTCCGGGACCCGGGTCAGTCCGTGTGGTACGGGTCGTAGTGGATGTTGAGGAACGGGGTGCCCGCGTCGAGCAGCGCGTTCACCGTCGCGCGCACCATCGCCGGGGAACCGCTGACGGTGATCTCGCGGTCGGCCCAGGCGCCGTAGCGGGCGACGACCTCGCCGACCGTCCCCGTCTCGGCCCCGTGCTGACGGCCGTCGTCCTCGACCACCGGGATGACCGACAGCCAGGGGTTCTCCTGCGCGCTGCGCCGGAGGGCCTCGATGTCGTAGAGGTCGCTCCACGTGCGGCCGCCGACGAACAGGGCGACCTTGCGGTCGGTGCCCTCGACGATCAGCTGCTCGATGATCGAGCGGGCCGGCGCGAGGCCGGTGCCGCCGGCGACCATGAGCAGGTCGGAGCGCGAGCGCGGGTCGAGCGTCATCTGGCCCATGGGCGGGCCGATGCGCCACACGTCGCCGACGCGGGCGTGCGACACGATCGCGCGGCTGACCCAGCCGCCGGGCACCGTGCGCACGTGGAACTCGAGCACGCAGTCGGGGCCGGGGGCGTTGGCCGGCGACATCGAGCGCCACATGCGCGGGCGCTGCGGGGTCTCCACGCTGACGTACTGGCCGGCGACGTAGGGCACCGGCTGGCTGGTCTGCACCCGGACCACGGCGAGGTCCTGGGAGATCCGGCGGTGCTCCATGATGCGGCCCATCCAGACCGCCGGGCCGCGCTCGGCGTCGGCCGCGTCGCGCATGATCTGCGCGACCAGGTCGTAGGCGCCCGTCCAGGCGTCCTCGACCTCGCGGGTCCACGCGCTCGGGCCGGCGATCTCGCGGATCGCCCCGAGGAGCGCCTCGCCGACCTTGTCGTAGTGCTCGCCGATGACCCCGAACTTGCGGTGGTCACGCCCGAGCTGCCGCAGGAAGATCGAGAGCTCGTCGGGGCGGTCGACCATCTGGACGACGTGCACGAGCGCGCGCAGCAGCCGCGTGCGCTGGAGCTCCATCGTCACCGGGAACAGTTCGCGCGTCTCCGGCGCGATCCGGAAGAGCCACCCGTAGAACAGGCTGCCCAGCTCGTCGGAGCGGTGCGCGACGGCGGCCCAGCTGGAGCGGATCAGTGACACCATCTGGTTGACGTCGTTCGACGACGACGCCTCGCGCGGGGCGGGCAGACCGACGCCGTCGGGCGACCAGGACGCCGTGGTCGCGGGCTCGGGCTGCGGCGGGGGCGGCGGCGGGGGCGCGGTCGGGATCGGGCCGAACGGACCGGATCCCGAGGACGAGCCCGAGTGGCGGCCGCCGGAGAACGGCGGGGGCGGCGCGGCCGCCGGAGCGGATCCCGGGTAGGGAGACCGCCCACCGGACGACGGACCGGGCGGCCCGGGCGGGTAGGTCATCGAGCTCCCCTCGGACGCGGAGCGGTAGGGACCCGTGCGGTCGTGCCCGGGTGTGGACGGCGGGTACGAGCGGTAGGGCCCGTCTCGGTGGTCGTCGGCGATGTCGAAGACCGAGCTGTCGGACTCGTCGGGGCCGGTGGGTCGACCGCCGTCGAGGGGATGGGGGAGAGGTCCCGAGGACGTCTCGTCGCCGTCGGGCCCGGACCGGGTGCCGTAGCGGGCGTCGGCGCGGTGGGCGTCGTCACGGCCGGCGCCGGTCGCGTGGGACCGGCCGAGCGGTCCACCGGCCAGGGATCGGTCGTCCCTCGCTGCGGTCACGTCTGGTCGACTCCTCGTCCCGGATGACTGGCCTCCCCCGGCGTCGCGCCACCCTAGCGGTTGTCTTCGACCTACGAACGCTACTCCCGGTGGAGCGGCCCACCGCTCCGACGTGTGTCCGTGCGGTCAGCGTAAGGCCACGCCCGGTGAGCGGAGTCCGACGACGCCCACATCGGGTGACGGGGCCGAACGGACGCGTCACCCGGCCTCGTACGACGACCGTTCCCCGTGTTCGATCTCCGCGCCCGACGGGCCGCCGCGGGGCGGGTCGCCGGACGGGCCTCATCCGGCGGTGGTGGCCTGATCGTCGCCGGGGGAGGCCGTCGCCTGCCTCCCGGAGCCGCTCCCGAGATCCCGGAGGCCCCGGCTCCCGGCGGGTGTCCCGCCGTCGGTCCCGCTGCTCGCGCCGGTGTCGGCGCGGGGGCTCGGGCTCGGCGTGGTCGACCGCGGGGTCCGCGAGGAGGTCGTGGTCGAGCGGTCGGGGGTCGTGGACCGCGCCGTCGTGGAGGTCGGGCGCGGGCGCGGGGTCGCGGTGGTGGCGCGCGGCGGGGCCGCGGGCTGCGGGGCGCGCCGCGCGGAGGCGGCCACCGAGGAGGGCTCGGGGGCCCGCCCCGCGGCGTCGGGGTCGAGCGCCTCCTCGACGCTCGTGTCGACGGTGACGACGGTGCCCTCGGGCGTCTCCGGGACCGGCGTCTGGTCGGCGGGCACGTCCGGGATGTCCGGCAGCGCCATCTCGGCGTTGGTGCGCTGGGCGTCGAGCCCCAGGGCGATGCCGACGCCCCCGACCGCGACGGCGGCCATCACGGCGGCCGCGGCGGGCAGCGACGACAGCCCGCGCCGGCGGGGTTCCGCGGGTGCCGCGCGGGAGAGCAGTCGCGCCATCTCGTCGGCGCGGGCGCGCATGTGCCGCGAGGGGCGCGGGCGACGGGGGGTGGCCGGCTCCTCGGGCGCGACGACCGCGTCGACGTCCGGGCGCCCGGGCGCGGCGATGTCCGCGATCGCCGGGACCTCGGGCACGGCGGGCGGCGGGCGGCCCCCCGGGGCCTGCGGGGGGATCGCGGCGGCGACGGGCAGGACGACGGTCTCGGCGGCGTCGGCGGACAGGCCCGCCGGAGGGTGGCCGGGCGCGCGCATCCCACCGCCGCCGTCGGGCTCCTGGCCCCCGGGCCACGGGGCTCGCGTCACGGTGCACCTCCCGGGCCCGCCGGCGCGTCGTCCCCGACGACGTCACGCGCTGTGTACGAGGCCATCACACGTTGTCGACCGGACAGCGTGCCAGACGCGATCGACCGGCGACGGACGACCCGTGCGCTGCGACGATCCCGGAGGCCGCCGGGGCGGGCCCGGGGCTGCGCTGGGTGGTCGGGCCACCCTCTACAGTGGCTCCTCGTGGAGCCGTCTCGGTGCGCCGGCACGCGCGTGCGCTCGCGGACGGGACGCCCCGTGGTGGGCCCCGCCGGCACGGACCCGTTCGTGGTCATCACGCCCGGCCCCGTGCTCGCGGGCGCGCTCCTGCGCCGAACAGGCCATCACGGTTCGGACGTCCTCCGGGGAGATTGATCCGAACAGCGAGATCCGTTCCCGGGGACGGGGCGGCAGAGTGGATCGGCGGTGGCCGCGCGGGGACGGCTGGAGACACGGAGGTGGCATGACGCGCGGCCCAGCGATCGAGGTCGTCAGCACCGGGGACCGGACGTCCCCCTCCCCGCCGCCCCCGGAGGGTCGGACGCCACCACCGGCCCCCGCGCCCCACCCGGCCGACCCCTCGGGGCCCCCGACCGGGCCGGCGCTGCCCGCCTCCGCCGGCGGCTGGCCCGTCGGCGCGCGCGGCCACGGACGGCCGTTCGTGGCGGCCGCCGGGACCGCCGCCGTCACGCGGGTGAGCGCTCCGGTCGCGCCGCCCGACGCCACGCCGGTCCCCGTCCGGCCGGCCGACGTCCCCGCGGTCGTTCCCGCGGCCGGCCCGATGGTGGCGCCGCCGGTCCCGGCCGCACGGGTCGGCGGGCAGGAGCGCGAGCAGCCCGCGGGCCGCGCGGGCGTCGACCCCGCCGAGGCCGAGGAGTTCGTCCGGCTCTTCCACGCCGAGGACCCGGAGGCGGGTCCGGTGGAGC
>NZ_JAQZAL010000037.1 GCF_028737205.1 Actinomycetospora lutea | reverse complement strand
CTCGCACCAAGCCGACACGCCGCACCTCAACGTCAAAATCCGGCTGTAGTACTAGATGTACCCGGCCAGGACGTCGGTGACGGTGGGCAGCGGCGTGGCGAGTTGAGACAGGACGCGACGTGATGATGCTCGTTGCAGCCGGGCCCGTTCGGTGCTCCCGTGCTGCCGCCGTGGCCCGACCGGCCCGCCGTTCAGCTTCGGCTCAGACGGGCGGCCGGTCCCGCCGCGAGGGATCGGCCTCACCGACCGCCGTCACGTTCATCGTCCCGCTCGCCGTGGGTGGCGCGGTCGATCACTTCGGCGGCGCAGTCGGCGGATGAGAGGACCGCGGCAAGGGTGTCGACCGCCAGTGCCGCGGCGCTGAGCAGCAGCCCGGCCGCGGCCTCCGCCGTGGCTTCCACCGCCGCCAGCGGTGAGTTCACGCTCGCCTCGACGTGTCGCCCGTCGGTGCGGGCGGTACCGGTGGGTCGGGGGAGTGCAGCAAGGGGTGCACGGCGAACGGCTCCGTCGGTGTGGCGTGTACGCCGTCGCCGATCACCCCGGCCAGGTCGGTTCGTTGATGATGGGCCCGGTGCCGTGGATGGGCACATGCCGGCCTTCCTTTCGATCCCCCCTCGTGTGGGTAGGGCGCGGTGCACGATCCTCGGCCGACGGACACCCGGCAGACTCAGCGGCATCACCGGCCGGTTGCAGTGCGGGTCCGAGCACCGCATGCTGCCGCCGTCACTCGTCGCCCTTCGCAGGCCTGTGGTCGGCGGTCGCTCACGTCACGTCAGGTCCAGCACGAGCGTGCATCGACGTCGCGACCCACTCTCGTCGTGACTCGGCGGCTGGATCGCCGCGGACCCGCACACCGTCGGGCCCGCGCACCCAGCCCGCGGCGTCGAGCCGCCGGCGGACCCCGGCCCGGTGCGCCTCGCGGTCGACGACGTCCCGGTCGACCCCGCCGACCCGTCCCGCCACCACAAGGTCGTGCACAGGGAGCCCCTACGACGCCGCCCGGGCGGGCGCCCGGGCGGGCGCCCCCCACCGACCGCGTCGGCACCGCAGGGCCGAGTTGCAAACTATCGGCAACAGCATCACGCTGGCCCCCGCGCGCACATCGCAGCCCACCCCGGACGGGAGACCCCGATGGCGGAGTACACGCTCCCCGACCTGCCCTACGACTACGGCGCCCTCGAGCCGCACATCTCGGGCAAGATCATGGAGCTGCACCACGACAAGCACCACAACACCTACGTCACGGGGCTGAACACCGCGATCGACGCCCTCGCCGAGGCCCGCGAGCAGGACACGATCGGCACGACGGCCCTGCTGTGGGAGAAGAACCTCGCCTTCAACTACGGCGGGCACATCAACCACTCGATCTTCTGGGTCAACCTCAGCCCCGACGGCGGCGACAAGCCGACCGGGGACCTGGCGTCGGCGATCGACCGCGACTTCGGCTCGTTCGACCTCTTCCAGAAGCACTTCACCGCGGTCGCCACGACCATCCAGGGCTCGGGCTGGGCGATCCTCGGCGTCGACACGCTCACCGGCAAGCTGCGCATCTTCCAGCTCTACGACCAGCAGGCCAACGTGCCGCTGGGCATCGTGCCGGTGGTCATGCTCGACATGTGGGAGCACGCCTTCTACCTGGACTACCAGAACGTGAAGCCGGACTACGTCAAGGCCTGGTGGAACGTCGTCAACTGGGCCGACGCCGCCCGGCGCTTCGAGCACGCGCAGGGACTCCGCATCGCCTGACCTGCCCCGGAACTCGCGCGGTGATCGTTCCGACAAGCGTCCGCCGCGCGGCGCGCGGCGACCCCTCGACCCTCCTCGGCCGAGGGGTCGTCGTGTGTCAGGACCCCGGCAGCTCGGCCAGGAGCTCGGCGCGGATCTCCGGACGCCCCGCGGCGACGAGGGTGAACGCCGCCTCCCGCGCCAGGCGCCGCGCCGGGTGGCGCCCGACGATCGCCCGGCTCCCCACGGCGACGGTCAGCGTCGCGGCGGCGCGGACGGCCAGCGCGGAGGCCGCGGCGCGGGCCGGCGCCATGCGGGCGACATCGGCGAGGCCGGCGTCGAGGTCGTCGCGGGCCGCGTCGAGCGCCTTGCGCAGGGCCGCCGAGGCGTCGGGCTCGCCGGCGTCGGCGACCAGCCCGGCGCAGCGCCCCGCCACCCCGAGCGCGAGGCAGCCGTTGATGCGCGCACTGACGTGCTGGCCGGCGAGGAACTCGGCGCGCGACGGCGTCGCGACCACGGCGTCCTCGCCGACGAACCACCCGTCGACGTCGAGGCGCACGGTGCGACTGCCGTTCGCGGCCGCGAGGTCGAGGGGGTGCACGGTGACGCCGTCGGCGGCGTGCGCGGGCACGAGCAGGGCGACGACGCGCGCGTGCTCGTCGTCGGTGTCGGTGGTCGCCGCGTCACGCGCCGACACCTGGAGCAGGTCGACCAGGCCCCAGCCGGTGACCAGCGGGGCGACGCCGTCGAGGCGCCAGCCGCCGTCGACCGCGGTGGCCCAGAGCTTCGGCGGCTGCGGGCTCGCGCCGGCGAAGGCCACGCCGCACCGGGTGGTGCCCCGCGCGGCGTCGGCGAGGTAGCGCTCCCGCAGGGCGGTGTTGGCCGTCGCCGACAGCCCGCGCACCACGCCGTGGTGCTGCATCCACGTGAACGTCGTCGTCAGGCACGCCCCGGCGAGGATCTCGACGACACCGACGAAGTCCTCGAACGCGACGTCGTCCGCGGTGGCCAGCCCGTAGAGCCCCGCGTCGGCCAGCGCGCGGAAGTGCCCCTCGGGGATGGTCGAGGTCCGGTCGACCTCGTCCGCGGTCGGTGCCAGCACGTCGGCGGCCACCGCGCGGGCCCGGTCCAGGAGGTCGCCCATGACCCGCGACGATAGCTCCGCCACCCTCTGAGCCGATCCGGTCGCCGCTAGGCTGGGCCCCATGTCCGAGCCCGCCGCGCCCCGCACGGCCGCGGTCGACGACTACATCAAGACGATCTACGCGGTGTACGAGCGGGGCGAGGGACCCGCGTCGACCACGGCGCTGGCCCGGCGTCTCGGCGTCGGTGCGTCCTCGGTGTCCGGGATGCTGCGCAAGCTCACCGACCAGGGGCTCGTCGAGCACCGCCCCTACGGCGGCGTGCGCCTCACCGACGACGGCACCCGCGCCGCGCTCGACGTCCTGCGCCGCCACCGGCTGCTCGAGACCTACCTGGTCCGCGAGCTCGGGTACGGGTGGGACGAGGTGCACGACGAGGCCGAGGTCCTCGAGCACCACGTCTCCCGCCGGCTGCTCGACCGCATGGACGCCCGGCTGGGCCACCCGCGGTTCGACCCGCACGGCGACCCCATCCCGGGCGCGGACGGCACCGTCGCGGAGTTCTCCGGGCGGCGCTTCGCCACGCTCGAGCCCGGCGACCGCGGGCAGCTCGTGCGTGTCGACGACACCGAGCCGGCCATGCTCGCCTGGCTGCGCGAGCACACCGTCGAGCTGGGCGTGACCCTCGAGCTCGTCGCGCGGCGCCCCTTCGGTGGCTCGTTCGAGGTGCGCGTGTCCGGGCCGGACCCCGAGCAGGATCTCGACCTCGGCCCCGAGCTGGCCGACGCCCTGTGGGTCGACGATGTCGTCGAAGGGGTGTTCCATCGCCGCCCCGCAACGTAGAGTTCGGCCAGCCGAACTTCGGGTGTAGGTTCGAGCGAAACCTTCGGCGGCGGACGACGGGGAGTGCCATGACCCTCGACGAGCTACCCCGCGGTCAGCGGGCCGTGGTCACCGCGCTCGACCTGCGCGGCGGCGAGCGCCGCCGCCTGATGGACCTCGGCCTGCTGCCCGGCGCGGCGATCCGCGCCGACATGACCAGCCCGCTGGGCGACCCCACGGCCTACGAGGTCCGCGGCGCGCTCGTCGTCCTCCGCCGCGGCCAGGCGCGCACCGTGCACGTCGAGGCCGGCTGCTCCGGGGAGAGCTGAGCCGTGGCGGCCCCGCTGCCGACGCCGGGCGTCGGGCCGTCCCCCGAGCAGGAGCCCGCCGGTGCCTGCGCGTCCTGCGCGCTCGCGCCGTCGTCCGCCCGTCTCGCCCGCCTCGGCCTCGCCCCCGGCCGCTACGACCACGTCGTCGCCCTGGCCGGCAACCCGAACACCGGCAAGAGCACGGTCTTCAACGCGCTCACCGGGCTGCGCCAGCACGTCGGCAACTGGGCGGGCAAGACCGTCGCGCGCGCGGAGGGCGGGTTCTCCTACGGCGGCACCGCCTACCGGATCGTCGACCTGCCCGGCACCTACTCGCTGCTGTCGACCAGCACCGACGAGGACGTCGCCCGCGACGTGCTGCTCTTCGGGCGCCCGGACGTCGTCGTGGTGGTCGTCGACGCGACGCGCCTCGAGCGCAACCTGCCCCTCGTGCTGCAGATCCGCCAGATCACCGGGCGGGTGGTGGTCGCGCTCAACCTCGTCGACGAGGCCCGCCGCCACGGCATCACCGTCGACACCCGCCACCTGACCCGCGAGCTCGGCGTCCCCGTCGTCGCCACCGCGGCCCGCCGCAACGAGGGCCTGCCCGAGCTGCTCGCGGCGATCGCGCAGGTCGCGACCACCGACGACCCGCCGAAGCCGCTGCGCCTGATCCACCACGACCCGGCGCTGGAGCGGGCCGTCGCCGACCTCGCGGCGCAGGTCGAGGCGCGCTTCCCCGGCGTGCCCAACAGCCGCTGGGTGGCGCTGCGCCTGCTCGAGGGCGACGCCGGCATCGAGGAGGCGGTGCGCAGCGGGACCCTCGGCGAGCTGGCCACACCCCGGGAAGCGGCATGACCGACCTCCTCGACGAGGCCGCACGGCTGCGCCGCGGGCTGTCGGACGATGTGGGCGACCGGGTCGTCGAGTCGCTCTACACCGACGCCGCCCGGATCGCCGGGACCAGCGTCGACCGCGACGACGCCCGCGCGCGCCTCACCGTCGACCGCGCCCTCGACCGCGTGCTCACCCACCGCGTGTGGGGCTTCGTGGCGATGGGCGTGCTGTTCTTCGGCGTCTTCTGGTTCACCATCGCCGGCGCCGCGGTGCCCTCGGACCTGCTCTACGTGCTGCTCGTCGAGAACGGGCACGCCTGGCTGCGCGGCATCTTCGACGCCGTCGGGTCGCCGTGGTGGCTCACCGGCCTGCTCGTCGACGGTGTCTACCTCGCGACCGCGTGGGTGGTCGCGGTGATGCTGCCGCCGATGGCGATCTTCTTCCCTCTCTTCACCCTGCTCGAGGACTTCGGCTACCTGCCGCGCGTGGCGTTCAACCTCGACCGGCTCTTCGCCCGCTCCGGCGCCCACGGCAAGCAGGCGCTGACGATGATGATGGGCTACGGCTGCAACGCCGCCGGCGTGACCGCCACACGCATCATCGACAGCCGCCGCGAGCGCCTCATCGCGATCATCACCAACAACTTCAGCATCTGCAACGGCCGCTGGCCGACGCTGATCCTCATGGGGACGATCTTCGTCGGTGCCGTGGTGCCGCCGGCGCTCGCGGGGTTCGTCGCCGCGGGCAGCGTGGTCGCCGTCGTGATCGTCGGGATCGGCGTGACCCTGGCGGTGTCGTGGTCGCTCTCGCGCACCGTGCTGCGCGGCGAGAGCTCGGTGTACTCGCTGGAGCTGCCGCCGTACCGCCCGCCCCAGATCTGGCGCACGCTCTACACCAGCATCATCGACCGCACGCTCAAGGTGCTGCGCCGCGCGCTGGTGATGGCCGCGCCCGCCGGCGCGGTGATCTGGCTGATCGGCAACGTGCACCTCGGCGACGCCAGCGTGGCCGCGCACCTGGTCACGGCACTGAGCCCGCTGGGCTGGGTGATCGGCCTCAACGGCGTCATCCTGCTCGCCTACCTCGTGGCGGTCCCGGCCAACGAGATCATCATCCCGACCATCGTCATGCTGACGCTGACCCTCGGCGCGAACACCCTCGGCGCGGCCCCGGGCGTGATGCTCGAGCTCGGCGACGACGCGCAGATCGGGACGGTGCTCGTCACCGCGGGTGGCTGGACGCTGCTCACCGCGGTGAACCTCATGCTGTTCACGCTGCTGCACAATCCGTGCAGCACCACCGTGCTGACCATCTGGCACGAGACCCGCAGCGTGCGCTGGACGACCCTGGCGACGCTGCTCCCGCTCGGGCTCGGGTTCGCGGTCTGCGCGCTCACGGCGGGCGTGGCGCGGCTGCTCGGGTGGGCCTGACCCGGGCGAGCTCGTCGAGCAGAACGCTTCGATCCGCGATCCATCGGGTGGCGGCGCCGCGACCGTCCGCCCGGCCAAGGGTGCCCCTCGTCCGTCTATTCGACCGACGGTGCCTTTCGCTCGGACGCGGGCGCACTCGCCGACCGCAGCAGGGTCAGGCGGAGGTCGCCTGCGCCGTGCGCTCGGTGGTCTCGCCGCGGGCGAGGCGGCGCTCGACGAGCGCCCCGAACACCAGGCCGAGCACGCCCCAGAGCAGCGCCTGGGCCGTGAACGACGCGACCCGGAAGGCGTAGAGCACGTCCGCGTCGAAGCCGGTGTAGATGATCGTCCCGGAGGCGTCGCGCAGCGGCAACGGCGTCTCGGTGACCCGCGGGCCGTTCTCGACGACGTTGATCGTCAGCTCGCCCAGGCCCGGCAGCACCGTCATGAGGATCGCCGACAGCGCGATGTAGACGACGCCGCCGACGAGCACGGCGTTCCAGGTGCCGATCCGCTCGCGGACCAGGCGGGCGACGAACACCGCCGCCGCGAGGAACGCGATCGAGCCGACGACCATCACCAGGTACAGGGCGGTCCGGTCGCCGATCGTCTCGTCGCTGCCGACCGCCGGCGGGCTCGCCGGGTACTTCACGAACGGCGTCGCGTAGATCGTCAGGAACCCGGCGCCGGCGACGAGGAGCGCCAGCACCCGCGGGCGCACCGCCACGCGGCCGTGCAGCAGCGTGTACGCCACCGCGAACAGCAGGCCCAGGGCGATGCCGATCCCGACCATGCCGAGACCGACACCGATCGTGGCCTGGAACCCGCGGCTGACGACCTCCTCCTCGGCGCCGCCGGCGGGGGCGGCCCCGGCCGCGGTGGCCAGGGCCTCCTCGGCCGCGCCGCGGCCCTCCTCGTAACCGATCGCGGCCTCGACCTGCGGCTCGGCGACGACGAGGGCGAACAACCAGGCGACGACCCCGGCGACGGCGCCGGCGAGCGCGCCGCGCAGGACGAAGGAGCGGGCCTCCATCAGTGGCAGGGGAAGCCGAGGAAGTGGCGGGCGTCGTGCACGAGCTCGTGGACGTAGCTCGTGTCACCGAAGACCGAGACCGCGCCCTGGTCGATGCCGATGAAGTAGTAGAGCACCAGCCCCACGAGCAGGGCGCTGGCCAGCCAGGGCAGCGTCTCCGAGGCGGAGACGGTGGTGGCCCGGGCGCGGGCGACGGCACCGGCAGTGGTCACGGGCTTCTCCTGTCCACGAACGCGACGACGTCGCCCTCCCCGTCGGAGGGCGACCGTTTGAGACCGTAGGGGCCCGACGATCACGCCGTCAACGTCTGAGCATGTGATGAGCTATTGGGACTGAGCTGGCGAGATCGCTCCCCGCGAGCGGCTGATCACGGAAGATGTCCGCCGACTCGCCGGAGTGGGGCGCGCTCCGTGGACGATCCTCGCCCCGGCCGTCGGGCTGGCGCTGCTCGCCGTCGTCGTGGCGCTGGTCCGGGAGTCGCGGACCAGCAGCTAACCCGCGACGTTCGCGCGGAGCTGCTCGAGCACCCGCCGGGTCGCGGCCTCGTCGTCCGGGTCGAGCCCGACCCGGAGGCGGCGATCGTGCTCCACCGCGACGTCGCGGAGCCGGCGGAAGGCGGCCCGGCCGGCCTCGGTGAGCTCGACGAGCTGGACCCGCCGGTTGGTCGGCTCTCGGCGCCGGGCGACCAGCCCGGCCTCCTCCATCCCGGCGAGGTGGTGGGTCAGCGTCGCGCCCTGGATGCCGACCGCGGCCGCGAGCTCCCGCTGGCTCGCGGCGCGGCCGGTCGTCAGCGCGAGCAGCACCAGCCAGGTCGACAGGGAACCGCCCGCCGCACCGAGCGCCGCGTCGAAAGCCCGGCCGACCTCGCGGGCCGCGGCGGCGAGCTGCAGTCCCAGCGGCGGCTCGGCGGGAGGACCGGAGGTGCGGTCGGGCATGGGAACAGTCTACCGCAATACTTCGACATCTAACGCATTGACCTCTAACGATTAGACTTCTAACGTTTGCCGGGACCGAGGAGGTCCCGATGAGCACTGCCCTCGCCCCGACCGACGCCCCCGTCGCACGGCGGCCCCGCCGCGGGATCGCGCTGCTGGTGATCGCGCTGGCCCAGCTGACGATCGCCCTCGACGCGACGATCGTGAACGTCGCGCTGCCCTCGGCCCAGGCCGCGCTGGGGTTCCCCGACGCCCAGCGCCACTGGGTGATCACGGCCTACACCGCCGTGTTCGGCGGGACGCTGCTGCTCGGCGGCCGGATCTCCGACCAGGTCGGCCGACGCCGGACCTTCGTGATCGGGCTCGTCGGGTTCGGCGCCGCCTCCGCGCTCGGCGCGCTGGCGCCGGACCTCGCGTGGCTCGCCGTGGCCCGCGGCCTCCAGGGCGCCTTCGCCGCGCTGCTCGCGCCCACCGTGCTCGCCCTGCTGTCGGTGAGCTTCCCCGAGCCCCGCGAGCGGGGCCGGGCGTTCGCGGTCTTCGGCGCCGTCGCCGGCGGGGGCGGCGCCGTCGGGCTCGTCCTCGGCGGGCTTCTCGCCGAGACGGTCGGGTGGCGCGGCTGCCTGGTCGTCGCCGTGCCGATCGTCGCGGTGACCGCCCTCGGGGCGCGCTTCCTGCCCCGCAGCGAGGGCGCCGGCGCCCGGCGTCGCCGGGACGCGACCGGGGCGGTGCTGGTCACGGCCGCGCTCGTCGCGCTCGTCGCCGGCTGCTCGGCCGCGGTGGGCACCGGCGGGACCGTCGGACTGCTCGCCCTGGGCGCGGTGCTGCTCGCGGCCTTCGTGCGCCACGAGGCCCGCACGCCGGAGCCGTTGCTGCCGCTGTCCCTCCTCACCGATCGCGTCCTCGTCGGCGCGTGCCTGACCGTCGGCCTCACCGCGGCCGGCATCCTCGGCGCCTTCCTCGTCCTGACCTACGTCCTGCAGGCCGTGCTCGGGTTCTCCCCACTGGTGACGGGCCTGGCGTTCCTGCCGATGTCCGGGGCGCTCTTCCTCGGCGCGCAGGTCGCCGGCCGGGTGATGGCGCGCGTCGCGACGCGGACCCTGGTCGTCCCCGGCCTGCTCGTCGCCGCCTGCGGCATGCTGCTGCTGGCCCGCCTGACCCCGCACAGCACCTACGTGAGCGGCGTCCTGCCCGCCGAGCTGCTGCTCGGTGTCGGGATCGGCGCGGTGTTCACCCCCGTGATCAGCCTGGCCACGGGGCGGGCGACGCCGGCCGCCGCCGGCGTCACGGCCGCCGTGGTCTCCACCAGCCAGCAGCTCGGCGGCTCGCTCGGCGTGGCCGGGCTCAACGCCCTCGCCGCCGTCGTGGGCGGAGCGGCCGGCGCGCGCACTGTCGAGGCCCTGGTCGCCGGCAGCACCGCCGCCGCCACGGGTGCCGCCGTCGCGATGGTCGTCGCGGCCGCCGTCGCCGTTCTCCTCCTGCGCTCCACCCGCTGACCCGTCGACCCACGAGAGACAGGACCTCGCCATGAACGACACCGACCTCGTGCTCGTGACCGGCGCGAGCGGCCACGTCGGCGCCGAGCTCGTCGACCGGCTCGCCGCGACCGGCTCGCGCGTCCGGGCCATGAGCCGCAAGCCCCAGGATGTCGCCGTTCCCGTCGGGGCCGCGGTGGTCCGCGGGGACGCCGACGAGCCGGCGTCGCTCGACGCCGCGTTCGCCGGCGTCGACCGGGCCTTCCTGATGTCCGCGGAGACCATCGACCCGGACACCGGACCCACCCACGTCCCGGCGCTCGTCGACGCCGCCGTGCGCGCCGGCGTCTCGCACCTCGTGCTGCTCTCCGTGTACAGCGGCGGGGAGGGCGGCGACGTCCTCGCCGCGTGGTGGGCGCAGATCGAGCGGTCCGTCGTCGGCAGCGGCCTGCGGTGGACCCTGCTGCGGCCCGGCCGGTTCATGTCGAACGCGCTGGCCTGGGCCTCCCGGCTCGACGGGAGCGACGAGGTGGCCGTCCCCTTCGCCCACCGCCCGGCCGCGTCGATCGACCCCGCCGACATCGCCGCGGTCGCGGCCGCCGCCCTCACCGACACCGACGGCCGTCACGACGGCGCCACGCACCAGCTCTCCGGACCCGCGGCGATGACCCCGTCCGACGAGCTCGCCGCGATCGGGGCCCTGCTCGGCCGGCCGCTGCGAGCCGTCGAGCCGCCCCTCGATCAGGTGCGCGCGGGGATGATCCGCAGCGGGATGCGCGAGGCGGTCGTCGACGCGGCTCTGGCCAGGACCCTCGAGAGCAGCGACGGCGCCGAGGTGCTGCCCACCGTCGAGCGGGTGCTCGGACGCCCGGCCCGCTCGTTCGGCGACTGGCTCGACGCCCACCGCGACGCGTTCACCGCCGGGCGGTCGCCGGCCTCGCCCTCCTCGGCGGTGTGACCCACGTGGTGGGGGCGGTCACCGCCCGCCGAGAATCCTCGTCGTGCGCCTGCACCTGCTCGCCCACGCCGCGACCGCCGCGACCCGGGCGGCGCGCTTCCCGGACGACGAGTCCCTCGACGCCGGGGGACGCCGCACCGCCTCGGAGCTGGAGGTGACGACGCCGGAGCACCTCTGGTGCGCGCCGCCGGCCCGCTGCCGGGAGACGGCCGCGCTCGTCCTGCCCGAGCAGCCGATCGAGGGCGACGCCCCCGCCGGCCCGGACCCCGGCGCCTGGGCCGGACGCTCCCCCGCCGACCTCGCCGCCGAGGACCCGGCCGCCCTGCAGGCCTGGATGACCGACCCGGCCGCCACCCCGCCGGGCGGGGAGTCGCTCGCGTCGCTCGTCGCGCGCGTCGGGGGCTGGATGGACGGGCTGCCCGGCGAGGACCGGACCGTCGGCCTCGCGGTCGTCGACCCGCCCGTCGTGCGTGCCGCGATCGCCCACGCCCTGAGCGCCGGCCCCGCGGTGGCCTGGCGCGTCGACGTCGCGCCGCTGACCCTCGCCGTGCTCACGGGGCGCGGCGGGCGCTGGAACCTGCGGTCGTTGAGCAGCTAGACGAGCTGCTCCCGCACCGACTCGACGTCGATCAGGGAGCGCACCTCGGCGATCCGGCCGTCGGCGAAGCGGTAGAACACGTGCTCGGCGAACGCGACGCGGCGCCCGTCGGCGGCCAGGCCCCGGAACTCCCCGCGCGGGGTGCAGTCGAACCACAGACGCGCGGCCACCCGGTCGCCCTGCACCACCAGCTGGTCCACGGTGAAGACGAGGTCGGGGATGGTCGTGACGTCGCCGACCAGCAGGTCCCGGTACTCCCCCCGCGTCATCGGCGCGCCGTTGTAGGTGATCGCCTCGTGGACGAACCGGTCGAGGTCGTCGAACCGGCGCTCGTTGAGGCAGGCCAGGTACGCGCGGTAGACCTCGATCACCGTCTCCGCACCAGGTAGGTGTCCATGATCCAGCCCTTCCGCTCCCGCTCCTCGGCGCGTCGCGCGAGGATCTGCTCGCGCACGTCGGCGACCCGCCCGGCGAGCAGCACCTCGTCGGGCGTGCCGACGTAGGCGCCCCAGTAGACGGTGGCGTCGTCGGGCAGGTGGTCGAGCCCGTGGTCCCTGGCGCTGTCGAGCATGACGACGAGGTCGGCCTCGCCGGAGTCGACGCTGTCGTCGAGCACGCGGCGCGCCGGCGTGATCGTCGCGGCGCGGGCGGTGCGGGTGAGCGTCGTGCGGTGGGCCGCGGCCAGCACGGTCGGCGCGCCGAGCCCGGGCACGACCCGCCAGTCGAGCTCGACCCGCCCGCGGGCGTCCAGGCGGTGCAGCATCTCGACGGTGCCGTCGTAGATCGCGGGGTCGCCCCAGACGAGCAGGGCGCACGAGCCGCCGTCGGGCACCTCGTCGAGCAGCGTCTGCTCGTAGAGCGCGGCGCGCTCGTCGCGCCAGCGCTCGGTGGCGCCCTCGTAGTCCGGGGACGCGCGGTCGCGCACGGCGTCGTCGCGTTCGACGACCCGGGCCTGCGGCGCGAAGCGCGCCACGATCCGCGCCCGGATCGCGGTGAGCTCGTCGGCGGGACCGGGCTTGTGCAGCAGCACCACCACATCGACGCCGCCGAGCGCCTCGACCGCGTCGAGCGTCAGCTGCCCCGGGTCGCCCAGTCCGATCCCCACCACCTGCACGGTCCGCACGGGGACGCACGGTCTCACGGAGCGGGCGCCGCTGCGGGTGTGACGTCGACCGTCACCGGCACCGTGACGACCTGCCAGCCCCGCTGGACCTGCACCCACAGCTGGTAGCGACCCGCCCGCGGGAAGGTGTGCTCGAAGGAGACCCGCGGCCCGTGGGTGCCGGCCGGACCGGGCGCGCCCATGTCGTGGACGTGCCCGAACGCCGACGCCGGGTCCACCGGGTCCGGCGTCCCGCCCAGCCCCGGGCCGAGCACCATGAGGTGCCCGGCCATGCCCAGCCAGCCCTGCAGGTCGGTCACCTGCCGGCCGCCCTGCCCGAACGTCGCGACGACCGACGTCGGGCGCCCCGCGACGGCCTCGGGGACGGCGACGTCGACCTGCATCCCGGCGGCCTCGCGCGGGCCCGGCCCGGGCGCCGGGGCCGCCGGGACGCTCGGGCCCGGGACCTCGAACGCCGTGCGCGCCACCTGGTGCCCGCCGTCGCCGGCGCGCTCCATCTCGGCGAACACCCCGTAGCGCCCGGCGGCTCCGGGCGTCAGGCGCACGACGTAGCGCCCGGGGGCGGTGCGCACCGGGTGGACGTGCGCGAGCTGCCGGTCGGGTCCGATCACCGCGAGGTGGACGAGGGCGTCGTCGTGGATCGCGAGATCGTCGACCCTCGCGCCGGTGGAGGAGTCGGTGAGGTCGAGGACGAGGTCGACCGGGGCGCCGGGGCTCGCCGGGGTCGCCGTGCTCGCGGTCGCCACCACGCTGCCGCTGGTCATCGGCATCGGTGTCGGGGCGGTGGGGGCCCCGCCGCCGTGACCGGCGTGGCCTCCGGCGGGTGGAGCGGTGACCGGGGCCGGCGCCGCCGTCGGGGTCGTGGGCGCCGACGACGGCGCCGTCGCCACCGCCGTGCCCGCGACCGTCAGCCCGACGAGCGCGACCGCCCCGAGCCCGATCGCCACCCGCGGCCGCTGCCGCGCGCTCGGCGTGAGGGCGGCGACCAGCGCGACCACACCGAGCAGCGCGCCGACCCGGACCGCCCACACCCAGCCCGGGGTGGACGCCGGCACGGCGACGGTGATCGGGACGCGGGCGACGGTGGTGCCGTCGGCGACGGTGACCTCCCAGGCGCCCGGCGCGTCGGCGCTCAGCGCCACCTCGCGCGGCTGCCCGACCGGCGCGACGGGCACCGCGACGGGGTCGGCCGGGACACCGCCCGGACGCACCGCCGCGAGCTGGACCTCGCCGGGCGGCGCGTCGCCGCGCGGGAGCACGACGACCGGCAGCCGGCCGCCGCCCCCGGGCGGGGCGGTGATCGTCAGCGCCAGCTCGCGCGCGCCGAGGTCGAGCTCGATGCGCTGGACGCCGGTGGGCGTGGCCTCGTGCGCGAGCGCGGCCGGGGCGACGAGCGCCGCGAGCGCGCCGAGCAGCACGAGCACGACGACCGCCCGGCGGGGGGCCTGCTGCGCGATCACGAGGCACATCTCATCAGCCAGTGAGGTGGGGCAGCCATACCCAGCCTGGCCCCGCCCGGTCGACGCCCCGCTCACCGTGGCCCTGCACCCGCTGCTGCGGCGCTGGTCGCGGAGGACGACCACGACGTGGTCCGTAACGCTCTGCGCGTTCCGCCGATCCCCTACCAGGACGGCGCGGCGCGGAGGTCGGGAGACATGAAGACGACGACCCGGGACGCTGGCGACTCGGCTCCGTCATCCGATGACTCGAACGGCCCCGAGTCGATGAGCAGGGGTAAGCGGCTCGGCGTCTCGATGCTGATCGTCCTGATCCTGCTGGGGGTGTTCGCCAGCAGCACTCCGAGCTCGGCCCTCAAGGACGGCCTCCTCGACCTGACGCGGCCCTATCTCCTGCTGACCGGCATCGATCAGTCGTGGGGAGTGTTCGCGCCCAACCCGCCTCGCACGACGAATCACGTCTTCGCGCGCGTCGACCGCGATGACGGGACGGTCGGCGTGTATCCGATGGCGTCCGACGCCGGCCTCCCGGAGTACTGGAACTACCGGTGGCGCAAGTACGCCGAACAGCTGTGGCGCAAGCCGGCGGCCGAGCGG
Source organism: Actinomycetospora lutea (assembly GCF_028737205.1). Classification (GTDB taxonomy): domain Bacteria; phylum Actinomycetota; class Actinomycetes; order Mycobacteriales; family Pseudonocardiaceae; genus Actinomycetospora; species Actinomycetospora lutea. Next base: position 45,229 of record NZ_JAQZAL010000037.1, on the reverse strand, counting down.
GAACGGGTGGCCTTCGCCCGCTGGACCGCCGAGCAGGACAGAGCGGCGGGGCACTGGCCGGTGACCGTGACGCTGGTGCGCTCCGCCCGCACGAACCCGCCGCCCGCCACCGTGCAGGACGCGAGTCTGTGGCGCGAGGTCCCGTTCTTCACGCTGCCGGTGGGGTCCCCGTGAGGACGCTGTGGGCCCTGATCCGCGACGGCTGGAACCGATTCTGGTTCGCCCCCCAGTCGACAGCTCCGGTCGAACTCCTGCGGATCGTGTTCGGGATGCTCGCGACCGCTTGGATGATCTCGCTGACGCCTGTCCTCGGCCCGTTCTTCGGCGCGGTCGCTGCGGTCCCGAAGCGTGAGCTGCCGACCGGTGGCTGGACGCTCCTCACCCTCGTCCACGGCACGCCCTTGATCTGGGTTCTGTGGCTGTCGGGCCTGCTCGGGGCGCTGTCGCTCATCGTCGGCTTCCGCACAAGACTCGCCGCGTTGCTCGCCTTCGTGACAGTCCTGTCCGTGACCCGCGAGGCGCCACTCGCCTTCAACGCGGGGGACGGGCTGATACGGCTCCTCGCGCTCTACGTACTCCTCATGCCCGCAGGATCGGCCGTGTCGGTGGACAGGTGGCGCGCCGACCGGCACGGATGGTGCTCCTTCCCCCGCCGCGCGCCATGGGCGCTCCGCCTCGCGCAGGTCCAGCTCAGCGTGATCTACCTCGCCACCGTCGGGGAGAAGTCGGGAGGTGTTCTCTGGCAGGACGGTTCGGCGGTGTCCTACGCCTTGCGCATCGGGGAGCTCAACCGAGTCCCGGTGCCACCGTTCCTCACCGAGTCCCTCCTTCTCAGTCAGCTCGCCACCTACGGCACGGTCGCGACCGAGCTGGCCATCGCGGTCCTGGTCTGGAACCGCGTCGCCCGGCCGTGGGTGCTTGCCCTCGGTGTCCTCCTCCACGTCTCGATAGAGATCACCCTGGCGGTCGGTTTCTTCGGCGTCGCCGTGATCACCCTGTACCTCGCCTTCGTCCCACCCGACCGCGCGGAGCGGGTGCTGCTGTGGGGCCGTGGACGGCTCCGTCGCCACCGCTCGGTGCTCGCGACCGGGCCCGCGGCTCCGTCAGTGCCCGAGGTCCGGAAACCCAGGCACGTGCCCTCGAGAGAGCCCGTGCCGAAGGGCCCGGATGGCAGCGGCGCATTCAAGCACCTGAGCTAACACTTTGGTCACGACGCCTCTCCTCGGTAACGCTGAACGGGTGACAGTCGACACGTCAGCGTCGACGGGGCGACGCAACGTGCACCGGAGCGGGCCGGCAAGGGCCGGGGACGGAGAGAAAGGCATGACGAGTCAAGCAATGGGCCAGCGGGTCCTGGTGCTCGGGGCGGGGGTGCTGCTCATCAGCGCGCTCGGCGTCGGGTCGGCGTCCGCGACCTCGTCCACGGACAACACCTGCGTCGAGGTCACGACCTACGACCACCCGCGCTATGAGCACCCGACCAGCAGCCCCACGAGCCCGACGAGCTCGTCCAGCCCAACCAGCCCGTCGCTCCCGACGCTCCCGACGCTCCCGACGCTCCCGACGCTCCCGACGCTCCCATCGTTGCCCACCTCTCTCCCGTCGGTGTCGGTCCCGTCGAACACGCTGCAGGACGGCGGTGGGGAAACCTCAGCTCCGAGCCTCGAATCCCCCTCGGTGATCTCCGGTGACACCTCCTCGGCGACATCGTCCGGCGCCTCCGGGCGCCAGGGGCTGCGAGCCGACTCCCCCGGGACCGCGACTCCCACGCCCGAGGATCCGGACCTGGGTAACGGCCCGGACGGCTACACGAGCACCGACCAGGGCGAGGACTACGACTCGGGCTACGACTACGACCGCTACCGCGGTCACCACGGCAACAACAGCAGCGTGAGCTGCTACTACAACTACTCGGTCGGCCACTACTGGTACGACTACCGCCCGGTCGGCGAGGTGTACGCGACGCAGGTCAAGCGCGTCCCGTCCGGCGGCGTGGACACGGGCAACTGACGATGCCCGCGACCGACAAGGACACGGAGAAGAAGTCCGGGCTCTCGACGACCAACATCTCGATCGGCCTGATCGTGATCCTGGTCCTGCTCGCCCTGGTCGTCGGGGCGAACTCGAACGGGCCGGCGGGGTTCGGCGCGCCCACGCCGTTGGCCTCGTCGGCCCCGACGCGGGTGATCGTCCCGTCGATCTCGGCGGAGTCGACGCTCGTCCCGACCGGGCTCCAGGAGAACGGCAGCCTCGAGGTCCCGCCGGTGTCCCAGCCCATGCAGGCGTCGTGGTTCGACCAGAGCCCCACGCCGGGTGAGGTCGGGCCGAGCATCGTGCTCGGGCACGTCAACGGCGGCGGCCAGCCGGGGATCTTCGCGAACCTGGAGGACATCGTCTCCGGCGCGCAGGTGTTCGTCGACCGGGCCGACGGGCAGCGCGCCGTGTTCGAGGTCTCGCGGGTCGAGACGATCCCGAAGGACTCCTTCCCCACCGACGCGGTCTACAACGACACGGCCAACCCGCAGCTCCGGCTCATCACCTGCGGCGGGGACTACGACCGGGGCGCCCGGTCGTACCTCTCCAACGTGATCGTCTACGCCGACTTCGTCGAGGTGCAGAAGGTCTGACCGGCGCCGAGGGACCCGGGTGACCGGGTCCCGCGGCTCCCGTCATCGCGGGACGATCACCCGCATGCCCGGCGACACCGACCTCGACCGCCTGCTGACGGGCATGGAGCCGCTCCTGCACCCGCGGCGGTACGTCTGGGTCGGCGATCTCCCCGACGGGGTGGAAGCGCTCGCGACGATCCGCGAGGACGAGGGACTGTCCGCGATCGTGACGGCCGACGACGCCGACGCCCACGGGCTGGCCGGCGCCTTCCCGTGCGCCGGGATCACGCTGCGCGTGCACTCTGCGCTCGAGGCCGTCGGGTTCCTCGCCGCGATCGCCCGCGCGCTCACCGACGCCGGCATCAGCACCAACGCCGTCGCGGGCTTCCACCACGACCACCTGTTCGTGCCGTGGGAGCGCCGCCACGACGCGATGGCGGCGCTCCAGCGCGTCTCCGGTGCCGTGAAGACTCGTCGCCCCGACGTGGACGACGCGTAGCGGTCGGGCTCCGACGTTCGGTTGACACCGGCGCCGTGGCGGTCGTCCGTCGCGGCCGCCCGGTGTGGTCAGGCCGACACGGTCGCGTCCTGACGAGGACCGAGTCGGGCGGGGCGGGACGGGGCGATGTCAACCCTGCGTCGTCGTCCGCGGAGTCGTGAGCTGCTCGGCGAGGGTCACGGCGACCAGGAGATCCTCCGGGTTGGGCCGCCGGACCTCGGAGCTCGCGGTCAGCAGGAACACGCCGTCCCGGCCCTCCCGACCGGCCGGGAGCTCGATCACGTCCATGACGGGCAGGCCCTCGCGACGGACATCGACCCTACGGCCCGCCCAGACGATCGAACCGTCTCGGCGGAGCACGGGCCGGCCCTCGGCGCCTCCGACACGCGTGCCCGGAGGCTCGTAGCGGGAGTCGTCGAGCTCGAGAACCTCGCCGATCATGCCGGCGATCGTGTCCGCGACCTCCTGCCGCGGTGATCCCTCGGAGACGAGCCGCGCGGCACGGGCAACGCCGGACAGATGGCCCGCCCGTCGGCTGGACCGGGCGGCCTGGTGCCGCCCCCACCACGCGAGCTCGCTGACCGCGATCCCGATCACCAGCAGCAGCACGGCGGTCTCGATGTCGTCGCGGTCGACGATCACGAACCGCAGGTAGGGCGCGGTGAGGAAGAAGTCGAACGCCGCCGCCGACGACAGTGCCGCGAGCACGCCCGCGATCCGGTCGCCGACAGCCCCGACCCCCACGACCACCAGCACGAGCACCAGCGCCGCGCTGGTGTTCGCCAACCACTCCCGGGCGAGACCCGCCGGCGCGGCGACGAGGACGGGGACCACCACGGCGGCGACACGAACGCCGACGCGCCATCGCTCGGACATGCTCCCAGGAGACTGCGCGGAACGCGGCGTGAGCCCGACGTCAACGAAACTTTCACGGCGTGGGCGCTGATTGCTGCGGCTCAGCAGATGCCAGCCGCGCGAGGTCTCGCCTCGATGAGCGTCCCCTCTCCGGGAGCCCTCCGTCGACGCTTCCTCCACGGCTTCACCCGTGATCGTGACGCGCTGCCGGTCGCCTGTCTCACAGCTGGATGCGAACCCGTGAAAACGGGCGAGGCGGGCCGTCAACGACGCGTCAACACGGTCCCCGGACCCCTTCGGCGAGCGCAGTGTCGGTGATCGGCGCGCCGCCGGCGAGGCGGCACCTCGACCGAAGGGAACCCGGTGCTCGACCTCCTCTTCGCGGGCGTGGTGATCGCGGTCTTCGCGGTCCTGCTGCTCGCCGTCCGCGGGCTGGACCGGCTGTGAGCGGGGCCGTGATCGCGAACCTGATCGGCGGTCTGGTCGCGCTGGGACTGCTGATCTACCTCGTGATCGCCCTCGTGCGTCCGGAGAAGTTCTGATGGCCGGCCTCCTGCAGGTCCTGGTCCTGCTCGTCCTGCTCGCGGCCGCGTGGCGCCCGCTCGGGGACTGGATGGCGCGCGTCTACACCGACGAGCAGGACTGGGCCGTCGAGCGTGTCCTCTACCGGCTGGTACGCGTCGACCCGCGCTCCGAGCAGCGGGCGAGCACCTACGCCGTCGCGATTCTCGCGTTCTCCTTCGCCGGGATCGTCCTGCTCTACCTGATGCAGCGGCTGCAGTCGCTGCTGCCGTGGTCGTTCGACCGTGGGCCGGTGGAGGCGGGGATCGCCTTCAACACCGCGATCTCGTTCGTCACCAACACGAACTGGCAGTCCTACGTCCCCGAGACGACCCTGGGCCACGCCGTCCAGATGGCCGGTCTGACCGTGCAGAACTTCGTGTCGGCCGCGGTCGGGATGGCCGTCGCCGTGGCGCTGGTCCGCGGCTTCGTCCGCAGCCGGACCGACCGCCTCGGCAACGCCTGGGTCGACATCGTCCGGGGGTGCACCCGGATCCTCCTGCCGATCGCGGCCGTCGCCGCCGTCGCGCTGATCGCGACGGGCGTGATCATGAGCCTGCGGGCGGGGGTCGATGTCATTGGCGTCGACGGGCGCCCGTCGACGATCGCCCTCGCACCGACCGCCTCCCAGGAGTCGATCAAGGAGCTAGGCACCAACGGTGGCGGCATTCTCAACGCGAACTCCGCCCACCCGTTCGAGAACCCGAACCCGGTCTCGAACCTGCTCGAGATCTTCCTGCTCCTCGTGATCCCGGTCTCGCTCACGCGGACGTTCGGCCGCATGGTCGGCTCGATGCGCCAGGGCGTCTCGCTGCTGGCGGTCATGGCCGGGCTGTGGACGGCCATGCTCGCGGTGATCTGGACCGCGGAGGCGCGCAGCGCGTCCTTCGCCGGGGCCAACCTCGAGGGCAAGGAGGTCCGGTTCGGGATCCCGGCCTCAGCGCTGTGGGCCAACTCGACCACCGGGACCTCGACCGGCGCGGTGAACTCGATGCACGACAGCTTCTCCGCGTTCGGTGGCGGCGGCGCGCTGCTGAACATGCTGTTCTCGGAGATGACGCCCGGCGGCGTGGGCACGGGGCTCTACTCGATCCTCGTCGTCGCGATCGTCGCGGTGTTCCTGGCCGGGCTGATGGTCGGGCGGACCCCCGAGTACCTCGGCAAGCGCCTCGGCCGCCGCGAGGTGACGTGCGCGGTGGTCGTGGTGCTGACGATGCCAGCGCTCGTGCTCCTCGGCACCGGCCTCGCGATCGCCCTGCCGGCCACCGCCGAGGCGATGACCAACTCCGGGCCCCACGGTCTCTCGGAGGTCATGTACGCCTACGCGTCGGCGTCGAACAACAACGGCTCGGCCTTCGGCGGGCTCACGGTCACGAGCGGGTTCTTCCAGACCACGCTCGGGATCGCGATGCTGCTCGGCCGCTTCCTGCCGATCGTCGCCGTGCTCGCCCTGGCCGGGCTGCTCGCCCGCCAACCGCGGGTCGCGCCGTCGTCCGGCACGCTCTCGACCGGCACGCCCCTGTTCTCGGTGCTCGTCGCCGGCACGATCGTGCTGGTCGCGGCGATCACGTTCCTCCCGGCACTCGCCCTGAGCCCCCTCGCGGAGGGACTGGCATGACCGCCCCCACCGTCCACACTCCGCGCCCGCCGGCCGAGGCCGAGGAACTCCACGCCTCCCGCACCGGTCGCGCCGTCGGCGCCGGGGCCTTCCGCCCCGCGCAGTTGCTGGAGTCGCTGCCCACCTCGCTGCGCAAGCTCAACCCGCGCCACCAGGTGCGCAACCCCGTCATGTTCGTGGTGTGGATCGGGTCGATCGTCGTCACCGTGGCGGCGATCATCGACCCCAGCGTGTTCGCCTGGTCGATCGCGATCTGGCTGTGGTTCACCATGGTCTTCGCGAACCTGGCCGAGGCCGTCGCCGAGGGCCGCGGGCGCGCCCAGGCCGACGCGCTGCGCGCCACGCGCACCGACACCGTCGCGTACCGGGAGGACGGCTCGACGCTGCCGGCCGCGGACCTGCAGGTCGGGGACCGCGTCGTCGTCGAGGCCGGGCAGGTCATCCCCGGCGACGGCGAGATCGTGGAGGGCATCGCGACGGTCGACGAGTCCGCGATCACCGGCGAGTCCGCCCCCGTCGTCCGGGAGTCCGGCGGGGACTTCTCCTCCGTCACCGGCGGCACGACGGTGCTGTCGGACAGCATCGTCGTGCGGATCACCGCGAAGCCGGGCGAGTCGTTCGTGGACCGGATGATCGCGCTGGTCGAGGGCGCGCAGCGGCAGAAGACGCCGAACGAGATCGCGCTGACGATCCTGCTCTCGGCGCTGACGATCGTGTTCCTGCTGGCCGTGGTCACGCTGCAGCCGATGGCGGTGTACTCGGGCGGTCAGCAGTCGCTCGTGGTGCTCGTCGCCCTGCTCGTGTGCCTGATCCCGACGACGATCGGCGCGCTGCTCTCCGCGATCGGCATCGCGGGCATGGACCGGATGGTGCAGCGCAACGTCCTCGCCACCTCGGGCCGCGCGGTCGAGGCCGCCGGTGACGTGTCGACACTGCTGCTCGACAAGACCGGCACGATCACCTACGGCAACCGTCGTGCGACAGCTCTCCACCCCCTCGACGGGGTCGACGCCCTCGAGCTGGCGCAGGCCGCCCGGCTCGCGAGCCTGGCGGACACCACGCCCGAGGGACGCTCGATCGTCGCGCTGTGCGCCGAGCAGCACGACCTGCCCGCCGAGGCGGACGCCCGCGAGGCCGCCGCCGAATTCATCCCCTTCAGCGCCACCACCCGCATGTCAGGGGTGAGCATCGAGGGGCGCGAGGTGCGCAAGGGCGCGACCTCGGCGGTCATCGCCTGGCTCGGGGACGACACCGACCGCGCCCGCCTCGAGGCGATCTCGACCGGTATCGCCGAGCGCGGCGGCACACCGCTGGTGGTCGCCGACGGTTCCCGGGCGCTCGGGGTCGTCGAGCTCTCGGACGTCGTCAAGCCCGGGATCGCGGACCGGTTCGCCGAGCTGCGCACGATGGGCATCAAGACCGTCATGATCACGGGCGACAACCCGGTGACGGCGCGGGCCATCGCCGTCGAGTCGGGCGTCGACGACTTCCTGGCCGAGGCCACCCCGGAGGACAAGCTCGCGCTCATCCGCCACGAGCAGGCCGGTGGGCGCATGGTCGCCATGACCGGCGACGGCACCAACGACGCGCCCGCGCTGGCGCAGGCCGACGTGGGCGTCGTCATGAACTCGGGGACGACCGCGGCCAAGGAGGCCGGGAACATGGTCGACCTCGACTCCGACCCCACCAAGCTGATCGGGGTCGTCGAGGTGGGCAAGCAGATGCTCATCACCCGGGGCGCGCTGACCACGTTCTCGCTGGCCAACGACCTCGCGAAGTACTTCGCGATCCTGCCCGCGATGTTCCTGGCGATCTTCCCGCAGCTCGCCGCGCTCAACGTCATGCACCTGGCCACGCCGCGGTCGGCGATCCTCTCGGCGGTCATCTTCAACGCGTTGATCATCGTCGCGCTGATCCCGCTCGCCCTGCGCGGCGTGCGCTTCCGACCCTCCACGTCCGACCGCCTGTTGCGCCGCAACCTGCTCGTGTACGGGCTCAGCGGCATCGTCGTCCCGTTCGCCGGCATCTTCCTCATCGACCTCGTCGTCCGGCTCGTGCCGGGGATCGGGTGACCGCCATGACCAGCACCACCACCTCCCACGGCGAGCCCGGGATCGAGGAGGTCTCCCACGAGTCCGCCGTCACCGGGCGGCAGCTGCGGCGCCAGGCCGGCGCCGCGGTGCGGGTCCTGCTCGTGCTCACCGTGCTCTGCGGCGTCCTCTACCCGGCGGCGATCTGGGGCGTGAGCCGCCTGCCGGGGCTGTACGCGAACGCCGAGGGCTCTGTCCTGCCGAGCGGCGGCTCGTCGCTCATCGGGATCGACCCGGTGGCGGCCGACCCGGCCGCCGATCCCTGGTTCCACACCCGCCCGTCGGCCTCGGCGCCCGACGACGCGGTCGCCGGACTCGGCCCCGCGGACGCCACGACGTCCGGGGGCTCGAACCTCGGTGCCGCCGCCGAGGACCTGGGCACGGCCGTCGAGGAGCGTCGCGCGGCGATCGCTGCCCGCGACGGCGTCGACCCGGCGACGATCCCGCCGGACGCGCTCACCGCGTCGGGCTCCGGGCTCGACCCGCAGATCAGCCCCGCGTACGCCGCGCAGCAGGTGCCGCGCGTCGTCCGGGTCACCGGCCTGCCCGAGGACCGGGTGCGCGCGCTGGTCGCCGACGCCACCGACGGGCGCACGCTCGGGGTGCTGGGCGAGCCGCGGGTGGACGTGCCGGAGCTCAACGCTTCGCTCGTCACGGCCGCGATCGGGATCCGATGAGGCCCACCGGTGCAGGATGAGGACGTGTCCGCATCGCCCGTCGCGCCACGCCGAGGAGAGCTCCGCATCCTCCTCGGCGCGGCGCCGGGCGTCGGCAAGACCTACGCCGCCCTGAACGAGGCCCGCCGCCGCCTCGACCGGGGCACCGACGTCGTCGTCGGGCTGGTCGAGACGCACGGCCGCGCACGGACCGCCGCGCTGCTCGAGGGCCTCGAGGTCCTGCCCCGCAAGGTCGTCGTCCACCGCGGCGCCGCGCTCAGCGAGCTCGACGTCGACGCCATGCTCGCCCGCGCCCCCGAGGTGTGCGTCGTCGACGAGCTCGCGCACTCGTGCGCGCCGGGCTCGCGGCACGCCAAGCGCTGGGAGGACGTCGAGGAACTCCTGGCCGCTGGCATCGACGTGATCTCGACGGTCAACATTCAGCACCTCGAGTCGCTCGGCGACGTCGTCGAACGCATCACCGGCGTCCGGCAGCGCGAGACGATCCCCGACGCGGTGGTCCGCGCGGCCGACCAGATCGAGCTGGTCGACATCACGCCCGAGGCCCTGCGCCGGCGCATGGCCCACGGCAACATCTACCGCCCCGAGAAGATCGACGCCTCGCTCGCGAACTACTTCCGCACCGGCAACCTCATCGCGCTGCGCGAGCTCGCGCTGCTCTGGGTCGCCGACCAGGTCGACGTCGCCCTGCAGCGCTACCGCAGCCAGGAGGCCATCTCCGAGGTGTGGGAGGCCCGCGAGCGGGTGGTCGTCGCGGTCACCGGCGGGCCGGAGAGCGCGACCGTGATGCGCCGCGCGGCGCGCATCGCCCGTCGCGCCGGGTCGGCGGACCTGCTGTGCGTGCACGTGCTGCGCAGCGACGGCCTCGCCGGCACCGGGCAGCGCGCGGACGGTCCGGCGCTGCGCCGGCTCGCCGAGGACGTCGGTGCCTCGTTCCACACCGTCGTCGGCGACGACGTCCCCGCCGCCCTGCTGGAGTTCGCGCGCACCGCCAACGCCACCCAGCTGGTGCTGGGCACCTCGCGGCGCTCGCGCTGGGCGCGGGCGGTCGACCCCGGGATCGGCGCCCGGACGATCGCCGCGTCGGGCAGCATCGACGTCCACCTCGTCACCCACGCCGAGGCCGGGGCCCCGCCGCGGCGGCGGCTGTCGCTGCCCGCGCGGCGCCACGCGTTCGGCTGGCCGGCGGCGGTCCTGCTCCCCGTGCTCGCGACAGTGATCGGTGTGGTGCTGCGCGATTCGGTCGCCCTGTCCACCGACGTGGTGCTGTTCTTCCTCGCCACCGTGGTGACGGCGATGATCGGCGGGCTGGCGCCGGCGCTGGTCGCCGCGGTCGGCGGCGGGCTCCTGCTCAACGTCTTCCTCACCCCGCCGCTCTACACGTTCACCGTCGCCGAGCCGGAGAACGCCTTCGCGATCGTCGCGATGGTCGTGGTCGCCCTGCTCGTCGCGGCCGTGGTGGACCGGGCCGATCGGCGCGCCGTCCAGGCCGCCCAGGCCCGCACCGAGGCGACCCTGCTCGCCTCGTTCGCCCGTGTCGTGCTCTCGCGCTCCGACCCGTTGCCCAAGCTGCTCGAACGTGTCCGCGAGGCCTTCGGGCTCGAGGCGGTGGCGCTGCTCGAGCGGACACCGGGCGCCGGGTGGGAGGTCACGGCGTGCACCGGCGCCAACCCGTGCACCACGCCACGGGACGCCGACGCCGACGTGGAGATCGACGAGGGCGTCCACCTCGTCGGCACCGGCCGCAGCCTGACCGCCGGCGAACGGGCGACGTTCTCCGCCGTCAGCGGGCAGGCGCTGCTCGCCCTGCGCAACCGGCGCATGGCGGCCCAGGCCATCGACGCCCAGCGCCGCGCCGATTCCGCCGACTTGCGCACCGCGCTGCTCTCGGCGGTCGGACACGACCTCCGCACGCCGCTGACCGCGATCAAGGCGGCCGCCGGCAGCCTGCGCGACCCCACCCTGCGCATGTCCACCACCGACCGCGCCGAGCTGCTCGCGACCGTCGAGGAGTCCGCCGACCGCCTGACCGGGCTCGTCGACAACCTGCTCGACTCCTCACGTCTGGCGGCCGGCGGCGTCTCCCCGGTCATCGCGCCGGTCGGTCTCGACGAGGTGGTCGCCGCGGCCCTGGCGAGCGGGTACGTCGATGCCGGCCGCGTCGTCGTCCAGGTCGCCGAGGACCTGCCCGACGTGCTCGCGGACGCCGGGCTCGCCGAGCGGGTGGTCGCGAACATCGTCGACAACGCGCTGCGCCACGGCGGCGAGGGCACGGTCGCGGTGCGCGCCAGCGCCTACGCCGACCGGGTCGAGCTGCGCGTCGTGGACGCCGGCCCGGGGGTGCCCCCCAAGCAGCGCGACCGCCTGTTCGCGCCGTTCCAGCGCCTCGGCGACCGCCGTGCCGCGACCGGTGTCGGGCTCGGTCTGCACGTGGCGCGGGGGTTCACCGAGGCCATGGGCGGGACGCTCGACGCCGAGGACACCCCGGGCGGCGGGCTGACGATGGTGCTCTCGCTGCCGGCGGCGCCCCGGCCCGGGGAGACGGGGCGGTCCGCGGAGCACGCCGACGGGGGAGCTCGACCCGGAGCGGTGCTGACGTGAGCCGCGTCCTCGTCGTCGACGACGACCCCCACCTGCGGCGCACACTGCGGATCAACCTGTCCGCGCACGGCCACCACGTCGTGCTCGCCGCCGACGGCGCCGCGGCCCTGCGCGCGGCGGCCGAGCACCCGCCGCCCGACGTGGTGATCCTCGACCTCGGGCTGCCCGACATGCCCGGGATCGAGGTCCTGGAGGGCTTGCGCGGCTGGACCGCGGTGCCGGTGATCGTGCTGTCGGCGCGCACCGACTCCGCCGACAAGATCGCCGCCCTCGACGCCGGCGCCGACGACTACGTCACCAAGCCGTTCGGGGTCCCCGAGCTGCTCGCCCGGCTCCGCGCGGCGGTGCGCCGGGCGGCGGTCGTGACGCCGGACGGCGCGCCGGTGGTGGAGACCGCGAGCTTCATCGTCGACCTCGTCGCGAAGAAGGTGGTGCGCGACGGCGCCGAGGTGCACCTGTCCCCCACCGAGTGGGGCGTGCTCGAGCACCTCGCGCGCCACCCCGGGATGCTCGTCACCCAGCAGCAGATCCTGCGCGAGGTGTGGGGCCCGGCCTACGGCACCGAGGGGCACTACCTGCGCGTCTACCTCGCCCACCTGCGCCGCAAGCTGGAGCCCGACCCCTCACGGCCGCGCCACCTCGTCACGGAGGCGGGGCGGGGGTACCGGTTCGAGACGTGAGACGAAGCGAAGCGGAGCTCGATCATCGAGATCTGACGATCAGGAACGCCGCGGTCAGCACCAGCAGCACGGCGAGCCCGACCAGGACCGCGGTGAGGCTCAGGACGCCGAGCAGCAGGCCGACGACGGCCGGGGCCACGATGGCGGTCGTCGCCCCGACCGCGACGACGACCGTCAGGGCCTCCCCGGCGCGCTCCGGGGCGATCTCGGCGGTCCACACCGCGAGGACGGCGGCCCCGCCCATGATCCCGGGCGCGTAGATCGCCGCGGCCACGAGCGCCACGAGCCCCGAGCCCGCCCCGGTGCCGAGCACGATCAGCGAGGCGCCGAGGAAGAGCAGGCAGGCGGCCGCGACGCGGACCGTGCCGAACCGCGCGCACCAGCCGCCGATCCCCAGCCCGACGAGGCCGACGACGCCGACCAGGCCGTAGAGCGCCGGCGCCCAGCCCGGGGCGAGGGCGGCCCGGCGCAGCATGTCGGCCGCCCAGGTGAAGAACGTGGTGACGCCGACGTGGAAGGCCACGGAGTAGGCGACCGGCACCGCGAGCCCGCGCAGGGGGATCCGTCCGGTCCGGCCGGCCCCGGCCGGCGGCACCCGCGGCGTCCAGCGCAGGTTGAGCAGGCCCGTCGCGGCCGACGCCAGCCCGATCGCCACCCACACCAGCCGCCACGCGGGCACCCCGAGCGCCGCGAGCCCGACGACCCCGGAGACCACGAGACCCGCGCTGGTCCCGGTGCTGATGATCGCCAGCGTCCGCGCGCGGGCCGGCCGGTCGACGACGACGGCCGCGAGGTCCGAGTACGCCGCCCACACCCAGCCCGCGGCGCTGCCGGCGAGGATCACGCCCACGGCCAGCACCAGCGGCGACGTCGACGCGGCCGCCAGAGCTCCGCCGACGAGCCCGCACACGCTGCCGACCGTCGTCGGTGCGCGCGGGCCGGCGCGCCGACCGACGACGGGCGCGAGGAGCAGGCCGGCCAGGTAGCCCGCGAAGGACCCGGACGCGATGAGGCCCAGGACGGCGTCGTCGAGCCCGTCGGCGGACAGCGCCGGGTCGGTGCGCAGCGACGGGAGCGTCAGCCCGAACGCGTACCGGCCCATGCCATAGGCCACACCCACCACGGCCGCGCCGGCGACGGTGAGGCGGAGGGCCGGGGAGCGCACAGGGGTGATCGTGCGGCACGGGATGGCCACAGGTCGACCACACGGGTCGGACGGCACGCGCCGTCCACCACGCGGGGGTCCGGACCTAAGCGGGCGCCTTCACGGCGAGCACGGGCACGTCGGCCTCGAGCAGCAGGCGCTGGGCGAGGTCGCCGAGCAGCGCCTTGCCGACCGGCGTGCGCCGGCGGACGCCGACGACGAGCAGGTCGACGCCGGCGTCGGACGCCAGGCGTTCGAGCACCGCGTCGCCGTCCTCCACGCCGAGCAGGCGGTCGATGACGGTCGCGCCGTCGGGCACCTCCAGGGGACGGGGGCGCAGGTTGAGGGCCACGACGTCGTCACGCCGGCGCTCCCCCTCCGCCAGCGCGACGTCGAGGGCGGCGCTGCCCTGGGGGTCGTCGGTGACCGCCACCAGGATCGTCATCGTCCTGTCCTACCCCCTGACCTCGTCGGTCACCCAGTGGAACATCGGTGACCAGCACACTGCCGAACGAGTGTCTGTAGTGTGTGATACAGACCGCAAGCTGTCCTGAACCGGACACTCCGTGTGCCCGTACGAATGTTCAGGAGGTTCTGTGAGTAGCGACGCGTCGACGACGAGCTCGCCACCGCCCATGCGCCGCATCGCGATCGCGAGCATGACCGGCACGGTCATCGAGTTCTACGACTTCTTCATCTACGGCACCGCCGCCGCGCTCGTCTTCAACAAGGTCTTCTTCCCCACCCTGGGGGCCGCGGCCGGCACGGCTCTCGCGCTCGCGACCTTCGGTGTCGCGTTCGTCGCGCGCCCCTTCGGCTCGGTGCTCTTCGGACACTTCGGCGACAAGCTCGGCCGCAAGCGGACGCTGGTGACGACGCTGCTGCTGATGGGCCTCTCCACGCTGGCCATCGGCCTGCTGCCCACCACCGGCGCCATCGGCGTCCTCGCACCGATCCTGCTGGTGCTGCTGCGGATCCTGCAGGGCCTGGCGGTCGGCGGCGAATGGGCCGGCGCCACGCTGCTCACCGCCGAGAACTCGCCGGCGAAGGCCCGCGGCAAGTACGCGCTGTTCCCGCAGCTCGGGCCGTCCCTCGCGTTCGCCCTGGCCAGCGCCACCTTCCTCACCACGGCGCTGACCATGAGCAACGAGGCCTTCCTCGCCTGGGGCTGGCGGGTGCCGTTCATCGCGTCCGTCCTGCTCGTCGCGGTCGGGCTCTACGTGCGCCTCGCGATCACGGAGACCGCGGCCTTCAAGGCCCGCGACAAAAAGGCGAGCATGCGCATGCCCGTGGCCGAGGTGCTCACGACCCACCCGCGCCGGGTGCTGCTCGCCGCCGGCTCGACGACGACCGTGTTCGCGTTCTTCTACATCGGCGTCACCTACCTGACGAGCTACGGCACCCAGCAGCTCGAACTGCCCCGCACGACCGTGCTCGCGATGGGCATCATCGGCGGGCTCGTGTTCGCAGCGACGACCATCCTCGGCGCGATCCTCTCCGACCGGGTCGGGCGCCGGAAGATGATCATCATCGGCAACAGCCTGTCCGTGGTCGGCGGCCTCATCGCCTTCCCGATCCTCGACATCGGCACGGGGTGGGCGTTCGGCCTCGGGCTGGCCGTCGTGCTCGGTGTCGTGGGCCTCGCCTACGGCCCGCAGGGTGCGCAGCTGCCGGAGCTCTTCCCGACCCACTACCGCTACACCGGCGCGGGCATCTCCTACAACCTCGCCGGTGTGATCGGCGGCGGGATCGTGCCGCTCATCGCCACCGCGCTCGTGGCGTGGTTCGGGTCGGCCATCGCGATCGGTGCGCTGCTCGCCGGACTGTCCGTGCTGAGTCTGCTGTGCACCATCGCCCTGCCCGACACCGACGCGGCCTCCATCAGCCTGACGAGCGAGCCCGCGACGGCCTGAGGACACCGACCGGACCACTCCGCCGGGCCGGCGCCTGCTTCGTCCCTTTCGACAGGCGCCGGTCCGGCTCTACCCTGCCCGGACCGCCCAGACCCTCCGGGCGGCCAGTGACGTCTCAGCGAGGGGGCGCACGTGGCCCGGCGCAGCATCGTTCCCGCCGTCGTCCCGACCCCGACGGTCTCGCCCTTCCTGCTGGCCGAGACCGGGGCGGTCAGCCGGCGCATCGAGGCCCTGGGCGTCCCCCGCACACTGCCCGCCGGCGGGCACCTCTACCGCCAGGGCGACACGGCGTCGGTGTTCCACGTCATCGTCCGCGGCCGCGTCCGCGTCCACATGCTGCGACCCGACGGCACGGAGCGGGTGATCTCGTGGGCCGAGCCGGGCGCGGGCCTGGGCGAGGGCCCCTGCTTCGACGGCGCCCCGCACCCCGTCACGGCCACCGCCGTCGTGCCGTGCGAGGTCCTCTCGATCGCGCGGGACACCCTGGTGGAGGCGGCGCGGGACGACCCGGAGCTGCTCGTCGAGGTCGTGCGCCGCGTCGCCCACAAGCAGCGGGTGCTGCACCTGCACGTCTGCCTCGACGGCCTGCCCGCCCGCGAGCGCGTCGCGCTGCTGCTCGGGCACCTCGTCGAGACCTACGGCGGGGGCGCGCTCGGTGCCCCGACGCGGCTGAGCGTGCGCCCGCCGGTCGACGAGCTCGCGCTGATGGTGGGGCTGACGCGGGTGACGACGAGCCGCGAGCTGTCCCGCCTCGTCGCCGAGGGCGTGCTGCAGAAGGACGGGCGCGACATCGTCGTCCGCGACCTGCCGAGCCTGCGGCGGCGGGTCGACGCGGTGGCGGTGTAGGCCGGCTCAGGGCATCAACGGGCGCGTACGGCGCAGCACCGTACGCACCACCAACGGTGCGCCCGCGGGCAGGACCAGGCACCCGATCACCCCCACGACCACGAGCGGCACCGCGCCCGCGTGCACACCGATGGCGAGCGGGACGACGCCGAACATCACCGTGGCCACGAGCGCGACGACGATCATGAGGTCGCCGACGCCGAGCCCCACCGTCAGGGGGGCGCTGACCCGGCGCACGAAGCGGGGGTCCTGCGCCGCGAGGTGCGCGACGATGCCGGCGAAGCGCTCGTCGTACGGGTCGGGCGAACGGTCGGCGGGGTTCCCGGAGGTCTCCTCGAGCGGGCGACCGGGCTCCTCGTGCGGCTCCACGCCCACAGAGTGGGCACGAAACGCGTTTCCGACACCGTGTCGTCGGCCACCGCTCAGGCTCCGGCCCGCCGGATGACCTCCTCGAGGGCGGCGGCGATGCCCTCGCTCGTGTCCCCGACGATGGCGCGCAGGTAGATGCCGTCGCCGACCGTCGCGAGGATGTCGGCGGCCAGCGGGTCGCCGAGCTCCTCGGTGAGCGCCGCCCGCCACCCCGCCAGGCACCGGCGGGTCGCCTCCGCCGCCCGCGGCTCGGTGGTCGCGAGCTTGATGAGCGCGACCGTGGCCCGGTACACGGGGCTCGCGATGGCGGGCTGGTCGAACGAGGTGCGCAGGTAGTAGCGGACGACGCCCTCCGGCGCGGCGCGGGCGGTCGCGAGGTCGCTGTCGTTGAGCTCGCGGGCCCGCTCGAGCAGCCCCTCGAGCAGGGCCTCCCGCGAGCCGAAGTGGTAGAGCAGCCCGCCCTTGGACACGCCGGCCGCCGCCGCCACGGCGTCGAGGGTGACCGTCTCCGGGCCGGAGGTCACCACGAGGTCGGTGTAGGCGTCGAGGATGCGGTCGCGCTGTGACGGGCGAGGCACGGCCTTGACGCTATACCGTCCAGCCGGTGTAGTTTCGGCGTCGTCCGAAACTGCACCGTCCGGACGGTGCAGTCACCTGGGTCGTGGAGGCGACGATGTCCCGACGGTCTCCGGCGCTGGCCGTCCTCACGCTGCCGGTGCTGCTGATCAGCATCGACATGACGGTGCTGGGGGCGGCGCTGCCCGCCCTCACCGAGGACCTCGACCCCGGCGCGGCCGAGCAGCTCTGGATCGTCGACGCCTACTCGTTCGTGCTGGCCGGCCTGCTGGTCACGATGGGCACGCTCGGCGACCGGATCGGGCGGCGGCGCCTGCTGATGTGGGGCGCCGCGGCGTTCGGCGTGGCCTCGGTCGCCGCGGCGTTCGCGCCGACCGCGGGCACGCTCGTCGTCGCCCGCGCGCTGCTCGGGCTCGGGGGCGCGACGCTCATGCCCTCGACGTTCTCGCTGATCAAGACCGCGTTCCCCGAGCCGGCGCGCCGGGCCACGGCGGTGGCCGTGTGGTCGGCGGCGTTCTCCGGCGGCGCGGCCGCGGGCCCGGTGGTCGGCGGCGTCCTGCTCGAGCACTTCTGGTGGGGCTCGGTCTTCCTGGTCAACGTCCCGGTGATCGCGCTGCTGCTCGCGCTCGGGCCGCGCGTGCTGCCCGGGAGCCGCGACCCGCACCCCGGCCCGTTCGACCTCCCGTCGGCGGCGCTCTCGCTCGCCGCGATGCTGCCGCTGGTCGCCGCGGTGAAGACGCTGGCCACCGAGGGCGCGACGGTGGGCGCCGGCGTCGCCGCGGTCGCGGGACTCGCGGCGGGCGTGGTGTTCATCCGGCGCCAGCGCCGCCTGACCCACCCGCTGATCGACCTGGAGCTGTTCGCGCGCCGGCCGTTCTCGGTGTCGGTGGTGACCAACCTGCTCGGCGTGTTCGCGCTGGTCGGGCTGCTGGTGCTGCTGCCCCAGTACCTGCAGCTCGTGCTGGGCCTGAGCCCGCTCACCGCTGCGCTGTGGATGCTGCCGGGCTCGGTGGCCGGGGTGACGGGCGCGCTCGTCGCCACCCGCCTCGCGCGCCGGTTCGCGGCCCCGGGGCTGGTCGGCGCCGGGCTCGGGCTCGCCGGTGTGGGCCTGGCCCTCGTCGGCGTCCTGGGCGGGCTGGGCGCGGTGGTCGCGGGCTTCGTGCTGCTCGGCGGCGGGGTGGCGCTCGCCGAGGCGCTGACCAACGACCTCATCCTCGGCGCCGCGCCCGCCGACCGCGCCGGCGCCGCCTCGGCGATCTCGGAGACCGGTTACGAGCTCGGCGGCGCGCTGGGCACCGCGGTGCTCGGCAGCATCGCCGCGGCCGTGTTCACCGCGCGGACCGGGCAGGAGACGCTCGGCGGGGCGCTCACACACCCCGGCGTGGACGTCACCGCCGCCCGCGAGGCGTTCACCGCCGGCGTGCAGATCGCGTCCGTGCTCGGCGCGGTCGTCCTCGCGGTGACCGCGGTCGGCGCCCGGCGGATGCTGGGCTCCGCCGTCGAGCGGGAGCCGGCCGGCGTGTAGCGCCGGCCGGTCCGCGCGTCGCCTAGCGGGGCTGGATCTCGCCCATCTCGCCCCAGCCGTCCTGCGGGACGTCCTGGACGTTGATGATCTTCGGCGCCTCCGCCACCCACTCGGGCGCGTCCGCCACGATCTTCTTGAAGTGGTCGGAGTTGACGTGTGCCTCGGCCGCGTCGTCCTGGAACGCCTCGACGAGGACGTAGGTGTTCGCCTCGTCGAGGTGCCGGGACCACTCGAAGAAGATGTTGCCGGGCTCGCGGCGCGTCGCCTCGGTGAACTCCTGCACGAGCGACGGGAACTGCTCGGCGTACTCCGGCTTCACCGTCCACTTGACGTTGATGAGGATCACGGCAGGTCTCTCTCCATCCGCTGCGCTGGTGCTCGAGCTGGTGCTCGGACCGTCGCGCGGGATTCTCTCGCGCGCCGGAGGGCGCCGCCACGAGACCGGGTCCGGGACACCTGTCCGCGCCGAGGTCGCCGCGGGCCGCGTCCCGACCTGCCGGGCCCGACCCGCCGGCACGACCGGCGCGGTCGACGCCGACGGCCGCCGGCGCCAGACTGGCTCGATGGCCGGAGGGGCGGACGGGTCGGCGGACGGGCGCGCGGGGCGCCCCGCCGGCGCGCTCGGCGGCCACGTCGCCTACCACGGGTACGACCTGCGTGGCGGCACCCCGGGCGTGCACCGCGGGCTGCCGTCGCCGTACCTGACGTTCATCGTCACCTTCGGCGAGCCGCTGACGATGCGGGCGCCCGACGGCACGCTCGTGCGCCGCGACGTCGCGATCGGCGGGCTGCACACCACGCCCGAGTCGATCGTCCACGACGGCCGGCAGTCGGGGCTGCACGTCGTGCTCGACCCGCTGGCCGCCCGGGCCCTGCTCGGCAGGCCGGCCGCGGAGCTCGCCGGCGTCACCGTCGACGGTGACGCCGTGCTCGGCGCCCTCGCGCGCGAGCTGCACGAGCGGGTCGAGGAGGCCGACGGCTGGGCCGGGCGGTTCGCCGCGATCGACGACGTCCTGCACCGGGCGCTCGACGGCGCGCGCGGGACCGCCGCGCGTCCCGTCGCGCCGGAGGTGCGGGAGGCGTGGCGCCGGGTCGTGCGCTCGGGCGGGACGGTGCCGGTCCGCGCCCTGGCCGACGAGGTCGGGTGGAGCGAGCGGCACCTCGGGCAGCGGTTCCGCGCCGAGGTCGGCGTGGCGCCCAAGGTCGCGGGGCGCATGGCGCGGTTCGACCGGGCCCGCCGCCGGCTGGCGGCGCGCGCGGCCGCCGGCGCGCCGCTCGGGCTCGCCGACATCGCGGCCGACGGCGGCTACGCCGACCAGGCCCACCTCACCCGCGAGTTCGGGGCGCTCGCCGGGTGCTCGCCGACCCGCTGGATCGCCGAGGAGATCGGGAACATCCAAGACCCGGTGATGCCCGGGGAGACATCCTGAGCGCCATGGACACCACCGACGGCAAGACCCCGCCGCCCACCGTCTGGCCCACCCTCGCCGCCGCCGACGCCCGCGGGCTCATGAGCTACCTGACCGGCGTGCTCGGCTTCGTCGAGGTCGTCGCCTACACCGACGACGACGGCGTCGTGCAGCACGCCGAGCTGGCGTGGCCCACCGGCGGCGGACTGATGATGGGGCAGAAGCGGCCCGGGACCGACGAGCGCGCCACCTCGAGCGGCTCGTTCGCGGCCTACGTGGTCGTGCCCGATCCCGCGGAGATCGACGCCATCGCCGCCCGGATCCGCGAGGCGGGCGCCGGCGAGATCGTCCGCGAGCCCTACGACACCGACTACGGCTCCCACGACGTCGCCGTGCGCGACCCGGAGGGCAACTACTGGCAGTTCGGGACCTACCCGGGCGCGCCACGCCCCTGACCGCCCTTCGGTCGGAACTCCGGGGCGCGCGCTCAGGCCTCCGCGGGGACCGAGAGGTGCTGGTGCACCATGCGCCAGCCGTCGGGGGTGCGGCGGAAGACGCGGGTGCCGCGGGAGCGCATCGTCTCCCCGCCGGCCGGGGTGAGGTGGTCGATGCCCCAGGAGACGGCGAGGTCGCCGCCGACGGCGACGCGCAGGTCGGGGATCTCCCAGGCGACCGGTCCGGGCGAGGCCTCCAGGCCCTCGCGGCACACCTCGCGCACCTCGTCGATGCCGTCGTGGGACAGCCTGCCGGCCATCTCGTAGGAGACGACGTCGTCGGCGATCGTGGCGACGAGCGCGTCGAGGTCGCCGGCCGCGGTGTCGGCGACCCACCCGCGGTGCACCGCGCGCACCGCCTGCTCGTCCTCCTCGGCGATCGGGGTCTCGTCGGCGAACGAGTGGTGCTCGTGCGCGACGACCCAGCGCCCGTCCTCCTTGCGCAGCCCCAGGCTCAGGCGCAGGCGGCGCTCGGGGTGCGCGGCGCGCTCGGCGGGCGTGTCGCAGAGCATCAGCGCGTGGGCGAAGGCGACGTCGGTGCCCGCGGTGACGTCGAGCTCGACGATGTCGAAGCAGGCGCCGGAGGCCTGGAACCCGAAGAACGGGGGCCACGTCCGCGCGTACTCCTCGAGGCCGCGCACGCCGTCGTGCGGCGGCGGCACGTCGTACATGACGATGTCGCGGGAGTGGTCGGCGAGCACCGCGTCGAGGTCGCCGGCGTGCACCGCGTGCGCCCAGCGCTCGATCAGCGCACGGATCTCCTGCTCGTCCTTCGATGCCACGGTGTCCTCCTCGGGTGGTCCGGCACTCACCAGGAGGAACCGCCCCGCGGCCGGCGAATCATCGGTGCGGCGCGGACGATTCCAGGAACGCGGCCGGCGGGAGGGCGGCGTGGTCGCCCGGCGCCCAGCGGACGGGGTCGGGCCCGAGCGGGGCGAGGGCGCGGACCTGGTCGGCGCACCACGGCGAGATGCCCGGCCACGTGCCGGCGAGGACGTCGTCGCGGAACAGCGCCCACGCGACGGTGCGGACCTCGTCGACCTCGCCCGGGTCGGGCTCGCGGGGCTCGTCGGCGGTGTGCGCGACGAACACCGGGCACATCTCGTTCTCCATGACCCCGCCCTGCTCGGCGCGGTAGCGGAACCCGGGGAGCACGAGGCGCAGCCCGTCGAGCTCGATCCCGAGCTCCTGGCGGGCGCGGCGGCGCAGCGCGACGTCCATCGGCTCGCCGGGGCCCGGGTGGCCGCAGAAGCTGTTGGTCCACACGCCCGGGAACGTGGCCTTGCTCCGGGCGCGGCGGGTCACCACCAGCTCGCCGCGGCCGTCGAACACGTAGCAGGAGAAGGCGAGGTGCAGCGGCGTGGCGCCGTGGTGCACGTCGGCCTTCGGCGCGGTGCCCGCGACCGCCCCGGCCTCGTCGAGCAGCACGACCCGTTCGATGGTCCCCATCGAGGCTCCAGCTTTCCGTCGGTCCGGCGGGGCGGCACGTCGGGGTCCCGACCGGAGGTCTGCGTCACGCCGGCAGGGACGCAGCGAGCAAGGGTCACCTCACCCCGCCGGCACCACACCCGGCCCGGCGGCCACGGCGCCGGGTCGGTCGCCGCGCTCGCCCGGAGGTCCGGAGATCGAGCGCATCACCGCAGGTCGGCGACGGTCGCGCAGCACGGGCGAGGGAAAGGTGGTATGCAGGGAAGATCGGCGGGCCCGGGCTCATCCCTCGAGCCCGGGCCCGCCTCTCGCCGCTGCCGCTGGGCGCCACCACAACACCCGCGCAGCGATGAGGCAAGCCTAACCTCATGCTGCGCGATCGCGCCAGCCCCCCTCCTCGACGGATCGTCACCAGCGCCCGCGCCGCGCGCGCCCGGCGTGGCCGAGGACGACGAACAGCAGCGGCAGGATGAGCAGACCGCCGGCCGAGCCGGTGGTCGCGGCCCCCACCACCACGACGGGCAGCATCATCAGCAGCAGGACCGCGAGCCCCAGACCGGCGACCGGGGCGGGTACCGGGCGGTGGTGGTGGTAGTGGGGCGGGACGGGCGCCGCGCGGGCCTCGCGACGCTGAGCCGGCGGAGCCGACGGGGCCGGCGGCGCCGGCAGGTCGGGCAGCGGCGGGTGCGGCGCCGGCAGGTCGGTGAAGAGCGCCTCGAGGTCCGCGCGGTGCACCGCGACGGCGGCGAGGGCCGAGCGGTCGCCGAACTCGTCGATGTCGAGGCGGCCGGCGGCGAGGTGGTCCCCCAGGGCGTCCAGGGCGGCGCCGCGGTCGGCGTCCCCGACACGCAGCCCGGCGCGACCGGTCGGACGCGGCGGCCTCGCGGGCAGGTCCCGGCCGTCCCCGGCGTCCGGGCCAGCGGTGTGCGGATCGTCGGTGTCCACGGCGCCTCCTCGCGCCGGTCGGACGACCCCGATGCGCCCGGCCCGGCCCCTCCATCGTGCGCCTCCCGGCGAGGGAGTGGTGTGAATCGCCGACACGAACCAAGGACAGCCTCAGTTTTCTGGAACCGTTCCAGTCTTCGTGGGACGCTGGAAGCATGTCCGACGCAGTGAACACCGACGGCGGCGTCCACGCGGAGCCGCACGGTGGCGAGCTCTCCCAGCGACTGAACTGGCTGCGCGCCGGGGTGCTCGGCGCCAACGACGGCATCGTCTCGACGGCCGGCATCGTCGTGGGCGTGGCCGGCGCGACGGCGGAGCGAGGCCCGATCGCGACCGCCGGCGTCGCCGGGCTCGTCGCCGGCGCGGTGTCGATGGCCCTCGGCGAGTACGTGTCGGTGTCGAGCCAGCGCGACTCGGAGCGGGCCCAGCTCGCCAAGGAGCGCCGCGAGCTGCGCGAGGCGCCCCGCGAGGAGCTCGAGGAGCTGACCGAGCTCTACGAGGAGAAGGGTCTCTCGCGGGAGACCGCGCGCCAGGTGGCGGTCGAGCTCACCGAGCACGACGCGCTCGCCGCCCACGTCGACGCCGAGCTGCACCTCGACCCCGAGGAGCTCACGAGCCCCTGGCGGGCGGCGGGGGCGTCGGCCGTCTCGTTCGTGTCCGGTGCGCTGCTCCCCCTCGTCGCGATCCTCGTGACCCCGACGTCCTGGCGGGTCCCCGTCACCGTCGCGGTCGTGCTGCTGGCCCTCGGGCTCGCCGGGTGGGTCAGCGCCCGCCTCGGCGGCGCCACCCCGCGCCGGGCCGTGCTGCGCGTCGTGATCGGCGGCGCGCTCGGGCTCGCCGTGACCTACGGGATCGGCTGGCTGGTCGGCGGCGCGGTCGGCTGAGCCGTCGCCCGCGTGAAGCGGGCCGCGACACGACGGAACTCCTCGATCAGCGCGCGCTGATCCGACGGTCGAGCTCCGCTGCGCTCGGTCTCCGGGGACTCCACCACGAAGTCCGCGTCGAGCCCGGTGAGGATCAGCGCCGCCGACCGGGCGTCGTCGGCCGAGAGCGTCACCCGGCACTCCTGCGTCCCGAGCGCCTCGACGCGGACCTGGTCGGTCCAGATCGTCGCGCGGACCTGCTCGGCGGGAGCCGCCACGCGCACGACGCAGCGGAACGGGCGGACGTCGGCGACGCGGCCCGCCACGAACGCCGCCGGGTCGCCACCGGGGATCTCCCGCGGGGTGAAGCGGGGCCCGGTGGGCAGGCCGTCGGGCGCGAGCCGCGGGGTCATCCGGTCGACGCGCAGGGTGCGCCAGTCCTCGCGGTCGCGGTCCCACGCCACGAGGTACCAGCGCCGCCCCCACGCCACGAGGTGGATCGGCTCGAGGCGCCGGCGGGTCGGCGTGCCGTCGCGGTCGGTGTAGTCGATCTCGAGGACCCGCCGGTCGCGGCAGGCCCCGCCCACGGCGGCGAGCACCGCGGGGTCGACCGACGCCGCGACGCGGGGGGCCACGATCGCCACCGGCATCGCCGCGATCCGGTGCCGCAGCCGGGCGGGCAGGATGCGCTCGAGCTTGACCAGCGCGGCCAGCGCGGTCTCGCCGGTGCCCGCCACCCCGGTCCCCGCGGCCGTCCGCAGGGTCACCGCGACCGCCACCGCCTCGTCGTCGTCGAGCAGCAGCGGCGGCAGCGCGGCCCCGGCGCCGAGGCGGTAGCCGCCGCCCGGGCCGAAGTCGACCTCGACCGGGTAGTCGAGGCCGCGCAGCTTGTCGACGTCGCGGCGCACGGTGCGGGTGGTGACGCCCATCCGCTCGGCGAGCTCCGGGCCGGTCCACTCCGGACGGGCCTGCAGGAGCGACAGCAGCCGCAGGAGGCGGGCGGAGGTCTCGAGCACGAGCCCAGTGTGGCGGGGGTGGCGGACAGCAGCGGTCCGCCACCCGGGCACGTCAGCGGCGACGTCAGCCGAACGCCGCCCGCACCCCGTCCATGCTCCCGAGCAGCGCGGGCACGTCGGACCACACCGTGACCAGCGCGAACCCGTCGGCCGCGCGGGCCGCCGCGTACGCGGGGTCGGTGGCGTGCACCGCCGCCCGTGTCCCCGACGCCGCGCAGGCCGCGAGGACGCGCGCGAACGCCTCGTGGATCTCCGGCTCCTCCCGGTCCTGCGCCGGCCCGATCCCGAGCGCGACGCCCAGGTCCCCCGGGCCCACGAACAGCCCGTCCAGGCCGGCGACCGCGGCGATCTCGGGCGCGCGCTCCAGGGCGTCCGCCGTCTCGATCATCGCGAAGGCGAGCACGCTGCCGGCGGCCGCGATCGGGTCGTCGCCGGGACGCAGCGCCGTGCGCACCGGGCCGAACGAGCGCCGCCCGTCCGGCGGGTAGCGGCAGGCGGCGACGAGCTCGCCCGCCGTCGCCGCGTCGGACACCATCGGCGCGATCACGCCGCGCACGCCGAGGTCGAGCACGAAGCCGATGATCGCCTCGTCCACCGCGGGCAGTCGCACGAGCGGGGCGATCCCGTGGGCGGCGATCGCGCGGACGGCGTCGGCGCTGCGGGCGCGGTCGAACAGGCCGTGCTGCAGGTCGAGCGTGAGCGCGTCCAGCAGCCCCTGCCCGGCGGCGTGGGCGGCGACGACCTCGACGAGGTGCGGGTCGGGCACCGTCAGCCAGCCGTTGCGCGCGGCACGACCGGCCGCCCAGGCGGCGCGGACGGGGTCGAGGGGCTCAGTCACAGGTCGACACCGCCTGCCGGCCGGCGAATCGGCTCTCGTTGAAGGGGACCGCGGCGGCGAAGCCGGGGGCGACCCCGCCGACGTGGGTGGGCACGGGAGTGGGCACGACCTGCACCGTGGCACCGCGCGCGCACCACCGCTCGGCGAGCTCGCGGTCCTGATCACCGCTGACGGTGTTCGGACGACCCGCGGTGTCGGTGCTGCGGTAGAGCACCCGGGTCGCACGCCGACCAGGAGCACCAGCACCGACCGCACCCGCGACCTCCCGAGGCCCGGGCACCCGCCGAGACCTCGGTCACCTTCCCAGGGACTGCTCCGTTCGAGGGAACCGGGTCGGTGTTCCGCGGCCGTACGATCGGCGGTGATGGCCGCCCCGACCCGCACTCCTGCGCCCCGCTTCACCTTCGTGCGCGACACCGCGTACCGGATCACCGTGCGCGACGACGACTCCGGCGAGCGCCTCGAATACGCGCTCGACGCCTACCAGGGCTGGCTGTCCGCCCCCGACGGCATCCGGCACCGCTTCGGCGCCCACCGGCGCACCCGCACCGAACTGCGCGACGACGCGATCAGGACCGTCGTCGGCCCCTGACCGCGCGCCGGCCGGGCCCGGTGGGCGGACGAATGCGGGGTACGCCCGCCCACCGGGTCCGGCCGACTGCTCTGTGATCCGACGTGCTGTGATCCGACGTGCTGTGATCCGACGTGCTGCGATCCGACATGCTGGGGTCCGACGTGTTGCGGTCCGACATCCTGCCGCCTCCGACCCGGCGGGACGTCGACCGTGACCGCTGCTCCTCGGGCGCCCGGCGCTCAGGAGACGAGACCGCAGCGGAAGCCCTGCGCCACCGCCTGGGCGCGGTCGGCCGCCGAGAGCTTGCGGAACAGCCGGCGGGCGTGGGTCTTCACGGTGTCCTCGGACAGGTAGAGCTCGCGGCCGATCTGGCCGTTGCTCTTGCCCTGGCTCATCCCGCGCAGGACCTGCATCTCGCGCTCGGTGAGGTTGACGCCCGCGCCCGGCTGCGCGCCGCGCTGCATCGGCATCGCGCCGACCTCGGCACCCGCGGCGGAGTGCGCGAGCGCGGCGACCAGCTCGGGGCGCGAGGCGTCCCAGCGCAGGTAGCCGCGCGCGCCGCCGGCGATCGCGGCGGCGATGCTGCCGCCGTCGTCGGGGGCGCCGAAGACCATGACGTTGGCCTGCGGGTGCGCGGCCATGAGACGCCGCGTGGCCTCGGCGCCGGACGCGACCGCGCGCTGGGTGCCGACGAACACGACGTCCGCGCTCTGGCGGGCGTAGCGGGTGAGCAGCTCGTCGGCGGTCGACACGCAGTCGATGCGCTGGACGCCGGGCACCGCGGACATGACACGCGTCAGTCCCTCGCGGACACTGCGCCGGTCGTCGCAGATCAGAACCGTCCTCATACAGACTCCGTCCGGGTGGGGAGACCGCCCAGGCGAAGTGTCCGTGGGCGCTGTCCTCCTCATCGGTCGCCCCACCCGTCCGCTTGACCCCCGAATGACAAGAGCGTGGTTATGAACCCCCGATGGAGTGGCGCGTGAACCCTCGCCCCGTCCTGCTCGTCAACGGCCCCAACCTGGATCTCCTCGGCCGGCGCGAGCCCGAGATCTACGGCCGCGACACCCTCGCCGACCTGGAGGAACGCGCCCGCCGCACCGCCGCCGACCTCGGGCTGGAGGTCGACGCGCGCCAGAGCAACCACGAGGGCGTGCTCATCGACGCGGTCCACGAGGCGATGACCGACCACGCCGGAGTGATCATCAATCCGGGCGGCTACACGCACACGTCCGTGGCCCTGCGCGACGCGCTGGCGGCGCTGCCCGTGCCCGTGGTCGAGGTGCACCTGTCGAACGTGCACGCACGGGAGGCGTTCCGGTCGCACTCGTACGTGTCGCCGGTGGCCACGGTCGTGATCGCCGGGGCCGGTCCGACGGGCTACGACCTCGCGCTGCGCTTCCTCGCCGAGCGGATCGTGCGTCAGGCCTGACCCAGGCCCGCGCGCTGCGCGAGCGCGGCGAGCTCGCCGGCGAGGGCGTCCGGGAACTGCAGGGGCAGGAAGTGCGAGCCGGGCAGGCGCACCAGCCGGACGTCGGGCAGCGCGGCCGCCAGCGCCGCCATGTCCGCGGGCGGGGCGAGGGTGTCGTAGTCACCGGCCACGACGGTCGCGGGCATCCGCAGCGCGGCCAGGGCGTCGTCGTCCGGGGCGTCGTGCTCGGCGGCGGCCAGGACCATCCGCGAGAACCAGGTCCAGTCGTGGCGGGCGAACTGCCGGGCCACCTCGGCGAGCGTGACCATGGGCGCGGTGGCGCCGGTCGGGTCGAGGGCCGCGGCGTCCATGCCGGCGCGCTCGAGGGCGTCGCGGCTGGCGTCCATGCTGCGCGGCAGCATGTGGATCACTCCGGCGACGGGCGGCCCGACCACCCGCAGCAACCAGCCGCCGATCCGCGCGGCCCGCCGGTGCACGCCCTCGGGCACCTGGTCGGCCAGCGGCGGGAACGCGGGCAGCACGCGGAACACGCCGGTGGCCACCCCGCCCAGGGCGAGCAGGCCCGCGACGCGCTCGGGGGCGCGCCGGGCCGCCTCGATCGCGACCGCGACGCCCACCGACCAGCCGACGACCACCGCGCGTTCCATGCTGGCGGCGTCCATGGTGGCGATGAGGTCGTCGGCGTGGGCGCCGACGCCGATGCGCGACTCGTCGTCCGGGCGCGCGGACCCGCCCAGACCGCGGTGGTACCAGGTCGTGGCGTGGTAGCCGCAGTGCTCGCCGTGCAGGAACGGCCAGGCCGCGGCGCTGGCCCCCAGGCCGTTGGACAGCACGACCGGCACGCCCGCGGCGCCGTTGTCCCACCGCCGCAGGCGCGTGCCGTCGGCGGCGGGCATGTCCTCGACGAACCCGCCGTCCCCCTCGTCTCCCTCGGCGGCGCTCACGTGCCCAGGATGCCCGTCACCCGGCGGCGGTGGCCCGCTTCTCCATGTCCTCCTCGGACAGGTAGTCGCGCGTCTCCTCGAACGACGAGGTCTCGCTCTTGCGCCCCTGCAGGAAGCCGATGCGGACGAAGTCGTCGCCGCCGAACAGGTGCAGGATCCAGTTGAAGACGACGCGCATCCGCGTGCGCATGAGCGGCAGCGCGTAGAGGTGGTACCCGCGGGTCACGGCCTGGGCGACGACGCCGGTGAGCCGCAGCTTCAGCGGGTGTGCCACCGCCTGGGTGCCGCCGAGGTCGACGACGAGCCCGAGGTCGTGGTGCTTGTACTCGCGCAGCGGCTCGCCGCGCAGCGAGGCGACGACGTTGTCGGCCGCGATCACCGCCTGCCGCGTCGCGTGCTGGGCGGTCGGCGGGCACAGCGCCGATCCGGGCGGGCTCGCGGTCAGGTCGGGGACGGCCGCGGCGTCACCGAGCACGAACACGTCGTCGTACCCGTCGAGACGCAGGTCGGTGCCGCACTTGACGCGCCCGCGGATGAGCTCGACCCCGAGCATCTTGACCAGCGGGCTCGCGGTGACGCCCGCGGTCCAGACCAGGGTCTTGGTCGGGATCGTGCTGCCGTCGGTGAGGGTGACGCTGGAGTCGGTGACCTCCTCGACGCCGGTCTCGAGCCGGATGCCGATCCCGCGGCGGCGCAGCAGGTCGAGCGCCTCCTCGCCGAGGCGCTGCCCGAGCTCGGGCATGAGGCGCGGGGCGATGTCGACCAGCGTCCACTTCACCAGCGTCGGGTCGAGGCGCGGGAAGCGCTTCAGCGCGGCGTCGGTGAGCAGCTCGAGGCACGCCGCGGTCTCGGTGCCGGCGTAGCCGCCGCCGACCACGACGAAGCTGCAGCGGGCCGCGCGCTCGTCGGGGTCGGTGGAGGCGTTGGCCAGCTCGAGCTGGGAGAGGACGTGGTCGCGCAGGTACGCGGCCTCGCCCAGGTTCTTCATGCCCAGGCCGTGCTCCTCGAGCCCGGGGATGTCGAACTGCCGGGTGACGCTGCCCGCCGCGATGACCAGACGGTCGTAGGGCAGGTCGACGACGTCCTCGCTGATCTTGCGGACGACGGCGACCTTGCGCTCCAGGTCGAGCCCCACCACCTGGCCGGGCAGGCGCTGGGCCCGCTTGATGGCCCGCGGCAGCGGCACGGTCACCGACTGGGCGGTGATGACCCCGGCCGCGACCTGGGGCAGCAGGGGGAGGTAGAGCATGTAGTCGTGGGGGTTGACCACCACGATCTCCACCTCGCCCCGCGCCAGCTCGCCCTTGAGCTCGCTCTCGAGGCGCTGGACGGCCTTCAGGCCGGCGAACCCGGCGCCGACCACCACGATGCGCTGCGCGCTCATCTGAGCATGTCCTCCTAGCCGCGAACCTTCGTCCAGTTCTGCCCTGGTCCGGCGTCCGGCACACCTTTCCGCGCCGACACGACCGGACCCATGACGGCTCTCACAGACACGTGCGGTCCACGTCGTCCGGCGGACCGCAGGGGTTCATGGTCTCCTCCCCGGACCCCGACGGGCACCCCTGACCGAGGAGACCGCATGCCGACGACCGTGCTGTTCACCGGCTTCCCCGGCTTCCTCGGCACCGCGCTGCTGCCGCGCACGTTGCGCCGCTCCTCCGACGCCGCCGCCGTGGCGCTGGTGCAGGAGCGCTGGCTGGACCGGGCGCGCGCCACGCTGGACCGTCTCGAGGCCGCCGAGCCGGCGATCGCGGGACGCACCCGCCTCGTCGTCGGCGACATCACCCGCCCGGGTCTCGGCCTCGACGACGAGGAGGCCGCGACGCTGCGGTCGGGCCCGCTGGAGATCTTCCACCTCGCCGCCGTCTACGACCTGTCGGTGCCCGCGGAGCTCGCATGGTCGGTCAACGTCGACGGCACGCGCCACGTCGTCGACCTCGCCCGCAGCGCGGGCGAGCTCGTCCGGCTGCAGTACGTCAGCACCTGCTACGTCTCCGGGCGCTACGACGGGATCTTCGCCGAGGACGACCTCGAGCTCGGGCAGGCGTTCTCCAACCACTACGAGCACACCAAGCACGAGGCCGAGCGCATCGTCGCCAAGGCGCGGGACGCCGGCCTGCCGGTGACGATCTACCGGCCCTCGGTCGTGGTCGGCGACAGCCGCACCGGGGAGACCCAGAAGTACGACGGGCCGTACTACGCCCTGCAGCTCATCGCCCGCCAGGGCCGCGTCGCGGTGATGCCCCTGCCCGCCGACCCGGCGCGGGTGCAGTTCAACCTCGTGCCGAGCGACTTCGTCGTCGACGCCATCGCCGCGCTCGCGCCGCACCCCGGGGCGCTGAACCGCACGGTCGCGCTCGCCGCCCCGCGGCCCCCGTCGGTGCTGGAGATGTGCGAGGCGTTCGCGGTCCACACCGGCAAGAAGCTGCGCGTCGTGCCGGTGCCCTCGGCGCTGTCGAAGTTCTCGATCGACCACGTCCCCGGCGTCGGGCGGCTCTTCGCGCTGCCCTCGTCGACGCTGGACTACCTCACCCACCCGACCGTCTACGACGTCACGGCGACCACCGCCCTGCTCGACGAGGTCGGCGTGCGCTGCCCGCCGTTCAGTGAGCACGTCGGCGCGATGGTGGCCTTCCACCGCGAGCACCCGGACGTCGGGAGCGCGGCGATGGTCTGAGATCGGGCGGGTCCTAGACTCGCAGGTGATGGTCGGGCACCGGCGCGTGGCGCTCATCGACTCGGGGTGTGGGCTGCTCGCGACGGCCGGCTGGCTGCGCCACCTGCGCCCTGATCTCGCGCTCGACCTCTACCTCGACCCCGAGGGCATGCCGTGGGGGTCGAAGCCCTCGGACTGGATCGTCGACCGCGTGGTCGGCACCGGCCGGCTGGCGGTCGCCCGCGGCGCCGACGCGATCGTGGTGCCGTGCAACACCGCCTCGGTGACCGCGGTGGTGCCGCTGCGCGCGGCCGTCGAGCCCGAGCGGCCCGTGGTGGTGACCGTCCCCGCGGTCAAGCCCGCCGGGGCGACCGGGCTGCCGTTCGCGGTCTGGGCCACCGAGCGCACCACCGCCAGCGGGTACCAGGCCGACCTCCTCGAGCAGTTCGCGGCGCCCGGCCAGGCCGCGTCGGTCGCCTGCCCCGGGCTGGCGACGGCCGTCGAGCACGCCGACGCCGCGGGGGTGCGGGACGCGATCGCCCTCGCCGCGGCGCGCACCCCGGAGCACTGCCGGTCGGTGGTGCTCGGCTGCACGCACTACCCGCTGGTCGTCGACGACATCCTGGCCGCGCTCCCGCCGGGCACCGGCCTGCACGACAGCTCGCGGGCCGTGGCCGGGCAGGCCCTGCGCCGCCTGGGCCTCCCCGAGGACCCCGCGGCCGGGGCCGCCGAGGTCCGCGTGCACCTCGGCGGCGAGGAGGGCCCGCTGCCGGCGGCCGCGCTCGCCTACCCCATCGGGCGGGCGCTGGCCCGCGGCGGGCGGATCGCCCGGGCCGAGCTCCCGGCCACCGACGAGTCCGGGCGCGGCACGGATCCGGACACCGCGGAGCAGCCGGCGCTGCGCGGGGTGTGAGCGTCCGGCCGAGGACGTGCGCCTCCTCGCCGCCCACCGTGCGCCACGCCCTCGCGGCCGCAGGCCCTAGGCTCGGCCGCGTGATCCCCGCCGAGAACATCCGCGACTGGCGCGGCCGCCCCGTCGTCGACGTCGAGGACGCGAAGATCGGCACGCTGGAGGCCGTCTACGTCGACACCCTCGGCGACGAGGCCGTGTTCGTGACGGTGAAGCTCTCCTCGCTGTTCGGGAAGGCGCGGCTGGTGTTCGCGCCGCTCAAGGGCGCCGTCGTCACCCCCGAGCACCTCAAGGTCGCCTTCGCCCGCGAGCTGGTCCGCGAGGCGCCGGGGATCGACCCCGACGGCGAGCTGCACGCCTCCGACGAGCCCGGCGTGTTCGCGCACTACGGGCTGGCGTACCAGACGGGCTCGCTCGGCGAGCGGCGTCTCGCGCGGCGCTGAGTCACCTCCGTCAGCCACCTCCGTCAGCCATCTCCGTCAGCCACCTCCGTCAGCCCACCGCCGTCGCCGCGCCCACGGCCTCCCGGCGCACGCGGTCGACGTAGGCCTGCGAGCGGTTGTAGGCGAGCACCGCGGCGCGCCAGTCGTCGCCGCGGCGCAGGTCGCGGTCGTCGGCGCACAGGTAGCGCGCGGCGGCCAGGGCGGCGTCGTCGAGGTCGTCGGGGTCGCCGACGCCGTCGCCGTCCCCGTCGGCGCCGTAGAGCGCCCAGGTGGACGGGATGAACTGCAGCGGGCCGACGGCGCGGTCGTAGGTGGTGTCGCCGTCGAGGCGCCCGCCGTCGGAGTCGCGGATCTCCCGGTTGCCGTTCGTGCCGTCCAGCTCGGGGCCCCGGACCGGATCGGCGGGGCGCCCGGCCTCGTTGAGGGCGGTGTTCCCGAAGCGGCCGTGGTTCGACTCGACCCGGCCGAGCCCGGCGAGCGTCACCCACGACAGGCCGCAGTCGGCGAGCTCGTCCCGGGCCGCGGCCTCGGCGCCGGCGTAGGCTACGAGCGCCCGTTCCGGGACGCCGGTCGGGCCCGCGGCGCCACGCGCCCAGCTCGCGCGGGCCGCGGCGTCCGCGGGCACCGGGGCGGCGGCCGGCTGGGCGTAGGCGGGCACGGCGTCGGGGCCGCGCCGCGTGACGGCCACGACGCCCGCGATGCCGGCCCCGACGACGAGGACGAGCACCACGGCCGCCACGAGCAGGTTCTCGAGCCGCCGGCCGTCGACGGTGTCCGTGCGCGGGTCGCTCGGCGGCGTGCTCACCGCCGCGACGCTACGGAAGCCGCCGTCGGCATCCCGTGACGACGTCCGGAGCAACCGCCCGGCGGAGCGACGCGACGTGTCGTCGACACGACACGCGCGTCACCCGCTCGTCCCCGTGCGGCGCGCGCCGGTCACCGACTGGCCCCGATCGGTGCTCCGTCCGGGGCGCCTCGGGCCGGGTTGATCGTGCAGGCTGTCGCCCTCCGTCGGTCGGCGTGGACGGCGGGGCACGGCTCGCGCGAGGGGGTGCCATGGACATTGACGTCCGGCTCCGCATGTTCACGTGGTTCGCCGACGTCTCGGGGGCCGTGGCGGTCAGCCGCATGGGCCCCGAGGAGATCACCCGCGCGCGGGCGCGGCGCCTGAGCCACAACGTGGTCACGTCGCGGGTGTTCGGGCCGATGCCGCGCGGTGTGTTCGTCACCGACCGGGTCGCCCACACCGACGTCGGCCCGCGCCCGGTGCGCCTCTACCGCCCGCCCACGGCGCGCGCGCTGCCGATCGTCGTCAACTTCCACGGCGGCGGGGGCACGCTCGGCAACCTCGACCAGTCCGACTGGCTGTGCGCGCACGTCGCGTCGCGGGTCGGGGCGCTCGTGGTGTCGGTCGACTACCGCCTCGCCCCCGAGCACCCCTACCCCGCCGGGCGCGAGGACGGCTACGCCGCGGTGAGCTGGGCGGCGCGCGAGGCCGCGACCCTCGGCGCGCGGCCCGACCGCCTCGCGGTGATGGGCGACAGCGCCGGCGGCAACCTCGCGGCGGTGGTCTGCCTGCTCGCGCGCGAGTCCGGGCCGGTGATCGACGCGCAGGTCCTGCTCTACCCCGTGCTCGACCTGACCTTCGAGCGCGCCTCGGTCGAGCGCTTCGCGTCCGGGCCGGTGCTCACGCGCGCCGACATGGACGTGTTCCGGGCGCACTACCTCGGCGACGACGGCGACCCGACCGACCCGCTCTGCTCGCCGCTGCTCGCGCCGGACGTGCACGGTCTCCCGCCGGCGCTGGTGGTCACCGCGGGCGTCGACCCGCTGCACGACGACGGCGTCGACTACGCGCACCGCCTCGAGGGGGCCGGTGTGCCGGTGCGGCACACCGACCACCCCCGGGCGGTGCACGGTTTCCTCACCTTCCCCGGCGTGTGCCGGGCGTCGGCGACCGCGCTCGACGACGTGTGCGCCGAGCTCACGGCCCGCCTGCACTGATCACATGTGCAGGCCGCCGTTGACGGAGTAGACCTGCCCGGTGATGTACTCCGACTCGGGGTCGGCGAGGAACTCCACCACGCGCGCGACCTCGTCGGGCTGGCCGAGGCGCTTCATCGGGATGCCCGAGACGATCTTCTCGATCGCCTTCTCTGGCACCGCGGCCACCATGTCGGTCTCGATGTAGCCGGGGGCCACGCAGTTGACGGTGACGCCCTTGCGGGCGCCCTCCTGCGCCATCGACATCGTCATGCCGAACAGCCCCGACTTCGTCGCGGCGTAGTTCACCTGTCCGGCGTTGCCCTGCTCGCCGATCACCGAGCTGATGTTGATGATGCGCCCGCTGCCGCGCTCGGCCATCTGCAGGTAGGCCAGCTGGGCCATGTAGAAGGTCCCCGACAGGTTGACCTGCACCACGCGGTCCCAGTCGTCGACCTCCATCTTGGCCACCATCTTGTCCGCGGTGATGCCGGCGTTGTTCACCAGGACGTCCACCCGCCCGTGGGCCTTGACGACCTCGTCGAACACGCGCTCGCAGTCGCCGCGGTCGCCGATGTTGCCCTGGTGGATGGTGATCTGGTCGGGGAACTCGGCCTTGAGGTTCTCCGCCGAGGTCGGGTCCGACGAGTAGCCGACGCCGACCTTCATCCCGCGGTTGGCGAGCCGCACGCTGATCGCCCGTCCGATACCGCGGGCGCCGCCCGTCACCAGGGCCACCTGTCCGGTCATGTCTCCCATGCGTGCTCCCTACGCTCGATGGTCCGCGTCGCGATGCCCTGTACCCGAACGGTGGCCGGGGCCACACGGTCCGCGGGCCCATCGAAGTCGGGTTCCCCCGCGACCGGAAGTCCGAGCCCTCCCCTACCCGTGGGTAGCCGCCGTTGCGAAACATCCCAAGCGGCCCGTACGGTCCATGCAGCACCCAACGCCGGGTGCGATCGAGCGCCCGGACCGGGCGCGAGGAGGTGTGCCATGACGGCCCCCGCCGACGAGCACGTCGAGACCGACCAGCCCCTGGACCGCGACCCCACCGCTGTCCAGACCGAGGCCCCCTCACCCGATCCGGCCGCGTACCTGCGCGGCTACCACGCCACCGCCGCCGTCCGCGGCGCCGCCGAGATGACCAAGGGTGCGGGCTACGTGCTGCGCCGGGCCCTGGAGCAGTCGGTGACGCCCGGCCGCAACACTCGCGACGCCCAGCGCTGGTGGCGGCACGTGTTCACCCGCCGCCGCCCGCAGTGGCACAACGAGCACGAGATCGTCTTCGAGACCCCGATCGCGCGCCTGCGGGACTTCTCCCAGGGCTCGACGGACGACGTGGTCCCGACGCTCGTGCTCCCGCCGCAGGCCGGGCACGACTCGTGCATCGTCGACTTCCAGCCGCGCCAGTCGCAGATGATGGTGATCCGCGAGGCCGGTCTGACGCGGGCGTTCACGCTCGACTGGGTCGGCGCCACCAAGGCGACCTCGGGCACGACGATCTCCGACTACATCGCCGTCGTCGACCGTGCCGTCGAGCACTGCGGCGGGGAGGTCAACCTGGTGGGCGACTGCCAGGGGGGATGGCTCGCGACGATCTACGCGGCGATCCACCCGGAGAAGGTCAACACGCTGACCCTGGCCGGCGCGCCGATCGACTTCCACGCCGGCGAGACGCCGATCGGCGCCTCCTCGCGGGTGATGACCCAGCGCTTCGGGCAGCTGCCCTACCGCGCCATGGTCGCCGCGGGCGGCGGGAACATGCCGGGCTCCTTCGTCCTCGGCGGCTTCATCGCGATCCGCCCCGAGGCCGAGATCGCCAAGCACGTCGACCTGCTGCGCAACCTCGACGACCCCGAGGCCATCGCGCGCTACGAGGCGTTCGAGGACTGGTTCAAGCACACGCAGGACGTGCCCGGCACGTTCTACCTCTGGCTGGTCGAGCACCTCTTCGCCGGCAACGAGCTGATCAACGGCGAGCTCGAGGTCGACGGGCGGCGCGTGGACATGCGCGCCATCCGGTGCCCGCTGTTCCTGCTGGGCGGGGCCACCGACCACATCACCCCGCCCGTGCAGGTGTTCGCCGCCGCCGACCACGTGTCGACCCCGGCGGACCAGGTCACGCGGCGCACCGCGCCCGGCGGGCACCTGGGGCTGTTCATGGGCAACCAGGCCCTGCGCCACGAGTGGCCGCCGCTCATGACCGCGGTCGCGGAGCACTCGCGTCGCGGGTGAGCGATCGACCTGGACCGATCCCGCTCTCCGTGGGTGATCGTCCGCCCGCGGGCCTGGGTATCGACCCCGGCCCGCGGGTACGTTCAGATGTCCGGCCCTCCGTGAGGAGGGCAACACGCCCCGTCACCACCGCGGTGACCGGCCGTCCCGGCTGACCGTCGCGCCACCCCTCGACCCGAGAGGACCCATCGCATGCCCGGCTCCGTCATCGTCTCCGGCAAGCGCACCCCCATCGGCAAGCTCTCCGGCGCGTTCGCCGGCATGACGGCCGGCGACCTGGGCACCGCGGCGATCAAGGCGGCGCTCGAGGCCGCCGGGATCAGCGGGGAGCAGGTCGAGTACGTGGTCATGGGCCAGGTGGTCCAGGCCGGCAACGGCCAGAACCCGGCCCGCAAGGCGTCGACCGACGCCGGCATCCCGATGTCGACGCCGTCGTTCACCCTCAACAAGGTCTGCCTGTCGGGGCTCGACGCCGTCGCGCTCGCCGACCAGATGATCCAGGCCGGCGAGTACGACATCGTCGTCGCCGGCGGCATGGAGTCGATGACCGGCGGGCCGCACATGCTCCCGAAGGCCCGTTCGGGCTACAAGTACGGCGCCGGCTCGCTGATCGACGCCACCGAGCACGACGGCCTCACCGACGTCTACGACCACGAGTCGATGGGCGCCTCCACCGAGCGCTTCGCCTCGTCGATCGGCCTGTCGCGCGAGGAGATGGACGAGGTCGCGGCCGCGTCCCACCAGCGCGCCGCCGACGCCGCGAAGAACGGCCGCTTCGAGGCCGAGATCGCCCCGGTGCAGGTCCCGCAGCGCAAGGGCGACCCGATCTCGGTCACCGAGGACGAGGGCGTCCGCGGCGACACCACCGCGGAGGGCCTGGGGAAGCTGCGCCCGGCGTTCGCCAAGGAGGGCGCGATCACGGCGGGCAGCTCGTCGCAGGTCTCCGACGGCGCCTCGGCCACCGTCGTCATGTCGGCGAAGAAGGCCCAGGAGCTGGGCCTCACGCCGCTGTGCGAGATCCGCAACCACGGCTGGGTCGCCGGCCCGGACAACTCGCTGCTCTCGCAGCCGTCCAACGCCGCCTTCAAGGCCCTGCGCCGTGAGGGCATCGACCCCTCGGACGTCTCGCTGTGGGAGATCAACGAGGCGTTCGCGGCCGTCGCGATCCAGTCGGCCCGCGAGCTCGGCCTGAGCTCCGACCAGGTCAACACCGACGGCGGCGCCATCGCGCTCGGCCACCCCATCGGGGCCACCGGCAACCGCCTCGCGGTCCACTGCGCCCACGAGCTCCGGCGCCGCGGCGGCGGCTACGCGGTCGCCAGCCTCTGCGGCGGCGGCGGTCAGGGCTCGGCCCTGATCTTCCACGCCTGAGTCCACGCACCAGCGCGACGCGGCGGTCACCCCCGGCGGGGTGGCCGCCGCGTCGTCGTGCCACGGGACGGAACCGCCGCGGACGCGCGTGCGTCGAACACGGGGACGGGGCCGCGTCCGGTGGGAGGACCCGGGCGCGGTCCCGTCCGACCGCGATCACATGAATGATCATGCCGGCGGCGGTGACCATGCTCGGGTGTGCATGCCAAGGTGGTCGTCCGGGCACAGGTGACCGGGAGCACACCCTCAAGACACGGAGGCCAGCACATGCCGCAGGAGGTCCGGGGCGTCGTGTCCCGGGAGAAGGGCAAGCCGGTGACGGTCGAGACGATCGTCATCCCCGATCCGGGTCCGGGTGAGGCCGTGGTGAAGGTCCAGGCCTGCGGGGTCTGCCACACCGACCTGCACTACCGCGAGGGCAACATCGAGGACGCCTACCCGTTCCTGCTCGGCCACGAGGCCGCGGGCGTGGTGGAGTCGCTCGGTGAGGGCGTCACGGGTCTCGAGGTCGGCGACTACGTCATCCTCAACTGGCGCGCCGTCTGCGGGGTCTGTCGCGCGTGCCGCAAGGGCAAGCACCACCTGTGCTTCGACACCCACAACGCCGCCCAGGCGATGACGCTCAAGGACACCGGCGAGGAGCTCAAGCCGGCGCTGGGCATCGGGGCGTTCGCGGAGAAGACGCTGGTGCACTCGGGTCAGTGCACGAAGGTCAACCCCGACATCGATCCGGCGCAGGCCGGGCTCATCGGCTGCGGGATCATGGCCGGCGCGGGGGCCGCGATCAACACCGGCGAGGTGAAGCGCGGCGAGACCGTGGCCGTCATCGGCTGCGGCGGCGTGGGTGACGCGGCGATCGCGGGGGCGGCGCTGGCCGGCGCCACGACGATCATCGCGGTCGACACCGAGGACCGGAAGCTCGAGTGGGCCAAGGGCTTCGGCGCGACCCACACGATCAACGCGAAGAACTCCGACCCGGTGCAGGGCATCCGCGACCTCACCGGCGGCTTCGGCGCCGACGTGGTCGTCGACGCGGTCGGCATCCCCGCCACCTGGAAGCAGGCCTTCGAGGCCCGCGACCTCGCGGGCCGGCTCGTCCTGGTCGGCGTACCGTCGCCGGACATGACGCTCGAGGCCGACTTCCAGCCGTTCTTCTCCCACGGCGGGTCGCTGCGGGCGTCCTGGTACGGCGACTGCCTGCCCAGCCGCGACTTCCCGATGCTCGTCGACCTCGCGCTGCAGGGCCGGTTCCCGCTCGACAAGTTCGTCACCGAGCGGATCTCGCTCGACGACGTCGAGCAGTCCTTCGAGAAGATGCATCACGGCGACGTGCTGCGTTCGGTGGTGATCCTGTGACGGCCGAGAAGATCGGCAACGGCGTCGAGCACCTCACGACGTCGGGCAAGTTCGAGATCGACGGCAACTCCTTCGACGTCGACAACAACGTCTGGATCATCGGCGACTCGTCCGAGGTCGTCCTGCTGGACGCCCCGCACGACGCCGAGGCGATCAAGTCCGCGGTCGGCGACCGCAACGTGGTGGCCATCCTGTGCACCCACTCGCACAACGACCACGTCAACGCCGCCCCGGCGATCGCGGCCGCCTTCGACGCGCCGATCCTGCTCAACCCGGACGACCGGGTGATCTGGAACATGACCTACCCGGACCGCGAGCCGGACGGCGAGATCCTGGACGGCGAGACGTTCACGATCGCCGGGATCGACCTGCGGGCGATCCACACGCCGGGCCACTCCCCCGGGTCGACCGTGTTCTACGCGCCGGACATCCAGACGCTGTTCTCCGGCGACACCCTGTTCAACGGAGGACCGGGCGCCACGGGGCCGTCGTACTCCGACTTCAACGTGATCATCGAGCAGCTGGCCCAGAAGGTCTTCACGCTGCCCGGCGACACCATCGTGCGCACCGGCCACGGTGACACGACGAAGGTCGGCGACGAGGCCGCGCGTCTCGAGGAGTACCGCGAGCGGGGCTACTGAGCCCGGACGACGCAGCGTTGGAGCGAGCACGCCGACGGGGGAGCTCGACCATCGGCTCCGGCACGTACGCCGACGACGAGTACCCGGCCGACCCCTACCCCGGGGTCGCGCCGGGTTTCTCGTTCGTGCACCTGGACGCGGCGAGCCGTCGGCTCGAGCCGTCCGACCACGCCGCCGCCGGCTGGACGGTCGACGGCGATGGTCTCTCCGGGCGCGACCTCGACCGCTGGCTCGCCGACCGCGGGGCCGCGCCGATGACCGCCCGGGTGCCGGTGCTCGCGTTCGGGTCCAACCGCTGCCCGGGCAAGCTCACGTGGCTGCGCGAGCACCTCGGGCTAGGCGGGCCGGTCGTGGTGCTGCGGGCGCGGGTCGAGGGGCTCGCGGCCGTGTGGGCGGCCGGGCTGCGCGCGCGGGACGGGGCCCGGCCGGCGACGCTGGCGGTGGCGCCGGGCGCGGTCGAGACCCACGCGGTGTGGATGGCGACCCCCGACCAGGTCGCCGTCCTCGACCGGTGCGAGGGACGCGG
This sequence comes from Actinomycetospora lutea, assembly GCF_028737205.1. Lineage (GTDB taxonomy): Bacteria > Actinomycetota > Actinomycetes > Mycobacteriales > Pseudonocardiaceae > Actinomycetospora > Actinomycetospora lutea. The sequence continues at coordinate 4,602 of NZ_JAQZAL010000037.1, read as the reverse complement.
CGAGCGCTACGACCTGGTGCGGCTGCGCACCGCGGGAGACGCAGCGGAGCGGAGCTCGACCACGGATGTCCGCGTGGTCACCGAGGACGGGGCGCGCCTCGACGGCGTCTGGACCTACTGGGCGGGCGACCTGGGGACACGCAGCAGACAGGGGAGCACGCCGATAGGGGAGCTGGACCCGTCGGAGTCGCGCGCGCCGCTGCTCGTCGACGGCGCGCCGGTGCCCGTCGCCGCGCTCGACCAGGCCGCCGCGCGGGACCTCTCCGGCGCGCCGGCGCCCCCGACCCCGGACGTCGTGCGCGTCGAGCACGGCGCCCCCGACCCGGCGTCGTGGCCGGACCGCGTGTTCGTCTACGGCACCCTGCTCCCCGGCCGGAGCGCGTGGTCGCTGATGGCCCCGCACGTCACCGGGGAGCCCCGCGAGGCGTGGCTGCCGGGGCGGGTGCACGACACGGGCCGCGGCTACCCCGCCCTGGTCCGCGGCGGGCCGGGGCGGGCCCGCGGCGCGGTGCTGACGCTCGCCGACCCGCCCGGGGCGCTGCCGCGCCTCGACGCGTACGAGGGGCCCGACTACCGCCGCCAGCGCGCCGTCGCGCACACGGCCGACGGCCCGGTGCCGACCTGGGTGTGGACCTGGCGCGGACCGGTGCACGGCGCGCCGCTGACGGCCCCCTGGCCGCCTACGAGCGGCTCCGGACGCTGACGTAGACCGGGGTCGGCGTCACGGGCGTCACGGGCGTCACGGGGCCCACCGGTGCGGCGGGCACTGGGGCGGCGGGCACCGGGGCGGCCGGGGTGGCCTGCGCCGGCTCCTCGGCGCGCCGCCGGGCCGAGCGCCCGAGCGCGAGCAGCGCCAGGCCCACGAGGAACGCCACCCCCGCCAGCACGAGCACGCCCAGGGCCACGAGCTGCGGCACGCCGTGCAGCCGCGGGACGCCGGGCACGGCGAGCGGCACGGCGCCCATCAGGAGGATCACCGTCACCGCCGACACCACGAGCACCCGCACGTCACGACCCCCCACTCCGTGGATCACCACTGTCCACCGGATCTCGCGTCCGCCGCCAGGCCCCGTTACGACCATCGAGGTCACGATGCGGTCCCGGTCCCCCGACCGGGCTGCGTTGGACGGCTGCTGGTGGCTCCGACATCCTGATCACCGTCTCGCGGACGGGAGAGCGATGCTCGAGATCGACGGGATCTCCAAACGATTCGGGTCCACGGTCGCCCTGGACGGCATGACCTTCACCGTGCGCCCCGGCGAGCTCTACGGGTTCGTCGGCGCCAACGGTGCCGGCAAGACGACGACGATGCGGATCGCGCTCGGCGTGCTCGCCGCCGACGCGGGCGAGGTCCGGCTGGAGGGACGGGCGCTCGACGCGGCGTCGCGGCGGCGGATCGGCTACATGCCCGAGGAGCGCGGGCTCTACCCGCGCATGGCCGTCGGCACCCAGCTGCGCTACCTCGCCGAGCTGCGCGGGCGGTCGGCCGCGCAGGCCCGCGAGGCCGCCGACCGCTGGACCGAGCGGCTCGGGCTGGCCGAGCGCCGGGCCGACGAGGTCCAGCGCCTGAGCCTGGGCAACCAGCAGCGCGTCCAGCTCGCCGCCGCGCTCGTCGCCGAGCCGGACGTCCTGGTGCTCGACGAGCCGTTCTCCGGCCTCGACCCGGTGGCGGTCGACGTCATGAGCGAGGTCCTGCGCGAGCGCCGCGACGCGGGCGCGCCGGTGGTCTTCTCCTCGCACCAGCTCGAGCTCGTCGAGCGGCTCTGCGACCGGGTCGGGATCGTGCGCGCGGGCCGCCTCGTCGCCGAGGGCGCGGTGGCGCAGCTGCGCGACGCGTCGGCGGTCGAGGTCGTCGTCGACGCCCCGCACGCGCCGCCGGGGTGGGCCGACGGCGTGCCCGGCGTCGCGCGCACCCGCGACGCGGACGGCGGGACGGTGCTGACCCTCGCCGACGCCTCCGAGGCCACGCTCGGCGGCGTGCTCGACGCCGCCCGCGCCACCGGCCCGGTCCACGAGTTCCGGCGCCGCCGCCCGACGCTCGCCGAGATCTACCGTGACGCCGTGGCCGACCACGGCTCCGAGGTCGCGGCGTGACCGGGGCCCTGCGCCCGGTCCTGCTCATCGCCCGGCGGGAGTTCGCCTCCCGGGTGCGGGGGCGGGCGTTCGTCGTCGGCACCCTCGTCGTGCTGGTGCTGCTCGGGGTCTACGCGGCGGTCATCGCCACGATCGCGTCCGGCGACGACACCGCCCGCGTCGGCGTGACCGGTCCCGCCGTCGCCCTCGCCGGTCCCCTGGAGCGCGCCGCGCCCACCGAGGGCCTCACGCTCACCGTCGTGCCCCAGCCCGACGTCGCCACCGGCGAGGCGGCGGTCCGGGCCGGCGACCTCGACGCGCTGGTGGGCGGGGAGCCGGCGCGGCCCCGGGTCGTCGTCGCCTCGGAGCCCGACGCCGATCTGGAGCGGGTGATCGTCGATGCGACGACCACCGTGGCCCGCGACGGCTTCCTCGTCGCGCGCGGGGTCGACCCGGCGGCGCTGGACGCGGCGCTCGCCGAGTCGGGCCCGGTCGTGGTGTCGCTCGAGCCCCCGGACCCGCAGGCGGGCCGGCGGCTGGGCCTCGGGCTCGCCGGGGCGTTCCTGCTGTTCTTCTCCATCCAGACCTACGGCGCGATGGTCGCCCAGGGCGTCGTCGAGGAGAAGGCGAGCCGGGTGGTCGAGATCGTGCTGTCGTCGGTGCGGCCGTGGCAGCTGCTGCTCGGCAAGGTGCTCGGCCTCGGGGCGGTGGGGCTGCTGCAGTTGGTCGTGCTCGGCGGGGCCGGTCTCGCCGTGGCGGGCGCGGCGGGGGTGCTGGCCCCGGGCCCCGGGCTCGTGTCGACGCTGGTGTCGGTGGTGGTCTGGTACCTGCTGGGGTTCGCGCTGTACGCGACGGTGTTCGCCGCCGCCGGGTCGCTGGTGTCCCGGCAGGAGGACACGCAGAGCGTCCTGTCGCCGATCACGATCACCGTGCTGCTCGGCTTCGTCGTCGGCTTCAACCTGCTGACCTCCGACCCGCGTGGCACCGCGATCACCGTGATCTCGCTGCTGCCGCCGTTCAGCCCGCTGTTCATGCCCGCCCGGATCGCGCTGGGCGTCGCGCCGGTCGGCCAGGTCGTGCTCGCGTTCGTGCTGACGATCGCGTTCACAGCCGTCGTGCTCGCCCTCGGCGGGCGCATCTACGCGAACTCGGTGCTGCGCACCGGCGCCCGCGTCTCCCTGCGCGAGGCCCTGGGGCGCGGGCGGGGCTGACGGTCCGGGGACCGGGACGGGCGGTCGCCACGCGCTGCGCGACCCGGCGCCCCCCGGTCCGCATGGTGGCCGAGATCGTTTCCCCCTCGCCTTTACCTCCCGGTGGTGCAACGATCCCGCGATGCTCCCACGTTCAGGGCGGGTGGTCGGCGCGACCATCGCCGTGCTCGCGTTCGTCCTCGCCGGCTGCGGTGGCCTCTCCGGCTCCGGTCAGCCCCAGGCCCAGGGCGGCAGCCTCGCCGCCAGCGGAATCAACCTCGCCGGCCAGACCTACACGGTCGGCGGCCAGGAGTTCGACGAGCAGCTGCTGCTCTGCAAGATGAGCGTGGCCGCCCTGCAGTCCGTCGGTGCGGCCGTCAACGACCGGTGCAACATCACCGGCTCCGCCGCCGCCCGCCAGGCCCTGCTGTCCGGCGAGATCGACATGGGCTGGTCGTACACCGGCACCGGGTGGATCACGAACCTCGGCAACACCACGCCGATCCCCGACTCCCAGCAGCAGTACGTCGCCGTGCGCGACCAGGATCTGCAGCGCAACCAGATCGTCTGGACCAACCCGACGCCGTTCAACAACACCTACGCGATCGCGACGACGCGGGCGTTCGCCGACGCGAACAACCTGCGCACCACCACCGACTGGGCGAACTTCATCAACAGCGGCAACCCGCAGGCCACCACCTGCGTCGAGGCCGAGTTCGCCAGCCGCAACGACGGCCTGCCGAACCTGCTCAAGACCTACGGCGTGACCGTCCCCTACGACGCCCCGCCGGCGCTGACCGTGCTGGACACCGGCGCCATCTACCAGGCCACGGCCAACGGCAACCCCTGCAAGTTCGGCGAGGTGTTCACCACCGACGGCCGCATCCCGGCGCTGAATCTGGTGTCGCTGGCCGACGACAAGAACTTCTTCCCGAAGTACAACGCGTCGAACACGATCCGCAAGCAGGTCGTCGACCGGAACCCGGCCGTCGTCCAGGTCTTCGACCAGATCTCGCCGCGCCTGACCGACGACGTCATGCTCCAGCTCAACGGGCAGATCTCGTCGCAGGGCCGCGACGCCGGACAGGTCGCCAACGAGTTCCTCCAGCAGCAGGGCTTCATCGGCTGATCAGCCACCGCCTTTGAGGAGACCGAAGGGCCCCGTCGTTCGATCGAGTCGAGCGACGGGGCCCTTCGGTCGTTCACGGGAAGCCGCCGGGGTTCCGGCGAAGGGCGCCCCTCGCTCATCGATGCGATCGGAGGTGCCCTTCGCTCCGGCCGGGCGCTGTGAAGAGAATTGACCGCAGCTGACCTATGCGACCTTGTCGAGGGTGACTCG
>NZ_JAQZAL010000036.1 GCF_028737205.1 Actinomycetospora lutea | reverse complement strand
ATCATCGACTTCAAGATCAACCACTTGAAGTTCAACGCTGGCTGACGCTACCGAGGGATCAGTCCCGCCGGTCCGCCGGGTGCGGCTCGGTGCGTCCCTTGTTCACGTCGGAGTCGCGGCTGGGCTCGGGCTGCTCCGGGGTCGGGCCCTGCGGCGGGTCCTCGCCGGTCTGCGGCAGGAGCCCGGGGTAGGGCAGCGACCCGGGCGGCGGCTCGACGATGCGCGCGCTGGAGATCATCACGGTGATGAACCCGAGGATCGCCAGCACCCCGTGCAGGACGAGGTCGGGGGTGTTCAGCGCGAGGACCGTCGCGGTGCCGGTGTTGAGGCTGTAGGCCGCGCCGAACACGAACAGCAGCACGTAGACGACCGCCTGGCCGCCGGCGAAGAACCGCAGCCAGGTGCGCCGGCGCAGGCTGACGGCCGCGAGGACGGCGGTGACCAGCAGCAGCACGCTGTGCGCCGGGTTGAGGCGCAGGGCGAGGAACGTGTCCTGGGTCTGCTCGGTGAACGCGGCGCCCCAGGTCATGACGAGCCCGGCCACGCCCACGATCGCGAGCACCACGGCCTCGCCGGCGACGATCGCCGTCGCGATGCGCCCCAGGAGCCCCTCGTGGGGCACCGACGGGAGGGGGTTGCCCTGCTCGTCCCGGCTGGGAGGGGCGTAGGGGCCCGCGCCGCGGCCGTGCTGGTCGTGCTGTCCGGGTGCGCCGGTCGTGTCGGGATGGGGCGGTTCACCGTGGCGGTTCGTCGGCTGCGACATGGGCGCAGGGGTGCCCGGCTGGCGGGCCCGCGCGAACCCGCAGCGCACGGATCGATCCGGCCGCATCACGAATACGCGGCCGACCCACGTGGTAGCCGATGGGCGACCGGTCGGTAGGCCGGATTCCACCGTGCGTCGCGGGCACCCCGCGACGACGAGGACGCGAACGAGAACCCGATCCGTTCACGAGGAGAAGTGTGAGCACGAAGGCCGACATGATCGCCCAGCTGCGCTCGATGCTGCAGCTGACGCAGACCGAGGTCCAGGTCGCGCGCATCCGCGTCGCGCAGGCGCGGACCGAGGCCGTGCGCAAGGAGCTCACGGAGAACGCGCGCAACGCCGAGCGCCGCACCGACGAGATCGGCCGCGAGCTGCAGCGCCTCGGTGGGGTCGCCGACGTCGTCTCGCCACTGGTGGGACGCGTGGGTGCCGTCGTCAAGGGCACCATCGAGCAGGCGGGCCCGCTCGACGAGGCGCTGCTCGGTGACCTCACGCTCGAGCACCAGCTGCGCGACCGCGCCGTCTACCTGCGCGGGCTCGCCGAGGCCGCCCAGGACGCCGGCGTGCGCAAGCTCGCCGACCGCCTGGAGAAGGCGCACAGCGCCACCATCGAGTGGCTGACCACCGTGCTCGCCGAGCACGCGCTGGGCGGCCCGCCCGCGCTGAAGCCGACCCCGGTGCAGCTGGTCGTCGGCGGGGCCACGCGTGCCGTGCGGCTGCCGGTGAACTTCGCCCGCGAGCAGGTCAGCCGGTGGGTCAGCCGTCTGCAGCAGAGCGGCGACCAGGTGCGCGCGGTCGTCACCGACACCGCCGGGCGGGCCATCCGCCTCGGCGAGGACGCCCGGGACGTCGTGACCACCGGTCGCGACGCCGCGCTGGACCGCGCCGAGCAGGTCAGCCGCCGCGAGGGGGCGACCGACGCCGCGCAGGTCCTGCACGAGGCCCGCACGCGCCTCGGCGCGCTGCACGCCTCCGAGCTGCCGATCCCGGACTACGACGGCCTCGGCGCCAACGACGCCGTCGCGAAGATCAAGCAGCTCGACGACATCGAGGACCTCAACAAGGTCATCGTCTACGAAGAGGCGAACAAGAACCGCTCGGGTGTCGTCTCCGCGGCCCAGACGCGCCACGCCGCGCTGGCCCAGGAGCTCGTCGGCATCCGCTGAGCGAGGCGCACCACCGCGACCGGCCGGGTCCCCCGTGGGGGCCCGGCCGGTCGCGCGTGGGTGCTCGGAGGGTGTGCGGTGCGTCAGCCCCGGACCGCGCCCACGATCGCCGCGACGATCAGGACGAGCGCGAGCACGAGGAGCGCGACGGGGGACAGGACCGCCAGCAGGATCAGCAGCAGCCCGATCAGCACCTTGGTCGTGGTGCTCATGGCCGACACCGCGCCCTTGATCGCGGCCCAGACAGGGTTCTTGCCCTGCATGGCCGCGAGGCCCGCCCGCATCGCCGCGGTCATGCCGATGCCTCCGGGGTTCTGGGCGAAGTCCTGGAGCTTGTCCGCGAGCTCGTCGACCTTGTCCACCGCCGCGGCCGCGAGCCGGTCGATGAGGGCGACCGCGATGCGCTCGAGCCGCTGGCCGTTCGTCAGCGCGGCGGGCGGGCCTGCCGCGCCCCCCGTCGGGGCCGGCGCCGTGTCCGTCGCCGGGGCCGGTGCGGTCGCCGTGGTCACGCCTGGGCCTGCGCCCGCCGGGCGAGCGCGAGCCCGTCACGCATGCCCTCGGCGTAGGACCGGGTCTCCCGTTCCTCGACCGACGGTTCCTCCGTCGGCTCGCTCTCGATGAGCGTGGTCAGCACCGATTCGACGTCCTCCACGCGGCCGGCCTCGACGAGCTGGTGCAGGCCCTCCACCACCTCATCCGTTCTGTCCTTCTTGCGTGACCTGCTCTGCGACACCGCCACGGCCGACTCCTTTCGTCGAGGCCGAGCACCCGATTGTGCACACCTCATCAGGCGTGTTCCCCGTCCAGAAGGTCCGCCACGGCGATGGCAACCCTTGGCCGCGCGTGTTCGGCCGGACGCTGTCGGTGACAGGGCCGGACGGCTCAGAGGTTCTGGACGTGCTGGAACCCGAACCGCCCCTTGATGCACAGGTGTCCGTGGGTCACGGAGTGGTCCGAGGGGCTGGTGACGTTCACGATCTCGTTCTGCTGGACGTGCAGCTCCAGGTTGCAGCCGACCCCGCAGAACGAGCAGATCGTGGTCGTCACGGTCTCCTCCTCGGGGTGCCAGTCGTCGGCCTCGCGCAGGTCGTACTCGCGGCGGGACACCAGCGCGCCGGTGGGGCACACGCCGATGCAGTTGCCGCAGTAGACGCACGCCGACTCGGGCAGCGGGGCGTCGAACTCCGTGGCGATGCGGGCGTCGAACCCGCGCCCGGCCGCGGCGATCGCGAAGGTGAACTGCGCGTCGGTGCCGCAGGCGTTGACGCACTTGTAGCACATGATGCAGCGCGAGTAGTCCCGCACGTAGAGCTCGTTGTCGACCTTGACCGGCTGCGCGACGGTGGCCGCGGTGGCCCCGTCGACGGGGTGGTGGTGGCCCGCGTGGCGACGGTCGCGCTCGCCGGCCGCGGCGGGCTCGGCGAACGGCCCGTACCGCTCGGTGTCGACGCCGTACTCGGCCATCCAGCGCTGGACGTCCGCGCTCGCGCGGTCCATCGCCACCGACGAGCCCAGCAGCTCGAGCACCATGCGCCGGCTGTGGCGGACCTTGTCGGTGTCGGTGCGGACCACCATGCCGTCCTCGCACTTGCGCGCGCAGGACGGCACCAGCGTGCGCGAGCCCTCCACCTCGACCACGCAGACGCGGCAGGCGTTGATCGGGTCCATGTTCGGCGCCCAGCACAACGTCGGGGTGTCGGCCTGCTCCGGGGTGCCCTCCTCGTGCAGGGCGCCGAGGATGGTCGTGCCCTCGGGCACCCGGACCTCCCGCCCGTCGAGGCTCACCGTCACCCGGCGGCGGATCTGGCCGAGCATCACCGGGCCGGAGCCCAGCCGCTCCTCGGGCCCGCGGGTCGGCGCCACCGGGTCGATCACGGTCGGCCCGACCGGCGCGGGGACTTCGGTGTCGCCGTCGGTGCGCTCGCCCGGCGGCGGGCCGGTCTCCGTGGTCGTGGCGACGGCGGCGCCGCCCGACGCCTCGGTGGTCCCGTCGATCGGCTCGTCCGCGGGCGCGGCCGATCCGCCCTCCGGTCCGACCGGTCCTTTGCCCGTGGTGGTCATGTGCGCACCTTTCCGTTGGGGGACCGGCTCGGGCGGTCGAGCAGCCCGAGGTCCAGCGCCGAGGTGATGGCCGCGGGAGCGGTCTGGCCCAGGCCGCAGATCGAGGCGTCCCGCATCACCTGGGCCAGGTCGGCGAGCAGGGCCACCTCGGTCTCGCGGGAGCCGATCGGCGCGTCGCGCTCGAGGCGCGCCAGCGCCTCCTCCTGCCGCACGGTGCCGACGCGGCACGGCACGCACTGCCCGCACGACTCGTCGCGGAAGAACGCGGCGATCCGGCGCAGCGTGCCGGTGAGGTGGGCGTGGGTGTCGAACACCAGCACGACGCCCGATCCGAGCGTCGCCCCGATGTCGCGCGCGCCCTCGAGGGTGAGCGCGACGTCGAGGTTCTCGGGCATGACGAACCCGCCCGCGGCGCCGCCGAGCAGCACGGTGCGCAGCTCACCCCGCGCGCCGCCGGCGAGGTCGAGCAGCTCCCGCAGCGTCGTGCCGAACTCGACCTCGTAGACGCCCGGCGCCCCGACGGCCCCGGACACGCAGAAGAGCTTGGTGCCCGTGGAGCGCCCGCCGCCGATCTCGGCGAACGCCTGCCCGCCGATGTCGAGGATGCCCAGCACGTTGTAGAGGGTCTCGACGTTGTTGATCGCGGTCGGCTTGCCGAACAGGCCGGCGACGCTCGGGAACGGCGGCTTGTTGCGCGGCTCGCCGCGGAAGCCCTCGATCGACTCGAGCAGCGCGGTCTCCTCGCCGCAGATGTAGGCCCCGGCGCCGCGGCGCAGCTCGATGTCGAAGGCGAAGCCCTCGCCCATGACGTCCTCGCCGAGGAAACCGCGGGCGCGGGCGGCCTCGATGGCGTGGCGCAGGCGCCGGGTGGCCAGCGGGTACTCGCCGCGGATGTAGAGGTAGCCGGTGCGCGAGCCGGTCACGTACCCCGCGATCGTCATGGCCTCGATGAGCCCGAACGGGTCGGACTCCATGAGCACGCGGTCCTTGAACGTGCCGGGCTCGGACTCGTCGGCGTTGCAGACCAGGTAGTGCGGGCGCTCCGGGGCGCCGGCGACGCCCTTCCACTTGACGCCCGTCGGGAACGCGGCGCCGCCGCGCCCCGTGAGCGAGGAGTCCTCGAGCTCGGTGATGACCCGCGTCGGGCCGAACTCGACCGCCCGGCGCAGCGCCCCGTAGCCGCCGTGCGCCCGGTAGTCGTCGAGGCTCTCGGGGTCGACGACCCCGATGCGGCGCAGCAGCCGCAGCGGGGCGCCGCTGGGCAGGCGGGCCCCCGGTCCGGACTGGGGCACGCTGACCCGCGTGTCGTCGAAGACCGTGTCGGCGGTGTCGGCGGCGCCCGGGTCGGCCGACCGCGCCGCGGCCAGGACGGCGTCGGGGGTGGCCGGCGCCTGGCTGAGGTCGGGCTCGCCGGTGCGCTGGTGGAGCACCGCCGGCGCCCGCTCGCACAGCCCGAGGCAGGGGCTGCGCACCCAGCACGCCTGCTCACCGACGCCCTCGGGGCCGAGCGCGTCGGCGAGCGTGGAGATGATCTCCTCGCCGCCGTACGGGCCGCACGCCACGTCGTCGCACACGTGCACGACCCGCGGCGCCCGGGGCTCCACGGAGAACATCGCGTAGAACGTCGCGACCCCGTAGATCTCCGCGGGCGGGACCGACAGCGTGCGCGCCACGTGGTTGAGCGCGCCCTCGGAGATCCAGCCGACGGCGTCGTGCACGGCGTGCAGCACCGGCAGCAGCAGGTGCCGGCGGGCGCGGGCGTCGTGGCCCGCGTGGTGCGAGCGCGTCGGCCGGTCCTCCCGGCTCGACGGGCTCACCAGGGCGCCGAAGGCCGCGTCGATCGTGTCGCGCTCGACGGTGGTGGGCTCGGCCTTCGAGAGGTGCAGATCCATCCGTCAGCTTCCTGCCACCGGGAGTGCGGTGGCCCGCTCGGTTGTCGATGACCCCGCGTCCGCCAGTCTCTCCACCCGGATCGCCGTGGCCTTGAACTCCGAGGTCCCCGACTTGGGGTCCCAGGCGTCGTTGGTCAGCACGTTGACGTCCACCTCCTCGGTGAAGTGGGGCGTGAACGACGCCAGCCCCGGGCGCAGGGACGGATCCACGGCGATCGGCGCCTCGACGGCACCGCGCCGCGAGACCACCCGCACGCGCTCGCCGTCGGCGATGCCCAGGCGGGCGGCGTCGTCGGCGTCGATGCGCAGCGACTCGCGGCGGCGCAGCGGCGAGGAGTACCCGCCGGTCTGCACCCCGGAGTTGTAGGCGTCGAGCACCCGCACGGTGGTCAGGCGGATGGGGAACTCGTCGTCGAGGGCGTCGACGGGCGCGACGTGCTCCACCGGCGTGAACGGGGCCGGGCGGCCCCGGTCGGCGGGGTCGTCGGCCCACAGCCGGGCGTGCATGAGCGGCGTGCCCGGGTGGTCCAGCGACGGGCACGGCCACTGGATGCCGCCGAGGGCGTCGAGCCGCTCGTAGCTCATGCCGGCGTGCCAGTTGAGCGAGACCGAGCGCAGCTCGTCCCACACCTCCTCGGCCGTGGGCTCGCCCCAGTCGTGGCCGAGCGCGGTGGCCAGCGCGCAGATGATGTGGGTGTCCGGTCGCGCCTGGCCGGGCGGGTCGATCGCCTTGCGGACGCGCTGGACCCGCCGCTCGGAGTTGGTGACGGTGCCCTCGTACTCGCACCAGTCGGCCGTCGCCGGGAACACGACGTCGGCGAGCTGGGCGGTGGCCGTGAGGAAGATGTCCTGCACGATCAGGCAGTCCAGCTCGGAGAGCAGGTGCCGGGCGTGGGCGGCGTTGGCCTCGGACTCGGCGGGGTTCTCGCCGATGCAGTACAGCGCGCGCAGCTCGCCGCGCTCCATCGCCTCGAACATCTGCGAGAGGTGCATGCCGGGCCGGGGGTCGAGCGTCACCGGGTGCTCGGGTGTCGACCAGGCCGTCTCGAAGCGGTGGCGGGCCTCGTCGTCACCGAGGTCGTAGCCGCCGGGCAGCTTGGCCGGGATCGAGCCCATGTCGCCGCCGCCCTGCACGTTGTTCTGCCCGCGCAGGGGCACCAGCCCCGAGCCGTAGCGGCCGACGTGCCCGGTGAGCAGCGCGAGGTTGATCAGCGCGAACACGTAGTCGGCGGCGTTGTGGTGCTCGGTGATGCCGAGCGTCCAGCAGATCTGGGCGCGGTCGGCCCGCGCGTAGGCGTGCGCCAGCTCCTTGATGGAGGCGGCGGGCACGCCGGTGATCTCCTCGGTGCGCTCGAGCGTGTAGGGCTCGACCGACGCGACGTAGTCGTCGAAGCCGGAGGTCGACCGGTCGACGAAGGTGTGGTTCACCAGCCCCGCGTGGATGATCTCGCGCCCGATCGCGTTGGCCAGCGCGATGTCGGTGCCGACGTCGAGGCCGAGCCAGGCGTCGGCCCAGTGCGCGGTCGAGGTGTGGCGCGGGTCGACCGAGTACATCCGGGCGCCGTTGCGGAGCCCCTGCAGCACGTGGTGGAAGAAGATCGGGTGGGTCTCACGCGCGTTGGAGCCCCACAGCACGAGCAGGTCGGCGTGTTCCGCCTCCACGTAGGCGGAGGTGCCGCCGCCGGCACCGAACACCGTCGTCAGACCGACGACACTGGGAGCGTGTCAAGTGCGGTTGCAGCTGTCGACGTTGTTGCTGCCCATCACCACCCGCGAGAACTTCTGCGCGGCGTAGTTCATCTCGTTGGTGGCCTTCGAGCAGCTGAACATGCCGAAGGCGTCGGGGGAGACGCCGCGCAGGCCCGCGGCCGCGCGTTGCAGCGCCTCGTCCCAGCTCGCCGGTCGGAGCTCGCCGTTCTCGCGGACCTGGGGTTGCGTGATCCGGACGTGGCGTGGCTTGCGCATGCTCGGGCCTCCTGAACGCTGTTGCCGCGGCCACCACTGTAGGTGTCGTTGCGAGGCGCGTCACACGGGGATTTCGTGCTGGGAAACTTTGTTTCCTGGCTCCCCCGCCGACGTCCGGAAGGTCCTTTCCGCTCACCTGTTCGGAGGTGCAGGCTTCGGGGTATCGGGGGAGACACACGCATCGAGGAGGAGCGAGATGGCGGGCAACCCGAGGGTCGAGCAGGTGGTCGAGCAGGTCCGGAGCCTGAACGAGCAGATCGTCGATCGCGCCCGTCAGGGCGGCGAGGAGTCGCTGCGGGCGTACAAGGAGCTCCTGGAGAACCTCGCCGAGGCCGAGGAGGCCGCCGGCGACCGCACGGCGGAGTGGGTGCAGGCGTTCGCGCGTGCCCAGGCGTCCTTCACCCGCGAGCTGGCCGAGGCCTTCCCCGCCCTGCTGCAGCGCCTGGGCCAGGGCTTCAGCGGCGTGACCGGGGCGGCCGCGCAGCAGGCGCGTCGGGTGCCGGGCGTGGCGGCGGCCGAGGGCGAGGCCAAGGGCGCGGTCTCGGTCGAGGAGGACCTGCCGATCACGGGCTACGACGACCTCAACGCGGCCGACGCCGCCAAGGCGGTCGACGGGCTGTCGGCGACCGACCTGGGCAAGGTCGACGCCTACGAGCGGCGCACCAAGAACCGCAAGACGGTGCTCGACAAGATCGCGTCGCTGCGCTGACGGGACGGCACCCGGGTCCGGGGTTTCGGGCCCGGGTGCGGTCGTCAAGCCGTCGGTCATGACCACGGACCAGTCGTCGGACCAGTCGTCGGACCAGCCCCCGCCGCAGGAGCAGACCCACCCCGGCAGCACCGGGGCGATGGAGCCCGAGCCGGCCGACGAGATGCGCGGCTACGTCGGCCGCGACCTGCTCGCCGGCCGCAAGGCTCTGATCACCGGCGGCGACTCGGGCATCGGGCGCGCCGTGGCGGTCGCGTTCGCCGAGGAGGGCGCCGACGTCGCCATCAGCTACCTCTCCGAGGGCGACGACGCCACGCACACCCAGCAGCTGGTCGAGGCCAAGGGCCGCCGGTGCGTCCGGCTGCCCGGCGACATCGCCGAGCGCGACCACTGCGCCCGCATGGTCGAGCGCGCGGTCGACGAGCTCGGCGGGCTCGACCTGCTGGTCAACAACGCCGCGGTGCAGACCCCGGTGGACGGTCCCGAGGAGCTCTCCGACGAGCAGTGGGACCGCACGTTCGCCACGAACGTCTCGAGCTTCTTCTGGATCACCAAGGACGCGCTCCCGCACCTCGGCGAGGGGGCCGCGATCATCAACACCGGCTCGGTCAACGGGCTGCGCGGCAACAGGTCGCTGCTCGACTACTCCGCGGCCAAGGGCGCGGTGCACGCGCTGACCATGTCGCTGTCCCAGCAGCTGCTCCCGCGCGGCATCCGGGTCAACTGCGTGGCGCCCGGCCCGGTGTGGACGCCGCTGATCCCGGCCACCATGCCCGAGGACAAGGTCGACTCCTTCGGCGCCCAGGCCCCGATCGGCCGCGCCGCCTCGCCCGACGAGATCGCCCCGTCGTACGTGTTCTTCGCCGCCGACCGGCTCTCGTCGTACTACAGCGGCGAGGTCCTGGCCCCGGCCGGCGGCGAGACGCATCCCGGCTGACGGCACACCCGGTGTCCCGGACGGCGGGCGTCGGGTAGCCGACCGCATGAAGGTCGTCTACGTGTCCTACCCGCCGTCCGACGCCGCCGGGGGCGACGTCCCGGCGAGCGCCGACAACGCGCTCGGGCTGCGGGAGTTCCTCACCTCCCGCGGCCACGACCTCGTCACCACCACCGACACCGGTGCGGGCCTCGACGAGGAGCTCGCCGGCGCCGAGGTGCTGATCACGACGCCCTTCTGGCCCGTCTACCTCGACGCCGAGCGGGTCTCGACGGCGGCGGACCTCCGGCTGGTCATCACCGCCGGCGTCGGCTCCGACCACACCGACCCCGAGACCGCCCGGCAGCACGGCATCACGGTCGCCGAGGTCACCGGCAGCAACGTCGTCAGCGTCGCCGAGCACAACGTGCTGCAGATCCTGGCGCTCGTGCGCAACTTCGTCCCGGCCCACGCGAACGCCCGCGAGGGTGGCTGGGACGTGGCGGGGGTGGCCGCGTCGTCGCACGACCTCGAGGGCAAGACCGTCGGCATCGTCGGGCTCGGCGCCATCGGGGCCCGCACGGCGCTGCGGCTCAAGGGATTCGACGTGCGGACGCTCTACTACGCCAACCACCGGCGCTCGCCGGCCGAGGAGGAGACGCTCGGCGTGCGCTACGCCCGGCTCGACACGCTGGTGCGCGAGTCGGACGTCATCTGCCTGGCGCTGCCGCTGATGGAGGGCAGCCAGGCGCTGTTCGGTCCCGAGCGCCTGCAGGCGATGAAGCCGGGCGCCTGGCTGGTCAACACCGCGCGCGGCGCCATCGTCGACCGGGACGCGCTGGTGGAGGCGCTGGAGTCCGGGCACCTCGCGGGGTACGCCGGCGACACCTGGTACCCCCAGCCGGCGCCCGCCGACCACCCCTGGCGCTCGCTGCCCGAGGGCTCCGAGGCCATGACGATCCACTGCTCGGGCATGACGCTGGAGGCGCAGGACCGGATCGCCGAGGGTGTGCGCGAGATGCTCGAGGCGCACCTCGACGGCGAGCCCCTGCCCGACGACTTCGTGATGGTGTCGCCCGACCGCTGAGGTACGTGAGCGAACTTCGGGGCTATCGCCCCGAAGTTCGCTCACAGACGGGGCGTCAGGCGGCCACCGGCTCCTCGGCGCGGGTCTGCGCGCGCGGGGCCGGGACGTCGGCGGCCGGGGCGGGCGGCGTCTCGCGGCCGGTCAGGCGGTCGACGAAGCGCTTGAGCTCGCCCGCCACCGGCAACGAGAGCTTCCAGATCGACCGCGTCGACTGCCAGAACTGCCGCGGGAACGGCCCGGTCGTGTAGGGCAGGTCCCAGCGCGCGCAGATGTCGCGCACCTTCTCCGCGATCTCCGGGTAGCGGTTCGACGGCAGGTCGGGGAAGAGGTGGTGCTCGATCTGGTAGCCCAGGTTGCCGCTCATGAGGTGCATGAGCCGGCCGCCGGTGAAGTTCGCCGACCCGAGCAGCTGGCGCAGGTACCACTCGCCCCACGTCTCGCCGTCCAGCTCCTCCTCGGTGAACACCTCGGCCCCGTCCGGGAAGTGGCCGCAGAAGATGATCGCGTAGGACCACACGTTGCGGACCAGGTTGGCCGTCGCGTTCGCCGCGATCGTCGCCGGGAAGAACGGGCCGGACAGCGCCGGGAAGAACACGTAGTCCTTGAGGGCCTGCTTGCCGGCCTTGCGCCCGATCTGGCGCAGCTTGGCCTTCATCTCCTCGGGGTCGGCGTCCATCGTCGCGGCGCCCTCGATGTCGAGGTCGTGCAGCGCGACGCCCCACTGGAACAGGAACATCAGCAGCGCGTTGTAGAGCGGCTGGCCCAGGTAGTACGGGTGCCACGGCTGGTCGGAGCGGACGCGCAGGATCTCGTACCCGACGTCCTTGTCCTTGCCGATGACGTTCGTATAGGTGTGGTGCAGGTAGTTGTGGGAGTGCTTCCACTGCTCGGCCGGGCAGACGTTGTCCCACTCCCACTGCGCCGAGTGGATCTCCGGATCGTTCATCCAGTCCCACTGGCCGTGCATGACGTTGTGGCCGATCTCCATGTTCTCGAGGATCTTGGAGGCGGCCAGGGCGGCGGTGCCGGCGATCCAGAGCGGCGGCAGGATGCTGCCGACGAGCGCGACGCGCCCGCCGGTCTCGAGCCGGCGCTGGAGCCTGATGACCCGCCGGATGTAGGCGGCGTCGTCCTCGCCGCGCGAGGCCTCGACCTCGCGCCGGATCGCGTCGAACTCACGCCCGATGGCCGCGACGTCGGCCTCGCTCAGGTGCGTGAACTCCTTGATGTCCGAGATGGCCACGGCGGGGTTCCTCTCTGCGTCGGGGGAGCGGTCGGTACCTGAAGTACTAGGTACCCACGGTACCGATCATGCGACGGCTGCGGGCCGGCGATCGCTGTGTCGCTGGGCACCGAGCGGGGCATGGGCCCCGTCACACGCCGCGGCGGGCGGGTCGCGTGCGGGCGCCCGACGGGGCCGGGCGAGGATGCGTGCCACCCGATCGGGGGGTCCCGGGGTTCCGTCGCCGAATTCGGTAACGGATTGGTCACGGCCCGCGATAGGCGGTCACGGAGCAGAAGGGAGGGGTATGTCGACGCCGACCTCGGTGCCGAACGCCCTCGGCGACGGCCGGGCCACCATCGAGCCCGGACGCCTGGTCGCCGGGCGCTACCTCCTGGTCGCGCCCGTCGGTCGAGGCGGCTCGGGATCCGTCTGGCGGGCCCACGACGAGCTGCTCGACCGCGACGTCGCGATCAAGCGGCTGCACGGGGCCCGGGCGCTCGACGCCCAGCGCGCCCGCCAGATCCGCGACCGCGCCCACCGCGAGGGCCGCGTCGCCGCGCGCCTGCACCACCCGCGGCTCGCCGCGATCTTCGACATGACCGACCTCGACGGCGAGGTCTGCCTGGTCATGGAGTTCGTGGCGGCCCCGTCGCTCGCCGACCTCCTCGACCGCGAGGGCTCCCTGCCGCCCGTGCGCGTCGCGGCCATCGGTGCCCAGATCGCCGAGGGCCTCGCCGCGATGCACGAGCGCGGCATCGTGCACCGCGACGTCAAGCCGGCCAACATCATGATCGGCGCCGGCGACACGGTGACCGTGACCGACTTCGGCATCGCGGTCGTCGACACCGACCCCGGCACCGCCGACCACCTGGTCGCCGGCACGCCCCACTACATGGCGCCCGAGCTCGCGCGCGGCGGCCCGGCCACCGCGGCCGCCGACGTCTTCTCGCTCGGTGCGACCCTCTACGCCGCGCTCGAGGGCGCCCCGCCCGCGGGTGACGGCGGCAACGCGCTCGAGGTGCTCTCCCGCGTCGCCTCCGGGGTCGTCGCCCCGGCCCGGCGCGCGGGCGACCTCACCCCGGTGCTGCGGGTCCTGCTCGACCACGACCCCGCGTGCCGCCCCGACGCGGCCCGCGCTGCACGGATGCTCGCGAGCCACGACCCCGCCCCCGGCGCGGGCACCGCCCTCGGTGCCGTGGCGCCCGCCGCGGCCGTGCGCTCCGACCTGCTCGGGGCCGGCCCCGCCACGCCGGAGCCGTCCACCCCCGACCCCGCCGACGACGCCCGCACCGGCCCGCTCGCGCTGCCCGGACGGGCGCCCGCGCACCGGGGCGCGACCCGGGCGGTCACGCCCGTCCAGACGGGTCCGCGC
Organism: Actinomycetospora lutea; assembly: GCF_028737205.1. Taxonomy (GTDB): domain Bacteria; phylum Actinomycetota; class Actinomycetes; order Mycobacteriales; family Pseudonocardiaceae; genus Actinomycetospora; species Actinomycetospora lutea. The sequence continues at coordinate 46,883 of NZ_JAQZAL010000036.1, read as the reverse complement.
CGCGTGACCCGGATCGGCCGCCCGAGGCGGCGGGCCGCGGCCGTGGGCGCCGGGCTCGTCGGGGTGCTCGGCGCGGCCGGCATCGTGGCGGCCGCGACGGGCTCGTCCGACCCGACGCCGGTCGCGGCCCCGGACACGGCCGCGCCGGCGCCGATGCCGGTCCCCGTGGCGGCGCCCCCGGTGATCCCGCCGGGCCCCACCACGACCCCGTCGCGCGCCACCCGCTCCGCCACGGCGGACGACGTGGAGGAGGTCGCGTCGTCCACCCGGGCCACGCCGGTCCGCCGCTCGCGCGACGCCTCGGCCGCACGGGCGGCCGCGCAGTGGGAGCGCTGGTTCGAGCGCTGGCGGGCGCAGGCGCGGGCGAACGACGATGGCGACGACGACCGTGCGCGGGGGCGGGCCCGCGGCCGCGACCGCTGAGCCGGTTCAGTCCTCCCGGCGCTCGTCGCGGGCGGGCACCCGCGGCGTGGGCACGCCCCGCTCGTCGCCACGGCCGTCGGTCGGTGGCGCGCTCGGACGTGGACGCACGATGCGCCTGATGCGCGGCTCCTGGATGAGCCGGTCGTCCATACGGTCGCGCATGGTGCCTCCCGGGCGTCCTCGGTGGCGGGGACGTCGAGAGGCGAGGCTACGGCCGGACACCGCACGAGCGCTGTACGTCATTGTGCGTACGTCCGGGTGGCGCCGTCGCCGCTCGTGACGGTGTCGACCTTCACGACGACCGGACCGCCCGGTACGTTCCCGGAACGGGACCGCCGGTGCGGACGAGGGGCCCGCACCGGCGAGGCCCCGTGCCGGGGTGCCGCGGCGACCGTCAGGCGCCGCCGCGCAGCACCTCGCAGAGCACCAGGGGCTCGGCGTCGGCCGGGAGCGCGAGCGGGCGCCAGCGCGGCGCCCGGCGCAGCGCGGGGTCCCTCGTGACCGCCCACCCGTCGGTGGCCGACCAGCGCAGCGCCCGCACCTCGCGGGGCGGGTCGGCGTGCACCCACAGCGTGAATCCCGCGCCCGCCGTGTCGGGCACGGTCTCGACGTCGTCGCCGTCGAGCAGGTCGAGCGCGGTGGCGACGGCCTCCGCACACGCGGTGGCGTGGGACAGCAGCCAGGGTGCGGGAGCGAGGGGAGCGGTCGGGGCGGTCATCGGGGTCACCTCCGGGCGGGCCCTGAGGACGCGGGCACCGCGTGGTTACCGACGAGTATCCCCGCGATCGGAGCGTGCCGTCACTCCGGGTCGTTGTGGGGGTCGCCACCCACGCGGTAGGGCGTGGTGACGCCCTCGTACATGAGGTGGGCGATCAGTCCCTCGCCCGGGTGGGCGAGGTTGTGGCAGTGGTCCATCCACAGCCCGGGGTTGTCGGCCACGAACGCGATGTCGACGCTGTGGCCGTCCTGCACGTCGACGCTGTCTGTCCACCACGGGCTGCCGGTGGCGGGGACGCCGTCGCGCGCGAGCACCACGGCATGGTGGCCGTGCAGGTGCATGGGGTGCAGCTCGCCGCTGCCGTTCTCGATGTGCATCCGGACGACGTCGCCCTCGCGCACGACGTACATCGGCACGTCGGGCCACAGGTGCCCGTTGACCGTCCACCACAGGCCGGGGGTGCCGTCGAGGAACCCGGGGCGACGGCCGATCACGTAGTCGAAGGACCGGTCCGCGGCCGCGGGGTCGAAGGGCAGCGCCGCGGGCGAGCCGTAGTGCAGCGGGTCGAGCTCGCCGGCCGGTCGCGGGGTCGGGGGCAGCGGCCGTCCGAAGGTGACCGCCGACGCGCCGCCGATCTCGACCCGCACGCCCGCGCCGTCGGCGGGGAGGTCGATCTCGAGGTCCGCGCGCCCGCCCGCGGTGACCGCGAGCGAGTCGGTCGAGGGGGTGGGCGCGGCGACCTCGGTGCCGTCGATCGCGGCGAGGCGGTGGGGCGCGCCGCCGACCCACACCTGCACCGGTCCGTTGTCGGTGTTGACGATCCGCACGCGCACCCGCTGCCCCGGCGCGCCCGCGCCCGGCACGTCGCCCTCGAGGCCGTTGACCGTGCGGCGTCCCGCGTACAGATGGGTCAGCGCCGTCGTGTCCGCCACGTCGCCGAGGCCCTCCCGGGGCGTGACGACGAGCGCGCCGAACAGCCCGCCCTTGACCTGCGGGTCGGCGACCTGGTGGGAGTGGTACCAGAACGTGCCGGCCTGGTCGGCGCGGAAGCGGTAGACGAAGGACTGACGATGCGTGACAAGCGGGAGGGTCGGGACACCACCCCGGCGGCCTCGGGGTGCGGACCAGGGTCGAAACCCGGGGCCGACCCGGAGGGCAGCGCCGGCGGGCGGCGGCACGCTCGGTGCCATGACCACACCCCAGTCGAGCACGTCGTCCACCTCCGCCCCCTTCGGCTTCCGCCGCAGCGTCGGTGACCGCTGGATCGCCGGCGTCTGCGGTGGCATCGCCGCCCGCACGGGCCTCGACGTCACCCTCGTGCGCGTCCTCGCGGTACTCCTGGCCGTGTTCGGGCACCTCGTGGGTCTGATCGCCTACCTCGCCGCCTGGGCCCTGGTGCCGGAGGAGGGGTCCGACGAGCGCAGGCCGGCCGCGCCGGCCCCGGCGGACCCGCCGACGAGCACCGTGTGACCTCCGGGCGGGCGCCGGGCGGGCGATCTAGGCTCGCCCGCGTCGTCCCGCCAAAAGGAAGCTCCCCGATGCCCACCCCGCCCTTCACGTCGGTCTACCACCAGGGGTTCGTGCGCGTGGCGGCCGCGACGCTGCGCACCACGATCGCCGACCCGGCGGCCAACGCGAGGTCGCTGCTGGCCCTGGCCCGCGAGTGCCGGGACGACGGGGTCGGCCTCGTCGTCTTCCCCGAGCTGACGCTGTCGGGGTACTCGATCGAGGACCTGCTGATGCAGGACACGCTGCTCGACGCCGTCGTCGACGCCCTGGGCGACGTGGTCGCCGCGTCGGAGGAGATCACCCCGGTCCTCGTGGTCGGCGCCCCGCTGCGCCACCGCCACCGCATCTACAACTGCGCGGTCGTCGTGCACCGCGGGCAGGTGCTGGGTGTGGTGCCGAAGACCTTCCTGCCCAACTACCGCGAGTTCTACGAGCCTCGCCAGCTCGCCGCGGGCGCGGGGGAGGAGGGCACGATCCGCCTGCTCGGCGCCGACGTGCCCTTCGGCGCCGACCTGCTCTTCGCGGCCGACGACGTCGACGGCCTCGTCCTGCACGTCGAGGTCTGCGAGGACATGTTCGTGCCGATCCCCCCGAGCGCGGAGGCCGCGCTGGCCGGGGCGACGGTGCTGGCGAACCTCTCGGGCAGCCCGATCACGGTCGGCCGCGCCGAGGACCGCCAGCTCCTGGCGCGTTCGGCGTCGGCGCGCTGCTCGGCCGCGTACGTCTACGCCGCCGCCGGCGAGGGGGAGTCGACGACCGAGGTCTCGTGGGACGGCCAGACGAGCATCCACGAGAACGGTGTCCTGCTCACGGAGACCGAGCGCTTCCCCTCCGGCGAGCGCCACTGCGTCGCGGACGTCGACCTGCGCCTGCTGCGCTCCGAGCGCCTGCGCATGGGCACGTTCGACGACAACCGCCGCCGCCACGAGCGGGCCTTCCGCACCGTGGCGTTCACGCTCGCCCCGCCGACCGGCGACATCGGGTTCCGCCGCGAGGTCGAGCGCTTCCCGTTCGTGCCCTCCGACCCGGCCCGCCTCGAGCAGGACTGCTACGAGGCCTACAACATCCAGGTCGCCGGGCTCGAGCAGCGGATGCGCGCCATCGGCGGTCCGAAGATCGTCATCGGGGTGTCCGGCGGGCTCGACTCCACCCACGCCCTGATCGTGGCCGCGCGGGCGCTGGACCGGGCGGGTCGCCCGCGCTCGGACATCCTCGCGTTCACCCTGCCCGGCTTCGCCACCGGCGAGCGGACGAAGTCGAACGCGCAGCGCCTCGCCGAGGCCCTGGGCGTCACGTTCGAGACGATCGACATCACCGAGACCGCCCGGCTGATGCTCGGCAACCTCGGCCACCCCTTCTCCCGGGGCGAGCCGCAGTACGACGTCACGTTCGAGAACGTCCAGGCCGGCCTGCGCACCGACTACCTCTTCCGCGCCGCCAACCAGCGCGGCGGCATCGTGCTGGGCACCGGCGACCTCTCCGAGGCCGCGCTCGGGTGGTCCACCTACGGCGTCGGCGACCAGATGTCGCACTACACGGTGAACACCGGCGTCCCGAAGACGCTGATCCAGCACCTCATCCGCTGGGTGATCAGCTCGCAGCAGTTCGACGACGAGGTCGGCGCGGTGCTGCAGGACGTCCTCGACACCGAGATCAGCCCCGAGCTCGTGCCGGCCGACTCCGACGAGGAGATCCAGTCGAGCGAGCAGAAGATCGGGCCCTACGACCTGCAGGACTTCAACCTCTACTGGGTGCTCCGGCACGGGTTCCGGCCCTCGCGCATCGCGTTCCTGTCCTGGCACGCGTGGCGCGACCCCGACGCCGGCCCCTGGCCCCCCGGCTACCCCGAGACCGACCGCACCTCCTACGACCTCGCCGAGATCCGGCGCTGGCTGCAGGTGTTCGCGCAGCGCTTCTTCGGGTTCGCGCAGTTCAAGCGCTCGGCGATGCCGAACGGGCCGAAGGTGGTCGCCGGCGGGTCGCTCTCGCCCCGCGGCGACTGGCGCGCACCCTCGGACTCCTCGGCGGCGATCTGGCTCGAGGAGATCGAGGCGCACGTGCCGGAGAGCTAACCCGCGGCGCGCTTGTACGGGTCGGGCGGGAACCAGCCGCGGGCCACGACGGCCTGCGACCAGTGGCCCAGCGCGTCGACGAGGCGGTCGAGGTCGGCGCCGAGCGCGTCGACCACGGGCTGCTGGGCGAGGTCGGTGGCCTCCTCGACGCGGTCGCGCAGCCGGCGGCACTCGGCGGAGAGGGTGTCGCCGTCGAGCAGGCCGCGGGCCCGCAGGCGCGCGAGCGCGGTGTCCATGGCCTCGGGCGACCACCCGCGCGTCGCGGTGTACTCCAGCAGCTCGAACCCGACCCACAGCTCGGTGAGGACGTTCGCCTCGATGCCGTCGAGGCCCGCGGCGACGCAGGCGGCGACGTGGGAGTCGCCGCGGTGCTCGCGTAGCAGCGTGGTCGCGTGCCACAGGCGCCCGTGCGCCTCCGGCGGCCAGGGCAGCGCGGACATCCCCGCGTAGAGCGGGCGCCCGACGACGTCGACGGGGTCGAGCGCGACCCGCAGCGTCTCGACGACCGCGTCGACCTCCGCCTCGCCCACGTCGGCCAGCACGGTGCGCAGGGCCGCGGTACCGGCGCGCTCGCGCATCCCGCGCAGCTCGGCCACCGGGCACGCGGTCCGCGCCTGGTCCCAGAGCCCGCCGACCAGGCCGGGCTCGAAGACCGCGAACGCCGCGGCCACGACCGGCCCGTCGGCGTCGCCGAGCACCGACGCCCGCCCGCCGACGTAGCCGCCCAGGAAGTCGAGGCCCGCCGCGCCGCTCTGCTCGGCGGCCGGGTCGCTCCACACCGTCACCATCGCGAGCGGCTCGATCGCGTCGCGCAGGCGCCGGGCCGGGGTGGCCTCGGGGGAGGGGTCGGCGATCGGTCCCGTCCGCGGTCGGCAGAACACGGAGCGGGCCTCGTCGAAGTCCATGGCGCCGGATCGTTGTCCGCGGCCTCGTCGCCGTCCAGAGTTGTGGGCGACTCGGAAGATGTCGATGTGATGGTGCGCAACCGGTCCCGCCCGCGGGCCTGACCGCGCGTCGGGTTCCGGTGGGCCGAATGCCGACTCGACGTGCGGGCGTCCGTCTGATCTTCTGATCGCCACGGCACGGGCACCACTGGAGGACCCCCGCATGACCATCACCCCCACCCGGACCACATCGATCTTCGGTAACTCGGTCAAGCGCACCGAGGACAAGGGTCTGATCCGGGGCGCCGAGGACTACACCGGCGACCTCCCGATCGAGGGCTCGCTCCACGCGGTCTTCGTCCGCTCGCCGATCGCGCACGGCACGATCACCAGCATCGACGCCGCGGAGGCGCGCTCGATGCCCGGCGTCGTCGCCGTGTACACCGACGGCGAGCTGAACGTGAACGACCGCCCCGGCCTGCCCGGCGTGGTCCCGGACGCCATGAGCCGCCCGGCGCTGGCCCGCGGCAAGGTGCGCTTCGTCGGCGACATCGTCGCGGTCGTGATCGCCGAGACCGCCGGCCAGGCCCTCGACGCCTCCGAGACCGTCTTCGCCGACATCGAGCCGCTGCCCGCGGTCACCGACATCGAGGCCGCGCTCGCCGACGACGCCCCGCGCCTGTTCGACGACCTCGAGTCGAACCTCGTCGCGGGCGCCGGCACCGGCGACGTCGAGGGGATCTTCGACAACGCCGACACGGTCGTGAAGGGCACCTTCTACAACCAGAAGCTCGCCGGCGTGCCGATGGAGCCCAACGCCTGCGTGGCGATCCCGGGCGACGAGGGCCGGATCAAGATGTACCTCTCGACCCAGGGCCCGCACGGCGCGCGTGACGCGATGGCCGGCGACCTCGGCATCGAGGGCGAGAACGTGCACGTCATCGCGCCGCGCGTCGGCGGCGGGTTCGGGCCGAAGATGCACGCCTACCAGGAGTGGGGCATCGTCGGCGCCGCCGCGCTCGCCCTCGGCAAGCCGGTGCGCTGGAACGAGACCCGCTCCGAGAACATGCTCTCGATGGTCCACGGGCGCGCCCAAGTCCAGCACGTCGAGCTCGGTGTCAAGAACGACGGCACGATCGTCGGCCTGCGGGCCACGGCCATCGGCGACGCCGGCGCCTACCCGGTCCTCGGGACGATCCTGCCGAGCCTGACCCAGCTCATGGCCCAGGGCGTCTACGACATCCCGGCCATCGACTTCACGTGGAAGGCCGTCGCCACCAACACGACCCAGATCGGGGCGTACCGCGGCGCCGGGCGGCCCGAGGCCACGCAGATGCTCGAGCGGATCATCGACATGGCCGCCGACGAGATCGGCGTCGACCCGCTGGAGATGCGGCGCAAGAACTTCCTGGCGCCCGACCGGTTCCCGATGACCAGCCTCACCGGGGCCCAGTACGACAACGCCGAGCACGCCAAGGCGCTCGACGCGGCCAAGCAGGCGGCGGGCTACGACGACCTGCTCGCCGAGCAGCAGAAGCTGCGCGCCGAGGGCTCGCGCACGGCGATGGGCATCGGGATCGCGTCCTACGTCGAGGTCACCGCGCCGCTCGGGCTCGACGTGGAGTTCGGCTCCGCCCAGGCCCACCCCGACGGCACGTTCACCGTCAAGGCCGGCACCAGCGCGCACGGCCAGGGTCACGAGACGGCGTTCACCCACATCGCCTCGCAGATCCTCCAGGTGCCGATGGACAAGGTCCGCCTCGTCCAGTCGGACACGGCGCTGGTGCGCAGCGGGGCGGGCACGGCCGGCTCGCGCTCGCTCCAGACCGGCGGCAGCGCGATCTGGACCGCCTCCGAGCAGCTCGTGTCGCGGGCCCGCGAAATCGCCGCGCACATGCTGGAGGCCTCGCCGGACGACATCGAGCTCGTCGACGGCGGGTTCGGCGTGAAGGGCATCGCCGACACCCAGGTGAGCTGGGCGCAGGTGGCGACGGCGTCCGAGGACGGCTCGGGCTACGACCCGGGCGTCGGCGGCAAGCAGCTGCTCGAGGAGCTCGACTTCACCCAGGGCCAGTCGAGCTTCCCGTTCGGGTCGCACATCTCCGTGGTGGACGTCGACCTCGACACCGGCATGGTGAAGCTGCGCCGGCACATCGCGGTCGACGACTGCGGCCGGATCCTCAACCCGATGCTCGTCACCGGGCAGCAGCACGGCGGCATCGCCCAGGGCATCTCGCAGGCCCTCTACGAGCGCGTCACCTACGACGAGGACGGCAACCCGACGTCGGGCAACCTCGCCTCGTACGTCATCCCCTCGGCGGCGGACCTCATCACCTACGAGACCACCAACACCGAGACGCCGACCCCGCTCAACCCGCTCGGCGCCAAGGGCATCGGCGAGTCGGGCACGATCGGGTCGACGCCGGCGGTGCACAACGCCGTGGTCGACGCGCTGTCGCACCTCGGTGTGCGGCACGTCGACATGCCGCTGACCCCGGAGACGGTGTGGCGCGCGATCCAGGGCGCCTCGGGCGGCGACCCGGCCAACCGCCCCGCCGCCGGCCCCGAGTACGCGGGCGAGGCGCGCCCGCAGCACTGACCCTCACGTGAGCGGACTTCGGGGCTATGGCCCCGAAGTCCGCTCACAGGGGGTGGGGGGAGGGGGCGGGGATGATCGCGTGGTTGGGGCACGCCCCGCTGCCGGTGCTGGTGCTGACGGTCTTCGTCGCGGTCTACCTGGCCGCGGCGCTGGTCCTCGCCGGGCTGTGGCTCGCGCGGGGGCGGGGGCACAGCGGGTCCCTGGGCCCCCTCAGCCCGGGCCTGCTCTCGCCCATGGGGCTGATCTTCGGCCTGCTCGTCGGGTTCCTCGTCGCCGACGTGTGGGCCGACCGGGACGACGCCGCGGCGGCGGTCAGCCGCGAGGCGAGCGCCCTGCGCGACGTCGACCTGCTGATGGGGGCGTTCCCGGAGCAGCGCACCGAGGTGCGGCGGCTCCTGGCCGAGCAGATCGACCAGTACGTGTCCGTCGAGTGGCCGGAGATGGCCGACGGCGACGCGACGCTGACCGTGGCGCCCGCCCGGCTGGTGGCGGTGCAGGCGGTCGCCCTGTCGCTGCCGGTGCAGACCGAGGGCCAGCGGGTGGCGCAGGACCGCGTCGTGACCGCGGTCGACCAGGCCCTGGAGTCGCGGCGGACGCGCCTCGTGCTGAGCGGGTCGGCCATCGACCCGCTGCGGCTGACGGCGCTCTACCTCGTCGCGCTGACGACGCTCGCCGCGATGGGCTGCATCCACGCCGACCGGCTGCGGCGGGCCGGCGTGTCGCTGGCCCTGCTCGCCACGGCGATGGCGCTCGCGCTGACCCTGCTCTGCGCCCAGGCGGCACCGTTCGCCGGCTACTTCGCGATCGACCCCGAGCTGTTGCTGCAGGTCCGCCCCCCGTGAGCTAGCCGGGCAGCACCCAGCCGATGGGGTCGGCGAGGCGCAGGGCCGACTCGGGGCCCCAGGAGCCGGGCGCGTAGGGCTCGGGCTGCCGGTCGTCGTCGAGCACCTCGGCGGCCGCGATCCACACGTCCTCGAGACCGTCGGGCCGCGTGAACAGCGCGCGGTCGCCGGTGAGCACGTCGTGGATCAGCCGCACGTACGGGGGCAGCGGGTCGCCGCCCGACAGCGTGTCGAGCGGGATCTGGGTCCAGGCGGTACCGAGATCGGACGAGGCGCCCGGCGTCTTGACGTTCATCGACAGCGCCAGCGCGCCGTCGCCGGCGAGGTCGAAGCACAGCACGTTGCCCCGCGTCGGCAGGTCGCGCTCGTCGACCGGGCCGTCGTCGGGGTCCCGGAAGATCAGGTTGACCTTCTGGTGGCTCGCGGCCATCCGCTTGCCGGTGCGCAGCAGGAACGGCACACCGCGCCAGCGGTCGGTGTCGATCCACAGCCGGGCCGCCACGAACGTCTCGGTGGTGGAGTCGTCGGCGATGTGGTCGAGGTCGCGGTAGCCCTCGAACTGCCCGCGGACCACCTCGTCGCGCCGCAGCGGGCGGAAGTGCCGCACGGCCTCGTCGCGGGCCGCGGCCACGTCGTCGGCGCGGAAGGTCGCGGGCGGGTCCATCGCGACCTCGGCGGCCACCTGGAACAGGTGCGTGACGAGCATGTCGAGCACGGCGCCGGTCGCGTCGTAGAACTCGGCGCGGTCGGCCACGTCGAGGGTCTCCGGGACGTCGATCTCCACTGCGGCGACGTGGTGGCGGTCCCAGGAGCTGCCGAACAGGCCGTTGGCGAACCGCAGCGCCCGCAGCTCCTGGGTGGCCTCCTTGCCGAGGAAGTGGTCGATGCGGAAGACCTGCGACTCGTCGAGGACCTCGTGCACGACCCGGTCGAGCTCGCGGAAGCTCGCGAGCGAGGTACCGAACGGCTTCTCGTAGACCACGCGCGAGCCCGCGGCGAGACCCTGGGCCCCGAGTGCGCGCGTGTAGTCGCCGAACGCGACCGGCGGCAGGCCCAGGTAGTGGACGAGCTGGGCGTCCCGACCGATCTCGCCGCGGGCCTCGGCGATGCGGTCGAGCAGCTCGCCGGGGTCGTCGGCGGTGAACCCGCCGCCGGCGAAGCGCAGCCCCGCGGCGAACTCGTCCCAGGGCCCGTCGTCGGGCTTCAGGCCGCCGAACTGCTGCAGGGCCTCGCGGACCTCGTCGCGGAACTCGTCGTCGGTCTTGGTGCGGCGCCCGTTGCCGATCAGACGCCACTCGTCGGGCAGGAGCTTCTCCTGGACGAGGCGGAAGAACGACGGCAGGACGAGGCGCTTGGCCAGGTCACCGGTGGCGCCGAACAGGACGAAGACGGTGGGGCCGGGTGCGGCGTCTGACGACCCTGACGCGGACGAAGTCACGGGGGCATCGTGCCCGTGATCGAGAGGGTCCGACACCCGGCGACCCACCGTCGTGGCTCAGCGACGCGAGGCCACCACCTCGCGCGCCTCCTGCTCGGTCGACACGGCCGGGTGCGACCCCGGCAGCGGCCGCCCGGCCGGGTCGCGCAGCGTGGTCAGGACGACGACGCCGACGATCCCGAAGATGATCAGGTACACGGCGGGCCAGTAGGCCCAGCCGGTGCCCAGCACCACGGCGGTCATGATCAGCGAGGTGGTCCCGGCGAACGCCGACACGAAGATGTTGAACGAGATCGAGAGGCCGCCGTAGCGGATCTCGGTCGGGAACAGCGCCGGCAGCGTCGAGGGGCAGGTCGACGAGAAGCAGATCAGCAGCGCGCCCATGACCGCGAGCCCGACGCCGACCAGCGGCACCGACCCGCTCTTGAGCACCAAGATCATCGGGAACGCCAGCACGATCGTGCCGACGGCGCCGGTCCACAGGATCGGCTTGCGGCCGACCCGGTCGGACAGCCGGCCCAGCAGCGGGATGACGAGGACCGCGACCCACAGGACGGCGATCTGGAGCCACTGCGACGTCGTGCTGTCGACGGCGATGCCGCCGACCACGGAGACGTTGTCCTCGAGGTAGGTCGGCATGTAGCTGGTCAGCATGTAGTTCGGGACGTTCCAGGCGACGACGAGCCCGCCGGCCGCGAGCATGGCGGGCCAGTAGTCCACGAACAGTTTCTTGATGCCGGCGCCGGCCTGTGTCCCCTCGCGTTCCTCCGATTCCGAGAGCAGTGTCTGGAACGCGGGCGTCTCCTCGAGCTTCACGCGCAGGTACACACCGACGATGCCCAGCGGCAGCGCGATGAAGAACGGGATTCGCCACGCCCAGGTGGACGCGAACTCCGGGGTGGAGACCAGCGGGATGATGGTCGCGACCGTCGCGCCGAGCGCGTAGCCGATGAACGTGCCGCATTCCAGGAAACTGCCGAAGAATCCGCGTCGCCGGTCGGGGGAGTACTCGGCGATGAAGGTCATCGCCCCCGCGTACTCGCCGCCGGTGGAGAAGCCCTGCACCACGCGGCAGAGCACGAGCAGGATCGGGGCCCAGATGCCGATGGACGCGTAGGGCGGGATGAAGCCGAGCAGGAACGTCCCGATCGCCATCATGATGACGGTGATCGACAGGACCTTCGTGCGGCCGATCCGGTCGCCCAGCGGCCCGAAGAAGAGCCCGCCCAGCGGCCTGACCAGGAACGACACCGCGAAGCCGGCGAACACCCCGATCTGGGCGAGCGCCGGGTCGTCGGGCGGGAAGAAGTTCTCCTCGATGGTGGTCGCCAGGTAGGCGTAGACGCCGAAGTCGAACCACTCGGTGATGTTGCCGACCGCCGCCGCGCCGACCGCGCGCTTCATCGTGGCGGTGTCGGTGACGGTGACGCCGTCGGGCACCCCGCCTCCGTCACCCGCTTCCGTCTGCGTCATCTCGTTCTCCCTGCGTCGCCGAAGCGCTGCCCCCGACGGGAACGCGGTGGTTGTCCGATTTGAGGGAAACGACCCGAAAAGTCGTTAACGCCCGTTTACTTTTCTTCTCGATCGGACACTACGCAAGACCCACGGGGACCACAGGGTAAACGCGACCGATTGCTGTGAGTGGGGTCATGCGATCACGGCGCGCGGGCACGGAACACACCCCCGGCCCGATGCGTCTCTCGTGGTGGGCGCGGACAGCGCCCACGGTTCGCAAGCGCTCGGGGACCGGTCGGGTCAGCCGGACCCGGTCACCGGCCCCGGCGCGTGCACGTGGTGAGGAGGAGCCGTCATGGCGGCAGTGTTCATTGGCATGATCGTGAGTGCGGGAGCGGGCGTCGGGGTGGCCACCGCCCTCGCCCGGCACGCGCAGCGGAACTGGGTGGGCCGTCCGGCGACCGTGGAGGCCTGACCCCGGCTCCCACGACCGGGCCGTCCCGCGTGCGCGGGGCGGCCCCGTCGTCGTGTCAGCCGTCGGGGCGCAGGTCGGCCTGCATGAGCACGGTGTCGGCCCACTGCCCGTTCTTGTAGCCCACCGACGGCATCCGGCCGACCTCGACGAACCCGAGGCGGCGGTGCAGCACGATCGACGGCGTGTCGTGCCGGGAGCCGGCGAGCGCCGCGATCACCGCGACGACCTGGCGGATCTCGGTGCCGCGCAGCGTGTCGAGCAGGCCCGCGAGCAGCCGGGACCCGAGACCCCGGCCGGCGGCCTCCGGGGCGATGTAGATCGAGTCCTCGACCGTGTACCGGTAGGCGGCGTGCGGGCGGAACGGCGCGATGAAGGCGAAGCCCTCGACCTCGCCGTCGATCTCGGCGACGAGGAAGGGTCGCGTGGGGCCCGCGGACACGATGCGGTCGCGCCAGTACTCGTCGGAGGGCGGCTCCTCGACGAAGGTCGCGATCGACTGCAGGACGTAGCCGGCGAAGATCGCCGCGACCCGCTCCGCGTCCTCGGGGGCGGCGGGACGCAGCACACCGGTGGCGGTGGCGGGGTCGGTGGTCACGGGCCGATTCTGGACCATGGGCGCGGCCCGCCACGAGCGTCGGGCGACCCGGCTACTCCACGCGCACCAGCGTGAACTCCCACTCGCCGGCGGGCTGGTTGTACCCGGTGCGCTCGTAGATCGCGGTCTGCCCACCCCCGGCCATGTCCGAGACGGTGCGCCGCAGGCCGTGCTCGCCGCTGGGCAGCGGGATGCGCTGGAGGAGCGGCGGCTCCTCGCCGGCGGCGTCGGGCTGCGTGATCGACCCGACGCCCTGCAACGGGCCGTTGACGTACCGGACAGCGAACTCCATGTGCCCTCCCTGGCGCGATCGGCACACCCTACGACCCCGCGACGCGATCGTCATCGCCAGCACGCGGCCCCGGTTGCCCCGATCGGCCGACCACGGAGGACCTTGTGGCCACGTACCGTGATGGGTGTGCGGTCGGCTCTCCTCCTCCTCGGCGGCCTGGTCCTCATCGGGGCCGGCATCGCCGTCATCGCGCTCGGGACGCCCGGCGCGTGGGTGCTCGGACCGTCGTTGATCGTGGGCGGGCTGCTCGCCAAGGTGGCGGGGTTCCTGCTCACCGGGGACGGGCCGACGACGCCCGGTGGGTCCGCGCGCACGGTGACGACGCTCGGCCCGGCCGGCGCCGATCGCGCGCGGGGGGCCGCGGGCACCGGGCGCACGTCCGCGCTGCGCCGGGCCCGCACGACCCGGACCGCGCGCGCGACCCGGGTCGCCCGCACCGTCGCGCAGGCGTCGACACCGCGCCGTCGCGGCCCGGGCCGGCAGGCCTCCTGACCGTTAGGGTCGGGCCGTGGCCGGCGCCTGGGAGTACGCGACCATGGAGATCTCGGCGGTGGGCCTGGCCGAGGAGACGGCGGGCGAGGCCGGCGCCGAGTGGCAGATCTACGCCATCGGCCCGTCCGACGAGCTGATCCTCGAGGAGTACCGGCCCTACCGCGTGGCCTGGGCGCGCGTCTACGCCGAGCAGCTCAACCGGCTGGGGCAGCAGGGCTGGGAGCTCGTCGCGCTCGCGGGCCCGCAGGGTGCCCTCGTGCCGAGCGCCCCGGGGCGCGCGCCGGGCGCGGCGCCGCACGTCGTCGAGACGCGGTTCGTCCTGCGGCGCCCGGCGTCCTAGACCGGGCCCCGCTCAGACGGGCCAGGCCTCCTGGCGCCACGCCGCGTCCCAGAACATCCACTCGTAGCGGCAGGTCGTCACGTAGTGCGCGCGGACGCGCTCGCGCTCGTCGTCGCCGAGCACCGGCCCGACGCGGTCGGTCACGGCCAGCACCGCGTCGACGACCGCCTGGAACTCCTCGCCCCCGTACATCGCGATCCAGCGCGCGTACAGCGGATCGGGGGAGGAGCCCTCGAGCAGCGCCTCGCCGACCCGCGCGTAGATCCAGTAGCAGGGCAGGACCGCGCCGAGCCCCTCGGCGAAGGAACCGCCGTGGCAGGTCGCGAGCAGGTAGCTGGTGTAGGCGGTGGTGGTCGGCGCGACCGGGACGTCCGCGGCGTCGGCGGACGACAGGCCGAGCGCGTCGGCGAGCTCGGCGTGCATGTCCTGCTCGGCCGCGATCGCGCCGGCGGCGTGCTGGGAGAACATCACCGTGTCCGCCTCGGTCGGCGCCCGCGCCGCGAGCACCGCGAGCGCCCGGGCGTAGCCGCGCAGGTAGTGGGCGTCCTGCACGACGAAGTGCCGGAACGCCGGGTGCGGCAGGGTGCCGTCGGACAGGCCGGTGAGGAACGGGTGCGCGCGGACCCGGTCGTAGATCCCGGCGCCCGCGGCCCAGAGCTCGTCGCTGAAACCCACGGCGAGCACCCTGTCATGCGCCGGGTGAGATCATCGCAGGGTGCGGGCGCGCCGGGGTGTTCTGAGCGAAGGGGCCCTTCGCTCGACGAGAGGGGCGAGGGGCGCCCGCCGCCGGAACGCCGGGGCCGGCGACGTGGGGCGAGGGGCACGTTGCGCATGATCGACAGGGTGCGACGGTGGCCGGACGTGCCGCTCGCGCGGGCCGCGGGCCTCGCCCTCGGGGTGCTCGCCGACGCGGTGCTCGGCGACCCCCGCCGCGGCCACCCCGTCGCGGCGTTCGGGTCGGTGGCGGGCGCGCTCGAGCGGCGCTGGTGGGCGGACCGCCGCGGTCCGGGCGTCGCGTACGCGGCGGTGCTCGTCGGCGGGGCGGTGGGCGCGGGCGTGCTCGCCGAGCGCGTGCGGCACCCCGCGGCGCGCACCGTGCTGACGGCCGCGGCGACCTGGACGGTGCTCGGCGGGACATCGCTCGCGGCCGAGGGCACGGCGATGGCGGCGTCCCTGCGCGCCGGCGACGTCGACGCCGCCCGCGAGCGCCTGCCGCACCTCTGCGGGCGCGACCCGTCGGTCCTCGACCCCGACGGGCTGGCGCGCGCGGCGCTCGAGTCGATCGCCGAGAACACCGCCGACGCCGTCGTCGCCCCGCTCGTGTGGGGCGCGGTGGCCGGGGTGCCGGGCCTGCTCGGGCACCGGGCGGTGAACACGCTCGACGCGATGGTCGGGCACCGCTCGGCGCGGTACGAACGGTTCGGCTGGGCCTCCGCGCGGGCCGACGACGTCGCCGGCGTCGTCCCCGCGCGCGTGTCGGCGCTGGTCACGGCCGCGTGCGCGCCGCTGGTGGGCGGGCGGCCCGCCGACGCGTGGCGGGCGTGGCGCCGCGACGCCCCGGCGCACCCGAGTCCCAACGCGGGCCCCGTCGAGGCGTCGTTCGCGGGCGCGCTGGGCCTGCGCCTCGGCGGGCGGACCGTGTACCCCTACGGCGTGCAGGACCGCCCCGTGCTCGGCGACGGCCGCGCGCCCGCGGTCGCCGACCTCCCGCGCGCCGTGCGCCTCTCCAGCGCCGTGGGGCTCGCGACGGCGCTCCTGGCCGTGGTCGTGTCGGGGTGGCGGCCCCGGAGCGGTACGGAGCGTCGCGGAGCTGCCGCGTCGGAGGCGGACCGCTGACGGCGGCTCGGAAGAGGCGAGAGGATCACTCCGCGAACGTGCGGACCAGCTCCAGGGCGGCGTCCGGTCCGATCGGGGGGTTGAGGATCGGGAGGTCGACGCCGGCGGCGCGGTACTCGGCGAGGCGCTCGAGGCAGCGGGACCGGGGCCCCAGCAGACAGAACGAGTCCAGCAGCCGGTCGCTGAGGGCCGCCGCTCCCGCGTACCGGTCCATCGCGTCGGCTTCCTCGCCGAACCCGCTCTCGCGCCACATGCGGCGGAAGAACGGGAAGCGGGTGTACAGGCCCAGGTTCTCCCGGGCCGTCGCCCGGAGGCGATCGAGATCCTCGCCGAGGAAGGTCGGCAGGCCCAGCGTCATCTCCGGTGGCGGCCGGCCCGGTGAGCGCGCGCGGCCGCGAGCGATGTACGGGGCGCTGTCGGCCACCCGTTCCGGCGACCACATCGTGGGCATGAGCCCGTCGGCGACCTCCGCCGCCCGTGTGACGGCCCCGAAACCCAGGACGGCGAGGTGGATCGGCACCGTGTTGGCCGCCGGGCTCTGGGGCAGGTGGGTGGTCGGTCCCCGCCCGGCCAGCCAGTCGCGCACCGCCTGCGCGTAGGTGACCAGGTCCCGCGGCGCGTTCGTCATGTCGACGCCCAGCGCGTCGTTCACCGGCCCGTGGCTGGTGCCGAGTCCCAGGACGAACCGGCCGCCCGTGTCGTCGGCGATCAGCTCGGCGCCCTTGGCACACAGATACGGGTGCCGCAGGTAGATGTTCGCGACCCAGGTGCCGACCGTGAGCCGCTTCGTCGCGCCGCCGATCACCGCGGCGGTCGTCATCGAGTCGCTGTTGACCTCGGTGGAGAACATCGCCTCGAAGCCGGCCTCCTCGGCCTCCCGCGCCACCAGACGGACGTCCGCCGCTCGCCACCCCGCACCGGGTACGACGGTCAGGGCCAGGCGTTCGGAGATCACGGGACCACCCCCTCGACGAGGTGGCGAGTGTGGGTCGAGACGGTCGCGGCCAGGTCGCGGTGCCGTCGCGGTGTTGCGGCGGCGCGGTTCGGCGCGGTTCAGCGCGGTTCAGCGGCGGCCGTAGCGGTCCGCGAGCTTCTCGTCCGCGGGATGGGGCTGCGCGTCCCAGGGCGTGCCGTCGGCGGCGTCGCGGGGGTCCTGGCGATCGCGGGGCCGCGGTTCGAGCCCGTGCTCGCGGCGGTACTCGAGGCGGGCGAAGTAGATCCACGCCCCGATCGCCATCAGCCCGAAGATCAGCCACTGCCAGGCGTAGGAGTACGACGGGTTCGGGTCGGGCGGGGGGAGGGGCACGGAGGTGAGCACGCCGGGCTGACCGGGGAGCACCTGGACGTAGCCGGGGCTCGTCGGCACCCCGCCGGCGGCGGCGACCGTGGCGGCGTCGGCGGAGTAGACCTGGCGCTGCCCGTCGGCGACGACCGCGGGGCGCGTCGGCGCGCCCTCGTCGAGGCGCTGGTAGCCGGTGACCGTCACCGTCCCGCCCGGCGGCGCCGGGATCGGCGGCAACGTCCCCTGCCCGTCGGTGCGCACGTAGCCGCGGTCGACGAGCACGGTCTCGCCGGTGGTGGTGACCAGCGGCGTCATCACCTCGCTGGCGGGGTGCCCCTCGATGCTGCGCAGGCGCACGAGCACCTGCCCCTCCGGGCGGTAGGTCCCGGTGACGACCACCTGGCGCCACGCCACGTCCGCCCCCGGCGCCTCGCCGGGGGCGACGAGCTCGGTGCGCGGCACCGGCGCCGTCGCGACCGCCCGGGTCAGCGCGGCGTTGTCGCCGGAGCGCTCGTCGCCGCGGTGGAACTGCCACGGGGCGAGCAGGTAGTAGCAGGCGAACGCGAACGCGGCCACGGCGAGCGTCAGTGCGATCCACCCGGGTCGCAGCAGGAAGCGCACGAGCTCAGGTTATCCGCTCGCACACCGCGAGGGCCCGGTCGCCGTAGCCGCCCCCGAACAGCTCGGCGTGCACGAGCAGGGGCCAGAGCTGGTGCAGCCCGACCCGGTCGCGCCAGCCGTCGGCGAGCGGCGCGGCCTCGTCGTAGGCGGCGAGGATCGTCTCCAGCTGCGGGGCCCCGAAGAGCGCGAGCATGGCGACGTCGGTCTCCCGGTGCCCGCCGTGCGCGGCGGGGTCGATCACCCACCCCTGCCCGCCGGCCCACAGCACGTTGCCGGTCCACAGGTCGCCGTGCAGCCGCGCCGGCGGCTCGGGCGGTCCGGCCACGGCGTCGAAGCGCGCGCAGGCCCGTTCGACGAGGGCGAGGTCGTCGCCGCCGAGCGCGCGGCGGGCGTGGGGGAGCACGCGGTGCTCGGCGTACCACGACGGCCAGTGCCCGCCGGTCTCGTTGACCATCCGCGCCTCGCCGATCCACGCGTGCACCGGTCCGCCGGGCGGCGGCGCGCCGAACGCGGGCGCGCCGGCGGCGTGCAGCGCGGCGAGGCCGCGCCCGAACCGCTCGGCGGCGTCGCGGTCGGCGCGGCCCGGCGGCACGCGCGTCGACACCATGCGGCCCTCGGTCTCCCCGAGCACCTCGGGCACGCCCACCGCGCCCGGCTCGGCGAGCCAGCGCAGCCCGGCGGCCTCGGCGGCGATCGCGGACGGCTCCCCGGACTTGACGACGACCTCGGTGCCGTCGTCGAGCGTGGTCATCTCCACGCCGCGCCCGCTCCCGGCGAGCAGCGCGTCGACCGACGTCACGGGGCGACCCGCGCGACCAGCCCGGGCATCGCGGCCTCGACCATGTCGAGCACCTCGTCGAAGCCGTCAGGGCCGCCGTAGTACGGGTCGGGCACCTCGGCGCCCTCGGGCGCCGCGGGGTCGAACGCCCGCAGCAGCACGACCCTCTCCGGGTCCGCGCCGCCGGCGATCAGGTCGCGGGCGTGGCCTCTCGTGGCGGCGACCAGCAGGTCCGCGGCGAGCATCTCCGGGTCGATCTGACGCGCGGTGTGCTCCGTGTCGTAGCCCCGCTCGCGCAGGGTCGCGGCCGCGCGCCGGTCCATCGGCTCGCCGAGGTGCCAGTCGCCGGTCCCGGCGCTGGCCACCGTCACCGCGTCGGCCAGCCCGGCCTCGGCGAGGCGTGCGCGGAAGACGCTCTCGGCCACCGGCGAGCGGCAGATGTTGCCCGAACAGACGAAGACGACGTGCACGCCCGCCATGATCCCCGTGCCGCCCGCGGTGCGGGCGAGGGCGTCCCTCGCTGCCCCCCACGCAGCGAGGGAGTCACTCGCTGCTCCGGTCAGGCCGCCGCCGCCACCACGGCCGGCCGCGACACCGGGGCCGTCGGCGCGGAGCGGGCGGTCAGCAGTTCGATCTCGAGCAGGTCGTCGGCGAGCTCCGTCAGGCGGATGCGGTCGACCTCGAACGCCCGCGCGATGCGCGCGCCGACCGCCGCGACGTCGTCGAAGGTCTGGCCGGCGCCCAGCCGGATCGTGAAGCGCTCGGGCCCGCCGAGCACGACCCGGGTGATCCGGGGTTCGACCCGGTGGACCCCGCCGGACAGGTAGATCCTCTCGGACAGGCCGATCTCCTGGACGGCCTCGCGCCAGCGGGCGTGGATGTCGTGGCGCCGCCGGCCCGCGGCGGCGTGCACCGCGGCGCGCGGTGTGCGGCGCAGGGGCGCCCACCAGCGAGCGGCCGCGGCGCGCAGGCCCCGTGCCGGGGAAGTCTCGGTCGTCATCGGTCCCCCTCGTCGCCGCGGGACCGCCCGGGCGGCGCGTCCTCGCTGCTCACGAGGGTGATCCGGCACCGCGGCGACCACGAGGGGGCTCGCCCCCCGGGGTCTGGGGGCGCACCCTCGCCCCGGGCGGGGGATTCCCCGACCCCGCCGCGACCGGGGGGTTGGGGCGCGGAGGAGCAGCGAACGGCACGGTCGCGGCGGGCGGCGGGCCGACCCCGCGCGCCCGCACCGGGACGCCACCGCCGCGGTGGGCAGAATGGGCCGTCATGACCCCCGCCCCCGCGATCACCGTCGCCGACGCCGTCGCCGCGCTCGAGGCCGCGTACCCGCCGGCGCTGGCGCACGACTGGGACGCGGTGGGGCTCTCGGTCGGCGACCCGGCGGCCCCGGTGCGCCGGGTGCTGATCGCCGTGGACCCGCTGCCGGCGGTGATCGAGGAGGCGATGGACGTCGACCTCCTCGTCACCCACCACCCGCTGCTGCTGCGCGGGGTGCACGCCGTCGCGACGACCGCGCCCAAGGGCTCCGCGATCCACCGGCTCATCCGCGGCGGGGTCGCCCTGTTCAGCGCGCACACCAACGCCGACGCCGCGAACCCCGGCGTCTCCGACGCCCTCGCCGGCGCGCTCGGCGTGACCGTCGAGCGCCCCCTCGCGCCCGAGGGCGACGGCACCGTGGGCATCGGGCGCGTCGGCACGCTCGCCGTGCCCGAGACGCTGGCGACGTTCACGCAGCGGGTCGCCGACGCCCTGCCCGCCACCGCGTGGGGTGTGCGCGCCGCCGGCGACCCCACGAGGACGGTCGAGAAGGTCGCCCTCTCCGGCGGTGCCGGCGACTCGATGCTGCACCTGGCCCGCGCGGCCGGGGTCGACGTCTACGTCACCGCCGACCTGCGCCATCACCCCGCCACCGACCACCTCGCCGAGCCCGGCGCCCCCGCCCTCGTCGACGTCGCGCACTGGGCCTCCGAGCACCCGTGGTGCGCGCAGGCCGCGGCCGTGCTCGCGCGGACCGCGCCGCACCTGGAGATCACCGTGTCCACCACCCGCACCGACGCGTGGACCGTCGGCCAGCCGTCAGGAGCCGTGAACGCATGAAGGCCGACCCGACCGCCCAGCGCCGCCTGCTCGAGCTGGCCGCGCTCGACGCCGAGCTCGCCCGCGCCCAGCATCGGCGGCGCACGCTCCCCGAGCAGTCGGCGGTGGAGGAGGCCGAGACGACGGTGCAGGGCCACCGCGACGCCGTCGTGCGCGCGAGGACGTCGGTGAGCGACCTCGGCCGCGAGGTGGCCAAGCTCGAGCAGGAGGTCACCCAGGTCCGCACGCGCGAGGAGCGCGACCGCGGGCTCATGGACTCGGGCAGCGTGTCGGCCAAGCAGATGACCGACCTCTCCCACGAGCTCGACACCCTCGCCCGCCGGCGCGGGGTCCTGGAGGACCAGCAGCTCGAGGTCATGGAGCGCCTCGACGCCGCCGAGACCGACCTGGCCCACGAGCAGGGCGAGCTGGCCACCGCCGAGACGGCCCTGGCCGACGCCGTCGAGCGCCGCGACGGGGTGCTCGGCGACCTCGACGTCCTCGAGGAGCGCCGCGGCGGCGAGCGGACCGCGCTCGCCGGGGAGCTGCCCGGCGACCTCGTCGCGCTCTACGACCAGCTGCGGGCGCGCACCGGCACCGGGGCCGGCGAGCTCGTCGGGAACCGCTGCGGCGCCTGCCGGCTGGAGATGGACCGCAGCGAGCTGCGCGACGTCGCCGCGGCCGCCCCCGACGACGTCGTGCGCTGCGAGCAGTGCGGGGCGATCGTGGTGCGGACCGCGAAGAGCGCGGGGAAGGGGGCGAACGCATGACCACCGCCGGCTCGTGGACCGGGCGCGGCAGCACGCAGCCGACGCGGGTCCTGCTGCTGCGCCACGGGCAGAGCCCGCTCTCGGTCGAGCGCCGCTACTCGGGGCGCGGCAACCCCGAGCTCACCCGCGAGGGCCTCGAGCAGGCGGCCGCCGCGGCGACCACCCTCGCCGCCCGCCACGTCGCCACCGACGGCCACATCCGCGCGGTGATCAGTTCGCCGCTGATGCGCGCCCGCCAGACCGCCGAGCCGGTGGCGGGCGTGCTCGGGCTCGGGGTCACCGTCGACGACCGTCTCACCGAGACCGACTTCGGCGCCTGGGAGGGGCTGACGTTCTCGGAGGCCGCCGCGCAGGACCCCGAGATCCACCGCGCGTGGCTCGGCGACAGCGCGGTCAGCCCGCCCGGGGGCGAGAGCTTCGACCTCGTCGCGGGCCGGGTGTACGCCGCGCTCGACGACCTGCTGCGCCGCTTCCCCGGGCAGACCGTGGTGCTCGTCAGCCACGTCACGCCGATCAAACTGATCCTGCGCCGCGCGCTCGACGCGGGCCCGCAGATGCTCTACCGGCTCCACCTCGACCTGGCGTGCCTGTCGGTCGTGGAGTTCTGGCCCGACGGCGGCGCCTCGGTGCGCCTGGTGAACGACACCTCCTACCTGGCGTGAGTCACGCCTCGAGCTTCTTGATCTCGGCCTCCAGCCGGACCAGGACGTCGACCTGGGCGGTGTTGTAGAGCTCGCGCATCGCGACGACCATCGTCTCGCCCGCGCGCCGCCGCCCGAGCGGACTGTCGGTCCCGACGTCGGGCACGGGGTGGCTGGCGCGCAGCGCGCGGCTGGGGGCGGCCATCCGCTCGGCGAGGTCCTGGCGGGTGGCCTCGTCGGCGTCGGCGGGGAGGTCGTCGAACTCGGTGAACGACGGGTCCTTGGGCACGTCCCGGAGCATGTCCGCGTACGCCTGGAGGCTCTGCTCGCCCAGCACCCGGCTCATGACCACGGTGAACGCGCGGTCGGCCTCGGAGAGCTCGACGGTGCGCGCGACCCGGCCCAGCTCGGGCGGCAGGTCGGTGGGCGAGGACTGGCTGAGGATCAGCCCGAGCTCGACCCGGGCGCGCTGCAGGCGCTCGATGGTCGCGGCGAGCTCGGCGTCGAGGGTGCGCAGGGCCTCCTCGGGGTGGTCGTCGGCGTCGCCCATCTCCTCGATCTGCGCCAGCGAGAAGCCCAGGTCGGTCAGGCGCTTGATCCGCAGCACCCGCACCAGGTGCGCGACCCCGTACTGCTTGTAGCCGTTGGCGCGGCGCTCGGGCTCGTCGAGCAGCCCCACCTCGTGGTAGTGCCGCACCGCCCGCAGCGTCGTCCCGGTGAGCTCGGCGAGCTGGCGGGTGCTCCACCCCATGGGTCGGTCCTCCTGGTCACGGCGACGGACGTCCACAGTGGAAACCGTGCCGCCGCGTCACGGTCAAGCGTGGCGTGGGTCACCTCGCCCCGTCCTTGAGCGTGCCCCGACGGCCGGGTGCGTCCTGGGTCCCCTCACGGGACCACGGGAGGCACACGATGGCAGGCGACCGGACGCGCCGCGGCACGACGACGTTCTTCGTCTCCTACGGGCTCTCGCTGCTCGGGCAGGGGATCGCGTCGGTCGTGCTGCCGCTGATCGTGCTCGCCCGCACCCGCGACGTCCTCGCCGCGGGTGTCCTCGCGACCGCGACGACCACCGCCGCGGCGGTCGCGGGGCTCGTGTCCGGGCTGCTCGTCGACCGGATCGACCGACGCCGCGTCTCGGTCGCCTGCGACCTGCTCGCCGCGGGCTCCGTCGCGGCCCTGCCGGTCGTCGACGTCCTCGTCGGCCTCGACCTGGGGTGGTTCCTGGTGCTCGGCGTGCTCGGCGCGGTCATCCGCGTGCCCGGCATGACCGCGCGCGAGACGCTGCTGCCCGCGCTCGCCCGCCTCGGCTCCGGGGGCCCCGGCGCGCTGGACCGGCTCGTCGCCACCCGGGAGACGGTGGCCAACGTCCTCGTCCTCGTCGGTCCCGGGCTCGGCGGGCTGCTCGTCGGCGTGCTCGGGGCCTCGCCGGCGCTGCTGCTGGCGACCGCGGCGACGAGCCTGCTCGCCGCCCTGACCGCGCTGCTCGTCGACCCGCGCGCCGGCGCGGTCGCCCCGGGGGAGCCGGGTGCCGGCGGTGCGGTCCGCCGCGCCCTGACCGACCTGGTCGACGCCTGGCGCTTCCTCGCCCGCCAGCGCCTGGTGCTGGGCGCCACGCTGCTCACCGCGGTGCTCGCCGCCGTCCTGGGCGCGCTGCAGAGCACGCTCATGCCCGCCTACTTCACCGGCGAGGGCCTCGCCGGGCTCACCGGCCTCACGCTCTCCGCGATCGCCGGCGGCGGCATCGCCGGCTCCGCGCTCTACGCCGCGCTCGCCGAGCGGCTGGCGCGCCGGACCTGGTTCGTGATCGGGATGGTCGGCACGCTCGCCGGGTTCGGCACGGTCGGCAGCATGGCCTCGCCGTGGCTGGTGCTCACCGGCTCCGCGGTCGTCGGGCTCACCTACGCCCCCGCGGCCGCGCTCCTCGGGGTGATCATCATCGAGGCCACGCCGGACGCCCTGCGCGGGCGGGTGCTCGGTGCGCAGAACACGGTCGTGCTCGCCGCCCCGGCCCTCACCACCGCGCCGGTCGCCGCCGTCGCCGCCGGCGCCGGGCTGCCGGTCGCCGGCCTCGTGCTCGCCGCGTTCGTGGGCGTCGCGACCCTGCTCGCGCTCGCCGCCCCGGCGTTCCGGGCGCTCGACGACACCGGAGCGCCTAGAACCACTCCAGCCACGCCCCACCCGGGTGCGCCAGACCCAGCACCTCCCCGGACGACGACCCGTCCCGATGCACCGACAGGTGTCCGATGACCCCCGTGACCCCGGCCCGGGTCGCCTCCAGCGCGCGGGGCGGCACCCGCAGCGACTGGGTGCTGTCGCGGCCCTCGGCGCCGAGCGGCAACAGGGGGTCCACCGAGATCCACGCGACGTCGCGGCCCAGCTCGGCGAGACCGCGGCGGAACCCGGCCCGCTGCTCGTCGGTGAGGAAGACGGTGACGTATGTGTCGACGAGCACCAGCAGCGCGTCGCCGGGCATCCGCGCGCACAGGGCCGGGAGGTCCTCGACGAGGTCGGCGCGCACGGTCGTCGCCGGGTGCGTCCGCGCGATCTCGGAGGCGGCGGCGAAGCGGTCGACGGCGGAGGTCTCCGGCGGGATGCAGGCGGCGAGCCAGTCGCGCACGCGCTCGTCGTCGAGGTCGAGCGGCTCGACGTCGACGCCGAGCCGCGCGGCGATCGTGGGCAGGCGCGACGGCAGCGGCGCCGGCCGCCCGCGCAGCTCGGGGGCCAGGGTGAGCGCGGCGTCCGCGGGCCCGAGGGTCCGGCCGGCGAAGTCGTAGCGGTAGCGGTCGAGGTGCAGCCCGAGACCCGCGCCCGTGCCGAGGTCGACCAGGGCGATCGGCCGGTCGGGGTCGAGACGCGAGAGGACCGGGACGACGTCGGCGCTGCGGGCGACCTCGTTCATCTGGTAGCGGTGCTCGACGCAGAGCAGGGCGAGCTCGTCGGCGTGCTCCCGGGCGAAGGCCACCAGCGCCGGGCGGAAGCCGTCGTCGAGGGCCGGCTGCCCCGACCCGGGCACCGGGAAGTACCCCGCGAGCGGCTCGGGCCGGTCGCGGGCCACGAGGTAGCGCACCGCGGCGCTGAGCAGCAGCGGCGGCAGGCGGTCGAGCGGGATCGCCGCCCCGAGCTCGAGCAGCTCGGGCTCGTCGGCGATCGCCGTGAACAGCTCGGCGGTGAGCGCCCAGCTCGGGGGCGTGTCCGGCCCCGACCACCCGGCCGCGATGCCCTGGGCCTGTTCACGCACGCGGGCGCGCGCCTCCACGTCGGCTGCCGTCACGCCGCTGAGCTTGCCGAGCCGCGGACCGGCCGCGCAACGCGACCGGCCCGGCTCGCTCAGATGGCGTCCAGCTCGGCCACGGCGTCGTCGGGCAGCACGAGGTCGGCCGCGGCGAGGTTCTCCCGCAGGTGCGCCCGCGACGACGTGCCGGGGATGATCAGCATCGTCGGCGAGCGCTGCAGCAGCCACGCCAGCGCGACCTGCTGCGGGGTCGCCCCGACGCGCTCGGCGACGCGGGCGAGCGTGTCGGACTGCAGCGGGCTGAACCCACCGAGCGGGAAGAACGAGGTGTAGGCGATCCCCTCGGCGGCGCAGTGGTCGACGAGGTCGTCGTCGGTCCGGTGCACCAGGTTGTAGTGGTTCTGCACGCACACGACCGGTGCGACGCCGCGGGCCTCCTCGAGCTGGGCGGGGGAGACGTTGCTGACCCCGAGGTGGCGGATCAGGCCCTTCTCACGCAGCTCGGCCAGCGTCGTGAACGCCTCGGTGAGGGGCTCGTCGTGGTCGTCGGAGACGCGCAGGTTGACGACATCGAGGGTGTCGAGGTCGAGTCGCTCGAGGTTCTCGTGCACCTCGCGGACCAGCTCGTCGGGCGAGGTGTCGAGGTTCCACGACCCGTCCTCGCCGCGCCGGCAGCCGACCTTGGTGACGATCCGCAGGTCCGCGGGGTAGGGGTGCAGGGCCTCGCGGAGGATCTCGTTGACGACGAACGGGCCGTAGAAGTCGGACGTGTCGATGTGCGTGACGCCCCGGTCGACGGCCTCGCGCAGCACGGCGACGGCCTCGTCGCGGTCGCGTGGCGGCCCCATGACACCCGGCCCGGCGAGCTGCATGGCGCCGTAGCCCATGCGGGTCAGGACGAGGTCGTCGGCCAGGGCGAGGCGGTCGGTCAGCTCGGATGTGGTCATGGACCCAGGCTTACCCGCCCGCCACACCCCGGGGAGCGACGGATCGTCCTGGTACATCCCGTACCCCCCGGCGCGCCGCGATCGGGCGGATGATCGGGGCGTGAGCACCGGGGAGCTGGCCGCCGCCCTGCGGACGTGGCGCGACCGCACGGATCCCGCCGACGTCGGGATGGCCGCCAACGCGCCGCGCCGCGCGCCGGGCCTGCGTCGCGAGGAGCTCGCGCTGCTCGCGGGCATCTCCATCGACTACGTCGTGCGCCTCGAGCAGGGCCGCACCCGCACGCCGTCCGCGCAGGTCTGTGCGTCGCTGGCCCGAGCGCTGCGGCTCTCGGACGCCGAGCAGGCCCACCTGTTCCGCCTCGCCGGCCACGCCACCGACGGCGGCCGCGTGTCCCGGCGCATCCCGGTGGGCGTGCGCCGGATCGTCGAGGCCCTGCACGACAGCCCCGTCGGTGTCCTCGACGCGACCTGGACGCTGATCTCGTGGAACCCGCTCTACGCCGCGCTCATGGGCGACCCGACGGCGCTGCCCGAGCGCGAGCGCAACACGCTGTTCCGCCTCTTCGTCACCGGCGAGCCGAGCTCCCGGGTGCGGCACACCCCCGAGGAGCGCGACGCGCTCGCCCGCTCGCTGGTCGCCGACCTCCGCGGCAGCACCAGCCGCTACCCGCACGACCCGGACCTCGCCGCCCTCGTCGCCGAGCTCGCCGCCACCGGCCCCGAGTTCGGGGCGCTCTGGGACTCCGGGGCCGTGGCCGAGCACCACCAGAGCCGCAAGGTGATCGCGCACCCCGAGGTCGGCGACGTCGACATCGTCTGCGACACCCTGACCACCGCCGAGGACGACCTGCGCCTGCTCGTCTTCACCCCAGCGCCCGGCTCCGACGCGCGCAGCCGCCTCGACCTCCTCGCGGCGGTGGGCACGCAGGCGATGGTGATGAGCCGTCCGCAGGTCTGACTGTCGATACGTACATCTACGGACTGCCGGACCCTCTCGTGTCGGCGCAGGCTCGCTCCACGAGCCGTCTCCGACCAGGGAACCACCATGAGCACCGTCGCCACCGACAACGCCGCCCTCGTCCGCAGCGCCTACGAGGCCTTCGGACGGGGCGACATCCCCGCCGTCATCGATTTCCTCGCGCCCGAGGTGGTCTGGATCGAGACCGAGGGCGGGCCGTACGGCGGTGTGTACGAGGGCCCGCAGGCGGTGCTCGAAGGAATCTTCGCCCGCGTGGGCTCCGACTGGGACGGGTTCGTCGTCGACGTGGAGCGCGTGCTCGCCGACGGCGACACGGTCGTGGGGATCTGCACCTACCGCGGGACCTATCGGGCCACCGGTCGGGAGATGGTCGCGCGCGTGGTCCACGTCTGGGAGATCCGCGACGGTCGGGCGCTGCGCATGGAGCAGTTCGTCGACTCCGAGCAGCTCAACGCCGCCGCGCGCTGACCCCGGCCTCAGACCACCGACGCCAGCGCGGCCGTCCCGGCGAGAAGGGCAGCCGGCACGGTCGCGAGCCCGGCGATCGTGAACGTCCCCAGCGGGGCGGGGACGCCGCGGGAGGCGAGCACGCGCCGCCAGAGCAGCGTGGCCAGCGAGCCGACGGGGGTGAGGTTCGGCCCCACGTTCACCCCGATGAGCACGGCGAGCACGGCGCCCACCGCCGGGGTCGGGCCGAGCGCGGCCAGCAGGACCAGCGTGGCCGGCAGGTTGTTGACGAGGTTCGCGAGCACGGCCGCGATCGCCGCCAGCCCGAGCAGGGCGCCGAACGACGTGCCGGCGGGGAGCAGGCCCGCGACGAGGTCGCCGAGCCCGCGGTCGGTCACCGCGGCCACCACGACACCGAGGGCCAGCACGAACAGGCAGAACAGGGGTGAGGCCGCAGCCACGACGTCACGGACCCGGGTGCGGTGGGTCGCGAGGGTCCGGGCCGCCATCGCCGCCGCGCCCGCCACCGCGACCCACACCGGCTCGATGCCCAGCGGCGACGAGGCGGCGAAGCCGAGCAGTGTCGCGGCCAGGACGGCGAGCGCGACGCGGGGGACCGGCGCCTCCTCGGCCGGGCCGGCGGGCTCGGCGGGCGTGGCGAGGTCGTCGCGGAACGTCAGCCGCAGCCCGACGTACTCGACGAGGAGCACGGCGAGCTGGGGCAGCAGCATCAGCCCGGCGAACCCGAGGAACGACAGGCCGCTGGCCTGCAGGGCCAGCAGGTTGGTCAGGTTGGCGACGGGCAGCAGCAGCGAGCCGCTGTTGGCCAGGTGCGCGCAGGCGAAGGCGTGCGGGGCCGGGCGCGCGCCGAGGCGCCGGGCGGTGTCGAGCACGACCGGGGTCAGCAGCACGACGGTGGCGTCGAGGCTCAGGACCGCCGTGGTCACCGTCGCGGCGAGGACGACCAGCGCGAACAGGCGCCGCGGGCGGTGCCGCGAGTGGTGGGCGAGCAGCCCGCCGGCCCAGCGGAACACGCCCTCGGCGTCCGCGAGGTGGGCGAGGACCAGCACCGCGGCGAGGAAGCCGACCGTCGGCCCGAGCTCGCGGACCTCGTCCCACGCGGCCGCCGGCGCGATCAACCCGGTCGCGAGGACGATCAGCGCCGCGGGGAGCGCGGCCGCCGCCTCGGGCAGGTTGCGCGGGCGGGTGACGGCGCCGACGAGGACGACGGCGAGCAGGCCGACCGCGAGGACCGTCATGGCCGTCCTGCCCGGGTCACCGCAGGAACAGGTAGATCGCGACCGCGACCCCGAGCACGACGACGCTCCAGCGCAGCACGCCGTCGGGCATCTTCTTGGCGACGGCCATGCCGAGGAAGCCACCGATGAGCGTGGTCGGCGCGAGCAGGAGCACCGCGAACCAGTCGACGGGGGCGAAGAGCGCGAACAGCACGACGGTCACCGTGCTCGTCACCAGCGAGAGCAGGACCTTGACCGCGTTGAGCCGCTGGAGGGTGTCGTGGGCGAGCAGCGAGAGCACGGCGATGAGCACGACGCCCAGCGCGCCGCCGAAGTAGCCGCCGTAGACCGCGGCGACGAAGATCGTCGGCAGCAGCACCCGGGGGTTGTCGGCGGTGCGCTCGGCGCGGCCCGTCCACCTCTTGATCCACGGCTGCGCGCCGAGCGTGAGGCTCGCGAGCAGCACGAGCACGGGCACGACGGCGTCGAACACCTGCTGGGGGAGCACCAGCAGCAGCGCGCAGCCCAGCGCCGACCCGAGCGCGGCGGCGATGCCGGTGCCGACCAGGCGCCGGCGCTGCCCGCGCAGATCGCTGCGCGCGTTGACCGTCGAGCCGGCGTAGCCCGGCCACTGGGCCACGGAGTTCGTCACGTTGGCGGGCAGCGGCGGCATCCCGACCGCGAGCAGGGCGGGGAACACGATCAGCGACCCGCCGCCGGCGACGGCGTTGACCGCTCCCGCCAGCAGCCCGAGGGCGGCGAGCAGCACGATCTGGAGCACCGACGGGTCCGACACGGTGAGCGACGCTAACGGTCGAGGCGTGCGCCCGCGGCTCGGGTGCCGCCCGACCGGCACGTTCCGCATGATCGCGAGGGCGTCCGGGATGCCGGACGTGCCGTTCGCGGCGGTTGTACCCTGGTCGGCGCGGACGAGTCGGCCGGGCGACCGCGGCGGGTGATCCCCGTCGAGGAAAGTCCGGACTCCACAGGGCAGGGTGGTTGCCAACAGCAACCCGGGGTGACCCGCGGGACAGTGCCACAGAGAACAGACCGCCATCGGGCTCGCCCGGTGGTGAGGGTGAAACGGTGGTGTAAGAGACCACCAGCGTCCTGGGCGACCAGGACGGCTCGGTAAACCCCACCCGGAGCAAGGTCAAGAAGGTCGGTCCGCGAGGACCGGCCGCGCAGGTCGTCCGAGGGCTGCCCGCCCGAGACCTGCGGGTAGACCGCTGGAGCCCGCCGGCGACGGCGGGCCGAGATGGATGGTCGCCACCCACGCGCCCGCAAGGGACGTGGGCACAGGATCCGGCTTACAGGCCGACTCGTCCGCCCCGCACGCCGCATCCGTCGGGATGTCGGCGCCCGCGCCCCGACTAGCCTGCCGTCATGCGTCCCCTGCGCTACTCCATCAACGTCACGCTCGACGGGTGCTGCGACCACAACGCCGGGGTCCCGGCCGAGGACCTGCACCGTCACGCGGCGCAGACCCTCGCCCGCGCCGACGCCCTGATCTTCGGTCGCGTCGTCTTCGAGCTGATGGAGGCCGGGTGGCGCGGCCCGGCGGGGGACCGGCCCGCCTGGACGGAGCCCTTCGCCCGGTCGATCAACGAGGCGAAGAAGTACGTCGTCTCGAACACGCTGACCAGTGTCGACTGGAACGCCGAGCTCGTGCGCGGGGACGACCTGGAGGCGACCGTCCGGCGGCTGAAGCAGGAGCCGGGGGAGGGGCTGTACGTGGGCGGCGTGACGCTCCCGCTGGCCCTGGCCGAGCTCGGGCTGATCGACGAGTACGAGTTCATCGTGCACCCCCGGCTGGCGGGCCACGGACCGACACCGTTCGCGGGGCTCTCGCGCTACGTCGATCTCGAGCTCGTCGGCCGGCAGGAGTTCAGCGGGGGCGCGGTGTCCCTGCGGTACGTGGTCGCGTGACGATCACCCCGGCCCGTCGGGGTGGGCGAGGTCGTAGGCGCGGGCGAGCTTCTTCGGCACGACCATGCGCCAGGCGTCGACGACGAACTCGCGCGCCTCGGCCGGGTCGAGGGCGGCCAGGGTCGACTCGACCCAGTTGAACCGCAGCTCCGAGGTGCGCGGCAGGTGGAAGCGGCCGGGCTGCCCCTCGACGAGCGCCGCACGCTCGTCCTTCGGGAACGCGAAGCCCATCTCCGTCTCGTCGCGCGAGAACGCGACGTAGACGATCTGCCCGACGCGGAACTTCAGGCATCCGCGCACGACCACCGGGTACGAGCGCTCCAGGCTCGAGCCCAGCGGACGCACGTCCTCGACGCTGGCCACACCGGGCAGCATGCCCGGAGACTGGGCCCGTGCGCGTCACCCGCATCCACACCGACCTGCGCGTGCCCGACATCGCGGCGGCGCGGGAGTTCTACGCCGGCTACCTCGGCCTCACCGACGAGAGCATCGGCATGGACTGGGTGACCCGGTTCTCGTCGCCGCACACCGGGGCGGACGTCCAGCTCGTCACCCGCGACGCCACGGCGCCCGAGGACCCGGTGGCGTCCATCGCGGTCGACGACGTCGAGGCGGCGTACGCGGAGGCCCGCCGGCGCGGGTTCGAGATCGTGCACCCGCTGCAGACCGAGCCCTGGGGCGTGCGCCGGTTCTTCGTCCGGGCCCCGGACGGCAACGTGCTCAACATCCTCCAGCACGTGGACTGAGCGGAGACCAGCCTCACCGGGTCGCGCCTGGCCGCGCCGTCACCGGGTTGCGACCATCGTGATGAGCCCCGGGGGAGAGCGGGGTTCCTGGACGAGCGGCGCCGTACCCAGACCACGACAAGACGGCAGCCCTGCGAGGTCCGTCATGGCGTGGATCGTGCTGGTCGTGTCCGGGGTGCTGGAGGCCGTGTGGGCCACCGCCCTCGGCAGGACCGCCGGCTTCTCCCGGCTCACCCCCTCGATCGTCTTCGTCGCCGGCCTGGTGCTGAGCATGGTGGGGCTGGCCTACGCGATGCGCTCGCTGCCCACCGGCACCGCGTACGCGGTGTGGGTCGGCATCGGTGCGGCGCTGACCGTCGCCTACGCGATGGCGACCGGTGACGAGGCGGCCTCCCCGCTCAAGATCGTCCTGTTGCTCGGGGTCGTCGGCTGCGTGGTCGGGCTGAAGGTCCTGTCCTGACCGTCAGGTCCCGTCGCCGGGGGCGCGCGTGCCCAGCTTGCCCTCGGCGACGAGGACGCCGAGCACGTCCATGATCGCGCGGCACCCGAGCTGGGCGGTGGAGTCGCTGGTGTCGTAGGGCGGGGAGATCTCGATGACCTCCATCCCGCAGATGCCCTCGCGCGCGATCGTCCGCAGGGCGTGCAGCGCCTCGCGGGGGAGCAGCCCGCCCGGCTCGGGCGAGCCGGTGCCCGGCGCGATGCCGCCGTCGACCGAGTCGATGTCGAAGGACAGGAACACCGCGGCGGCGTCCTTCCACGCCACCTCGAGCGCGATCTCGACGGCCTTGTCGATGCCGAGCTTCTCGACGTCGCCGATGGTCATGACCGTCGTGTCGCGCTCGTGGGCGACCGAGAGGCCGGGCCGGGAGCCGTACCAGCCCCCGATCCCGATCTGGACGAGGTTCTCCGGCGGCACGTTCGGGATGTTCGTGGCGTGGAACCAGTGCGTCGTGTGCATGCGCTCGTCCATGTCGCGCTCTTGGATGTCGATGTGGCGGTCGAAGTGGATGATCCCGACGTTGCCGTCCACGTACTTCGAGATCGCGCGCACGTCGGGGTAGCCGATGGAGTGGTCGCCGCCGATGATCACGGGGAAGACGCCCTGGGAGACGACGTGCGAGATCGCGCGGTCGATCTGGTCGAACGTCTTCTCGATGTTGGAGGGGATGACGAAGACGTCCCCGGCATCGCAGAGCGCGAGCTCCTCGTCGAGGTCGACGCCCAGGTCGAGGCTGTAGGAGTCGTAGACCGCGGAGATCCGTCGCACCGCCTGCGGGCCGAACCGGCAGCCCGAGCGGTACGTGGTCCCCATGTCGAACGGCACCCCGATGACCGCCGCGTCGTAGCGGCCGACCTCGCGGATGTCCTCGCAGTAGGGCGCCTTGAGGAACGTGTTGATGCCGGCGAAGGCGGGCTGCGCGCCCCGCGAGAACGTGCTGATGCGCCGGTCCTGCACCGAGTCCGCGGCCTCGAGCCCGTACTCGAGACCCTGCTGCACCGCGCGGTGCTGGGCCGTCGCCGGGATCTGGGCGAGGCGCCGCAGCCCCTGCATCCCCTGCAGGGTCGAGCGGTCGAAGCCGTGGGACTGCTCGGGGCCGTCCGTCATGCTGGGTCCCTCCCGGGTACGGGCTGCTCGGCCGACGGGAGCCCCATCGACACGCTGTTCTCGACGAACCGGCGATCGGGGCGGCTGGCGAGGAAGTACGCCAGCCCGACCGCGCCGAAGCAGGCGAGCCCGAGGAGGAACGCGTAGGTCTGCCACCACGGCAGGCCCAGGTCCCGGGGCCACGCGATGTTGATGAGCTCGAAGGTCAGCCAGAGCACCGCGACAACGTTGATCACCAGGGCGAGCGTCCCGGAGCGGCCCTTGTCGTCGCGCCACCGCCCGCGCATGCGCTGGTAGAGCAGGGCGACCACCGGGGCGAGGAACCCGACGTAGTAGGCGCCGGTGGCGAACGCGACGAGCACGGTCAGCGCGTTCGCGTAGACGAAGGCGAGCGCCGAGAGCGTGGCGACCAGGCCGACCGCGAACAGCGGCGTCTGGTTGCGGGTGGAGACCCGCCGCCACACCCGCGAGAGCGGGAGCATGCCGTCGCGGGCGTAGGAGAACACGACCCGCACGCCGGTCGCCTGGACGGCGATCCCGCAGGCGATGAACGCGATCACGACGACGACCAGGAAGGGCTTGGCCGCCCACTCGCCGAGCCCCGCGACCACGGCGTCCGAGACGGGGTCGGCGGACTGCCCGCTGATGACTGCGCCGATGTCGGGGTGGGCGAGCACCAGGGCGCAGGCCGCGAGGATGTCGACCGCCCCGACCGTGATCAGCGAGACGACGATCGCGCGCGGCACCTGGCGGCGCGGCTCGCGGGTCTCCTCGGCCACGCTGCCGCAGGCGTCGAACCCGAGGATGACCCAGCCGCCGATGGCCAGCGCGGCGATGAAGGCGGGGAGGAACGGGCCCCCGTCGGGCGTCATGGACGTGTCGACCAGCGTGCTGACCGGCTGCACGCGGAACAGCGAGATCAGGAGGATGCCGATCCCGATGCTCGCCACGAGCTCGCAGGCGATGCCGATGTTGACCACCCACCGCAGCAGGTGCAGGCCCGCCGCGTTCACCGAGGTGAAGATCGCCATGACGATGAGGCCGAGCAGCACGCTCTGCGCCGTGGTCGGTTCCTCCCAGCCGAGCAGCTGGCCGAGGAAGAAGCCGCCGCCGTAGGCGACCGTCGACAGCGTGAGCACGAGCGCCCACATGTAGATCCACCCGGCCCACCACCCGTACGCCGGGCCGACGAGCCGCCGGGACCACTGGTAGATGCCCCCGGCCAGCGGCCAGCGGCTCGCCAGGTTGGCGTAGACCAGCGCGACGAACATCTGGCCGACGAGCACGATCGGCAGCACCCACACCCAGGCGGGCCCGGCGGTCTGCGCGCCGAGTGCCACCACGGTGTAGAGGCCGACGATCGGGGAGATGAAGGCGAACCCGAGCGCCCAGTTGGTCCAGAAACGCAGGACCCGGGGCAGCTCCTGGCGATAGCCGAACTCGGAGAGCAGGCGGTCGTCCTCGGAGCCGGCCGGGGCCGGCGTCGTCGTCGCTTCGTCCATGGCCCGTCCTGTCCGGTTGCTAGAACAAGTGGGGCCGTCAGTAGAGGGGGCGCGGAGGAGGGTGTCAAGACTCGATCAGGCCCGTGACCTGCGCAGATGAACCATTGGACCGCGCTCAGAGCGACCGGTTGTCCGGTGCCGTCTTGTATGGTTGTCCCATCGACCGAGATCTGCAGGGAGCCGAGGATGGCCAGGTGGAGCGGGAAGATCCCCGCCGGCGCGGGCGCGCTTGACCGGACGAGCTTCGTGCCCCTGTACTACCAGCTGCAGGAGCTGCTGAAGCAGCACATCGAGTCCGGGACCTGGCGGCCGGGAGACGTCCTGCCCTCCGAGCCGGAGCTCGCGCGGCACTTCGGGGTGAGCCGCGTCGTCGTGCGCCAGGCGCTCGCCATCCTCGAGGACGACCGCCAGATCCGGCGGGTCCGCGGCCGCGGCACCTTCGTCGCGCCACCCAAGCGGGCGTCCCGCGCGGGCGGCCTGTCGCGCCAGCTCGGCTCGCCGGAGGCCGCGCACGGCGGGGTCCTCATCCTCGACGTCGGGGTCCCGGTAGTCGAGCGCAGCATCCGCGAGCGCCTCGACGCCGCCGCGGGGGAGGACGTCCTCCGTGTCACCTCGCTGCTCACCTTGGACGAGACCGCGCTGGCGATCGCGTATTCCTTCTTCCGGCGGGCGGACGCGAGCTGGTTGGAGGAACGCCTGCACGTGGGGCGCCACCTGCCCGAGGGGCTGTCGCTCGCCGACCACGGCGTCGTGCTGGGCCGCTCGCAGATGTCGATCGAGACCAGCCAGTGCGGGCAGTTCGAGGCCGACCGCTTCGGGGTCCCGCACCGGACGCCGGTGTTCCTGGTGCTGTGCACCGAGTACCGGACGACGGCGTCCGGGGACCGGCCCTTCGAGGTGGCCCGGGTCGAGTACCGGGGTGACGTGGTGCAGCTCCGCCTCGACACCGGGACCGACCGCGGGAGCGGGCTCGAGGCCGTCGTCGGGCCCGGCCGCTAGGAGCCGACGGGGTGGGTGTCCGCCGGCGCGGCCGGGCTCGTCGCGTCGTCGGGCACCCAGCGCAGGACGTCGCCGGGCTGGCACGCGAGCACCCGGCACACGGCGTCGAGGGTCGTGAAGCGGACGGCCTTGGCGCGCCCGTTCTTGAGCACGGCGACGTTCGCGGGCGTGATGCCCACCGCCTCGGCGAACTCGGCGACCGACATCTTGCGGCGCGCGAGCATGACGTCGATGTCGACGACGATCATCAGACGACCTCGTCGAGCTCGCGGCGCAGCACGGTCGCGTTGGCCAGCAGGCCGCGCATGACGACCATGAGCAGCGCGTAGGCGGTGCCGCCGACCGCGATGCCGCCGCCGATCAGGATCAGGCCGGGCGCGTCGTCGATCTCCCCGTAGTGCATGCACGCGGCGGCGACCAGGAGGGCGGCGACGAACCCGGCCACCGTGACCACCCGGACCCAGCGGAAGGCGCCGTCGTCGAAGATCGCCTCCCGGCGCACCATCCCCAGCAGCACCCACAGCGCGACGAGCCCGACCTCCAGCGCGGCGAGCGCGCCGACGCCGAGCACCGCGTAGAGGACCGCGATCCCGGTGATCCCGCCGGCGCCGAGCGCGAGGACGACGGCCACGACGATCGCGACCTGCGCGGCGAGGGCGCCGAGTGCGATGCCCACGAGGAGCGCTCGGAGGGCGACGATGACGAGCGGACTCATGCATCGATCATCGACCGATACCTATCGACCGTCAATAGGTAGTAGTCGGGTCACAGCGTCCGGGTGTCGACGCGGACGGGGAGTGTCACGGTGTAGCCGCGGGCGACGTCGCCGGTGACCGCGGCGAGCTGGCTCGCGCCGCCGTCGTCGCCGAAGACGGTGTCGCCCGCCAGGCTCACCTCTCCCAGGTTCGCGACCGACTGCTCGTACCCCGGCTGCGCGTACACCTGCCGGCAGGTCTCCTCGGGCAGGGCGACCTGCGAGGTGGCGATCGTGGTGGCGGCGTCGGCGATGCTCACGGCGTCGGGATGGACCTCGACGTGCACGTGCGGCCACCGCCCCGCGTAGCAGGCCGGGACGACGCTGGTGAAGCGGACGGCGCCCGCGGCGTCGGTGATCTGGACGCCGCGCAGGTAGTTCTCGTCCTCGACGCCCGGGGAGTAGAGGGAGTACCCGCCGGCCCGGTCGCAGTGCCACACGTACACCGCGGCCCCGACGAACGGCGCCCCGCCGCGCGCCAGGTCGGCGACGGAGAGCTCGAGGGTCATGAGGACGCCGTCGGCGACACCGGTGGGTCCGCCGAAGCTCGGGCGGATGTCGCTGCGCACGATCCCGCTCTGCGTGAGCACGTTCGCGCCGTTCGACCCGTCGGCGGGAACGGCCCGGCCGTCTCCTCGGGGATCTCGCCCGGGCTCGTCCCCGCCCGCACGGGCGGACCCCCGCAGGCGGCGACGCCGACCGCCACCGCGCCGAGGCCGAGGAGGCGCAACGCCCGCCGGCGGCCGAGCGTGCCGAGGTCGAAGGCCAGCCCCTGGTCCTCGAGGTCGGCGTCGGGGCGCGGGAGCGGTCGGTGGTCCACGGGTCCTCCGTACACGTCGATCACGGCGTCCGGGTCCAGGGCACGCGATCGAGCTGTGCGGACGATGTGCCGGCACCCGTCGCGCCCTGTGCATCAGACATCGGAGGCGATTCACTCGATCAGAGGTGGAGGGTCTATCGCGAGTCACGAGCCGACCCTCTATGGTGACCAACGCTGTGACGCGTGTGGTTCCTGTGACTGATGGGACGGTTGAGATCGAATGCTCACCCCTCGGCAGCGCGTCATCCTGCGCCAGATCGTCAGCCCGCCGTACATCTACCGGTGGGCCGGACTCCTCACGACGATCGCGCTGATGACCGGCGTGACGTTCGTGGTGCTCAGTGACGTCGGGGCGCGCCAGGTGCTGGCCACCGGGGCCGCGCCCGTGGTGGCCACGGGGCCGGCCGGGAAGCCGGTGCGCTCGGTGGCCGACGCCCCCGCGCTCGGCATGCCCGGCATGGCGCGGCCGGCGATCACGTCCTCCCTGCTGACCGTCACGGACTCGAGCGTCGACCGGCCCGCGGTCGCGCTGACCTTCGACGACGGGCCCACCCCGGAGTACACGCCGCAGGTGCTCGACCTGCTCGCCGAGTACAACGTCAAGGCCACGTTCTGCACGATCGGCAACCAGTCGGTCGCCCACCCCGAGCTGATGCAGCGCATCATCGCCGAGGGCCACCGGCTGTGCGACCACACGATGACCCACGACGCCACCGTGGGGCAGAACCCCCACGACCTCATGAGCCGCCAGCTCGGCACGAGCAGGACCACGATCGCCGGCAGCGTGCAGCCTCCGGCGACGATCGACTACTTCCGCGCGCCGGAAGGCGCCTGGACCCCGGCGCTCGACCAGGTCGCCGCCGAGACCGGCATGCGACCCCTGGGCTGGTCGGTGGACACCCTGGACTGGACCCAACCCGGGTCCGCCGCGATCGTGAACAGCGTCAAGCAGGGCCTGCACCCCGGCGCGATCGTGCTCTTCCACGACGGCGGCGGCCCGCGGGACCAGACGGTCGCCGCCGTGGCCGAGCTCCTGCCGTGGATCCAGGAGCAGGGCTACCAGTTCGTCTTCCCCAGCTGAGCCGTGCGCGCTCAGTGCTTGCGGATGACCTTCTCCGCGCGGCCCTCCCGCCAGGTGGTGACGTCCATGTGCTCGTCGCCGACGGCCACCGCGGCGGCACCGACGATGTCCGCGCGGAGGAACTGGTCGAACCGCTGGCCGCGCAGATCGAGTCCGATCTCCGCGTAGACGGCTTCGGCGAAGCGCTGGTGCAGCGCCTCGTCGCGGACGTCCTCGACCCGGCCCCACAGCTTCGCGTCGCCGTCGCCGACCTGCGTGTCGACGGTCGCGGTGTGCAGCGCGAAGCGGGGATCGGCCCGCAGATCCTCGAACTTGGCGGTGTCGGGCATGCCGACCAGCCACAGGTCGCCCTCGAGGAAGCGCGGCTCCATCGGGCTGATGCGCGGGAAGCCGTCGGGGCGCAGCGTCCCGAGCATGCAGAGACAGCCGGTGGCGGCGTGACGGCGCGTGAAGACCTCGGCGATGCGGGGCGCGGCCGCGGCGAAGTCGGTCCAGAGAGCCATGGGGACGACGGTAGGGGCGACCCCCGACAGCGCCGGCGGATCAGGAGGGCGGCGGCGTGCGCGGTGTCCACGCGTCGCGGACGATCCGGTCGATCGTGGAGCGGCGGGCCGTCCAGCCGAGCTCGTCGCGCGCCGGCGCCGGGTCCACCGTCACCACCGGGGCCTCGGGCGCCCCCTCGCGGTGGCGCGCGGGGACGACGCGGCCGGTCACCCGCGCGACCGCGTCGAGCACCTCGCGCACCGTCACCGGCTGCCCGCTGCCGATCGGCAGCGCCCGGTACGTGCCCGGCGTGGCCACGGCGAGCGCCGCGACCACGGCGTCGGCGGCGTCCGCGACGTGCACGAGGTCGCGCACCGCCGACCCGTCCCCGTTCACCACGAACTCGCCGCCGCCGGCCGCCGCGGCGAGCACCGCCGGGAGCAGACGGGTGCGGTCGGTGTCGCCGGGTCCCGCGACGTTGGCGAACCGCAGCGACACGGCCCCCACCGTTCCGGCCGCGGCGACATCGCGCACGGCGACCTCGGCGGCGAGCTTCGAGGCCCCGTAGGGGTGCGCGGGCGGGCGCCCGCTCCTCCCGAGCGCGGCGGTGGAGGCGAGCACGATCCGGGCGCCCGGCCGCAGCGCGTCGAGCACCGCGAGCGTGCCGCCGACGTTGGTGCGCCAGGTGCCGAGGGGATCGGCGCGGGATTCGCGCACGCGCACCACGGCCGCCAGGTGGCACACCGCGTCGACGTCCCGCAGCGCCGCGGACACCTGGTCGGGACGCTCGAGCGATGCCGTCCGGGTCTCCACCGGTCCCGCGACCGGGCGCGAGCGGGTGACGCCGACGACGTCGTGCCCGGCCGCGACCAGCGCCGATACCACCGCCCGCCCGACGAAGCCGCCCGCCCCCGTCACCGCGACCCGCACGACGGTCAGCCTCGCAGGATCCGCCCGGCGATCGAGGTGAGGGTAGCCTTACCCGGCGGCGGACCCTACTGTCGTGCCGGAGACCGGTGACACCCGGCGACACCCGGAGGCGGACCGTGAGCGTGAGCGAGCCCCAGCCCTTCTCCCAGTCCCTGCGTCGGGCCACCGCGGCCGCCCACGACCGCGCGCACCACTCGCGCTACATGGACGCGCTGTTCGGCGGGCGCCTCGCGCTCGCGCACTACGGCACGCTCGTCGTGCAGTACTGGCACATCTACGCCGCGCTCGAGGACGGCGCCGACCGCCTCGCGGAGCACCCGGTGGTCGGCGGCTTCGCCGTCGACGCGCTGCGCCGTCGCGACGCCATTGCCGCCGACCTGGCGTTCCTGCGCGGCCCCGACTGGGCCGACGACCTGCGCCCGCTGCCCACCACCGCCGCCTACGCCGGGCGCATCCGCGAGACCGTCGACGCCTGGCCCGGCGGCTGGGTGGCCCACCACTACACCCGCTACCTCGGCGACATCGCCGGCGGGCAGGCCGTGCGGGTGCTGCTCGAGCGCACCTACGGGGTGACCGGGGACGGGGCGCGGTTCTACGACTTCGGCGCGCTCGGCCCCGTGCCGCCCTTCCGGACCCACTACCGCGGGTTGCTCGACGCCGCCGACTGGGACGAGGTCGAGCGCGCGCGGATCACCGACGAGGCCTGCCACGCCTTCGAGCTCAACATCGCGATGCTGCGCGAGCTGGCCGACACGGTGCCACCGGAGCACCTGGCGGCCTGAGCTACGCCTCCCGGCGGGCGACCGCCAGCCACGCCGGCAGGTCGACGTGCGCGCCGACGGGCACCCGGAGCAGGTCGGCCTGCTGCGCGTCGGGCACGCGCCCGCGGTACGTGCTCTCGCGGAGCTGCTCGAGCCGCCAGCCGGGGCGCGAGAACGCGCGGCGGATCTCGTCGTCGGTGACCTCGGGGCCGAACGCGGGCCCGGGCGCCAGGGCGAGCAGGACGACGCGGCCCCCGCCGACGACGACCTCGCGCAGGGCGTCGGCGTAACGGGCCTGGTCGTCGCCGTCGAAGATGTGGAACAGCGCGCTGTCGAGGACGGTGTCGAAACCGCGCAGCTCGACGGGGTCCAGCGCGTCCGCCACGACGAACACCGGGTCGACCCCGTGCGCGGCCGCGACGGCGCGGGCGCGGTCGAGGGCGGCCGGGGCGGAGTCGGCGCCGACGACGTCGTAGCCGTGCCCGGCGAGCAGCACGGTGTGCTCGCCGGTGCCGCAGCCGAGGTCGAGCACGCGGCCGCGCAGGAGGCCCTCGGCCTCGGCGGCCACGATGGCGGGCTGGGGCTCGCCGATGATCCACGGGGGCTCGTCGGTGAGGTAGGAGTCCTGGAAACGGAACGGTGCGGGGGTGGTCATGGGGACCTCCTGGGCTCGTGATCGTCGCTGCGGGCCGAGCCTCCGCCCTCGACCTCGCTCGAGGTCAAGAACCCGGACCGGGCGGGCGTCCCGCCGCGCCGCCACGAGG
The DNA here is from genome assembly GCF_028737205.1 of Actinomycetospora lutea. Lineage (GTDB taxonomy): Bacteria > Actinomycetota > Actinomycetes > Mycobacteriales > Pseudonocardiaceae > Actinomycetospora > Actinomycetospora lutea. The sequence goes on along the minus strand of NZ_JAQZAL010000036.1, from coordinate 5,527 downwards.
AGGACGGCGGCGCGGCGAGCGAGCACGGACGTCAGTCGTGGGCGACGAACATGGTCACGCCGCCGGTGGCGAAGTTCGGGACGTCCCCTGCGGCGGCCTGCCCGGCCTCGGAGCCCATCCCGGACTGCAGGGACTCCATCGAGTCGAAGGTCAGCTCGGCCATGAGGTAGTAGGGCGGCGGGTTGCCGTCGAGCGAGGAGCAGTGCCGGTAGGTGAACGCCGTGACCCCGGGGATCGGGTCGACGAGCGGAGCGTGGGTCGTGCGGTAGTACTCGTCGAACGCGGCGGGGTCGGTCGGGTGGCCGTACAGGACCGTGAGGATGTGCATTGGATCACTCCACCACGAACGACGGCCCCGGAGCCACGGTCCGTTCGTACGGTCCGCGGCGCCGGGGCCGGCGTGGGGGAGCGGGGAGGGCTCAGACGCGCGCGTGCTTCTCGATCACGGCGCCGAGGCCGGGCAGGGCCTCGATGACGTTCTCCTGGGCCTTCGGGCGCAGCTTGCTGTAGATCGAGGTGATCGTGCCGCGGCTGCTGCGCTCGGCGCGGCGGTCGGTGACCGCGAGGAGGGCCTCGGAGGCCTCCTGCGGGCGCGTGCCGAGGAAGGTGCCGAAGTCACCGGTCGCCTCGGTGGTGTAGGTGGCCCAGAAGGGCTCGAGCTGCTCGACGAACTCGTCGAGCATCTTGTCGAGCGCCTCGCGGACGATGCCGGGCTTGATCTTCTTCAGGCCGGCGTAGCCGGTCTTGACGACGCCGCCGGAGAGGCCGCTCTTGTTCGCGACCTCGGAGTCGACGAGGCCCTGCAGGTCGTCGATGACGGCGCTGCGACGGTCGGAGTCGAGAAGGCGAGCCTTGAGCGTCTCGGCCATCGGTGTCCTTCCTCGGGGAGCAGGGGGAGCGGCGCCGACCGTACGGGAGCACCGGGGCCGGATCTCCACTAGGGGCGGCCGAATGACACGTGTGTGGTTCAGCTGTCGTCGTGCGCCGTGAGGAACTCCCGGAGGTCGTGCCAGGAGTTCTCCCGGGCCCGCCGACCGGCGAGCACGCCCAGGTGTCCGCCGGGCCGCACGTCGAACCGCAGGTCGGGGCAGGCGGTGAGCAGCTCGGTGGCGCGCTCGACGGCCGCGACCGGCGCGATGACGTCGTCGGCGCCGGCGACCAGGAGCACCGGGACCTCGACGTCGGCCAGGCGCACCGGCCGCCCGGCGAGGCGCAGCCGGTCCTCCGCGAGGTCGTTCGAGCGGATGACGTGGTGGTAGATCTGCCCGAACGCCCGGCCGGGGTAGGCGGTCATGCCGGCCATGAGCAGGTCGACGGCCTCGATCTGCTCGAGCAGCTCGCGGTCGTCGAGGTGCGTCGCGAGGGTCACCGGCTTGGTCAGGTAGCGCTCGACGCTGGTCAGCTGGAACGCCCACTTCACCGCGGTGGCGGGGAACGAGCCGAGGGTCCGGTAGGCGGCGGAGAAGATGCGCCCGCCCGTGTACTCGGCGACCGACCGGAACGGCGCCACCAGGGGGACGGCGGAGACGTCGACGGGTGACGCGAACGCCGTGACCGAGCGGATGGGGGCGCCCGAGACCCCGCTCGCGGCCGCGAGCAGCGCGAACAGGCCGCCGAGGCTCCAGCCCGCGAGGTGGACCGCGCTGTCGCCGTGCCGGTCCGCGATCGCGTACAGGGCCGCCGGGACGATCTCGTCGACCCACAGCTCGAGACCGCGTCGTCCGGCGGCCGGGCCCGTGGCGTCGTAGGTGACGATGACGATCTCGCGGCCGGTGGCGAGGAGGTCCTCGACGAGGCTCGCCCCGCGGCGCAGGTCGAAGGCGAAGTCGGGCGCCCCCAGCGGCGGGACGAGCAGCAGCGGAGCGAGGGCCGGGTCGACCGGGGCGGTCGGCTCGTAGCGGTACACCGTGTACCCGTCGCCGTGGTGGATCGGCAGCCGCGGCATCCGGCGGGTGTCGGCGAGGTGGCCGTGGGTCGCCCAGTCGCGGACGTTGCCCCACGCCTGCGCAGCCGTGTGCCGCGGGACGCCGGCCAGCCCGGCGAGGGCGGGCAGCGCGCCGCGGGGCGCCCTCCCGTCGGACGGGTCGTCGTCGGACGGCGCGGCGGTCACACGCGCCGATACTAGGGCCGTCCGGGCATCCGTGATCGCCCGCACTCACTCACGCGTCGTGATACCGCCTCACCCTCGGTGACTCCGGGCGAGGGGTCCCGGCGCCGTTCCCGCATCTCGGGGCCGATCGCAGGTCCAGCGCACTGCGCCGTCCGGGCCGTCCGCGGTCCGCCCGATCGGCAGAACCACCGTCACACCGGCGGCGCGTTGGACCGGGTGGCGCCGCCTCGGGATCTCCGCACGTACCCGCCAGGGGTGCCGCAGCGCACGCCGAGGGACGAGGAGAACGCGACGTGAGCCTGTGGGAACCGACCTCGGCGGTCACCGACGAGCTGTCGCGCGACCCGCGGCCCCGCACCGAGACGCCCTGCGATCCGCCCCCCCTCCCGCGCGCCGAGCGCCGGGCCCGGATGTCGCGGATCGCGGCGGGCCTGGGCGTCGGGATCATGGGCGCGGCCTCCCTGACGACGGCGGTCTACCAGACGACGACCCAGGCCTCGACTGCTCTCGGGATGCCCGGCGCGGTCGACGAGCTGCACAGCCCCCTGCCCTGGGCCGCCGTGCCGGCCGCCGCCGGGCCCGCGCTCCCGCCGTCCACCACGATCACCCCGACCGTGGCCGACCTGGCCCTGCGCGCCGACCAGCAGCCCCTGCCGTCCCCGCCGGCCCCCGCCGCCGGGCCGGCGCCCGCGGGTCCCGCGCTCGCTGCCGCGGCGCCCGAGCCCGGGACGCGCGCGGCACCCCCGGCCCGCGGGACCGCCCGCCCGTCGTCCCCGGGGACCTCGCCCGGCTCGACGCGGCCGACCAGCTCGACCGGGTCGAGCACCGCGCCGCCGTCGAGCCCGACCTCCTCGCCGGAACCGACCACCCCGAGCTCGCCCTCCGAGTCGCCGAGCGAGACGCCGAGCGAGTCGCCGTCCGAGTCGCCGTCCGAGGCGCCCAGCTCGGCGCCGTCGTCGGGGACGGAGCCGACGGGCGGGACCACGACGCCCTCCGGCGTGGGCTGAGCACACGGGTCGGCGCCCGGGAACGCCGACGGCCCCGCTCCCCCGGGGGAGCGGGGCCGTCGGTGCGGGACCCGGTGGGCGCCGGTCAGCCCCGGGGGCGGCGCAGCGCCGTGCGGCGCTCGGGGCGCAGGTGGTAGACGACGGTCGGCAGGACCACGACGGCGACGAACGGCAGCCCGACCAGCGGCAGGACGAACAGCAGCGCCAGACCGACGAGCATCACGACGAGCGCGGTGAGCGGGTTCGTCGCGAGCTCGCCGAGGCGCACGAGGCTCGGGTGCCGGCGCGCGGCGGTGCCGACGCGACCGACGACGCCGGCCGGGGTCGGGCGCGGCGCGGCGGGGACGGGGCGGGGGAGGGTCGGGGCGGTGTTCGGCCAGGGGAGAGCCATCGCGAGCGTCGGTCCTTCGGGGTCGTGAGGGTCCAGCGGGGCGCGTCGGGGAGCCACGCCGGGGCTCGCGGCCGGGTGGGCCGGAGAGCTCCGGGGCGTCGCGGAGATCGACACCGGGATGACGCCTGTGCGACCCGGGTGGTTCCCGCCGTTCGGTATCGATTCGGCAACGGCGGTCTCCGACGTCGCCGACCATCATCCTCGCGTCACCCGGATGGCCGCAGTGCCCCGAGCAGGTGATCCTCCGCGGCCTCCTAGGGTGACCCGAATGACCGGCGTACCCGACGGTGCCGGCGCGGACACGCCCCGCGCACCCCTCGATCCGGGCGTGCGGGCGCTGCTCGACCGGTGGGCCGACCAGCCGCCGATGTTCGCGGGCACGGCGCCCGGGACGACCGACGGCGTGCCCGAGGCGCGCGCTCGTTTCGCCGCCCAGATGGCCGAGGGCGCGGGGCCGGCGCCGCGGGCACCCGAGCGGCGCGAGGCCGGCGGGGTCGCGGTCCGCGTGCACCGCCCGGCGGACCCCGCCACCGACGCGGTCGTCGTGTTCCTCCACGGCGGCGGGTGGGTGCTCGGCACCGGCGACGCCTACGACACGGTGGCCGCCCGGCTCGCCGACGACCTCGGCGCGCTCGTCGTCGCCGTCGACTACCGGCCCGCGCCCGAGCACCCGTTCCCGGCGCCGCTCGAGGACACGCTCGCGGCCGTCCGGGCGGTGACCGGGGACGGGACGCGCTACGCCCTCGTGGGGGACAGCGCCGGCGCCAACCTCGCCGCCGTCGCCGCGCTGACCCTGCGCGACGAGGGGCGCCCGCCGGCCGCCTGCCTGCTCGTCTACCCGCCGCCGGACTTCGAGGGTCGCTACCCGTCGGTGGCCGAGAACGCGGAGGGCTACTGGCTCACGGCGTCCGACGTGAAGACCTGCTCGAAGCTCTATCTCGCGGGCCACGACCCGCGCGGTGACGCCCGGCTCTCCCCGCTGCGGGCGCCGACGCTGGCCGGGTTCCCGGCGACGATCGTGGCGACGGCGGGCTACGACCCGCTGCGCGACGCCGGTCACGCGTTCGCCGACGCCCTGGCCGCCGCGGGTGTGGACGTGCGCCGCCGCGAGCACCCGACGCTGGTGCACGGCTTCTACGGGTTCACCGCCGCGGTGCCCGCCGCCGACACCGCCGTGACCGCGCTGCACGCCGAGCTCGCCGAGCTGCTCGCGCGCTGATCGTGGTAGGAAACCGTCCGATCTGACCGTTCGTGGCAGGGAGCGACCCCGTGAGTGCACCGTCCTCGTCGGACCAGGCCATCGACCCGACCGCGTGGACGGTCGGGGTCCTCGGTGGCACCGGCAACCAGGGCAAGGGGCTGGCGCTGCGCTGGGCCGCCGCCGGCATCAAGGTGATCATCGGGTCCCGCGTGGCCGAGCGCGCCGAGAACTCGGCGCAGGAGTACTGCGACGCCACCGGCGTCGACCACGTGCGCGGCACCGACAACGCCACCTGCGCCGCCGAGGCCGACATCGTGCTCGCCGCGATCCCGTGGGAGTCGCACGCCGACACGCTCAGGGGCCTCGTCGAGCCGCTCCGGGGCAAGATCCTGATCGACTGTGTCAACCCGATCGGCTTCGACAAGAAGGGCCCCTACCCGCTGCCCGTCGAGGAGGGCAGCGCCGCCCAGCAGGCCGAGCAGCTGCTGCCCGAGACCCGGGTGACCGCGGCGTTCCACAACGTCTCGGCGGTCCTGCTCGCCGACCTCGAGCAGCCGCGGGTCGACTGCGACGTGCTGGTGCTCGGCGACGACCGCGAGGCCACCGACGTCGTGCGCGCGCTGGCCGACGCCATCCCCGGCGTGCGCGGTGTCTACGGCGGCCGGCTGCGCAACGCCTACCAGGTGGAGTGCCTGACCGCGAACCTCATCGCGATCAACCGTCGCTACAAGGTTCACGCCGGCATCAAGATCACCGACCTCGACTAGGGCGTGTCTCTTGGATCACGACCGGGACCAGAGCACGAGGCTGGCGAGCAG